>CAWIQP010000007.1:0-281453 GCA_963838285.1 uncultured Chloroflexia bacterium
GCATTCGTCACTGGCAGCCGGAGCTGCAGCTGGAACGGTCTCCGGACCCCTTCTGTTCGCGGGCACTAGTTCGTTGCCATCGGCGACCCAGGCCGAACTGGTGCGTCTGAAGCCTGCTCGAATCGTAGTGGTCGGCGGCACGTCCGCCGTCTCAGATTCGGTATTCCAGCTTCTGACCCAATACGCCTAGGCGCCAAGCCAGTCGATATCCACAAGGCCGAGCACGGTCCTCCAGGCCCTGGACACGAGCGGGCGCGGGTCGATGCATCGGACCTAGGTTGGACCGTGTCGACCCACGACAGGCTAGCGTCGCGCCCGCGAGCACCACACCGCCACCCTTCTGCCCGACGGCCGCGTCCTGATCGCCGGCGGACTGAGCGGCCTCACGGCGTCCGCCTCGGCAGAGCTGTACGACCCGGCAGCCGGCACTTTCAGTGCGACCGGGTCGATGACGATCGCTCGCCGTTCGCAGTCCGCCACCCTGCTGCCCAGCGGACTCGTCCTCATCGCCGGAGGCATGGACGCCCACTCCAACGGCCTCGCCTCGGCCGAGCTCTACGACGATCAGACCGGCACTTTCCGCGGGACAGGGTCGATGACCACCGCCCGCGCCTGGCATTCCGCCACAGCGCTGAGCGATGGCCGTGTCCTCGTCGCAGGGGGAAGCGACAGTTCCCTGTTTTCCGGTCTGGACTCAGCCGAGTTGTACGAGCCCGCGAGCGGCACCTTTGGCGCGACCGGATCGATGGGCGCCGCCCGCAACTATCAAACCGCCACGATCGACGGCGTCACGCCGGGAAGAAGCAGGTCGCCTCCGTTTGCTTCGGGCGAGAGCCGCCGGGCAACATCTCGCGCTATCCTTGCGGGACTCAGGACCCAGCCTGCGTGCCGCTGGGCCGGCGTAGAGGATGAGATGAGCGGCCCACGCTGGACGTCTCGAGGCCTGATCCTGCTCGCGCTGGTTCCACTCTTCGTCGCGGGCTGCTGCGGCTGCGTGCCCCCCACTCCGGGACCGACGCTCTCCGCCGCACAGGCCGCAGCGGCCGCGGCATCCGCGGCCGCGGTCCCCTCCTTGAACGCCGAGCTGGTCGACGGGCAGGACGGCATGTGCTACTACCGCGCCACATCGGACAGCGCTGTGGTGGTGCTGGACACGTGGGGGAAAGTCGAGGAACTGGTGCTCCTCGACCAGATGCCGGTGGACGACACCGTTTCGGCCAGCTCCGATCAGGCGCTCGCGGCCGCCAGGGCTCTCCTCCCCGATGAAGGCGTCTCCGATAGCGGCATACCCGACTACCCAACTGTGACCGAGGTCCACCAGGGTGGGGTCGCGGTGTTCAGGGTCGACTACTCCTGGTACGCCCAAAACGACAGCCAGCGCGTTTGGAACATCGACTTCAGCGTGTTGGTAAATGCCAAGACCGGCGTCGCCTTCGCCTGGGACCTGCTGAAGAAGGTCCCGAACCCGCATGTACCTGTGATCGGCAGGGCTCGCGCGATTGAGATCGCCCTCGCAAAGTACGCTCCCTCCGGCGGCCAGGCGCCGTCGGCAAGGATGACGATCGATTTCCGGGGCGGCGACCCGCATTCGGTGTGGCTGGTCGAGTTCGGAGCGGCTGGAACGGCGCCGTCTGGCATCCTGCCGCCGGCCACGGTGGGCGTGGATGCGGTGACGGGTGAAGCGACGACCGAGATACCCGGCACGTCGCCGGCGACCACCAAATGCGAGGCGGTCTCCGCCGACCAGGTCGTCGCCGCGGCCGAGAGAGTATCCGGTCGCTCCGACCTGACAGCCAGCCCCAACGGTTCTTTCTACGGCGTCGACGACTCGGACACCAAGACGCTGGTCGACAGCCTGACTGGAGCCGTCGACGAGGTCGTCTTTGTCTCCGATCTTCCGGAGACGGGCACGGTCTCCGTAACGGCCGACGCCGCCCAGGGCGCAGCCGGAACGTTCATGCAGAAGGCCGGCTACGGCGTCACCGGCCTCGCAATCTCGGTGACGCAAGTCCAGGCCGCCGGGGTGTCGTCCTACCAGGTCTCGTGGAAGGAGACCGGCGCGTCGGATGACGACTTCGACGTCTTCGTCAACGCCGGGAGCGGCGCCGTCTTCGCCTTCCTGGATCGGCGCCAGGGCGTAGCGCTTGTGGCGCCGCTGATGGGACAGACGGCTGCCACGAACCTGGCCACGGCGGCCGTCCGCGCCCCCGCGGAGCTCTGGTCCAGGGCCACATTGTCGCTGGGCTTCGATTCCGACTCCACCTGGGGTCTCACCTACGGCGTTCCGGACGCGAGCCCGGGCGCGGCCGGTCCGACGGCGTGGCACAACATCTGGGCGAGTGTCGACGCGGTCTCGGGGCAGGTGTCAGGGATCACGTCCAACGAGCCGGGCGCCTCCTGAGGTCGTCGGCTGACACGAGGCGACTCGAACCCGGGCACGTCCACTTGGTCGGCCTGACCGTGGGCAAACTGTGAAACGCGCCACGACGCTTCCGACTCATCCACGAAGCCGACCGAATATAGAAGACCGAGCCGCGGCACCGCGCGTGGCCGTCCGCGGCCCGCGGGGATCATCATCGAACTGGCGGAGAGGATCGAGGGGCCGGTCGGTGAACGGCCCGGGCGCTCAGCGGCGGGCGAGGGTGACGATGAGCACGCGGCCTTCGTCGGGACCGATGACCTCGGCGTCGTGAGGGATGGAGCCGTCCCAACGAAGGTAGTCTCCGGGGCCCAGCTCAACCACGTGCTCGCCCTGCGACATGCGCCATCGGCCGCTCAAGACCAGGTGGTGTTCGTCGCCCGTGTGCGCGTGCAGGCCCGCCCGTCCGCCCGCGACGGCGACCGCCTCGACGATCGACACGTCCCGGTTTGCGCCGCCGTCCACCAGCTCGACCCGACCGAGGCCCTCGTGCCGCTCCTGCGGTCGATCAGCGGTTAGGACGACTTTCGGCGGTGGCACCTCGCCCATGAAGAACCAGGCGATCGGCACTTCGAGCGCCTCGCCGAGCACGGCGAGACACGAGAGTGATGGCGAAGCCTTGTCGTTCTCGACCTGGGACAGGTAGCCGACGTTCAGACCGCTGCGCTCGGACACAGCAGCCAGCGTGAGCCCCCGCTCGGCCCGCCAACGCCGGATCTGCGCCCCCACAGCCGGCGGACGCCGCTGTTCAACCGCCATGGTTTGTCCTCATCAAACAAGTATTGACAAGAGCCGCACTTATGGTTTAGTGTGGCGCTCATCAAAGCCTGATTGATATCAGCCAACTCGTCAAGCATTCCCGAGGAACTGAAATGAACGTCGCGATCATCGGAGCGGGCAACGTCGGTCGAGCCCTCGCCGCCTCATTCACTCGTGCGGGGCACACGGTCACCTTCTCCTCACGCGATCCCGAGCATGCGGCAGCAGCCGCCGCCGCGACCGGCGCCCGCTTCGTCAGGACCAGTGCCGAGGCGACGTCGGCGGCCGAGGTCGTGGTTCTCGCCATCCCCTTCGCCAGTGCGTGGGAGGTCGTCGCTGAGATCCGGGACACCGTCGCCGGCAAGCCGGTCATCGACGTGACGAACCGCATGAGCTTCGGTCCGAACGGCCCGACGATCGACAACGGCGAATCGAACGCCGAGCGACTTGCCGCCTGGCTGCCGAATGCCCACGTGGTCAAGGCCTTCAATACGCTCTTGGCCTCCCATCAAGCCGACCCGATCGCCGAAGGAACGACGCTCGACGGTTTCGTTGCCGGTGACGACCGCGACGCGAAGGAGACCGTCCTGGCCCTGGTCCGATCGATCGGCCTGAACCCGGTGGACGTAGGCCCGCTCGCTCGCGCGCAGCAACTCGAGCAGCTGGCGTTCCTCAACATCGCCCTCAACGCGACCGCCGACGGGTCCTGGGTCAGCGGATGGAGGCTCATCGGAGCGCCCACTCTCGCACCTATCGCCGCCTGAACAGCCGGCTCGCAAACAACCCAACGGAGCCGTGCCCTGCCCGGGGCACGGCTCTTCGAGTTTCCTGTTTCATTTCCGAGCCCCCACGGCTGCGCTTCGGGTGCACGTCCCCTGATCGCGTGGCGTTGCGAGATGGGCCGTGAGGCGACATGCTCGTGCGCGGCCCCTTCGGCAACGTAGTCCGGATCCTTCAGGCGGCCCGAGTCGCCAAGCAGACGCCGGCCTGATCGATCCCGCGGCAGTGACTGACAGGAGACTCGTGATGGTTGGTATCTTCGTGAAGACGGCGGCCAGTTCGGACTAAGCTCGCCGCATGAACGACGAGCCGATGCCCGCCCGGGGCGCGATCGAGGTCCGCATACTCCGACCCGTGAGAGACGCAGCCGGTCGCGCACGCAAACGCGGACCTCGCGTCCTGGTGGTCGGGGACCTGGTCGTCGACGTCGTCCTGGCGCCCTCGGCGGATCTGATCTCGGGAACCGACGTCGCCGGCCGGGTGATGCTGCGCCAGGGCGGCTCGGCCGCGACCACAGCCCGCTGGCTCGCCCGTGGCGGGGCCGTCGTCGGCCTGGTGGCCTCGGTCGGTCGAGATGCCGCCGGTCGGGCGTTGATCCGGACGATCCGCGACGACGGCGTGACTCCCCTGGTGGCCCGGATCGCCGGCCGTCAAACGGGCCGGGTGGGCGTCTTCGTGGCTCGCGGCGGCGAGCGCTCCTTCGTCCAGGATCGCGGCGCCGCGCTGTGGCTGACTCCGGAACACCTTCGCGAGCGCTGGTTCGCTCCGGCCGAGCTGGTGCACCTACCCGCCTACTCGCTCCTCGACCATCCGCTGGGCGAAGCGGGCAGGCGCGCAGCCGAACTCGCCCATGCCGCCGGCGCGCTGGTGACGGTCGATCTGTCGTCGAGCGGGCCGCTGCTCGCGCTTGGACGGGCGGGCGCGATCGACGTCGTTCGCGGCGCGCGACCGGATCTGCTGTTCGCGGCCGGTTCCGAGGCCGGCGCTCTGGCCGACAGACGACGAGTCGCTCCTCGAGATCGCGCCGATCGTCGTGATCAAGCGCGGTCCGCAGGGCGCCTCGCTGCTGTATCGGGACGGCGGCGCGGCTTGCCGGGTCGAGGTCCGGCGAAGCCAGTCGAGGCCACCGACACCACCGGAGCGGGCGACGCCTTCGATGCCGGCTTCATCCTCGGCTGGCTGGCGACCCGTCGAGGTGGAGCCTCCGTCGCCGTCGCCATCCGCCGCGGAGCGCAGGCCGGCAACCGGCTGGCGGCACGCCATCTCCTTCGAAGGCCCCGCGAGCTGGCGTTCGACTGACCCGATTGCCGAGGCATCGGCGCGGAGCCTGTAACATCGGCGGCGTGAACCACGCCACCGCGAATGCCGTCTCGGCGGGCCTCCGTGCCAGGCTCGCCGTCTCACCCGAGGTCGCCGACGCATTGGCCGCGCGCCGCCCTGTCGTCGCCCTCGAGTCGACGCTGATCAGCCACGGCCTGCCGTACCCGCAGAGCGTCGAAGTGGCCCGCGCGGCCGAGCTGGCCGTCCGTGAGAGCGGCGCCGTCCCGGCCACCGTCGCGATCCACGGCGGTCGAATCCTGGTCGGGCTCGACGAGGATCAACTGGTCGAGCTCGCCACCACCAGGGGTGTGCTCAAAGCCGCGCGGCCCAATCTGTCGATCGCCGTCGCCGGCACCGGCTGGGCGGCAACGACGGTGTCGGCCACTATGATCGCGGCGGCGGCGGCCGGGATCGGCGTCTTCGCGACCGGTGGCATCGGCGGCGTCCACCGCGGAGCGCTCGGCGCTCCCGGTAGCCCGGTCCCGCCCACGCTCGACATCTCGTCCGATCTGGAGGAGCTTGCCCGGACGCCGGTCGCGGTCGTCTGCGCCGGACCCAAGGCGATCCTCGACGTCACCGCCACGCTCGAATACCTCGAGACTCGCGGCGTCCCGGTCGTGGCCATCGGCACCGACGAGATGCCCGGCTTCTGGTCGCGCGGGAGCGGTATCCGCGCCCCGGCTTCGGTCGCCGACGTGGCGGCGGCCGCGCGGATCGTGGCCACCCACTTCGAACTCGGCCTCGGCTCCGGCATTCTCCTGTGCGTGCCGGTGCCCGAAGCGGACGCCTACCCGATCGAGGACGCACGCTCGGCGGTGGAGCGGGCCATCGCCGAAGCCGTCTCCGCCGGGGTCGAAGGGCCGGCGCTCACGCCCTGGCTTCTGGCCAGAGTGGCCGAGCTGACCGCGGGACGGTCCGTGCAGGCGAACGTGGCCCTGATCGTCAACAACGCCCGCGTCGCCGGGCAGATATCGGCCGTTCTCGGCAGCGACCGGGCGTAGCCGGAGCCGACGGCCCGAGGCCCGGCCGGCCGACCTCTACGAGGATGGGCCGAGCTCCGGCGCGATCACGACCGTGTTTCCCCCTGCGCTCTTGGCGGCCTCGAGCGCCGCGTTCGCCGCGGCGAAGACGGCCGTGGAGCTGAGGCGCGCACCCGAGGCCGCACCTTGACTGACGGTGACTCGCAGCCCGGGTGAAAGCACGTTCCAGTCCAGCTCCTCGATCGTGCGCCGCAGTCGTTCCGCGACATCGGCCGCATCCTGCAGGCCGGCGCCGAGCACGCCGAGCACGAACTCGTCGCCGTCGTACCGCACTGCCACGCTGTGGGCCTGCATCTCGGCGCGTAGCAGACGGCCCAACCGCCGCACGACGTCGTCGCCGACGCGGTGACCGAAGGTGCCGTTGACCTCACCGAGCCGATCTATGTCGATGAGGATCAGGGCCAGCTCGTCCTGCCCGGGAGCTTCGTTCCTGAGGAAACGTTCCAGAATCTGGCGGTTGCCGAGCCCGGCCAGCGCATCCTCGCCGGCTCTAAGGCTGGCTTCCGCGGCCTGGGACTGGAGCGTCGCCTGATCCAGGATGAAGTCTGCCCGCCCCCAGACCTCCTTCACCAGCTGCCTGGTCTGCCGCTGGTGGATCGTCCATATGGTCTCCTTGACCTCGCGCGCGGTCGCAAGCGCCCCGCGGCCGTCGCCCGCCGCCTCCCGGCAGGCCGAAAGCTCCTCGAGTGCAAGCATCAATTCGTGGTCGTCGTCCGCGTATCGAGCGATCGCGACGGCTCGCTCGGCTTCCGCCACGGCCTTCTCCGGGCGGCCGGCGAGGCGCAGGCACCGCGCCTCGATCCAGGCGAGCGCCGCCCGCTGCGCCACGGACGTGATGCCGCCGGTCTGATCGCGGAACTGGTCGAGCACCGCGAGCGCTTCCTCGCCGCGGCCTTGCTCGCACAAGATCTCGGCGAGCAGCCGATGACCGGCCGCCCGGCGCTTGAACTCGTCTGTCGCTCTGCTGAGCAGCTCGAGCACCACCGCCTCAGCGCGCGCCAGCTCCTCGCCGCCTCTTTGCGCGTGAGCCAGTTGACGTTGTCGAGCCATGACCAGCAGAACGTCGGCGAGGTTGTGGAGCTGCCTCGAGATCTTCTCGAGGTCGCCGGTGCGCTCCGCGGCGGCGAGCGAGGCCTCGAACTGCTCGACGGCCCGGTCGTAGTCGAGGAAGGAGACGCAGAAGATTCCGAGCCGGTTGTAAATCTCCATCCGCAGGCGATCGTCTTCGACCGACTGCAGCGCTACCAGGCTCCTCGTCGCCAGATCGGAGGCGATCGAGAGTTCACCCATCCTCGAGGCGTGCGCGGCCGCCCAGCTAGCCGCGTCAACAACGAGATCTCCCTCGCCGGCTCGTTCGAACAGCCGCATGGCTTCGCGCGCGTCCTCGTAGACCGCGGCCGTCCGCCACTGGTTGGATCTCACGCGCGCCCGACACATCAATAGGCGACCACGATCCGCGGGATCTATGGCGGATCGGATCAGCACCTCTATCTCGGCGACGATCTGCTCGCACTCCTCATCGGTCGCCGCCCGGCTGGCACGCGCGAAGAGATCGTCGTAGCCAAGTTGCGAACTGCCGGCATCGCCCACCTGTCTATTATCGGTGCGGTAGTGCCGGGAGTTGAATTGCGGATCCCGCCCGTCCCGCTCCGGTCCCCCTTTCGGCGGCCGGCCCGGTCTTGGGCTGCCTCTCGTGCGTCAGTCCGGGCGGACCTCGATGCCGAGCTGGGCAGCCAGCAGCGGCGCCAGATCGACCAGCTGGTCGCGGTCGATCGTCGCTCCCCGGAGACTCTCGACCCCGACGAGCGTGCGCAGCTTCGCTCCGGACAGGTCCACCTTCGAGAGAGTGGCGTCGGCCACGTTCAACTCCTGCACCATGCAGCGGACGAAGGCGAGGGATCGTATCCGGGCGGCTTGGGCGTCGAAACCGCCGATCTCGCATTCCTCGAACACGACATCCTCGAGTCGGGCGACCGCCAGGTTGACGAACCCGAGCTTGATGCCGCGCAGGCGAACCGCCGTCCAGGTGGCGCCGGGCAGTGTCAGGGCACCGAGGCGGCCGCCGGAGACCCGGCAGTCCTGCCAGGCCGAATCGGAGAAGTCGACGCCCGCTCCGTGGACCTCCGCCAGCAGGCAATCGACGAGGCGGGAACGTCGCATGGAGAGCCCCTCCACGCAGCATCGCTCGAGGCGGCACTCGAGGAACCTGGAGTCGCTCGCGTCCTGACCGCCGAAGTCCCGATCCGTGAAGAGGAGCGCTTCATAGTCGCGACCAGGTTCCAAGCGGTCGCCGTCGAATGCGGTCAGGTCGGGCGCCGAAACCCGGCGGTCCGGCTTCGCTCTGTCGCGGCTGGAACTCACGGTTGGGCTGCCTCCGGCGCTGCGTTCGACGACGACAAGATAACTCGCCCGTGGTCGTCGAGGTCCGGGCCGCCCGGCGCGCCTCCGAAGGGGGTCGTTGCATTGTCGGTTGCGGCGAACCATGATGGTCGGGCCGAGGTCATTTCGCCTGGCCCTGCCAATCGATGCGATCCCCGGCGGATGTCCTCCGCACTGGCGACGCGCGATGAACAACCCACGGTCGGGATCTCGTTCAGCCGGCATCGGCGCCCACGTGGCTCCGACAGCCGGCCGCGAACGGCCGGCGAGGACGGTCGATGCACGCCGCACTGAGAGCCCTCGGAACAGTACGGCCGTCGACGCCCCTGCCGACGACATGGGCGACCTGCGCCTGATCGACCATATCTCCGACGCGGTGTTCGCGACCGATGCGACCAATCGGATCACCCACTGGACCGCCTCGGCCGAGCGCTTGTTCGGCTACTCGGCCGCCGAGGCGATGGGCCGCCCGTTCGAGGAGTTGCTGCCCTACCAGATGGCCGAACCCGGCGACCCGAACGAATTCATGGCCACGCTCCAGGCCGGGCGCACGTGGCTGGGATCGGGCTCCGTTCGGCTTCGGGACGGCCGCGAGATCTGGCTCGGCTCCTCGGTGGAGCCGATCCTGGCGGACGGGCGGCTTGCCGGCAGCGTCTCCGTCAGCCGCGACATCACCGCCATCCACGAGACGCAGCTGAAGCTGGCCGACGAGGAACGGTTCGTCAGTTCGGTTCTCGACGTCATCGGGGCGCTCGTGCTGGTCCTCGACAAGGCGGGGCGGATCGTGCGCTTCAACGGCGCCTGCGAGCGGCTCAGCGGGCATACGTGCGAGGAGGTGACCGGGCGGCTCTTCTGGGAGGTAGTGATCCCGCCGGCCGAGGTCGAAAGGGTGCGGGCCGGCTTTGCCGACCTCCAGGCGGGGGCCTACCCGAACTCGTTCGAGAACCACTGGGTGACGCGGACGGGCGAGCTGCGGCTCATCAGCTGGGAGAACACCTGCCTGGCCGACGATCTAGGCGCCGTCAGTCAGGTGATCGCGACCGGTATCGACATCACCGAGGCCCGTCGCAGGCACGATGCCATGCGTACGGTCGAAGCCGTGGGACGCCTCCTCGCGGATCAAGGGCCGGTGCCGGCGGCGCGGGACGCAGTGCTGGAGGAGATGCAGGCGCTGATGGGCTACGGCTTCCTGTCGCTGTACCTGAGCGACGGACCCGACCTGCGGCTGGCCGCCCAGCGCGGGTATCGGGCCGCGCCCGAGCGGCTGGACGGGGGCACGGGCATCGCGGGACGCGTGTCCCGTACCGGCGTCGCCGAACTCGTGCCGGACGTCCGCAGCGATCCGGACTACGTAGCCGGCGACACCGGGGGTGACGGCGTGGTCACGGAGATCGCCGTCCCGTTGATCGGCGACGGTGCAGTGCTCGGCGTCCTCGGCATCGAGTCTGCCCGGCCGCGAAGCCTGACCCATGACGACCTCACCCTGGCGCAGGCAATCGCCGATCGTCTCTCGAGCAGCCTTCGGCGCAGCCGCGCTCAGGAGGCCCTGCATGATCGCGTGCGACTTTTCGCGGCGCTGGCCGAGTTCGGGGCCGCCGTGAACGCGATCCGGGAACCCGGGCGCCTGGCGGCGGCACTGGTCGACGCCGTCAACGATGTCGTCCCCTCGGACACGGTGGTGATTACCTTGCTCGATCGCGGCGACGGGCGATACCGCGTCAGCGCCGTTCGCGGACTCGCTCCGGGCGCCGTCGGCGCGGTCATCGAACCGGGCGACGGCACGGCGGGTCGCGCCATCAGCGAGCGGGCCGTGATCGTGACGGATCGCCGGCCGGGCACCGAGTTACAGCGCGGCGTTGCGGGACTACCAGCTGGTCGAAACGAGATGGGCCGTTGGGGTGCCACTCGTCAACGAGGACATGGTTCTCGGCGTGATCTCCGTTGGCCGCCTCGAAGGCGCCGGGGCATTCACGCAAGCCGAGCGCGAGGTGTTCCGCATGCTCGGCTCACATGCGGCGCTGGCGCTCGCCAACGCCAACCTCGTTGCCGAGGTCTCGGCCCTCGCGATCCGCGACGGACTCACCGGCCTCTACAATCGCCGCCATTTCGACGCCTCGCTGGACCTGGCCATCGCCCGCTTCAAGCGCCACGCACCTGCCGGGAGTTTGGCCGCGATCATGTTCGACCTCGACCACTTCGGCGACTTCAATCGCCTCCACGGACATCTGGCCGGCGATGCCGTGCTCCGCCTGTTCGCCGAGATCCTGCGAGACCGCCTCCGCTCCGCCGATATCGTGGCCCGCTACGGCGGCGAGGAGTTCGTTGCGATCCTGGACGATTGCGGGCTCTCCGAGGCCGCCCGCCTGGCCGACGAGGTCCGCCGCGCGTTCGAGACGCGAACGGTGCCCGGCGCCGACGGACGACCGCTGCGTTCCACCGTGAGCGCCGGATGCGCCGTCCTCTACGGCGATGAACCGACGAAAGAGGCGCTGATCGGGCGAGCGGACGCGGCCCTGTTCATGGCCAAGGAGGCCGGCCGCAACCGCGTGGTCGCCGCCTGAAGTCAACGGCAGCGGCGTCACGGTCTTCGTGTAGGCGCCCAGGGATCGCGGGAGCTCCCACATGAATCGGCAGGCCGCCCGGACCGGGCGGCCTGCCGACACTGGGTTTCCGACGATCTAGCCGGCCGACACGAAGTAGCCCGTCACGTCGAAGATGGCCTGGGCCGTGGGGCCGTTCGAGGGAGCCACGAAGGTGACCGAAAGAGACCCTCCGGCACCGAGCTGAACGGCGACGGCGTTGGCGCGGTCATCGCCTACGGGGAAGTTGAGAGTCGAGCTGGTCGGGTTGTTGTTTGCCGCGGGACCGATGAAGAGGAAGCCGCCCGACGTTTGCCCGGTCACGGTCAGGTTTCCGGTAACCGCGGTAGCGCCCGAGGGGACGCCGCTGACGGTGAACGTTCGCGCGGCATGGTTGGTGAAGGGACCGGAGAGCCCGCCTGTGCCGGAGCGGGTATCGAGTGCTCGACTCGGAGCGATCGGAACGTAGAACGCGCCCGACGTGTCCGCGGTGAAGTAGCCGGTGAGATCGAAGATGACCTGCGCGGTTGGTCCATTGGACGGTGCCACGAAGGTGATCGAGAGGGTGTTACTCGACCCGATCTGGACGGCGACGGCGTTGGCGCGGTCGTCGCCTACGGGGAAGTTGAGAGTCGAGCTGGTCGGGTTGTTCGTAGCCGTCGGGCCGATGAACAGATAGCCCGAACTGGTCTGTCCGGTCACCGTCAGGTTGCCGGTAACCGCGGTCGTATTGCCTGGCAGGCCGCTGATGGCGAAGGTCCGGGCGGCATGGTTGGTGAAGGGACCGGAGAGTCCGCCCGTGCCGGTCCGCGTGTCGAGGGCTCTCGTCGGCGCGATGGCGTGATAGGTGGCCCCGGACAAGTCCGTTGTGAAGTAGCCGGTGACGTCGAAGATCGCCTGAGCGGTAGGTCCGTTGGAGGATGCCACGAACGTAACGGAGAGCGTGCTTCCGGCTCCGAGCTGGACGGTGACCGCGTTGGCGCGGTCGTCACCCACGGGGAAGTTCAGAGTCGAGCTCGTCGGGTTGTTGGTAGCTACCGGACCGATGTAGAGATAGCCGCCCGACGTCTGCCCGGTGACGGTCAGGTTGCCGGTGACCGCGGTGGCGTTCGACGGCAGGCCGCCGATCGTAAACGTCCGGGCGGCGTGGTTGGTGAAGGGACCGGACAGGCCGCCTGTGCCGTTGCGGGTGTCGAGGACGCGAGTCGGGGTGATGGCGTGGTAAGTCGTGCCGGCCGTTGCGCCGGTGGGCGTGACGCTGTTGGACGCGTCCGACACCGGTCCTGTGCCCGCGTCGTTCGTGGCGGTTACGGTGAATGTGTAGGCCTGACCGTTGGTGAGGCTAGAGACGGTGCAGCTGAGAGCCCCGCTCGTAAGACAGCTCTTCCCATCGGGCGAGGAGGTTACGGTGTAGGAGGTGATACTGGAGCTGCCGCTATCGGATGGCGCCGTCCAGCTGACCAGGGCCGAAGCGTTGCCCGCAGTAGCGGTTACGGCCGTCGGCTTGCCCGGAACGGTCCCCACGGTGAAGCTTCGTGAGCCGGACGTGCTGAGGACGTTGTTGGAGGCGTCCAGGAGGTTGACGCGCCAGTAGTACGTTCCCGGGTTGTATTGCGAGGTCGGCGCCCAGGCGGACATGACCGTGACCAGGTTCTCGGTCATGGAGTTGAAGTCCGACACCGTGCTCGACTGGAACTGGTAGCTGACCGCGCCCTGGACTGCGTTCCAGGTGAAGTAGAGGTTCGAGCCGCTCTGTTGGGATTGGTCGGCGGGCGTGCTGAGCGTGGGCGCCGTGGGGTGCAGCGTGAAGGTCCGGCCGGTCGACCATGGGCCCTGGTTGCCGCTGGCATCGAGGCGCTGGACGCGCCAGGCGTAGACGCCCGCCGGCAGGTTCCCGGAGTACGACCAGGCCGAGACCTTAGTCTGCTGCTGGAGGATCCGGTTGCTGCTGGAGAAGTTCAGGTCGCCGTTCTTGTATATCTCGATGACGTAGTTGGCGGCCCAGTTCTGCGGCGTCCAGGTGAAGTACGGCACGCCGCTGACGGTGGCCGTGTCGGTCGGGGAGGTCAGGGTGATGGGCGACGAGGCCTTGGTAACGGTCCCGGTCGAACTCATCGTGAGGTAGTTGCCGCTGTCGTCGATGGCCTGGACGCGCCAGTACAGCGGCCCCTCCGGGTATGTCATGGACGACGGCGTGTACTGCGTCTGATCGACGACCGCCTGGTCGAGGATATTGCTGAAGTCCGAGGAGGTCGAGACCTGGATCCTGTAGTTCTGGGCCTCCTGGGTCACTCGCGAGGAGTAGTCGCCGGGGACCGGGTATGGCGAAGCCTGACTGGTCGTCATGTAGTCGGACCAGTTGAACGTGACCTGATCCGCGATCGTCGTCGCCGCGACCGGCGGATTGGCGGCCGTCGTGGTTGTCAAACCGGTGGGCGCGGGCGAGGCCTTCTTGTAGGCGCTGGCGTTGTAGTAGCCGTCGCTGGTGTCGGGCCCAGGCCCGCAAGCCGTCTGACCCCAGTCCACGCACGGGCGGACGAACCAGTAGTAGGACTCACCGGCCTGGCTGTCGAGCCAGGACTCCGCGGGCGTCAGAGTCGTTTGCGATGTCTCATAGGTGGCATAGACGTTCGTGAAGTTGACGTCCTTGGCAACCGTAATGACATACGCCCCGGCATTCGGGTCGGCGGTCCAGCTCATCTCCTGCGTCTGACCGAGCAGCGGTGTGCACCGGGCTGTCTGCGGATTGGTCTGAGCCTGGCACTCCGGGGTGAGGTAGTTGTTCCAGGGAACGATCCAGTCGCCATTCGTGGATGTGGTGCCGACGAAGAACGTTCCTGCCCCGCTCGTGGCCAGCAGGCCGCCGTTCGAGTCGTAGGCCTGGACAGCCCAGTAGTACTTCTGCGCCGACAGTGGCGCGCCCTCGTAGGTGAAGCCCGCGAACGGCAGATGCGTGCCACCGCTGAGCGGCGTGACGTAGTAACTCCCCGACGTCACGCCGTAGATGACTTCGTAGTAGCTGGCTCCGGTGTATGGCTTCCAGGTCAGGGACGGCATGCGCACGCTGCTGGAGAGATTCGCCGGAGTCAGAAGCGACAGGGAAGTGTCGGTCGTGGGCGCGGTCAGCGAGAAGGTCGGCCAGGTTCCCCGAATCAGCCCCATGTTCCCCTGGCTGTCGATGGTGGTGACGTTCCAGGAGAAAGGACCGTCGCCCGGAGCCAGGGCCGCGAGTGGCGTGTAGGAGAGCGCCCAGGTGGTGTCCTGAATGACGACCTGTCCGTCGTTCCTCTTGATCGTGACCTGGTAGGTCTGGACACCGGAGACGGCAGACCAGCACAGCACGGGCGTCGAGACGGTCGCCCCATTGGCCGGACCGCACGAGAGGTCCGGCAGCGACGGTTCGTAGATGAACCGCTGCGTAGTGGTTGGGCCGCTGCTGCTCCACTGCCCGATGACACCGGCCGGGTCGTCCATCCCGCGAACCCGCCAGTAGTAGGGCGTGCCGATGGCGATGGACGGGTTGCACTCGTTGCTGGGGGTGAACGTGGTCTGGTTGGTGGCGCACGTGGAGTAAGTGCCGTTGGTGAAGTTGGGATTCGTGCCGATCTCGATCTGGTAGCGGGAGGCGTGATCGACCCAACCCGCTCCGCTCGAGGCCGCGGGAGTCCAGCTGAACTCGAGGCTGCTGACCACGGGCGGATCGGCCGTCCCGCCCGGCCAGAGCGGCGAAACCGTCACAGGTACGGTCGACCAGCCCCGCGTGAAGACGTAGGCCGATGACCACTGGCCGTAGTTGGTGGTATTGCCGACGGCTCGAGCCCGGACTCGCCAGTAGTACGAGCCGTTGTTGAGAGTCTGGCTCGGTGCAACGCGAGTACTCACCACGCCGTACTGGTACCACGTCAGACCGTTCTGCCAGTCACCGTTGGCGCTCACCTGGATGTCATAGCTGACGGCCCCGGGAACCGGGTCCCAGGAGAAGACGGTGTCTACGACCGAGGATTCGTTCGCGGGGGTTTCGAGCTGAGGCGTCGCCGGCCATACGACCTGGTAGCTCCACCCGGTCGACCACGAGCTGACCGATCCGTTGGGGAAGTTAGCCTGGACCTGCCACCACCAGGACTGAGGCGTGGTTCCGTCGCTCAGGGTGAAGGACTGCGTGTCGACCAGCGTGTAGGAACTGTTCGGTGTCGTGTACTGCACCGCCCCGACGAAGCTGGAGGAATTGGCGACCTGCACCGTGTAGGAGGTCGCGCCGGGAACGGGTTGCCAGGAGAAGATGACGGGGTTGGTCGGGAAGGTGAGCGTCTGGCCGTTCGTCGGCGTCAGCGTCACCGGCGCCGTTGAGGCGGATATCGTGAAGGACGCCTGGGCATAGGGGCCGACGTTGCCGCTGCCGTCTTCGCCGGCGACGCGCCAGTACAGCGTGCCGAAGGGCAGGAGGCTCTGCGGCGTCGCGTACAGGCCGGTGCATTCCACCGAGTAAACCGGGGCGGAGAAGGTGAGGGCGGTCGCGATCTGGACGCGGTAGCGGACAGCGTTTCCAACCGCCGTCCAATGAAGCGTGGGGTTGGCGCCGACGGAGGAACCGTCGACCGGGCTCACGATGGTCGGCGCGGACCCAGGGGCCGTAGCCGACGCCCGGCCGGCTTGCACCGTCAGCAAGGAAACGGCAATGGCCAGCGCGAAGCCAAGCCTGGAAAGCCGGTGACTCATTTCCCTCTCCCCATCGCGATTCGACCCGCTAGTGCCAGAGCGCAGGCTGAGCGGGACGCCCGACGCGGATTGTACCGGGCCTCGGTGAGCTCCGAAGGGCCGACGGGACGTTCGCCGTCGATCGCGGCGTCTCGGTCTCCGGCATCGGCGGCCGGCGCCTCAGGAGGCGGCCGGAACGGCTGGCGCCTCCTGCACCACCTCGATCGAGTCCCTCGAGTATCGACGCTCGAGCTCGGCCTGGACTTGCGGCGTCAGCGTGGTGACGCCGATCCTGACCCTGTCGGCGATGGGATCGAAGCCGATCGAGTTGACCTCTACGCCGGCCGCCTCGAGCGATCCCCTGTCGTTCGCGATTCGATCCTGCAGCGCGCGACCGACGGCCGAGGAGATGGGAACAATTCTCACGTAGACGGCGCAATCGGAAGGCAGCAGCGCGCGAATCGCGGCGACGTGCTCCTCGGGCGCTCCCGTGAAGTTCACGTAGAACCGTCCGCCGGCCAGGTAGTCCTCGCCCCAGTCGGGCTGGCTCCGGCCTTACTCCTGAGCGGGCGTCGTGCAGCGGTCGTCGTCCGCGGATGTGCCGTTGGGATTGACCGCGTACAGGGCTCCAAAGGTCGGGCTCGGCTGCGCCTGCGACGGGCTCGGGCCCGGTTGCCCGCCGTTCCCCGCCATTACGACGACGAGAACGGCCGCGACGAACGCGAGCGCGACGACCGCGATACCGGCGGTCCGGTTTCGATACCTCAGTCCGGCAGGACCCATCTATCGCACCCCGGGCGCATTATCCGACTCGGGGGCTGGCCGCGCGCCCTCGTTTGAAGCTAGCATGACGGCCGCGCCGGGCCGACAACATCCGACGGTCGATCCGGCGGCGTCCCGGACAAGTCGCTCTTCGAAGCGGTGCCCGTCGGGCAGAAACGCTCGCATGGAGGCTCCCGTGTCATCCCAGGCCAGCCGCGAATTCTCGGTGGAGGGCAGCCGGTTCCTGCTCGACGGGGAGCCCTTCCGGATCTTCGCCGGGGAGTTGCACTACTTCCGGGTTCCGCGGGCCTACTGGCGCCACCGGCTGGCCTGCGTACGGGCCATGGGCCTCAACACGGTAAGCACCTACCTGCCGTGGAACCTTCACGAGCCGGCCCCGGGCACTTTCGACTTCGCCGGCAACCTCGACGTCGAGGCGTTCATCGACATGGCCGCCGCCGAGGGCCTGAAGGTCATCCTCCGACCGGGGCCCTACATCTGCGCCGAATGGGACTTCGGCGGTCTCCCGCCCTGGCTGCTGGCCATTCCGGATCTCAAGGCGCGCTGCTCCGACGAGCGGTACCTCGCCGCGGTCGAGCGGTACTTCGCCGAGGTGGGACGCCGGCTGGCCGGCCGGCAGTGGCATCGCGGCGGCCCGATCGTCCTCGTGCAGGTCGAGAACGAGTACGGCGCGTTCGGCAACGACCGGTCCTACATGGACGCGATGGTGGCACTCGTCCGGCGGGTCGGCTTCGACGGCGCCCTGTACACCTGCGACTGGGCAAGGCCCGCGACCATGCGGGCGGGGCAGGTCGGCGGAGCGATCACGGTGGCCAACTTCGGGACCCGGGCCGCCGAGCAGATCGGCAGGCTGCGGCAGCTGCGGCCCGACCAGCCCTCCATGTGCGGCGAGTTCTGGGCCGGCTGGTTCGACGCCTGGGGCGAGCCCCGGAAAGGCAGCGCCGACCCGGCGCCCGTGGCCGCGGAGCTGAAGTGGATGCTCGAGAACGACTGCTCCTTCAACTTCTACATGATCCACGGCGGGACCAGCTTTGGGCTCATGGCGGGCGCCAATCACTACGAGTCCTGGGCCCCAACCGTGAGCAGCTACGACTATTGGGCTCCGCTCGACGAAGGCGGCCGGCCCACGGCCAAGTACTTCGTCCTGCGGGACCTGCTGGCGAAGCACACCTCCGATCCGCTGCCGCCGGTTCCCGGCCCACCGCTGCCCACCGTGGCTCTGCCTCGCTTCGTCCCCACCGAGTCGGCGGGGCTGTTCGACAACCTCCCCGAATCCGTGACCCTGGCCCAGCCCAAACCGATGGAGGCCCTGGGCCAGTCCTACGGCCTGATCCTCTACCGGACCGACATCTCCGGCCTGGGAGACCAGGAGCTCGAGATCGTCGAGCCCCACGATTTCGCCTCCGTCTGGCTCAACGGGCGGCTAGTCGGGAGGCTGGACCGGCGCCGGCACGAGACGACGATCAAGGTCACGGACGTGCCCGACGATCGGGCCGTTCTCGACATCCTGATAGACACGATGGGCCGGACGAACTTCGGGTCCAGGATCCTCGACCGGAAGGGGATCACCGACCGGGTCGTCTACGGCGAGTTGACGCTGATGGGATGGAAGGCATATCGCTTCCCTCTCGACGAGTCCTGCCTTGCGTCGCTGGTCTGGCAGGCCGGAGATCGGTCGGGCCCGGCCTTCCACCGAGCCCGGATCGACGTCGAGACCGTCGGCGACACCTATCTCGACCTGGGTGCCTGGTCCAGAGGCGTGGTCTGGGTCAACGGCCGGTGCCTGTCGCGCTTCTGGAGCGTCGGGCCCCAGCGAACGGCGTACCTCCCGGGGGCCTGGCTGGTGAAAGGCGCCAACGAGGTGGTCGTCTTCGACGCCGAGGGACCGGGACGGACGTGGCTGGAGGGGCTCGAGGAGCCGCTGCTGGACGAGATCCCCGGAGGCTGACACCCAGGAGGCCGACCGGGGCCGCAGCTGATATCGTCTCCGCCATGAGTACACGGCTGCAAGAACGCTCGGGCAACCCGCCGTCTTCCTTCGGGGCTTGACGGCGGTGTCGAGTCGCTTCGGGGTGGTCGGCCTCGGCTGGCGGTCCCAGTTCTTTCTGAAGCTGGCCGGCCTGCTGCCGGGCGGCCTGGAGGTCGCCGGCATCGTGGGGCGCTCTCCGGATTCCGTCGCCCGGATGAAGGCGCGATGGGATCTGCCCGCCTACGACTCCGTGGAGCAGCTGGTCGCGAGTCAACGCCCCGACTTCGTGGTCGTCGCCGTGCCGAGAACGGTCGCCCCGGGCGTGGTGCGGTCAGCAGTCCAGCTGGATCTGCCCGTCCTGTGCGAGACCCCTCCCGCGACCGATCTCGACGGAATGCGCAGCCTGTGGGAGACGGTCGGATCGAGCGATCTGGTCCAGATCGCCGAGCAGTACCCACTCGTGCCCAGTCACGCGTCGCGCCTCGCGCTCGCGCGCTCGGGTGCGATCGGCAAGGTCACCTCTGTGCAGGTCTCGTCGACGCACCAGTATCACGCGGTGGCGCTCATGCGGGCCTTCCTCGGCGCCCGATTCGAGCCGGCGACGGTGAGTGCCAGGACCTTCGTCGCGCCGCTGGTCGATCCGCTCGCACGCGACAGATGGACGGACGACGACCGGCCCAAGGACGCCACCACGACCATAGCCACGATCGACTTCGGCGGGTCCATGGGGCTGTACGACTTCACCGACAACCAATGGCACAACCAGCTCCGGTCGCGCCGGATTCTGATCCGCGGCTCGGCGGGAGAGATCGAGGACGACGAAGTGGTTCGGCTCGTCGGGCCGCGGACGATCGTGCGTTCTCCGCTGGTGCGCCGCCAGACCGGCTACGACCTCGACCTCGACGGCTTCGACACCGACCACATCAGCCTGGGCGACACGATCCTGTACCGGAACCCGTTTCCGGGACTGCGCCTGAGCGACGAGGAGATCGCGATCGCCTCGATGCTCACCGCCATGGCGGCCTGGGTGCGCGGCGAGGGCCAGGCGCCGTACCCGCTCGCGGACGGCTGCCAGGATCACCTGATAGGGCTGGCGATCGACGAGTCGGTCGCCAGCGGATCGCCGGTAACCACGTCCGTGGAGGCCTGGGCCTCCACGTCATAGAGATCGCGGCGGCCGCGGGGCGGACCCGCGTCCGGCAGCACACCACCGAGTTGGCAGCAGGGAGATGGCCGATGACCGAAAACATCTCGCCGGCCCTCGTGGAGATCCTGGCGGTCGGCTACGCGGACTCGCCGTCCGTGGCGGGCACCGTGGGACTGGTCCGCGACGGCGATCGCGTGATCGTCGTCGATCCGGGCATGGTCAGGAGCCGCTCGCTGATCCTCGACCCTCTCGAGCGTCTCGGCATCTCGCCGGACGACGTCACCCACGTCTTCGTCTCGCACCATCACCTGGACCACACCGTCAACATCGCCCTCTTCCGGCAGGCGGAGATCGTCGACTTCCGGACCGTGCGGCGCGACGACCGGGTGAACCCGCACCAGGGCGAGGGCTTCAAGCTCGGCCCGAACACCACGGTGTGGGTCACGCCAGGCCACACGCCCCAGGACGCCAGCCTGGTCGTCGACACGGCGGGCGGGCGCCACGCCTTCACGCACCTGTGGTGGAGGTCCGACCGGACTCCGGAAGTGGACCCCTACTCGACCGACCCGGCGGAGCTGGCACGCAACCGCCAGCGCTTGCTGGAAGGTGTCGACGTCGTGATTCCCGGCCACGGGGCGCCTTTCCGCGTCCGCTGACCGGGGGCCCGAGACCGGGCGGCCGCTACTTCAGGTCGGCGAGCACGTTTTGCCCGTCCCGGACCGCGGCCTTGAGGTCGTCACGGGCCGCGATCAGGGCGGCGCGGGCCCTCTGCAGCACGGCGGACGCAGTGCCCGCGTTGTACTGGGCGGGCGTCAGCGCCAGGAGCTGAGCAGGCAGCGGCGACGCGAGCGTCTCGGCGTTGGCGACGGCCGCGTTCATCGCGTCGAGTGCCGTCTGCGCCGCGGCGACGTCCTTGCCGTTCGCCTTCGCCGTCGCGATGCGGCCTGCCAGGTTGGTCGATATCTGGTCGAAGTGCGGCTTGAGCGCGACCACGTCGTCGGCCGCGATGGTCAGCCGGACCTGCGGTCCCAGCAGCAGGTAGACGCGGTACCTCGTCACGATCTCCACGATGCCCAGCTTGAGCGCTGGCATAGCGGTCGCGGCATCGATCGTGGCCTTCAGGCTCGTCAGGCCCGAACCGGTCGAGCCGATATCCGAAGCCAGGGCCGCCGAGTCGGACGCGGTAAGCCCCTTCGACGCGCCGAGGGCCGCCGAAAGCTGACCGAGCGTGGTCATCCGGCGATCGATCTCGCAGTCGGCGAAGGCGCGCAGCGCGGCAACCGATCCACCGGATCGCGCCGTCGTGGCCTGAGCGGCGCAGACTCCCAGACCTGCGGGGCCGCCCGAGACCGGGGCCGGCGCGGCTGCGCCGGCGACCCCGACGGCGGAAGCGACGACCGCAATCGCGGCAACCGCCGCCAGCAGGCCGCGGCGAAGTATCGACTGCATTGCGGAGCTCCCTGGCCTTCCCACGGCTACTCCCCGCCCTGCTGCGACGAGTCCGAGGATTGGACCGAGTTGTTGATGTCGTTGATGAGCTGGTTGATCTGATCGAGCTCGCTGGCTACCGGATCGGGGGTGGCCGGCCCGGCCGGCGCGGTGGCCGTAGGGGGCGCGACCGAAGACGGGGCGGACGGCGAAGCCGATGGCGTGGCCGCGGCCGTCGAAGCCACGGCCGAGCCGGGCGTGCCGTTGTCCCCGGCGGTCGCGGCAGGGGCCGGTGTCACCGCGGCGACCGTAGGCGAGGCCGTGGCGCCACGATGACCGCAGCCGGCGACGGCAAGGCCAACGAGCAGCACCGCCGCCAAACCGGCCACCGTCCGGGCGCGATTTCGTTTCACCAAGAGTGTCTCCATGCCGCCTTGCCGATCCGACGGCCATATCATGGACGTCCCTGGATCGTCTTCAAACGGCCTCTGTGTAAGCGGCGTGTAAGACGAAGCGGCCGATCCTGTGGCGCGAAGGCACCTCGCCGACGGGAGCGGGCGGTGAGGACCGGACGCCAGACGGCGCCTATCCGAGCGCCGCCAGCACTTCCTCGGTGGAGCGGACCCGGCCGATCCGCGCGAAGAGGGTGCTCACGGTGTGTGCGTGCTCCTCGGCCGCGCGGGCGGACATGGCGTCCTCGACGAAGATCTGCTGATAGCCGCGCTCGTAGGCGTCTCGGGCTGTGCTCTCGACCCCCACGTTGGTGGAGATCCCGCACAGGACGATCGTGTCGATGCCGCGGCGCCGCAGCTGCAGATCGAGCTCGGTGCCGTAGAAGGCACCCCACTGGCGCTTCGTGATCACGATGTCGCCGGGCTGCGGGCCCAGTTCCGGCGCGATCTCCGCCCAATCGGGCGGCAGCGCCGACGGCACTCTGCCGACCGGGCCCCGGACGTCGGTGATCGGCTTGAGACCGTCCCTGCCGTCGGCCGACGGAGTGACATGGACGAGCACGACCGTGCCGCCCGCGGCCCTGAGCGCGTCGGCGATGCGGACCGTCCGGGCGACTACGTCGGTCGGTGAGTGCGGAGTCGCCGGAAAGCCGACGATCCCGCGTTGCAGGTCGATTACGACGAGGGCCGTTCTGGACGGCTCGATATTGAGCTCCACGACTTCCTCCGGCTCGAGATCGCCTCCGGCATGCGTGCGGAAAGAGGACCCGACGGCGCGATCCTACATAAGGACGGGCGGGCTGTCAGCGGGACCTACTTGATGGATGTCTTGGCCGAAGCGTCGGCCGGAGTGGCGACCCGAAGCCTCGCATGAGCCTTCCTGCGGGCGATCTCCTCGGGCCGCCTCGCCTCGCGAGTGTCGAAGATGCGCTTGACGATCTCGATCAGAGTCAGGTAGGCGACCACGAGGACGACCAGCAGCGGCCAGAACTGCCAGGGCAGCGCCCCGAAGTTCAGCAGCGCGGGACCGAGAGGGCTCAGCGCCACGATCACCGCCACCACCAGCGCCGCGACGATGGCCGCCCCGAGCTGCCTGCTGGGCCGGCTCCGCCAGAACGGCGTCATGCGGGTACGGATCACCAGCACGACCAGAATCTGCGTGAAGAGCGATTCGACGAACCAGCCGGCCTGGAACGAACCCTCGTTCTTGGCGTCGGTGCCGAGCATCAGGAGGAGCGCGCCGAAGGTCATGTAGTCGAAGATCGACGAGATCGGCCCGAAGACGACCATGAAACGCTCGATCGCGTGCACGTCCCACCGGGCCGGCTCCGCCTGGACGTCGGCGTCCACGTTGTCCGAAGGGAGGGCCGTCTGCGAGGCGTCGTAGATGAGGTTGTTCAGGAGGATCTGGCTGGGCAGCATGGGCAGATACGGCAGGACCAGCGCGGCCCCGGCCATGCTGATCATGTTGCCGAAGTTGGAGCTCGTGCCCATCCGGATGTACTTGAGGGTGTTGGCGAAGGTGCGCCGGCCCTCGGTCACGCCCTGGCTGATCGCCGCCAGGCTGGGTTCGAGCAGGATGATGTCGGCCGCGGAGCGGGCCACGTCGGTGGCGTTGTCGACGCTGATGCCCACGTCGGCGACATGAAGGGCCGGGGCGTCGTTGATGCCGTCGCCCATGTAGCCGACGACGTGCCCGGACTCGCGCAGAGCCTGGATGACCTGGAGCTTCTGATCGGGGTCCACTCTGGCGAAGATCGTGGTGCGTGGCGCGCGGGCCACGAGAGCCGGATGAGTCAGCTTCCTCATCTGGTCGCCGGTCAGGACGCCCTCGACCTTCAGCCCCACCAGCCCGGCGACGTGGCGTGCGACCAGGTCGTTGTCGCCGGTGATGATCTTGAGGGCGATCCCCTGGTTCGCCAGGGAAACGATCGCCTCGTCTACGTCCGGTTTGGGCGGGTCGCTGAAGAGGATGACGCCCTCAAAAGTGAGATCGCGTTCCAGCCGGGAAGCGTCGGCCAGGGCGACGCCACCCGTGGAAGCCGGCGCATCAGCGTTCGCAGCCGAAGCCACTGCGGTCGAAGCCGGCGCCTCGGCAGGGGAAGCGTTGGCTGCCGCATTTGCGGTCGGGGCCGGAGCCTTCGCGGCCAAAGCTGGAGCGGCCTCCTTTGAGGTCGAGGCCGTCAGCCCGGTCAGCTCGTCGGGCCGCAGCACCCTGGAAGCTACCGCGACCAGCCGGAATCCATCGGCCGAGGATCCGTTGACCAGCTTTGCCAGCCGATCGTGCTCTGCCTTGTGGATAGCCCTGGCCGAGTGATCCTCGCGAACGCTGCTCGAAGCTGCAACCACCGCCTCGGGCGCGCCCTTCGTCACCAGCAGCGGCGGCTCGCCGCTGCGCTGGACGACTACGCTGAGCATCCGGCGGTTGAAGTCGTACGGCAACTCGGCAAGCTTCCGATAGGAGTCCAGGTCGGCCGGCTTCGGGGCGGAGGCCAGGACCGCGGTATCGAGCGGATTCTGGAAGCTCGACTCGAAGTGGCTGTTGAGGTAGGCCAGCTCGAGCGCATGGGAGGCCTCGCCGGCGTCGTCTTTGTCGATGCCGACGGCCTTCACCAGCTCCAGCTTGCCCAGGGTAAGCGTGCCTGTCTTGTCCGTGCACAGGACCGTGACACTGCCCAGGTTCTGGATGGCCGGCAGCCGCTTCACCAGGACGCCGTGAGCGGTCAACGCTCGCGCTCCGCGGGTCAGGTTCAGGGTCACGATCGCCGGCAGCAACTCCGGCGTCAGGCCGACCGCAAGGGCGATCGAGAAGAGCAGCGCGTCGAACAGCGGCCGCTTCTCGGCCACGTTGATGGCGAAGACGCCGACCACGAGGATCATCGTGACCCGGCCGATCAGGAAACTGAAGGCGCGGACGCCGTGCTGGAAATCGGTTTCCGGCGCGCGCTCGGCGAGCCGGTGGGCGATGGCGCCGTAGCTGGTCCGCGCGCCGGTGGCGGTGACAAGCGCGCGGCCCGTGCCGCTCACGACGCTCGTCCCGAAGAAGGCCAGCCCCGCCTTGTCCTCGTCCTTTTCCGGATCGAGATTGCCGGGCAGCGGGTTCTTCAGGGCCGCCGCCGACTCCCCGGTCAACGACGATTCGTCCACGAAGAGATGGTTGGCCTCGAGCAGGCGGGCGTCCGCCGGGACGATGTCGCCGGCGCCCAAAACCACCACGTCGCCGACGACGACGTCGCGGATCTGGATTTCCTGCTGCTTGCCGTCCCTGATCACCGAGGCGCGGAGCGCCAGGCGGGCCTGGAGAGCCGCGACGGCAGCCTCGGAACGAGCCTCCTGCACGAATCCGAGGAGGGCGCTCATGGCCACGATCGCGAGGATGATGCTCGCCTCGACGGCGTCTCCGACGGCGATGCTGACCAGGCTGGCCGCGATAAGGATCAGTACGAGCGGGCTCGTGAACTGGGAGATGAGGACGGCCAGCGGCCCCCGCCGGCCTTCGGCTCCAAGGCTGTTGGGCCCATCCCTGCGAAGTCGCTGAGCCGCCTCAGCCGACGTGAGGCCGCCGGAGTCGGGCAGGGATTGGATGGACGGAGCGTTCGGTTGCGCGGGCTGGCTAGTCATTTGAGAGCGATGCTAGCGCCCGGGCGCAAGAGATGGGAGTCCCAACCTCCCGCGTACCGCGTGGGAATCGATTCGTCCACATGTTAGGAACACTTGGCTGCGCGAATGGCGTGCGGAGCGGTCCGGTTTTTGGGACGCTTGCCTGGCACTCGGGCAGCTCGCTGGGAGGCTCGTCACGCCCGAGGGAGGAGAGTCCGTCAGGGTAGGAGGTCGCTCATGGCTGCTGCCATCGGATATGTCCGGGGCATGTTCCAGTGGACCGTCAAACGCGAGGGAATCATCGCCCCGGATGAGCGGCCGCCGGCCGTCCAATCGGTGGCGCTGGGTGTCCAGCACATCTTCGCCATGTTCGGGGCAACGGTGCTGGCGCCGATCCTCATGGGCTTCAACCCGAACACGGCAATCTTCTTCTCTGGCATAGGGACGCTGATCTTCTTCGTCTTCGTCCGCGGCCGCGTTCCGAGCTACCTCGGATCGAGCTTCTCGTTCATCGCAGTAGTCCTGTCGGCCGAGGCCATCGGCGGCGGTCACAACATGGCCGTCGCCCTCGGCGGCATCGTCGCCTGCGGCGCGGTCTACGCAGTAATCGGCCTGATCGTCATGGCGGTCGGCTACAAGTGGGTCGAGTTCCTGATGCCCCCGATCGTGACCGGTGCGGTCGTCGCGGTCGTCGGCTTGAACCTTGCCGGGTCCGGAGTCGGATATATGACGAACGGTCGCGCGGCGGGAGACAACTTCGGCATTCTGGTCGGCATCATCACCGCCCTCGCGGTCGCGATCGTCGCCGTCTACGCCCCCGGAATGCTGCGCCGACTGCCGATCCTGATCGGCGGCATCTTCGGCTACCTGCTCTACGGCCTCCTGTCGAACGTCCTCCACTTCGGGGGTCCGTACATCGACCTCAACTCGATCGGCGCCGCTCCCCTCATCGGCTGGCCGGCGCTCACAACACCGAAGTTCGACATGCACGCCATCACCTTGATCGTGCCTGTGGCGATCGTGCTCGTGGCCGAGAACCTGGGCCACATCAAGGCCGTCGCCACCATGACCGGGCGCGACCTGGATCCGTACATCGGGCGAGCGTTCCTCGCCGACGGTGTCGCAACCATGGTCTCTGGCTCGGGCGGCGGTACCGGCGTCACCACCTACGCCGAGAACATCGGCGTCATGGGAGTGACCAAGATCTACTCCAGCCTCGTCTTCGTCATCGCCGCCGTCGTGGCCATCCTGCTCGGCTTCTCGCCGATGTTCGGAGCGCTGGTCATGTCCATCCCGCAAGCGGTCCTAGGCGGCATGGCCATCGTGTTGTTCGGCCTGATCGCGACCACCGGTGCCCGCATCTGGGTCGAGAACAAAGTCGACTTCACCGACAACAAGAACTTCATCACGGCCGCCGTTGCCCTTACTCTCGGCGCCGGCAACCTGGTAATCACCCAGGGCGATTTCTCGGTCGGCGGGATCGGCACTGCCTGCATCGGCGCGCTGGTGATCTACCAGATCCTCAACAGGTTCGGGATGGGTGCGAAGACGGCGGAGTCGCCCGCCGCCTGACAAACCCCTCGCAGAATCGAAGCGGGCGGCCGCGCGGCATTCGCTCCGGCGAAAGCCAGGCCGCCCGCTTCTCTTTAGCGACGATACCTATTTCGGGCGCCCCGTCCCGAACTGGCGATCCCCCGCGTCGCCCAGGCCCGGCATGATGTAGCCGTGCTC
The DNA here is from genome assembly GCA_963838285.1 of uncultured Chloroflexia bacterium. Classification (GTDB taxonomy): domain Bacteria; phylum Chloroflexota; class Limnocylindria; order Limnocylindrales; family CSP1-4; genus Fen-1039. The sequence continues at coordinate 27,082 of CAWIQP010000007.1, forward strand.
GTTGAGCTGGCGGTCGACGGCCGCGCAGTAGATCTCCACGTCGGGATGGGCGGCGGTGACGGCGTCCACACCCTCCGGCGCCACGATCAGGTTCACGAGCTTGATCCGGGTCGCGCCCCAGCGCTTCAACACCTCGATCGCGGCCGTGGCGGAGCCGCCCGTCGCGAGCATCGGATCCAGGATCAGGCAAAGGTCCACCGTCGCGGAGTCCGGAAGCTTGTTGTAGTACTCGACCGGCCGAAGCGTCCGCTCGTCCCGGAACAGGCCCAGATGCCAGACCTCGGCGGTGGGCATCAGCTCGAGCATCGCGTCGACCATGCCGAGGCCGGCGCGCAGGATCGGAACCAGACCGATCCGCACGCCAAGCTCGTGGGCGTCGGTGCGCTCGAGCGGAGTGCTGACCTCCAGCGGCCGCACCTCGACGTCGGCCAGGGCCTCGTATCCGAGCAGCCAGGACAGCTCGCGAACGACTTCGCGGAACTTCTTGGGCTCGGTCCGTTCGTCGCGGAGGATCCGCAGTTTGTGGAGGATGGCCGGGTGCCGCGAGACGTGAAGCGTCGGCCAGGCGGCCTCACGAACCGGCATTGGCGAGCTGTCTGGCACTGATTGCTCCTCCGTGGTGCGGGCTCTTTCGCTGCTGGCGCAATCCTACGAGGAAGGCGTCCGGACCGTCGGGCGGCGGCCTCAATCGCCCCCGGAAAGGGGCTTCTCGACCCGAGCTCGGCGGCCCATGCGCCGGGCGGCGGCGATCTCGGCGGCCAGCTCCGATCGGCCCTGGGCGGCGACGCGTCGGAGATCCGTCCAGGACCGTGCCCCCAGCAGCGGCAGCGTGGCGAGCATGATGCTCAGACCGCCGTACCAAAGCGCCGGCAGGGCCAGCATCGCCGACACGGGCACGGTCCAGCGGCGGTTCGTCCGGGCGCCCCAGATCACCAGGACGACGGCCGCCGGCAGCCGGACGGCGAACGGCACCGGAACGGCCGCCCAGGTCCCGTTCTTGCCGACGTTGTTGGCCAGGACCTGCGGCCAGGTTCGCCACGCGTCCGGCATCAAGGGATACGAAACGGCGACGACCGCGACGGTGGCGGCCGCGGCGATGGCCAAAGATCGCCACTCGCGGCGGACCGCGAACCACAGCAGGCCTACCCCCGGCGATATCTTCGTCAGCAGCACGAATGACCACACCGCGGGCCAGCGGAACCCGAGCACGACGGCCACGGCGACCAGCAGCTCGATGTTGCCGCCCCATATCTCCATCAGGCCGAAGAAGGCAAGGCCGAGGAGGATCAGGCGAGGACCCGTCAGGTAGCACATCGCGGTCATCAGGATCGCCGCCCAGACGGCCATGAACGCCTGCCACGGCAGTAGTCGGATGGGCTCGAGGAGCTGGAGGAACGCGGGCGAGTACGGATAGGCGATCTGGTCGAGCCAATTCGAATGGAGATAGGGATCGGCGAGAGTCGGTACCCAGTAGCATCGGGCGTCCATACCGGACGGCAGCGCCGAGACGCCCCACGGCTCGGCGAAGTAGACGATGCCGATCCACGCGACTACCAGAGCGGCCACGCCGAGCGCGACGACGATGGGCACGCGCCGACCGCCGAATACGATCGTCCGCTCGTTCGAGCCGGTCAGTTTCGTCTCCTCGCTTGCCGGGTGTCGCGGGGTCGCCGGCTGGCGCCAGGCACCCCGTGGCGTCGCCTGGTGCAGCCGCATGTCGCCGGGTATCGGCGGCCACGGCATGCTAGCACCGGGCCCGCGGCCCGGGAGTAGGACGGGAGTGGAGCGGCGCCGCCGGCGCCGCGGCCGTCGAGCCGGCGGAGCCCTACGCCAGTGCGTCCAGCAGCCTCGCCGAGGAGGTCGGGCCGTCGGCGCGTTCCACCACCGCCGCCCTTCCCAGCCGCTCGCCGTCGGCACCGAGCCCTGCCGGTCCAAGCAGCGTTTCCCACCCCTCGGCCGACAGCCTGTCCAGTACCAATCGCGCTGCCTTGAGAGTTCGACTCGCAAGTTCGGCGGCGTCACCGTGCAGCGCGCCGTCGCTCAACGCGAGCCGCACGGCCCGTGCGGTCCCGGCCGCCGCCGCTAGATCCGCCGCCACGGCGCTGACAATCCCGGAGAGCCGCGGCTCCAGGACGAGCGACGCGTCCCCGCCGGCCAGAGCCGACACGACCGCGATGGAGCCGCCCGGCGAACCGAGCCAGCCAGGGGGCCCGCCCACGAACAGTCGATGGCCGGCAAAGACTGATCGCCGCAGCCACGCCTGAACCAGGATCGAGCCCGGGTCGTCCTCGCCGAGGGCCCATTCGGGGACGGCCCCAAGAAGCAGCCGATCGGCCGGCAGCCCGTCCGCGAGAGCCAGCTCCACCCCCAGCGCCTGGAGCGCCAGCGCCCGGCCGGCCCGGGTCGCCGCATCGGAGGGAACGCCGCTCGCCACGTCCGCGCCGAGCGCCAGGGGGCCGGAGCCGATGGCAACCCGGCAGCCGGACCTGGCTTGCAGCCGATGGGCGAAGGAATGGTCGGCCAGCGCTCGTTCCGGATCCACGTTGTCTTCCACGATCTCGCGAATCGGGTCCGCTCCGACGCAGTCGATTCGCTCGAATGCGGCCACGACCGCCTGCTCCGGGGCCGCAAATGCCGACGTGACCGTCATCAGGCTGGCGTAGCAACCGCGCTCCGCGGCCGCGTCGTCGGCGGCCTTGCGCAGCAACGCCAGGCCGCGCTGGCTCCCCGCCGGGACCGGCTCGGCAGGCTCGCGCTTCGGCTGCGTCTCGATCCGCCGATCGCCCCGGCGCGCCTCCCTGCCGCGGTGGGGCATCTCGAACTCGAACAACCCCGGCGTCTCCAGACCGGCCTGGCGGCGCGCCTCCGCGAACTCCCAGCTGGCCGGCACGTAAACCTGGACGACATCCCCGCCCCCAACCACGACGGCCCGCGTTTCCGCGACGGCCGCATCCACTTCCGAAGTCTGCAGGGCGACGCCCAGCCAGGGCTCTTCGGGCAGACCGAGGACCTCGCGCATCTCGCGGGCCGCGGTACGGTTGGCGTCGAAGCGAACGAGCGCCGCGTCGAGCATCTGCGAGGCGCGCTTCTCGGCCGCGGCGAGTCGATCGGGACGCTCCAGCAGCTCGGCCTCGAGCGCCAGGTCGATCGCGCCGGACGCCCCGTCCAGCGCGAGTTCACGCGCCGGCGTGTCGTACTCGAGCATGGCCACGACGAACGGCAGGAGCACGCCTCGGGCCAGCCGGCCGGGATCGGAGCCGCAGTAACGCTCCGCCAGCGACGCAGCCAGCGGGCGCCCGGCGCGGTCCAACCCGTCCACGCCGAGCATGCGCAGCACGGCCCGCTCCTGCGCGATCGTCGCCGTTCGCCTCGCCGCTCGGGCAAGCTCGCCGGCCAGATCGGCCGCGCGGCGGCGGAGCTTCGTCCGATCGATCCGAGAGAGCGTTCCCGCCCAATCTCACCTCACTCTGGGACCATGCCCACCGCGTGGACCGGTCCGCGCCGGCTCCCGTTCGAAGCGTAGCCTAGCCCACCCGAGGCCTGGAATAGTACCCGGTCGGCCTCCCGACACCCGCCTCGGCGTGGACGGGCGGAGGCTCGGATGGCGCCTCGCGGACCTCAAGACGCTCGTCTGCGGGTCCGACTCCCCGATTGACGGACCGAGTCGGCGACCGGGCAGCGCCCTCTGCCCGGTCGGCGGTATGTTCGGCGCCGGACCGCCACCGCGACCGAGTCGAATTCGTCCGCACCGACAGGGACCGCGCGTTCGAAGAGCCGCCCAGACCGATGATCGAGACACGCAACAAGCCGACGGTTCACGATCAGGTTCTCGTCGAGGCAGAGGTCGACGGGAAGGTCATTCGATTCCGAGCGGTCGTCGTCAACATCCTGCCGGCCGCCATGTGGATGGGACTGGTCAAGCCCGACTCGCAGCTGGGCCAGCTCCGCCCCGGCGATCCCATCGGACTCACGTTCCGCCGCGAAGACGCCGGAATGGTCGCCGCATCGACCTTCCTGAGTCATCTCGGCTCGACTCAATCGCGCCTCTTCTCGGTTGAGATGCCGGCCGACTGCCGGTTGATCCAGCGCCGGGCCCAGCTGCGGCTCGACACCGAATGCCCGATCCAGTACGTGGTCGTCACGCAAAGCGAGACGGCGAGCGCGGGCCTGACCGGCGAAGGGACGACGCGCAACATCAGCGCGGGCGGGCTCCAGTTCATGGTCCGCGCGCCGATCGAGGAGACCGTGAACGCGGGCGACGCTCTGGAGCTGAAGCTGGCTCTGGGCCGGGACGCGGTGCTGGCTGAGGCGGAAGTTGTGCGCGTCGAGGACGCTACGGACTTCGGGCCGGACGGGCGGATCCTGCCGCCCGCGACAGGCCCGAGGCCGCCGAGGACCTGGATCGCCGTCTGCTTTGTATCGATTTCGGAGGGCGCCCAGGACCTGATCGTCAAGCACATCTTCGCCTTGCAGCGGATGCGCCGCGAGGGGCCGCGCCGCTCTATCTGAGTGGCGGGGCGCGGGGCGCGGGGCGGCGGGGGGGCGGCGGCGTGGCGCGGAGCGGCGCGCCGCGGCCGATGGCCAAATGCGGTGGGGGTAGCGCGAGGTCGGAGTGGAGAGACCCGCCCGATCCGCGCCGCTCTATCTGGTGGCGGGCGCGGCGGCGCGGCGTGGCGCGGGGGCGGCGTGGCGCGGAGCGGCGGGGCGCGGCGGCGGGGCGGGGCGGCGGGGCGCGGCGCGCGGCCGAATTCGGCCAAATGCCGGTGGGGGTAGCGCGAGGTCGGGCTTTCGGCCGCTGATGGCGTTTACGCGGGTGGCTGGGTCCGTTTTGACGGCGCGATCCCTGGCCTGGCGCTACCGGGGCTGGAATCTGGCCGAAATGTCAGGCTCGTACGGGGTTGCGGCCGTGGCACGGCGGGCGGCTCTCAGCCCGGCGCTACTGGGGCTGGAATCTGGCCAGAATGCCGGGCTGGCGGGGAGTGGCGCGGCCTCGCGGCTTGGAGCGGGGCCGTCGGAGAGTGGCGCGGCGCACGAAGGCGATCGTGGGTGGCGGCGCGCGACGTGGTTTGGCGCCTGAGGGCCGAGCGCAGGCACGGGCGAGGGACACAACGCGCGGCCAGCCGGTGGCCGGCCGGTAACCTACTCTGCCGAGCGGTGGTAGACCCCCGCGACTCGAACCATCACCGCCTCGCGCAGGAGAGCCGCCAGCGCTGCCGCGCAATCGGGCTCGTCCGGGTTCGCGTCCATGTCGGCCCAGAAGACGTATTCCCAGCGTACGCCGCGGCTGGGCCTGGACTCGAGCCTGGACAGGTTGATCCTGCGCTCGGCGAAACAGCCCAGACAGCGGTACAGGCTGCCCGGCACGTTTCGAACCGCCCACACCAACGTGGTCTTGATCGGACCGGCGAGCGTCGCCGGGGTGAACCACTCGTCGGGGATGGGGTCGCGCGTCAGCACGGCGAAGCGGGTCCGATTGGCGTGCCCGGTCTGGATGTCGTCGGCCAGCACATCCAGGCCGTAAAGCGGGGCGACCCGGGCTGAGGCCACGGCGCCGGCCCCCAGCTCACCTTTGTCGGCGATTGCCTTGGCCGCGCCGGCGGTGTTGTAGCTGGTCATGACCTGCCAGGGCCGTGATCGCAGAAACTCGTCGGCCTGGTCGAGGGCCTGGGCGATGCTGTAGACGCGTTCGATCTGTTCGATCGTCTGGCCGGGCAGTGCCAGCAGGGCCAGGTGAACGGGCACGGTCACTTCGGCCGCGATGCGAATCTCGTCGAACTTGAAGAGCAGGTCGTAGATCTCTCGAACGCTGCCGCCCTGCGAGCGCTCGATCGGCACGACGCCCGCGTCGACCGTGCCGTCGTTGACCGCCTCGAAGACCGCCCGCCAGGTTGGCAGCGCCACGGCCTGGGGAGCCGCGAAGGCCGACAGCACGCCCTCCTCGCTGAAGGCGCCCGGCTCACCCTGAAAGGCGACGCGCGGGCCGCGAACCGCGCGGACGGACGACTCGGCCGGGGAGGTCGCGCCCACGCCCGCCCCCGCTCCAGGGGCCGCGGCCGAAGCCGAAGAACCCGCCCCGCCCGAAGCCGCGGCAGACAAGCCCGACTCGGCCGGAGAAGGCGCTCCCGCGCCCGCCGCGCCCGGGGCCGCGGCCGACGCCGAACCCGGCGAACCCGACCTCCGCGAACCGCCGGACGCTGGCGATGCCATCGGACCCTCCCTCGGGTTACTCGGAGCGCCTGGGCGGCGCGGCGCTCACCGCTCCGTTGCCGGCGGACGGCGCGACGGTCGTGAAGTGGCGCTCGTCGCGCCGCCGGACCTCCGCGCCCGTCTTCCAGATCGCGTACTCGAGCGAGTCGCAGAGCGCCAGGCATGAGGCCGCGATGATGTTCGTACCGCTGCCCATCGTCGACCACTCCAGGGCGCCGTTCGACGAGTCGATGATTACTCGCGTCTGGGCGCCCGTGGCCTCCTCGCTGTCGAGGATGCGAACCTTGTAGTCGACGAGGTGAACCGCGTCGAGCTGCGGGTAGAAGGCGCCGAGAGCCTTTCGAAGAGCCGAGTCCAGGGCGTTGACCGGGCCGTTGCCGTCTGCGGCGGTGTGCAGGACCTCGCCCGCGACTTCGACCTTTACCGTGGCCTCGGAGAGAAGCTCGGCGCCGCCGCGCTGCTCCACGAGGACGGTGAAGTCGCACAGCTCGAACGGGGGCATGTAGCCGGACTTGTGGCGCCGCACCAGCAGCTCGAACGAAGCCTCGGCGCCCTCGAAGGCGAGACCCTCGGCCTCGAGCTGCTTGATGATCTGACTCAGCGCCTTCGGATCGACGCCGTCCAGCTGCTGGCCGAGCTGCTCCGCCCGGAGCTGGGTGTTGGCCTTGCCGCCGAGCTCGCTCACGACCAGGCGCATGACGTTGCCGACGACGCCCGGGTCCACGTGCTGGTAGGAGCTGCTCGCCCGGGCCGTAGCGGAGCCGTGGACGCCGCCTTTGTGGGCGAACGCGGACCGGCCGACGTACGGCTGGTGGTCGTCGGGGGCGATGTTGACGATCTCGGCCACGTAACGGGCCATCTCGGTCAGCTCGCCGAGCCGGCCCGACGGGACAGGCTCGTACTTCGTCTTGAGCTCCAGGTCGGCGAGGATGCTTACCAGGTTGGCGTTGCCGCAGCGCTCACCGTAGCCGTTGATCGTGCCCTGGACGTGGCGGACGCCGTTGGCGACGGCCGCCAGAGAGTTGGCGACCGCCAGCTCGGAGTCGTTGTGGCAATGGATACCCCAGATCACGGCGCCGGCTTCGCCGGAACTCGGGCCCTCGGCGGCCAGGGCGGTCATCGTCTTCCGGAGGATCGAAACCAGTTCATCCGTGAGCGTGCCGCCGTTGGTGTCGCACAGGACGAGCGTCCGCGCGCCCGAGTCCCGGGCGGCCCGCAGCGTCGCCAGGGCGTACCCGGGGTCGTCTTTGTAGCCGTCGAAGTAGTGCTCGGCGTCGTAGATCGTCTCCCGTCCCGCGGCCGCGGGGAATGCGACCGAGTCGGCCACCATGGCCAGGTTCTCCTCCGGAGTCGCGCCCAGCACTTCCCGGACGTGGAGCAGCCAGCTCTTGCCGAAGATCGTCACCACCGGGGTCTCGGCCGCGACCAGGGCCACCAGGTTGGGGTCCGACTCAGCGCGGTTCGAGCGATGCCGCGTCGAGCCGAAAGCGGCCAGCCTGGCGTTCTTCCATGGGATCGAGCGAGCCGCGGCGAAGAAGTCGACGTCCTTGGGGTTGGAACCGGGCCAGCCGCCCTCGACGTAGGCCATCCCGAACTCGTCGAGACGGCGGGCGATCTTGATCTTGTCCGCCAGCGAGACGACCAGACCCTCGCGCTGCGTCCCGTCGCGCAGGGTCGTGTCGTAGAGGATCACTCGGTCCGTCATCGGACGGCTCCGGCGGACGGGTGCGGGCTCGCGTCCCGGGCCGCTCCGCCAAGCGCCGCCACGACTGCGTCGCCCATGGCCTGCGTGCCGACCGGCTTCAGTCCCGTGGCGTCGCCCGTGGCCGCGAGCAGATCGGGCGTCCGGTAGCCCTCGGCGAGCACCGAGGACACTGCCCGCTCGATGGCATCGGCGGCCACCGCCCGGCCCAGGGACCAGCGCAGCAGCATGGCCCCCGAGAGAATCGTGGCCAGCGGATTGGCGATGTCCTTGCCGGCGATGTCGGGCGCGGAGCCGTGGATCGGCTCGTAAAGGCCGTGGAGCCCGTGAGCCGTGCGCCGCTCGCCGATGGACGCGGACGGCAGCATCCCCAGCGACCCGGCCAGAACGCTCGCCTCGTCGGAGAGGATGTCGCCGAAGAGGTTCTCCGTTACCAGCACGTCGAAGATCGCCGGACGCTGGATCAGCGTCATCGCGCAGGCGTCCACGAGCCGGTGCTCGACCGTCACGTCCGGGTACTCGGACTTGACCTCCTCGACGATCGTCCGCCACAGGCGGCTCGACGACAGGACGTTGGCCTTGTCGACGCTGGTGAGCTTCTTGCGGCGGCCTCGGGCCAGCTCGAAGGCCAGCTTGACGACGCGCCGGATCTCACCCTCCGTGTAGAAGAGCGTGTCCACCACCTCGCGCCCGTTCGGCCCGGTGCGCTGCTCCGACGGCTTACCGAAGTAGAGGCCGCCGGTCAGCTCGCGGACGATCAGCATGTCGACGCCTTCGAGGAGCGACTCCCGCACCGGAGAGCTCGCCCGAAGCACGGGCTGGACCGACACGGGCCGCAGGTTGGCGTACAGGCCGAGGCCCTTGCGCAGAGCCAGCAGCGCCTGTTCGGGCCGGGCCTTCAGCTTCGGATCGTCATACTTGGGGTCGCCGATGGCGCCGAAGAAGACCGCGTCGGCGCTGGCGCAGGCGGCCAGGTCGTCGTCGCGCAGCGGCACGCCGTACGCCTCCAGGGCAACGCCGCCGATCAGGATCTCGTGCCACTCGAAGTCGAAGCCGTAGAGCCGCCCGGCGGCCTCGAGGACGCGGCGGCCCGCCGCGATGACCTCGGGCCCGATCCCGTCGCCGGGAACGAAGACGAGGTGGTAGGTTGCGCCGCCGTGGGCCTCTCCGGCCGCTGGGCTGGGTCGATCGGTCACGGGAGTCCCTCCACGTTTTCGGCCGTCTCTCCGGAAGCGAGAGCCGCCTCCAGGAGCGCGGCCTTGGCGACCGCGTCGACCTGGAGCTTCTCGGCGCCGGACAGATAGGCCGCGACGGACGCTTCGATGATGTTCGTGGAGAGCCCGTGTCCGGTCGCCACGAAGGCGTCGCGGCCCTCCTCCGTGGAACGGCGGACCCGCACCACTACCTGGCCCTGGGCGTCTTCGCCGGCCGAGACGGACTTGATCTCGTACTCGGCCAGGATCGGCTTCCAGCCCAGGACCGACTCCAGTGCCTGGTCCATCGCGCCGTACAGCGCGTCGACCGGGCCGTTGCCCGTCGCCTCGACGGAACGCGCCCGGCCGCCGATCTCGAGTGAAACGGTGCCCGAGGCTCGGCCGCCGTGGGAGCTGGTCACGCTCCAGGCCGCGAGGCGGATGGAACTGGGCGCAGCCACGGCGCGCTGTTCCAGCACTGCCAGGAGGTCGGCATCCGTCACGTCCTTCTTGGCATCGGCAAGAGCGATGACCTGGGCGTAGACGTCGTCGAGCGCCGCGCCCTCCACCTCGTGGCCGAGGGTATGGAGCTTCTCCCTGAGGCCGCGCCTGCCGGACAGCTTGCCGATGGTCAGCTGGCTGCCCGACAGCCCGACCGACTGGGGCGTCATGATCTCGTACGTCAGCGGGTTCTTGATGACGCCGTCCTGGTGTATGCCGGATTCGTGGGCGAAGGCGTTGCCGCCGACGATTGCCTTGTTGGGCTGCACGGTGAAGCCCGTCAGGTAGCTGACCAGGCGGCTGGCCGGGGTGATCTGCTCGGTCACGACGCGGGTCGTCAGACCCGCGAACTGCGTGGGGCGCGTCTTGACGCTCATTACTACTTCTTCGAGCGAGGCGTTGCCGGCACGCTCGCCCAGGCCGTTGACGCACACCTCCAGCTGGCGGGCGCCGTTCTGGAGCGCCGCCAGCGTGTTGGACGTGGCCAGGCCGAGGTCGTTGTGGCAGTGGACGGAGACCGTGGCCGCCGAACCGAACCGCTCGACGACTTCCCTGACCAGCACCCCGAACTCGGCCGGAATGGCGTAGCCGACCGTGTCTGGGATGTTGAGCGTGCTCGCACCCGCCTCGACGGCCACCTCGTACATCTTCAGGAGGAAGTCGAGATCGGTCCGCGTGGCGTCCTCGGCGCTGAACTCGACCTCCGCGTCCGGCCCGAGGGCCTGGCGCCCGTAGGCGACCCACTCCGCGGCGGAAAGCAGCGCCTCGTCGCGCGAGATGCGGAGCTTGTGCCTCAGGTGGATGTCGCTGCTGGCGATGAAGACGTGGAGGTGCGGCCGCTCGGCGGCGCGGATCGCCTCGACGGCCCGCTGCGGATCGCCGTCCTTGCAGCGGGCCAGGGCCGCCACGGCCACGCCCCTGGTTTCCCGGGCGATGGCCTGAACCGCCTGGAACTCGCCGGGCGACGAGGCCGGGAACCCGGCCTCGATCACGTCGACGTTGAGGCGCACGAGCTGGCGGGCGACTTCGATCTTCTCCGCGACGGTCAGGCCGGCGCCGGGCGCCTGCTCGCCGTCGCGGAGAGTCGTGTCGAAGATGCGGACCGCGCCCGGGGCGACTCCCCGGCCGGGTACGTTCGCGGGTGCGTTCTCGCTCATCGGATACCTCGGCCGGAGTCCGTCAGTCCCTGGAACGGGCGGACGCCTGCGGCTGGCCGTCGACGACTTCTACGGGATTGAGGAACGGCATGGCCTTGCGCAGGCGGGCGCCGACCTGCTCGACCTGATGGTCTCGTCCGGCCTCGCGCATCTTCTTGAAGTTGGGCTGGCCGGCCTCGTTCTCGGCTATCCATGCCGCGGCGAAGGTGCCGTCCTGGATCTCGCCGAGGACCTTCTTCATCTCCGCTCGCACCCGGGCGTCGATGATCCGAGGGCCCGAGACGTAATCGCCGTACTCGGCGGTGTCGCTGACCGAGAAGCGCATGAAGTTCATGCCGCCGCGGTACATCAGGTCGACGATGAGCTTGAGTTCGTGCATGACCTCGAAGTAGGCCAGCTCGGGCTGGTAGCCGGCCTCGACCAGGGTCTCGAAACCGTTCCTGATCAGGCTGGTGACGCCGCCGCAGAGCACGACCTGCTCGCCGAAGAGGTCCGTCTCGGTCTCTTCCTTGAACGTGGTCTCGAGGACGCCGGCACGGGTGGCGCCGATGCCGCGGGCGTAGGCGAGAGTGCGGGCGCGCGCGGTGCCGGTGGCATCCTTCTCGACGGCGAAGAGCGCGGGAACGCCGCCGCCCTGCTCGAAGACGGAGCGGACGAGGTGACCGGGGCCCTTGGGAGCGACCATGCCGACGTCGATCCCCTCGCCCGGCTTGATCCGGTCGAACCGGATGTTGAAGCCGTGGGCGAACATGAGCAGCTGACCGGCATGCATGTTCGGCTCGATCGAGGTCTCGTACACCTTCTTCTGGATGGTGTCGGGGACCAGGATCATGATCACGTCGGCGGCCTTGACCGCGTCGGCGATGTCGGCGGTCTTGAGGCCGGCCTCGTCCGCGAGCGCGCGGGCCTTCGGATTGGCCTCGACCACGGTCACGTCGTAGCCGGAGTCGTGCAGGTTCTGGGCATGCGCGTGGCCCTGGCTGCCGTAGCCGATGATGGCGATCTTCTGCCCCGCGAGAGCGGTCGGGTCTGCGTCGGCGTCGTAGTACATGCGAGCGGTCATCGTTTAACTGCCTCCTCGATGGACCCGGCACCCCGGGACATGACGACGGTACCGGAGCGGACGAGCTCCTTTATGCCGAATCCGCGCAGGAGGGCGATCAGAGCGTCCACCTCTGCCTCCGTCCCGGTCGCCTCGACGATGAGCGACTCGGCTGCCAGATCCACGACCCGAGCCTTGTACATTTCGGCGATGGTCAGCACCTCGCCGCGGTTGCGTTCGTCGGCTCGAACCTTGATGAGCGCGATCTCGTGCTCGACGGTCGGGTCGCTGGTGACGTCCTGGACCTTGAGCACGTCGATGAGCCGGTAGAGCTGCTTGGCCGCCTGCTCGACCGCCACGTCGTCGCCGCGCAGCGTGATCGTCATGCGGCTGACCTCCGGCTGATCCGTGTGACTGACCGCCAGGGTCTCGATGTTGAAGTTGCGGGCTCGCATCAGGCTCGCCACGCGGTTCAGGACGCCGGGCTTGTTGAGGACGATCGCCACCAGGACGTGGCGATGCGACTCGCCGCCGCCGGGTAGAGCCCGGGCGGGCGGTGCGGTGTGGGCCGGCGCCGTATGGGCGGCCGGCGCAATCGGCGCCGCGTGGGCGGCCGGCGCCATGTGCGAGGCACGCTCCGGCGCGGGACCGGGGGTGCCGGTGGGGCTCATTGCTTCGGCTCCTCGAATTGCTCCTCGAGGAGGTCGGACAGGCCTTTGCCGGCCGGCATCATCGGGAAGACGTTCTGCTGCTCGGCGATGACGAAGTGCACGAGCGCCGGGCCGTCCACGGCGCGCGCGGCGGCGATTGCGCCCTCCACTTCGTCGGGAGTCGTGGCGAGGAACGCCGCTACTCCGTAGGCCTCGGCGAGCTTGCACCAGTCGGGACCGAGCAGGTGCGACGAATGATAGTTGCCGGCGTAGACGAGTTCCTGCCACTGCCGGACCATGCCCAGCTTGTGGTTGTCGAGCAGGGCGATCTTGACCGGGATGTTGTCCTGGACGAGCGTCATCAGTTCCTGGACGGTCATCTGCAGGCCGCCGTCGCCGACGATGGCCCACGTCTCCTTGTCCGGGCGGCCGATGGCGGCACCCATTGCCGCCGGCAGACCGAAGCCCATCGTCCCCAGGCCGCCCGAGCTGATGTGGCTCTTGGGACGGCGGAAGCCCGCGTAGCGGGCGGTCCACATCTGGTTCTGGCCGACGTCCGCGACGATCGTGGCGTCGTGGCCGGAGGCCTCGCCGATCTTCGCGACCACGTAGTCGGCCGAGAGCTGGCCGTTGCGCCACGCCCCTGCGCCGTGCCACGGAGCCTGCTCCGACTCGGCCCGCCACTCGGCGATCTCGCGCAGGTATGCGGCGCGGCGGTCCGGCTCGACGGGCTCGACCTGTGGCAGCAGCGCCGCGAGGACGCGCTTCACGTCGCCGACGATGGGGATCTCGACGGCCACGTTCTTGCCGATCTCGGCCGGGTCGATGTCGACGTGGACGATGCGGGCGTACGGCGCGAAGGTGGGCACGTGGCCGGTGACCCGGTCGTCGAACCGCATGCCGAGGGCGATCAGCAGGTCGGCCGATTGGATGGTCCGATTGACGTGCTTCCAGCCGTGCATGCCCACGAAGCCCAGCGAGAGCGGATGCGTCTCGTCGATGGCGCTGACGCCGAGGAGGGTGTGGGCCACCGGGATCTGGGCCTTCTCGGCCAGTTCGCGCAGCTCCTCGGTGGCATCGGCGATCAGGACGCCGTGGCCGGCGAGGATGACCGGCCGCTCGGCCCTGGCGATTTCCTGGGCCGCCAGCTTGATCTGCCGGAAGTGGCCCTCGAAGGTGGGCTTGAACCCCGGCAGGTTCACCGTCTCGGGGTGCTCCGCCGAGCAGGCGCCCATCAGGGCATCCTTGGTCAGGTCGATGTGGACGGGCCCTGGCCGGCCGGTCCGGGCGATGTGGAAGGCCTCGGCGAAGACGCGCGGGATGTCGTTCGGGTCGTGGATCAGGTAGTTGTGCTTGGTGCACGGCAGGGTGATGCCGGTGATGTCGATCTCCTGGAAGGCGTCCTTGCCGAGGAGCGAGCCGACGACGTTCCCGGTGATCGCGACGATCGGTATCGAGTCGAGCATGGCATTGCCGATGCCGGTCACGAGGTTCGTCGCGCCGGGGCCCGATGTGGCCAGGCACACGCCAACCTTGCCGGTCGCTCGGGCGTAGCCGTCGGCGGCGTGCGCGCCGCCCTGCTCGTGGCGGACGAGGATGTGGCGCAACTCCGGATAGTCGCCGAGAACGTCGTAGAAGGGCAGGACGACGCCGCCGGGATAGCCGAAGAAGACCTCCACGCCCTGACGCAGCAGAGCCTCGCAGACCGCGTCCGCACCGATGCGGGGCCGCTTCACGCCCCTCTCGGCCAGGCTGCGGATCTGATTGCGGTGCGCGTCGCTGAGCATCTCCCGCCGGCCGGCCGAGATCGCCTCGGCGCGAGCCGTGCCGGCGCCCGGCATGTGGTTGATCCGTTCGCGCCGGTCCGACGCACGACCGGAACCCGGCGGGCCGTCCACCGAAGCGGCCGCGTGCGAAGCGCCCGCCGCGGCTGCGGCCGGCCCGGCCGTCGAAGTTGCGGCGGCCGTCGCGGTCGTCGCGGTCCGGGTACGGCCTTCCGGCGCCCGGCCAATGGCGCCTGCGTCGTCCTCTCTCGTGCCCATCGCTGCGTCCCTTCTGGTCTTCCCCCGGATCGCCTGTCGTCCGGCGCCGATGCTGGGTCTAGGTGGTCATCAAAAAACCCTCGCCGCTCCGGCGAGGGTTCTGGTTGCTGCTGGGTCTTGCGGTCTAGCGCTTGTCCCTGCTTCCAGTCTCCCGCCGGGAGCCGGTAATGAGTACGAATACGCGCTCAATGCCGAGCTCGATGGAGCGAAGTAGACCGAGAAGGGAGACGTCGACCAGGCCGAGGTCGTCCGAGGGAACCTGCACACGACGACCATCCGTCCGAACGAGGATGGCGACGTGGCGGCGGTTCCGGCTGTTGAACAGGCCCAACCTGATTCTCCGTAGCTAGCGCTCACGCGGGTTCTTCGCCCGCAGTGTTCGGCGAGTGTAGCAGGGGCGGTCAACCCGTGCGCCATGCCCCAGTCGAGGGTACCGAACCGTGGCACGAGAGGTATCGACGGCCTCGGCCGGCGACTGGAGGGTCAGCGTGGGCCGGAAGCCGCCTTAGCCGCTGCGCCGGTGGAACGGCCACCAGGCGCGCTCGCCGATGAAGGCCGTGATCGCCGGAACCAGCAGGCTGCGGACGACGAACGTGTCGATGAGCACGCCCAGCGCCACGGCCAGGCCCACCTGGAAGAGAAGCTGCAGAGGCGACGTCACGAGCGCCCCGAACGTCCCGGCGAGGATCAGACCGGCCGAGGTGATGACTGTGCCGGTGCGGGCCGAAGCGACGCGGATGCCCGGCCGCAGCTCGCGCGTGGAGCTCTCCTCGCGGACCCGGGACATCAGGAAGATGTTGTAGTCCGACCCGAGAGCAACCAGCAGGACGAAGACCATGAGAGGTATGAAGTAGTTGACCCCGGCCTGGCCGAAGACGTGCTGCAGGATCAGGGCCGAGACGCTCAGGCTCATCGCGTAGGAGAGCAGGACCGTCAGGACCAGATACACCGGTGCCACCAGCGCCCTGAGCAGCAGGATCAGGACGATCAGGATGCCGACGATGGTGATCGCGGCGACGCGCAGGAAGTCGGCCGAGATCGTGTCCTGGACGTCGGCGAACTCCGCCGTGGACCCGCCCACGTACGACTGCGTGAGCGAGGCCGTCCCGGAGCCCGTCCCGGCGACGCCCGCCGCGTCGAAGTGGCCCGGGTCCGTGGCCAGGAGCGCCCGCAGATCGCGAACCGTGTCGAAAGACTTAGTGTCATACGGGTTGGTCGACGTCGTCACGTAGAGTCGCGCCACCGTGCCGTCGCCGGACACGTAGGCGGAGCTGAGGCTCGGCGGTGCGTACAGGTCGTTCGGGCCGAAGACGGCGGCAAGGGCGTCGAGCTCGCCCGGCAGTCGTGCTCGCGCCGAGGCCATGGCCTGCTGGGCCGCAACCATGTCGGCGCTGGGAGTGACCGACGTCGGCGCGAAGTAGAACTGCGTGGGCTGATCCTTGAACCACGTCGACAGATCGCCGATCGCGCCGAGCAGCTGGGCGAAGGCAATCGGGTTGGAGCTTGCGGCCAGCGCTACCGCCGCGGTCTCGGCCGACTGGTAGGAAGACAGCGACTTCACCGCCGGCTGGGCCGTGCCAAGCTCGTCAAGATAGGACTTGAGAGCCGTGAGCTGCGCCGCCGCGCCGGACGTTGCGGAACCAGACGCCGCGGCCTGGAGCTGAGCGGCGATGCCGTCGAGCTGGTTGGGCACGAGCGCCTGCTTGCGCGCGGCAACCAATCCCGCCGCCAGGGTCGCCAGGTCCGAGTTTGCGGCCGACAGCTCGGCGGCCGGAATCTTCGGGAACGCGGCCGCCAGACCACCGACGTAACCGACGCTCGACTGGACGCCGGCCAGGCTGGCGTCGCCGAGCTGGACGTTGATGTCGGTGCTGGGCGCCTTGCCGAACGCGGCGGCCGTGCTGGCCAGCTGAACCGAGGGTCTAAGCAGATCCGACACCGACCCCTGCCCCAGAGGATCGACCAGGCTGCGTACCGTCTGGACGTTGGGCAGCGCCGCGATCGACTTCTCCAGCGCGGCCATGTCGGACAACCCCTGCTGAGAGCCGAAGACCGTGGCCGACGTGCCCGGCTCCTGGATCAGGACGGTCAGAGGCATTAGCTGACCCTCCGCCAGATGCTGGCTCAGAGTGTCGAAGCCCTGCCGCGACTCCGCTCCGGCCGGCAGCTCGTTCAGGACGTCGAAGTTCTCCTTGAGCAGCGGCAGCCCGAGCGCCGGGACGACCAGAAGCACAAGGACTACGCCGGCGAGCAGGCCGGGTCTGGCCGTGATCCGGCGGGCCAGGGCGGCCCAGAAGCCTCGCTCCTCGTCGGAGGCGGTCCGCGTCTTCTCGTGCAGCGGCCAGAAGAGGCGCCGGCCGAAGATCGCGAGCAGCGACGGGGTGAGCGTCAGCCCCGCCAGCAACGTGATGAAGACCGTGATGGCCAGGGCGGGCCCCGTCGTCTGGATCATCCCGAACCGGGCCGCCAGCATGGAAGTCAGGCCCACGATCACCGTTGCCGCCGAGGCGGTGATGACCGCGCCGATGCGGCTGACTGTGACCCGGACCGCGTCTTCGTGGCCGTTGCGGCCCAACTCCTCGCGGAAACGGGATATGAGGAAGATCGTGTAGTCGGTGCCCACGCCGAAGACCAGGACGACGATGAACGAATCCAGCACCGACGACAGCTGCCAGCCGCCCTGGGCCATGAAGCCGAGCACGCCGCGGGCGACGATGAAGGCCGACCCGATCGTCATCAGCGGCGCCAGCGCCGCGAGCGGGGCCCTGTAGATGAGCAGCAGGACCAGAACCACCAGGAAGATCGTGACCAGGGTCGTACGGCTCGTGCCGTCCTCGATCGCCTGCAGGTAGTCGCGGCCGATCCCGGCCTGGCCGGTGACCTGGGCCGACAGGCCGCTCGGGAGAACGCCCGAGCCCGCGAGATGGGCCCTGATGGCGTCTATCGCGGCGTTGGTCCGGGGCAGGAACGATGGCGTGCTCATGTCGACCTGGGCCAGCTCGACGACGCCGTCGGTGCTTCGGAACATCGACGCCAGCGACGGAGTGTTCTCGGCGGTGACGTAGCGGATGACTGTGTCCGGATGGCCGCTGCCGTCGAAGTAGGCGCTCAGCCCCTCGATCGCGGCGCGATCCGCGTCGGTCAGCCCACCCGACCGCGAGAAGACGATCAGCGCGGTAGTGGGGGCGGAGTCGTGGGGGAACGCTTTGGCGATGACCTGGCGGGCAGCGAGCGATTCGGCATCCTTCGGCAGGAAGCTGGTCTCGTCGGCCGACCCCGCCTGCGACAGCGACGGGGCGAAGGCGCCGAAATAGGCGGCCGCCAGGAACCACCCGACCACGAAGACGAACCGGAGGCGAAGCACCAGCCGACCGAGTCGATCGAACATCAGCATTCCCTCAGCGATGGACTCACGCCCGCTCGGCCGACACGAGATCGGGGTGCGGGATTGGGTCGACGAGATTGTATCGGTGACGACTCGACGGGGTCGGCTACAGCGCCGGGCCCCCGTCGGCGAGAGCGGCTGGAGCGGGCCGGACGGCGTCGGGGGCGCCGGCTTCGGGGACGGCCGGGGCCCTGGTCCCCGCGGCCTGCGCCTCACTTCCGGCGGGCGCCGAAGCCTTCCTCCGCAGCCGCGGGATCGCCACCAGGATGGCCGGGGTCGTCACCCACACGACCGGCATGGCCACAGCCGTCGCGACGGGCACGACCCAGCGGCGGTCGGTGCGCGCACCCCAGACGACGAGAAGGGCCGCGGCTGCGATCCTCAGCCAGAGCGGCGGGAACAGAAAGTCGTACCAGTCGTTCGACCCCGCTCCGCTGGCCTGCGACGTCGTCAGGAACTTGACCCAGTCGAACCAGGCGCTCGGGGCGACCGCGAACGAGACGGCCGCGATTGCCGCCGTCGCGCCAAGAGCCCAGGCGAGCGCACGCCATTCGCGACGCACGACGAACCACAGGAGCGAGACGCCGGGAGTGACCTTGGTGAGCAGGCCGATCGACCACAGGGCCGGATACTCGAACCCGAGAACGCACACTGTGGCGAGCAGAATGTGGACGTTGCCGTGGTAGAGCTCGAGGGGCACGGGCAGGAAGACCAACCAGGCAAGGGTCATGCGTCGGGTCAGCCAGACCAGGTTGACGGCGAGGAAGCCGTCCCAGATGACGAAGAAGAGGCCGAACGGAAGCAGGTGTGCCGGGGCGGCCGCCAGCGCGAACGCCGGCGAGTAGGTGAACGACCCGATGGTCCCGAGCGCCGCGCCGTAGGGATGAATGGCGTCGACGTTCCAGTAGGCGAACGAATTGAAACCGACGATGCTGCTGAAGTTGGGCGTTCCGGGCACGACGAGCATCAGCCAGGCGAACAGGACGTAGCCCGTGATCGACAGCCCCAGGATCGCCGGCTTTCGGTAGATCGGGAGCCGAGCCCGAATCCTCGCCCCGATCCCGGGCGCGGCGGCTGCCGTCATACCTCGGCCTCGGAGATCGCGATCACGGGGCGGGAGCCCCCATCGGACCTCTCCGGCCCGGGCCGGAACCGCCACAGCGCGACGAGCGGAGCGAAGCGGCTGACGGCCATGACCGGGCAGGTTATGGCGGCTGCGGCGTAGGCCAGCCAGTCGCGCCGCGCGTATGCGGCGAACAGCGCCACGAGGCCGGCGATGCCGAACCGCGCGACGAAATCGACGCCGCCGCTTGCGGGGATCAGGTGGATGACCTGCGTTCCCCCAAGAACGTTCGAGTTCTGCGCCAGCAGCATGTTCAGGTAGTCGGACCAGGCGCCCGGAGAAACCACGACCGAAACCAGGCAGGCGGCGAGGAACACGAGCGTGCCCACGACGAGGGGCCGGCGAGTCTCGGGGCGGCGGAGCCACAGGTACGGCACCACGAGCGCCGGCCCGAACTTGAGCGCGACCGCCCACGGCAGCACATACGCTCCCCGCCTGTCGCGCAGGGCAAAGAGAATGCAGGCGGCCAGCTGAAGCGTGACGTTGCCGATCGCGAGTTCGGTCAGCACGGGGACGAAGCAGCACGAGACGACCGTCGCCTTCCACGATCCGACGAGGTAGCGGAGCGAGAGCACACCGGTGACACGCCACGCCCAGGTGACGACCAATTCGGGAAGCGGTGCGGCCGGCGTGAACAGTTGGGCGAAAACCGGCGGGTAGGTGTACAGCCCCAGCGCGGAATAGGGGCCCGACTGATACAAGGGGGCGCCGTCGAGGACGTTCCGGGCAGCGAGCCAGTAGGCGTGGGTGTCGTAGGCAAGGCCGCCGTGATCCTGAACGACCGTGTAGAGGGCGGCCAGAGCGAGCGCGCCGCCGAGCACGAGGCCCAAGTCGGTAAGGACGCGGGCCACAAAGACCCTGGTCCGTCGCGGGCGGAGTTCGGCGAGTGTCGGATCTTCCGTCATGCCCGGCCGGATCTCCGGCTCCGTCCCCGCAGCCACCACGCCGCCAGGACGGCGCTCGCGGCCAACGGCACTACCCAGCAGCGACCGCCCGGGTCCTCGGGTCCTGCGGCGACGCCGGTCGCGCGAACCCGGACCAGCGGCATCCCATCGCACTTGCTCGCTATCTCGTCCGGGCTGTCGCGCCAGGGGTTGCCCATCCCGACCATGCCCGCGACGGCACCCATGCTGCGCAGCAGCGGCGCCAGAACGCGCCGGCGCTCGGCAGGTCCCGTGACCTCTTCTGCCATGCCGGAGAAGGCGCGGCCCGGCAGGATCACCTCGACATGGGGGTCGGCGAGAACGTTCTGGAACCAGTGCGTCCGTCGCCCGAAGCCGGCGACGCAGTAGACGTGCTCGCCGACGATCGTGTACCCGAGCGGCGCGTCGCGCATCTCGCCGCTCTTGCGGCCGCGCGTTCGCAGAATCATCAGGTAGCCGGTGAGCGGATTGGACATGTACCGACCCAGGCCCATCTTGAGGGCGGGCACGCTGACATACTTGTTCACGGCGGTGAAGCCGTCGTGCACCGCCGGCAGGAATCTCAGGACCCCTTCCGGGTAGGCCAGGCCTTCGCCCCACGCCCCGGCCGCGGGATCGTTCTCCTTGACCATCTCTGCCCCCTGTGAAGAGCGCCCACCGCGGGCGCCCCGGGAAGGGTAGTCCACCCCAACTCCGCCGGTCAGCCTGCCGAACGTCGGGATGCTCCGGCGGGTTCGGCGGTACGATTCGGCTAAGCCCAAGGATCCGGGAAGGACGAGATGACGCAGCCGACCGATACCGAGCCGCAGACCTCCATCTCGCTCGAGCGCCTCGACGCGCTGGTGCGATCGCTGACAATCGAGGAACGGGCGCGCCTGACCGCGGGAATCGACGCCTGGCATCCCGCGGGCGTCGACTCGATCGGCCTGGGGCCGATGCTGACGCTGGACGGCCCAAACGGCGTCCGAGGCATGACTCTGCCGAAGGGATCGAGCGCCACCTGCACGCCGTGTGGCACCAGCCTGGGGGCCACGTGGGACAGGGACCTGGTCGCCGAGGTGGCCGCGAGGATCGGCGCCGAGGCCGGGCGCGGCGGAGTCCACTACATGCTCGGGCCCGTGCTGAACATCGTCCGCTCGCCCCTCGGAGGCCGCGACTTCGAGTCCTACTCGGAGGACCCGCGGCTCGCGTCCGAGCTGGGTGTCGCCTACGTGAAGGGTATGCAGTCGCAGGGCGTCGCCGCCTGCCCGAAGCATTTCGTGGCCAACGACTCGGAGGCCCACCGAACCACGGTCAACTGCCTCGTCGACGAGCGAACTCTGCGCGAGGTCTACCTGCTCCCCTTCGAGGCCGCGGCCGGGGCCGGCGCGTGGTCGATGATGGCCGCCTACAACCGCGTCAACGGCGTTCACTGCTCGGAGAACCGGGCCCTCATCGGCGACATCCTGCGCGACGAGTGGTGCTGGGACGGCGTCCTGATGTCCGATTGGGAAGCCACGCACGACACCGTCGCCGGCGCCACGGCCGGACTGGACCTGGAGATGCCGGGGCCGCCGCGCCATTTCGGACCGGAGCTGGCGGCCGCGGTCCGTCGGGGTGAGGTCGACGAGGAGACGCTCAACTGTGCGGCGCTGCGGATCCTGCTGCTGGCGTCGCGGGTGGGAGCCCTGCGTCTGCCGGACGAAAGGTCGGCGGGCGAGCCCGCCGGCGCCGAGAATGGTGTGGAGCCGGACCCGACGAAGCCCGTGCTCCTCTCCGACGCCACGGCCGCGGCGCTGGTTCGCAGGGCGGCCGCGGAATCGTTCGTGCTGCTCGCCAACGACGGGACCCTGCCCCTGGCGCCGGCGGGCCTGCGCCGCGTCGCGGTCATCGGCCCGAACTCCGCCCAACCCTGCACCCAGGGCGGGGGCGCGGCCCACATCCAGGCGCCCTACGCCGTGAGCCCGCTGGAGGGCTTGCGGGCGGCGTTGCCGGCCGGGGTCGAGATCGTTCACGAGCCGGGCTGCAGCATCGACCTCTTCCTGCCGCCGCTGTCCCGAATGGACCTGACGGACCTGGACGGGGCACCCGGCCTCACCATCGAGTACTACCGCGGCCAGGAACCGACCGGCCGGCCGGTCGCCAGGTACAACACCAGGGCGACCGACCTGCACCTCTTCGGCGATCTGCCGGCCGGCCTGCCCCAGAACGACTTCTCCGTTCGCCTCTCGACGTGGCTGACGCCCGGCGTCGGCGGCCCCTACCGGGTCGCGATGCGCGGTCTGGGCGGGCGGCGGCTCTTCGTCGACGGCGCCCCGGCCGCCGACCGATGGGACGCGCCGGCCGGCGTGGACGTCCCGACGGCCATCTTCGAGGGCAAGGAGGACGGCGGGACATTCGAGTTCGAGGCAGGCAAGCGCGTGCTCGTCTCGGCCGAGGCGCACTCGACCAGCCACTATCCCAGCGTCCTCACCCTCGGTTGCGCCGCGCCCGAAGCCGCCGACGGCATGACGGCGGCGGTAGCTGCCGCGGCGTCGGCCGATGTCGCAATTTTGGTGGTCGGCAACGACGAGGCTTGGGAGAGCGAGGGGCGCGACCGCAAGACCTTCACTCTGCCGGGCCGCCAGGACGAGCTCGTCGAGCGCGTCGCCGCGGCGAACGCGAGGACGGTCGTGGTGGTCAACGCGGGCTGCCAGATGGATCTGCCCTGGGCGGAGAAGGTGGCCGCCGTCGTCTACGCCTGGCTGCCGGGCCAGGAGTTCGGCAATGCCCTCGCGGACGTTCTTCTCGGCATCGTCGAGCCGGGCGGCCGCCTGCCGGTGACCATCGCCCGCAGCGCCGCCGACTACCCCGCCTACGACACCACGCCCGGTCCGAACGAGGAGCTCGTCTACCGCGAGGGCGTCGACGTCGGCTACCGCGGCTTCGACGCAGCCGGAGTGGAGCCGCGCTTCGCCTTCGGGCACGGCCTCGGCTACACCACGTTCGAGTACGAGTCGCTCGACCTGGCGGCCGACGGCCTCGCCGAAGGAGAGCCTATCGAGCTGCGGGTCAAGCTGCGCAACACGGGCGACCGGCCCGGCAAGGAAGTCGTCCAGGTCTACGTCGCCGATCCGGAGAGCTCGATCCCACGGCCTCCGCGCGAGCTGAAGAGCTTCGCCGTCGTCCGCCTGGCGCCCGGCGAGACGACCGAGATCGCGCTGACACTCGAGGACCGCGACCTGGCTTACTGGGACTCGACCCGCCACTCCTGGCGCATCGAGCCGGGCCGCTTCGAGATCCAGGTCGGCCGTTCGTCGCGGGACATCCGCCTGCGCCAGTCGTTCGAGCTGGCTTGAACTGCCTCGGCCGGGGCCGCCGGCACGCGCTCCGGGCACGCTGTAGCCGCGCCGTGGCACGCTGTGGCCGCGCGTCGTCCGCGCTTGCGACGGTCTGGTAACCTCGGTGATCCCCACCCACTGTGAGGCGGGGCACCGAATCGCGAGTGGAACCATGGCCGAGAAACCGCGCACTCTCGTTGAGAAGATCTGGGACGCGCACGTCGTGTCCTCCGACCCCGGCGCGCCGGCAATCCTCGCGATCGACCTACACCTCGTCCACGAGGTCACCAGCCCGCAGGCTTTCACCGGCCTGCGCGAGCGCGGCCTGAAGGTTCGCAAGCCGGGCCAGACCGTCGCGACGGCCGACCACTCGATCCCGACGCTGGATCCGGCGATCCCCATCGCGGACGAGCTGGCCCGCAAGCAGCTCGCACAGATCGAGGCCAACTGCCTCGAGTTCGGGATCCCGTTCCACGGCAAGGGCTCGCCGACCCGCGGCATCGTCCACGTCATCGGGCCGGAGCTCGGGCTCACACAGCCCGGCATGACCATCGTCTGCGGCGACTCCCACACCGCCACGCACGGCGCCTTCGGGGCGCTCGCGTTCGGGATCGGGACCAGCGAGATCGAGATGGTCCTGGCCACGCAAACACTCCTGCAGCGCAAGCCGAAGACCTTCAAGGTGGAGGTCACGGGGCGGCTGCAGCCGGGAGTCGGCGCCAAGGACGTCATCCTCGCCCTGATCGCCCGCATCGGCATCGGCGGCGGGACCGGCCACGTCTTCGAGTACACCGGCGACGCCATCCGGGCGCTCTCGATGGAAGCTCGGATGACGCTCTGCAACATGTCGATCGAGGGCGGCGCGCGAGCCGGCCTGGTCGCCCCGGACGAGACCACCTTCGAGTACCTGAAGGGCCGCCCGTTCGCGCCGAAGGGCGCGGCCTGGGACGCCGCGGTAGAAACCTGGCGGAAGCTCCCGACGGACGAAGGCGCCACCTACGACCGCTCGATCGTCATCGACGGCGACGCGCTCGAGCCGATGGTCACCTACGGCACGAACCCGGGCATGGGCGTTCCGGTGACCGGCCGGATCCCGTCCCCGGCCGACGTGGAGCCCGCCGCGCGAGAGGACCTCGAGCGGGCGCTCGCCTACATGGCCCTCCAGCCGGGCGCGTCGATCGCCGGCCAGAAGCTCGACGTCGTCTTCATCGGGTCGTGCACCAACGGCCGGATCGAGGACATGCGGGCGGCCGCGTCGGTCCTGCGGGGCCGCCGGGTCGCCCCCGGCCTGCGAGTCCTCGTCGTTCCGGGCTCGCAGCAGGTCAAGGCCCAGGCCGAGAGTGAGGGCCTCCACGAGGTCTTCCGCTCCGCCGGCGCCGAGTGGCGGGAGAGTGGCTGCTCGATGTGCATCGCCATGAACGGCGACCAGTTGGAGCCGGGCGAGTACGGAATCAGCACCTCGAACCGCAACTTCCAGGGGCGCCAGGGCAAGGGCGGCCGGACCTTCCTCGCCTCGCCGCTGACCGCCGCCGCCAGCGCCGTCACCGGCGTAGTCACCGATCCGCGCACCGTCGTCACCGCCGCCGCGGCCACCGGAAAGGCCAGCTGAAATGCCCGAACCGTTCGTCAAGACGACCAGCCGGGTGATCTCGATCCCGCGCGCCAACATAGACACGGACCAGATCTGCCCGGCCCGCTTCCTGAAGATCACGGACAAGGACGGCCTGGCCGAGGCCCTCTTCTTCGACTGGCGCTTCACGCCGGACGGGAAGCGGCGGGAGCCGCCCTCGTTCATCGACGAGCCGCACAACGCCGGCCGCCAGATCCTCCTGGTGGGCGACAACTTCGGCGCCGGATCGTCGCGCGAGCACGCCCCCTGGGCGCTCCGAGCGTGGGGCATCCGAGCCATCGTGTCGACCAGCTTCGCGGACATCTTCAAGGGCAATGCCCTGAAGAATGCCCTGCTCCCCGTCGTCGTTTCGCCGGAGAGGTACGCCTCGCTCCAGGTTCTCGCCGTCGCAGACCCCGACGGCGAGTGGGCGGTGAACCTCGAGGCCCAGCGGGTGACCCTCCCGGACGGCGACTCGTTCGCCTTCGAGATCGATCCGTTCGCCCGGACCATGATCCTGGCCGGCACCGACGAGATCGGCTACGTCCTCTCCCGGCTCCCGGCCATCGAGGCCTGGGAGGCGGCGCATCCTGCGAGGGTCCAGACGCGCTCAGAGGCCGGTGCGGGCCGGTAGGCCGGCACGGGGCTCTTGCGAAAGGCTCGGGCATCAGTCCAAGCGACCAGCAAAGGGGCCAGATCGCGACGTAGTGAGAGAGGGTCGGAGGCAGGAACAGCATCAACGTCCTGTCGATCCCTCCGGCATGGCTGCAACCGACGATGGCAGGGCATCGGCACCCGAAGGGATCGTAACGTGAGGGGGAAGGGGAGAGAATTCGATGATGGTCCCTTTGGCCGCAAGGCGATCTGGCAGGGCGCCGGAGGCCATCTTGGCGCCCATGCAGCTGACAGCGCGCCGATGCAGCTGACATCGACTGTCGACTGCGTCTGCAGCTGTCGACCGATAGCCCGGGACATCGAACAGATCCGATGGGCACCTCAACGGGCTGCGCGCCAATACCTCGCTCGGACGGCTGGCTCGTATGCCATCGCGATGCCGGGCATCACTAGCCACTCAAAGGTGCCTCTCCGTAGCGACACCACGGAAGGATTCACCATTTCCATCCTCAGTCTTCGGGTGGCTTTCGGGTATCTGGTCGCCAAGCTCAGGTTCTGGAATCGGCTGCAGCTGTCGCGGCGCCGCTCCTGCTGGGCATCTACTTCTTCGGCGCTGTGCAGCTCACCTTCATTGGGATCCTTGGCGAGCACATCGCCTCGATCCACCCGAAGCTAAACAAGCGACCGCTGGTGATTGGGAAGGAGCGCATCAATTTGGCCTACGCAGGGTCGTGATAGGGGGGCGAGGCGTAGATGATCGTCTCCCAGCGCTCGTTGCAGTAGTGGCAGAGATAGATGAGATGCCGGACATGCTCAGGAAGTAGTTCGAGAAGTACTCCTTGATGACGTAGCCCTTGTAGCCGAGGCAAATCACGAAATCGCTGAAACCGTAGTGGCTGTAGCTCCTCATGATGTGCCAAAGGATCGGCCGCTCGCCAATCTCCACCATGGGCTTGGGCTTGGAGGCTGTCTCTTCCGACAGACGGGTGCCGAGTCCACCGGCAAGGATCACGACTTTCACGACGCTCCCGCTCCCGAGATGACGAACCGTCGACGATGGCCCTAGTGTTACGCAGCACCTTTTTCACGGGTGGTAGCACACAATCAGCGTGTCAAGGTTCTGCGCCATCATCACCAGCAGTACGCCGACCACGACGAGTCGCCCCAAGTGTCTCTGCGTGAAGCGCATGCCGTATGCGGACAGCAGCAGCAGCAGCCACACGGGAGCCAGGTAGCGGCCCTGAACGGACAGCTGCACGCTGCCGACCGGCGACAAGAAAGTGTAGAGAGCGACGGCCATAGTGACGAACACCGTCACTCCCACCGCGGCGAGCAGCGCACGCGACCGGAGTTTCAGACTCATCTCCTCGTCCTCTCTCGTCCGAATGAGGAACATGGGTCCTGCCACCAGAACGAAGAAGTAGAAGCCCGGCGGCAGGGCGATCGTGAACCACCCCAAGACACCGATGCTGTCGAGCGTCCACACGAGCAGCTTGTCCTGCACGTTGAGCCAGAAAATCCCGAGGAAGCCGAGTGGTTGATGCAAGATGAACAGGAGTTGTGCCTGAGGTGCACCGACGGCCTGGACTTGAGCATCCGCGGATGTGAGCAGGAATACGGTTAGGAAGACTCCGACAACCACGAGTGCGTTGCCAGCAACGAATGCCACGTAACGGATGCGGCCGCCAAGCTGCGCCGGCCTGATGAGCAGCACCAGCAAGACAAGCGCCCAGTACCCAGGCTTCACATTCAGGAGGAGGGCCGACGCCGCCAGCATGAGGGCGACGTCAACTCGCCGAAGCGTCACGCGCTTGCTCGCCCAGAGGAGGAGCGCCGTAAAGAACATGGCGCCGGAGATGGTCAGGGCGTCGCAGGAAACGCTGGCAAGCTCGAACATCGTCATGGGCAGCAGTGCCACCAACGCAAAGAGCTGCTTGCCGAACGGCGCCAGACGGATGGCAAAGAAGAGCAGGGCCACGGCCGCCAAGAGGTTGCCCAATCTCGCCAGATAGAAGCAGGCGAGCGGTGGGGCTCCAAGGAGTCGCCCCAGGCCGATACCCACTGCCTGGGGCAAGTAGCCAACGGGGCCGTAGCTCGCGACGCGAGAGACGACCCTCACGGTGCCGGAGGGCCCCGGGCTGTCAAAGAGAGCCTCATATCCCGAGAAGCCTGCCTGCCCCTCCAGTGACACCGGCAGGACTCCGGCGGCGACCAGTCGCGTGTAGAGATCGGCAGTGCGCGTGAAGCTGGCCGGCAACGTGATCATTTCCTGGTTGTCGGCGGTTAGTTGTCCCTCCGTCATCGCCCATGCCCGGAACCAGTGATCCCCCTCGTCGGGGACTTGAAGAGGAGGCACTAGGAACACCTGCGCCACTCCCCAGGCAAGCGCTATGACTAGGAAGACGTACTCCAAGCGTGTGCTGGTTCCGGCCAGGTGGAAGCGACTCCAGAGTCGCCGGATCGTCTGCGTTCGGTCGGAAGTGCCAGCCTCAGACGACACCTCCCGCTCGACGACTTCACCCTGGTTGTGGATAGGCAGGGCCACGGCCCGACGGGGCGACAACATCATGCCGATGGAGCATGCCTGCCGCAGCAGCACCAATCCCCGGCCAGGATGGCCGAGATCGGCTCGGCGGTCGTGCCGAAGCCAAGGACCAACTGACGAGCCCACGCGACCTCGTAGATGAGACTCGCGAATCCCGAGAGCACGAAGACCAACAGGTTAGTCTGCTGGCCCGCGGGGGAGTCGCGCTCTGCTCGCTGATCGACCACCCCTAACGGTCCTCCCGATGCAGCTCCCGCGTTCCGTCCAGCCGGCCCGGACCCCCGGAGAGACACGGCTCGCTTCGAATGGCTGAGGCCGGGTCCCAGCCGACCGGCGGTCCGCTCAGGATAGCGGAGACAACGGAAGGGCCGTCGGCCTGTTTCCGCAGGCCTGTCGAGCCCGTCGGTCGCTCTGCCGTCTCGCACGGCCTGCCTGCGGTCGAGTACCCGAGCGACCTGGGCGACTATCTCTGTGAGCTGTCTCGGGCCTGCGGCGGCTGACCAGACAAAGCGCTGCTGACCACGGTTGCGGGCGATCGCATTGACGAATCCGGCGGTGGCGGCTCGATCCATGTTGAGCTCCTTTGCCGCCGGTGTGCCAATCCGGATGCGCCAGGCCGCGACCGCGGGCGAGCCTAGTGGGTGCGGTTGATACGGGTCGCGGCTCCGATACGCGGGGAGCACAGGTAGATGGACTATGTTGCTGGAACCTGGGGTCGTAAACTCCTCGATCTCAAAGTTGCGCGGGAAGCCGGCATCTGCGGGCCAGGCGTCCGGGCTGGCGCCATGGCGGCCGACGGGATGGCGAACCATCGGCCCGAGTTGTTCCCTGGTCGTTGCCGGCCGAAGTCCCGTCCGATCCAACGATGCCCTGGCTGCATCGGTCACGAGCCCGGCGTTGTATGCCGGTCGCCAGCCCCACCGTCGGCCATCTTCATAATGCGAGGCTCCGGATCGGTCGTGGAGGCCTTGGCACCCTCTGGAGGCTGGCCCCTTGGCGTTGCGCTTCTTTGTCGCCTCGATCGCAGGCGGCGGGACGATGCGTGGCGGAGACGCGATTGGCCCCTTCTCTCGTCGCGCGTTCCCGGGCGTGGCAACACGCCGCGAGCTTGCGTCCGGGTCAGCGTCGAGTTCGTCCTTGAGGGCGCCGATCTGGGCGTCGACTTGCGCAAGAAGGCGCTCGAGCCGGTCTGGGCGACGATAGCTGGCGGCGCCTGCGGCTGCCCGGACCCGGATGCCCTCCTGCGCGACCGCGGTAGGGGTCACGGGGCAGTTGGCCAGGAGTGGCGCGACTCGCTCCGTCGGGAGCCGATCCAGAAAGTCGGCACGCTCGACACGAAAGGCTGGGAGGGCATTGGGGGGTTGAGGCCGACCACGCCTGCGAGCCAGCGGTATGCGTAGTGCTCGTTACACAGCCAGTCGAGCGCTCGCGCCGAGCCGATGCCCTCGAGTGTCGCGTACAGCCACGGCACCACCAAGTCGCCGGATCGATCGGTGGCCGTCCCGGATGTCCTTCGATCGCGTCGATGCGCGTGTAGGCGGCGCTGTATCAAGGCCTCCGCGAAAGTCCCAACGAGGCGCGCCGGATGGTCGGCGCCAAGGAGGCCAATGAGATCGACTGACCGAGGCTCCAGCAGGCCGCGGGAACCTGGAGTCGAGGAACCCCTGCCGCCTCCTCCGGCTGGTCTGGCTGGCTGGGCGGGAGCACAAGGAGGGTGTTTGTTTATGCAGACATGCAAAGAATTGTAGCTGCGGCGCGACCGGCCGGGAATCCCCTGAGCCGTAGGACTCACTCCTAGCCTGTGTTCCTCTCCGTCGCGCTCCAGCCCACCGATTGGCGCGATCTTCATCCGGGTCACCCCAGCATGTGTGTGCTCACCGCCGCGTTCGGCGGCCTGGTGCTGGCGTGAACCTGGGTGCTCGTACTTCTGCAGCCGTTCTGGTGCCGTTCGCGCTCGCTCCAGCCGCGCTGGCGCGCGTCCCCCTCGGTGGGATGTGGGCGGGCTGGTTGCGCATACTCTCCACTCATCAGCTTGACCCTGCTGAGTTCTACTGTTCATGCGTGCGCCGTTGGTCGCCGCCAACCCCGATGGTGAGTGGACAGTGGATCTCGAGGCGCAAGAGGTCACGTCGCCCGGTGGCGACTCGTTCGCCTTCGAGATCGATCCGTTTGCCCGGACCATGATCCTGGCCGGCACCGACGAGATCGGCTACGTCCTCTCCCGGCTCCCGGCCATCGAGGCCTGGGAGGCGGCGCATCCTGCGAGGGTCCAGACGGCGCCAGCGTAGGCTCTCGGCGCGAGAGGCCGCCCGGCCGACCGAAGGGCGCCCGGCCGACGGAGATTCGGGCGGCCACCGACCGCACGCGGGGGTTCTGCGCTTCCCGGGTAGCTCGGGACGCCTGCGGCGCCGGGCGTCTGGCCTTGACCGATCCGCCGACCACGACCTGGTCACTCAGGGGGAGTCCAGTCACCGGTAGGGCTTCGTTTCAGATTCGTGGGCTCGGCGCGGCCTACACTCTGAGCGCGCAGGCTCGGTCTACCGAGCGCGTCGAAAGGGTGGCGGTCAGTGGACGAGCCCAGGACGAACAACCTCGCGTCTTCCGAGGCGAAGGTCGATCGCGCGGTCGTCGGAGCGCTGCGCGGCCAGGATCTCTCCGGGTACGAGATCTGGCGGCGTCTGGGCATGACGACTGGGGCGACCGGCCTCCCGGCGGAGTCCGATCTCTACCCCACGCTGTATCGCCTCGAAGCCACGGGTCTCGTCCTCAGCGACTGGCAGGAAGGCGAGCGGACCCGGCGCAAGTACCGGCTGACCGCCGCCGGACTCAAGCTCGTCGATGGGGAGGGCCGCTCGACGGCGGCCAACGGTGGCGGCGCTGGGACTCCGAGCGGTGCCGGTGGAACCGGGGCAACCGGCGTCGTTCACAGCCCCGACCCCGAGTCGGGTTCCTGGTTCCTGCAGTCCCGAGAGGCACCCGCGGCGACAGAGCCCGGCGCGACCGGCGCTGCGGTCCCGGACGCGACCGTCTCCAAACGTGACGAGCGGGAGTCCTCCGACGAGCCGCTCCGGGCGTCCGGCGGCGCTGGCGGCTCGGCCGACGCGGCCGTCGCTCGATACACGGACGAGCTGCGGGCGGCACTGGACCTTCCACGCCAGACGCGAAATCGAGTGGCCCAGGAGATCGCCGATCACCTCGACGACGTCTCGCGCGCCCTCCGGCTCACCGGCCTGGACGCGGCGGCGGCAACGACCGGGGCCATCGGGCACCTCGGGAGCGCCCAGGATCTGGCGGCCCGAGTCGATCGCGCCCAACACACGCCGGAACGAATGCACAAAGGCATCCGTGACGGAGCGCGTGCGATGGTGGCCGAGCTGCTGCTGTGGCTCTCCTTTTCGATCGCGGTCATCGTCCTTGCGTCCGCGGCC
Organism: uncultured Chloroflexia bacterium; assembly: GCA_963838285.1. Lineage (GTDB taxonomy): Bacteria > Chloroflexota > Limnocylindria > Limnocylindrales > CSP1-4 > Fen-1039. The sequence goes on from CAWIQP010000007.1 coordinate 58,503, forward strand.
GCCGATGCCCTGGTCGGCCTCGGCAGCCTGGTCGGGCAGCACCTGGTAGTCCTCCGCCCGGGCCCCTGGGTCACGAGCCAGATCGGCATCATGCTCAGCCTGGGCGCCTTCTCGGCCGGGCGGATCAGCGTCGGCCACGTCGCCCGCGTGAGCCGCCACAAGGTGGCCACGGTTCGAAGGCGATGGGCGATCGGCGGGGCCGTCGTGCTGCTGGCAATCGCCATGCTCCTGCCGGGCTACCAGGACGCGATCGCGGTTGGAGCGATCGTGGTCATGCCCTTGGCCTTCGTGGCCGGCACGCTGCGACCCCGCGAGCAGGACCAGCGCGCATACAGCGTGCGAGGCGTCGCCGCGGCCATCGTGCTCGTGATCCTGGTGACGCTTCTGCCGGGCGGCCGCGTCTTCGCTTACGACCCGAGCTCGACCCCGGGCGCCCCCAGCGCCCCGGGCGCCGTCTCCGGATCGCTGACATGGGCGCAGCTTCCCGACGGCACGTACACCTACCTGGTGCCGCAGCCGACGTCCGGCGGCGTGGTGACAGTGGAGCTGTGGCCGGCATCGATGAGCGGCCTGTCCCTGGTCGTCGACGGATCCGCCACGGCACCCGCGATCAGCGTCAAGCCGGCCGTGGCGGGCGCCGACACGTCCACCTTGCCGGCCGGAGCCCAGGCCGTCGACTTCACGAAGCTCCCCGCTCGCGACATCTGGTGGGTCGCCGCGGTGGTGACGAACGCCGACGGAACACGCAGGGCGCTCGACGCCGAGATCCAGACCGGGCTCTCGCCGGACCCCAGCACCACCCTGAGCTGGCTCATCTCCCACATCTGAGGCCGATCCGGCCGCGCGCGTTGGCCCGGACGCGCGAGTTGGCCCGGACGCGCGAGTTGGCCCGGACGCGCGAGTTGGCCCGGCCGCGCGCGTTGGCCCGGGCGCGCGCGTCGGCGCGACAGCCTGTGTCCGACCGCGCCGGTCTCGGTTCTACTGGGTTTCGGCGAGCTCCCGCGCGTCCGGCCGGTCGTGGATTCCCCGGCGCTGCGCCCCGATAGCATCGGTGATCGTTTCCGTGGCCGACACCGCACCGAATGGCGCGGTCACCAGAGCCACGATCCCGACCAGAGCGACCGATACCGAGACGAGCGGCTGCATGAGCGCTATCGCATAGACGCGGGGCCACGGGCGCAGAACTGGCAGTGCCAGAAGCAGCGGAACGGCCGAATACCACAGATCGTAGGGCGCCACGAGAACCCCGGCGGCCAGGACCCATACCAGTGAGCGCCTCTCGGACGCTCTCGCGACGACAAGCAGCGTCAGCGCCATTACGACAGACGCAGCCGGCAGAGTCAGCCACGGCGCCCAGGAACTCAGGCCGGTGTTGCCATTCCAGGCACCGATGAAGCTGGTCCCATGAGCCAGATTGTTCAGCCAGCCAACATAGGCACCCGGTCCGGCAACGACAGCCGCCAGCATCGAGGTCGCCAGGGCAGTGACGATGGCGCCCTCGGCGGTCCTGCGCCTGTAGACCACCAGCCAGACGAAGTACGGGGCGAGAAGCGGCTTGGGGACCGCGGCAGCGAGAATTCCGATCGCGATGCCGGATCGGCGTCGCGACTCCGCGAAGGTCGAGACGGCCATCGCCGCGGTGAGGAGAACCATGGAGTTGCCGATCATCACGTCGTTGAGGACCGGCAGGGATGTCAGCACCAGCACGACCGCGAGCCACGATCCGCCTGACAGCCAGCGCGCTACCGCTACGGCCAATGCCAGTTTGAGGAGAGCCAGCCCAAGAACCGCATATGCCTCGGGGATCAAGGTGGCAGGTATGCCCAGAACGACGGCAACGGGGGAATAGAGCATGGATGAGTCCGTGGAGTAGGCACGCCCGGCGAGCAGACTCTCGCTCGCGTCGTATATCCGATAAGCGTCGATCGCCCAGTAGTCGCTCGCAGGAAAGTTGGCGATGGCAAACGCCACCAGCGACCAGCAGCAGAGGACGGCAGTCGCGAGCCACACCGTGAGAGCGAGAACCCAGGCCAACGGTCGCGGAGGCGCGATCTTGAGGCCGTCTCGAATGGTCGACGCAGTCACCTTGCGAATTCTAGAGACCGGAGAACACCGCAAGGGGCGAAGTCGGGCTCCCGGCCTCTCGAGCGCCACATCTGAGGTCGGGCCGGCCGCGACTCGCGGCTTTCGGCGATCGGCGGCGCGAGGACACCCGAGCGCAGGCTAGACTTGTCGGCGACGAAAGCGCACCCGCCCAGCCCCGCGGAGAGAACCCACCATGTCGAACGACGCCCCTCGCCCCCTGCCCTACGACGTCCCCAGCGATCCGGCCAAGCGCCATAGCGCCGCCCTGACCGACGGCCCGGACCGTGCCGCGGCGCGCGGCATGCTCAAGGCCATCGGCTTCGGCGACAAGGACCTGGCGCGGCCGCTCATCGGCGTGGCCACGACCTGGATCGAAACCATGCCGTGCAACTACAACCAGCGCCGGCTGGCCGAGCACGTCAAGGCCGGCATCCGGGCGGCGGGCGGCACACCCATGGAGTTCAACACGATCTCCATCTCGGACGGGACCTCGATGGGCACCGAGGGGATGAAGGCCAGCCTCATCAGCCGTGAGGTCATCGCCGATTCGATCGAGCTGTGCGTCCGCGGCCACATGCTCGACGGCGTCGTCTGCCTCGTCGGCTGCGACAAGACGATTCCCGGTGCGGTCATCGCCCTCGGCCGCCTCGACCGGCCGGGCCTGATCCTCTACAACGGCACGATCTATCCGGGCGTGTACAAGGGCAAGCGCGATGCCACGATCGTCACCATCTTCGAGGCGATCGGGGCATACCGGGCCGGCAACATGTCGGCCGAGGAACTCTACGAGATCGAGTCGGTCAGCTGCCCGGGCGCCGGGGCGTGCGGTGGGCAGTACACCGCCAACACGATGTCGATGGTCCTGGAGATCCTGGGCCTCTCACCGGCCGGACTGAACGGCATTCCGGCCGAGCATCCCGACAAGGACAAGGCCGCGCATCGCTGCGGCGAGATCGTCATGGATCTGATCCGGCGCGATGTCCGGCCCAAGGAGTTCGTGACCCGCAAGTCGATCGAAAACGCGATCGCGTGCGTGGCGGCGACCGGCGGCTCCACCAACGCCGTACTGCACCTGCTCGCGATCGCCCACGAGTACGGCCTGAAGCTCGACATCGACGAGTTCGGCGAGATCGCCGACCGAACGCCGATCGTCGGCGATCTGGTGCCCGGCGGGCGCTATGCCGCGGCCGACCTGTGGGAAGCCGGAGGCCTGTCGCTCGTCACCCGCGAACTACTGAAGAAGGGCCTGATCGACGGGAGCACTCCGAACGTCGACGGCGGCACGATCTCGGGCGCGGCGGCGGCGGCGGTCGAGACGGAGGGGCAGAAGGTGGTCGTGCCGATCGAGACCCCGCTCAGCGCGACCGGCGGCCTGACGATCCTTCACGGAACGCTGGCCCCGGACGGCTGCGTCATCAAGCTGGCCGGCCACGAGCGCCGCTTCCACAAGGGCCCGGCCCGCGTCTTCGACACGGAGAACGCCTGCTACGACGCGGTCCGGGGTCAGCGCATCAACAAGGGCGACGTCATCGTGATCCGCTACGAAGGTCCCGTGGGCGGACCCGGCATGCAGGAGATGCTGTCGGTCACGGCCGCGCTGTCCGGTGAGGGCATGGGCGAGCACGTGGCTCTGCTCACCGACGGGCGCTTCTCGGGCGGAACGCACGGGTTGATGATCGGCCACGTGGCGCCGGAGGCGGCGCTGGGCGGCCCGATCGGGCTGGTCGAGGAAGGCGACGAGATCGTCATCGACGTCGACCGGCACGCCCTGGACCTCAACGTTCCGGCCGCGGTGCTGGCCGAACGACGGGCCCGCTGGACGGCGCCGGCCCCGCGCTACAAGACCGGCGTCATGGCCAAGTACGCGGCCCTGGTGTCGTCGGCCTCGCTGGGCGCGGTCACCACCGGCGAGCGCCTGGCCGAAGGCCTGAAGGCCGCGACCTCGGCGAAGTAGTAGCCACTCGCGACGAGCGTGGCAGGCGTGGTCGAAGTGGACGGAACCTCGATGTCCGAGGGCGAGCTCTCGGAGCTCGTCGAGCTGGTCCGGGCGCTCATCCGGATCAAGACCGTCAATCCGCCCGGCGACGAGATCCTCGCGGCTCGATACCTGGAGAGCGTCCTGGCCGACGAGGGCATCCCGTCTACGGTCGTGGAGCCGTTCCCCGGCCGCGGTTCGATAGTGGCGCGCCTTCGGGGCGAAGGTGAGCCCGGTGACGGCGGCGCGCCACGGGGCGATCCGCTGCTGCTCCTCTCCCATCTCGACGTCGTGCCTGCCGAACCGGAAGGCTGGACGCACGACCCGTTCGGCGGCGACCTCGCCGACGGCTATGTCTGGGGCCGCGGCGCCGTCGACATGAAGTCGATGGTGGCGATGGAAGTGCAGGTCATGCGAGGCCTTGCGCGCGCCGCGCGCAAGGCCGGCCGCGATCCCGCCGCGGACCCGATCCCCGGCCTGCGCCGCGACGTCGTCTTCTGCTCGTCTGCCGGCGAGGAGGCGGGTGGTCGGGAGGGCGCCGGCTGGCTCGTCGACAACCACCCGGACTGGCTCCGCTCCGCGGGAGCGCTCAACGAGGCAGGCGGCTGCTCCACGCCCTACGGCGGCGTTCGGTTTTACCCCATTCAGGTTGCCGAGAAGGGCTTCGTCGTCTACAAGCTCCACGTCAAAGGCCACTGGGGCCACGGCTCGGTGCCCACGGCGGACAATGCCGCTGTTCTGGCCGCTCAGATCGTGGTCCGACTCGCCGAGCCGGGTCCGGTGCGACTGACCGAGCCGATGGCCGTCCTGCTGGAGCGAGCCACTCCCCATCTGACCGCGCGGGCGGCGGCCGCGGTCAGGGGCATCGTTGCCGGCTCTGCGGGGCCGGGCGCGTCCGAGCCGGGAGCGGTCGAGGCAGTTCTCCGCGCCGCGTGCGATCCGATCCTGGCGCGCACCATCTCGGCGATCGTCCGCGACACGATCTCCGTCGGCATCGTCCGGGCCGGCGTGAAGTACAACGTCATCCCGGGCGTGGCCGAGGTAGAGATCGACTGCCGGACCCTGCCCGGCACCGACGAGCCGGCCATGCGCGCCGAGCTGCGCCGCCGCATCGGCGAGGAACTGTGGGCACGCGTCGAGGTCGAGTGCGAGCAGGTCGGCCTGCCGGCCCAGGCGCCGCTCGACAGCCCGCTGTACGAGCTGCTCGAACAGGTCGTCAGGACCCACGACCCCGACGGCGTCCCGCTCCCGGCCCTGGCGCCGTTCGCGACGGACGCCAAGCATCTGGCCCGGATCGGCGTTCCCACGTACGGGTTCTCGCCGCTGAGGATGGGGCCGGGGGACGGCCTCCTCGAGCTGATGCACGCCGACGACGAGCGGGTCGGCGTCGAGGCGCTCCGGTTCGGCCTGCCCGTCCTGCGCGACGCGGTCCTGCGCTTCTGCTCCTGAGCTCGGCGCCGATGGCTCGGCGCCGATTCGAGTTGCGCCCGGAGGCTCGCGGGGGCATAACCTTGCCGTGCGCGGATCGCTCTCCGCCGGAGCCGACGCGCGGAGTGGAGGATCGCGAGGATGGCCATCGCCATTGGAGCACGGAGGCTCCCGATCGGGGCGGCCGTCGCGGCCGTCGGTGGAGTCGTCGCGGCGGCAGGCGCGTTCCTCGCCTGGGAGACGCCCTCGCAGGCGCTCGTCGCCGCGGCCGGCACCGGCTCGTCGATCACCGGCTGGGACGGAGGCAACGGGGGCAAGGTGGTGGCCGTTCTGGGCGTCGTCTCGGTCGCGCTCGCCGTCGCCTGGCTGCTGCGCGCGAGACTGCTTCCCAACGCCGGGTTCGTGCGCGGAGTCGCCGGCTTGACCGAGGGGCTGATGGCGCTCATCGGAGTGGTGGTGCTGTTCGTCGGCGTGGTCAACTTCGGGAGCATCTCGAGCGACGTCAACGACGCCAACGCCATCCTCCCGGGCTCGGCGGCCATGGGCATCGGCCTGTACCTGGATCTGCTGGCCGGCGCGTTGATCGTGGTCGGCGGCGTCCTCGGCATCCTGAGGAAGGCCGCCTGAGTCTCGCCCAGGGGCCTCGCGGTCTCGAAGGCGGAGAGTCCCGCCGGCACCGGCTCTCGAAGGCGGATCGCGGTTCCTACCCGTTTTTCTAAGGCGCGGTCGGCCAGTGCCCCAAGAGCCCGAGAAGGCGGGCGGGTTGGCCCCCGATGGGCCGGGTCATGCGGCCCTACCGGCATGCTCTTCGGCTTCCGAGAATCGACACAAGGCAACGAATCGGCAGCCGCCTCGTGCGGCTCGACAGGTCGGTCCCGGACCGTTGCCGCCGGAGGCCGACAGAACGCTCCCGAACAGGGCGCAGTTGCGTCCCAGCACATATCCGTAACGCCCGGCCGAACCCCAAGCGGTCAAGGCCGACCGGTCCCGCCGACAACGGACGCTCGCGCACGAGGTAGGCGCGGACGTCCAGTAGCGCGTGCGACCGGCGGAGCAGATCGTTCAGGCGAAGCCGGCAAACCAAAGGGGCGATTGGATGGTCGTGGCTCAGGTCTCACCTCCCGAGGCAGCCGACGCGGGCGCTCGCCTGCTGGCCGAGGTGAACGCGAAGACAGCAGGCGTCTCCCGCCTGGAGATGTGCATCCAATGCGGCAGTTGCGGGGGCTCCTGCCCTTCCGCCAGCGCCATGGATCACACCCCCAGAGGATTGTTCGCGCTGATCCGCGCCGGCAAGCGCGATGAGGTCCTGCGCAGCAACACGCCCTGGATGTGCCTCTCCTGCTACCACTGCGTGGTGCGCTGCCCGCAGGAGATCGAGATCACGGACGTGATGTACGCGGTCAAGACCATCGCGGAGAAGGAGCACACGTACCCGAACAACGTCGGCCCCGACTTCACCGGCGTCTTCATCGGCCAGGCCAGGCGCTTCGGCCGCAGCTGGGAGATCGGCCTTACGGCGCGCCACTACCTGCGCCACTACATCCCGCGACTGCCGGGCATGACCCCGATGGCCTTCGGCCTCTTCCGCCACGGCCGCATCGGCATCCTGCCCCATCAGATCCACCAGAAGAAGCAGCTGCAGGCGATCCTGCGGCGCGCCGACGAGCTGGAGCGAGCCCGATGAGCAGCTACCTCTACTACCCGGGCTGCTCGATGGAGGGCAGCGGCCGATCCTATCGCGAGTCTCTCGAAGGCATCTGCGAGCCCCTCGGAATCACCCTCGAAGAGATCGCCGACTGGAACTGCTGCGGCGCGACCGAATACGTCAGCCTGAGCACCACTCCCGCTTACGCGATGATCGCCCGCAACCTGGCCATCGCGGCGGGCGAGAAGAAGGCGAACGAGCCGCTCGTCGCCGCGTGCAGCGCCTGCTACCTCAACCTCGCCAAGGCGGACCACTACATGGGCGCCCAGCCCGCCCTCAACACCCGCGTCAACGACGCGCTCGGCGCCGGCGGCCTGCACTACGACCCGGGCACGGTCAAGGTCCGGCATCTCCTCGAGGTCATCCTCAACGACGTCGGCCTGGACAAGGTGAAGGCGGCGGTCAAGAAGCCGCTGACCGGCTTGAAGGTCGCGCCGTATCTCGGCTGCATGGTCCCGCGGCCCGACGTGGACGGCGTCTACACCAACCACGAGCAGCCGAACGACCTCGACCGGCTGCTTCGAGCCCTCGGCGCGGACGTCGTGGACTACCCGCTCAAGACCGAATGCTGCGGCGGCCACATGACCCAGGTCGCCCCAAAGGTCGGACTGGAGCTCATTCGACGCCTGGTGGACGAGGCGGAGCGGCGCGAAGCCGTGATGATGGTCACCGTCTGCCCGATGTGCCAGATCAACATCGACGCCTACCAGGGCGAGATGAACCGAATGTTCCACACCCACCACAAGATGCCGATCGTGTTCTTCACCCAGCTGATGGGCGTGGCGTTCGGCCTCGAGCCCAAGAAGGTTGGCGTGGGGCGCGAGTACACCAACGCCAGCAAGACCCTGGTCCAGGCTCTGAAGGCGGCCCCCGAGCAGGCGCTGGCAGCCGCCGGAGCCGCGCCGGCCGCGCACCGGCCCAGGCCCGACAAGAGGGCCCTGCCGATGCCGCGCATGGCCGACAGCGAGGTTGAGGAATGACCGCCGAACACAGCCACCTGCCGGCCCAGAACGTACCTGCCGGCGGGCTTCCCGCGGCGGGCGAGATCCGCATCGGCGTCTACGTCTGCCACTGCGGCAGCAACATCGCGGGCGTCGTTGATGTCGCCGAAGTCGCCCGATGGGCGGCCGAGAACCTCCGCGATGAGGGCGTTGTCGTCGCCCGCGACTACAAGTTCATGTGCTCGAGCCCCGGCCAGGAGCTCGTCACCGACGACATCAAGAACCTGGGCCTCAACCGCATCGTGGTCGCGGCCTGCTCCCCGCACCTTCACGAGAAGACCTTCCGAACCGCCACGGCCAAGGCCGGTCTGAACCCGTACCTGTGCGAGCTGGTATCGATCCGCGAGCAGGACTCGTGGGTCCACACGGACAAGGCCGCGGCCACGGTCAAGGCCAAGGCAATCCTGGCCGGCGGCGTCGAGCGGGTTCGTCGCAACGAGCCGCTGGCGCCGATGACGGTGGACATCAACCCGGCCACGCTCGTGGTCGGCGGCGGCATCGCCGGCATCACCGCCACCCTCGAGCTGGCGGAAGCGGGCTTCAAGGTCTACCTCGTGGAGAAGGACCCGTCGATCGGCGGCCACATGGCCCAGTTCGACAAGACCTTCCCCACTCTCGACTGCGCCGCCTGCATCCTGACCCCCAAGATGGTCGACGCGGGCACCCACCCCAACGTCGAGATGCTCACCTGGAGCGAGGTCGAGAAGGTCGAGGGCTACGTCGGCAACTTCACGGTGACCGTGCGCAAGAGGGCCCGCTACGTCAACGAGGACCTTTGCAACGGCTGCGGCGTGTGCCAGGAGAAGTGCCCCAAGAAGGTCATCGACGAGGTCTTCGAGGCGGGGCTGGGCTACCGCAAGGCGATCTACACGCCGTTCGCCCAGGCCGTGCCGCGGACGCCGGTCATCGACCGACCCAACTGCACCTACTTCGAGAAGGGCACCTGCAAGGCCTGTGAGAAGTTCTGCGACGCGAACGCCATCGACTTCGCGCAGGAAGACCAGATCCTGACCCTCGAGGTCGGCAACATCATCATCGCCACGGGCTACGACCTCTTCGACGCCCGCAAGATGACGCAGTACGGCTACGGCCGGCTGCCGAACGTCTTCACCAGCCTCGAGTTCGAGCGGCTCTCAAACTCGGCCGGTCCCACAAACGGCGCGGTCGTCCTTCGGGACGGCGTGACCGAGCCCAAGTCGGTGGCCATCGTCCACTGCGTCGGCAGCCGCGACCGCAACCACAACAACTACTGCTCCGCGATCTGCTGCATGCAGAGCCTCAAGTTCGCCCACCTGGTGAAGGAGCACACCGAGGCCACTATCTACGACTTCTACATCGACATGCGGACCGCCGGGAAGGGCTACGACGAGTTCTACCAGCGGATCCTCGAGGAGGGCGGCATCTTCGTCCGCGGCAAGCCCGCCGAGATCACGGACGTGGCCCGCACTCCGGAGGAAGAGGGCAAGCTGATCATCCAGGTCGAGGACACCCTCGTCGGTCAGCAGCGTCGCTTCCCCGTCGACATGGTCATCCTCTCGTCCGGGCTCGAGCCCCGCGCCGACGCCAAGGAGCTGGCCGTCCGGTTCGGCATCTCGTGCAGCTTCGACGGCTGGGCGATCGAGAAGCACCCCAAGCTCGACCCGGTCGCGACCATGACCGAGGGCGTCTTCGTCGCCGGCTGTGTCAGCGGCCCCAAGGACATCCCGGCTTCGGTGGCGCAGGGCGCCGCGGCGGCCGCCCGAGTTCTGGGCCGGATCCAGCAGAAGCACATGAACCTGGAGCCGATCAAGGCCACGGTTCACGCCGAGCACTGCTCCGGCTGCCGGATCTGCAACACCATGTGCCCGTACAACGCCATCAGCTTCGACGAAGTCAAGGGCGTCTCGAGCATCAACGTGGCGATGTGCCAGGGCTGCGGCACGTGCGTCGCGGCCTGCCCCGCCGGAGCGATCTCCGGCACTGGCTTCAGCGACGAGCAGGTCCTGTCGCAGATCGAAGGACTGCTCAGGATCGGGGCCGACGGGGCGCCGCTCAGGCGGACCGCCTACCCGGTGGCTCACGACGAAGGCAACGGGCACAAATCGGTGCCCGCGAGCGAGGAGGCGGTGCGAGCATGAGCGCGCAGGCACCTGTCGCACCGGCACTCGTCGAAGGAGCGGCTCCCGCCGCCACCTTCGAGCCGGTGATCATCGGCTTCACCTGCAACTGGTGCAGCTACCGGGCCGCGGACCTCGCCGGCACGGCGCGGACCAAGTACCCGCCCAACGTCCGGCTGATCCGGCTCATGTGCTCGGGCCGGCTGGACCCGACCTTCGTGCTCAAGGCCTTTGCCGAGGGCGCCGACGCGGTCCTGGTCAGTGGCTGCCACCCCGGCGAGTGCCACTACATCGAGCAGAACTACAAGGCCCTGCGGCGCTTCCAGCTGCTGCAGCGGACCATCGAAGCCCTGGGCATCGAGCCCGGACGGCTCCAGCTCGTGTGGGCCAGCGCCGCCGAAGGCGTCCGCCTGGCCAACGAGATCGCCCGCGTAACCGAGGAAGTGCGGGCTCTCGGCCCGCTCAACTGGCCGGCCGGGAACATCGTCGACATCGACGGCGTGAACCTGGACGCGGCCTGGGAGGCAACCGGCGGCGACGCCGGCGGACCGCCCGATACGGCGGGCGGAATCAACCCCCAGCATGCGGCAGCGCAGCTGCCGGCGGCGGAGGCAGCCCGATGAGCCCGGCCGCCAAGTCCAACGGCGCGACCACCACCGCCGCCAAGCCCAAGCTCGCCATCTTCGGCGCCGCCTCCTGCGGCGGCTGCGACGTCGCCATCGTCAACATCCACGAGCACATCGTGGACGTGGCGGCCGCCTTCGACATCGTCCTGTGGCCCACGATCATGGACGGCAAGTACTCCGATATCGAGGCCATGGCCGACGGCGAGATCACGATCACCCTGGTGTCGGGCAGCATGCGGACCGACGAGACGGTCCACCTCGCGAAGCTCCTCCGGCGCAAGTCGAAGTTCATGGTCTCGTTCGGCTCGTGCGCCAGCGAGGGCTGCATTCCCGGGCTCGCCAACCTGTCGAGCCGCAAGCAGATCATCGACACGGCCTTCACCACCTCCAGCACGGACAACCCGGAGGGCATCCGCCCTATCTGGGAGTACCAGGTGCCCGAGGGCGTCCTCCATCTGCCCGAATTCGAGCCGGTGCTGCGGACGCTGGATCAGGTCGTGGACGTGGACTACACGATCCCCGGCTGCCCGCCCGAGTCGAAGCAGATCTGGGCGGCTCTCGAGGCGGTGGTCAAGGCCCTCAACGGCACCGGGCCGCTTCCCCCGAAGGGCGCGGTTCTGGGCGCCGGAGACTCGACGGTCTGCGACGAGTGCGCCCGAAAGCGCGACGTCAAGAAGATCGACCGCTTCGTGCGGATCCAACAGGTCGCGGGCTTCGACCCGGAGATCTGCCTCCTGGAACAGGGCCTGCCCTGCAACGGCCCCGCCACCCGCGACGGCTGCGGCGCGCTCTGCCCGGCGGCCGGAGCACCGTGCATCGGCTGCTACGGCGCGGCCGAGGGAGTCGTCGACTACGGCGCCCGCCTCATGTCGGCCTACGCCTCCGTGATCGAAGCCACCAAGCCCGAGGAGATCGACAAGGTGCTCGACGGCATCCCCGACCCGGTGGGCCAGTTCTATCGCTTCAGCCTGGCCGGTTCGCTGCTCCGCAGCGGTCGCCCGGCCTGGCAGAACGACGGGGAGTAGCCAAGTGGAACGCATCACGATCGATCCCGTCACCAGGCTCGAGGGCCACGGCAAGATCGAGATCTTCCTCGACCCCGACGGCGAGGTCGCCAACGCCTACTTCCAGATCCCCGAGCTGCGTGGCTTCGAGCGTTTCTGCGTCGGCCGCCCGGTCGAGGAGATGCCGACGCTGACCAACCGCATCTGCGGCGTCTGCCCGGAAGCCCATCACATGGCCGCCGCCAAGGCCGGCGACGCGGTCTACCACGTCGACCCGCCGCGCGCCGCCAAGCTGCTCCGCGAGCTGCTATACAGCGCGTTCTACGTCACCGACCACACCACCCACTTCTACGCCCTCGGCGGCCCCGACTTCGTGGTCGGACCCGACGCCCCCGCGGCCGAGCGCAACATCCTCGGCGTCCTGGCCAAGGTCGGCATGGAGGTCGGCGGCAAGGTCATCCAGGCCCGCAAGCAGGGCCACGAAGTCATCGAGATGATCGGCGGCCGCAAGATCCACCCGGCCACGTCGGTGCCCGGCGGCATGACCAAGGGCATCACCGAGGAGCAGCGGGCCGAGATCGAGAAGATCGGTCGCTGGTCGATCGAGTTCGCACAGTTCAGCCTGGGCATCTTCGACCAGATCGTCCTCGGCAACGACGCCTACCGGGAGATGGTCCTCTCGGACGGGTACACCCATCGGACCTACTACATGGGTCTGCTGGACCCGAACAACAAGGTCAACTTCTACGACGGCCGCGTCGGCATCATGTCGCCCGACGGCACGCGGGTCGGCACCTACGCCCCGGCGGAGTATCGCGACTGGATCGCCGAGCACGTCGAGCCCTGGACCTATCTGAAGTTCCCCTATCTCAAGAAGGTCGGCTGGAAGGGTTTCGTCGACGGTGCCGATTCGGGCGTGTACTGCGCCACGCCTCTGAGCCGCCTCAACACCGCCGACGGCATGGCCACGCCGCTCGCCCAGGCCGCCTACGAGAAGTTCTACGACACCCTCGCCCCCAAGCCGGAGTCCGGCGGCAAGCGCCTCGTCCATCACCGCCTGGCCACGCACTGGGCTCGCCTGGTCGAGCTCCTCTACGCAGCCGAGCGCATGGTCGAGCTGGCCACCGATCCGGAGATCACCTCGCCGAACGTCCGCGCCGTCCCGACCGAGAAGCCTACCGAGGGCGTGGGCACGGTCGAGGCGCCGCGAGGCACGCTCACCCACCACTACTGGACCGACGAGCGCGGCATCCTCACCGCCGTCAACCTGGTCGTCGGCACGACCAACAACTACGCGCCGATGGCGATGAGCGTCAAGAAGGCCGCCGAGAGTCTGATCCACAAGGGCACGATCGTGCACCAGGGCCTGCTGAACCGCGTCGAGATGGCGTTCCGCCTCTACGACCCGTGCTTCGGCTGCGCCACTCACTCACTCCCCGGTGAGATGCCGCTCCAGGTCGCGATTCGCAACTCGGACGGCGAGGTCATCGAGCTACTCAAGCAGAACTGCTAGAGCGGGTTCTCGCGTGGCCGACAAGCGTCCCTCGCCGCTCGGCGGCGACCCGCGGCTCCGGACGCAGATCGTCCGCGCTCCCGCGCGGACGATCGTCATCGGGTTGGGCAACCCTCTTCTCGGCGACGACGGCGTCGGCTGGCGTGTCGCCGACGAAGTCGAGAGCCAGCTTCCGGCCGCCCGGAGCGCCGGACGCGAAATACCCGACGTTGAGATCGTGCGGCTGGGCGTCGGCGGACTGCGGCTGATGGAGTGCCTGACGGGTTACGACGCGGCCGTCCTGATCGACGCCGCCGAGTTCCCCGACCGGCCGATCGGCGAGGTTCGGGCCTGCCCGTTCGAGGATCTGGCCGACTTCGCGGCCGGTCACCTCGACTCGGCCCACGACGCCTCGCTGCGAACGGCGCTGGCGCTCGGCCGCCGGCTGGGCGCGGAGCTGCCGGAGCGCATTCACGCGGTGACGATCCAGGCCCATCGAACCGACGAGTTCAGCGAGCAGCTGAGCCCCGAGGTCGCGGCGGCCGTCCCGGCGGCGGCGGCGGCAGTGCTGGACCTGCTCACGCCGAAGGACCCGCACGACTCGAGTCAGCCGCTCGGGCCCGGACGAGATGCCGACGGCCAGTAGAGGCGGAGATCGACTAGCCTGATAATGGTCGGAGCGGATCGCCGCGCCGGCCCCACGCGCAGGGCGCTTACAAGCGGCCCGACAGCATCGTCGGAGCGAGATATGAGCCAGCAATTCGAAGTCCAGCTGCCAAATCGACCGGGCGAGCTAGCCCACCTGGCCAGGGCCCTGTGCGCGCGCGGCGTCAACATCGTCCAGGTTCACCAGACCACCGCCGGCGATCTCACCTGCGCCGAGATCTACACCGATTGCTGCGACGACGACACCAAGGACGTCCTGCGCGGCATGGGCTACCCGTTCGTCGTCGGCACGGCCGTGACGGTCGAGATCGAGGACACGCCCTGCGCCTTCGGCGAGGTGAGCGATCGGCTCACCCGGGCCGGCGTGAACGTCAAGAGCTGCTGCGTCCTGGGCCGCGCCGACGGCCAGGCGACCTGGGCGCTCGCCGTGGACAAAGAGGATCTGGCCCGCCAGGTGCTGGGCCTGCCCGCCGCCGAAGACGAGCCGGAAGCGGCACAGGGCTAGTCCTCCGGGCGCGGGGCCGCAGGATCGGTCACTGCCCGTCGCGACGAGGCCGGCGGCCGAGCTGTGCGGAGCCCTGGTGTCGTAGCGCCACGGCTGGGGCTATAGCGGCAGCCCCGACTCCAGGTAGGCCATCGCGGAATCGAACAGCCGCGAGTAGCGGGCCAACGACGGGTCGCCTTCGCAGGCGAACCAGGCCGCGAGGGACACGCCGATACCGGCACCCGCGGTTGCGATCACCCTGTCGTCGTCCGCCGGCAGGCCTGCGCGCTCGGCCACGAGCTGGACGACCTCACGTAGCGTCCGAATGAGCTCCGCGAGCAGGGCCTCGCGCACCTCGGGCTCATGCCACATCACCTGATTGCGCTCACGCTGCGCATCGATCTCGTGGTCCGTCAACCCGCCGAACACGGTCCGCACCGCATTGCGCACCACCTGGAGCACGGTCAGCTCCGCCGGCTGCGCGCGGACCGCCTCGATCAACCGCGCGTCCAGGTCGTCGTATATGACGAGATCCGCCTTCGTGGGGAAATATCGAAAGACCGTGGTGGTCGAGACCTCAGCGGCTTCCGCTATCTCTTCGATCGAAGTCTCGGAGTAGCCCTGCTCGCGGAATAGGCGCAGCGCAGTCTGCTGGAGCAGCGCCCGAGTCTTGGCCTTCTTGCGCTCACGCAGGCCCGGTGTGGGTGGTTCGGCGGCTCTCGTCGCGTCCATCGGTCGCCTCCAGCATTCAGTCAGTTCCGGTTCGGATCGGTCGGCGTTCTAGCCCGCCGGCACCGCGCCGGTTCCGGGATCGGGCAACACTGCCGATTGCGTCGCCTCAGTCCGGGCCGGCAGGAAGAGCCAGCGCCAGCACAATCGCGATTACGGCCACGCCGGCGGCTACGCGCAGGGCGTCGTCCAGTCCGGCGACGAAGGACGTCCGCACCGATTCGAGCAGCGCCGTGGACCCGAGCTGCCGCGCCTCGGCAATTCCACCGAAGACGCTGGCCTTCACGGCGGCAGCCGCCGGCGCCGGCAGCCCGGTGACGGCAACCTGGCCCTGGTAGGTCGAGTTGAGGACGCTGCCCATGATCGAAGCGCCGAACGCCGGGCCGAGCTTGACCACCGCCTGCAGGAGCGCGGAGCCCACGCCGCTGCGCTCGGCTGAGAGTTCGACCAGCGCCGCCGACGCCGCGGTGGCAAACGCGAGGCCGGCTCCCGCGCCCGTGACGAACGACCACTCAGCGAGGAATGCGTCGCCGCTCGTCGTGGTCATGGTCGTGCCGATCACGATCCCCACGAGCGCGACGCCGAACCCGATCGCCACGCCGAGCTTCGCCCCAACGCGGGCCGACACGACGAGGGCGAGCATCAGTCCGACGACCATTCCCACGACCACCGGCAGGAGGCGGAGCCCAGAGCCCTGAGCGTCCACGCCCATGATCGCCTGGAAGTACTGCGGCAGCGTGAACATCACGCCGAACAAGCCGAAGACGCCAAGAGAAGTGCAGATGACTCCCCAGGTGAAGCTGCGCGAGCGGAAGAGCGAGAGATCGACGAGCGGCTGCGGACCCGACCACCCGGCCAGCCGGTGCTCCCACAGCACGAAGACGACGAGGACGGCCAGCCCCGCCGACGCCCAGCCCAGGGCGCCCGCGCTGGCCCACCCGTTGTCGCCTGCCTGCACTACGCCGTACATGAGGGCTACCAGCCCCGCGCTGGACAGGAGCACCCCGAGAAAGTCGATGCCGGGCGCCCGTGACGCCTTCGACTCGGGCACGAGGGCAAGGACGGCAACGAGCCCGAGCAGCGCGACCGGCACGTTCATGAGGAAGATCCAGCCCCACCAGACGTTGCTGAGCAGCCACCCGCCGACGATCGGCCCGAGCGGCAGCCCGATGAAGTTGGCGGCGCCCCAGATCCCGATTGCCCGCGGGCGCTCCTTCTCGCTGAAGAGCACGGTGATGAAGGAGAGGACCATGACGATGAGCACCGCTCCCGCGAGCCCGAGCGCGACCCGCGCGACGGTGAACATTTCTGATCCGGTTGCGTACGCGCATCCCAGCGAGCCCGCGACGAACAAGAGGAGGCCGCAGCAAAGGAGTCTCTTGCGGCCATACCGATCGCCTATCAGCCCGGCCGGGAGCATGCCCGCCACGAGGGCCAGGGTGTACGCGGTGACGAACCACTGCAGCTGGGATTCGGAGGCCCTCAACGTGCCGGCCAGCGTCGGGAGGGCGACGTTGACGATGGTCACGTCGAGCGTGACGGCGAATACCCCGAGGGCCATTGCGCCGAGCGCCCACCAGCGGCGAGCGACGATCGTCTTCATGGTGTGGCCTCCTGATGCATGCCGCTGTCAGCAGTGAGTCCAGCATATTAGGAGGTCAGGTACAAGTGTTAGAAGACACATTCGTGTTGCAACAACATCGGGATGTACTAGCACTCATGGGAGAACGCCAGGCGACCTCCGACCGCGCCGGCGCTCAGGCGCACGGGATGTCGGGCCGTGCGGGCCGATGATCCAGGCTAGGCGCCGGAGCGAATCACTCCTGTGGGAAGGCGCCTGGAATGAGGACTCGGGAATCCACCGATCGAAGCTAGCGAAGGATTCTTCCTGGTCCAGGATTGGCGATCGTGGGGAGGGAAAGATGAAGCGGTTCCGGGTCGGCGCTGTTGCGACGGCGCCGGTCGTGGCGGCGCTCATCGGCATCGCCGTGTCGACCTCGGCTGGGCCGACCACCAACACGGCTTCCACTTCCGTGTATGCCTCCCCGACTGCGTCGCAGATGGTGGCGGGCCCCGTCGACGGAGGGCTGTTACCGCAGGGGAACGGCGGTCATGTCGCCTGCCCAAATCATCAACCGTGCGGTGAGGTCGGCCCCGCCGCACCCTAGAGGGTTGAGTACTTCGGAACGACCCGGAGCCCCGGTGCGTCTCCGAATCACTTGGTCGCGGTCACGGAGATCGGCTGGGCCGCAAGGTCGATCAAGGTCCGAGTGCCGAAAGGCTTGGCGAGTGTCACTTGAGCCGTGCGGAGCGCACCGACGTCCAAGCACGCGCCGGGCATCGGGTTGTCATGTTCATAGACGATCACCACGACCGCGGCATCCGACTCGACGGCCTCGGCCGTGTAGTCGGCTCCGCAGGGCTTGTTGCCGGGGTCCGGGGCGCCGACGAAGGACACCGTGAGGGTCATGCCGCTCGAGTCGACGGTTGCCGATTCGACCGGCGGACCGACCCACGGCTGAGTAGCCTGCGGGCCCACGTACGGCGGCGCAGCGGGCTGGCCTCCCACGGCCTCTTGATCCAGCTTGACGTCCGTGTCCTTCAGACTGAACTCCCAGGCGGGGACCTGAGCCGGTCCCCGGCTGCTCCCGAAAGTCGCGGTCGTGAGTCTTGCGCCGGTGACCTGCAGCGGCGTGCAATCCAAACACGGCGATACTCCGGCGGCCTTCATGTCGGTGAAAGCCTGTTCGGCTGAGAGGACGGGAACGGCGTGGGTCGTCCCATCCTGCCACCGAACCTGGCCGTCGGGGGGCGCGTCGGATGGGAGCGGGGTCGGAGCCACGAAGAGGCCCGCGTACCACGCCATCTTGGCGTTGCCGCCGTCGATGTTCGGGCCCCAATCGGTTCCGACGAACAAGGTTGAGTCGCCGACCAGGACGAAGCCCGATCTTCCGGCGCCCGCCGACACGGCTGCGTCCCAGCGGGCGAGCGCCTCAACTGCCCGACAATGCATATCCGCGACCTGCGCGCTCGAGGCCGTGGAAGTGCACGCCGAGACACCGACGACGAGGCCGACGGCACCCACCAGGCCGAGCGCGGCGAGCGGACCGACTCCCCATAAGCGCCGCATCTTCATCCCTCCCTCATGGCTCTTCAGCTCTGAATACGGAGCGTAGTGCCGGGCGGATCAGCCCGATGCCGGCGCCTACCGCGTCGGCCGCTGCTTGATCAGGCGACCCCGGCGCGTCATCGCGTGCGTGGAAAGAGCCGCCACGCCCATCGCCACCAGGGCCCTCTCCGCGGTGGGCAGCGGCCGCACGATGGACAGGAACTCCTGCGCGCGAGCCCGATCCACCAAACCGAGCAGCGCCTGACCGCGCCCCGTCAGCGTCAGCGTTCGCTGCCGCCGATCCTCCGAGTCCTGGTTGCGCTCGATCAGCTGCCGCTGCACCAGCCCGTCGACGAGGCGGCTGGCCGCCGACTGGGAGCGGCCCAGCGTGTCGGCCAGGTCCGCGACCGTCATCGTGCCGCTGTCGGCCAGCGCGTAGAGCGCCGCCAGCTGTGTGAAGCCGAGGTTCAGCTCACCCAGCTGGGCCGCGAAGCCGATCACCAGGTCGCGCCAGATGGCGCGGCCCATGGCGATCCGATCGGACAGCTCACGCGGGTTCTGGAGACGATTGCGAGCCGCCTCCACCGGCGCGGAGAGCAGCTCCCGGGCGGCGGACTCGACCGCGGCCCGGCTCGGAACGTTGAGCGAGGGCATGTGCAGGAACGGCCGCGGCGTATCCCGAAGCATGCGCAGTCGGGCCGCGCCGCTCGCCCGGGCATTGGCCACTCCGGCCCGCGCCGCGCCCATGGCCGATGAGTCCGCCGGCGGAACGACATCGGCGGAGACAACAGCCGCCTCGGCTGCCGCGGGCATGGCCGTCTCGACAGCCGCCGAACGGGCCGTCTCGGCCCCGTCGCGTCCGAGCGGCGCTGGTCCTGGAAGACCGCCTGACTCGCCTTCCGGCGGACGAGGGCCAAGTGCGGGGAGCTTCGGCAGGAACTGGGGCATGGCCTCAGAGTACGTCCGGTCGGCGGATACATGCAAACCTGCACACGAATTCCCTCGTGGCGGGGCGCTGCCGGGTTAGGCTACTCGGGCGAGGCCGACTGACCGGTGGTCGGCCCCAACCGGTGAACAGTTCCGGCCCTGCCAGTCCCGCCCGTCACGGCGCCGGCAGGCGAGCCGAAGGAGACCAGACGCAGCACATGGACCGCATCGCCTTCGTGTTTCCCGGCCAGGGGTCCCAGTCGGTGGGCATGGGCAAGGCCCTGGCCGAGGCCTCGCCGGCCGCAGCCGCCGTCATCGCGGAAGCGGATGACGCCCTGGGCGAGCCGCTAAGCCGCCTGGCGTTCGAGGGCCCGGCCGATCAGCTCGACCTCACGGTCAACGCCCAGCCGGCGCTGGTGGCCGTCTCGGTCGCCTACCTGGCCGCCTTGCGAGAACGATGGGCCGCCGCCGCTGTCCCCGCTCCGCAACCCGCCTACGCCGCAGGCCACTCGATGGGCCAGTACTCCGCCATGGTCGCCGCCGGGGTCATCTCCCTCGCCGACGCAGTCCGGCTCGTCCGTGAGCGCGGCCGGCAGATGCAGGCCTCCGGCCAGGGTCGATCCGGCGCGATGGCGGCGATCATCGGCCTCGACGACGCCCGCATCCCCGAGCTGCTCGCCCTGGGCGAGCCCCACGGCAGCGTGACCGTCGCCAACCGCAACTCTCCCGGCCAGATCGTGATCTCCGGCGATCGCGCCGCCGTCGAGGCGGCGGTGGCCGGCGTCAGGGACCTGGGCGGTCGCCGGGGAATTCTCCTGCCCGTCTCGGTCGCGGCGCATTCGTCGCTGATGGCCGAGGCCGCCGATGGTATGAGCCGCGTCCTCGCGTCGATCGCCTTCTCGGAGCCCACGGTTCCGCTCCTCGCCAACGCGGACGCCCGGCCTATTACCACCGCCGCCGGCGCCCGTGCCGAGCTGATCGATCACCTCACCCGCGGCGTCGACTGGGTCGCCGCGATCGAGCGCATGAACGCCGAAGGCGTCACGACCTTCATCGAGATCGGCCCCGGCAAAGTCCTGACGGGCCTGATCAAGCGGATCGCGCCAGATGCGAACGCCGTCGCCGTGGACGACGCGACGGCACCGGGCGGCCTCGCCGCGCCCTTCGTGGACGGCCCCGCCGCCGACAACTGAGCCACCAACCGGCGGCAGGAATGCGGCCGGGCGAGATTCCAGGAGGAACAGCTACCCGTGCGCAGACCTGATTACGACAGACGAGTCGTCGTCACCGGGCTTGGGGTCGTCAGCCCGATCGGCAACGACCTGGATACCGTCTGGGAGAACCTCGCTTCCGGCCGCTCCGGCATCGGCGAGATCACCCACTTCGATACGACCCCCTACGAGCACAAAGCCGGCGGCGAGGTCCGCGACTTCGACGTCACGAAGTATTTCAACTTCAAGGACGCTCGCCGGACCGAGACGACCGTTCACTTCGCCGTGGCGTCGGCCAGGATGGCCATCGCCGACGCGGGGCTGGAGATCACCGACGAGAACCGCTACGACATCGGCGTCGTCTACGGCTCCGGCGGCGGCGGTCAGGCGCTGTTCATCTCGAACCAGGAGGTCTGGCATACGAAGGGCGCGCGGTCGGTCAGCCCGTTCTTCATCGCCAACGGCCTGGTGGACGCCGCCTCGGGGACCATCGCCATCGAGACCGGCGCCAAGGGCCACAACTTCTGCCCGGTCTCGGCCTGCTCCACCGGTACGACGGCCATCGGCGAGGCCGCCGAGGCGATTCGCCGAGGCGACTGCACCGCCGTAATCGCCGGCTCGGCCGAGTCGCCTCTGCTCGAACTGGTCCACATCGGCTTCACCAACATGCGCGGCATGGGCACGCCACTGCCGGGCAAGCCGATCGGGACCGTCTGCCGTCCGTTCGATCGCACCCGCGACGGCTTCGTCCTGGGAGAGGGCGGCGGCGCGCTGATCCTGGAGGATCTCGAGCTGGCGAAGGCGCGCGGCGCGAAGATCTACGCCGAGGTGGTCGGCTACGGCTCGGCCGCGGACGGCTTCGACATGATCGCCCCGGCCGACGGCGGCGAGGGCTCGGCTCGGGCGATGAAGATGGCCCTCGAGCGGCGCGGCGTTCCGGCCGACGAGATCGGCATGATCAACCCGCACGGCACGTCGACGCCCGTCGGCGACAAGCGCGAAAGCGAGGCCATCTGGGCCGCCTTCGGCAGCCATACGCCCAACGTCCTGATCTCCGCGACCAAGTCGATGACCGGCCACATGATGGGCGCGGCCGGTGCGTTCGAGGGCATCGCCACCGTTCTGTCGATCTACCACCAGGCCGTGCCCGGGACGCTCAACTACCTCGAGCCGGATCCGGAGTGCAACGTCAACGTGGCCACGGAGACGATCGAGAAGCCGTTGCGCTACGCCATGTCGAACAACATCGGC
The DNA here is from genome assembly GCA_963838285.1 of uncultured Chloroflexia bacterium. Taxonomy (GTDB): domain Bacteria; phylum Chloroflexota; class Limnocylindria; order Limnocylindrales; family CSP1-4; genus Fen-1039. The sequence goes on from CAWIQP010000007.1 coordinate 80,292, forward strand.
CTCGGCGGCCACAACGCGGCGGTCATCTTCAAGCAGTACACGGGCGACTGACCCGGCACGGTGTCGGGGACGGCGGTCGGGCCGATCTCACCCGCCGGCCGACCGCCTGGCCAAGAGGCCAACAAGCTGTTGTAGGGCCGCGGTCGCAGGCTGTAATCTTCCGACGCCTGCGTACGCCGGAGAACGACGTGAGACTCGCGTCGCTCGCCGGGCGGAGGAGCGGCGATGTCGCGCGACCTGACTGTGGCGTGGGAGCTCCTCACCGCGGTGACACGCGCCCAACAGCAGATCGCGACGGCCCGGCATCAGATCTGGGAAAAGGCCCGACTGCCGACCGCGGAGCACACCTTCGTCGTCACCGCATCGGCCGACGGCGAGCGCTGGCAGCGATCCAGCGCGACCGGCCCCGACCAGGTCGTGCTGAGAATCGCGCTCGAAACGCACCTCAAGGACGGCCGGCGCCTGACCAGCTGCCTGGACATCGTCATCGGCCCGACTCGCTGGCGGACAATGCCCTACATCACCCTGCCGGGCGGCGCCGCGGAACTCCTGTGGGAAGGCCGAACTACCGAAAAGGACGACCCGGCCGGGCTCGTCGACATCGTCGACTCGGCCACCAGGAACCTCCTGGACGCGACGATGAGCCTCGATCTCTCAGCCATCGACGGGCAATAGCCGGGCCCGTCGCACGGGCAGGCAGGACCATTGGCGGTTGGGCCTGGCCCGTGCGAACTCTTAGGATCTAGGGGTTCGTCCGCTACCGGCGGGCCCGTCGGCGGACGATGATGGAGTTGGCCCGGATATGCCGCCCTTGCGGGGAGCCGAGGTCCACATCCGCCTGCTACCGAAAGGGAGAGGGATTCGGTGAAGTCGCTCGCGGCGGCCACGGTCCGGGCACGGGCGACGGCGCGCGGATGGCGGAGTGGCGCCACGCAGCGTCATCGTGCCGATCGGCCGCTTCGCCTCGCTTCCGCGGCGCTGCTGCTCGCGGGGCTCCTGACGGCCGGGGCAGGACCGCTCGCCCGGACGGTCGAGGCGAGGAACGCGGCTCTCCCCTCCCCCTCCGGCAGTGACGCCGGACTTTTCGATGGCGACGCTTCGCCCTCCGGCTCCACCTACGTCGCGCTCGCACCGGCGCGCATCCTCGACAGCCGTTCCGGTCTCGGCGGAGTTGTCGGTCCGATCGGCAGCCACGACGCCCGGACGTTCCAGGTCGTCGGTCGCGGCGGCGTGCCCACCGACGCCGTCGCCGTCACGGGCAACCTGACCGTCACCGGGCAGAACTCGTCCGGCTACCTGTATCTCGGTCCGACTCCGCTCGACGACCCGACCAGCTCCACGCTCAACTTCCCGCTCGGGGACGATCGGGCCAACGGCGTGACGGTGGCTCTCGGCGAGGGAACCCTCTCGGTCACCTTCGTGGCTCCGAGCGCCGGCAAGACGACCCAGGTCATATTCGACGTGACCGGCTACTTCGTGGCGGACACCTCCGGCTCCACCTACGTCGCGCTCGCACCGGCGCGCATCCTCGACAGCCGTTCCGGTCTCGGCGGAGTTGTCGGTCCGATCGGCAGCCACGACGCCCGGACGTTCCAGGTCGTCGGTCGCGGCGGCGTGCCCACCGACGCCGTCGCCGTCACGGGCAACCTGACCGTCACCGGGCAGAACTCGTCCGGCTACCTGTATCTCGGTCCGACGCCGCTCGACGACCCGACCAGCTCCACGCTCAACTTCCCGCTCGGGGACGATCGGGCCAACGGCGTGACGGTGGCTCTCGGCGAGGGAACCCTCTCGGTCACCTTCGTGGCTCCGAGCGCCGGCAAGACGACCCAGGTCATATTCGACGTGACCGGCTACTTCGTGGCGCCGTCACCCGGGACGCCAATCTGGACCATGGACCTGTTCGACGCCCGATCGGACCGCTACCAGGACCCCGACCGCACGGCCTGCACCGCCGCCTCAACCGAATCGATGCTCAACACGATTGCCTACGACGGGCCGACTCCAGGCTTCGTCTGGCAGCCGGATACCTCGTATGCCACGCAGGAATCCATCCTGGCCTTCGAGCGGGCGAACATGACCATGCTGACCAGCTCCGCCGGAACGGACCCGCACGGCTGGCGCAACGCCCTCAACTTCAACGGCTGGGGCAGCCTGACCGCCGGCGTCTACGTCGACTCGGCGTACCCGTCGTTCGACGCGGCCACGAAGGCCGTGGTTTCGGCAATCGCCACGCATCGCGAGCCCGTCGGGATCCTGGCCCGGTCCGGGGGCCACGGCCAGGTCGTCACGGGCTACGAGGTGGCGGGCGACGATCCCAGCACCGGCTCGACGAACTTCAGCATCGTCGGCGTGGATCTCACGGACCCGTTGCAAACCATGGCCGACCGCGATGCCTGGATCTCCATAGGCGAGTGGGGCTCGGGAGGATCGACAATTCGCTTCGCGCCCTACACGCAGAACGACTCGCCGTATCCGGACGCGATAGACGGCCAGGTCGGCAACGTCGAGTGGTACGGCAACTGGGTCATCATCGATCCCGTCAAGTAGCCTTCGCGGCCTGCTCGCGAGGCTGCGTCTTCGGCAGCAGCAGCGAGAAGAGAAACCCGAGCAGCACGAACCCCGTAGCCACGAACCCCGCCTTCCGGGCGGCGTCGACGAACGCATCCTCGATCGGCGGCGCAACCTGCTCTCCGAATTGGGCGATCATCGCGGGACTCAGGCCCGAAGGCAGCTGCCTCGCCACGGCCGGATCCACGACCCCGGTCCGAAAGCCGATGAGCGCCTGGCCGGCCGATCCTTCGATCGCCTGGAGGACCGCCGTCTGGGCCACCGGCGGCATGCCCTGGATCTTCGCCAGTCGATCGCCCGTACCGACGCCGAGGGAGACGAACAGGACGGAGCCCAGGATCGCGATGCCGAGAGCGGAACCGACCTGGCGCAGCATCGAGTTGGTGCCCGAAGCGAGGCCGGAGACCTCGAGCGGGACGTCGCCCAGGACGACGCTCGTCAGCTGGGCCGTGGCGAAGCCGACTCCCACGCCGTAGACGAAGAGCGGGGGCACGAGCAGCAGGACGTCGAGGTCGCGCGAGAGCAGCAGCGTCGTGACGAATATGCCCGCCGCTTCGAGGGCCATGCCCAGGGTCACGACGCGGCGCGGTCCGAATCGGTTCGCGATGCCGGCCGCGAGAGGCGCCGCGAAGAACGAGCCCACGGCCAGAGAGAGGACGGTTAGCCCCACCTGGAAGGCCGACATTCCCAGCACGGCCTGCAGGAAGAGCGGCAGCGCGAACAGGAGCCCGAATTCGCCGAGAGAGACGATCGCGCCGGCCAGGTTGCCGTACCGGAACGCGGGGTAGCGCCACAGGCCGAAGTCGAACAGGAAGAACTTGCCGGCGCGCTCGCGCCGAATCTCCACGGCAGCGAACGCCACCAGCATGACCAGCCCCAACGCGATTGCGAACGGAATGATCGAGACGGCGAACGGCCAGGTCCAGCCGAAGAGAGAGAACGGCTGCGAAGGCGCCGTCCAGCCGTACGTATAGCCTTCGATGAGGCCGAACACGATTGCCGACAGACCCAGGGTCACGAGCACGAAACCGAAGGGATCGAAGCCTGCGCGGGCGTCCTCGTCGCACGACTCGTCGATCCACTTGAGCGTGCCGAAGATCGCCAGCAAGCCCCACGGCACGTTGACGTAGAAGGCCCAGCGCCACGACAGATATGTCGTCAGCCAGCCGCCGATGAGCGGGCCGAGAGCCGCCATTCCGCCGATGACCGAGCCCCAGATGCCGAACGCGATGGCACGGTCGCGGCCACGGAAGTTGCTGTTCAGGATGGATTGCGTCGACGGCAGGATCGCCGCCCCGCCCAGGCCCTGCAGCAGCCGCGCTCCAATGAGCAGCTCGCCGGACGGGGCGAAACCGGCCAGCACCGAGGCCACCAGGAAGAGGCCCAGACCGGCCAGGTACATCTTCCGGCGCCCGATCCGATCGCCCAGCCGGCCCATCGTGACCAGAAACGCGGCGAAGACCAGCGCGTAGATGGTGTTGACCCACTCCGTGCCGGTGCCGGACAGCCCGAGATCGCGTGCGATGGACGGAACGGCGACGTTCACGATCGTCGCGTCGACGATGATCATGGCCACGCCGACGCTGAGCATGGTCAGTCCGAGCCAGCGGCGGCGGGCGCTGGGGACCGGAGAAACGGTCGTGTCGTTCACGGCTGCGCGTATCCTTGTGCGACGCAATGATTAGTAGACCGATTATGGTATATTCGGTCCATGGTTGACAAGTCGGCAGGCGTGGCCGGGGTCGTGGCGGACGACCAGGTTTCCGAAGGCGCGCTCGAAACGAGCCGGCTGCTGGTCGAGTTCCTCCACGCCGCGTACGCGACGCGGCACCTCGAGCAAGGCGAGGCCTCCGGAGACGGAACGGGCGCGGACGGACGCGATCGAAGCCACGGAACGGCCTCCGCTGCTGTTTCGACCCACGCGGTCCGGGCGGCCATCCACGTCTACCAGCACGGCGAGCGCACGGTCGGCCAGCTGGCAGTGGGCCTGGGAATCTCCTACGGCTGGGCCAGCCGGGTCGTCGACGAGCTCGAGGCGGCTCACTACCTCGTTCGCGAACGAGACGCCAACGACCGCCGCGTGGTCCGGGTGAGGCTGAACCCGGATGTCGTCGAAGAGGTCGAGCGGGCGTACCGCTGGAGAGGTCGGGCCGTAGAGGAGGCGCTCGAGCCGCTTGACGACTCCGAGCGGGAGGCGGTCCGTCTGTTCCTTCGCCGCGTCGTCGATCTACTGCGCGAAGGCCAGCCCGAGCGACCCTGAAGCGCAGACTCGACGCCGAGCCGGGTACAATCCCCAGGTCGGTTGTCGCCGCGCCGGGTGAGGTTCGGTGGCTCCGGCCGCCGTCCCGCCGGTGGACGACACTACGTTCCGCCGCGCCAGATGAGTTGGGCGCCGCCAGCGGTGGTCGCCTCCGCTTGCAACACGTCCTAGGAGATGGTCCGTGCCCACAAGGGATCCTGCTCGTCGCGCTGTCGTCACCGGCCTCGGTGCGGTGACTCCCATCGGGAACACCGCCCAGGCCTACTGGGAGAGTCTCCTGGCCGGCGTTTCCGGCGTGAGCGCGATCACCCAATTCGACCCGTCTGGGCTGGACGTCAGGATCGACGCCGAGGTCAAGGGCTTCGATCCCAACATCGCGATGGACCGCAAGATGGCGCGCCGGATGAGCCGCTTCATCCACCTTGCCATGGCCGCGGCGACCGAGGCCGTGGAGGATGCCGGCATCGACTTCTCTACCTACGATCCGGATCAACGCGATCGCGTGGCCGTCGAGATCAATACCGGCGGCGGCGGCATGGACCAGGTCATCATCGGGACGCAGGTCATCGCCGAGAAGGGCCCCGGCCAGGTGTCGCCGTTTGCCATCCCGGCTCTCTCGGGCTCGATGGCGGCCTGTCAGGTTTCGATGAAGTACGGCATCACCGGCCCGGTCCTCACCCAGGTCGCGGCCTGCGCCAGCAGCGTCATCGCCTTTGTCGACGGCGTGCGCATGATCCGTGACGGCGAGGTCGACGTGGCGCTGGTAGGCGGGACCGAAGGCTCGCTCCTTCCGATCGCCTTCGCGGCCCTCGGCAACATGGGCGCGCTGTCGCACCGCAACGACGACCCGACGCACGCCTCACGACCGTTCGATCGCGACCGCGACGGCTTCGTCTTCGGCGAGGGAGCCGCGGTGGTGGTCCTCGAGTCGGCCGAGCATGCCATGGCGCGCGGCGCGAATATCCTGTGCGAGGTCGCGGGCGGTGGGATCACCGCCGACGCGTTCCACATCAGCGCGCCCGACCCCACGGGACGGGGCGCCGCCGCCGCGATGACGAAGGCGCTCCGCGACGCCGGCGTCGCTCCGGACGAGGTGGACTACATCGTCGCGCACGGCACGTCCACGCCACTCAACGACATAACGGAGACGAGGGCGATCAAGGCCGCCTTCGGCGCCCACGCCTACAAGGTGGCGATCAGCTCGCCCAAGTCGATGGTCGGCCACCTGCTCGGGGCCGCCGGCGCGGTGAGCGGCCTGGCCGCGATCGGGGCGATTCGCGACGGCGTCATGCCTCCCACGGCTAACCTTGAGAACCCCGACCCGGAGTGCGACCTCGATTACATTCCGAACGTGAAGCGGGCCAAGAAGGTCGACACGGCCATCATCAACGGCTTCGGGTTCGGCGGTCAGAACGCGGTCGCGGTCTTCCGGCGCTTCGAGGCGTAGACCGCGGGTCGCCGTCGAGCGGCAGGGCCGATCCCCGGGAGTAGGATGCGAGCGTGTTCAAACGCCGATTGCCCCCTCCCTGGATGCGACGCGGATTCGAAGCAGGCGTAATCGGCGCGATGCTGTCGGTCGGGACGCTCGTCGCGTTCCAGCTGAGCCGGCCCGAGCCGCGCCTGTTTCTCCCCAACGGCCTCGACAGCTCGTTGATCCTCACGCCGGCGGTGGTGGCCCTCGGTATCTTCGTCGTCAGCTACCCGACCTTCCTGGCCGCAACCCGAGAGGACGCCGTGCTTGGCGTCGTGGCGGCGTTTCTCGTCGCCGCCGACGCGTTCATGCTCGTTTCCTTCGTGGCGCGCGACGCGGTGCTGATACATCCGCTGGGCCGAAGTCTGCCGCTCGGGGTTCTTGCCGCGGGGCTGGCGGTGCCGGTCGCGATCGCCGGGCTCGCGATCGGACAGCTCTCGGCGCCCATGGGCTTCGGCCGATCCGCGGGCCTCAGGTCCGCGCTGGGCGGTGCCGTCCTTGGGCTCGTCGTCGTAGTGGTCGCGGCCTACTCCGTTTAGAGCCGCGGCGACGTGCGCAAGCCCACTGCGCTCCGATCCGGGATTCCCGGCGGCCATCACCCGCTAAGCTGACCGACATCTCGGCCGCGGCGTCGAGGTTCGTCTCGGTTCGGGCTCCGTGGAGCCCTGTTCGTGGGAGTGGGCGCGATGGTCGATCCGGAGGGGAGTTCGAGCCTGGCGAGCGGCGAGCGGATCACCCGGCGCCAGGTGCTGAAGAAGAGCCTGCTCGGCGCGGCCGGACTGGTTCTCCTGCCGGCGGTCGCTGCCGCCTGCCAGGGCTCGGCCTCACCGCCGGCCACTCCGAACGCGACCGCGGCACCTGCGACGCTACCGCCCGCGACGCCCACTGCCGACGCCGTCGCCGACACCGCCCGACTTCCTCGGCCGGAAGCTCAGCGGCGCGCTCACGGTCGGCAGCAACCACTCCGCTCCGACCGAGCTGGCCGGCATGAAGGCCATCGACTCCGCTTTCGCGGCCGCGACCGACCTCGCTCCCACCCTCAACACCGTCAACCCCGGTACGTTCCAGGACCAGATGAACGCCGTCCTGGGCATCGACGGCGGCACACCAAACGACGCCTTCACCTGGTTCTCCGGCTACCGGATGCGGAGCCTGGCAGCCCAGGGCCTGGCGGCGCCCATCGACGACGTGTGGGCGCATGTCAAGGACAACTTCACGGCCGGACTGGCAACCACCGTGACCGGGAACGACGGCAGGGTCTACGGCATCCCGGTCGACTTCTATCCGTGGTGCATGTTCTACCGAAAGAGCGTTTGGGCGGCGAAGGGCTACACGGTCCCGGCCACCTGGGACGATCTGCTCGCGCTGTGCGCGCGAATGCAGAAAGATGGCCTGACCCCGATCGCCTTCGGCGACCACGACGGCTGGCCGGCGATGGGCATTTTCGACATCCTCGACCTGAGGCTGAACGGCTACGACTTCCACATTGCCCTCCTGGACGGCGCGATCGAGTGGACCGACCCGAGGGTCACGACGGTCTTCGAGACCTGGCGGAAGCTCATCCCCTACTGCAGTCCCGACTTCGCGGATCTGACCTGGCAGGGCGCCTGCGACGCACTGGTCCGGGAGACGGCCGGCATGTACTTCATCGGGCTGTTCCTGACGGACGAGGTCACCGCGGCCGACCCGACCGGCGCCGCCCTGGCCGACATCGACTTCTTTCCATTCCCCGCCATGGGCAACGACTTCGATGCCGAGGCGGCCATCGACGCCCCGGTCGACGTCTGGATGCTGTACGCGAAGTCGCCGACACTGACGGCCGATCTGGACAACGCCAGAGCCTACCTGGAGTTCTGGGCCAGGGGCTCCACTCAGCTGCTCATGTACAAGGCCAACCGCGCTCTGATCCCGACCGCCAGGGACGCCGACCCGGCCGGCTTCGACGCCCTGACCGCGAAGGCCGTCTCGATCGTTGGCAACGCCGGGCGCATCGCCCAGTTCATGGACCGTGACTCGCGGCCGGAGTTCGTCGGCGCCAACGGAATGCAATCCTTCCTGCTGGACTTCCTCAAAAACCCGAACCAGGATCTCCCGAAGCTCGAGGCCTCGATCCAGGATTTCTGGGACTCGCTCCCGCCCTACCGGATCTAACGAGCGGAGCGCCTCGCCGCGGCTACGCGGCGGGAGCCGGGTGCGGTGGAGCGGCCGCTGAACCTGCGGGCGAGCTTGCTCCCAGCGAGAAGCGACGGAGCCGCAACGAGTTGGAGACCACGCTCACGGACGAGAAGGCCATCGCGCCCGCAGCCAAAGCCGGGTTCAGCGTCATCCCGAAGACGGGAAATAGCGCCCCCATCGCCACCGGGATCAGGACGACGTTGTAGCCGAAGGCCCAGAGCAGGTTCTGGCGGATCACCCGCCGGGTCTGACGGGAGAGGCGGATTGCCGTGGCCACGGCGCGCGGATCGCCCCCGACCAGCGTTATGTCGGAGGCCTCCATGGCCACATCGGCGCCCGTCCCTATTGCGATGCCCATGTCCGCGCGAGCCAGCGCCGGCGCGTCGTTGATGCCGTCCCCGACCATCGCCACGCGCAATCCGCGGGCCTGGATGGCAGCTACGGCGTCGCCTTTCCCGGCCGGTAGAACGTCCGCCAGTACATGGTCCGCCGGAATGCCGACCACACCGGCGACCGATTGGGCGACCCGATCCCCATCGCCCGTGACCAGCCAGACCTCGAGCCCGGCGGCGGTGAGGTCGCGGACCGCGCCCGCCGCCTCCGGCTTGATCTCGTCGACCGTGGGCAGCGCCCCTGCAAGCCGGCCGTCGACGGCCAGATACGTGACCGCGGACCCGCTCTCGGCGAGCGCGGCAAGCGGGCGGGTGTCCACACCCTCCGCCTCCAGGAACGCGGCCGTCCCGACGATCGCCCGGAGACCGCCGACGCGGCCGCGAACGCCCCGGCCTGCCACGGCCTGGAACTCATCCACCGGCCGGCGTCCCAGGCCGGCCTCGTCGGCGCGGGCAAGGATCGCCGCGGCCAGCGGATGCTCGCTGCCACGTTCGATCGACGCGGCGAGATCGAGAACCTCGTCGACGGAGAAACCCGGCGCCGCGATCACCCTTCCGAGCGAGGGACGTCCTCGGGTGAGCGTGCCGGTCTTGTCGAAGACCACGGCATCGACCGCGGCGGCCATCTCGAGAGCTTCGCCGCCGCGAATCAGGATGCCCGCCTCGGCTCCTTTGCCGGTCCCGACCATGATTGCCGTCGGCGTGGCCAGGCCCATCGCGCAAGGACACGAGATCACGACGACGGTGATGAACGCCACGAGGGCATGGGTCAGCTTCGGCTCCGGGCCGAACGCGAACCAAAGGGCGAAGGTGGCGGCCCCGAGCCCGAGAACGACGGGCACGAAGACGCCGCCGATCCGATCCGCCAGTCTCTGTATCGGCGCCTTGGAGCCCTGGGCCCGCCGGACCAGATCGACGATGTGGGCCAGGGCGGTGTCGCGCCCGACCCGCGTGGCCCGCATCAGAAAAGTCCCGTTGAGGTTCATCGTTCCGCCGATCGCCTCGTCGCCGGGCCCTTTGTCGACCGGCAGAGGCTCCCCGGTGAGCATCGACTGATCGACCGCGGAGTTCCCCTCGGCGATGCGCCCGTCGACCGGAACCCGCTCGCCCGGCCTGACCCGAACCAGGTCGCCGACCCGAACCTCCTCGAGGGGCACGTCTATCTCGCGCCCGCCTCTGACGATTCGCGCGGAACTTGCCTGGAGCCCGAGCAGCGACTTGATGGCGCCGACGGTCCGGGCCTTCGCACGGGCCTCAAGCCATCTCCCCGTCAGAACCAGCCCAACGATCGCGGTGGAGCTGTCGAAGTACGTCTGCGGCTCGATGCCGGCCGAACGGAATACGCCGGGAGCCAGCGTCACGAGGACGCTGTAGGCCCACGCCGCGGTCGTTCCGACGACCACTAGAGTGTCCATGCTGGTGGAACCGTGCACGGCCGCCCTGAGGGCCGCGCGGTAGAAGCGCCGTCCGGCCCAGAACTGGACGAACGTCGCCGGCCCGACGAGCACCCAGGCCAGGCCCTCCATCGTCAGCGGCAGGACCGGCACGTACATCAGGAACATGGTCGCGGCCGCGACAGCGAGCGCCACGGCCGCCGCGATGCCCAGCGAACGCTGCTCGGCGGCCCGTGCGGACGCCTCGGCGTCGGCCTCGTCGATCAGGCTCGCGCGGGCGCCGTCGGCCGACTCCCGTAGCTGGCGCACCTCGTATCCGGCCGCTTCGATGGCCCGGACGAGCTCGTCCATGCCGGCGAGCTCCGGCAGGTATCGGACGGTGGCCACCTCCGTCGCCAGGTTGACGTTGGCCTCCGCCACGCCCGGGGTCTTGCGCAGGAAGCGCTCGATGCGGTTCACGCAGGACGCGCAGCTCATGCCCTCGATGGGCAGCTGGATCTCGGCCGACGGGGCGGCGGTTATGGCCGGTCCGGGGGAATCGGCCGGCGCGGCTGCCGGGGCGGTGGCTGAAGTCGTTGCTTGCATACTCCTGGGGAGTATAGGCGCGGAATCCCGTTCCCGCCAACGGCGCCGGCCGTCACACTGTGACGATGACGCTCGCGATCGCCGCCTTCACAAAGTGTCCGGCGCCGTGGGGATCGCTCCACCTGGCCACGACCGCCGTCGGGATCGTGGCCGTGGGCCTCGACGACGAGACACCGGCTTTTGCGGACGGCCTCGCGCGGCGGCTCCACGGCACGGTGCTCCCCGCCGAGGACGGACACGTGCCGGCCGAGTGGCGCGAGACGTTGTCCGAGGCCGCGCGGCAGATCGGCGAGTACTTCGGCGGAACGCGACGGCGCTTCGACCTGCCTCTCGACCTGCGGGTTTCGGAATGGGACCGCCTGGTCCTGACCGGCGCGGCGCGGCTCCAGTACGGCGAGACGGCCGCCTATGGCCAGCTGGCGGTACGGATCGGCAGACCGGGCGCGGCGCGGGCCGTAGGCGGAGCGATGGGTCGCAACCCCCTCCCGATCCTGATTCCATGCCATCGCGTAATCGGCGCCGATCAGCGCTCTCGGCGGCTACGGCGGCTCGACCTACGCCGACCGGCGGACGGCTCACTCGATCAAGCGTCGGCTGCTGGCGATCGAGGGGACGGCAGTACGCGGCTGAGCAGCGTCGGGGCCGCCGGAGGCGCCGGCAGGATCGGGTGGGAGATCGGCTACGCCCCTGCCAGCGGATGCCGCCACCGAAGGCCCGGGAAGCGGCTGAAGTCCCGATCCGTGGTCACCAGCTCGCATCCCGACTCGATCGCGAGCGCGGCTATGAATGCGTCCGACGTCAGATTGCCCTTCGCTCCGACGGACACGCACAGGCTCTTGTAGATCTCCCAGTGCCGCCGGCCGGGGCCGACCAGCACGGCGCCCGGTTGGGCAAGCAGCGCGTCCGCGAACTCGAAGGCCGCGGCGACCGGCGCCGGCGGCGTGAAGACTCGTGGATGCGTAGCCACCCGGATGAAACCGCTCAGGACGATCTCCGTCAGCGCGATCGGCTCGTAGGCGATCGAAGCAGCCGTCAACCAGTCGCGGTAGCGCGCATGATCGGGCGTCCCTTCGTGGAACGCTTACACGAGCACATTGACGTCGGGGAGGATCAGACGTCCGTTCCTTCCATCAGGTCTGCCAGGGCCGAGTTGTCGTCCAGGTCGACACCCGGCTGAAGCCGGCCGCCGGAGAAGACCGGTAGATCGATCGCTCGATCGCGGACCGTTCGATCTCGTCGGGCCAGAGACTCACGCAGCGCATCCTCTACGACCTCGTTCAGGGTGCGCCCGGACCGCACGGCCTGGGCCTTCGCCTCGGCGAGTAGGCTGTCGTCGATCCTGACCGTGGTTCTCATGCATCAAAGCATCAGGGCATGCGTCAAGATGTCAAGAGTTCTCCGGCTGCAGAGTTCCTCGGCCTGCCGCCCTCCGGCCGGATATTCCACGCCGAAAGTAAGCCTCGCCTGTAGGACGGTGGCGAGATAGCATCCGGCCGTCGTTTCGCCGTCGGCCGGGCGCCACCCTTCCGCGGCGTCCCCGGGACGTTGAGCCGGGGGAAACCAGCGGCGAAGAGGAGGCGGACATGTCGGATCACGATCCGCTCGGCGACGCGTTCCTCTTCCACGCCCTGATGGACACTACGGCGGACAGCATCTACTTCAAGGATCGCGAGTGCCGGCTGCTGCGCGTCAGCCGGAAGATGGCCCAGGACCTCGGCTTCTCGGATCCGTCGGAGCTGATCGGAAAGACCGACATCGAGCTCTACGGCGAGGTGTTCGGCCAGGGTACCCGGCGCGACGACATCAGGATCATGGAGTCGAACCGGCCGATCATCGGCCTGATCGAGAGCCGCCAGCTGGCCGACGGTCGGGCGAACTGGACCCTGACCAGCAAGCTGCCGCTTCACGACGAGTCCGGCAACGTCATCGGCCTGGTGGGCGTCACCCGCGAGATCAACGAGATCAGGCAGACGGAGATCGCCCTTCAGCACCTCGCCACGCACGATCCACTGACCGACCTGCCGAACCGTTTCCTCATGGAAGACCGGCTGAACCAGCTCGTGGCTCGTGCTCGTCGCGCCGGCAACGTATTCGCCGTCCTGTTCATGGACATCGACGGCTTCAAGGACGTCAACGACTCCCAGGGACACGACGTCGGCGACCTGCTGCTGCGCGCCGTAGCGGCGAGGCTCACCAGGAGCGTGCGTCAGAGCGACTCGGTCGCCCGCATCGGCGGCGACGAGTTCGTGATCATCCTGGAGACGATCCACCAGGGTCAGGAGGCCGACGCCGTTGCCCTGAAGGTCCGACGCGCCGTCGCCAGGCCGTTCACGCTCGACCGGCACAGGGTGAAGGTCAGCGTCAGCATCGGCATCAGCTTCTACCCGGACAATGGAAGCGACCCGGAGACCCTGCTCAGGGCCGCCGACTACGCCATGTACCTGGCCAAGCGTGAGGGCGGCGATCGCCACATGGCCTGCCTCCCGGGCATGCCTCAGTCCGGTGAGGTCCTCGCGAGGCGGTAGCCGCAGGTCAGCCGGTCGGCAGGTGGCCGGTGGCCGGTCGCGGGTCGGGCAGTCGGTTCGGTCAGCCCAGGATGGACGCCAGCGAGAGCCCGGTCTCGCGCTCGGAGAGCTCCCACAGCGCGGCGAGTTGCGCCGGCCGCTTGAATCTCGACCCGACTTTGCGCACGACCGGCGCGCCGAAGGAGAACCAGCGGGGCGCGTAGAGCGTCCCGCCGACCGCGGACGGGTCGGTTCCGGCACGAAGCTGGCACAAAGCTCCGCTTGCGGCACTCTGTCCGGCCACCGGCGTGGCGACGACCCAGAACCGCTGCTGCAGGCCGCGCATGGCCTTGAAACTGGCCGCCTGGAGATTCGTCCTCGAGAATCCCGGATCGGCGGCGTAGGCGGTAACCCGCCGGCCGGCCAGGCGGCGATTGAGCTCCAGGGCGAACTGCAGGTCCGCGCGCTTCGACATGCCGTAGGCGGCCCAGGGCTTGTAGCAGCCCCGCATGTGCGGGTTCGCCAGGTCGTACTTGCCGGCGGTGAAGCGGGCGACCGAGGTCGTGCTCACGACTCGAGCCGCGGGCGCCGCCAGGAGCGCGGGCAGCAGCCGCATCGTCAGGGCGAAGTGACCCAGATGGTTCGTCCCGAACTGCGTCTCGAAGCCGTCCTCGGTCTTGCCCTCCGGCACGGCCATGACGCCGGCGTTGTTGAACAGGAGGTCGACCCTGGCGTGGTCCGCGGTCACCGCGGCGGCGAAGTCGGCGATGGACGCGAGCGAGCCCAGGTCGAGCCGGCGGATCTCGAGGAGCGCGTCCGGGGCGGAAGCCGCGATGGACTGGCGGGCGGCTTCGGCCTTCTCGAGATTGCGGGCCCCGATCACGACGAGAGCCCCGTGAGCGGCAAGCTGTCGTGAGGTCTCCAGACCGAGGCCGCCGTTGCCGCCAGTAACGACGGCCACTTTGCCGGTCTGATCCGGGATATCTCTACCCTTCCAGCCCATGCCCCGTCCTTTCGAAGTGGTGGTTCACCTGAGCAGCCCGCGGTCGCGGAAGCTCGAGTCCAGGCCGCGCACCAGCGCGTCGAGCGCGGTTTCGAACTGGGCCTCGTCGTCGGCGAGCAGTGTCATCGCTTCGCCCATCGCCGCGGCCAGCGTGGGGAATCGCGTCGTGTCGATGTTCGCGTAGGCGTTCGAGATCGTCTCGTCCTCGACCGGCTCGCTGCCCGGCGTAACGCCGACGTCGACCAGGGCCGTGCCGATCACGAAGGCGGCGACCGTATTGATGGCCTCCAGAGCGGCGCCCGGCGTCATCCCGGCGGCGACCAGAGCCGCCGCGGCCCACTCGATAACCTCGAAGCCCCGCGGAGTCAGGACCGGCTGGGTCGAAGCGACCGGCAGCGCATTTGGGTGGCGCAGCAGCGCGGCCCGGTACTCGTGCCCCATCCCCATCGCGATCTGCCGCCACGACACGCGGGCATCGAGCGCCGGCACGGCGATCTCCGACAGGATCGCCTCGGCGACGCCCTCGAGGATCGCGGGCTTGTTCGGAAACCAGTGGTAGGCGGCCATGGGGTCGACACCGAGCTCCCGGCCCAGGGCGCGCATCGTGAGCCCGTCCAGCCCGTCGCGATCCACGATCGCCAGGGCGGCGGCGATGACCCGAGGCCGGGTCAGGTGCTCTCGCGAGCCCGTCTCGCGCCGGATCGCCGGGCCCGGCTCCTTCGCCGGGCCGTCGGGCTCGTTCGCCCGTCTCGCCATCAGCCCTCCCAGACCTTCTCGTCGGTGACCGAGAATCTCCACATCGCGATCGCGGCGATGCCGGCCGCGAACGCCAGCGTGACCGCCGCTGGGACGATGGTAGCGTCCAGACCGCCCTTCTCGAGGATCACCGCGCGAAAGCCTTTCAGCATCCAGTAGGCCGGGCTGAGCGGAGCGATCGCCTGGGCCCAGCCGGGCAGCACGTCGACGGGCGTGAGCGCCCCACCGATACCGGTCAGGACCATCGCCTCCAGGTTCACCACGGCCATGAGCTGGTTGGCGGTCTTCAGGACGGCCGTCAGCAGCATGGACAGGGCGACGAGCACGACTACACAGACGAAGATCATCAACCCGAGGCCGGCGACCGAACCGCTGACCTTCATCCCGAATACGAAGATGCCGACGCCGAACAGCAGAACCATCTGCCCGAGCATCAGAAGCGCCGACGGCATGATCTTGCCGAGAACGATTTCCAGGGTCGTGGCGCGGCTCGCGCGCAGGCGATCCCACGTTCCCCAGCCGTGCTCCGTGAAGAAGGCCGTCGTGATAAAGCCGACGCCGAAGAAGGCGAACATGGTCGTCATCCCCGGCACGGCCAGCTCGGCGCCACTGACGTTCGTGTAGCCGGCTGCCTGGAGCACCGCTCTGCCAGTCCCCTGCAGGAAGGTCATCATCACGAGCGGCATCGCCGTGAGCAGGACGATGGGGGCCGGGTCGGCCATCAGCAACTCCCAGTTCTGGCGCATCAGGACTCGACTACGCGACCAGCTCATCGACGGCCTCCTTTGTGTCGCGGACCGCAGTGTCGCCGGCCGCAGTGTCGCGAGCCGCGCCCGCGGCGGTGTCTTCGTTGGAGCGGCGCCCCGTGAGCGCCAGGTAGGCGGCCTCCAGACTCGGCCGCACGATGTCGACGCTTCGCAGCCGCTCGGACGAGCCGTTGAGCCGGCCGAGGACTTCCGCCGCGGCGCGAGCCGGATCGGGCGTTCTGAGGGTGGCAACCGATCCCGCTATCTCGAAATCGTCGAGCGCCGGAGCGGGGCCCTCGAACGTCAGTCGAAGCGCCGGGCTGCCGAACCGGGCTATCAGGTCCGCGACCCGTCCACGGGCGATGACGCAACCGGCCTCCAGCACGGCCACGCTGGCGGCCAGGTCCTCGATCTCGGTCAGGTAGTGCGACGTATAGACGATGGCGGAGCCGGCCTCGGCCCGGTCTCGAACGACCTGCAGGATATGGTTCCGCGATCGGACGTCGGCGCCCACGGTCGGCTCGTCGAGGAACAGGACTCTGGGTTCGTGAACCAGCGCCATGGCGGTGTGTAGCCGCCGCTTCTGGCCGCCGGAGAGCGTCGACGCTCGCTGGCCGAGCAGCTTCGTCAGGTCGAGCGCGTCGGCGACGTCCACTATTCGGTCGCGCAGTCGCTTCCCGGTCAGGCCGGCCAGCTCGGCGAAGAAGGCCATGTTCCGCTCGACCGACAGAACCGGGTAGATGCCGAGCTGCTGCGGCGCCAGCCCGAGCACTTCGCGCGCCCGTTCCGGGTGAGCCAGGGCGTCTATGCCGTCCACCGTCGCCGTACCGGCGTCCGCGCGCCGCAGCCCCGCCACGATCGAGACGAGCGTCGTCTTGCCCGCGCCGTTGGGTCCAAGCAGGCCGACGATCTCGCCGCCCCTCGCCTCGAGGTCCACGCCCCGCAGGACCTCGAGGTCGCCGTAGGCCTTTCTCAGGCCCCTGATCTCCAGCATCTCTCGTGCACCTCTACTGTGTAGAACTCTACTGTGTAGAGTCTAGCTCTACAGCGTAGAGACTGTCAAGGGTAGCGGGCGCCCCAACGCGGAGTAATCTGAGGTTCATGCGCGCCCTCGAACTCCTTCGGCCGTCGCCGCTCGCCGAAGGCCCGCTTCGGCTGGTGGACCGTGATGAGCCTGTCCCCGGTCCCGGCGAGTTGTTGCTGCGCGTGAGCGCCTGCGCCGTGTGCCGGACCGATCTCCAACTCGCGACGGGCGATCTGGAGGCAAGACGGCTGCCCATCGTGCCGGGCCACCAGGCCGTGGGCCGAGTGGCCGCGATCGGCGAGGGCGTGACCGGATGGTCCATCGGGGATCGGGCCGGGGCGTACTGGCTCTTCGGCACAGACGGGACGTGCCGCTTCTGCCAGTCCGGTCGCGAGAACCTTTGCGAGGCCGCGTCCTTCACGGGCTGGGACCGCGACGGCGGCTTCGCCGAGGCCATGGTGGTGCGCTCCGACGTCGCCGTCAGGATCCCGGAAGGGTTCGCCGACCTGGACGCCGCGCCTCTCCTGTGCGGCGGGGTCATCGGCTATCGAGCCCTGCGCGTGTCCGGCATCCAGCCCGGCGGCCGTTTGGGTCTGTACGGATTCGGGGCCTCGGCCCTGCTGTGCATCCAGATCGCGCGCCACTGGGGTTGCGAGGTCCACGTCCGGACCCGATCCGAGGCGGAGCGGGAACTGGCCCTCGGGATGGGCGCCGCTTCCGCCGGCGGGTATGCCGATCCGGTGCCACAGCCGCTCGACGCGGCCATCACCACGGCGCCGGCCGGCGACGTCGTCGTGGCAGCCCTTCGCGCGCTGGACCGCGGCGGCATCGTGGCCGTCAACGCGATCCACCTCGACCGCGTGCCCGAGTTCCCGTACGACTGGCTGTGGTGGGAGCGTCAGATCCGCAGCGTCGCGAACGTCACTCGCCGCGACGCGGCCGAGTTCATGGCGCTGGCCGCCTCGATCCCGATCCGCACGTCGCTCGCGATCTTCCCGCTCGAGGCCGGCAACGAGGCACTATCGGCGCTCGCCGCAGGCGCGATCCGCGGTGCGGCGGTGCTAACCACGGAGAGCGCGTAGTCCCCGCCAGGCTGTGAGCCGCGGCCGACGAAGGGGCGCCCCGGGCGCCGGGGGCGCTCGGGGCGCTCGGGGCGCTCGGGGCGCTCGGGGCAGCGATCAGACCAGGCTGGTTTCCACGCCGAACGCGGCCACCACCGCTCGCAGCTCGTCGAGCGAGAGGCCTTCCGCACGTCCGCCGATCACCAGGTCCATGTACTCGTAGTTGGCCGCAGTCTCGGCGTACTCAATTCGGTCGACCGCTCGCTTCACGGAAATGTCCGAACGCGCCATGACGCCGTGCTTGGCCCAGACCACGATGCGATGCTGGCGCAGGCTCCTGACGTTCGCTTCCATGAGCGGCGCGGACCCGGGCAGCATGAACTGCAGAGCGCCGATCCCGGCCGGAAGGTTGATGATCGTCTCCGGCTCCCATCGCAGCAGGCGCCGGTTGAGGTAGGCCTCGTCCCGGTACTCCGCGATGTGGCTGAGGTAGGTGAGGTGCGGCGGCTGGGCGTGGACGACTGCGTGGAAGTTCGTCCCGGTCCGCTCGACGGTGTCGTCGTGAACCGCGAGGTGCGAGTTCCATTCGGACGTGACGCGATCGAACAACCGGTGCGGCGCGGTGTGGAGCGTGCCCGACATCCCGTCCGGCGAGATCCTCACCGCTCCGAGGTTCGCTGCGGGATCGTCCTGGATCTCACGCAGGCGCCGACCCGAGCCGGTGACCAGAACGATGTGATTCGCCAGGTGGGGCGCGGGCTGTGGAAGTGGAATCTCTTCCTCGATCGGGAAACGCCGTCGAACCTCGATCGGCCAGCCGATGCACACCGAGATGTTGCCTGCCGCGCCCTCGCTGGCCTCGATGGCGGCTACGTGAACGCCGCCCGCCCCGATCGAGGAGATGATCTCGTCGAGGTCTGGAAACGGTTCCCTCAGAGCCACGTTCGCCGATTACCTCCTGGTGACGGGCGCCGGCTTCTGCGGCTCCCAGCACAGCGGATCGTAGACCACGCCACTCCCCGGTCCCACTGACCGAGACTCAGCCGGCCGCCAACCCGATCAGTCGAGGCGGAAGACCTCGTCGAGGCGGCGATGGAAGCCGGTCGCGGGATCGATGCAGGGATCGATGAGTGCCGTCATGTCCGCCTGCCAGCGGGCATTCACGGGCGCGGCGTCCATCGTCGTCCGGAAGCGGTCGAAGTCGTCCACCTCGAGCACTCCGAACAGGTCGTCGCCGTGCAGGTAGATGGAGTAGTTGCGTGCCCCTGCCGCCCGGAGCGCCTCGAGCATCTCGGGCCAGACGGCGGCATGGCGCCGTCGGTATTCAGCCTCGGCTCCGGGGAGGAGCTTCATCGCGAATGCGACACGTTCCATTTTGCGCTCTCAAAGCGCCTGCCCCGGCACCAGGATGGGCCGGGGCAGGCGAAAGTGTGGGCTAGAGGATGGGGCTAGAAGCCGAACGACGCGACGTACTGGTCGATGTTCGCCTTGTTGAAGACGAACGGAGGACCGAGAACGACGACGCTGTCGGCGCCGATGGTGTACGGCGCACCGTTGTTGACCTTGGCGACGGTGAACGTCTCGCCGGCGGTGCCCTTGATGGTGCCGTTGACGAGGTCAACAGCCACAGCGTAGGCGAGGTAGCCGAGGTCGGTGACGTTCCAGAGCGCGAACTCCGGCGAAGCGCCGGACTTCACGAAGTCGACCATGCCCTTCGGGGTGCCGAGGCCGGTCACGAAGACCTTGCCGATGAGGTTCTGGGAGGTGACGACCTGCGCCGCGGCAACGATGCCAACGGTCGTCGGGGCGACGATGACCTTGAGGTTCGGGTGAGCCGCGAGCATGGCCTGAGCCTGCGTCGTGCTGACCTGCGGGTCGTCGTTGCCGTAGTAGACGCCATCGAACTTGAGGTTCGCGTACTTGGCGTCCTTGAGGGTCGTCTGCATGGCGGCGATCCAGGCGTTCTGGTTCGTCGCGGTCTGGGCCGCGGAAAGAACGGCGATTTCGCCGGTGCAGCTAGGAGCTTCGTCGCACGCCATGTCGGCGAGGCCCTTGCCGATGCCGGCCGTGTCGGCCTGGTTCACGAACACGTTGTATGCGCCCGTGGCCGGGCTCGAGTCATAGCCGACGACCTTGATGCCGGCGGCCATGGCCTGCTGCAGGGCCGGTGCAATCGCGTTCGCATCGTCAGCGGAGACGATGATCGCCTTCGCGCCCTGGGTGGTGGCCGTCTGGATGAACGGGATCTGCTGCGTCGCGTCGGCGGCGCTCGGGCCAACCTCGGTCAGGGTTCCGCCGAGATCGGCAGCCGCATTCTGGGCGCCCTTGAAGGCGACGTCGAAGTACGGGTTGTTGATCTGCTTCGGGATCATGACGATGCTGCCGACGGCCCCGCCCGCAGCCTGGGAGGCGGCCGGCGCCGTGGTGACGACCGGTGCCTGGGTGACGACGGGTGCCTGGGTGACGACAGGAGCTGCGGTCGGCGTTGCCGCCGTCGAGCTACAACCTGCCAGTACGAGTACGAGCGCCACTCCCGCGGCCGCTCGCGGCATGCGATGGAACATTTGACAACTCCTCCTTACAGGGTTGTGGAGTATCCAACGACTCCTTCCTCTGAGCTATGGATCGAGTGACTCCTCCCTTCCGAGATTCACCGAACGACCTCGCCAGCCGCCGGATCGGGTGCCGGACGCCCTCGACCGAGGCGATGTCGCCATCGCCCCAGACGAATGCGATCGACCAAAACCTGGAACTGACGAGCAAGTAGGGGGGTGACAACCGAGACGATCAGAAGCAGTCCGATCGCCACGTTCTGGTAGTCAGTGGAAACGCCGGCCTGCGTCAACGCGCTCTTGAGCGCCGCAAGAATGAAGACGGCGAGGATCACGCCCGGGATGGTGCCCTTGCCGCCGTTGATGTCCACGCCGCCGAGCACCGCGATCGTCACGACCGCGAGGGTCATGTTCAGTCCGTTGTCGGGGTTCGCGGTCGAAGTCCGCGACACGAGAATCACTCCGGCGAATGCGGCCACCAGACCGGACACGGCGAAGAGCGCCACCTTGAGCGTCCCGACGCGAACGCCGGAGTAGCGCGCCGCGTCCTTGTTCTTGCCGACCGCGAAGACCTGGCGCCCGATCCATGTCATGTGGATGACGGCGCAGCAGATCGCGGCGAGGATCAGGAACGCGATGAGGGTCCATGGGATGTTCGTGCCGGGCAGGTAGCTGAAGCCGAAGTCGCGGAACTCGACCGGGAAGTCGGTCACCACGGTCGAGCCCAGGACTACGTGCGCGAGCCCGCGGAACAGGGCGAGCGTCCCGAGGGTCACCACGAGCGACGGCAGGCCCCAGCGCGTCACGACGAAGCCGTTGAACAGGCCGCCCAGCAGGCCGACCAGAAGCACGATCACGATGCCGAGCTGGATCGGCACGCCGCTCATCCACAGCCAGCCCAGGATGCAGCCCGACAGCCCGACCATCGACTCGACCGAGAGATCGATCTCGCCGGTGATGATGATCGGCGTCATGGCGAGGGCCATGATCGAGATCTCCATGACCGCCTGGATCGAGAACCCGAAGTTCGATCCGGTCAGGAAGAAGGGCGAAAGCTGGGCTCCCCACCACAGCAGGAAGACAAGGATGATCGCCAGGAACACTTCCAGCCGGGCAGCCGCGGAGAGGAGCCCGATGGTCCGTCTCATGACGCCGCCCGAATGTCCGGCCGCGCCCGTCGACGCATCGGAGGGTGCCGGCGACGGAGTTGGCTGCGGGCTCGCGGTTCGTACGTCCTGCGTCATCGCAGTCGGCTCCGAGCCTTGGCTCGCTGGGCTCTCATCTGGACGAGGGCATCGGTGACGACGGCGACCAGGATCACGGCCCCGTAGATCACCTGGAGCCACTCCTGTGGCAGGTTCAGGACGGTGAGGGCGTTGTTTATCAATCCCAGGAAGAGGGCGCCGATTGCCGCGCCCACGACCGTCCCCGAACCGCCGGCGATAGACACGCCGCCGACGACCACCGCGGCGATCACCGCCAGCGACTCGCCGCTGGCCGACGATGCGTAGAGCTGTCCGAACTCGATCCCCCACAGCACGCCGGCGACGCCGGCGAGCATTCCGCTCAGAGAGAAAGCGATGAAGACCGTCAGTCGCGAACGAATGCCGATGGTCGCGGCCGCCTCGGCGTTGCTGCCGACGGCGTACAGCTGGCGGCCCAGGACGGTGTACCGCAGAGCGAGTCCCGCGACGACCACGACTCCGATCGCCAGCAGGACGAAGAGCGGAACGCCGAAGAAGGTCTGGCTCGCGGGACCGGTGTACCCGGCCGGCAGGTCTGAGATGTTGATCTCGTGGCCGGCCGCGACCCAGTAGGTCAGGCCGCGATAGATGCTCAGCGTCCCGAGCGTGGCCACGATGGACGGCACCTGGAAGACGGTAATCACGGCACCGTTCGCCATGCCGAGGACCAGTCCGAGCCCGATCCCGATGGCCCAGGCCTCTGGAACCGGGACCGACTGCTGCTTCAGCGCGATCGCGACGACGAACGCGACCAGGCCCATCGTCGACTCGACCGAGAGGTCGATGTTCTTGGTGATGATGACGAGTGCTTCGCCGACGGCCGCGATGGCCACGATCGCCGTCAGCGCGGTGACCGAGATCACGTTGGTCGACGAAAGGAAGCTGGGCGCCAGGATCGCGACGATCGTCCCCAGCAAGATCATGACTCCCGCGAGGGTCAACTCGCGGGACCGCGCCACGCGTCCGACGAGAATGCTCACGCGGTTGGGTGCATGGACGTCCGCCGGGACACTAAGCGCCACTCTTCGACTCCTCCGCGACCTGTCCGGTCGCCGCAAACATGACCCGCTCTTCGGACGCCTCGGCTCGCGGGATCTCTTCGGACACCCGGCCCTCGTGGAGCACGATGATCCGGTCGCTCATCGCCAGAACCTCGGGCAGCTCGCTGGAGATGAGGACGATTCCCAGCCCGGAGGCGGCGAGGTCGGAGATGATGCGATGGACCTCCACCTTCGCGCCGATGTCGACGCCGCGCGTCGGCTCGTCGAGGATCAGGACCCTGGGATTGGTGGCCAGCCACTTCGCGATGACCACCTTCTGCTGGTTCCCGCCCGACAGGGCATCTATCAATTCGTCCACGCCGGTCGAGCGGATGCGCAAGCGGTCGACGAAATCCGCCGTGAGAGCGCGCTCGCGACTGCCCCGGACGAAGAAGCGCGGGAACAGCCGCGGAATGATCGGCAGCGTCACGTTCTCCGCGATCGAGAAGCCGCCGACAAGACCGTCCAGATGCCGATCTTCGGGGACGTAGGCGATGCCCGCCTCGAGAGCCGCGGACGGGCTCTTGAAGCTGACCCTCTTGCCGTCGAGCAGCACCTCGCCCGCGTCGGCCCGGTCGAGGCCGAACAGCACACGGGCGACCTCGGTGCGACCGGCGCCGACGAGACCGGCCAGTCCGACGATCTCGCCCGCTCGGACGGAGAAGCTGATGTCGCGAAAGGCGCCGACTCGAGTCAGGCCGCGTACGTCGAGGAGGACGTCGCCGATGTGCGCGGTCGTCCTCGGGAACAGCGACACAGAACGGCCGACCATGTGGCGAACGAGATCGGCGGCGGTGAGCTCGGATGTCGGTGCGGTGATCACGTGGCGCCCATCCCGGAGGACGGTCGCTCGATCGCACAGCTCGAACACCTCTTCGAGGCGATGACTGACGAAGAGGACGGCGACACCGCGGTCGCGCGTCTGGCGGATGATCTCGAAGAGCCGCACGACTTCGTGGGTGGAGAGCGAGGCTGTCGGCTCGTCGAGGATCAGGACGCGCGCGTCTATCGAGAGCGCCTTGGCGATCTCGATCAGCTGCTGGTCGGCCATCGACAGGCCGCGGACGACCGCGGCGGAATCG
Organism: uncultured Chloroflexia bacterium; assembly: GCA_963838285.1. GTDB lineage: Bacteria > Chloroflexota > Limnocylindria > Limnocylindrales > CSP1-4 > Fen-1039. The sequence goes on from CAWIQP010000007.1 coordinate 104,152, forward strand.
ATGTGAACGCTGAGACTGTCGAAGATCTCGTCCGCCGAGCGGCGCATCTCCCGCCAGTTGACGGAGCCCAGCCGGCCGGACGGGACATGCCCGATGAAGACGTTCTCGGCGACCGTCAGGTCGGGAAAGAGGCGCGGCTCCTGGTGGACTACGGCTAGGCCGAGCGAGCGCGCCTGCGCCGGACCGTGGAGGGTGACGGCCTTGCCGTCGAGCAGCACTAAGCCCGAGTCGGGCTGGTGGATCCCCGCGAGGACCTTGACGACCGTGCTCTTGCCGGCCCCGTTTTCGCCTACGAGAGCATGGATCTCACCCGGCAGGAGTTCGAGCGAAACGTCCTGGAGAGCCTGCGTGCCCGTGAACCGCTTGGATACCCCGGCAAGCGCAACCGGCGGAGGCGAACTCGGGACGGACGCTCCGGTCCCGGCTCCGGTGCGCTCGATCGCGTCGATGGGCGCGCTATCGGTCATGACGCCGTGTCCAGCGCGGTCGAGTCGGATGACAGTCGGGAGCCGTGCGAGGGCGTCTTCTCGAGCCCTGGAGCCACATTGACCAGGATCCTCCTTTGGCGTAGTGCCTCGGCCAGGTCGGCCGGCGCCTGCTCGTCCGTGACGACGGTGGTCAGCCTGTCCGTCGGGCAGAAGGTGGCGAACGCCGTCCGCCCCCACTTCGTGTGGTCTACGAGTGCGACCACTTCGCTTGCCGCGCCGACGATGAGGCGCTTGATCTGAGCCTCCTCGTCGGTCGCGTCGCTCAATCCCGTCTCGAGGGTGAACCCCGCGGCACCCATGAAAGCCTTCTGAATGTTCACCTTCTCGAGGAGGCCGCCGCCCAACGGGCCAACCACCGACATGGCCTCCCATCGGACGAAGCCGCCCGGCAGGGCCACGGTGATGCCGCGATGGCCGGCGAGCTCGGAGGCGATCCGGAGGCCGTTGGTGATCACGGTGAGGTGAACCCATCCGCCGCGCGCTTTGAGATGCCGGGCCATGGCCAGGGCGGTCGTGCTCGCGTCCAGAGCGATGCTCTCGCCGTCGACGACGAGAGCGGCAGCGGCAGCGCCTATCTGCTCCTTCTCCGTGCGCTGGAGGCGTTCGCGAATCTCGAATGCGCGCTCGGCCCGGCTGCGGCTCGGCGCCAGCGCGCCCCCGTGAGCACGCACGACCCTGCCTTCAGTCTCGAGCACCCGGAGGTCCTTTCGGATCGTCACCTCGGAAACGGCGAACCTCTCCGCCAGGTCGGTGACGCGCACCCGACCGTGCTCCTCGACGCTCAGGGCGATGTGCTGCTGGCGCTCGCGAGCAAACACTTCCTGGCGATCGCCCGTTTCCATCTGGCCCGAGTCTCCTTGCGGCGAGGCCGCGTTTGTAGACCGTTACCCTTCAAGTGCTTGCGTATTCGGACACTAGACGACAAGCAATCGAACTGTCAACAACGAGATTGAAACCAATCGGAACCTGTGGCAAGCTGGCGGCTGTCGGCGCGTGAGGCCGCCGGGCCGGGCTGTTTTCGCCCGGGAGGCCCAGCGCGAAACGAGCTTGTCCGCCAGGCAGACAGATATGGAGACGACCGTGACCTCGACGAATCAAGACAGTCGCTCCGCGAAAGAGGTTCTCCGAACCCAGCGGATCGAGCTCCCCTCCTGGGCATTCGGCAACTCCGGGACTCGGTTCAAGGTGTTCCCGCAGAAGGGCGTCCCGCGGACCGCCTACGAGAAGATCGACGACGCCGCCCAGGTCAATCAGTACACGGGCGTCGCACCCACGGTTGCCCTACACATCCCGTGGGACAAGGTCGACGACTACGCGGACCTGGCCCGGCACGCCGCCGAGAAGGGCGTCGCCCTGGGAACGATCAACTCGAATACCTTCCAGGACGACGACTACATGCTCGGCAGCGTCTGCCATCCGGACGCGCGCGTTCGCCGGAAGGCCGTCGACCACCTTCTCGAATGCGTCGACATCATGGACAAGACGGGATCGCGCGACCTCAAGCTGTGGTTCTCGGACGGCACGAACTACCCCGGCCAGGACGACATCCGCGCTCGCCAGGATCGCCTGGCGGAATCGCTTGCGCAGGTCTACAAGAGGCTCGGCCCGAACCAGCGCATGGTTCTCGAGTACAAGCTCTTCGAGCCCGCCTTCTACCATACCGACGTTCCGGACTGGGGCACGTCGCTCATCCACTGCGTGGCACTGGGTCCCAAGGCGAAGGTCGTCGTCGACACCGGCCACCATGCCCCGGGCACGAACATCGAGTTCATCGTGGCCTCGCTGCTCCGCGCCGACAGGCTGGGCGGGTTCGACTTCAACTCGCGCTTCTACGCCGACGACGACCTCATGGTCGGCGCCGCGGATCCGTTCCAGCTTTTCCGGATCATGCACGAGTGCGTGAAGGCGGGCGCCCTCCGGCAGGAGAGCGGCGTCGCGTTCATGCTGGACCAGTGCCACAACATCGAGGCCAAGATCCCGGGCCAGATCCGCAGCGTGATGAACGTCCAGGAAGCCACCGCCAAGGCGTTGATCGTGGACCAGAAGGCCCTCGAAGCGGCGCAGCAGGCCGGCGACGTCCTCGGTGCGCGCGCGATCCTGATGGACGCATACGACACCGATGTTCGCCCTATGCTCCGGGAGGTACGGGGCGAGATGAATCTCGGCCCGGATCCGATGGCGGCGTTTGCCCGATCCGGCTATGCGGAGAAGGTCGCCGCCGAGCGAGTCGGCGGTCAGCAGGCCGGCTGGGGTGCCTGATCGCCCGGAGGAACCGCCCCATCGCGACCGCACTTCATCGATGACCGACACCGTCGCCGCCGTCGACCTCGGCGCGTCGTCCGGGCGCGTCATGGTCGGCCACGTCGGCCCGCACACGCTCGAGCTCGAGGAGGCCTACCGGTTCGCCAACGATCCGGTCACGCTGCCCGACGGGCTGCATTGGGACGTGCTGCGGCTGTACCACGACATCGTCGAAGGCCTGCGGCGGGCCGCTCGGCTGACGCCCACGCTCGCCAGCGTGGGCGTCGACGGGTGGGGCGTCGACTACGGGCTCATCGATCGCGATGGACGCCTGCTGGGTAATCCCTATCACTATCGGGACGGCCGGACGGCCCGCGGGGTGGAGTGGGTCCACTCGGCCGTGCCGCGCGAGCGCCTGTACGCCGTGACCGGCACGCAAGTCATGCCAATCAACACCGTCTACCAGCTGGCCGCCGGCCTCGGGACGGCCGAGCTCGAAGCGGCCGATGCGCTGCTGCTCATCCCCGACCTCATCGGCTACTGGCTGGCCGGCGGCGTTCATGCCGAGGCCACCAACGCGTCGACGACCGGCCTCTTCGATCCCGTGGCGGGCTCCTGGGCCCTGGACCTGGTACGCGAGCTGGGCCTGCCCGCGGCGATCCTGCCCGAGCTGGTCCACGCCGGCGATCGACTCGGGGCAATCAGGTCGCAGGTGATCGGCGACACGGGACTCTCTCGGGACACTGTCCTGACCGCGGTGGGATCCCACGACACCGCCTCCGCGGTGGTCGGCGTGCCGGCCGAGAACGAGCGGTTCGCGTACGTGTCGTGCGGCACCTGGGCGCTCGTCGGCGTCGAGCTGGCCGCGCCGATCCGCGGCGAGGCCAGCCAGCAGGCGAACTTCACCAACGAGCGGGGCGTGGACGGGCGGATCCGGTACCTCCGCAACGTGATGGGTTTGTGGCTGCTCCAGGAGTCCGTGCGGGCCTGGGAACGCGAGGGCGGGCCGGTGGACTTCGCGGATGTGCTGGCCGCGGCCGCCGAGCTACCTCGCGGCGGCAGCCTGGTCGATCCGGACGATCCCGCGTTCCTGCCGCCCGGCGACATGCCGGCACGAATCGCCGCTCACTGCCGCGCGACCGATCAGCCGGTCCCGGGCTCCCGTCCAGCGTTCGCGCGCTGCATTCTCGACAGTCTCGCCCAGGCGTTCGCTCGCGCGATCTCCGACGCCCGCCGGCTTTCCGGACTCGAAGTCGAGGCGATCCACATCGTCGGCGGCGGCAGCCGCAACGAGCTCCTGTGCCAGCTCACGGCCGACACCTGCGGGCTACCCGTCGTCGCGGGCCCGGTCGAGGCGACGGCGCTCGGCAACGTGCTGGTACAGGCCCGGGCGCGCGGACTGATCGGCGGCGACCTCGCCGCTCTTCGCTCGGTGGTTCGCGCGACGCAGCCGCTCCGCCGCTACGAGCCCTCGGCCCACGCGCCTGCGCCGGCACTCTGACCGAAGGATCGCCGAGGGGCTTCCGCCCGAGGGCCGCCCGCCTGGGGGCGCAGAGCCGCCGGCTTTCGAGCCCTACTGCCGCGCGACCGGCCTCATCGGGAAGACGCCGACGACTCCCGGGCTCGTCGGGTCCAGCAGAAGCTCGCAGCCGACTTCGCCGGCCTTGACGAGCTCGCCGAGGAAACCTGCCTCCCGCTCGGGCAGGCCCACGTAGAGCGTGCCCTGTCCCGTCGGCATCGGACTGACCTCGTCCTCGATGCCTTCGATCAGGAAGCGGCGCCGGAGCTCGTGAACGGGCACGTACGGACGGCTCTTGATGAACCGGCGCATTTGGGCGAGCGTGCAGGAAGACTTCTGCCCGACCGACGCCTCCTCCTCGCCGGCGGGCACCTCGGCCCGGACCTTCGGCAGGCGGCGCGGTCCGGCGTTGGCCCTGGGGGCGCCGGGGGCCCCGCCCTGAACACGCCCCGCGCCCTTCGGGTAGTAGCGCGTCCCGCTCGGCGGCGCGGCGGATGCCGCCGTGGCGCTCGGCCCCTCGGTCTCGCCTCGAACGTCCTCTTCAGGCTGGGAGACCGCGGCGCCGGGATGAGCGACGGCCGGCCCACCGGCCCCCCCGTGGCCGCGACCGCGTCGTCTGGGGCTCACGCCGCGCCCGTCAGTTCCGCGCCGCGGCCAACTCGACGGCCTCGGCAGGCGCGGTGCCGGCAAGGACTCTCGCCGCATAGCGCTCTGCGAAGCTGCTGGCGGCCTGCTCGGGGACGATGGCCTTGATCGAGTCGCCGTTCAGCCCGTAGCCGTACTTGATGGCTGCGATGTTCTCGTCGGCGTACTTGTTTGGCAGCGCCTCGCGCAGGTGCTCCTCGGTGAACTCGACGTCGCAGCGGCAGAGCAGCCGGCCCAGGGCGATCATGTTGCCGAAGAGATCGCGCCCGAACTTCTCGACGCCCAGCTGCAGGAAGGGGATCTCCTCGCCCTTCTCGCCGGGCTTGGTCAGGCCGATGTCGGCGATCACGTAGTCGGCGCTCAGATGGTGCGGGCCGCGGTCTGCCAGGCGCAGGACGACGTCGGCGCACTCGACCACGAAGTTGGAGATCGGCTCGCGGTCGTACTCGAGGAAGGCCTCGCTCATGCCGCCGCGAACGGACGAGTCGTAGTCGAACAGCAGCGTGACCTCGTAGCCCATCACGGCGAGCAGGCTGGCCATGGTGTTGCCGATGACCCGGACGCCCTGACCCCCCACTCCGTCGATGACTATGGACTTGGCTGCCATACGATCCTCCTCGCCTGCCCGCGCCTACTCGCCGGACCCGCCGGCGACCGGGAGAGGCTCGCCCTTGACGATGCCGAGCTGGTGCGGCTCCAGGTGCGTCGAGCCTGGAGGAGCGGCCTTGTACTCGGTGCGGTAGTGCTGAAGCATGTCGTTTGCGCTGGCGAATCCGATACGCCGGCCGTTGTTCTCGATGCACTGGCTGGCGACGTCTACGAACGCGAAGCCCGGCCACTGGATCGCTTCCTTGATCGCCTTCCGCATCGGGCCCTGGTGGTAGACCGTGGTCTTGGCGTAGTAGGCGTTCGGATTCGTGTTGACCACGCCCTGGAGGTTGATGGGCGTGTACGTGGCGCCGGCCGGCGACGAGATGGTGGCCGTTCCCTTGGGCGTCGTGGGCCCGGTCTGGCCGCCGGTCAGGCCGTAGATCTCGTTGTTGTTGCAGACCACGGTGACGTTCGGATTGCGGCGAATCGAGTGGAGCAGGTGGTTGCCGCCGATCGAGGCGATGTCGCCGTCGCCCGAGACGACGATGACGTGCAGCTCGGGCCGGACCATCTTGATCGCCTCGGCCACCGGCAGCGTTCGACCGTGGAGCGTGTAGACGGACTCGAAGTTCATGTAGGCGCCCATTCGGCCGGTGCAGCCGATCCCGGTGACGAGGACGGTGTTGCTCTTGTCCAGGCCGAGCTCGTCCATGACCGTGGCCAGCTGTTGCATGATCAAGCCGATGCCACAGCCGGGGCACCAGATCGTGGGGAAGAGATCGGTCTTGAGCTTGTCCTTGACTGCCATGGCGATGAAACCTCTGCGGGGACGCGGGTCAGCCGGCGACCGACGAAACGTCGGTTTGGGCCGGCGACGAGGAGGCGGATGACGCGGGCTCCGCGGGAAGCATGCCGATCGCGTCGAGGCCTTCGCGAATCGCCTCGATGCTCATCCGGCCGCCGAGCAGCGGCACGCGCTCGACGCGTCGCAGGAGCATCCGCTCGACGACGTTGGCGTACTGCCCGTCGCTGCCCTCGATAACGACGATCTTCTTGTACCGGCCCGCGATCTCCGTCAGTTCCTTGTCCAGGGTCGGCCAGATCCTGATCGGGCGGAAGAGCGCGAAGTGGGCGGCCAGCGGCTGGGCGATGCGACGCGTGATGCCGAACGCGATCACCAGCGTGTCGGACTCCTTGTTCCAGCCGTACTCGTAGAAGGCGTACCGCTCGGACACGCGGAGCCGGTGATCCCGCATCTCGTGGTACTGGCGGATGAACTCGTCGGAATCGGCCGTCGCCGGTTCGCCGTCGGGATACGTCGCCACGCCAGAGAAGAGCCGCGTCCCGCCGGAGGCGAGGGGCTCGAGCGTCCGCGGGACGACCGGCAGGTCGATCGCGTCCAGATCCGCCACTTCGTTGAGGTGGCCGAGGAAGGCGTCGGACATGAGGACGACCGGGCTCCGGCTCTCCTCCGCCGCGTTGAACGAGTGGATCGCGTACTCGTAGCACTCGGCCACCGTCGACGGGTAGAAGACGATGCTCGTGTAGTCGCCCGTCGAACCGTAGCGCGCCTGGTTGAGGTCGCCCTGACCGGGCATCGTGGGCATGCCGGTCCCCGGCCCGACGCGCATGACGTTCATGATCACGCACGGGATCCCGACCTTGTGGCCGTAGCCGATGGCCTCCTGCATCAGGCTGAATCCCGGCCCGGACGTGGCGGTGAAGGACTTCGCGCCGGCGAGACTTCCGCCGAGGATGGCGTTGGCGCTGGCGATCTCGTCCTCCTCCTGGAGGAAGCGGAACTCGGGATGCGACGCCGCGTAGACGGACGCCTGCGCGAGGATCTCCGACGAGGGGCTGATCGGATAGCCGGCGAAGAAGGTCGCGCCGGCCTTCACCGCTCCGAGGAGCATGGCCTCGTTTCCCTGGACGAGTCGCTTGGTCATCGGTGGTCCCGTCCGATCAGGTGGGGTTGTCGCGGTCGACGTTGGAGGCGCTCTCGGCGTCCGTCATGCCGCGATGGGGGTCGGTGCCGGCGACGGCCGGACCTCTGGCAACGTCGGGGATGTGAGGCGCCCCCGCTCCGAGTGCCGATGCGGCCTCCTCGGCCTCGGTCTCCTGAGGCAGCCTGCCGTTCTCGTCGCGTTTGGGCAGGATCTCGATCGCGAGATCCGGGCAGTAGCGCTCGCACAGCCCGCAGCGGATGCAGTCGGTGGCCTCGATGATGGCATCGTGGGTCAGGAGGAGGCTGTCCTTCGGGCAGATCTCGACGCAGATGTTGCAGCGCTTGCACCACTCGTCGACCCAGCGGATGTTGACGTAGTCGACGATCGTGGGTGCGCGGTGCTCTCGTCTCTCGGCGGCGTATGGAGTGGTCGTGGCTGGTTCTCCAGAGTCTCGGCGGCGCGGGCGGGCCGTCGGTGGGCTAAGTCTACGGAATTGGGCCGAGGGACGCAGGTGAGCGGCCCGTACGACCGTGGGATGCGTTCCGGCTACTGAACCCGCAGCACGGTCCTGGCCTTAGACCAGTGCCGTTCGAGCTGGTAGTAGTCGCGCTCCGGCGGGGCGAAGACGTGGACGATGACCGCGCCGAAGTCGAGCAGCGTCCAGTGTGAATTGGAGCCGCCCTCGCGCCCGATCGGCCTCACGCCCTCGTCGCGCAGCTTCTCGGCGATGCCGTCGCCGATGGCGCCGAGCTGGCGCTCCGAGCCGCCGGAGCAGATGACGAAGTAGTCCGCCATCGAGGTGAGCTCCGAGACGTCGAGCAGAACGATGTCGGCCGCCTTCTTGTCCTCGGCGGCATCGACGATCTTGCGGGCGATCTCGAGCGAGCTGAGGCGCAGACCGCGGGCCCGGAGCGACTCCTCGATCTCGGGCTCGGCCGGGGCCGCCACGGCATCCGCGTCCGCCTCGACGGCAGCCTCGAGCGCGTCGGCGAGCGCCTGCTCGTCCGCGGAGGGCTTGCGCCGTCGCGGCAGGCCGTCCGGGCTGGGCGTCGTTTCGGTCGAGGCTTCGATGGTCGGGGGCGATGGGTCGGTCACGTCAGGCGGTCCTCCGGGGGTTGTCCGAACGATACAGCCGATGGTCGCGGATGTACGCCTCCACGGCCGGCGGCACCAGATAGCGGATCGAGCGGCCGCTCGCCGCGCGGCCGCGCACGTCCGACGCGGAATGGGCGAGCGGCACGGTATCTACGCACACGACGCGGCCCGCGGAGGCTGCGCCGCCGGGCAGCATGGCCGCCAGCCGGGCCGAGTCCGGAAGAGGCGCCCCGGGTCGCGGCACCACGACCAGCCGGGCCAGCTCGAGCAGGCGGCCCGGGTCGTGCCAGCTGCCAAGCCCGGCCAGGGCCTCCGCCGAGAGAATGAAGTAGAACTCGCGGGCCACTCCCTGGCGAGCCGCCTCGTCGACCAGCTCCCTCATGGTGTCGGCGGTGTACGAGGGGCCGCCGCGCCGCAGCTCGATCTCGCTCATGGCGAAGGCCGCATTGCCGGCGATGGCCAGCTCCACCATGGCGGCGCGATCCGTCGCCGGGGCTACGTCGTCGTCCTGCTTGTGGGGCGGCAGAGCGGCCGGCACGAACAGGACTCGATCCAGCCCGAGCGCCTCACGAACCTGCTCGGCAACGACCAGGTGCCCGTAGTGTATCGGGTCGAAGGTTCCGCCCAGCACGCCGACACGCCGATCGGCCGGGTCGACCCAGGAAGTCACCGATCCTCCCAGTCGTCGGGTTCCCACTCGAGCTCGCTGGCGCCGATGCGAACGGTCGCGCCGGGCGCCACGCCCTGCCGGCGCAGCTCCTCGTCGATGCCAAGGCGGGCGAGCTCGCGCTGGAATCGCTCGGCCGACTCCTCGACCTCGAAGTTGGTCTGGGCGGCCAGCCGCTCGATCTTCTTGCCTCGCACGACGAAAACGCCGTCCTCGCGGTCGACACGGAAGGAGTCGCCCACGGATTCGATGCGATGAACCACGACGCCGGCCGACGCGGGCGGCTCGGCCAGCTCGGCGGCATCGGGAAGCAGCGACGCCAGGCCCTTCCGCAGCTCCCCGAGCCCCTCGCCGCCCGCCGCCGAAATGGCGATCGTGGGGATTCCCTGACCGCGGCGCGCCTCCGCGAACTCCGGCCACGCCGCGGCGGCCTGAGGCAGATCCATCTTGTTGTAGACGACAAGGATCGGCTTCTTGAGGAGCTCAGGGTCGTGGGCCTCGAGCTCGTCGCGGATGACGCCGTAGCTCCATTCCGGATCGCGATCCGCGCCGTCCACGACGTGGACCAGGACCCGCGTCCGCTCCACGTGGCGCAGGAACGCGTGGCCCAGGCCCGCCCCGGAACTGGCGCCTTCGATCAAGCCGGGCACGTCGGCGATCGTCGGGCGGCGCGTCTCCTCGTCGCCGGCGTCGAGCACATCGCTCAGGTCGAGCACGCCCAGGTTCGGTTCCAGCGTGGTGAACGGGTAGTCGGCGATCTTGGGCTGTGCCGCGGTAAGGGCCGCGAGCAGGGTCGACTTGCCGGCGTTGGGCAGGCCGACCAGGCCGATGTCGGCGATGAGTCGCAACTCCAGGCGAATCCAGAGCTGCTCGCCGGGCTCGCCCTTCTGGGCGTGGCGCGGCGCCTGGTGCGTGGAGGTCGTGAAGTGGACGTTGCCGAGGCCGCCCCGCCCGCCTCGCGCCACCATGAGAGTCTGCTCGGCCCCGACCAGATCGCCGAGCAGCCCGCCGGTTTCGTCGTCGAAGACGCCCGTGCCGGGTGGAACCTTGAGCACCAGGTCGTTGCCGGCCTTGCCGTGCATGCGCTGCCCGGCGCCACGACCGCCCGGAGTGCCCTTGAAGTGGTGGGCGTGGCGATAGTCGCGCAGGCTGGTCTCGCCCGGGTCGACGGTCAGATAGATGGAACCGCCGCGGCCACCGTCACCGCCGTCGGGGCCGCCGCGCGGCACGTGGGCCTCCCGCCTGAACGTGGCCGCGCCGTCGCCGCCGTCACCGGCGTGGACGAAGATCCGGACCTGGTCGAAGAACATGAACTCAATTCTCGCACGCGGCAGGTGCGCAGCAGGATGGGCCGCCGAGCGTTGGTCAGCAGGTGAAGGCCCGCCCACCCGGCTGCCGCCGAGAGTTTCGAAGCCCTGACGTCGACTGCCCGGCCGATCTCCCGGAGCCAGTGGCGGAGGCGACCCTTCTACTGGTCGAGTGACTTCGTCAGGGTCGCCAGGAACTGGACGTTGCTGTCGGTCTTTACCAGGCGGTTGAGCAGCAGCTCGATGCCTTCGTTGGTACCGACCGCGGAGAGCATCCGGCGCATCGTCCAGACCATCTTGAGGACCGGCTCCTCCAGGAGGAGCTCCTCGCGGCGGGTGCCGGATCGCTGGACGTCGATCGCCGGGAAGATGCGCTTCTCGGCCAGCTTGCGGTCCAGGATCAATTCGCTGTTGCCGGTGCCCTTGAATTCCTCGTAGATGACGTCGTCCATGCGCGAGCCGGTGTCGACCAGGCATGTGCCGATGATCGTCAGCGAGCCGCCCTCTTCGATGTTGCGGGCGGCGCCGAAGAAGCGCTTGGGCGGGTACAGGGCAATCGGATCCAGGCCGCCCGAAAGGGTTCGACCGGACGGGGGCAACGCGAGGTTGTACGCGCGCGCGAGCCGGGTGATGGAGTCGAGCAGGATCACGACGTCGCGGCCCGTCTCGACCTGGCGCTTGGCGATCTCGAGGGCCATCTCGGCGACGTGGGTGTGGTTCTCGGTGGGCTCGTCGAAGGTGGAGCTGATGACCTCGCCCTTGACCGAGCGGCGCATGTCCGTGACTTCCTCGGGCCGCTCGCCGATGAGCGCGACCATCAGCAGGATCTCGGGGTAGTTGGTGCTGATGCCGTTGGCGATGTGCTTGAGGAGCATCGTCTTGCCGGCCTTCGGCGGGCTGACGATCAGTGCGCGCTGGCCCTTGCCGATCGGGTTGACCAGGTTGATCAGCCGCTGGCTCAGGTTCTTCGGATCGGTTTCGAGGTTGATCAGGACGTCCGGGTGGACCGGCGTGAGGTCCTCGAACCGGGGCCGGCGCTTGGCCGTCTCGGGGTCGACGCCGTTGACCCGATCGACTCGGATCATGCCCCAGTACTTCTCGCCCTCGCGAGGAGCTCGGACGGAGCCGCTGATCCGATCGCCGATGCGCAGACCGAAGCGTCGGACCTGGCTGGACGAGACGTAGACGTCGTCCGGAGTCGGCATCAAGCCGTGGCGTCGCATGAACCCGAACCCGTCCTCGACGATGTCGAGGATGCCGGTCGCGTACGCGTGCCCGGCCAGTTCGCTCTGACGGGCCAGAATGCGGTCGACCGTCTCTTCCTTGCCGGCGGCTCCGGCCTCCATCTCGAGGTCGCGCTCGACCGTCGCGAGCTCGGTGGCGCTCATTCCGCGCAGCTCGTTGATGTCGAGGTCGCGCGAGTCGCCGTCCTGGAAGTCGTCGTACTCGGCCATTGGCGCGCGGCCGGCGGGGCGTCGGCGGGGACGTCGGTTGCGAGAACGCTGATCTGGACCGTTGGGAGGCATCAAGGCAGAGCTCATGTCGGGAAGGTGCCGTGCGAACTCTTCGCGCGGAATCAGTCCGCAGCGGATGTGCACGGTCGGGGCGACGCGGAGAATACTCGGCCCGGCGAGCGGCGTCAATCGGGTGGAACCGAGTGAAATCGCAGCCGAGTGAAATCGCAGTGAAATCGCGGTCGGTCACCCGGGATCCGCCGTCGTGGCCGACCCCGCTGATCTACGGCCGCAGCGTCCCGAAGAAGACCTGCCAGGCCAGGAGCGACTTCGCGATCAGGCTGAAGAGCATGTATGCGTGCTCGCCGTAGAGGTAGTCGCGCCATCGGCCGATCTTCCGGTACTGCAGCACCATGTTGATCGCGAAGACGTTGAAGCAGACGAAGAGCGTCACGAAGATCGCGATCACGAAGCCGGGAATGGGCGCCGAGTTCGGTTCCGTGGCCGAGATCGCGATCGTGGCGAAGATGACCAGCCACGGAACGGCGCCGGCGATGCAGCCGAAGACGTAGTGCAGCCATTGAGGTCGGTCGCGGCCTTCGTTCGCGATCTCCATGCTCCAACCGAACATGATCATGGCGGCGTTCGCGCCGAAGATGGCGATCAGAGTGCCCGCCTCCTGGACGCCGGCCAGCGCGGCGATGACCACGATCATCACGCTCGAACTGAAGGAGTACTCGATCCAACGAATGGGATTCTGACCACGCGCCAGGTGAGCTTCGTACCAGCGCCGGGCCGGGAACGCCATGGCGAAATGGGCGACGGCGCTCATCAGGAAGAACAGGGCCACGGCCGGGCCGATCGGCAGGTCCCACAACGAACGCTGGGCGGTGACGAGATGGCTGGTCGCCTGGTCGAAGTGCAAGTAGGTACCCACGACGGGCGACGTGACCACCGGATTCCTGGCAAACGACAGGGCCAGGATGGCCGCGGCCTGGATCAGATGCAGGGCCGCCAGGATGGCGTTCCAGCGGAACAGGTCGGCCGATCGATCGGCCGGGATCGAGGCGGGGGCGGCGACAGGGGTTCCCACGGCAGAGGCCGCGGAGCCTGCGGGTGCGGACATCTCGTGGTCCTCCACTCATTCAGCCTGGTTTACTTGCGCAACGATACAGATGGCGGGCGGCGCGTCCAGTTCCGGCCCACCGGGCGCAATGGGCATCTCCGTCGACCCTTGAGAAGTCAACCGGCTCCCCTGTCGGGTCGCTCGGCGTGCCTTTGCGACCGCAGGAGCACGGCGACAACACGAACAACGGCCCTGAACGACGCCCCCCGCCCCCGCGTAGCGTTCGAGTCAACATCCCATCGGTGCCGCTGCACCAAACGACCTCGCTCCCTGGAGCGCATCCCGGAGATCCACTTGAGTCCGACCCAGATTGACGACGACGTAGCGGCGATCGCGAAGCGCTGGAAGAACAAGCGCGGCAGCCTGATCATGGCCCTCCACGGGCTTCAGGACCGGTACGGCTACGTGCCTCGCGACGCGGCAATGAGCCTCGGCCAGGAGATGGACGTCCCCCTGGCGCGTATCTACGAGGTCCTGACCTTCTACAACTACTTCAGGCTCAAGTCCCCGGGCAAGAAGGTCGTCTCGGTTTGCATGGGCACGGCCTGTTACCTCAAGGGCGCCCCGGAGCTCCTGAAGCGGGCCTCCGATGCGTTGGGCATCGGACCCGGGGAAACCACTCCGGACGAGGAGTACCACCTCCAGGTGGTCCGCTGCGTCGGATGCTGCGGCCTGGCACCGGTCGTCACCGTCAACGAGAAGCTGCTGGCGAAGGTGGACGGCGACTCACTCGTGGCCCAGTTCGGCGAGTCGGGCGCGGCCTCGGACGGGGAGGCGTGACATGCCCAGGTTGACCATCGCCGACCTCGAGGCCCGCCGGGACACCAGGCCAGCTGTGGCGGACAAGCCCTCGATCAAAGTCGGAATGAGCACGTGCGGCATGGCCGCGGGCGCGGAGCCCGTCCTGTCTGCGCTGCTCGCCGAGTCGAAGGACGGGGCCCTGGACTGGCGCATCAGTCGAACCGGTTGCGCCGGCATGTGCAGCATGGAGCCGCTGGTCGAAGTGACTCTACCGGGCCAGGCGGCCGTCATGTACGGTGACGTGACGCCCGAGTTCGCCCGTCGGCTCATCGCGGATTGCGCGGCCGGAAAGACCCTCCCCGCGGAGCGGCGCGTTCCGGGGATCGCGGAGCTGGCGCGCGTGGCGGGCGAGCCCACCGCCCCGTCCGACGGCCCAAAGCAGTACCGCATCGTCATGCGCAACTGCGGCGTGATCGACCCCGAGGAGATCGACGAGTACCTCGACCGCGGCGGCTATCAGGGTCTGGCCAAGGTCCTCTCGTCGATGACGCCCGACCAGGTCGTCGCGGAGCTCAAGACGGCCGGGCTGCGTGGCCGCGGCGGAGCGGGGTTCCCCGTGTGGCTCAAGTGGAACCTGACCCGCGAGTCAGCTGGGCGACGAGCACCTCATCGTTTGCAACGGGGACGAAGGCGACCCGGGCGCGTACATGGATCGGAGCGTCCTCGAGGGCGATCCGCATGCCGTGCTCGAAGGCATGATCATCGGGGGCTACACGATCGGCGCGAAGCAGGGCTTCTTCTACATCCGCGCCGAGTACCCGCTCGCGATCCAGCGGATGGAGAGAGCCATCCGCCAGGCAAGAGCCGCGGGTCTGCTGGGCAGCAACATCCTGGGCACCGACTACGGCTTCAACGTGGAGATCCGGCTCGGTGCCGGGGCCTTCGTGTGCGGCGAGGAGACCGCCCTCATCGCTTCGCTGGAGGGCCGGCGCGGAACGCCGTCGCCGCGACCGCCCTATCCGTCGGTCAAGGGCCTGTGGGGCCAGCCGACGATGATCAACAACGTCGAGACCCTGGCCAACGTAGCCCAGGTGATGGTCCGCGGCGGTGAGTGGTTCTCGGGCATCGGCATGGGGGCATCGAAGGGCACCAAGGTCTTCGCCGTCACCGGCAAGGTCAAGCACGCTGGCCTGGTCGAGATTCCGATGGGGGTGACCCTGCGGGAGGTCGTAGAAGGGATCTGCGGCGGGTCGGCATCCGGCAGTCCCATCAAGGCAGTCCAGACGGGCGGACCGTCGGGCGGGCTGATCCCCGCTCGAGAGCTGGACACGCCGATCACCTACGAGCACCTGCAGCGGCTCGGGTCGTACATGGGCTCGGGCGGCATGATCGTCATGGACGAAACGGACGATCTCCTGGAGCTGTCCCGGTTCTATCTCGGCTTCTGCGTCGACGAGTCGTGCGGCAAGTGCGCACCCTGCCGCATCGGCGGGACGCAAATGCTGCGGATCCTGGATCGCATCTCGAAGGGCGACGGCCGCGAGGAGGACGTCGCCACGATCCGGCGCCTCGCCCACGCGATGCAGAAGGCGTCGCTGTGCGGCCTGGGACAGGGGGCCCCCAACCCTGTGCTCTCGGCGCTTCGCTACTTCGAACCTGAATTCCGGGCCCATCTGGGCTCCGGCAACGGAACCGAGCCACTCTCATGACCGATCTCATGACCGCCAGAATCCAGGCCACGATCAACGGCCTGCCCGTCGAAGTCCCTGCCGGCGCCACCATCCTCGACGCGGCCCGCCAGGTCTCCGTCCACATCCCCACGCTGTGCAAGCACCCGGACCTCGATGCCACCGCCGCCTGCGGCGTGTGCATTGTCCGCGTGGCCGGCTCCAACAAGATGCTCCGCGCTTGCTGCACGCCCGTCGAAACCGACATGGAGATCACGACCGAGGACCCGGAGATCATCCAGGTCCGCCGCACCGTGGTCGAGATGATCCTGTCGCGCCATCCGAACGAATGCCTGACCTGCGGCCGGAACCAGAACTGCGAGTTGCAGACGATCGCCGCCGACTTCGGCCTGCGCGAGATCTGTCTCGACAGCGTGGTTCCGGATCTGCCGATCGACGCGACGACCAAAGCCATCGTCCTGGATCCACGCAAGTGCATCACCTGCGGTCGCTGCATCCAGGTCTGCCAGCAGATCCAGGACGTCTGGGCCCTGAGCTTCCTCCAGCGCGGTTTCGAGACTCGCATCGCCCCGGCCGGAGACATCAGCCTGGCCGACTCCCCTTGCGTCCGCTGTGGCCAGTGCTCCGCCCACTGCCCAACGGGCGCCATCGTCGAGTACGACGACACCCAGGAGGTCTGGGACAAGCTGCTCGACCCGGACGCCTTCTGCGTGGCTCAGCTGGCTCCGGCCGTCAGGGTCGCCATCGGCGAAGCCTTTGGCTTCCCCGTCGGCACGAATCTCACCGGCAAGACCTACGCCGCCCTCCGGCGCATGGGCTTCGACGCGGTCTTCGACACGAACTTCGGCGCGGACCTCACGGTCATGGAAGAGGCCCACGAGTTCGTCCGGCGCTTCACCGATCCCGAGGCGGTGCTGCCTCTGATCACGACCTGCTGCCCGTCGTGGGTGGACTTCATGGAGAAGTTTCACGACGACATGATCCCGAACTTCTCCTCCTGCAAGTCGCCGCAGGCGATGGTCGGGGCTCTGTCCAAGACCTACTACGCCGAGAAGATGGGCGTCGATCCGGCGAAGGTCTTCGTCGTTTCGATCATGCCCTGCACGGCCAAGAAGTTCGAGATCATCCGCAGCAAGTCGATGCGTTCGTCGGGCTTCCAGGACGTGGACGTCTCGCTGACCACGCGCGAGCTGGCGCGCATGATCAAGCAGTCGGGCATCGACTTCGAGGCCGTCAAGGAGGAGCAGCCCGACCACCTGCTCGGCGCGTACACCGGCGCCGGGACGATCTTCGGAGCAACCGGCGGCGTGATGGAAGCCGCTCTGCGAACATCGCACTTCCTGCTTACCGGCGAGAACCCGTCGCGGCTCGACTTCCAGAAGACCCGTGGCCTCGACGGAGTCAAGGAAGGTACGGCCGTCATCGCCGGCCACGAGATCCGCTTTGCCGTGGCCCACGGGCTCGGCAACGTGGAGACCGTGCTCACGCGAGTGCGCGACGCGAAGAAGGCCGGCGCCGAGCCGCCGTACCACTTCATCGAGGTCATGGCCTGCCCCGGCGGCTGCGTCGGTGGCGGCGGCCAGCCCTACGGCGTCACCGACAAGCTTCGCGCCAGGCGCGCGGCCGGCCTGTACCAGGAAGACCAGGCCGGGCTCTGGCGGTGCGCCCACGAGAACCCCTACGTGCAGCAGCTCTACGCGGAATTCCTGGGCGAGCCGCTGGGCGAGAAGTCGGAGCAGCTGCTTCACACGAGCTACAGGACGCGCCCGGAGTACCGCCGCTAGGTCGACTCGAGCTCGCCCGGAGCAACGGCAAAGCGGCGTGCCGAGAGGCTCGCGCCCGCGCTCGCGACCGCGACGAAGCCGATGGCCGCGAGGTCGCGCAGGTCCAGCACCTGGCCCAGCAGCAGGAAACCCATTCCTGCCGCGATGGCCGGCTCCAGGCTCATCAGGACCCCAAACGTCGCCGCGGGCAGACGGCGCAGGGCCGCGATTTCGGTCGAATACGGGATGGCGCTGCTGAACAGGGCGATGACCACGCCGCCCGCGATCGCCACCGGCGCCGCCAGCAGCGTCCTGACGTCCGAGCCGACCAGAGCGACCGGCAGGATCAGGACCGAGGCCACGACCATCGCCAGCGTCAGGCCACGTCCGTCGGGCCAGTACCGAGCCATGCGCCGCCCGGTGACGATGTAGAGGCCCCAGCAGACGGCCGCTCCCAGCGCGGCGGCGACGCCCGAGGCATCCGCGGCATCCAGCCGACCGCCCGCGAGGATGTATATGCCCGACGCGGCCAGAACTACCCAGGCAAGGTCGAGCCAGCGACGCGAGCCGAGGACCGCGACGGTGAGCGGCCCCGAGAATTCGATCGTGACCGCCACGCCGAGAGGGATGCGCGAGATCGCCAGATAGAAGAGCGTGTTCATCGCCGCGAGGACGGCCCCGAGGGCGAGGCAGTTCGCCAGCGCCTCGCGCGAGGCCCCGCGGATCCGCAGGCGCTGGAACACCATCAGCATCGCGGTCCCGAAGACGATCCGGAGCGCTACGACCGGCAGGGCTCCGTACTGGCGGATGAGCGTGGTGGCCAGGCCGCCTCCGAACTGAACGGAGAGCGCGCCGAGGACGATGAGCAGCTCCGGCGGGACCGAGTCCAGCCGTGGACGTGCCTCCGGCCGCGGGTCAGGCACGGATACGCCGCAGGGAGGTCCTCATCGGGCGGCTCCTGGCTCTATGGACGGGCCTGGGCCGCAGCGCTCGAGCCCTCGGTCGTCGCTCGTCCCACGGAGACCTCGTCGTCGGACCCGATCGTAACATCGCCGCGGGCACGATCTCGACTCGCCATCGGGAGAGACCGCAAGGCGGCGTAAAGGCCGTCTGCCACGACCACCGCCCGCCTTGCGAAGTGGTGAGACCGCCCCCACAACCGGCGCCCTTGCCCCCGCGCCGGTCGACCTCACCCGCACTCCGCGCTGTGAAACGTCCTCTCTGAAACAAGACGAGCGAAAGGGCTGAAAAGTTCTGCCCTGGGAGACGACGCGTCGGGCGGGTCGCCGGCGATTGGCGGGGCGACGGCAGGCTACTCGGCAGAAGCCGTCCCGAGCAACGCGCCGCTCTCCGGCATCTCGCGCGCGGGCCCACGCAGCTCCGGCTCACGCCCGTTCGACAGCGCCACGGCCGAACCGACGAAACCATCGAACAGCGGGTGCGGCCGGTCCGGCCGGCTGCGGAACTCTGGGTGGAACTGGCTGGCCACGAACCAGGGATGGTCCTTGAGCTCGATGATTTCGACGAGCCGTCCGTCCGGCGACTGACCGGACAGGACCATTCCGGCGGCCTCGAGAAGCGGGCGGTACCGGTTGTTGACCTCGAAGCGATGGCGATGCCGCTCGTAGATCAACTCGCAGCCATAGACCGTCGCGGCTCTGGAACCGGGGGTCAGGCGGGCCGGGTAGAGACCCAACCGCATCGTGCCGCCCTTCTCCTGCATCGTCCTCTGGTCCGGCATGAAATCGATCACCGGATGCTCGGTAAACATGTCGAACTCGGTCGAGTTGGCGTCCTCGGTGCCCAGAACGTCCCGCGCGAACTCGATCACGGCGCACTGGAGCCCCAGGCAAAGACCCAGGTACGGAAGCCGCCGCTCACGGGCGTACCTGGCGGCGAGGATCTTGCCCTCGATGCCGCGGTGGCCGAAGCCGCCCGGGACGACGATGCCTCCAATGCCCTCGAGGAGTTCGTCCACCGACTCACGGGTCAGCAGCTCCGAGTCGATCCAGCGGATCTTGACGTCGACCTCGTGGGCCCAGCCCGCGTGCTTGAGCGACTCGATGACCGACAGGTATGCGTCCGGCAGCTCGATGTACTTGCCCACCAGAGCGACCTCGAGAGTCGGCTTGGGGCGCTTGATCAGGTCCACCAGCTCGGTCCAGGACTCCAGGTCCGGCGCTTCAGCCGATCCCTCCAGACCCAGTTCTCTCACGAGCAGCGAGCCGAGCCCGGCTTCCTCGAAGAGGAGAGGCACTTCGTAGATCGTGGCGGCGGTCTCGGCCGGAATCACGGCCTCGCTGGCCACGTCGGTGAAGAGCGCGATCTTGTCGCGAATCTCCTGGCTGACCGGATGGTCGGACCGCAGCACGATCACGTCGGGCTGGATGCCGATGCCGCGCAGCTCCTTGACCGAGTGCTGAGTGGGCTTCGTCTTGAGCTCGCCGGTCGCGGCCAGAGCCGGCAGCAGAGTCACGTGAACGTAGACCACGTTCCGCCGGCCGACGTCCTTGCGCATCTGGCGAATGGCCTCGAGGAACGGCAGCGACTCGATGTCGCCGACCGTGCCGCCCACCTCGACGATGACGACGTCCGCGCGGCCGTCGCGGGCCAGCTGCTGGATCCGTTCCTTGATCTCGTTGGTGATGTGCGGGATGACCTGGACCGTGCCGCCGAGATAGTCGCCCCGGCGTTCCTTGCCGATCACGGCCTGGTATATGCGCCCGGTGGTGACGTTGGACAGCTGGGACAGGTTCTCGTCGATGAAGCGCTCGTAGTGCCCCAGGTCCAGGTCCGTCTCCGCGCCGTCGTCGGTTACGAAGACTTCCCCATGCTGGTACGGCGACATCGTCCCAGGGTCGACGTTTATGTACGGATCGAGCTTGAGGACGGAAACGGCGAGACCGCGGGCCTTGAGGAGCCGGCCGATGCTGGCGGCGGTGATGCCCTTCCCCAGCGAGGAGGTGACCCCTCCGGTCACAAAGACATACTTCGCCATCGCGCGCTTCTCCTCCGGGGGTTTTTCCAATTCTAATGACGCGAGACGCTCACCGCAAACCGTCCCGGCCAGCGGTCTCCCACGACCGCCCGGAGCGCACGAACGGACTGGCCCCGACTGCAGGCCGCCCGAACGGAACGCCTATTCCGACGGCCGCACGACGACCTTCAACCCCTCGCGAGCGGCGGCGGTGGCGAACGCGGTCCGGTACTCACCCAGCGGATGGCTCGCGGTCACGACCGATCGCACGTCGACCAGCCCCCCCTCGACGAGCCGGATGACTTCCGGGTAGACGCAATTCATGCGTCGCGAGAGCTTGATCGTGAGGCCCTTGCGGCGAGCCGTGGAGGCGGTGAAGGACGTCCGATCCTCCGACGGGATGCCGACGATGACCACGGTTCCCGCCGGGGCCGCGAGCGCGATCGCCGTTTCGAGCGCGTCGTCCTCGCCGGCTCCCTCGAAGGCGACGTCTACCCCGTGCCCGCCGGTTGCCTTCAGCAGCTCCGCGCGCTCCGATCCGCCGGCAACCGGGAAAGCCGCCGTCGCGCCCGCGGCTCGGGCCGCCTCCAACCGGTGCGGCAGCACGTCCGTGGCGACGACCGTGGCGGCGCCGGACGCCCGAGCCAGCTGAATGAGGAATAGCCCGATCGGGCCGCAACCGAAGACGCCGACGCGCTCGCCCGGCCGGATCCCCGCCAGCCTGATCGCGTGAAGCGCGACGCCGAGCGGCTCGAGCATCGCCACGTCCGCGTCGGCAAGCCCATCGGGGACGGGGACGAGGCACCTGGCGGGCCAGGCCACGAGTTCGCGCAGCGAGCCGTCCGTGGCGCCGTGACCGGCGAAACGAATCTTGAGGCAGAGATGGGCGTGCCCGGCCAGGCACTGCTCGCATTCCTCGCAGCCGATGGCCGGATCGATCGCCACGCGCCGGCCGCGTCGGGGCCCAGACTCGATCACGCCGCCCGCCTCGTGGCCCAGCACCAGCGGCCGGGTCAGCCTGGCGTCGCCGATCCCCGACTTCGCGTACCAGTGGAGATCGGAGCCGCAGATGCCCACCGCGGTGACGCGAACGAGCTCCTCGCCCGGACCCGGGACCGGTGGAGCCTCGTCCACCAGGCGCAGATCACCGGGCCCGTACAGCCTTAGCGACTTCATTCGTCACTCCCCGATCGACTTGCCACTCGCAGCAGCTCCCGTTCGGCCGCCCTGGTCCACCGGCCGTCGACGAGCGCCGCGGCGACGCTCGGGAATCGATCTCCGATCTCGGACAGCCGGACCAGTCCGAGGTCCGGCAGAGACGGATAGACCATGATCTTGCCCGATGCCGTGCGGCCTTCGACGGCGGCGAGCGCGTCCGCGACTCCTTCGAAGCCGCACACGGCGTCGAGGGAGATGTTGGTGTCCAGCTCGCCGCTCTCCACTTTCCGGAGAACCGCCTTCATGTCGGGGATCCCGGACCCGCTGGTCCCCAGGAAGTAGCAGCGCCGCTCGATGTAGCCGTCCAGGTCGACCTCGGCGCGAGTGCCGGTGGCGAAGCCGGCGAAGATGTTGATCCGGCAGCCGGAGCCGGCGAGGGCCACGGCCCCACCGACCAGCGCCGGCGCCGGGACCATCAGAGCGATATAGCTGAAGCCGGGCGTGACTTCGGCCGTCCGGCTGTTGGCGACGGTAAGACCTACGCCTCGCGATCGCGCGATCGGACCGGCAGCCTGCTCCAGATGGGCGAGGCGCGAGTCATCGATGTCGACTCCGGCGATCGAGAGGTTCTTCCAGCCGCCGGAAGCGGCGCGGACGACGTGCATCAGGCCCATCGGGCCGGCGGCGCCGATGACGCCCATCCGATCGCCGTCGCGGACTTCGCCGTCGGCGGGGATGCCGGCGTAGACCTCGGCCGCCGAGGTTCCCGTCGTGCCGATCCAGCGGGTCAGGTCGTAGTGGATCCGGCCCACGTCCACGGCGACCGGCCGTCCCATCCGAACCCCGCCGGTGACGACGTTGATGAGACCGCGAAACGCCAGGCAATCCTGGAGCCGCTCGATCATGGCCGGGTCAGCGCCGAAGTAGACGATGTCGTCGAAGCTCTGCCGCGGAAGCTCGGCCGGGTCCAGGGCGGCCGCTGCCGTGGCGCCGGCCGCGGCGAGGGCGGCGTGCGCGGCCGGATCGCGGACAAGCGAGGTGACGCCTGCGGGTCTCGCCGCGGCGACGAGCGCGGCGATGCCCTCGACGGAATGGCCCGCGTCCGCGACGATCAGCATCCGCCCCCCGGGGAGCGGCTCCCGGCGTTCGCGATAGACGTACGACGCCTCGACGCACGCCCACGGCTCGACCAGGGCCACGGCCGACGCGCTAGGCTCGTCGCCGACCGGGATGAGGAACCGTTCGTCAGTCTCGGGCTCGATGATCATCCGCTCGTCGAGCAGGACGTACTCCTGGAGCCCGCCCTCGAAGTTGTAGCCGAAGGCGGCGTTCGCGGCAGCCGTCGGGAGGTGCCGGTAGTCCGTCTGGATCAGGCAGCGCTCGCCGACGCGATGACGGCGGACGCGGTCGCCGACGGCGACGATGCGCCCCGTCGGCTCGTGCCCGGGGACAGTCGGCAGAGTGCCCGGGACGTACGAGGGAATCTCGGCCAGCACCTCCGGCGGCAGCCCCGAGAGCACCCCGCTCTTGCGGGGATGGCCGGTGAACGCGTGGAGCAGCTTCGTGTCGGAGAAGCAGATCCCGCACGCTTCCATGCGCACGAGGATCTGGAACGGGCCCGGACGCGGCACCGCCTTCGCGCGGTTGTGGGCGGTCCGGCCGGCATCGACGATCTGGATCGCGTGCTGGGTGGCGGGAATAGGCCGATCGGTCGGCGCCCCTCCGTTCACGCTGGCGTTCCTCACTACTTCAGCATCACCTGGCCGCCTGTGACCGGAATGGCCTGGCCGGTTTCGTACTTCTGGGCCACGACATAGTAGAGGGCTTCCAGCACATCGGCCGGCGTGCATCCGCGACCCATGGGGACTTTGGCCTCGTAGAAGCGGCGCACGTCCTCGACGGTCCGCGCGCCGGGCACTTTGCCCTCGCGCAGGTACTGCACGAAGAGCCCGTTCTCCGGGTCGGCCCACAGCGGCCCGTCCAGGAAGTTGCCGGGGCAGATTGCGTTGACCTTGATGCCGTCGCCGACCAGCTCGAGGGCGAACGACTGCGTCAGGCCGATGCCGCCGAACTTGGCGCCCGCGTAGGCGCTGTTCCGGCTCGACCCGACCAGCCCGGATTTCGAGTTGATCTCGACGATGTCGCCCCAGTACTCGGGACGCGCCCGATGCTGCTGGGCGAAGATCGGTGCGGCGTGCCGGACGCACAGGAAGTAACCGCGGTAGTTGACGCGCGTGACGGCGTCGAACTCCGCGACGGGCTGGGCGGTGACGCTGCCGGCCCGCAGGATGCCGGCGTTGGAAACGAGCACGTCCAGTCCGCCGTAGCGGCGCACGACTTCGTCGAAGCAGGCCGCGACGGAAGCATCGTCGGTTACGTCCAGTGCGACGCCGACGGCCCGGCCGGACCCGGACACGGCGGCCAGCGCCTGGGCCTCGCGCTTCGCCAGTTCCACGTTTATGTCGGCCAGGACGACGTGGCCGCCCTCACCGACGAGATCGGCCGCGATCGCATGCCCGAATCCCTGGGCTGCCCCGGTGACGACCACCACGAGCCCCCGGGCGCGGCCCGCGAGTGGCGATCCCGCCGCGACTCCGCGGCGATACGCTTCCGCCTCCCACCGCTCGATGAAACTTAGCTCGGTCTCCGAGAGAGGGCGGACGCCGCCCAGTCGATGCGCCTCGACGGACACGCCGGCGGCGTCGAGGAAGACCTGCCGCACCGTGTCGGCCTGCGAGTACGTGTCGCCGGCGGCGAAGAGCCCGAGGCCCGGCACCAGGACGACGGCCGGCGCCCCGGCCTCGGACGCGGACCGCTCCGCGATCGCGCTCTTCAGAGAGTCGACGAGTTCCGCCGGCGAGGCGCCTTTGGGCGCCTCCAGGACGAGCGGGAACGAGCCGGCGTAGACGATCTGATCGGGCGTGAGCGGGCCGCCGAGCGCGAATTGCCGGCCCAGTTCCGATCCCGCCATCGAGACCGAGATCGGGGAGTCGTCGAAAGCGACAACCTTGAGCCGGTCGCCCGTGGCCAGCAGCCCCCTCAGGGCCGGACCGACCGCGCGAAGCGCCGCCCGGGCCCGCTCGGGCTCGAAGCGCTCGACGTCGCCCCACGAGATGGGGGCTTGCTTCGCCAGATGGGCCTGTATCGCCGCCACCAGCCCGACGCAGATCTCCTCGACTTCGGCGGTCGAGTCGGCGGCGACGATGATGCCGTGGTTCTGGAGGAACATCGTTCGCGGAGCGGCCTTCCCCGTGCGCTCCTGGTAGCCGCGCCTGGCGTCGCGGATGGCACGGGCGAGCGGCAGCCCGGGATCCGTGTACGGGATCCACAGGACGCCGGAACCGAAGAGCTCTTCGGCGACCTCGGCACCGCGCGTTCCGCAAGTGACCGCGTTCGCGGTCGTCGGATGCGTGTGGAGGACGTAGCGCTCCGGTATGAGCGCGTGGAACAGCAGTTCGACGGACGGGCGCCGGCCGTCGACCGCGCCGACACGGGCATTCAGGGCCACCTGCATGACCTCATCGGTACCGCCGGCGACCGCGCGCTCCGGCGGCGCGTCGAGAAGCTCAATCAGCGGCGCGATCTCGAGCGCGATGACCAATTCGGGAGTCAGCGCCGCGAGAGAGGTGCCGCTGGGCTTGATGTACAGGACCCCGTCGGCCTTGACCGAGACGTTGCCGCCACCGCCGCGGGCAAACTCCGGGTCCTCACCGAACCTGAGCGCCAGCGCGGCCATCTCCTGCAGCAGGCCGCGGGCGATTGACTGCCCCTCCGGGGTCGACTGGGTGTTCAAGCTTGGACCCTCGCAGCAGATTGGAGCGTGATGACTTCGGCGCCGATCCGACTGAACGCCCGGATCCGCGCTTCGCCGTCGGAGAAACCTTCGGTCGGGCGCCCGTCTCCGTCGACGTAGCCGGCCCGACCGGATGAGACCAGCTTCTGGTGCGCCGCCACTACGCAGGTGCCCTCCCAGAACGCTTCCCGCGAGGCATCGGACAGCGGTTCGCCGCCCAGGGCCGTGGGCTCGAGAGGGATCATCCGTCGCGTGTTGTGTTCGGTTCCGGCCATGATGACGATGCCGGCTCCACGGAGCGCGGCCACGTAGTGATCTACGACTTCGCGCCGGTTGCGGACGGGGATCAATTCGGCGCAGTGGATGCCACGAGCGAGCAGCCGCTCCACCAGCGCCTCGGGCGGATCCTCGAACGGGCAGACCGGCGACGCGCCGTCGGCCAGGATCGGGTAGCAGGGCACGCCGCCCAGGTCGAGGATGAGCCGGTAGGCGTCGTCGAACGAGACGGCCGCCTCGGGAACGAAGGCCGGCTTGCCGGCCTTCATGAGATTCGCACGGATCGCTTCCTGGATCGCCGCGGGGTCGGCCGCGTCGACCTGCGTCGGCGCGCCGAACGCCCGCCCGAGCACGACCGGTCGGTCGTCCGCGGCGACTCTGTCGAACAGAAACTCCTGGAAGGCCTGCGCCACGTGGCGCTCCTGCAGCGACACCCACTCGATTGGGGCGCCGCAACGCCCGGCCACATCGGCCGCGATCTGCTCGTCGTTCTGGCCGCCGTCCAGCCCCGCTCGCGCGAAGGCCGCCGCGACACGCGCCGCCATCTCTCGAATTCGTTGGTCGCTGGCCTCGCGCATCTCCGCCATTCGGCTCGCCGCGGATGGCGGGATCGGGTCGAGGCGGCTGAGGGCCTTGCCGCACATGTACATCCGATTGAGATTGGTCGGATCGTTGACGAGCATGCCGCCACCCGGCAGATCGACGATCGTGATGATCTCCAGTCCGAACAGCGGCACCACCCCGGCCCGGGCCGCGGCGGCGGCGAAACGGCCGTAGACACGAAAGTCGTGGTAGTTGGCGGTGCCGAGCGCCGCGATACCCTGGGCCGCGGCGGCCTGGACTGCCGCTTCGGGAGTGTCGAACGCGGAGAAGTTGGGCGGCAGGTGGACGTGCGTATTGACGATCGGCCTGCCCGATCCCTCGTTCGAGTCGCCACTCAGGCCATGCCTGTCGTCCATGCTTCCCTTCGACCGATGCCGCCTGGCGCGTTCCCGTCTTCAAGCGCGACTACGAAAGGCCGAGCCTGCCATGCCTGCCAGCGCCTCGCGCCGGCTCTTTCGCTTGGTTTCGGCTCTTTACGATTAGTTGCTGCCGCCATATTACGTGCCCGCGAGTCGGCTATCAAGCCGCTGTTGGGCCGCGCTGCTGGCTCCGCCACCCGATCGGGCGGCTCGATGGACTGCGACCGTTTGCCGACGCTCATATGAGCGCTTGCCGCTCAGATGTGAACCTGATACGATCGCGCCGCCCCGCCGATCGAGGCGGCGTCTCGAAGTCCTCGAGGCCGCCGGGCGGGTGCGCACGAGGAACAGATGCATCCGTTGGACCGGTCCGAGGGAGGAGCTTCACGCCCGCAGGTGATCACGGTTCTCGCCGCGCGCCGCTACTACCTGGACGGCGCGAGCAAGAGTGAGATCGCCCAGGAGCTGGGTGTCTCGCGGTTCAAGGTCGCGCGCCTGCTCGAGGCCGCGCGCCGGGACGGCATCGTTCGCATCGAGATCGGCGCCCCCTCTGACATCGACATCGAGCTTTCGAGCGAGCTGGCGGCGCGCTACGGCCTCCGCAACACGCTCGTGGTCCGGCTCATCGACGGCCCGGACGAGTTCAAGCGAGAGCAGCTCGGCCGCACCTGCGCCGACCTGCTGACGCAGACGCTGGATGCGGACGACGTCCTTGGAATCTCGTGGGGTCGGACCCTTCACTCCATGGTCGGGCATCTCTCCCGGCTCCCCGGCTGCACCGTCGTCCAGCTCGTCGGCAGCGTCCCCACGCTCGAGCTCGACGTCAATTCGATGGAGCTCGTTCGGCGAGTGGCGGAGTGCGCCGGCGGTCCCGTCTACCCGCTGCCGGTGCCGATGCTCGTGGACAGCCCGGAGATGGCCGCCGCCCTGCGGCGCGACCCGCACATCCACAAGACCATCGAGATGTTCGATCGGATCACCAGGGCGGTGGTCGGCATCGGGTCCTGGACGGCCAGCGGTTCGACGGTTCGAGCCGCGCTGCCCGCGGAGCTTGCCGCCCGGGTCGACGCGGCCGGCGCCGTGGCCGACGTCTGCTCGACCCTGCTCGACGCGGACGGTCGCGAACTGCAGGGAACCGACCTCCCGGGCCGCTTCATCGCCATCAGCGCCCAGCAACTTAGAGCCATCCCGGACGTCGTGGCAATCGCCGGAGGTGCCGCCAAGGCGCCGGCGATCCTCGCGGCGATCCGCAGCGGGTTGATCCATCGTTTGATCACGGACGAGGACGCAGCGAGGCTGCTCCTCGCCGCATAAGGAGACGAAAGCTCGCCGCATGAAGACGACAGCACGCGCAGCCACTGAGGTGAAGGGCATGACCACGGCGCCGGCCTACCGGAGCGACACCCGACCCGACCTGACCCCGTTCAAGGAGTCGCTCGGGTCGATCCACGGCTTCGACTTCGCCGGCGACGCGGGCTCGGAGATCGCCGCGGGCAAGCTGACCGCCCCGGCGGCGCTCGATCTGCTCGACGACATGCTGGCCATTCGCGAGCTGGAGGAGATGATCGTCCGGCTACGCTCCGGCGGCTACGACCCGCTGCCGGGCTACGACTACCGCGGCCCGACACACGTCTCTATCGGCCAGGAAGCGACGTCCGTGGGCGGCTGCGGCGCGCTCCGTCCCGACGACCACATCACCAGCTCGCACCGCGGCCACGGCGACGCGGTCGCCAAGGGCTTCGCCGCCGTCCGTTCGATGTCGAAAGAAGAGCTCAAGGCGCGGGCGCCGTGGTCGAAGGCCACGACCCGCGAAGGTCTCCTCGCCGACGCTCTCGAGGAGCACATCTACAAGGTCATCGCCGAGCTGTTCGGCAAGGACGAGGGCTACTGCCACGGTCGCGGCGGTGGCATGCACATCGGCGACTTCTCGACCGGGCATCTCGGCGCCAACGCGATCGTCGGGGGCAGCGTGCCGATCGCCACGGGCGCGGCGATGGCGCTCCGCTACCGCGGCTCGGACAAGGTCGTGTGCTGCTTCGCCGGCGACGGCGCCTATGCCAACGGCGTCGTGCTCGAGTCGCTCAACTGGGCGGCGCAGGAGCAGTGGACCAACCACCTTGCCGGGGCCCGCGCGGCCGGCCTGCCGGTCATCTACATGATCGTCAACAACCATTACGGCATGACCCATCGGACCGACGACGAGGTCATGGGCGTCGACCGCATGTCCCGCCGCGGCGCCGGCTTCGCCCAGAACAACATGCACGCAGAGACGGTCAACGGCATGGACGTACTGGCCGTCCGGGACGCTGTCGACCGGGCCGCGGAACTGTGCCGCAAGGGCGAGGGCCCGGTCCTGATCGAGGCAAGCACATATCGCTACTACGGGCACTCCCTCTCCGACCCGCGCAACGAGTACCGGACCAAGGAGGAAGAGGCTTCCTGGCGGGCGATCGACCCGATCGAGCGCCTCAAGGCCCAGCTGATCGCCGCCGGCGCGGCCAGCGCCGAGGCCATCGCCGCCGTCGAGGCCGGCGCCCGCGAGCGCAACGCCCGGGCCGCCGTTCGAGCCTCCAAGGCGACCGACCCGGACCCGGCCGACCTGCTCAAGTACCTCTACACCGACACCGCCGCCGACATCGTGCCCGATCCGGAGGGCGCGGTCGTGACGTACGCCGACCCGCCGGTCGGCAAGCGCACCAACGGAGTCATGTCCTACAAGGACGCGCTCCGTGAGGCTCTCGTCGAGGAGATGCTGCGCGACCGTCGAGTCGTCGTCTACGGCGAGGACGTGGCCGACTACGGCGGTGCATTCAAGCTGACCAAGGACCTGCTCGAGGCCTTCGGCCGCGAGCGCGTCTTCAACACGCCGATCTCCGAAGCCTGCATCTGCGGGACCGGCGTCGGCGCCTCGATGGTCGGGCTGCGCCCGGTCGTCGAATTGATGTACATGGACTTCGCCCTGATGGCCTCGGACCAGATCGCGAACCAGGCCGGCAAGTGGCACTACATGTCCGGCGCGCAGGTCGAGGTCCCGCTCGTCATCCGCGCCTCGGTCGGCGCCGGCAAGGGCTACGGCGGCCAGCACTCGCAGTCGCTGGAGAGCGTATTCACCCACATCCCCGGCCTGTACGTCATCTACCCGGCGACGCCCGCCGACGCCAAGGGATTGCTGAAGTCGGCGATCCGGACGAACAACCCCGTCCTGTTCGTCGAGAGCCAGAGCCTGTACTCCACCAAGGGCGTGGTGCCCGAGGACGACTACACCGAGCCGATCGGCGTCGCCAGGGTGATCCGCGAAGGCTCCGACGCCACGATCGTGGCCTGGGGTCCGGCGGTCGTCGACGCGCTGGCGGCCGCCGATCGGCTGAAGAGCGAGCAGGGCGTCGAGACCGAGGTCATCGACCTGCGCAGCCTCGTCCCGCTCGACATGGAGACCGTCCTGGCCTCCGTGCGCAAGACCGGCCGCTGCGTGGTCGCCGCCCAGGCGGTCCTGATAGGCAGCTTCGTCAACGAGATCGTGGCCCGGATTCAGGCCGAGGCGTTCGACTACCTGGACGCACCGATCGGCCGGATCGGCGCCGCGAACGGCATCTCGCCGCAGGCCGAGGGCCTCGAGAAGGCCTTCCTACCGAACGCCGGCGACATCTACGCGGCAGTGGCCGCGCTACTGTAGACCCAGGCCAGCCGCCGATCGCGAGGGACACCATGGCTCATCCGATCCTCATGCCGAAGCCCGGCCAGATGACCGAGGAATGTACCCTCGTCGCCTGGCACAAGCGCGAGGGCGACAAGGTCGCCAAGGGCGACGTGCTCTTCGAGATCGAGACCGACAAGTCGAACATGGACGTCGAGGCCTTCGAGGAAGGCGTGCTGCTCAAGCGCGTCGTCGGAGAGGGCGAGACCGTCGCCGTGAACGCCGTCTGCGCATACGTGGGCGAACCCGGCGAGGCGGTCCCGGACGTGCCCGTGGCGGCGCCGGTAGCCACGGCCGCGGCGCCGTCGCCGGCGGTGGCACAGGCCGTGGCGCAGGCCGGGGCGGCTCCGGCGTCGGTCGCACCGGCGCCCGCTCCGCCCGCTTCCGTGGACGGCCTCCGCCTTCGCATCAGCCCCAGGGCAAGCCACCTCGCCGCCGATTTCGGGCATCGACCCGCGGACGCTGACGGGCACCGGTCCGGAAGGACGGATCACCGAACGCGACGTCCGGGCGGCATTGGAACTGCCGGCCGCGCTTGCCGCTCGGGCGACCGCGCCCACGCCGGCAGAGGCCCCGGCGCCGCGCCCGACCGCTGCGTCGGCCGCGCCCGCTCCCGCTCGCTACGAGTGGGAAGACGAGGCCGCACCGCGTCAGATGAGCCGGATGCGCCGCGTGATCGCCGAGCGGCTCACGCTCAGTGCCACGACGGTTCCGCAGTTCACGGTCACGGTCGCCGTCGACATGACGCGCGTCCTCGCCCTGCGGGCCGAGTTGAAGGCCGCCGGTACCGCGCTGTCGGTCACCGACTTCGTCGTCTCGGCTACTGCCCAGACGCTGGCGGAATTCCCCGACGTCAACTCCCGCACGGACGGCGTCTCGGTATGGTCTCGGCGCCGCGTCCACATGGGTCTGGCCGTGGCTCTGCCCGAGGGCCTGGTGGTGCCCGTAATTCGCGACGCCGACCGCCTCTCCCTCGACGCGCTGCACCGCCGCGCCGCCGAGCTGGCGGAGGGCGCCCGCAACGGCACGCTGGGCCCGGACGACCTGACCGGCAGCACCTTCACCATCTCGAACCTGGGGATGTTCGGCGTCGACGAGTTCTGCGCCATCATCAATCCCGGCGAGTCGGCGATACTCGCCGTCTCGAGCGTCGTGCCGACGCCGGTGGCGGTGGGCGACGGGATCGGGATTCGGCAGATAATGAAGCTGACGTTGACATCGGATCACCGGCTCGTCGACGGCGAGCTTGCGGCACGGTTCCTGAACGCGCTCCGGCGTCGGCTGCAGGACGCCGACGCATTTCGCGGTGACGTGCTGAACGGCTGAGGCAGGCCGCAGACTGGAGGCGACATGAACCGGACCGCGCAGCTCGGTCGGGTCGGGCAGAGCGTCTGGCTCGACAACATAACCCGCGGTTTGCTGAACAGCGGGACGCTGCAGCGCTACATCGACGAGCTGTCGGTGACGGGGTTGACCTCCAACCCGTCGATCTACGACAAGGCGATCGGCGGCTCCACGGACTACGACGAGCAGATTCAGCGGCTCCACGCGGGCGGCGCGAGGACCGAGGAGATCTTCTTCGACCTGGCCCTCGACGACCTGCGGCGGGCCGCCGATCTCTTCCGGCCGACGTACGACCGCACCGACGGCGTCGACGGCTTCGTCTCGCTCGAGGTTTCGCCGCTCCTGGCCGACGACGCGGCGACGACGGCGGCCGACGCCGCCCGCCTTCACGCCCTTGCCGCGCGACCCAACTTCTTCATCAAGATCCCCGGAACGACGGCGGGACTCAAGGCGATCGAGCAGACCATCTTCTCCGGCGTGCCGGTGAACGTGACCCTGCTCTTCTCCACCGAGCAGTACCTTGCCGCCGCCGAGGCCTACACGCGGGCGATCGAGCGCCGCGTCGAGGCCGGGCTCAATCCGTACGTGCCGTCGGTGGCGTCCGTCTTCGTGTCGCGCTGGGACGGCCCGCTCGCGGGCGATCTACCTGCGGATCTTCGCCTCAAGCTCGGCATCGCCACCGCGCAGCTGACATACAACGCCTACACCGAGCTGATCCACGGCGACCGCTGGGCCCGACTCCTGAACGAGGGAGCCCGACCGCAGCGGCTTCTGTGGGCCAGCACAGGCACCAAGGACAAGACCGCGTCCGACGTCCTGTACATCGAGGCTCTGGCCGCGCCTCTGACCGTGAACACGATGCCCGAGGAGACGCTCCTCGCCTTCGCCGACCACGGCGCGGTCTCCGGCGTGCTACAGGCCCGCCCGGATCTGCCCGATCCCGCGCTGCTGGCCCGTTTCAAGGCCTCGGGCGTGGACCTGACTGATCTCGCGCGCCGTCTCCAGGAAGCCGGCGTCGAGTCGTTCGCGACCGCCTGGAAGTCGCTACTGGCTCGCATCGAGCAGACCGCCGGGGCCGCCGTCGCGCGCTGACGTCCCGGTGTCCGCGCCGACGGTCGCGATCGAGCGCTCGCCCGCCGCGAACGTCCGCGGCTACAGTCGGAACACTTCGGCCGAGGCAACGTCCCTGGACCCCGAGGTGGAGTCGCAGTAGATCGTCGCGCCGAGAACGCGGCCGCCGGCGATGAGGACGCTGCCGTCGGAGAGCAAGGTCGCGGTGTTGTACTGGCGAGCGGTGGTCATCGAGCCAGCGGCGCTGAACGTGCCGGTCCTGGGGTCGTACAGCTCGGCCGAGCCGAAGAGACCGTGCTGGCCGCCAGCGACGAGGACGCGGCCGTCGGAGAGCAGCGTCGCGGTGTGGTCGAAGCGAACGGTCGTCATCGAGCCGGTGGGCCTGAAAGTGCCGGTGGCCGGGTCGTACAGCTCGGCCGAGGACAGGTAGGAGGCGCCGCTCCACCCTCCGGCGATGAGGACGCGCCCGTCGGAGAGCAGTGTCGCGGTGTGGCCGGCGCGGGCGACGGTCATCGAACCGGTCGCGGTGAACTTCCCGGTCCTGGGGTCGTACAGCTCTGCCGAGGCGAGGTAGCTCCCGTTCTCCCCTCCGGCGATGAGGACGCGGCCGTCGGAGAGCAGCGTCGCGGTAGGCATCGCCGTGGCAGAAAAGGAGCGAGTGGTGGTCATCGAGCCGGTCGGGCTGAACTTGCCGGTGCTGGGGTCGTACAGCTCGGCCGAGGCGAGGTAGTCCCGATTCGCTCCGCCGGCGATGAGGACGCGGCCGTCGGAGAGCAACGTCGCGGTATGTAGCTCTCGAGCGGCGGTCATCGAGCCGGTGGGACTGAAGGCGCCGGTAGTTGGGTCGTACAGCTCAGCCGAGGCGAGGAGATCGTCCCAGAGTCCTCCCTTCACGCCTCCGGCGAAGAGAACGCGGCCGTCGGAGAGCAACGTCGCCGTGTCAGATTCGCGAGCGCTTGCCATCGAGCCGGTAGGGCTGAAAGTGCCGGTGCGGGGGTCATACAGTTCGGCCGAGGATAGGATCGGCGCACCGCACTCGCCGGCGGTTTCGCTCACCCCACCGGCGATGAGGACGCGGCCGTCGGAAAGCAAGGTCGCGGTCTGGAACTCGCGGGCGGTGGTCATCGAACCGGTCTGGCTGAAGCCGGGCGTTGGCGCGGGAAGCGGCGTAGGACTCGGTCTGGAGGCCGGGTTGGAGCTCGAGCTGGGGACAGCCGTTGGAGTCGGCGCGGCGGTCGGCGACACGACCGGGGCGCTCGGAGAGCAGCCCGCAATCGCCGCGGCAAGGAGCAGGCCCGCCGGACCGACGCGACTCGCGCGTGGATGCGGGGAGAGCCGCGGTCCATGACGCCTGCCGCCCCCCGCGGTGGTCCAGCGTACCCGAACGCGGGTCTTCATCCGTGGCATCCCTCTCTCATCGACCGGCGCGTGCCGGCCCTCCAAGCACTCAGCCATGACGCCGGCCCCGGCACACGCAGTCTATCGAGCTGGCGAGCTGGTGAGGGGCGTTGATGGTTCGCAAGGCCTTCGGTACTCGGGCGGTGCGTGCGAGCCGATCCGGCCTCCTCCAACCCCTGCTCCGCTCTTCCGCCGCCCGGGGCGTGGACCCGGGCCCGACATCGCTTTCTCGTCGAACTTGCCCGGAGTCGAAGTTGGGACACTCGGTCGCGGTCATGCGGCAGGTGGTGAAGCGGCACCCAGCCGCGGCAGCCCAGGATTCATGCTCGGATGACGGCTCGCCCGGCAAGTCCACGACCGATCCGGAGTCGCTCTGGGCGATCTCGCCCGACCATTTGGCGCCTCTCGTTGCCCAACTCCTACCGAAGGCGAGTTGGACGAGATGTCCACGCTTGCCGGCCGCCGCGCTCTCTCGCCGCAGGCCCTCGCCGCGCGCCCTCGCCGCGCGCCCTCGCCGCGCGCCCTCGCCAAAGAGAAGGACCGTCGCCTTTCGGCGACGGTCCTCGGTTATGCCGAAACCCGCCGGCCCCGGGGCGCGCTGGGCGCCCGGGAGCCGTGGGTTGCGCTGCTACTTGGTGACGGCCGGGGCGCCGCCGCGGATCGGGGCCGGCCGGTAGACGCGCTTGGGCAGGGTCTCGGTGCCGACGAGCGTCTCGTTGTCCTCGCCGCGGATGAAGGCCTCGACGCGGTTGAAGGCGATGTCGTCGTGGAGCTGGATGGGCGGGCTCTTCTTGAAGTAGGCCGACGGCGCCACGAGAGCGCCCTTCAGGCCGCGATCGCGACCGAGCTTGAGGCAGCGCAGGGCGTCGATGACGACGCCGGCGCTGTTCGGGCTGTCCCAAACTTCGAGCTTCATCTCGCACTTGAGCGGGACGTCGCCGAAGGTCGTGCCCTCCATGACGATGTAGCAGTACTTGCGGTCGAGCAGCCACGGCACGTGGTCCGACGGGCCGACGTGGATGTTGTCCGGGTCGATCTCGTAGTCGAGCATGCTCGTGACCGCGTTGGTCTTGGAGATCTTCTTGGACTCGAGCCGCTCGCGCTCGAGCATGTTGAGGAAGTCGGTGTTGCCGCCGAAGTTCAGCTGGTAGGTCCGATCGACGCGAACGCCGCGGTCCATGAAGAGGCGCGTCAGGACGCGATGGCTGATCGTGGCGCCGACCTGGCTCTTGATGTCGTCGCCGATGATCGGCAGGTTCTTCTCGGCGAAGCGGCGCTGCCAGTAGGGCTCGCGGGCAATGAAGACCGGGATGCAGTTGACGACGCCGACGCCGGCGGCGAGCGCCTGCTCCATGTACCACTTGGTCGCCTCTTCCGAGCCGACCGGGAGGTAGTTGATCAGGACGTCGACCTTCTTGTCCTTGAGGATGCCGACCACGTCGGCGGTGGGCCCGGGCGCCTTCTCGATGATCTGGGAGAGGTACTTGCCCAGGCCGTCGTGGGTCATGCCGCGCTCGACCTTCACGCCGAGGTGCGGGACCTTCTGGAAGACGAAGGTGTTGTTGGGCTTCTGCGTAGATGGCCTCGGAGAGGTCCTTGCCGACCTTGTTCTTGTCGATGTCGAAGGCGGCCACGAACTCGATGTCGCGGACGTGGTAGCCGCCGAGGTTGACGTGCATGAGGCCCGGGATGAAGTCGGTCTCTGCGGCGTTCTCGTAGTAGTAGCGGCCCTGGATGAGGCTGCTCGCGCAGTTGCCCACGCCGACGATGGCGACGCGGATCTTCTTGTGCTTCTCGGGGCTCGGTGCCGGCGCGTTCGCGGCGTCGCTGCTGATCTTGTCGCTCACCTGATCGTTACTCCTCTTTGCGAAGCTGCGTACGAACGTGCGAGGTACGCTGAGATGCCAGAACAACGTGCCTTTATATAAAGGCTCGTTGATGCTAGGACGACCGGGGTCGCCCTGTCAAGAGCGCCGGCCGCGGGTGCCGGCCACTGGTAACGGCCAGTCGGCGAGATCTCGCTACCTCCCGCCCGGCGAGGACTACTTCAGGGTGAGGTCGACGGCACCCTCGTCCGTCATGACGAGAATCGAGCCGTCCTCGCGGACGAAGGCGCCGTCTACGGTCGAGTCTGGAAGTGCGTCCGAGGCCAGGACCGAGACCGCACCGGTGTCGGGGTCGTAGGCCGAGACCTGGCCCACCGGTCGGCAGCTCCCGTTCGCGCCGCCGAGCAACAGCACGCGCCCGTCGGGGACCAGCAGTGGGGTCACCCCGGACGTGGCCTTTGCGGTGCCGAGCGAGAACTGGCCCGTCGTGGGATCGTAGGTCTCGGGGGCGATTTCGTCGCACCAGTCGGACCCGTTGGCGATGACGACGCGCCCATCCGGCAGGACCGTCTGAGCGCTTCCCTCGAGGTCTACGGCGGTAGACCCGGTGATGGTGAAGGCGTTGGCCGCCGGGTCGAACAGCAGGGCCTCCCTGGTGAACTCGTCGGAGCCGGCGGTCAACAGGACGCGCCCGTCGGCCAGAAGCGATGCCGCCGGATTGGCCCACGCGACCGGCATTCCGGGCAGGTTGGTGAACCTGTTCGTGTGCGGGTCGAATACGGTGACTGCGTTCGATACGCCAGACCAGCCGTCCCGGCCCCCCGTGATCAGGACGCGTCCATCGGCAAGCACAGTGAGCGTCTGGGCGGAAAGCACCTGGGTGACGTAAACGTAGGACGACGGCGGCGGGCCGGATGAACCCAGTTCGTCGCCGGTGGTGTCCTGGTGCAAGGCGCCGAGATCCGTGAAGCGTGCCGTGGCAGGGTCGTAGATCTCGGCCGTCCCGAGTGGGATCTGCGAAGCGTTGGAAGCCCCGCCGACCACGAGGACGCGCCCGTCGTGGAGCAGGACGGCAGACTGTCCCACCCGGGGTTCGTTCATGGATCCCGTCGCGGAGAAGGATTGGGTTCGCGGGTCGTAGATCTCCGCCGTGGCGGTCGCCGAAACGATGCATGCGGCATTGCCGTGGTTGCACGGCACCACCCCTCCCGCGCCCAAGTAGCCGCCGGTGAGCAGGATCCGGCCGTCGGCGAGTTCCGTGGCAGCGTACTGGTTTCGTCTCGACGGGATCGCGATCGTCGGGCCGGCGGATATCTCGGTCTTGTACGCCTTGGGGGTCGCGGGCACCGTTGGCGCCGGCCTGGCCCACGCGGCCTGCGACGCCTCGACCGGCCGCGTGGCGCTGGCCGTGGCGGTGCCCGTGGGCTGGCCGTGGCGGTGCCCGGGGCGCTGGCCGTGGCCGACGGCGCTGCCGTCGGACCGACCTCGCCGTGACCGGCCAGGGCCACTCCGACCAGCGCCGCGACGACGAGCGCTCCGGCAACCGCCCCAACGATCGGCCGCCGGGCCACGGACCGGGCCATCAGGGTCGTCCGCCCGGGTCGCGCCGGGCACGTCGACTCGGCATGCGCGGCCAGACGTCTACGTGGATCCGCTCGAAGGAATCCTCTAGCTCGTCGTCACGGACTGCCGCCGCACTTCCCAAGGTCGTGAACTCCCTCGGCTGAACGCCCTCTCGGCCTGCGGGCCGGTCCACCGTAGAAGACCGTCGACGGGGCCGGTTCGTTTCGCTCCCGACGGAACGCAGATTCCTCCGCACAGTCTGAGGAGTCCAGCCGGCCGTGTCGTGGCCACGGGACCCGGAACGTGGTGTCTCTCGGGCGGTGGCCGCGAGCCGGGGGGAGCGAGCGCTACCCCACCGCGGCCGCGAGGCGGCGCGAACGGGCGACGAGAATGCCGAGGACGATCACGAGGCCGCCGACCACCTGACCCACCACGATCGCCTCGCCCAGAAAGAACGCGGCCATGACCACGGCGAAGGCGGGTACCAGGAACTGGAAGAGCATCACCCGCGTCGGTCCCAGGACCTTGATGGCCTCGAAGAGGACCACGTTCGCGGCCGCCGCCGGAACCAGCGCGCAGAACGCCAGGAGGCCCAGCGTGCCGCCGGTCACATGCGCGGGGACGAACTGCGGAAGCTCGATCAGGGCAAGGGGCAGCATCCCCAGGCACCCGAAGCCGATGGCCCAGGTCGCCGTCCGGAGCGGGGAGTGGCGCCGCAGCACCGGAGCGCCGAAGGCAACGTAGCAGGCCCACAGTACGGTGGCCGCCAGGGTCATCAGATCGCCGGCGGAGGCTCCGGTGAGCCCAAAGCCGTGGGTTGCCGCGACGACGCCGACCGCCCCGCAGAAGGAGATCGCGGCGCCGAAGGCCTTCGCTCGCGAGAGCGTGTCCGACCCTATCGCCGCCGCGATGAGGAGCGTCGAGACCGGTGTCGCGGCGGTCAGCAATGCGGAGTTGGCGGCGGTCGTCTCGCCCAGCGCCGAGGCCCACAGATCCTGGTAGAGACCGAACCCGGCCAGCCCGAGGAGAGCGATCGGAAGAACGTCGCGGCGGGGCAGGGAGACGCTGCCCTCGCGCCACTTCAGGAACGCGAGCAACACCAGGAATGCCGTCGTGAAGCGAGCGCAGGCGAACACGATGGGCGGCACGTCGGCGATCGCGGCTTTGACCGCGACCACGTTGGCGCCCCAGGAGAGCATTACGAGAAGCACCGCGATTTCGGCCAGCAGACGCGTTCGGGCGGGCGCGGAGTGGCCGAGCGCCTCCCGGGCGGCCCGCCGCTCCTCGGCGGCGGACGCCAGCAAGCCGGCGGGCTTGGCCGTGGTATCGCGCGAGATTGCGGGCTGGCGAGTCATGCCGGTCAAAACAATCGCCCGGACCTCGCGGCCCGGGCGACCTCCGTGGATCCGTGTCGGGTCGTGGCTAGAGGTTCTCCTGATCGAGCTCCAGCGACTCCTCGTCGCCCTCCTCGGTGAGCTTCAGCCAGATGAACAGACCGGCCAGCACGAGCAGCGGAATGATCACCAGCGCGGCCACTACCAGCAGCAGGAACGTCGCCATGATCTTCAGGATTCTCATCGTCCTACCTCCCTACCCGCCCGCTGCCGCTCCGGGGCTCAGGCTCCCGGCTGGGGCTTGGCCTTGTCGCCTCTGAAGTCGGGGGCCTGGGCGATCATCGCCTCGACCTCGTCCCGCGTGAATTCGGCTATGACGTGTCGGCTGCCGGTCTGCGTTCGCATCAGCAGCCGCAGCACGAACGCTCCGTCCTGCTCGAAGAAGAAGATGTCGCGCGGCTTCTGCTCGTCCACGTATCGGCCGACAACGCGAAACGCCTGCTCATAGTAGCCCGACTGGCCCCAGGTGACCGCCCGATGCTGGTTGTCGCGCCGGGCCTGGCCCTCCTCCATGAATCGGGCGATGTCGTCGTCGAGGAAGGTGAACGTCTCCTTGGTCTGCTGGCCGAGATTCTCCGACCAGCTGCCGGCGGCCGCGCCCTCGACGATGAGTCCCTGGACGATGAACCCGTCCGGCGCCTCGACGACCATGACCTCGCGCATGCCTCGCTGGTCGAGGAACGCGCCGATGGATCGCAGAACTTCCTCGTAGTTCTGGCGCGGACTGCCTTCGTAGATCCGCATCTAGCTTCCTCGCACTCAGCCGACCTTGCAGCGGGACCGTCGGCCGGGCCCCCGCCGGGAGGTGCCGCTCGGCCCCTCCGGAGCGAGCGCCGCCTGAGTGGCGAGTGTAGCAGCCCGCCGACACGCCGCAACCTCTGCCGAGCCCGCGACACGGACCGGGCCGCAGGCCGGCACACGCTGGCGGATCGGCGCCGGGCCGTAGAATGGCGTGGTCATCGGGCCCGGAGCGCAGACCCAGACGGGGTCCCGCTTCGCGCCCATCTCGAGAGCGACACCCGGCGAGCCGGGCTCCTCCCGGGAATTCGACGAGACGTAGCGGATCGGGCAGGTGCGCCCCAGGAGCGGGCGTCGCCGCCCGTGCCGCCGGACAGGGCGCCCGGAGTCGCGGCGCCGGCAAGGGAAGCTGGAGATCGAATGACGGAAGCTGCCGCGGACCTCGACCAGCTCGCGATCGACACGATTCGGACGCTCAGCATCGACGCCGTCCAGAAGGCCAATTCCGGCCATCCCGGCGCGCCGATGGGCATGGCCCCGATGGCCTACACCCTGTGGAGCCGCTTCCTGCGCCACGCCCCTACGGATCCCTCCTGGCCCAACCGCGACCGCTTCGTTCTCTCCGCCGGGCATGCCAGCATGCTGCTCTACTCGCTCCTCTACCTGACCGGCTACGGCCTCACGATCGAGGACCTGGAGTCGTTCCGGCAGTGGCGCTCGCGAACGCCGGGCCACCCCGAGCACGGGCACACGGCGGGGGTCGAGGCCACGACCGGGCCCCTCGGCCAGGGCTTCGCCAACGGCGTCGGCATGGCCATCGCCCAGCGCCGGCTTGCCGCCGAGTTCAACCGGCCGGGCCACGCCCTGATCGACCACTACGTGTACGCGATCTGCTCGGACGGCGACCTCCAGGAAGGCATCTCCGCCGAGGCCGCCTCGCTGGCGGGGCATCTGAAGCTGGGCCGGCTGGTCTACCTGTACGACGACAATCACATCCAGCTCGACGGGCCCACCGCCCTGGCGTTCTCCGACAGAACGCTCGAGCGCTTCGATTCGTACGGCTGGCACACGGCTCGGGTCGAGGACGGCAACGACGTGGCCGCCATCGGGGCCGCCATCGCCGCGGCGCGGGACGACGAGCGGCCCAGCCTGATAGCCGTTCGGACGCACATCGGCTTCGGGGCCCCAACGAAGCACGACACCCAGAAGGCCCACGGCTCGCCGCTCGGCGAGGAGGAGGTCCGCGGCGCCAAGATCGCCTACGGTTGGGACCCCGACAAGCACTTCTTCGTACCGGAAGCTGCTCTCGACCACTTCCGCGAGGCGGTCCCGGCGGGCGAGAAGCTCGTGGCAGAGTGGCACGATCGGCTGGCCCGGTATGCCGCCGAGTATCCGTCGGAGGCGGCCGAACTGGAGCGGCGCCTGGCCCGCAAGCTTCCCGACGGCTGGGAGAAGAGCCTCAAGACCTACGCCGTCGGCGACGGGCCGGCCACGCGCAAGGCCGGCCAGGAAGCCATCAACGCCCTGGCGAAGCCCCTGCCGGAGCTTTTCGGCGGCTCCGCGGACCTCTCCGAGTCGAACCTGACAGACGTCGAGGGAGCCGGGATCCTCGAGGCCGACCGGCCGGATGGGCGCAACATCAGGTTCGGTGTCCGTGAGCACGCGATGGGCGGCATCGTCAACGGCATCGCCCTGTACGGAGGCTTCATACCGTACGCGGCCACGTTCCTGACCTTCAGCGACTACATGCGCGGCTCTGTTCGACTGGCGGCCCTGTCGAAGCTGCGCGTGGTGTACGTCTGGACGCACGACTCCATCGGCGTAGGCGAAGACGGCCCGACGCATCAGCCGATAGAGCACGTCGCCGCCCTGCGCGCCATTCCCAACCTCACCGTCTTCCGCCCCGGCGACGCCAACGAGACGGCCGCGGCGTGGGCCTGCGCCATCGCGGCGTGCGACGGCCCGTCGGCCCTGGCGCTGACGCGGCAGAAGCTGCCCATCCTCGACGGAACTCCCGAGAAGGCCCGAGAGGGAGTGGCGAAGGGCGGGTACGTCCTGCGCGACGCTTCCGGCGACGCGGCGCGACCGGACCTCATCCTGATCGGCACAGGCTCGGAGCTCCAGCTCGCGATGGCCGCCGCGACGGCGCTCGAGAAGGAAGGCATTCGCTGCCGCGTCGTCAGCCTGCCGTCGTGGGAGCGTTTCGAGGCGCAGGACGCGGCCTACCGCGAGGCCGTCCTGCCCGCGCGCCAGCCGCAAGCGTGTCACGATCGAGGCTGAGAGCCCATTCGGGTGGGAACGCTACGCGGGAGACGACGGCGCGATCGTCGGCATCGACCGCTTCGGCGCCTCGGCCCCGGCAGAGAAGATCTTCGAGGCTTTCGGGATCACTGCGGATCGAGTGACCGAGATCGGTCGCAAGGTGGTCCGCGACGGGCTCCACGGCCGGATCGTCGCGACCGACACCGGCTCCGGCACCTACTGAGAGGGACGAGATGCGCATCGCACTTGCAGCAGATCACGCGGGCGCCGCGCTCAAGGCCGAGCTGCTGGCGCGGCTGGCCCCGCTCGGCCACGAGCTGATCGACCTCGGCGGCGACGGCTCGAACCCCGAGGACGACTACCCGGACTACGCCCATGCGCTCGCCCTGGCCATCCTGGAGGGTCGGGCGGAGCGCGGCATCCTCGTCTGCGGCAGCGGCGTCGGGGCCTCCGTGGCCGCCTCGAAGCTGCCCGGGATTCGGGCCGGCCTCTGCCACGACACCTACTCCGCGGGCCAGGGCGTCGAGCACGACGACGTGAACGTGCTGACGCTGGGCGCTCGCGTGATCGGCATCGAGACGGCCGTCTCGTGCGCCGAGAGCTTCCTGGCCGCAAGGTTCAGCGGAGCCCCGCGCCACGTCCGCCGTGTCGCCAAGATCCGTGCCCTGGAAGAACTCGCCGCCCAGATGGAGGCGGCCAGGCAAGCTACTCCCAACCGGTGACGGCCGCCGTCCAACCGGTCCCAGCCTAAGCTCCGCCAGTCACGAGGCCTCCGTTATGACCGAACCGACGAACACCAGCCCAGCTGCCCTGGATCTCACGCTCGCGGACCCGAGGCTGCAGGCGGCTTTGGCCGCGGCTCACGACCGCGCCGTCAAGGAAGACTGGGCGGACCGGGCGATCGGCCGGCGCGACCCGTCTGTCTGGTCGAGCCAGGACGTGGTTCAGCGCGCCATCGCGACGCGCCTCGGATGGCTGGAGGCGCCCTTCCACTTCGCCGACGAGACCGGCGAGCTGGCGGCGTTCGCGGAGGCCATGCGCGACGAGGGCTTCACCACGGCCGTGCTGGGCGGCATGGGCGGCAGCAGCCTCGCCCCCGCTCTTCTGACGCACGTGTTCGGCGCGGCGGAGAACGGCATCCCGGTCCGCGTTCTGGACTCGACGGATCCGGCGGCGGTGGCCTCGACCCTGGACGACCTCGACCCGACTCACACGTTCTTCATCGTGTCCACGAAGTCCGGCACGACGGCCGAGTCGCTTTCGTTCCTGGCCTACCAGTGGGCGCGCACGGCCGACGCCCTGGACGACGCCGGCGTCGGGCGGCCGACTCAACCGGGCGACTTCATGGCCGCGATCACCGACCCGGACAAGAGCCTGAGGTCGATTCCCCACCACGATCAGCTGCGCGAGGTCTTCCTCAATCCGCCGGATGTGGGCGGCCGGTACTCGGCCCTGACCTACGTCGGCCTGGTGCCGGGCGCCCTGCTGGGCATCGACCTGGAACGGCTGCTCGAGCGGGCCCGCGCGATGATCATGGCCTGCGGCGTCTCGGACCCGGCCCGCAATCCCGGCCTTGCCCTGGGGCTGGCCATGGGCGTCCTCGCGGCGAACGGCCGCGACAAGCTGACCTTCGTGATCGACCGCGAGCTTGCCGCCTTCGGCCCCTGGGTCGAGCAGCTGATCGCCGAGTCGACGGGCAAGCACGGCGTGGGCGTGGTTCCGGTGGACGGCGAGCCCCTCGGCGAAACCGGGGCCTACAACGACGACCGGGTCTTCGTCCGCATCACCCTGCGCGGCTCTCCCGGACCCGATCCATCGATCGGTACGAACGTAGACGCGCGGCTCG
Source organism: uncultured Chloroflexia bacterium (assembly GCA_963838285.1). Taxonomy (GTDB): domain Bacteria; phylum Chloroflexota; class Limnocylindria; order Limnocylindrales; family CSP1-4; genus Fen-1039. The sequence goes on from CAWIQP010000007.1 coordinate 147,725, forward strand.
CCGAGCTCGCGGCCGCCGGTCATCCGGTCATGCGCGTCGAAGTCGGATCCCGGATCGATCTCGGGGCCGAGTTCGTGCGCTGGGAGGTGGCGACGGCGCTCAGCGGCGCGGTCCTGGGCATCGACCCATTCGACCAGCCGAACGTCGAGGAGGCGAAGACCAACACACGTGCGGTCCTTGCGGCCTTCGAGGCCGGCGAGGCCTCGGGCGGCGGCGAGGACTCGGCCGTGACGGTCGCCGACGAGGCGGCCCTGACGGCGGCTCTCACGAAGCACCTCGGGGCGCTCAAGGCCAACGGCTACGCCTCGATCCAGGCCTACGTCGCGCAGACGCCGGCCCGCGACACCGCGCTCTCGAGCATCCGGACGCTTCTCCGCGATAGGACCCGGCGGGCCACGACGGTCGGCTACGGACCCCGCTTCCTGCATTCCACCGGCCAGCTCCACAAGGGCGGAGCCCCCATCGGCTGGTTCCTGCAGCTCGTGGCCGAGCACCCCGACGACCGCGAGATCCCCGGCAAGGCGTACACATTCGGCCAGCTCATCGACGCCCAGGCGATCGGCGACGCTCGTACGATCGAAGACCATAGCCTGCCGATCCTTCGAATCAACCTGGGGCAGGATCCGGACGCCGGCCTGGCCGCTCTCGAGCGAGCCCTGGGCGCGGCTCTCAAGGAGGCATAGCTCCATGGATCTCGGCCTGGCCGGCTTGCGATGAGCCCCGGCCGCGCTCCCACTCCGCCACCGCCGGCTCGAACCGCCCGCCAGCTCCGGGAGGCGGCCGCCGCAAACCGGCGCCGCCAGCGGCCCGACGCCGACGCGAACCAGCTCCGGCAGGGGCTGCGTCTCGAGCGCGTCCCGGACCCGTGCGCCTTCGTCCTGTTCGGGGCCACGGGCGACCTGGCTCATCGCAAGGTCATTCCCGCCATCTACCAGCTGTGGCGCACCAATCTCCTCCCGGCGGAGTTCAGCCTGGTCGCGGTGGCCCGGCGCCCCTACACCAACGAATCCTTCGCCGCGGAGGTCAAGGGCTCGATCGAGAAGTACTCGCGCGTCCAGCCGATAGATCCGGTCGCCTGGGACGAGCTGGCCAAGCGCATCACCTATCAGCAGCTCGACTTCTCGGACGATGCCGGCTTCGACCGTCTCGCGGCGAAGCTCGACGAGCTGGACACGCAGTGCGGCACGGCCGGCAACCGGCTCTTCTATCTGGCCACGCAGCCGTCGCAGGTCACCGAGATCGTCCGCCAGATGGGCCGCGTCGACCTGGACAAGGAGATCCGCGGCGCCGGCTGGCGGCGCGTCGTCGTCGAGAAGCCGTTCGGGCGCGACCTCGAGTCGGCGCGTCTTCTCAACCACGAGGTCCACAAGGTCTTCCGCGAGTCGCAGGTCTACCGCATCGACCACTACCTGGGCAAGGAGACGGTCCGCAACCTGATGGTCTTCCGCTTCGGCAACGGCATCTTCGAGCCGGTCTGGAATCGCAGCTTCGTGGACCACGTCCAGATCACGGTCGCGGAGTCGATCGGCGTCGAGGGGCGCGGCTCGTTCTACGAGGAGACCGGCGCCAGCCGCGACATCCTGCAGAACCACCTGCTGCAGTTGATGACGCTGGTGGCCATGGAGCCGCCGTCGTCCTTCCAGGCCGACGCTTTGCGCGATCAGAAGCTGGCGGTCCTGCGGGCAATCGCCGCACCGGATCCCGACGATGTCCGCCGGAACGTGGTCCGCGGACAGTACGGCCCGGGCTGGGTCGGCGGCGAGTCCGCGGCGGGCTACCGCCAGGAACCGGAGGTGGATCCGGAGTCGGAGACCGAGACGTACGTCGCCGGGCGCTTCACGATCGACGACTGGCGCTGGAGCGGCGTCCCCTTCTACCTCCGCGCCGGCAAGCGGCTGCCAAAGCGGGCGACCGAGATCGCGATCCAGTTCAAGGAAGTGCCGCTGCGGCTGTTCCGCGAATCGACCGGCGATCCCGCGCCCAACGTTCTCGCCATGCGCATCCAGCCGGACGAGGGGATCATGCTCCGCTTCGCGGCCAAGGTGCCGGGGCTCGGCCTGGACGTTCGGACGGTCAACATGGACTTCGCCTACGACACCTCGTTCGTCGTCGATTCGCCCGACGCCTACGAGACGCTGATCCTGGACTCGCTCCTCGGCGACGCATCGCTCTTCACCCGGGCCGATGAGGTGGAGGCGGCCTGGTCCGTGGTGACGCCGATCATCAACGCCTGGGCCGACACGCCGCCGCCGCGGTTCCCGAACTACGCCGCCGGATCGTGGGGACCTGAGGCGGCCGACGAGCTGCTGGAACGGGACGGCCGACGGTGGCGCAGGATCTGATGCCGGAGCGGCCCGCGGCCCACTCCATGTCCGAGATAGAGGGCCAGCTCGGCAAGCTCTGGGCGAGTGCCGCGGTGGCCCGCGCGGAGGCGGCGAAGGCGGAGGCTGATCTGGTAGCCGCCCAGGCGGAGGCCGCTGCGCGCGCCGCCGCGGCTCTCGCGGCGGCGCGCGAGACGAGCGACGCCGGCGGCCATCATGTCGCTGCCCGGACCAGCGTTCTGAACCTGGTCGTCGTCGCGGGCGACGAGAAGACGGCCCAGACATGCGCGGCGACGATCGCGGCGGCGGCCGGGCGACACGCTTCCCGGTCGTTGATTCTCTCCGCCGTGGAACCGGACGGCGCCGCCGGCCTGGAGGCCCGCATCGAAGCGCTCTCTCTCGCGGCGGGCGGCGGCCGGGCCGAGACGGGCGCCGAAACGATCTACATCGCCGCTCACGGCGAGACGGGCCTGCACCTGGCCTCGATCATCGTGCCGCTGCTGGTCCACGATCTGCCGGTCGCCCTGTGGTGGCCGGCCGACCCGCCGTTCGGTTCGCATCGCGCCGATCGCCTGCTGCCGATCGCCGACCGGCTCATCGTCGACGGCTCGGCCTGGTCCGGGAACGGCCTGGACTTCCTGGGCCGGATGGCCGCTGCCGCCGAGGAGCGGCGTCTCGTGGTGGCGGACTGGGCGTTGCTGCGCCAGGCCCGCTGGCGCGAGGCCCTCGCCTTCGTCTACGACCTGCCCGATCTGCGACCGCATCTCGGCGCGGTGCGCAGGATCGAGGTGCAGTACTCGGCAGCCGTGGCCGGCGATCCGGCGGGCGACACCAACGTGGTTCGGCCGGTCTACCACGTTGCCTGGCTGGGTTCGCGGCTGGGCATGACCGTCGTGGCGCCGCTGGCCCGCAAGGCCGACGGTAGGCGCGTGGCCACCCTCCGGCAGCGGCAGCACGAAGTGGAGGTCGTCCTGCGACCGGCCGTCTCGGAGCTGAGCCCGGGGTCGACCGTCCGGGTCGAGATCGCCTCCCGGCTTCGAGGCGCCGAACTGGTGGGCAGTGTCACCGCGGGCGATCGCACCGTGGAGGTTTCGGTCCTCGACGACGGCCGCGAACGGGTGAAGCGAGTCTACGTCGCGCCGCGCCTGACCGACGTCGAGCTGCTCGGCCTGGCCGTCGAGGAGGGCGGCGCAGATCCAGTCGCCGTCCACGCCCTCGCCTGGGCTTCTCGACTGCTGGGAGTAGACCCGAGCTCGAACCGGAGCGGCTCGAGCGGTCGCGCACAGGGTGCGGCGCAATCGAGCGCGGACCGGGGCGACGACTAGCAGCGGAGCCAGGACGATGAGCGACCAGGAGCCCGACTTCGCCCCCGCGCCCGAAGCGCACGCGGGATCGACGGCGGCTTCACTGCCGGCTCCCAACAGGGGCGAGCCCGAGCTGGTCGTGACCGCGGGCCCGGATCAGGCCGCGGGCGAAGCGGCGGAGCGGATCGCGGCCGCGCTCATCGCCGCGGTGGAACGGCGCGGCCGGGCCGATTTCTGCACGACCGGCGGCGGCACGCCGATCCCGATCTACCGGCTCCTGGCCCACGCCCCGCTCGTGGACAGGATTCCGTGGCCGGCCGTTCACGTTTGGTGGGGCGACGATCGCTTCGTACCGCGAGGCCATCCCGAGTCGAACGTGACCTCGCTCGACGACGATCTGCTCGGCGGCACAGGCTCGACCGGCGGCGCGCCGCTGCCATCGGCCAACATCCACCCCTTCCCCACCGATCGGGCGCTGGCCGAACTGCGCGACAACGTCTGGTGCGCCGCCCGCTACGCCGAGGAGCTGTCCGCCGGCGTCCCGATCGTCGACGGCAACTGGCCCGGCTTCGACCTGATCCTGGTCGGCGTCGGCGACGACGGCCACGTGCTCTCGGTCTTCCCCGAGTCACCCGCCCTGCAGAGCATGGCCTGGACGATGGGCGTTCCCGCGCCGACGCACATCGGACCTCATCTGCCGCGGATGACGGTCAACCCGAGGCTTCTCGAAGCGGCGCCGGTCCTGGTCGTGACCACCGGCGCGCGCAAGGCGGAGGCACTGGGGCACGTCTTCGGCGAGACGAGGGACGACCGCCGCTGGCCCGTTCAGCGGACCCGCCGCACCGGCGCGATCTGGATCGTCGACGAGGATGCGGCCGCGAGGATCCCGGCGGCGCGGCGCGGGTAGCCGCCCCGGGCGGAGCGCCGGCTGCAGCCCCGGGCGGAGCGCCGGCTGCAGCCCCGGGCGCGGCGTTCTGTCGGCAGGCCCGCGGCCGTTGGAGTGGCCGGCTTTCCGCTAGGACTGCTTCGCCTCGAGCGCGGCAAGCGCGGCGAGGGCCGCCGTCACGTTGCCGCCGAGGGACTTGAGGATCTGGAGATACAACGCCCGATCCTCGGGCTTCACGGTGGCGGGCACGGACGTGGTGCCGTTCGTGGCGGCCGGTGTGAGGAGAGCCCTCACGGACACCGCCGGGGCGGCGGGGGGTTGGGCGGGCCTTCCCGGCCCCTGCGGCCGCCGCCTGCGGGGCCTTCCCCGCGGGCGGCCTCGCGGCCGCCGCCTGCTGAGTCGCGGAAGTGGATTCGATTGCCTTGACGTTCATGGCCGTTGTGCCTCGGTTGCGTGCCTGAGTTATCGGACGGAGGCGCCGTCGCGAGAACCTCCGACGAACCCGCGCGCGCGGGACGGGATCCGCGACACGAAAGGACCGCCGCTCCGAAGAGCGGCGGTCCTTTGGCGAGTGACCGGGAGTCGTCGGGCGGCGACTACGCGACCTCCGCCGGCTCGAACTTCGTCTTGCGCATGAACCACAGGAAGATGACCGCGCCGGTTGCGGCGAAGCCGACCAGGCTGAGGTTAAGGATCGGGTAGGAGACGCTCGGATTCGCCCCGCTGACGAGCGCCCCCGGGATCCCGCCCAGTGCCGTGGAGAAGGAGTTCAGCGAATCCACCTGGTCGCCGGCCTCCACGCCGTAGACCTGCGGCACGATGTACAGCATCGACGCTGCCACGAGAAGCACGGACACAATCCGGAAGGTTCTCGGATCGTCGTCGGAATCGCCGGTCAGCTTGGCCAGCAGGGCCCAGAAGAGCACCAGCGCGGCGAGCGGCGCGGTGATCGGCACGCCCAGGTCGGCGCTCATGTACACGTTGGGGAAGAGGAAGATGGCGCTCAGCGCGAATGTCACGACGAGCAGACCGTCGCGCATGAGGATGTAGCTGAGCCACCACACGTCGCCGCCGAACCGCAGGGTCAACCCCTGCAGATAGCGGACCACGTAGGGCCGGGCGAAGTGGAGAGAGAGGGTGAAGGCCCACAGGATCGGCAGCACGGCGGCAACGGAGAGGATCAGCCAGTACTGCGTACCCTGAACGAGAGCTTGCTGGTCGTTCATCTCGATCTCCTAGCTCTGCGCCGCGGGCTGGGAGGCAGCGACGGCATCGGCCTTGCTCGGGGCGGGCGAGGCAAGGCGCAGGTTGTAGGCGACGGCCGCGAGGCCCATGATCCCGACCAGGAACCCGGACAGGTAGCAGAGCGCCAGGGCGATGGTCTGGTTCTGCGAGCTCACCAGGATCGACGCCAACTGGTTGGAGATGCTGCTGCCGACCGTGGTGACCTGGACGCCCAGGAGATAGGGCACCAGGTAGAGGGTCGCGCCGAGACCGATCAGGAACGTCTGGGCGTTGAAGCTGCGGGCGTCCGCGTCGGCCCTGGTCATCAGCTTGAGCAGGAGGGCGCCGAAGGCGCAGACGGCGGCCAGTCCGCCGGTGATCGGCAGGTCGTTCTCCTTGACGACGTCCGGGTAGAAGAAGATGAAGCTGCCCAGGAAGACCTGCAGCAGGAAGATGTCCCGCATCCCGACGTAGATCGTCCACCACAGGTCGGCGCCGAGCCGGAGGGTGAACTTGCGCGTCAGGGCGAGCATGTACGGCCTGGCCAGGTGGAGGGCGACCGCCAGCAGCCACAGGGCGACGAGCGCCGCGGCAATCGTCCCTTCGACGAACTGCTCGGCAGCGCCGAACGCGGGGGAATCCATCAGTCTCGACCTCCTGCTATCGACGGCGGAGTGCTCGCCGAAGCGGCGAGATCTGCCCGGGCGCTCAACGCCGGCGCCCGCTCCCTGGAACGGTCATCTGGGCCGTCTCTCGGCCCGCGCCCCGACTGGACGTGGACCTGCTCGCAGCGGTAGACGGCGTCGCACCTGAAGCAGCGCGAAGCCTCCGCGACGGCCGCGGCCGGCTCGATGCTCGGCTGGGTGGCCGCGAAGGAGCCGGGCTTGTACGCCGGCAGCTCCATCCCGACCCGCGGCCGGGTGGCCAGGTCCACGGTCAGCACGGGCTCGGGCGCCCTGGGCACGCGGACGGTGGCCATGATCTCGGCCTCGCCGTCGTGGCTGCCGGAGAGGTATTCGTGGATGGAGCCGGCGGCGCGCCGACCCGCTCCGACGGCGTGGATGATTGTCTTGGCGCCCGAGACGACGTCGCCGCCGGCGAAGACGCCCTTTCGTCCGGTGGCCTGACCGGCATCGGCCACGATGCCCGAGAAGCCGCTCGTCTCGATGCCGGCGCCCGCGGGCAGAATGGACGGATCGGGTTCCTCGCCCACGGCCACGAGTACCGTCGAGGCGTCTATGGCGCGGTCGCTGCCGGGGATCGGCTCGTACACCGCGCGCCCGCCCTCGAACCGGTCGGTCGGCCGCTGGCGTACGTACCCGACCGAGGCCGCTCCCTTCGTTCCCTTGACCTCCGTGACCGCGGCCTCGAACAGGATCTTGATGCCTTCGTGCTCGGCGGCTTCCACCTCCTCGGCCTGGGCGGGCATCTCGGACCGACCGCGGCGGTAGAGGATCGTGACCGACGAGGCGCCCGATCGGAGCGCCGAGCGGGCCGCGTCCATGGCCGTGCTGCCGCCGCCGACCACCACGACGGAGCCTGCGAGAACGGGCTTCTCGCCGAGGTTGACCTGCTTCAGGAAGAGCGTGGCCGGCACCACGCCCGGCAGATCGTCGCCGGGCACGCCGAGCTTGCGGCTGCGCGACGCGCCCGTGGCCAGGAAGACGGCGTCGTACTGCGCCTCCAGGTCGGCCAGAGTGAAATCGCGGCCCATCGCGCTGTCGAGCTTGAGCTCGACGCCGAGACCCAGGATCCGGTCGATCTCCGCGCGCAGCACGTCGCGGGGCAGGCGGTATTCGGGAATGCCGATAGCCATCATGCCGCCCGGAACCGGCATCGCCTCGAAGACGGTCACGCCGTACCCGAGTCTGGCCAGGTAGTAGGCGGCCGACATGCCGGCGGGTCCACCGCCGACGATGGCAATCTTCTCCTTGCGCTTGTGCGCCGGCGAAGGGACGGGCGGCAGCTTGCCCTGCTCGGCCGCGAAACGCTTGAGCCGCCGGATCGCGATCGGTTCGTCCAGCGTCCCGCGCCGGCAGACCGCTTCGCATGGGGCGGTGCAGATCCAGCCGCACACCGACGGGAAGGGATTGACCTCCGAGGCGACCGCGTAGGCCTCGTCGAACCGGCCCTGCCCGATCAGCCCGACGTACCGCCCGGCGTCCGTTCCGGCGGGGCAGGCTTCCTGACAGGGCGAGATGGGATCCACGCGGGCGTCGGTCACCATGGACCGCCAGACCTGCCAGTCGTTCGGCCGCTCGCTGGTTCGCCAGTGGAACAGGCTGCCCCAGGGCGAGACGCGGACCGGCTTGAGCGATTCGCGAGTTACCTCGCTCAGCGGCTGCCAGGCCGGGGTCGGCTCCACGGGACGGTTGACGGGTCCCTGGCGGGCCGCCAGCGGAGTGGCGCCGGCAACGCCGTCCAGGTTGACGACGTGCGTCGGGCACTCTCGGACGCAGATGCCGCAGCCGATGCACTCGCCGACCTGGACCGGGTACTCCATCATCCAGTCGAAGGGAGCCCCGAAGAGGCCGGACCCTTCCACACCGGGCCGTTGCGGCCGGCTCATGTCGAGGGCCTGGACCGGGCAGACGTCCATGCAGACGCCGCAGTTCAGGCAACCTCCGTTTTCGATCTGGATCCGATAGCCCATGGGACGCCTCGGCCGTGCGGATTGACGGACCTGAGGATGGCCCGCGCGGCCTGCCACAACACGTGCCGGAGGAAAGGAGTTGTCCTACCCGGCCGAGTGGGCGGCGCCGGCTACCCGCGAGGACCGAGGCGCGTCAACTCCGCGTGAGCCTGCCCGGCGACCTCGATCCGCCGGTAACGGCGGATGCCGGTTGCGGGCCACGTCGGTCCGGCAACTCCCGGTGCGGTCGCTCGTGGGAGACCATGCCGCGCGGCGGATCCGGCACGAGGCCCTCGCGCACGGCTCGTGCGGCCAGCTCGGCGCGGTTCTGGGCGTGCAGCTTCTCGACGATGTTCTTGAGGTGGAACTTGACGGTGTTCTCGCTGATGCCCAACTCGGTCGCGATCTCGCGGTTGCGCATGCCTGCCGTCACGAGCTTGAGGACTTCCAGTTCGCGATCGGTCAGATGCTGGGTCGGCTGCCGATTGGAGCCCGGCGTGCGCAGGAACTCGTCGATGATCCGCGCGGCCGTGGCCGGCGTGATCGCCGGCTCGCCCCTGGCCACGCCTTCGAGCATGGACCTGAGCTGAGGCGCCTCGAGGTTCTTGAGCAGGTAGCCCTGGGCCCCGGCCTTGATGGCGCGGAAGAGATCGGCCTCTTCCTCGCTGACCGTGAGCATGACGATGGCGACCTCGGGATGGCGCTCCTTGATCCTGGCCGTCGCCTCGATCCCGCCGACGTTGGGCATGCGGACGTCCATCAGGACCACTTCGGGCGACGTCTCGTCCACCATCTCGATGGCCTGCCCTCCGTCGGAGGCCTGGCCGACGACCTCGTGTCCCCATGCCAGCAGCAGAGAAGCCACGCCGTCGCGGAAGAGCGCGTGGTCGTCGACGAGCAGTGTTCTCATGGGTTCATTCTCCCTCCGAACCGGCCTCGGCGGACGATCGGACCGCCTGGTGCCGCGAGGCGGGACGCCCCGTTGCGGTGGACGGCGCGCCGCCAATGGGTAGGGGGCTCCACGAGGAGACGTCCTACCGGAACGTGGAGCTCCACACTGGTTCCGGTGCCGGGTCCGCTGTGCCAGGCGATGCTGCCGCCGACCGATTCGGCGCGCTCTCGCATCCCCGCCAGACCGAAGTGCGGCCACCGCTCCGGACCGATCGTCAGCAGGTCCGCATCGAAGCCGACGCCGTCGTCCTGGATGCGGAGAACCAGCTCCGGTCCGGACAGAGCAAGGTCCAGGGTCACGCGATGGGCGTGGGCGTGCTTGCGTATGTTGGTCAGGGCCTCGCGGGCGATGCTGAAGATCTCGGCCTGGGCCGCGGCCGAGAGCGGCGTCCGGGCCGCGTCGCGGCCGGCGTGGAACTGGACGGCCAGCTTGGAAGACTCCGCGTACAGGGCCGCGTACTCCTCGAGGGCCGCCGCCACTCCCCGATCCGGGGGCACGGGCGCGGACAGGCTCAGGATCGCCTCGCGCACGTCCACGTAGACCGATCGCGCAGCCTCGGCAAGCTCGGCGAGCTGGCGTCGGGCCTCCACTACGCGCCCGTCGGCGAGCAGCTCTTCCACGGCCTGCGACTTGGTGTTCACGTAGCCGAGGACCTGGGCCAGGCCGTCGTGCATCTCGCGGGCGATCCGCTCGCGCTCGCCCTGGATCGCCAGGACCCTGAGCTCGCCCTGCAGCCTGACCGCCTCCAGCGCCAGGCCCGCCTGGGTCGCCAGGGCCGTCAACATCTCGATCTCCGAGGGGTCGAAGCGTCGCCGGACCGCGCTCGCGGTCGCGAGACCGAGCATCCCGACGCGCTTCGCGCCGTGGCCAACCGGCGCGGACAGGGCGATCCGATAGCCCGGCCGCAGGAAGCACTCGAGGCTGTCCTCCGCCCGGGCCATGACCCCCACACCCGCCGGTTCGTCGCCGAGCAGCACACCGGGGCCGGCACTCGCGGCTCGAAGCCGCAGTTCTCCCGCCGGACCGTCAAGGGCCAGCAGCGCCGCATCCACTCCCAGGAGCGACCGGGCATGGCCCAGGATCGAGGCGATCGCCTGGTCCGGGTCTGCCTGGCCGGAGACGGCCAGGCTCACGTCGTACACGGCCCGCAGCACGACGTTGCGCGACTCCAGGGCGTCATTGCGCACGCGGAGATCGCCGGTCAGCCGATCGATCAGCCGGAACGAGTACCAGGCGCCGGTTCCCACGACGGCCGTGACGACCCCCAGCACGAGCAGTGTGTGGAAGGGAAACGGCAGGAAGGCATCGAAGGCCGTGTCGCTCAGAACCTCGACCGTGCCGACGAGGACCACGGCGGCGGCGACTGCGAGCCAGCGGCGGCGGCCGTACATTCGCAACTCCCGAAGGCAGGCGACTGGCCGACGACGCGCCGGCGAATCCAACCCACCCGTTCGGGCGGCACTATGCGCTCAGCATCCACCGTCTGGATGGATTCGGTCCACCTGTCTTGCCGTGCGGCACGACCGGCCCGCGTCGTAGGTGGTCAGGCGGCGTTTCGCTCCGAGCCCGAGCCGGCGTCCGCTTCGTCCTCGGGCAGGCGCCAGCGCGACACGAGCCGGCGCAGCTTCTCGGACATGTCGGTCAGGCTGCCGGCGGATTGGACGACGTCCTGGGCCTGAGAGCTCAGCTGGTGGGTTGCGCCCGACACCTCCTCGGCCGACGCCGAGTTCTCCTGGCTGATGGCGGCGATCGACTCGACCGCGTCGTTGACGCGCAGCGCGCTGGCGCTCATCGCGCCGGCGGCGTCGTTGGTCGACGCGGCGATGGCGGCAATCGTGTCCGAGGCGGAGACGACGTTGGACGAGGCCGCTTCCATCGCCTCGACTGCCGACGTGATCCGGGCAACGGCGGCGTTGGAGGCGGCGACGGCGCTCGCGATCTCGTCGAGAGCGGTCGCCGAACGCTGAGCCAGGTCGGACCCGGATTCCACTTCCCTTGCCCCGACCTGCATGGCCGCGACGGCCTCCGCCGTGCCCTTCTGGACCTCGGCGATGAGAGAGGCGATCTCCTTCGTGGCGGCACGGGACCGCTCCGCCAGCTTGCGAACCTCGTCCGCGACCACGGCGAAGCCCTTGCCCTGCTCGCCGGCCCGGGCCGCCTCGATGGCGGCGTTGAGCGCCAGCAGGTTGGTCTGATCGGCGATATCGTCGATCGTCTGGACTATCGCGCCGATCTGGCTGCCCTTGGCGCCGAGACTCGTGACCACGTTCGCGCCCGTGTCCACGGCCTTCTTGATGCGGGCCATCCCGGATGCGGACTCCCGAACCGTGGACGCGCCCTTGTCGGCGGCCTGCCCTGCCGCGAGACCGGCCGCGTTGACCTCGTCGGAAGCGGTCGACGCCTCGCGTATGGCCACGGCCATCTGGCTGATCGCGTCGGCCTGGGCCCCGACGCTCGAGGCGGTCTGAGCCGCACCCGAGCCTACCTGTTCGATGACCTGCCCCAGCTCGATCATTGCCATGCTCGTGTCCGTGGAGGCCCGGGCCTGGTCGGCCGCGCCGGCGGCCACCTGGCCGATGGTCTGGGCGATCTGGCTCGAGTTCTGCTCGGACTGGGCGGCTGCCTCGTTCACTCTGGCGGCCGAATCGGCCACGCTCGAGGCGGCCTTGTTCAGCTCGGTGACCATCTTCCGGAGCCGCGAGATCATGTAGCGGAAGGCCTGCGCCAGGCCGTCCTGCTCGGACCGCGGGCTCACCTCGCGGGTGAGGTCGCCGGCGGCCACGCGATCGGCCAGGGCGGCGAGCTCTTCCATGTACATTCGGATGCCGGCGAACGCCTCGGCCAGGCGGCCCAGCTCGCCCTGAGCCGAGAGCGTCTGCCCTCCCTGCTGGCTCAGGTCGCCAACGGCGACGTGCGAGGCCTGCTCGATGACGACTTCGATCGGCGCCGTCACCGACTGCGCGACTCGAACGGCGGCCACCACCGCCACGATCATCACCACCAAGGTCAGAGGGTTCAGATGTCCCGCGACTCCGTCCAGTCCGGCCACCACGACGACCGGCAGTGCGGCGACCACGAGCAGGCGCGTCCGGATCGTCCAGTTGCGGGGGTGGGTCGGGCGGAAGTCCTGCCGGCGGGGCATCTTGACCTCGCCCCGACGAATCCGGCCCGGATAAGACACCACGCCGCCGACGGCGCCGGAGAGGGCAGCCCCCACTCGACCGGCCAGACCGCGCACTGCGTTCATCTCGAGACCGCCTCTCGCACTCGGAACGTGTAGCAGGTGCGGAGGCCCAGGCCCGTCTCGGGCACGAGACCCCGCGATCGCACCACTTTCGAGACGACCCACGATCCGTCCGCCGTCTCGATCCTGCTGCCCAAGTCGTGTTTCATGACCAGAATCGCTCGTGGCCGTCCGCCTCGTCCTGCCAGGCACTGGCGACAGGCGCGGTCGGCTTCGCTGGTGGTATCGGCGGTGAATACCCCTAATTGCCTACGTAGAACGACGCATTTAGCGAAGCCGCACGCTGCAGAAGCCGACCGGGCCGCCCCTGGGACCGGCTCCTCCGGGAGACGCGGCCTCGGCGTCGCCGACGGCGGCAAAGGCCCCATGAATCCGTCGTAGCGCCCGATCAGATCCGTTGACGGCCGGGCGGCGCCCGGAGATAGTCGTTGCGACATGATCGCCACGAGCAGATCCGCTCCGAACCGCGGCCACAGCCCCGCCGACTCTCCGTCCGGCCCGGCCGGCACTGACGGCCCGGACGGCACGGGAGCCGAGCTCAACGCCGTCCAGGCCGCCAGGCGAGTGGCCCGCCTGTTTCCAGAGGTCTACCGGCGGTACCACTGGGCCAATCGGGTCGGCGGCGGCGAACTGCCGGTCACGCGTCGCGCGCTCGAGGTGCTGCAGCATCTCTTTGCCAGCGGCCCGCTGACCGTTGGCGAGCAGGCCGAACACCTCGGGCTGCGACGCAACTCCGTCTCGGAGTTGCTTCAACGCCTCGAGGCGAAAGGGCTCGTCGCCAGGATCCGCGACGAGCGCGACGAGCGTCGGGTCCTCGTCTGGCTTACCGACTCGGGGCGCGACGTCGTCTCGAGAGTAGGCCAGGTCCTGGCCCCGGATCTGATCGCCCAGGTCATGGCGTCACTCTCCCCGGAGGAGCGAGCGACCGTCGTCCGCGGCTTCGAGCTGCTCGCCTCCGCCGATCCTTCGAACTCGGCCGCCACCGCGGCCGCCCGAACACAGGCCGCCACAGCGGCGGCCGCGGAGCCGGGAGCCGCCACTCCACCTGAAAGGAGCCTTCGATGACCATGGCCGTGAGCTGCGAATCGTGCGGCATGCCCCTGGCGGGCGCCGAGGACCACGCCCTCTCCGACCCGGCGATCCCCTACTGCACCTACTGCGCACCCGAAGGCAAGCTGCCCCCCTTCGACGAACGGCTCGAGCGGTTCACCCAGTGGACGATGCGCCAGGAAGGACTCGACTACGCGACGGCGCGAGAGAAGGCCCGCGCCTACATGAAGACGATGCCGGCCTGGAAGGACGCCTCCCTGTAGGTCGCGGGCTCGCTCGCTCCACGAAGGCCGCCGGCTCCATCCGGCGGCCTTCTTCGGTCCCCGGCTGCGTATCGTCCGAGAGACCGACCCGGAATCGTGCCGGCGGCCGATCCCTCCGGTCTGCCGGCCTCGATATGATCCGGTCAGCGTCCGAGCCTCGCCCTTCGACCGCGTTCAGGAGCCGCCAATGCCTCACATGGACTTCCTCGGCTGGATCGTCGTCGGCTTTCTTGCCGGCGCGTTCTCGGGCGCCGTCGTCGAGAAGGGCCCGCACGGTTGTCTCGCCAACACCGTGGTGGGAATCCTGGGCGGCCTCCTCGGCGGCTGGTTCGCGACCGAGGAGCTGCACGCAGACAGCAGCCACGGTTTCCTGGGCGCGCTGCTGGTGGCGTTTCTCGGCGCGGTCGTCATCCGGCTGATCCTCGACGCGCTCGAAGCCGACGGCCGGCGAGGCCGGCGCCGCCGCGACTGAGCCACCCGCCCGGGCCACCGACACCTACCCGTTTCGCCAGGCTGAACGGTTTCGTCACGACCCGCGCCGGTATCGGCGATCGGCGTACGATGCGCGCCACGAGTCCGCTGCTTCGGGCAAGCTGCCACTCCGGAGTCAGGACCGCGCCAGGCACCAGGCCCCAAGGAGGGCGACGATGACGACCACCAACATCGAGACTGCCACCCCATCTCAGCCGGAGGCCGCTGCGACCGCGGCGCCGGAAGCGAAGGCCGCCCCGGAGCGGCCCTATTCGCCCGGCCTGGAGGGGGTCATCGCCGCCGAGACGGCAGTCGGTCTGGTCGACGGCGCCAACGGCCGGCTCCTCTATCGCGGCTACCCGATCGGCCAGCTCGTCGAGAAGGGCACGTACGGCCGCGTCGCCGAGCTCCTGTGGACCGGCGAGTGGCGCAAGTCCGCCCGCCTCGTTCCCACCCCGGTGCCCGAGCCGGTCATGTGCGCGCTGTACGAGCTGCCGTCCCACACCCACCCGATGGACGCGCTGCGCACCGCGGTCTCCGTCTGGGGCGCATGGCGCCGGCCGCACTGGCCTCCCACGGTGGACCAGGCCCGCGAGGTGACGGCTTTCGCGCCGTCCGCGCTGGCCGCCTTCCATCGCCTCCGCAACGGACTCGAGCCGGTCAAGCCGAACCCGAAGCTCTCCCTGGCGGGCGGCTTCCTGCAGCAGCTCAACGGCAAGGACCCCGATCCCGCCGCCGCGCGCGCCCTCGACGCCTACTTCATCGTCGGCGCGGAGCACGGCCTCAACGCCTCGACGTTCACCTGCCGCGTGATCATCTCGACCCGATCGGATCTGGCCAGCGCGATCTGCGGCGCGATCGGCGCCTTGAAGGGACCGCTCCACGGCGGTGCCCCGGCCGAGGTCGTGAGCCAGCTCCACGAGATCGGCTCGCCCGACCGCGCCGAGAAGTGGGTTCGCGAGGCGATCGCCCGCGGCGACAGGATCATGGGCTTCGGGCATCGCGTCTACCGCGCCTACGACCCTCGGGCCGCCGCTCTCCGCAAGGTCGCGGAGGGGATGTCCGACATGGCCGAGTGGCTGGACGTCGCGGTCAAGGTCGAGGACGTGGTCCTGCGCGTCTTCGGAGAGCTCAAGCCGGATCGAGTCATCAAGACGAACGTCGAGTACTACGCGGCGGCGGTTCTGCAGGGCGTCGGCCTTCCTCCGGATCTGTTCCCACCGACCTTCGCGCTGGCTCGAATGGCCGGCTGGGGCGCCCACGCCATCGAGCAGGCTTCGGCCGACAAGCTGATCCGGCCGGACGCCAGATACGTCGGCCCGGCGGAGATGGACGTCCCCTCGCTCGGCGGCCGATAGCGGATAGCGGCCGATAGCGGATCGGCGAACGCTGCGGCGTCTCCGGTCGCCGGGCCGAGCCGGTTCAATCCGGCCGATCGATGACCCGAACGGTGGGTGAGGCGGCGGCAGCCTCGGCCGCCTCAGTACGCCGTCCGCCCGTCCGCCGGGCGAACGCGATTGCCAGCAGGGTGCCGAGAGCGAGCGCGCCCACCGCCACGTAGAAGACGGCCCGCAATCCCTCCGTGAAGACTACGGCCCCGATCGCCGGCCCCGTGATGCCGCCGAGGTACAGCGGCAGATAGATCAGGTTGAGCGTGGCCGACCGTCGCTCGGCCGGTACTTCCGTGGCCAGAAGACTCGAGACCATGGCCCCGACGACGGTCTGGAAGGCGACGGCCAGGCCGTACGCAACCGCCAGAACGGCAACGCCGGTCGCCAGCGGCAGCGCCGCGAAGGCGATCGTGATGCCGGCGATGGACGCCACCATCACGGGTCGGAAGCCGAGGCGATCGGCGACCCAGCCACCCACCGGAGAACAGGCCGCTCCGAGGACGGGGGCGACGCCGAGCACGAGGCCCGTCGAGGTGGCCACGACGAGCGGCGTGTGCGCGACGTCGTGGACGAGCAGGACCAGGTACTGAGCCGACATCTGGCGGCCGACGAAGACCACGCCGTAGACGAGGAACAGCCAGCGCACGATCGGGTCGGAGAGGACGCCTCGGACGGCGGCGAATGCAAGGTCTACGGTCTTGCCCGTCGGCACGACGGCGGGCCGGACCTCCCTCGACGCCACGACCAGCAACACGGCCACGCCGATCGACAGGGCGGAAGCCACGGCGAAGACCGCGCCGCTGCCGAGATGGAGCCCGTCGATCATGAACTCGCCCAGGACCGGCCCGGCCCCGAAGCCAAGCGGGCTGCTGGTGGCGAAGATGCCCATCGCCACGCCGAGGCGATGCGACGGCGCGACGTCGCGGATCGCGGCCATCATCACGCCGCTGTTGCCCAGCTGGAAGCCGACGAGGAGCATCGCCACGACCAGCTGCCAGGGGGCCCGGCTGGCGGCCACGAGACCGAAGACGACCGCCTCCACGAGCGCGCTGCGGACGATCACCGCCTTGCGGCTGTACTTGTCGGCCCAGACTCCCCAGAGCGGGATCAATGGCAGCCCCGAGAGGAAGAAGAGCGCGCCCAGGATGCCCACGAAGTGCCCCACGTCCGGCTCGGTCATCCCAACCTCGGTCAGCCTGTTGGGCAGGAACGCGTTGATCTGGGCCACTCCAAGCCCCTCGATGAACGAGGCGAACCAGTACAGGGCGAGCAGGGAGCGCCAGTCGGGAGCCGGCCTGGGATTCATTCGGGCAGCCTAGCGGAGCGGCGCGGATGAGGCAGCCCCGGTGCCGCACCCCGGGCTTGCCGCAGCCTCGGCCGGCGTCGCAGCCGGCCTCCCGACCCGAAGCGGAGGTGGCCGCGATTTCCTCGGATCGCGCGCAGGCGGTATCTTTCGCAGGTCCGTCGCCGCCAGTCGACGGATCGGACAGGAGGAGCCGCGTTGGACGACAGAGTCTGGAAGAACGTATCGATCGTGCTGGGTGTCTTCTGCGCGCTGCTCATCGGAGTCGCCGGCGCCCTGATGATTCTGGGCAGCAAGGGCGGGTCGACCGCGACGTCGACGCCTCTGCCGAGCGAGCTAGCCAACGCCTCGGTGGCACCGAGCGCGGCGGCCCTCGCCTCCGGCAGCCAGGGCCCGATCGCAACGCCCGCACCCACGCCGACCCAGGGCCCGGCCAGCCCGGCGACGATAACGTTCACCGGATTGGCGCTGGACGCCTCCAAGGACGCCAACGGGAGTGCCAGGACCTTCACGTTCACCAGCGACGGCGCCGGCCCGGTCACCTTCGCCGTGACGAAGATCTCATCCGGCGGCACGGCCAAGATGTGCGCCAAGGTCGACAACGGCGCGTTCGGCTGCTATGTCGGCGGCGCCAGCAAGCTGCCCAGCTTCCCCAAGGGCAAGGCCGACGCTCCTCACAACACCTGGACGGTAACCCTTGTCGGATACGGCACTTCCGCGCCGACGGTCGACGTCACCTTCACGTGGCCCGCGGCCAGCCCCAAGATGCAGCTCAGCCACGGCCGGTTCCAGGGGAGCACGACCTCGGGCGTGTCCGAAGCGCTCAACGGCTTCACGGCCACTTTCAAGCCTCGCACCGGCGGGGCCATCAACGTGCAGGCGGAGTGGACGGTCGTGACCGCCGACGCGACCATGACCCTCCTCGACGTCACCACGCCCCCGTCCGTCACCGTGGATCAGCGTCAGTATCAAGGCGCCACGTACATCAACCCCGCGTTCACGGCCAACGTCGACCCCACGAAGACGTATCAGGTGAAGCTGCGGAATCAATCGGCCGACAGCGGGCGCCCCGATCTGACCGCGCTGATCGCGTTCCCGTAGCCTCGATTGGACGACCTGCCGGAGCAGGGGACTCCACCGCCGGATCGGGATCCGGCGGAGGGTTCCTACGGGGCGGGCTCCTTCGGGGGCGGGTTTCTCCGGGGCGGATGAGCCGGCGCCAACCGCCGGCCAGAGCGGCGGCTCCGCGGAGCCGGATGCCACTCTCGGGGAATCCGAGGGCCAGGCGCGCCGCCTTCGACAGAGCCTCGAGCGAAGACGGCGGGCGCTCTGGGCGACCGCCACCTCTCGAGGCAGCGACTTCGCCGAGCGGTGGGGTCGGTGGGCGGTTGCCGTCGCGCTGGCCGTGGCCGTAGTCCTGGGATTGGCCAGCAGCGCGCTTCCGCCTCAGAGCCCGATCCCGGCGATATCCCCGTCGGTCTCAGCCATGGCCGGCCCAAACCGGCGCCGGCGCGAGCCCGACCGGCGCCGGCGCGAGCCCGGCGGGGCCGCCCGGTAGCAGTCTCCCCGGCCGGAGCCCCGAGCTCCCGCAGCCATCGGAGAGCCCGACCGCGGAGGCGACCGCGGCCCCTATCCCGTCCCAGACCTCCCCGACGGCAACCATCACGTTCAACGACCTGGTGCTCGACCCCTCGGACGGTGCGGCCGCGTCGGCCGGCGCATCCGGGTCGGTACTCACCTTCTCGTTCACGAGCGACGGCCCGGGCGCGGTCTCGGCGGAGATCGTAGCGACCTCGCCGATGGACTCGACGACGCTATGCCTGACCAGGGACGCGATGCCCGCCGGCTGCGCATCGGGCGCCACGCCCGGCGTGCAGCTCGTAGCCGACGACGCTCACTCGAACTGGACGGTTACTCTCGTCTCGGCCACGGCATCGCCGCCGATCGTCGACGTCGCCATCAGCTGGCCCGCCGATCGGCCGTCGATCGTTCTGTCCCACGGCCGCTTCCAGGGCTACCCGAACCCGGACTCACTGCGGACGCTGACCGCCACGTTCAAGACCCGTGCCGCGGGAAAGATGAGCCTGGACGCGGCGTGGCCGCCGGCCACCCTGGAGGCTCAATTGACGCTCACGGACGTCTCGGGAGCGAAGCCGGCAATCGTGGACATGGTCGCCTACCCGGCCGCCGGCTCCCTTTCACCCAGCTACTCGCGCGCCCTGGCGGCCGGCAAGACCTACCAGGTGGCGCTCCTGAACGGCAGTCCGGACAGCGGGCGGCCGGACCTGACGGCCACCATCGCCTTCCCGTAGTCAGTCGGGCGTGAGCTCATCCAGCCGGGCGACGCGGCCGAAGGCCCTGACCCGGAAGCCCGTCCAGACGCCCGACCGGTAGTAGACGTCGGACCGGACCACGACCAGCGCCGCTTCCTCGCTGGCGGCTCGCAGCAGCACGAGCGACCCCGACATGTCGGCAAAGGCGCCGGCTTCGATGATCGTTCCCGCCCGGCGCAGCTCGGCGATGCGGGTCAGGTGCTCCGCCCGAACGGCAGGACGGCGCTCGGCGGCATCGGGGCCGTAGGTGGCCTCGACGGCCCAGATCTGCTCGATCGCAAGGCCCTCGGGAATCTCGGCGGCCATCTGCTCGACTAGGCCTCGCCCGGCTCGGCCGGCGCCGCGTCCGCTTCGCCCGCGGCCGAGGGGACTTCGTCCAGGCCCGTCGAGGCGCCGGGAACGGTATCGGCGAGCGCGCTCTCCGCGTCGACGTCCGACATTGCCGCCGCCGGCGGGTCGGCCGGGGAATCTCCTGTCGCAGCCTGCGCCTCTCCGGCCGCGGGCGAAGTCGGAGGAGCGGCATCGGCCGCAGGCGCCGCCGCGGCCGCGGTTGGAGCCGATGTGTCGGGCGCGGCCGGCCCGTTCGACTGGTCCCCCGGCCGGGCCGCGGCCGAGCCGGCGGCCGCCGGCTCGACTTCCGTCGGACCGGGCAGTTCGACGACGGCATCCGCCAGGCCGTCGTATCGATTCGAGCAGGCCAGGTAGATGACCTGGAAGTCCGCCGAGAGCTCCCGCAGCAGCAGAGCCGCGCGGGCGGCGCGGGTGTCGTCGAAGGTGACGAACGGGTCGTCCAGGACCAGCGGCGGCCGCCGTCCCTGGGTCACGAGTCTCACCAGCCCGATCCGAGCGGCGAGGAAGACCTGATCGACCGTGCCCTTGCTCAGCTGGTTGGCCGCGACCCAGTCACCGCGCTCCGGCGCCCATATCCGGATGTCCAGGGTCTGGTCGTCGATCCCGACCCGCCGGTAGCGTCCTCCGGTCAGCCTGGCGATGTCCCGGCCGACCTGCTGCTCGAGGAAGCGAGTGGCCTTGCGCATCGTGCCGCTCTCGGAAGCGGAAATCGCCGCCAGCGTCATCTCGTAGATCCGCACCCGCCGTTTCAGGGCGGCGAGCTGGCCCTGCCACGTGACGACCCGCTCGGCCTCGCCCGCGACCTGCTCCGCGTCGACCGGGTTGGCGTCCACGCGAGCGACCGCGGCGGCCTCGGCGTCGCGTGCTCGCTCGAGCGCCGCGTGGCGCTCGCGGACCTCCGCCTCCAGACGCTCGCGGGCGCGCGCGTCGTTCGCGATCGGTCCCAGGCCGGCTACCGCGGCGGTCTTCTGCTCCATCTCGAGAGCCGCCCGGTCGCGCAGCTCCGTCACGCTGCCGGTCTGGCCGCCCAGCAGCGCCGAGACCTGGACCTGCAGCGTCGCGATCTCCTGGCGCCGCCCCTGTTCCGCCGTCAGCAGCTTCTCGGCGGAGGCGATGTCGTGCACACCGAGCTCGCGGAGGATGTTCTGCACGCCCGACTGCGCCACGCGCAGACCTTCTTCCGTCCCGACGCGACCCTGGCGCCGCACGGTCCTGTCGCGCTCGCGCCCTTCGTTTATGCGGTGGACGTTCACCGCGACCGAGCGCCGCTCCCAGAACCGCAGCGCAAGGAAAATCGAAACGCCCAGCAGCACCAGGCCCAGCAGGAGCACCGGCACGAGCGCACGTATGACTCCGAACGAGATGGACAGCCCGGTCGCGCAAAGGGCGATCACCGTCAGAATCCCGGCGCCCACGTATTCGGGTTCGGGCTCGTTGGGCTCGACCTCCGGCCCGAGGTCCTCGCGCAGCGTCTCCTGAAGGATCGAGACGCGGCTCTGCATCGTTCGCATTCGGTCGAGTTGATCCCGCAGGGTGGAGATGGATCGCTCGGGCATCGCCTCGAGCTCCTGCAGCCGCTGCTGCGCCTCGGCGGCCTGGCGGTAGCGTTCGAACTTCTCGGCGACGACCATGCGATCCGATCGCAGCCGCTCGACCTGGCGGGCGGCCTCGAGCATGTTCCTGCTCTCGGTGAGAGCGGTTTCGGCCCGAAGCCGTGCGTCGCGGGCCTGTGCCAGCGCGTCGCGGTCCTTCTCGAGCTTGTCGAGCGCGGCCTCGCCGTTCTTGAGAGCCGCCTCGGCACGGCTGACCGCCTCTTCGGCGATCTTGAGCCGGCCGGGGTTCTTGTCGCCCTTCGACTTGAGCGCCCGAATGGCGTCCTCCAGGCGGGCCTTCGCTCGCGACGAGCCCTTGTCGCCGCCGCCGATGCTGGCCTGCAGCCGGTCCCGCAGCGCGCCTTCGTCGCGGTCGAGATCGTCGAGCTCTTCGTGCCGGATCGAGGCCGTGGAGCGGAAGAAGGCCTCGTTGGGAATGCCGGTCAGGTCGGCGACGATCTCCTCGGCCTTGGCCGGGTCGGTATGGGTGTGGCCGTCCAGCTCGATCGAGACCCGTCCGCGCTGGCCGCGGAACTCCTTCTCGATCACGCCGCGGCTGGCGCCGTCGCCGTTCGGCCCGGCTTCGTCGTCCACGACGAACTCGATTCGCGCCCACGAGCGCTGATCCTCGGCCGCACCCCAGGATCGGAGGGCCTCCAGCTCGGCGGTCGCCGCGGTCGCCTTACGGAAGAGGGCCAGCTCCAGGCCGCGCTGGATCGTCGACTTGCCGGCCTCGTTGGGTCCGCGAATGATCGTGAAGCCGGGGGCGAGGGCGATGTCGAGATCGCGATGCCGCCCGAAGTCGCGAAGCTGGAGCCGGGTGATCCTCATCGCTCGGCGACCCGGCAGACGGTGTTGCGGCCCGCGGCGATCCGGCGCGCGAGGTCCGCGCTCACAGCGTCACCTGGCGGCCTTCGAGGAGGTGGCGACCCAATCGAAGGACTTCTCGCAGATCGGCCAGCTCCTCCGCGGCATCGAGATCGGGCGAGGCGACCGACGAACCGACGCGTGCCGGCGGAGCCGACTGTGCCGATGCGGAAGCGGATGCGCCCACCTCGGCCGTGCCGACGGCTGCCTCGAGTTCGGCGATGCGGTCGCCGGTGTTCCGCACGAAGGCCCCCAGTACCGTGTCCGGCGGCGGCGGCACCCCCTCGGGCGAAGCGGGGATGGACATGTCGCGGATGCGGAAACGCAGGAACGCCGGCGCCAGAGCCCGCTCCACCTCGTCCATGTCGAGATCGAGGTCGTCCGGGTAGAGCCCGGTCAATCGCACGTCGAAGACCAGATTGGAATCGGCATGCCGCCCCAGGCTGTCGATCAGGTCGGGCTGGCTGTGGACGCCGCTCACGTCCAGGTCGAGCTTCTCCGTCCGCGTCTGGCCGACGCGCTTGGGAGTGATCGTGACGGCGTGGCGGCCGCTCCGGTCGTCGAGCGTGACGATCAGCACCTGGCCGGCGCCGTCCTGATCCACGGCCACCGGTTCCGGCGCGCCCGAGTAGGCGTACGACACGTTTCCGGCGCGGCCCTCGATGGCGGAGTGCCAGTGGCCCAGCGCCAGGTAGTCGAGCCCGGTCCGGGCAATCTCCTCCTCCGTGAAGACGACGGCATCCGAATCGGTCCGGCCGGGTATGGCGAGAGCGCCGTGGACCATGCCGATCTTCCACGTTGCCCGCGTGTCGGACGAGGCGTCGAGACCGGCCAGCGGGCTGCGCGGCGAGCGCTTCGTGTCGAAAACCCGGCCGTAGACGATCGCGTCGAGAGGCGGAAAGACGACCTCCGGCACGTACGGGGTCAGGACCACCACCCAGTCGCTGCCCGCCCGGGCCATGCCGGCCAGATCGTAGGAGCGGTAGATCGAGGCGCCGTCGTAGACATCGTGAGTGCCCGGAATGATGACCGTGCGAATGCTGGCCCGGGCCAGGCGCCCGAACTCCGCGGCGACGCGCTCGACGGAGCGGCGGGGCTGCGTGTTGGAGTCGAACAGGTCGCCGGCAACGAGGAAGATGTCGACTTTCTCGACGATCGCCAGTTCCACGGACGCCTGGAAGGCGGCGAACTGGCGCTCACGCAGCACGCTGGCCCGCTCGCCCAGGTCGGTGTGTCTCGCCCCGAGATGGACGTCGGCTGTGTGAAGCAAGCGCAGCATCGGACCGGTTCTTCCTCTTGCGCCCCGACATCCCGAGAGACGCGCCCGATCCGCGGAGATTCGCGAAGCACTCGAGGCTCGCCGCACGATCGATGCGCTCGGCCCAGCCCGGTGCGGCCGGTGCCGCGGAGACGAGCCGATTGAGCGATTGTGCCAGGTTCGGGGGCCGCCGATGCAGCGCAGTTGAATCTCCCCCGGCGGCCGTGTCCCGTCCTGTCCGACAGTCCGGAACGCTCATTCAGTTGGGGCGGTCCTGCGTGCTATCCTGCCGCCCTGCCGGTGCGTCCCAGACAGGCACCCTAGGCGAAGACTGTCGACCGGATCTGCCCGAGCCCCCTGCGACCCAGCGAGGCTCGGAGGTCGCAATCTCGCCCGTTCCAGGGACCGTCGGCGCGGAAACCGCGACTCCGGGAGGAGAATCGTGACCTACGTCGATCGGACACTGACCTGCGTCGACTGCGGCGCCGAGTTCGTCCACTCAGCCGAAGACCAGGAGTACTACGCGCTGAAGGGGTTCGCCTCCGATCCGAAGCGCTGTCCCAGTTGCAGGGTCGCCAGGCGTTCGATGAGAGACGGCGGGGATGCCTTCGGCAACGGCGGCAACGGCAGCGGACCGCGCGAGTACTTCGCGGCCGTGTGCTCGAGATGCGGCAATCAGGCGCAGGTTCCCTTCAAGCCGCACATGGACCGACCGGTCTACTGCTCCGACTGTTTCCGCATCGTCCACGCCCAGGGCGCATAGGGGATTGCTCCGAGCTCTGGAAGCGGCTCGCCCGCTCGGCCGTCGGATGACTCCGGCGGCGCACGCGGTTCACGCTCAACCGGATTGCCTGTCCGACGCGCCCCGTCGCCTGATCGTCGCGCGCGGCCCCGGGCTCAGTGGCCGCCGCTCGTCAGGAAGCTGATTCCGACGACCGTGCCGTTCTTGGCGATCGTCCGGAGATCCTCGTCGGTCAGAGGCTCGCCCTTCCGAGCGTGATGGGCCTTCACCTGACACTCGGAGCACAGATACACGCGCGGGCCGTCCCCGGAACTCGTGGAGCGCCGATCCGAGAAGAAGACGCTGCCTACCGCGGTTTCCTCGCCGCAGCCCGCGCAGGGCTGCTCGGCGGTCGACGGCGGAATCTCGGCGGTCTCTCGATGCAGAAGATGAGAGAAATGATGTCGGTCGGCCATTTCGCGGTCACCCCTTCCGGGTCGATGTTCAACCTTGGGGGACCGTCGGTCAAGGTTCGGCCGTAGCGAACGTGCACACCCGGCCGAATCAAGAAGCGGCGGCCGCCCGAAGGCGACCGCCGCTTTGTGAGTGCGAGGTTACGCGGCCTTTGAGGTCACGAACTCCTGATAGGTGAACCACGCCATCGCGGCACCGCCGCCGATAACGAGGACGTCGGCGACATACATGAGGATGGGCGGATTGCCGCCGTTGGTGATCTGAATGAGGAGTCGCGAGAACAGCCGCAAACCAGCGACACGACCGCGGCGCCGAGGAGGATCTGCACGACGGGCAGCGGCCAGGTGATGTTCATGTTCGGCGCGACCTTGAGGTACAGGACGACGCCAACGACGATCGCCGCGAGGAGGGCCACGAGAATCAAGGAGGCCCGCCGTTCTCCAGCCGAAGTAGTTGATGGTGACACCGGGGATGTTGTAGCCTCCCACGCTGCCGCCACCGATCGTGCTCGATCCGAGGATCTGGCCGAGGATCCAGCCGACTACGACCGCCGCAGCGCCGTAGGCCACGAACTTCTCGCTGGGCGAAACCTTCGCCCACAGTTCCTTTAGCACGAGACGAGCCTCCTTCTCCAACTGGACCAGCGTCGTCCCTTACTGGGATCGTCTGGCTTCCACGCTCCTGTCGGCCTCCATGACGGGTCCCGAGGCCGATGAGAACGTGCGCAGACTACACCCCGCTCCGAGACGTGAACAGATGGTATTGCGCACCTCGGCGAAAACCCACTGTTCGACTCAAGTTTCGCCTCGATCGCCGCCCGAGGATCTCTCCCTGAACGGTATTCGACGAACAAAAGCCTCCCGAGACTCGCCGGGACGGGCAATCGAGTCCGCATATGGCGCTCCCTACCGGTTTGCGGGAGCGCCCTGCCCGTTTCGGCAGGCGAGACTCTACGAGGATACCCGGCGGATCGGTCGGCATCGGCCGGATCGGGAGCCGAGGCTTTCTCCCGCCTGATCGCATTTGGGGACGTACGCGAACGTCTGCTAGAATGGAGCCTGCTCCCCGAATGGCGTCTCCGTATCCGAGCGCCCGCGGATCCGTCTGGCGGCGGTCGCCAAGCGACCAATCGCCGCGGCGTCGCCAGGGTTGGGAGCTGGAGGAGGAACCATGGCTCGGCCAGTCCGCACGACGGTCGCCCCGAACCCTCTCCGGCCGGTCAAGTCGCACCTGATCGAGGAATACAACGCGCGCACGAACGTCGTCCGCTGCGACTGTGGCTGGACTGGCGTCGCCGACGAATTCGCCGTCCACCGCCGCGCAGTCGGCGCCGCGAGCCCGTCCTGATCGGTTTCGCCGGTACGGCGCAGGCCACCGCATAGCTTCGACAACTCCCGCGAGGCCGCTCGTTGACTGCCGCGGACAAGCCCCGGAACACGCTGGCCACGTACGAGGACCTTGGTTATCGGGACGTGTTCTGGGCAACCCGAACCTATGAGGACGCCTGCGACCGGATCGCGCTGCGAGCGTTGCTGCCGCCGGCCGGCGGGAGGCTGATCGAGGTCGGGGCCGGATTCGGCAGGCTGGCGAATGAGTACGGGGGATACGGCGAGGTCGTTCTGCTCGATTCGTCGGACGTTCACGTTGCGGCGGCCATCGATGCCCTGGGCAGCGACCCGAGGATCCACGTCACGCTGGGCGACGCTCTGGCCCTGCCCTTCCCCGACGGCTACTTCGATACGGTCGTGTGCGTCCGCGTGCTCCACCACTTCGGCGACCCGGCCCCGGTCGTCGCCGAGCTCGGACGAGTCGTCCGGGACGGAGGCACGCTCGTTCTCGAGTACGCGAACAAACGCAACCTCAAGTCGATCGCACGGCGGTTGTTCGGTCGTCAGGATTGGTCGCCCTTCGAGCCCGGCGCGGTCGAGTACAAGCCGTTTCACCACGATCACGCTCCGGTGAGCGTTCGCCGGGCGCTGCGCACGGCCGGATTAACGGTGCAGCGGACTCGCGCCGTGTCGCTTTTCCGGCTGCCGTGGCTGAGCCACCTTCTCCCGCCCGGCACCCTGGCCACGCTGGAGGCCGGGCTTCAGGAGCCGCTCGGCTACGTCACGCCGGGTCCATCGGTGTTCGTGCTGGCGCGGCGGTCGAGTCGAACTAGACGTTCGCGAGGCGAGTAGCGGCCGCTGCGGGGCGAAGCGGCGGTCGTGGCGCGGTGCCGGGAGCGTGGCGAGAGGCGTGGCGCGGGCCGGGCCGGGGGTGCCGCCGAGGGCCCGCGGAGGGCGCTGACCACGACCGCGCGGCCCGAACCAGCCAAATGCCGGCCCGCGTAGCGCGAGGCGAGGTCGAGGGCGTGGCGCGGTGCCGGGGCGTGGCGCGGTGCCCCGGGCCGGGTAGTGTCCCCTGACGTGGTGTAAATCGAGGCCCTTGACGGCGAGGGCCACCGCGTGGTCTTCCAGTTGATGTTCCAAGTCAATTGGGAGGACCGCCACGATGGCCGCTGACAGGATCGCACTCGTCTCTCGACTCGAACAGGCCGCAACTGCCGGGGAGCCCGACGTGCTGCGCGAGGCGCTGCGCTGGGCGATCGAGGAGCTCATGGAGGCCGACGTGACCGAGCGTCTCGGGCAGGTCCATACGAGCGGACGCCCGAGCGCCTGGGCCAGCGCAACGGCCACCGGATTCGCGAACTCGACAGCAGGTTGGGCAGCCTCGAGCTCGCGGTCCCGAAACTGCGCTCCGGCAGCTACTTCCCGGACTGGCTCATCGAGCCCCGCCGGCGGGCCGAACGGGCCCTCGTCGCGGTCATCGGGGAGGCCTACGTGGCGGGCGTCTCGACTCGCAAGGTCGACGACCTCGTCCGAGCGATGGGCGCGAGCGGCATCAGCAAGAGCGCCGTCTCCCGGCTCTGCGTTGAGCTCGACACCGAGCTGCGGGCGTTCCGGGAGCGGCCACTCGGTGCGCTCCGCTACCCGTATCTGTGGCTCGACGCTCGTCTGGCCAAGGTCCGAGAGGCCCATCGGATCGTGCCCGCGGCACTCCTGGTCGCGATCGCGGTCAACGAGCGCGGCGAGCGCGAAGTGCTTGGCTGCACGGTTGCCGCGGCGGAGTCGGGAGCGTCCTGGCGGGCCTTCGTCCGATCGCTCCTCGATCGCGGCCTCGCCGGCGTGCGCCTGGTCATCAGCGACGCGCATCTGGGCTTGAAGGAAGCGGTCAAGCTCATCGACGGCGCGGCCTGGCAACGATGCAGAGTCCACGTCCTGCGCGACATCCTGACCCAGGTCCCGCGGCGGGCCAGCGCGATGGTCGCCGCCTTTGTCCGGAAGATCTTCGCTCAGCCCGACGAGCCCTCGGCACGAGCCCAGCTGCGAGCCGTCGTCGAGCGCCTCGAGACGAGCTTTCCCAAGGCCGCAGCGATCCTGGCAGCCGCCGAGGACGACGTTCTCGCGTATCTGGCCTGTCCGCCCGAGCACTGGACCAAGATCTGGTCGAGCAATCCGATCGAGCGCGTCAACCGCGAGCTCGCGCGCCGCCACGACGTCGTCGGCATCTTCCCCAACAGCGAAGCCTTGCTCCGGCTCGGCACCGCCGTCCTCGTCGAACAGCACGATGAGTGGTTGACCCTCAACAAGCGCTATCTGCCCCAGGCGTCGATGCATCGCCTCATCGGCGGCGTCCCCGCAACCACCCTCGGAGATCTGCTGAAGGAGGGCGTCGCCGTCTGATTGCGCTCACAGGCTGGAAGTCGATTTACACCACTTGACGGGGCATGGCCCCGGGCCGGGAGCGCCGCTGAGGGCACCGACAACGACTGCGGCCCGAACCAGCCAAATGCCGGCCCGTGTAGCGCGAGGCGAGGCATTCGAGCACAGATGGAGCTCAAGGTCAGTCAACGGCGCCGCCGGAGTGTCCGGTGGAGCGGCGATGGTCGGGTACCAGTCCCGATTCAAGCGACCAGGCCCAACTCGAGGGTGCGATTGTCGGCCCGGCGCTACGGGGGCTGGAACCTGGCCAAGTTGCGGCGCGCCGGGGTGGGCGGGGCAGCCCGCCTCGGCAGTTCGGCGTCCGCTTCTCGGCCCGGCGCTACGGGGGCTGGAACCTGGCCAAGTTGCCGCGCGCCGGGGCGGGCGTCGGGGCCCGGGGAGGGCGGCGCCGGTGGAACGGCGGCGCGGTGGGACCGGCCGCGCGCCGGGGCCGGCCGGGGCCCCGCCAATGACCGCAGACGCCGGGGCTGCGGTCTCCTCAGCATTCCTCCTGGCCCGGCGCCCGCTGCACCGGCCGGTAGAGACGGTAGTTGGCCGCGCAAGCCGCCTGGTTGCCCTCGTGTACCGCGGCGCTGACCTGGTGATCGTGAACGCTGGTGGCATCGCCGGCCGCATACACGCCGGGCACGTTGGTGTGCTGCTCCGAGTCCACGACAATCTGCCCTACCGCGTTCAGCTCCACTCCGAGCTGCCTGGCGATCTCGTTCCTGGCACTCGGGGTGTGGACGGTGAAGACCATCTCGACTGGGATCTTCGTCCGCTTGGGGTCGTCCAGGACGATCGCCTCGATCTGTCCGTTCTCGTTCGGATATGCGGCCACCGGCCAGTGGTACGCGGCGATGCCGTTGGCCGCCAGGTCGGCGAGTCGCGATTGCGGGACGCTGAAGCCGCCCGGCCGGCCCGCGGCAATGGTGATGCGCGAGGTGAACTCGAGCAGGTCGAGGGCCATCTCGACGGCCTCCTCGTTGTGCCCGACCACGGCAACCGAGCGGTCGGCCGCTTCGTAGCCGTCGCAGGCGAGGCACCAGAAGAGGCTCCGGCCGACGCACTCGTCGCGACCGGGGAACCGCGGGAAGGGATCGCGGACACCAGTGGCCAGGATGACCGTACGCGCGCGGACCTCCTCCGAGGCGCCGGCCTGAACCTCGCCCAGAGACCGCCCGAGCTCCTCGTCCCGGGCCACGTTGACCGGCGTCCCGGCGGAGTCGATCCCGGCACCGCCGGTTTCGTCGCCCTCCACGAGCAGCCGGAACAGGGCGCCGTCGCGATCGGCGGCGGTGACCCGGCCGAGCAGGAAGCGGGCACCGTATCGAGCCGCCTGGCGGCGGCCCTGGAGCCTGATCTCGGCCGCCGGAATCCCGTCCGGGAAGCCCAGGTAGTTGCGGTTGGTCTGGCTCCACAGCGACCGGCCGTCGCGGTCGTCGATGACCAGGACGGAGCGGCGCATGCGCGCCAGATTGACGGCCGCGGAGAGTCCCGCGGGGCCGCCGCCGACGATTGCGCAGTCGACAACCGGAGCGGTGGCGTTGTCCGGCTGGTCGGTTCGAGGGGCAGCGTTCATCGCGCAATCATGGCCCGAGTTCTGCGCGGATGCGACAGGGAATCGGCTCGAGGCGCGGCGATCCGACCCGGCACGAGACGGCAGGGGATCGGCTCAAGGAGCCGCGATCCGAACCGGCTCGCGGCGGCCCGAGGCCCGGCTCCCGGCCCGCCGGCCGGACCGCCCGCAGACGGCGTAGGGCCCGCCCGTGGAGACGCGGCCGTGCCGCCCGGCCGCCTTTCGGTTCGATCGGTACACTGCGCGCAGAAGGAGGCAGGCCCACCGAGACTCACGTCCCACCGATAGCGTCCGCGGAAATCGCGCAGATCGAGCCGGCGACGCCGCCACCCGGAGCGCCGGCAGGCAACCCCCGGACGCGCGAAGAGCGCCTGCTCCTGCTCCGCCCCCTCCTGGAGAAGCGAATCCTCGTCCTCGACGGGGCGACGGGAACGCTCATCCAGCGTTACGGCCTGACCGAGTCCGACTTCCGCGGCGAGCGCTTCCGTAGCCACCCGCGCGACGTCCGCGGCGACAACGACCTCCTCTGCCTGACCCGCCCCGACATCGTTCGGGCCGTCCACGACGCCTACCTGGCCGCCGGGGCCGATCTCATCTCGACGAACACGTTCACCGCCACGCGCGTCGCCCAGGCCGACTACGGGATGGAGGGCGTGGCCTACGAGATCCACGTCGAGGCGGCCCGGATCGCCCGGGCGGCGGCCGACTCCGCCGAAGAGCGCGATCCCGATCGGCCGCGTTTCGTCGTCGGATCGCTCGGGCCCACCAACAAGACCGCCTCGATCAGCCCGGACGTGGCCGATCCCGCCGCGCGCTCCGTCACCTTCGAAGAGCTGGCCGAGGCGTATGCCGAGGCCGCGCGAGGGTTGCTCGTCGGCGGAGCCGACCTTCTCATCGTCGAGACTGTCTTCGACGTCCTCAACGCCAAGGCCGCCATCTTCGCGATCGAGGGCGTCTTCGAGGAGCTGGGAGTCGAGGTCCCGCTCTGGATATCCGGGACGATCACGGACGCCAGCGGCCGGACGCTATCCGGCCACACCGTCGAGGCGTTCTGGAACGCGATCCGCCACGCTCGGCCGCTGATCGTCGGGCTGAACTGCGCGCTCGGCGCCAAGCAGCTCCGAGCCCACGTCGAAGAGCTCGCCGGCCTGGCGGACACGTTCGTGGCCGCGCACCCCAACGCGGGGCTGCCCAACGAGTTCGGCGGCTACGACGAGTCGCCCGAGGCGATGGCGTCGATCCTGCGCGAGTTCGCCGAGGCGGGGATCGTCAACGTCGTCGGAGGCTGCTGCGGGACCGGGCCCGCGCACGTTGCGGCGTTCGCGGAAGCCGCGCGCGGGCTAGCGCCGCGGGTCGTTCCCGCGCGGCCGGCCGCGCTCCGGCTGGCGGGCCTCGAGGCCCTCAACGTGGAGCAGGGCAGCCTATTCCTCAACATCGGCGAGCGCACCAACGTCGCCGGGTCGCGGGCCTTCGCCCGGCGCGTCATCGACGGCGACTTCGACGGCGCGCTGGAGATCGCCCGCCGCGGAGTCGACGCCGGCGCCCAGGCGATCGACGTCAACATGGACGAGGCCCTGCTCGACTCGGAAGCGGCGATGACCCGCTTCCTCAACCTGGTGGCTTCGGAGCCGGCCATCGCCAGGGTGCCGGTCGTCATCGACTCCTCCAAGTGGTCGGTCATCGAGGCCGGGTTGCGCTGCATCGGCGGCAAGCCGATCGTGAACTCGATCTCGCTCAAGGAGGGCGAGGCGCAGTTCCTGCGCCAGGCGAGGCTTGCCCGCCGCTACGGGGCCGCGGTCATCGTGATGGCCTTCGACGAGCAGGGCCAGGCCGACACGGTCGAACGCAAGGTCGGGATCTGCCGGCGCGCCTACCGCCTGCTGACCGAGCAGGTCGGACTGGCGCCGGAGGAGATCGTCTTCGATCCGAACATCTTCGCCATCGCCACCGGGATCGAGGAACACTCCGGCTACGCGGTCGCCTACATCGAGGCCGTCCGGCGCATCAAGGCCGAACTGCCGGGGGTCCACGTCTCGGGCGGCGTCAGCAACGTCTCGTTCGCCTTCCGCGGCAACGACACGGTCCGCGAAGCGATCCACGCCGTCTTCCTCTACCACGCCATCGCCGCCGGAATGGACATGGGCATCGTCAATCCGGGGGCGCTGGCGGTGTACTCGGAGATTCCCGCGGAGCTGCTGGAGCGCGTCGAGGACGTCGTCCTGAACCGCCGGCCCGACGCCACCGAGCGGCTGCTGGAGATCTCCGGCAAGTACGCGGCCGGCGGGGCGGCGCGGCCGGAGGCCGACCTGGCCTGGCGGGATTGGCCGGTGGCGGATCGGCTCCGCCACGCCCTTGTCGAGGGGATCGACACCTACGTTGTCGAGGACACGGAGGAGGCCAGGCTGGCCGCCGGGCGCCCGATCGAGGTCATCGAAGGGCCGCTGATGGCCGGCATGAACGCGGTCGGCGACCTGTTCGGCGCCGGCAAGATGTTCCTGCCCCAGGTGGTGAAGAGCGCCCGTGTCATGAAGAAGGCCGTTGCCCATCTCGTGCCCTATCTCGAGGCCGAGAAGGCCCGGCTCGGAGACGCCCGGCCTCGCGGCAAGATCCTCATGGCGACGGTCAAGGGCGACGTCCACGACATCGGCAAGAACATCGTCGGCGTTGTCCTGCAGTGCAACAACTACGAGGTCGTCGACCTGGGGGTGATGGTTCCGGCCGCGCGAATCCTGGAAGAGGCGCGGGCCCGGAAGGCGGACGTCGTGGGCCTCTCCGGGCTCATCACGCCGTCGCTGGAGGAGATGGCCCACGTCGCCGCAGAGATGGAGCGCGAGGGCTTCTCCGTGCCGCTGCTCATCGGCGGCGCGACCACGTCCCGGGCTCACACCGCGGTCAAGATCGCGCCGCGCTACTCGGCGCCGGTGGTCCACGTTCTGGACGCTTCCAGGGCGGTGGGAGTCGTCTCCGAGCTGCTCGGCGACCGCGCGGTCGAGTTCGCGGCCGGAATTCGAGAACAGCAGGAACGGACCCGGGTCGAGAGGGCCGGCCGGCGGGAGCGGGTCGCGAAAGTGTCGATCGAGGCGGCCCGGCACAACGCCACGCCCGTCGACTTCTCGGTCGCCGCTCCCCGCCCGAGCTTCCTGGGTGTCGAACAACTCGACGACATCCCGCTCTCGTCTCTGATCGACTGGATCGACTGGTCGCCGTTCTTCTCGGCCTGGGAGCTCAAGGGAGCGTTCCCCGGAATCCTCGAGGACCCGAGAGTGGGCGAGGCGGCGCGCACCCTGTACGAGGACGGACGGCGCCTCCTGGACCGGATCGCCGGCGAGAAGCTCCTGCGGGCGCGGGCGGTCGTCGGTTTCTGGCCGGCAGCATCGGTCGGCGACGACATCGAGGTCTACGGCGACGAGGCTGCGGCGGGTGCCGGCGCCCCGGCCGAGGTCCGGGCAGTCATCCACACGCTCCGCCAGCAGATGGAGAAGCCGCCGGGACGGCCGAACGTGGCCCTGGCCGACTTCGTCGCGCCGCGCTCGCTCGGCGTCGCGGACTACCTCGGCGGATTCGCCGTCACCGCGGGAATCGGCTCCGCGGAGCTGGCCGCCGGCTTCGAGGCCGCGAACGACGACTACCACGCGATCATGAGCAAGGCCCTCGCGGACCGCCTTGCCGAGGCCCTGGCCGAGTGGCTGCACGCAGAAGTGCGGCGCGAGATGTGGGGATACTCGCCCGGTGAAGCGCTGGATAACGCCGCGTTGATCCGCGAGGAGTATCAAGGCATACGACCGGCGCCGGGATACCCGGCGTGCCCGGACCACACCGAGAAGGCGACCCTCTTCGCGCTGCTCGACGCCGAGGCGCGCGCGGGGATGAGCCTGACCGAGTCGTTCGCGATGCTCCCGCCGGCGTCGGTCTCCGGCTACTACTTCTGGCGCCCCGAGGCGCACTACTTCGGCCTGGGCCGCATCGGTCGCGACCAGCTGGAGGACTACGCGCGCCGCAAGGGCTGGTCGGTCGACGAGGCCGCCCGCTGGCTCGCCCCCAACCTGGACGAGGACTAGCGCCGGCGCGGCGGGCGCCCCGGAAGTGGCGTCGGTACCCCTGCCGCGGGGTGCGGCGCGCCCGGCTCGCGCCCGACGCGCGCCGAGGTCGATGAAGCCCGGCTGCCGCACCGCGACAGCCCGACCGGTGTCTCGCCCGACGCGACGCACGCCTGTTTTCCACGTCGACCGTAACCAAATCGCAACCGAAACTCGGGTGTTCGGCCGCCCGAAATGCCTATCGGTTATTGACGTGAGTCGCTACTATTCCCGCACGACGCCACACCGACTGGAGTTTCCGCCGATGCTGACCGCGCCGGTCATCCGATCCGACGACCCGGAGACCACCGCCGAGACGCCATATCTCGAGTTGCTTCCATCGCCATTGGCCGTGGAAGAGCCCGGCGAGGCGGTCGGCATCTCGCCCTCGTTGCCGTTCGAGGTTCCGGTCGCCCATGTCGTCACGCCGGCCGGCCCGACCGCACGAATCCACTGGATCGGCAGCTTCCTGGATCTCCGTCATCCGGCCGACCTGTACGCCGACATCGAGTCCGGCGTCCAGAACCTGGTCGTGGTGGATGCGCGCTATCCCGAGGCCTACGCTCGCGAGCACCTTCCCGGCGCCATCAACCTGCCCTCGCAAGAGCTGGACGCGCAAACCACGGCCGGCCTTTCACGAGATGCCACCTACGTCGTGTACTGCTGGAACGCCGGCTGCCACGCTTCGACCAAGACGGCCAGGCGGCTCAAGGCCCTCGGATTCCAGGTGAGGGAGCTGCACGGCGGTCTGGAGACCTGGCGCAAGCAGGGATACCCGACGGAGCGCGGCTAGAGCTAGCCGTCACGACCCGGCCACCTCTCGGCCGCGGTTCGGCCACATCTCGGCGGACATCCGTCGGTCGGCCGCGACCGCGCCCCGCTAGACTTCGCAGGGTCAGCAGCGGAGGTCGGGCTTGAGCGACGGGCGAGTAGCGGATCGGGCGGAGACCGGAGACGGGGCGCGCGGCGGCGCCGACGTGGACTCAGTCATCGTCCTCGACTTCGGCAGCCAGTACAGCCGATTGATCGCTCGCCGCGTGCGCGAGCTCAACGTCTACTCGGAGCTGCTCCCCTACGAAACGCCGTGGAGCGAGATCGCCGCCCGCAAACCCAGCGCCGTGATCCTGTCCGGCGGCCCGTCGAGCGTCTACGAGGACGGCTCGCCTCATCCCGACCCGGCGATCTGGACCGGCGGCGTCCCGATCCTCGGCATCTGCTACGGACTCCACCTCATAGCCCAGGCCCTCGGCGGCGAGGTGGTGTCGTTCGAGCGCAAGGAGTTCGGTCCCGCCGTCGTCTCCGTGACCGAACGGGCGGGGCTGTTCGCCGGGCTCGATCCCGAGCTATCGGTCTGGATGAGCCACGGCGACTCGATCCGGCGGCTCCCCGACGGCTTCGGCTCGACCGCCCGGACCGACTCGACCCCGTACGCCGCGGTTGCCGATCCGTCGCGTGGCATGTACGGCATCCAGTTCCATCCCGAGGTCGTCCACACGCCCAAGGGTCGGGAGATCCTGCGCAACTTCGTCGTCGGCGTCGCCGGCGCCCGCCAGACCTGGACCGCCGCCAACTTCATCGCCTCCACGGTGGACGAGATCCGGCGGCGCGTCGACGAGCACAGCCGCGGCAGCGGCACGGACGGCCGCGTCCTGTGCGCCCTCTCCGGCGGAGTGGATTCGGCCGTGGCCGCGACGCTCGTCCACCGCGCCGTCGGCGATCGTCTGACCTGCGTCCACGTCGACCACGGCCTGATGCGCAAGAACGAGACGGCGCTGCTCCGGACAGCTTTCGAGCAGCTGGGCGTCAAGGTCGTCGTCGTGGACGCGCGCGAGCGGTTCCTGCGCAAGCTCGAAGGCGTGGTCGATCCCGAGCAGAAGCGCCGCATCATCGGAGCCGAGTTCATCGGTGTCTTCGAAGAGGAGGCGGCCAAGCTCGGCCGGATCGACTTCCTGACGCAGGGCACGCTCTACCCGGACGTCATCGAGTCCGCGACCTCCAGCCGGGAGAAGGCGGCGGCGAAGATCAAGACCCACCACAACGTCGGCGGCCTGCCCGACGACCTGCGCTTCCAGCTCATAGAGCCGCTGCGGTACCTCTTCAAGGACGAGGTGCGGGCCGTCGGGACGGAGCTTGGCCTGCCCGACTCGATGGTCCTGCGCCAGCCGTTCCCCGGCCCCGGCCTGGCCATACGCATCATCGGCGAGGTCACCGCGGAGCGGCTCGACACGTTGCGCGAGGCCGATTGGATCGTCATCGACGAGATCAAGTCCGCGGGTCTGTACCGCAGCATCTGGCAGTCGTTCGCCATCCTGACCCCGGTCCGCTCGGTCGGGGTCATGGGCGATGGGCGGACCTACGCGAACGTCGTCGCCATACGCGCGGTCACGTCGGAGGACGCCATGACCGCCGACTGGGCGAAGCTCCCCTACGAGGTGCTCGGGCGGATCAGTTCTCGTATCGTCAACGAGGTTCCGGGCGTCAACCGGGTCGTGTACGACATCAGTTCCAAGCCACCCGCGACCATCGAATGGGAGTGATACGGAGTCGGCGCCCGGCAACGACCGGCGGGCGGACCGAATGAGCGGTCGGGGGCACGGGAAAGCGACCGGGGGAACCGTGTGGAGCCGGACCGGGTCGCGGAACCGTCTCTGAGGCAGCGGGAGAGCCACGATGCAGAGAGTCTTCGGCGCCATCGCCATCTTCGCCGGCTGGCTTTCGATCGGGGTCGGGGCCATGGCGGGCATGGCCGTCTCGCAGTTCTTCGGCCTCAACCATGTCGAGGGCGACCTTCCGCCCGTGGACGTGTACGGCGTCTCCGGCGAGGTGGTGCTGTGGGTCTTCGTCGGCGCGGCGATCGTGGCCGCCGTGCCTTTGTGCGGCGCCATGTTCGCCGCCGACCCGCGGCGCAACCTCCGATGGTGGGCCGTGGCGATGGCGATCGCCAGCGCGGCGCTGCTGCCTGACGCGCTCGGACGAGCCTACGGGTTGCCGTTGCTGGCCGGGGCGGCGTGTTTGGCGGTCGGCGGCGAGCTGATTCATCGGGAAGCGGCGGCCCTGGAATCCGCGCGAGGCGACGGCCGAACGTCGCAGTGGCCTTCCGGGGGAGACGCCGCCGCGGCGGGAAGCGCTCCGTGGCGGGCCGCCCCGTACGCCGAGACCGCTCCGGGTGGCGAGCAGCCGCTCACTCCATCCGACTCCGGTGCAGCGCCGGCCGGCCAAGCTGCTTCGCCGATTCTCGCGGGGGCGGCCGCGCCTCAAACCGCGGGCGCTCCGGCACCGCAAGCTCCGGAGGCGGGCAAGCCGCGCGGCCGCCGAGGTTCCCGACGGAGGCCGGCGGCTCCGGAGCGCGTCTGCCCGTGGTGCTCGGGCAGCGTTCCTGCCGACGCGGCCACCTGCCCGAACTGCGGGGCCACGCTCGACAGCTCCGCGGCGGAAGCGGTCCCGATCCCCGGTCTGACCGAGATCCCACCGGAGCTGCGCCGCTACGACGAGAAGGTCCGAGCCGGGAAGAAGCGCATGAACGTGCTGGGCCTGATGTTCAGCGGCTCGTCCTTCCCGACGGACAAGGACGTCACTCCACCCAGCGACGCGGCCGCCTTGCGGCCTCCGAGCCCGGAGCTGAGGGCGGAGATGGCCCGCCTCGATGCCGAGATCGCCGCGGGCGGACCGCAGTCCGGCGCCGAGTCCGCCCCGCCTGCCGAGCCCGCCGCGCCTGCCGAGCCCGCGTCGCCTGCCGAGCCCGCCCCGCCTGCCGAGCCCGCCCCGCCTGCCGAGCCGCCCGAATAGTCGCTGCGGGCGGCCCGCTATTCTGGATCGCATGTCCGAGCCCGCCCCGCGCCTCCCCTCTCCGGGCCCGTCGTTCCTTCGCGAGATCGAACTCCGGCCGGGCGACGTCAGCCGCGTCGGCATGTCCGAGCCGCGGATCCTCGCCGACGGCTGGTGGGTCGCGCTGCTCTGGTGCGAGCGGGACGGAGCGCTGCTGACCTTCGACGACCTCGCGCCCGAATACGGCACTCCGCCGGGCTCGCCGCTGCTCCGGCTGGGGCCGGGACTCTCCGGCACGCTCTCCGGTCTAGTCCTGGAAGAGAACGGTCGGCAGCAGCTGCGGTTGCGCCTCGGCCGGCCGCCGGAGGACGAGGAAGCACCCTGGGACGCACCGCTGGCCGTCCTGGCGGGATTCCGGTTCGAGCCGGCGCGAACCCTGGCGATGCGCGACACGGAGCTTGCCCAGACGGTCCTGAGAGCCTTTCGCGACGCGCTGCTGAGACTTTCCTACTGAACCCGGCCGAGCCGGTCGCCCGGCGGGGCGCCGCGGCCGCCGGGTCGGGGCCATGGCCGCCGCACTCGCAGCCCCGCCCGCACTTCGGCCCGCCCGTATCTCGATTCCGGCCGGATCGCTAGACTCCGCGTGTGCGAAACATGTTCGATGACTTCATGGAGGAACTGCGCCGGCGGGAGGCCGAGAGAACGGCCGCTGCCGGGCAGGCCAAAGACAAGCCGGACGACGCTGCCGACGGCGACCCGTCGAACGAGGGATCACGGGAGGACGAAACGATGAGTTCAGACGGGCCCGGTTCGGACGACAACGATCGCGACGACGAGGATCGAGGGCCGAGCCCGATCTTCAGGCGTGGCGGATTCGGCGGCGGCGGCTACCGGCGCTACTCGGGCGGCGGCCCGGGCGGTGAGCTCCCCGAGTTCCACCTCACCCGGGGCTGGATCGTCCTGGGCGTGGCGGTTCTCGTCCTGCTGGTTCTCCTGTCCTTCTTCATGCTCACCGTCGGGATCGCCACCGACGCGATCTGGTTCCAGAGCATCGGCTACGCCAACGTCTTCTGGACGCGGGTCGGAACGCAGATCCTCTTCTTCGTCGGTGGAGCGGCCATCGCGTTCGTCTTCCTGTGGGTCAACCTCTGGCTGGCCGGTCGGTTCATTCCCAAGGGCCAGCTACGGCGGTTCTCGATGGACGACTTCCTCGATCGGTTCAACATCGACCGCTACATCGGCGGCGGCGCCCTGGGCGGCGGACCGTTCGGGACGCCCCCGAGCCGGACCGTCACCGGCGAGTCCGTCCAGGTGCCGGACATCGGGCGTCCGGTCTTCTGGAGCCTCCTCGGCATATCGGCGCTGGTGGCCCTGACCATGGGCGGGCTCGCGCTCGGCGGCTGGAGCACGATCCAGCTCTTCCTTCACAGAGTCCCCTTCGGGGCGAGCGTCCCGGTCGACCCGATCTTCGGCAAGAACATCAGCTTCTTCCTGTTCGAGTTGCCGTTCTACCGGCTCGTCCAGTCGGCCGCTAACTCGCTCCTGCTCGTCGCCCTGGCGCTGGTCGGTATCCGCTATCTGATCGCCGTCGTTTCGGGCGCGCCGATGCCCACCGCGGCTCGAGTCCATCTCGGCCTCCTGGCCGCCTTGTGGCTCTGGTCCGCGGCGGTCGGCTACCAGCTCGACCGTTACGAGCTCGTCTACAGCACGACCAGCGGCATCTTCCAGGGTGTCAGCTACTCCGACTACAACGCCAAGATGCTGGCCATCAACGTGATGACCGTCCTGACGGCGTTCATCGGCTGCTTCGTCGTGGCCTTCTCCTACACCCGCTGGCGGACGCCGCTCGCCCTGACCCTCGTCTTCTGGGCCGGCGCCTTCCTCATCCTCGACGTCGGCTATCCGCAGCTCGTGCAGCGCTTCTCCGTCGAGCCGAACCAGCAGGCTCAGGAATCGCCCTACATCCAGAACAACATCGACATGACCCGCCTGGCCTTCAACCTGACCGACTGGACGCAAACCCAGTACGCGCCGGCTCCAACGATCACGCAGCAGGCGGTGACGAACGAGCCCGGGACCATCCAGAACGTCCGGCTGTGGGACGCCACTCCGCTCCAGCAAACCCTCGATGGCGTGCAGGTCATCCGCAACTACTACACCTTCACCAGCGTGAACACGGACCGCTACACCTTCACCGACGCCGCCAGCTGCTCGCCCGAGCCGGCTCCCTGCGTCCGGCAGGTCATGCTCGCCGGCCGCGAGCTCGATCCGACTCAACTCTCCGACCAGAGCTGGGTCAACGAGCACATCACCTACACGCACGGCGTGGGCCTGGCCATGGTTCCGCTCAACGAGGTCGCCGGCGGGGGCCAGCCGAACCTGCTGATCGACAATCTTCCGCCGGTCTCCGTGGCCGGCACTCCCACGGTCACCCAGCCGCGCATCTACTTCGGACTGCAGGAGAGCAACTACGTCATCGTCGACGCCGCGAGCCAGGAGTTCGACTATCCGTCGGCGACCGGAGACCAGTCCTATTCATGGACCGGCACCAACGGCATCAGCCTTGACACGCCGCTCATGCGCCTCCTGTACGCGGCCAAGTTCGGCGACCTCAACCTCCTGATCAGCAACCAGATCACCGGCAGCAGCCAGCTCCTGTACAACCGGTCCATCACCGACAGAGTTCAGGAGATCGCCCCGTTCCTGCGCTACGACAAGGACCCGTACCTTGTCGTGACTTCCGACGGACAACTCGACTACATGCTCGACGCCTACACGACCAGCGCGGCCTTTCCCGATTCCCAGCCGTACAACCCGGGCGGCGACGCGACGTCCACCGGCCTGGCGGGCGACCCGTTCAACTACGTCCGCAACAGCGTAAAGGTCGTCATGAACGCCTACGACGGCTCGATGACCTTCTACGTCGCCGATCCGACCGATCCGATCATCCAGGCCTGGGAAGGCGTCTTCCCCGGAATGTTCAAGCCCATCTCCGACATGCCGGCGAACCTCCAGAGCCACATCCGCTATCCGCAGGACATCTTCGACGCCCAGACCACGCAGTTCGCCCAGTACCACGTAACCGACCCCGGCACGTTCTATCAGAAGACACAGTTCTGGCAGGTCCCCCAGAGCTCGTCCAGTTCCTCCAACGGGCCGGAGCAGCTGCCCCTCGAGTCCTTCTATGCCGAGATGCGGGTCCCCGGCCAGACCAGCGACGACTTCATGCTGCTCCAGCCGATGGTCCTGCAGAGCCGCAACAACATGATCGCCTGGGTGGCCGCTTACAACGACTACCCGGCCAGCTACGGCAAGGTGGGCGTCTTCGACTTCCCGGAGAGTTCCAACGTCTTCGGCCCCGTGCAGATGCAGTCGCTGATACAACAGAACCCCCAGATAAGTCAGCAGATAACGCTATGGGATCAATCCGGCAGCCAGGTGGTCCTGGGTAATCTGCTCGTGATACCGCTCCAGGACACGCTGATGTACATCGAGCCGGTGTACCTGAAGGCCGCCAACAGCCCGCTGCCCGTATTCCAGAAGGTGGTGGTCGGCACGCCGACGCAGATCGT
Organism: uncultured Chloroflexia bacterium; assembly: GCA_963838285.1. GTDB lineage: Bacteria > Chloroflexota > Limnocylindria > Limnocylindrales > CSP1-4 > Fen-1039. Next base: position 189,097 of record CAWIQP010000007.1, read on the forward strand.
CTGGGGTAACTCACTTGCCGACGCCCTGAACCAGATATACGCCGGCCAGGGCACCACCGGGCCCGCGGGAGGCACGCCATCGCCTGGAGCCTCCGGGTCGCCCGGGGCGCCGGGCGCGTCGAATACGCCGGCGGTCACTCCGACTCAAGGCGGGACGCCGGCGGCTCTGCCGAGCGTATCGCTGAGCGGCAGCACCCAGCAGCTGATCGCGGAGGCCAACGCGCACTTCCAGGCCGCGCAGGCGGCCGCCCGAAACGGCGACTGGGCAACCTACGGATCTGAGATGGACGTTGTCCAGCAACTGCTGGGGCAGCTCCAGATAGACGTGGGCACGCCCGCTCCTTCGGGTTCGTAGCCGGGGTGGACGAGCGAGCCGGGCAACCGGCCGCCGCCCAGCGGGACGCTCCGCATCCGGCCGGCTGGCCCGGCCGGATGCGCCGGGCGCTTGCGTTCGGAGTGGCCGACCCGGGCGCGATCGTCGTCGCGCTGGCGGGGTTCCTGCTGCGCGGCGGCATCCTGTTGCCTCTCGTGCCCAGCGCGGTCCTGCCCTCCGTGATCGGCATCGCCGGGGCCACGGGCGTGGCCGCCTTCGGCATAGACGGCACGCCGACGCTGTGGCTCTACGAGATCGTCGCGGTCATTTCGGCGCTGGCCGCCGTGTGGCTGCTGCTTGCCTTCCTGGTCGGGTCGCTGGTCGACGTCTGGCTGATAGACGCCGCTCTCGATCCGGAAGGGCAAGCGCCGGATCGGCCGCGTCCTCTGCCGGACCTCCGGATTCTCCTCGACCTGGCCGGCATTCGCGTGGTTTGTCTCGTGCCGCTCGTCGCCGCCGTCGTCTGGGCCGCGTCGCGGATCTACAACGCCACGTACGACGAGTTGACGATTCCGTCGAACCTCGCCACTCCCCTGGTGCTCCGCGTCGTGGAGAGCGCGGCGGACGCCGTTCTGGCAATCCTGCTGGCATGGCTGGCATCCGAGGTGGTGGCCGCCGTCGCCGTCAGGCGCTACCTGCTGCTCGACGAGAGCATCTGGCGGTCGGTCGGCGGCGCGCTCGTCCAGATCGTCCGCCGGCCGGTTTCGTCGGTCCTGACGGTGCTGGTCGCCTTCGGAGCGAGCGTCGCGGCGATCGGCCTGGCGATGGTCGCCACGGCGACGGCGTTCGAGTGGTGCCTGGCCGCGGCCCGCAACCAGCAGCCCATCTCGATATCAATCGGCATCGGCCAGTTCGCCACCGCGCGCGACTTCAGGCCGGTCGTCTTCTTCCTGGCGGCGGTGGTCCTGGTGGTCGCCTGGTTGGTCGCGATCACCCTCTCGGGCATGGCCTCGGCCTGGCGGAGCGCGGCCTTCACCGGCGAGACCGCGGACGCGACGTCGAAAGGACGGCCGGACTCGACGGCGGCCGTCTTGGGACTATCGGGCGCCCTTGCCGAGAGATCGGGGGATTGACTCGGGTAGTCCGCGGCGCGAAACCTCGGCAGTGCGCGGCCGAACTGGTTCGGCCCTCTCTGGGGAGGAATCCGGGTGGTCGAGTCGCTGTTCTGTCAAGCTTGTTCGTCGCCGGTCTTGCCCGGCCACTCGTTCTGCGCGGCGTGCGGAGCCAGGCTGTCGGGAGTGACCGCACCGTCGGCTGACGAGGCCGGATTTGTCGACTCCGGCGCCGCGGCGAGCCCGGAAGCGGGGGACGCGAACGACGTGGCCGCGATCGCCTTCGCCTCGACCGCAGCGGCCGCGATTCCCGAAGACGCGACCTTCGAAACCGATCCGCGTCTGATGGCGCTGGGGATCGTCCCGGACCCGCCGGCTCAGCCCGACTTCCCCGCGGAAGCGGCGTTGCCCGAGGCGCCCGCGCCCGAGCCGCCTCCGTTCGTTCCGCCCGAGCCGCCTCCGTTCGTTGCGCCCGAATCGCCTCCGTTCGCCGCGCCCGCGCCGCCGCTCGACTTGGCGCCCGCGCCGCCTCCGTTCGCCGCGCCCGCGCCGCCTTCCGACGTGGCGCCCGCCGCGAGCCCACTGCCCGCCGACGACCAATCCGCCCGCATCCCCGGCGGCTACCTGCCGCCGGCCGCGGGCCCCGTGCCCTCGGCTTGGACCATGCAGCCATCGAACGCGGACCCGAGGCAGGCAGGCCGGAGCCTGAGCGTGTCGGTTGGCGCGATTCCCGTGACTCCGGCCGGGATGAACCCACCCACCGTCGAGACATTCGCCGCCCCTGCGCCTCCGAACCTCTTCAGCGTCGAGGCTGCCGGCGCCGCGACCCCGACTGCCGAGCCGGCTCCACTCCAGGGTCCACTCCCGGGTCAGCTCCCGGGTCCCATGCCGGGCGCCCAATTCGCCGCGCCCGCGTATCCCGCCCCGTTCGCGGTCAATTCTTCGGCCCCCTATCCGGGCATGCCCGTCGCCGCAACCCCCCAGGCCCCCGACCGGCCTGTCCACAAGGAGTCGACACAAGCGCTGGTGGCGTTCGGGTTGATCGCCGCCGGATCGCTCATCGGCATGGCGAGCCTGTTCCTGCCGTGGACGGCCGCGAACGGCATCGGGGTAGGTACGACCGGCGCGACACCCCCGCCCAGCCAGTGGGGTTGGGGCATGCCGGCCGCGATTCCGCTGTTCCTGCTCGGGGTGCTGGTTCTCGGCGCCGTCTCGTCAAGGGAGCGAGTCCAGGAGCGGCTTCCCATCCTGGCGAAGATCCTCGGGCGCGTGACCGACCTGATCATGCCGATGATCCTCGGCGGCCTGTACCTCGGCGTCTTCCTGCTGTATGCCACGCTCCCATGGGGCTACGGGTCCGGCGTCTTCGGCCTGCTCGCCGGAGCCGGGCTTCTGATCGCCGGCGCCCTGGTGACGCTTTTCTCGCCGGAGGTCGACGGTCCGCGCGTCTGAGGCCGGCCCCGGTTCGTCCGTTCGGCCGCGACGCTCGATTGCGCCGAACAGACACACCGTCACCACAGAGCGGTTCGCGGCGTCACAGCCCAGCCGATTTCGGCCGGCGCCCAATGCCGCCCTGATACACTGCCAGACGCCTTCCGAAGAGACGGCGACAGCGTCGGGAAAAGCGCGGGGAGAAAGCACCAGGTCCGATGCCAACCGATCTGACCGGCCAGCTTGGGAGCGCGGTCGACTCGTTCTTCTCGAGCGCGATCGTGCAGCTCGTCCTCTATTCGGTCGTCCTGTATCTCTTCATCGTCTGGCTGGCCGCGGCCTTCTGGGCGTTCCGCGACATGCACGACCGTACAGAGAACCCGGTCATGCCCTATGTCGCCGCCGCGTTGATCCTCCTCCCGACGCCGTTCTTCTTCGTCCTCGGCGTGATCGTCTATCGCGTGATCAGACCGGGCGAGCGCCTGGGCGAGGTGTACGAGCGAAACCTGGCCGAGGAAGCGCTTCTCGCCGAGGTCGAGGCCGTCAGGACCTGTCGTGGCTGCGACCGGCGCGTGAACGAGGAATGGATCATCTGCCCGTGGTGCCGAACCAGGCTGAATCGCGTCTGCCCGAACTGCGAGCGGCTCGTCGGCCTCGACTGGACGCTGTGCGCCTGGTGCGGCAAGGACTTCGAACGCCCAGTCGTCGTTGCACAGCCCAGCACTCAGGGCGCGTTCGGAGCCGCGGCGCCGGACGCGGTGGAGCAGGCCAGACCGGCTCGACCTGCGGGCGGTACGATCACCAACCGCAAGCCCGCCGTTGGCGGCTGAGGCAAGCATCCTCGGAGGCCCGCCACGCCTCAGCCCCCGGAACCGGAGAGACACAATCCAGGGCCCGAGCCCGACCAGGGTGAGCCCGGCGCGCACCCGCCACTCCCCGATGGTGTCGCGGGCGAGGCCGCGGCCGCAACTTCATCGTCGGTAGAACCGCCGGCGTCGGCGAGGGGACCGGCGCCCGCTCAGTGGCCGCCAGCTCAGTGGCCGCCAGCTCAGTGGCCGCCCGCTCAGTGGCCTCAATGGAATTCGTGGCCGCCGCCGTCCGGCGGGTGGCAACCTCCCAACGCACCGAGCCCACCGTACCCGCCGGCGCGGGATGGCAGGCCGCAGCCCGGATACTGGCCGGGCGCATACGGCGGTGCCTGGCCTCCGGCGGCGCCCGGGTACTGGCCGGGCGCATACGGCGGCGCGTGGCCTCCCGCGGCGCCCGCCTGGCCTGTCGGCTACGTCCCGTGGGGCTTCGCCAATCCGCCGGCCGTGCCACCCGTACTCGAGCCGCCGGGCCGTTTCCACCCCCAGGTACCGCGGCGGAGGCTCTTCTCGCTGCGAGGACGCGCCGCCCCGCGGTCGTACGTTGTGAGCCTGGTAGCCGGACTGCCGGCCATCGCGGCCCTCCTCCTGTACTTGGTCGCCGTGCGGGCAGGCTTCAAGCTCTCCTCCGGGCCCGTCTCGCCCTGGCTCGTGGTCGAGGCGGTGAGCATCGTGACGGCGATCGGCTTGATTGCAGCGGCCGTCACCCAGATGCGCCAGCGGCGCGCCGACGGCTGGCAGGACTACGACGGGCCGTCGCCGTTCCTGGTCGCCGGCGCGTTCCTGGGCACGGTAACGGCGCTGACGCTGCCTCTCGAGGTCGGTCTGAAGACGATGAGCGTCGACCTGGATTCCGCGCCGGCGACGCTGGCGATACTCGTGGTGTACCTGGCCACCTACGTCGGTCTCGTCCACTTCCTGGCGGTTCGGAGCAGCGCTCTGACCTGGCGGGACATCGCTCGCCCCGGACGGCTGGCGCCCAGCCAGGACGACTGGACCGCGTCGGGGCCGGCGCCGGGATGGACCGGTGGGCTGGCCGGGACGCTGGGCTCCTGGCGTTCGCGAGTGTCGTCGAGCAGGCTGGGCGACGTTCTCCTGCCTCTGGCGATGGTCCTGCCGCTCCTAGTCGCGTCGAACCTCGCAGCGGGGCTGCTGCTGCTCGCCCTGGGGTTGCATCCCTCCGACATAGCCCCCGAGATACCCGCCCCGACGACGGATCTCGATCGGCTGCTGGCCTTCGTGGCGATAGCCGTCGTCGCCCCGATCGGTGAGGAGATCTTCTTCCGCGGTTTCGCCACCAACGCGTGGGGGCGCTCTCTCAGCCGCAACTCGACGATCCTGCGAGCCTCGCTCTTCTTCGCCTTCATCCACGTCATGAACGTTTCGACGACGGACGCGAGCGTCTCCTGGCGGGCCGCCCTTTTCAACTTCGGCGCCCGCATCCCGGTGGCCGTCACTCTGACCTGGCTGTACATGCGGCGCCGGTCGATCCTCGCCTCGGGGACGCTTGCACGTCGCATACAACGGTCTGATTACCCTGATCTCGTTCCTCTGAGAGCCTGTGCTGGAGAACGCCGTCTCTTTCGGGCCAAGGCGGCGACAGTCATCATGTGAGACGAGGACGTAGTTGGGGAGCCGAGGGGAAGCCGATGAACGAGATCGCCACCGCCGAGCCGGACGCACGCGGCAGAGGAATCGCGCGGAGACCCGCAGCGCGCATCCTCGTCGCGATATCGCTCGTGATCGCCGTGGTGTCGGGCGGGTGGCTTCTTGCCGGAGATCTCAGGGCCGAGAGCCTTGCTCGCGACTACTTCTCACATGCGCACGGCGCGGCGACGGTAGCGAACGTAAGCGTGGAGTCCGTTTCACCTGCGATCCCGCCGTTCTGGGCAGTGAGGATCGGCGGCGATGTCATCGAGGCTGGGACAACCACGCCGGCGTATCGCTCCTACATGACCCTCTGGGTCGAGCCGTTCACGGGCTTCGTGTTCGTGAACGGCGCCGGATGACAGCCATCCGCCACTCCGCCGGCTCGGCCCGGAGACGCGCGAACAAGCAGGCGACGCCGGCGACTTCGCGCCGTGTCGGCGCGCCCGGCCGCTCCGGGATCGGCGGCCGTCGCGGAAGTCTCCGATAAGCCGAAGTTGGGCCGCCGGTAAGCGGCGCGTCGTAGGCTCCCGTCGTTCCCGGAGCCCGACGGCGGGGGAATCGGCGGGCTCCGTCGTTCGGCTCCGGGAGCAGTCGCGTCCAGCCGTTCGCCGCCGTCGGAGGATGCGATTCGGTGAGTCGGCCGGATGGGCGGGTCGTGGGGTCCGAGAATCGGCGAGAGCCGCGGGCCGCGGCAGAGCGCCCCGTCGGCGCGACGGGGTACCTCCCTGAGCGCGAACGACCGCGGGAGCGCCTGGCCCTGCACGGCGCCGGAGCGTTGAGTGCCGCGGAGCTCATCGGCGTGCTGTGGGGATCCGGAACCCAGGGCCACTCCGCCGTGGACGCGGCCGCGGACGCCCTCCGCCGCCACGAGAATCTGGTCGGTCTCGCTCGCGCCACGGACGTCGAGCTCGAGGCGGTGCCGGGGGTCGGGCCCGTGCGGGCCGCGCAGCTGAGCGCCGCTTTCGAACTGGGCCGACGGGTCGTGACCGACTGGCCGCAGGGCCGCTGGACGGTTCGAGCGCCACGCGACGTCGGCGAGAGACTCGTGCCGCAGATGGGCTACCTGGAGCGGGAGGAGCTTCGAGTCGTGCTGCTCAACACTCGCAACGCGGTCATCCGCCAGGTGACGGTCTACCAGGGCAACGTCTCGTCGAGCCTGGTCCGCATCGGCGAATTGTTCCGCGACGCCATCCGCCTCAACGCGACGGGCGTGATCCTGGTTCACAACCACCCTTCGGGCGACTCCACGCCCAGCCCGGACGACCTCCGTCTCACGGCCGAGGCGCTCGCCGCGGGCCGCCTGCTCGACATCCAGCTGCTCGACCACCTGATCGTCGCCGGAGACGGATTCGTGTCGTTACGCGACCGCGGCGTGGCGTTCGATCGAAACGTCTGAGCCGGGACTGCCGGTCGGTCGCGGCAGTTCGCCTGTGTCGGTCATGATCTATCGCGGCCGGCGCAGTCTCCAGGGAGGCACGGCGAACGCCCTGCCGCCGTTTGCGAGGGCGCGGTAAACTGCCGCAGCCCGCCGAGTCGGCTCGGCTGGCCAGGAGCCCGGACGTGATCGGGCGCGTATACTGCTTCAGCTTTCCATGATCGAAACGGGTTGAGTGAGCGCCCCGCAGAACGGATTGGGGCACGACCGTCACAATCCGAGGCCTCTGAGCCACTCGATCGTCCGAGTCTTCAGGCTGGTTGTCCCGTCCCCACTCTCGGGAGAGTCAGCGCCACGACAAGAAGGAACAGCCGCGAATCATGTTCGGCTTGCACACCCTGCTCGGTCTGTTCTCCCGTGACATCGGGATCGATCTGGGCACGGCCAACACACTAGTCTGGGTTCGCGACCGCGGCATCGTCATCAGCGAGCCGAGTGTCGTCGCCCTCGAGGCGAAGACCAGGAAGGTTCTGGCTGTCGGCGCTGAGGCAAAGCGCATGGTCGGTCGGACTCCGGCCAGCATCATCGCGGTCCGACCGCTGCGCGACGGAGTCATCAGCGACTTCGACGTGACGCAGCAGATGATCGCCTACTTCGTCCGCAAGGTTCACGACCGGATCGGCATGGTGCCCCGTCCTCGGATGCTCCTCGGCATTCCCTCGGGCGTGACAGAAGTCGAGAAGCGCGCCGTCCGAGACGCGGCCATGAACGCCGGCGCTCGCTGGGCCGGACTGATCGAGGAGCCCATGGCGGCCGCGATCGGCGCTGGGCTGCCCATCAACGAGCCCACCGGCAGCATGATCATCGACATCGGCGGCGGCACGACCGAGGTCGCGGTCATCAGCCTCGGCGGCATCGTCGTCTCGCGGAGCATCCGCATCGGCGGCGACGAGATGGACGCCGACATCGTCGCGTACGCCCGCCGCGAGTACAACCTGTTCCTCGGCGAGCGCACGGCCGAAGACATCAAGATCGCCATCGGATCCGCCGCCCCGGGCGAGTGGGACGCCCAGCGCGTCACCCTTCGCGGCCGCGACCTGTTGACAGGCCTGCCGCGCAGCGTCGAGGTCGGGGGCGAGCAGATCCGCGAGGCGATCGATCCATCGTTGGCGCTCATCGTTGACACGATCAAGGACACGATCGAGGAGACGCCCCCGGAGCTGGTGGCCGACATCATGGACCAGGGCATAGTCCTGGCCGGCGGCGGCGCCCTGCTGGCGGGTTTCGATCGCCGCATCGCCGAAGCCACTCAGATGCCGGTCCACGTAGCCAACGACCCGCTGACCTGCGTCGCGCGCGGCACCGGCGTGGTCCTCGAGGAGCTGGACCTGATGGAAGAAGTGCTGGTGGCGGACACGTACGCCCGCCCGGCGCGCTGACTGATCGAGTGGCCGGGGCGGCCGCATGAACGCGATCACGGCGACTCGGCGGACGATCCGCAGGGAGTGGACGGCCTTCGGTGCCCTGCTGATCGTCAGCGTCGGCTTGATGGGCATGTCCGGCACGCAGACGGCCCACGACATTCAGTCGGCCGCGAACTGGGCCGTGATGCCCGTCGAAACGTTCCTCAACAGCGCGGCGGACACGGTCGGTTCGTACTGGTCCGCTCTGACCCAGATCGACCGGCTGCGAACCGAGAACGAACAGCTGAAGCTCGAGAACCAGACTCTCCAGGAAGAGTTGGAGCGCGCTCCGGCCATTGCGAAGCTGAACGACGACTGGACGAAGATCACTTCCATTGCCTCGGGCGTGCAGTACCAGACGACGCCGGTTCGAGTAATCGTCCGGGACGTCTCGGGAGTCAATCAGCGAACCCTGATCGTCAACAAGGGCAGCAACGACGGCCTCGTCGTGGACGAGGTGGTGATCGACGCCGGGGGAGCGCTTGTCGGCCGGATTCAATCCGTCGACGCCACCGTCTCGACCATCCTTCTCATCAGCGATCCGGCATCGGTCGTGGTCGGACGGGCGTACCTCGTCGGCACCGCCTCCGCGTCCGCGTCTCCGACGGCCGCCCCGTCCGCCGCCCCCGGCTCGGCAACCGGAACGGCCACGGGCACGATCAGCGGCACGATCAGCGGCCAGCTCCAGATGTCGAACATCGACGTCACCCCGGAGCAGTGCAAGACGCTCAAGGGCAAGTACGTGGTCACAGCCGGGGAGTCCCTTCCGGGCACGAACGACACGTCGCCCTTACCCGCCGGCTCTTCTGATCGGCACGATCACCGACGTCACGTGCGATCCCAACGCGGTCGTCCAGAGCGCGGTGGTCAGCCCCGCGGCCGAACTGAACGACGCCACGTTCCTGGCCGTGATCACCGACTACCAGGGCGGCTTCGGGCCGCCCATGCCGAGCGGCTGCCCTGGCATATCCGCGAGTCCGGGCAGTTCGGCGAGCCCGCGCGGCTCGGCCAGTCCGGGGACCTCCGCCGCCCCGGGCAGCTCCTGCGCCCCCGTCGGCTCCGCGTCGTCGTCGGTCGCGCCGCACCCAAACCGTCCGAGCACTGACGGCTCCGACGCGATCCCTCGCCGCCGGGCATCCGAGTCGCGCCCGGCGCGCGCGGCCCGGCCGGCGCACGGAGGCCGGCCGGCGCTGAGCGCCAAATCGAACCTGCTAACCTTGCAGCCTCGACGCCAACGGAGCCAGCTTGAAGGGTCTCGTTCTGGCGGGAGGCACGGCCACTCGCCTCTTCCCGCTCACCATCGTCACCAACAAACACCTTCTGCCGATCTACGACCGGCCGATGATCTACTACCCCATCGCCACGCTGGCGGGCATGGGGATTCGAGAGGTCATGGTCATCGTCGGCGGCAAGAGCGTCGGGGACGTGGTGGAACTCCTGGCCGACGGTGAGCACTTCGGCCTGCACCTGACGTACCGCTACCAGCGCGGAGCCTTGGGCATCGCCCACGCCGTCGGCCTGGCCCGCGACTTCGTCGGCGACGAGGCGTTCTGCTGCGTCCTCGGCGACAACGTCCTGCTGGGGCCGCCGCTGGCGGACGCGGCGCGCGAATTCGAGACCGGACCGTGGGGCGCGGGAACGCTGCTCTACGAGGTCGCCGATCCGGAGCGGTTCGGCGTCGCCGAGCTCGACGCGAGCGGGAAAGTCGTCGGCTTCGAGGAGAAGCCCGCGCAGCCGAAGTCCAACTTGATCCCGATCGGCGTGTACTTCCTGCGCCCGGATGCCTTCGGCGTCGTCGACCAGCTCGTCCCGTCCGGCCGCGGCGAGCTGGAAATAACCGACCTGCTGAACCACTACCTGCCCGGGCGCCTCTTCGCTCCCCGGTTCGAAGGCATCTGGACCGATGCCGGCACCGTCACTTCCCTGATTCGAGCGGCCGAACTGGCCGAGCAGGAATCGCGGGCCGGTCGCCTGGCCGCTCCACCCGCCAGGCCCGGCACGTGAGCGAGTCCGGACCGCCGCGATTCCGCCGCCTGCTGGTGACCGGCGGAGCCGGCTTCATAGGGTCCTGCTTCGTCAGGGACACGCTCGCCCGCCGCGACGGCACCAGGATCACCGTCCTCGACAAGCTGACCTACGCGGGCAACCGGATCAACCTGGCGCCCGCCGAGGCGGACCCCGAGCAGGCCGCGCGCCTCCGCTTCGTAGTCGGCGACATCGCCGACCCCGCGGCCGTGGCGCCGCTCCTCGCCGATGTCGACGCCGTCGTCAACTTCGCGGCCGAATCCCACGTCGATCGTTCCATCCTCGATCCGGAGGCCTTTCTCCGCACCGACGTCATGGGCGTCCACATCCTCCTCGAGGCCTGCCGGGTCGAGCAGGAGCGGGCCGCGAAGGGACTCCGCGCCGCGGCGCCCAGGTTCGTCCAGGTCTCCACGGACGAGGTCTACGGCTCGGTCGAAACCGGCGAAAGCCGCGAGGACGATCGGCTCGAGCCGCGCTCGCCCTACTCCGCGGCCAAGGCCGCCGGCGAGCTGCTGGCGCGCTCCTACTTCGTCACCTACGGCCTCGACGTGGTGATCACCCGCGGCTCCAACACGTACGGCCCCTACCACCATCCGGAGAAGCTGATCCCGCTCTTCATCACCAACGCCATGGACGACCAGAAGCTGCCTCTCTATGGCGACGGCCTGCAACGCCGGGACTGGCTGTACGTGGCGGACCACGCCGGCGCGATCGGTCATGTTCTGGAACACGGGGCCGCCGGCGAGGTCTACAACGTGGCCGGCAACAACGAGCGCACCAACCGCGATGTCGTCACCGAGTTACTGACCCGGCTCGGCAAGCCGTGGTCGCTGGTGCGTCTGGTCGAAGACCGGCCCGGACACGACCGCCGCTACGCCATGGACAGTTCCAGGCTCGCCGCGCTGGGCTGGACGAACAGGATGCGCTTCGAGGACGGTCTGGCCGCGACCGTGGACTGGTACCGGCAGAACCAGGACTGGTGGCGCCCCATCAAGTCCGGCGAGTGGGAGGCCTACTACCGTCGCCAGTACGAGGCCCGCCTGGCCGGCTCTCGAGAGGCCACGTGATCGGGGGTTTCCGCTGATGCGCGTCGCCCTCACGGGAGCCGGTGGACGGCTGGGCAACGCCCTGATCGCCGCGCTGACGGCAGCCCCGTTCGTCGGCGAGGTGCTCGCCTGGGACATACCCGAGCACGACCTGGACGACCCGCTGTCGGCCGAGCGGCTGGTTTCCGCGCACCGGCCCGATATCGTCATCCACGCCGCCGCATGGACCGACGTGGACGGCTGCGCGCGGGATCCGGTCCTGGCCCTGCGCCGCAACGGAACCGCGGTCGGCGAGATGGCCGAGGCCTGCGTTCGGGCGGGGGCCGGCCTCCTGATGGTGTCGACCAACGAGGTCTTCGACGGTTCGCGCACGGACGGACGGCCCTACCGGCCGGCCGACGCACCCAATCCACCGAACCCCTACGGCGCGGCGAAGCTCGCCGGCGAGCAAGCGGCTCGGGCCGCGTACGGCGCGACCGGCGACGACTTCGCCGGCGCCGCGACGGTTTCCGCGCAGGCCGGAGCCGGCGCGGTCGAGGCCGAATTCGGCGCCGCGGCCGGGGCCGGGCGGATAGGCCTGGCTATCGTCCGGACGGCCTGGCTCTTCGGCCTCCCGGGCGCCGATTTCCCGCTGAAGATCATGGCAGCAGCGGAGGCCGCGCGCGCTTCCGGCTCGACGCTGAAGCTCGTGTCGGACGAGGTGGGCTGCCCGACCTACGCCGCCGACCTCGCGGGGGCGATCGTCGGTCTCGTGCGGGAGTGGGACCGGCCCGAGGGCCGAGGCTTCGCCGGCATCCACCACGTCGTCAACGCCGGTCGAGCGTCCCGGGCGGAGTGGGCTCGCGAAGTCCTGCGCCTCGCCGGCATCGACGTGCCGACCGAGGACGTGCCGATGACCACGTGGCCGCGACCGTCGAAGCCGCCCGCCTGGGGAGTCCTGGACCCGACGCCACTCCCCAAGGGTTTGCTGCGGCCGTGGCAGGATGCGACCGCGGAGTACTTGAGGCTGGCAATTCGAAGACCGGAGGCCCAGGGATGAGTCATGAGGTGGCCGGTTCACGGCTGCGCGGCGTGCGCTACGGGCGCCTCAACGTCCTGGCCGACAGCCGCGGCTCCTTCGTCGAGATCTGGCGGGCTTCGGCCCTGGGCGAGCTGACCGCGGAAGAGACCGGATTGCCCGGGGCGCGCTTCGTCCAGGCCAACCTCTCGACCTCCGCGCCGGGCGTGCTGCGCGGGCTGCACTACCACCGCCGCCAGCTCGACTACTGGACCGTCGTGAGCGGCCGGGCCCTGGTTGCCCTCGTCGACGTGCGCCCCGTGCTGGCCGACCCTGAGGCCCACGCCCTGGTGGAGACGCGCGAACTGGGTCAGGGCGAGAACGTAACGATACCCACGGGCGTAGCCCACGGGTTCCTCGCGCTCGCGCCGCTGCAGCTTCTGTATCTGGTCACGAACGAGTACGACGGCAGCGACGAGCTGGGATTCGCCTGGGACGACCCGGCCGTCGGCGTGCCGTGGCCCACGCTCGCGGGCACGCCCGACGGGCGGCCGATCCTGTCTGATCGGGATCGCTCGAACCCGACGCTGGCCGAACTGGTGCGGAGTCTGCGCGTCGGCTGAGGCGCCCGCCCGAGCCCATCCGCGACCTGACCCCGAGCGGCAGCGGCGACTCGAACCGTGTCGCGCATCCGGGGCCACTACCGCAGACGGCGTCGCTCGCTGTAGGCTGGCGCCAGCATTCGTTGCCGGCCGGCCCGGGAGGGTCGACTCACCGAAACGGAGAAGGACGACATGAGCGACGAGCCGGGCAGCAAGTCACAACCAGGGTCGGCAAGCGCGTCCGGCAGGCGCGGCCGGGCCGCGGCGGCCAGGCCGGCCGCCGGGGCTGAGCCCGGCGCCACAAAGCCGGCGGCCGGCAAACCACGGCAGGAGACGACCGGACACGCCGCACCGGCGGCCAGAAAGACGACCGCCCCCAGGGCCCGCCCGCCCGTGGAGCCGGTCGACGTCAAGACGGCGGCCGCGGCGGTTCCGGCAGCCCAGGAGGCCGCGGCGGGGGGGTGGTTCCGGCAACGCTGGCCGGCGTGGCCAGAGCCCGCGTCGAGGCGACCACGGTATCAATACACCAGGGCGGCGCCGGTGAGGTTGAGGCCGAGTCGGTCAGCGTCACGCAGGGCGGCATCGGCGCCGCCTCGGCGGAGGACATCACGGTTTCCATGGGCGGCATCGGCCGCGCCCAGGCCGACGACATCGCCGTTCGACTCGGAGGAGTCGGCATCGCTCGGGGCGAACGCGTCTCGGTCGAGCTCGGCATGATCGGCATGGCCGTCGGTGGCGACGTGTCCCTGACCCAGGGATATGCCCGGACGGTTCTCGCTCGCGACGTTCGGATCCGCCAGGGCGGCGCGCAGACTGTCCTCGCCGGCAACGTTTCCTTCGAGGGTCGGAGCGGCGCATTCCTGGTACTTGCCCGGAGAGTCGAAGGCAACGTGCGCACCGTGCTCGACTGGCGCGGAGCGCTCGCCGCCGGCGCGGCTATGGGCATCGTCATCGGGCTGCTGGCCCGACGCCGGCACGGCTGAGTCTCTCCACGCCCGCCGAAGGACGCCCGACCGCGTGCGCGGCGAGCCATCCGGTATACTCTGGAGCCGGCTGAGCGGCGTCCCGAGGATCCCTCCGCCAACTCCGATCCGCCACAGGAGTGCCTCGTGATCGACCCCACGGCGAGGGTTCACGCGTCCGCAGAGCTCGAAGCCGACGTCACGGTCGGCGCCCGAACCAGCATCTGGAATCGGGCCGTGCTCCGGACGGGAGCCAGTCTGGGATCGGAGTGCATCATCGGCCGAGACGCCTTCATCGACGAGGGTGTCCGGCTCGGCGATCGGGTCAAGGTCCAGAACGGCGCCCTCGTCTACCACGGAGTTACGGTCGGCAACGGCGTCTTCATCGGCCCGGGCGCGATCCTGACCAACGACCGCTACCCGCGCGCGGTTACCGCGACAGGCGATCTGGCGCGCGGTGACGACTGGACCGTCAGCCCGATCGAGCTCTGCGACGGCTGCTCGATCGGCGCCGGAGCCGTCGTCGTAGCCGGAACGAGGGTCGGCCGTTTCGCGACCGTCGGGGCGGGGGCGATCGTCACCCGCGACGTGCCGGACTACGCCCTGGTGGCAGGCAATCCAGCCCGCCGCCTGGGCTGGGTGTGCGCCTGCGGAACTCGACTGACCGGCCCGACCGGCGCCAACGCCGTCCCCAATCCCTCCCCCGACGATCCGCTCGCCTGCAAGCGATGCGGCCGCGCATTCGCCTTCAACCCCGCAGCCGGCTCGCTCGTGGAGCGGCCGGCGACGAGCACAGGAGTCTCTGCATGATCCCGCCCGCCCGCCCCGATCTAGGTCCCGAGGAGGTCGCCGCCGTCACGGAGGTGCTGGGCAGCGGCATGATCGCCCAGGGTCGCAAGGTCGCCGAGCTGGAGCAGCGCTGGGCCGCCTTCTGCGGCGTCAAGCACGCGATCGCCGTGTCGAACGGCACGGTGGCTCTGATGTCGATCTTCGCGGGCCTCGGCCTGGGCCCCGGCGACGAGGTCATCACCGTCTCCCACACCTTCAACGCCACGGTTAGTTCCATTCTGTTCACGGGGGCCTCCCCGGTCTTCGTGGACATCGAGCCGGACACGTACCTGATGGACGCCGGCCGGATCGAAGCCGCCATCACGCCACGGACGAGGGCCATATGCCCCGTCAGCCTGTTCGGCATCGTCGCAGACATGGACGCCATCCAGGCCATCGCCGATCGCCACGGCCTGACGGTCGTCGAAGACGCCTGCCAGGCCCACGGCGCGCTCTATCGCGGCCGGCGAGCGGGCAGCTTCGGTACCGCCGCCTTCAGCTTGTACGCGACGAAGAACATGACCACGGCCGAGGGCGGCTTCGTCACCACGAACGACGACCGCCTCGCCGATTGGATCCGGCTGTACATCAACCAGGGCATGAAGGTCCGGTATCACCACGAGATCCTCGGCTACAACTTCCGCATGACGGACCTCGCCGCGGCCATCGGTCTCGTCCAGCTCGACAAGCTCGAGCGGAACACGGCCCGACGCCAGGCGATCGCCAAGCGCTACGACGAAGCATTCGCCGACCTGCCGATCCAGCTCCCCACCTGGCCCGACGGCCGCACGCACGTGTACCACCAGTACACGATCGGCGTGGGACCGGCCCGCGACGCGATCGTGGCCGACATGAAGGACGCCGGCATCCTCTGCGGCATCTACTACCCGATCCCGTGCCACCGCCAGGCCTACGTCATGGAGCTCGGCATCGAGGCGGACCTGCCCAATACCGACGCGGCCGCGGCCGGCAGCATGTCGCTGCCGATGTACCCCGGCCTGACGGAGGCCGAGCAGGATCAAGTCGCAGCGGCCCTGCGGGCGTCGGTCCTGCGCCACGCGGTCGCCGCCGGCAACCGCTCGTGACCGCGCCCGTGCGGCTCGGCCTGGCCGGGCTGGGCTCGATGGGCCGGAACCACCTCCGCGTCATCTCCAACCACCCCGAAACGACGCTCGTAGCGATCGCGGACCCCGATCCGGCTGCTCTCGAGGCCGCGGTCTCGCAGACCGGGGCGAAGGGCTTCGCCGATCCCCTGGCCATGATCGCGGGGGCCGAGATCGACGGCGTGGTGCTGGCCGCGCCGACCACGGCCCATGTCGCCCTCGCTCTCGCCGCCATCGAACGCGGCCTGGGAGTGCTCGTCGAGAAGCCGCTGGCGGCCACCGTCGACGACGGGCTAGTCATCGTGGCCGCCGCCCGCAAGCGGAACGTCCGCGTTCAGGTGGGGCACGTGGAGCGGTACAACCCCGCCGTGATGGAGATGGGGCGCCTGCTGCGAGCCGGCTGGCTGTCCACGATCTACGCCATCACCAGCCGCCGAGCCGGTCCCTTCCCGGCTCGCATCCGCGACGTCGGCGTGACCGTGGACCTGGGCACTCACGACGTGGACATGCTGTGCTGGATCGCCGGCGAGCGGCCCGTCCGCGTCTACGCCGAGACGGCCCAGAGGCTCCATGCCAGCCACGAGGACCTGACCTTCGGACTGATGCACTTCCCGTCCGGCGCCACGGGGTTCCTCGACGTCGACTGGCTCACGCCCGCGAAGCGACGCAGCCTCGTTGCCGTCGGCGAGGAAGGCATGTTCGAGCTCGACTACCTCACTCAGAAGCTGACCTTCACCCGCTCCAACGTCGAGCGGCCGCAGATGATCGGCGGCTACGCCACGACCTTCACCGGCGACGTGGCGGAAATTCCGGTCCAGAACGTGGAGCCGCTTCGAGCCGAGCTCGACGAATTCGTACGCGTTCTGCGAACCGGAGACCGGCCGTACGTGGACGGCGAGGACGGCCTGTGGGCCGTCGCCATCGCCAACGCGCTGCTGACCGCCGCCGCCGAGGGCCGTCCCGTCGACCTGTCCGACCTTCCATCGAGGCTAGCAGCCGAATGACCATCGTCTCGCGCCCTTCGCGCGTCGTCAGCTTCCTGGGCGGCTCGATCAATCCGCCCGCCAATCCGTGCACCCACAAGACCCCGAAGTCGGTGCGTCCCTGGACCGGCGACCGCGGCACCGTCGGCCGGGCCGTAGTGGTCGGCGCGGGCAAGATGGGACTGCCGCTGGCCGTCCAGTTCGCCCGCCACGGTTGGGACGTGACCGCGGTCGACGTAAATCCGGACGTCGTGGCGGCCATCAACGAGGGTCGGTCCCACGTCGCCGAGGAGCCCGGACTGGCCGAGGGCGTAGCCGAGGTCCACACCGCGGGTCGCCTCCACGCCACGGCCGACGCCGCCACCGCGGTTCGCGAAGCGGACGTCGCCGTCCTCATCGTGCCCGTAATGCTCGACGACGCCCAGCAGCCGGACTACCGCTACATGGACTCCGCCGTGGACTCTATCTCCGGCGGGATTCACTCGGGCGTCACGGTCATCTTCGAAACCACTCTCCCGGTCGGGGACACGCGCGGGCGGTTCGCGCCCAGGCTCGAGGCGGCCAGCGGGCTCAAGGCCGACACGGACTTCTTCGTCGCCTTCTCGCCGGAGCGCCTCTACTCCGGAGCCGTGTTCGCCAACCTTTCGACCTACCCCAAGCTCGTCGGCGGCATCGGACCGGAGTCCGGACGGCGCGCGGCCGAGTTCTACGACTCCGTCCTTGACGCCGAGATCGTGAAGATGAGCTGCGCCGAGGCGGCCGAGTTCAGCAAGATCGCCGACACGACCTACCGCGACGTGAACATCGCCCTCGCCAACGACTTCGCCCTCTACGCCGACCGCGTCGGAGTCGACATCCAGGAGGTCATCGACGGCGCGAACAGCCAGCCGTACTCGCACATCCACCAGCCCGGCATCGGCGTCGGCGGCCACTGCATCCCGGTCTATCCTCACCTGCTTCTGAGCCGCGCCCCCGACCTCGAGGTCGTGGCGGTCTCGCGCCGCACCAACGACGCCCAGGTAGGCAACGCCATCAAGTCGCTCGAGACGCACCTGGGCGGTCTCGACGAAGTGCCGATCCTCGTTCTCGGCCTGACCTATCGCGAGAACGTCAAAGAACTCGCCTATTCGCGGGCCCTGCCGCTGATCGAGCGGCTCTCGTTCCACGGCGCCGACGTTTCCGCGTACGACCCGCTCCTCTCTGCGGCGGAAGTGGAGGAGCGCTGTTGCGCCACGCCGTACGCCTGGGGCCGGCCGGCGCCGTTCAGGGCCATCGTGACCCAGACCGCGGACAAGCTCTGGAACGAGATCGACTTCTCGCTCTTCCCCGACCTCGAGCTGATCCTCGACGGTCGGAATAGCCTGCGCGGGATCGACCTGCCGGCGGAAGTGCGTTACGTGGGCATCGGCGTTCAGGCCGCCACGAGGCGCCGAGCCGCCGACGCCCCCGCCTCGAGCTGACCGGACCGGCATGCGGATCGTCAGCGTCGTCGGCACGCGACCGCAGCTGATCAAGGCCGCCGCGCTCCAGCCCGTCCTTCGCCGGAGCCACGTCGAGACGTTCGTGGATACCGGCCAGCACTACGACGACGCCATGGCCGGGGACTTCTTCGGGGAGCTGGGGCTTGCCCGCCCGGACCACACCCTTGGCATCGGCGGCGGCGGCCACGGAGACCAGACCGGCCGTATGCTCGTCGCCCTGGAGCCGTTGTTGCGGGACGCGGCGCCCGACGCCGTCCTGGTCTACGGCGACACCAACTCCACCCTGGCGGGGGCGCTGGCGGCGGCGAAGCTGGGCATCCCCGTCGCCCACGTCGAGGCCGGCCTGCGGAGCTTCGACCGGCGCATGCCCGAAGAACTGAACCGCGTCGTGGCCGACCACCTTTCGCGCTGGCTCTTCGCGCCCACTCCGGCGGCGGTGTCGAACCTGGCCGCGGAGGGGATCTCCTCAGGGGTGCTCGATGTCGGCGATTTGATGCTCGACCTGGCCGCGCGCGTCTCCGAGGAAGTCCGGAGCGCGGCCGTCCTGGAGCCCATCGCCGGGCGGCTCGGCGTGGCGCTCGCGCCTGGTCGCTTCCTCTTCGCCACAGTCCATCGGGCCGAGAACCGCGACCCGGCCGCGCTGGCGGCCTGGGCGGCGCTGCTGGGCGCCGTCGCGGCTCCGGATCGGCCGGTGATCCTGGCGCTCCATCCCGGAACGCGATCGGCGCTGGACGGCGCGGAGATCGCCCTTCCCGGCGGCGTGATCGTCGTGGGGCCGCAAGGTTACCGGACGTCCCTGGCACTGCAATTGCACGCGGCCGCCGTTCTGACCGACTCGGGCGGCGTCCAACGCGAAGCGGCCTGGCTGGGCGTCCCGTGCCTGGTCCTCCGAACCTCGACCGAATGGGTCGAAACCGTCGGCGGCGCCGGGAGCTCGGCCGTCCTGGTCGGACTCGATCGCGAGGCCGCCCTGAGGGAGCTTTCAGCTCGCGCTCCGCTCTCCCGAACGGTCGAGCAGGCCGTCGAGCGAGCCGCGAGCCTGCGCCTCACCGGCTCCGGCGCGGCCGAACGCATCTCCTCGGCCCTGACCTCCGGCGCCGCCACTGCCGCCCCATCCGCCGCCGCGGGAGCCCGGCGATGACCGCGACCCGGCCGCGCCGGCCGATCTGCATGATCGTCCACGCCTACTACGAGGAGGATCCTCGCGTTCGCCGCGAGGCGGAGTCTCTGGTCGCCGCCGGCTGGGAGGTGGACGTCTACGGCCTGCGCCGGCCGGGCGAGGCGGAAACGGCCGTGGTCGCGGGCGTGAACCTGCGCCGTCTGCCGGTGGGCCGACACCAGGGCGCCGGCCTGCCGGTCTATCTCGTCGAGTACGGGGCGTTCCTCGTTCGGGCGCTCTGGGCCGCCACGCTCGCCCACCGCCGGCGGCGTTACGCGCTGGTCGAGGTTCACTCGCTGCCGGACTACCTGGTCTTCGCGGCACTGCCGATGAAGCTCGCCGGCGTTCCGGTGCTGCTGGACCTCCACGAGGCCATGCCGGAGTTCTTCCGAAGCAGGTTCCCGAAGGCGGCCAACCCGATCAGCTACCGGTTACTGCTGTTGCAGGAGAGGCTGTCCATCGCCCTGGCGGACGAGGTGATGACGGTCAACGAGCCGCTTGCCGAGCGCTTGCGCGGCCTGGGCGTCGAGCCGGACCGGCTTACCGTCGTCCTGAACAGCCCGGACCTGGGCCTCTTCGATCCGAGCGCCCGGCCCCGCCGCGACTTCATGGCCGACGGCACGCTCCGCATCGTCTACACCGGCGCCCTCACGCCGACGTACGAGCTGGACGTGGTCCTGCGGGCGGTATCGGAGATCGGGCGGAGACGGCCGGAACTGCCCGTGAGCGCGACTTTCTACGGCCGCGGCGACGCCCTGCCCGCGCTCGAGGCCCTGGCCTCCGAGCTCGGCATCGCCGACCGCGTCACCTTCCCGGGCCGCATTCCCATCGAGGACGTGCCGGGGGCGGTGGCCGAGGGCGACATCGGCGTGGCTCCAACGCGTCTCGACCCGTTCACGGGCATGAGCCTGTCGACGAAGGTTCTGGAGTACGCGGCCATGGACAAGCCCGTCGTGGCTTCACGCCTGCCCACGGTCGAGCGGTACTTCAGCCCCGACACGCTCTCGGTCTACGAGCCGGGGGACCCGGAGTCGCTCGCCGCGACCATCCTCGGTCTGGTCGACGATGCCCCGGGCCGCCTGGACCGCGTCGATCGAACGCGCAGGCGCATGGACGAGCTGAGCTGGACCCGCCAGGCCGAGGCCTACAGGCGGGTTGTCGATCGCCTTACGGCACGGCCTCGGACCGCGGCCGCCGGGCGGATTCCGCCACCCTGAGGCCCGTTCCGTAGCCCGGATCTGGACCCGCAATCCGCGGCCCGCCTTTTCAGCAAGCGGAATGCGGTAGCATACGGCTCCGTTACGCCGGCGTGCCTCGCCGGGTCACACACGCACCAGGACGCGTAGATGACTTTCCGCACAAGAACGGCTCCCAGGCCCACACGCCGCCGAACACGTCGCGACGACACCCGCCGAGCGATCTACATCACGATCACCTTCACGCTCGCCATTGCTTGCGCCCTGGCGCTTCTGGGCGGCGTCTTCGCGGCCAACTGGTACACGGACCACCTGGCCCCGATCGCAGCGGTCAACGGGCAGGTCATCAGCAAGGACGACGTTCGAGCCCGCGTGAGCGTCAACCTGGCGCGCGACGAACGGCTGCTCGCCGACTACCAGAAGCTGCGGAACCAGGGCCTGATCACCACCGACGACTACAGCTCCCTGGAGACCAAGATCCAGACCGACGAGGACCCGTCGACCGTCTACAGCAACGCCCTGACCCAGCTGACCAACGAGGCAGAGCTCGCGCAGTACGCGGCGCAGAACGGCATCTCGATCTCGGATCAGCAGGTCGACGCGCAGATCCAGACCGACGGCACGATTCCCGAGATGCGCCACGTCGAGATCATCGGCGTGGAAACCAAGCCCACGCCGCCGGCCAGCGCGACCGTCGCGGCGGACTTCACCGCCGCCGAAGCCAAGGCAGAGGGCTACATCAAGGAGATCCAGGGCGGCAAGGCGTGGGGCGACGTCGCCACCGAGTCGGGCTCCACGGGCTCCGACGCGACCGGCAGCGTCGGCGATCTCGGCCTGATCACGAAGGACGCGCTCAACGTCGATCCGGATCTGGCGGATGCCATCTTCGCCCTGGCCAAGCCCAACGACCTGACGACCGTTTTCAAGGGCACCGACGGAAACTACCGCTTCGCGACGGTGACGAGCATCGTGCCCAAGTACGTGGACACCGACTGGGAGAGCACGATCGACGCCAACGCCAGCGCCGACCAGTACCGATCCATGGCCCGCGCCGAAGCGACCCAGAAGGCCGTCCAGGCCGCGGTCGAGGCCAAGTACATCACCGGCCCCACTCTCCAGAAGCACGTACTCGAGATCGCGATCGGCGCCGGCTACGGCCAGCCCGGGGACGGCGACGACGTCAAGATCAGCATCATGGTGTTCGCCCCGAACCACGACGAGGCGGACGCCACGAACGTGGCGACCACGGACTCGTCCTGGACGGATGCCAAGAGCCGTGCCGACGCGGCTGTGGCTACGCTGCGCGCGGATCCGTCGAAGTTCGCGACGATGGCGGAGGACAAGACCGTCAACGACGACACGTACTGGAACACTGCCGGCGGCGACATCCCCTGGATCCCGAGCGACCTGTTCAACGCGCAGACGTCCGGCGGCAGCCAGGGCCTTGGGCTGACCAACGTGCAGGCCGCCGTCTTCGCAACCGGCCTGACCCCCGGCACGATCCTCGACCCGATCCAGGAGCCCTCGCAGGGCTACGTAGTGGTCCTGTTCCAGGGCAGGCGGCCCGCTCCGGATCAGCGCATCGCCGACGCGATGCTCATGGTCAACGCCGGCACCGATTTCGCCACCGAGGCGACGCAGGCCTCCGAGGCGCCCGACGCCTCCACCGGCGCCGATCTGGGCTGGGTCTCGCCGTACATGCTCACGGACGCGTCCCAACAGGCCATCAAGCAGACCCCGCTTGGCAGCGTGAGCAACATCGTGAGCAGCGGCGGCTACTACATCTACAAGGTCATCGACCAGCAGACCAGGACCCCGGACGCGGCTCAGCAGGCCAAGCTCAAGAACGTCGTGTACCAGCACTGGCTGAGCGAGTTCCAGGCGAACGCGCTCGTGTGGACGGACTCGGCGGCGCTGACCGCGATGGCCCCGGCGTCTCCGACGTAGCCGCGCGGGATCGGTGCTCGACGCCTTCGTCGCCGAGGCTAGGATCCGCTGGGGACTCGATCCGGCGGCCGGGCTTCAGATTGCGACCCCCGAGCGGCTGACGGGCACGCCGGTGGAGCCGTCGCGGCCGCTCCTGCTCGTCCCGCAGGCTCTGCTGCGCGCCGGCGAGACGGCCGAGGTCGCGGACGTGGCGCTTCCGGGCCGGCACGCTCCGGCCGGGCGTGATGCCGTGAGCGTGCTCCGGCGCCTGTACCCGGCAGATCATGTCGTGGGCCGCATCGGCGCGGCCGAAACCACGACCGTGGGCGACCTGGATGAGCCGGCACTGGCCGGGCCGCTATACCTCGCGCCCGTATCACCCGAGCTTGCCCTCGCGAGTCCCTGGGCCCTGCCCTGGATCGTGGATCGGCTCCGCCGGCCCGACGGCTGCCCCTGGGATCGCGAGCAGACGCACACCTCCCTCAAGAAGAACCTTCTCGAGGAGGCATACGAGGTGTACGACGCGCTGGACGCCGGCGCCACGCCCGACCTGGCGGGCGAGTTGGGCGACCTCTACCTGCAGATCGTCCTCCATGCCCAGCTGGCCGCCGAGGCCGGCGTCTTCGACATGACCGACGTCGAGGAGAAGATCGCCCGCAAGATCGTCCACCGCCATCCGCACGTGTTCGGCGACGCCCACGTCGAGACGGCGTCCGACGTGAACCGCCAGTGGGAGCAGATCAAGCGAGTCGAGCGCGAGGACGAAGCCGCCGCGGGACTCGCCGGCGGAGTGGCCGCGGCCGAGGTCCGCAGCGCCCTCGATGGCGTCTCGCCGTCGATGCCGGCGCTCGCGGCGGCGCAGGAGATGCAGGAACGGGCCGCCCATCTCGGCTACGACTGGCCCGAGATCGTCGGCATTCTCGACAAGGTCCAGGAGGAGATGGACGAGCTGGCCGCGGCCACGACCGACGAGGAGAGGCGCGAGGAGGTCGGGGACCTGCTGCTGGTCATTTCGAACCTGGCCAGGCGCCACGGCGTCGAGGCGGAGGGGGCTCTGCGCGCCGCGGCCAACAAGTTCCGGGACCGCTTCCGGCGCGTGGAACGTATGGCCCGCGAGCGCAACGTCCAGTTCCGCGACCTGTCGTTCGCCGAACTCGACGAGTTGTGGGATGCTGCGAAGGCCGAAGCACGAGCCGAGGCCGCGGACCGCCAGACGGCGGCGCGCGACCTCCCGTCGCCGGAGGAGACATCGCGATGACCATCGGGGCTCAATCGACACAGCGAGCCGACGGCCGCCTGCCCGGCGACCTCAGGCCTGTGACCCTCACGCTCGGCGTGCAGAAATGGGCCGAAGGCTCGTGCCTGATCAAGCTCGGTGGCACCGAGGTCCTGTGCGCCGCCACCATCGAGGACAGGATCCCGCCCCACCTGCGCGGCAAGGGCACGGGCTGGGTGACCGCCGAGTACAGCATGCTGCCCCGGGCCACCAGCGAACGGAGCATCCGCGAGGCCGCCAAGGGCAAGGTCGGCGGGCGAACGTACGAGATTCAGCGGCTCGTGGGCCGGTCGCTGCGCGGCGTCGTCGACATGGCCAAGCTGGGTGAGCGGACGATCACGGTCGACTGCGACGTGATCAACGCCGACGGCGGCACCAGAACGGCGTCGATCACGGGCGGCTGGGTCGCGCTGGCCGCGGCGATGCGGACGTACGGCATGGAGCGCTGCCTGATCGGGCGAGTCGCGGCCGTCAGCGTCGGCATCGTCGGCGGCGTGACCTGCCTGGATCTCGACTACTCCGAGGACTCCAGGGCCGAGGTGGACTTCAACGTCGTGGCGACGGACGCGGGCAAGTACGTCGAGCTGCAGGGTACGGCCGAGGGGAAGCCGTTCGAGCGGTCCGACGTCGATCGCATGCTGGACCTCGCGGGCACCGGGCTCGAGCGTCTCTTCGCCGCCCAGGCCGAGGCGATCGCCTCGGTCAAGCGCTAGCGGCGCGACTGCCACGTGACGTCACGCGATACGGCTGCCACGGCGGGGCCCGATCGATCTCGCCTGCTGGTGGCCACCCGGTCGACGCACAAGCTCCGCGAACTGCGTGAGTTGCTTGGACTGCGGGCCGAGCTGATCGACCTCGACGACGTGGGCATTTCGGCCGAGGCGGTCGAGGACGGCGAGACGTTCGAGGCCAACGCCGCGAAGAAGGCCCGATTCTTCGCCGCGCTGTCCGGCCTACCGACCCTGGCCGACGATTCGGGAATCGAGGTGGACGCTCTCGACGGCGGGCCCGGCGTTCGAACCCGGCGCTACGCGGGAGAGAACGCAACCGACGAGGAGAACAACGTCAAGCTGCTGGGCGCGCTGGCCGGCCTGGACGCGTCGCGGCGCGGAGCCCGCTATCGCTGCGTCCTGGCGCTGGTCCTGCCCGAGACGCGAGGGCCGCGCGGCGGGCTGCCGGTCCGGCTGGCGCACGGCACGTTCGAGGGGCGGATCGCGGCGGTGCCGAAGGGCAGCGGCGGCTTCGGCTACGACCCGATCTTCGAGCCGGCCGTGGAACCGTCCGGCGGCCGCACCCTGGGCGAGTGGACGGCCGAGGCAAAGAACCGCATCTCGCACCGCGGCAAGGCCGCGCGGCGGATGCACCGCATCCTCGCCGACCTGGGCTTCTGAACGACCCACGCCGCAGTCTCGATCGGCCGTACGTGGAGGGGTTCGCCATCTGGGCGGCCGGGCACGGGCGAAGGGCGGGTCGCGGGCGCGTGTCGGCGGGCAAGCCGGAGCGGCCACGTCCGGGCGAGCGTAGGACACCGGAGCAGTTCGACGTAGGGGTGGTCTGCGCCGAGCGCCCGAAGCTCCGCCTCGGCGGCGGCGATCCGGGTATCGAGCTCATCGACGAGCTCGAGTGCTCCGCGGAGCGTGGAGGCCCAGGGCTCGGGGATCGCGAGGGAGGCCAGAAGCTCCCGTCCGGCCGACCCCGCAGAATCCAGACCGGCACCGGATGACCAAAGGCGATGAGGGTGGCGTGGATCCGGTTCTTGAGGGCGGTTCGGTGATGGACGAGATGGAGTCGATAGCGAGCTCGTTCGCGCTCGGCTCGAACGGTCGGGTCGGGCAGCCAGATCGCCGGCACGAGATCGCGTCGGGCAAGTTCGGCGAGCACGCGAGCATCGATCTTGTCGGTCTTAGCAGCGAGTGGCGCAAGGCCCTTGGTCTTGACTGCATCGGCGATCGCCACGTCCCAGCCACAGAGCTCGAGCTGGTCGTGCACGAAGCGGGCGCCGTTCATCGACTCGATCGCTGCTTCGATGGGGTGTCCGAGCGTGTTCAGGCGCGCGGCGAGGGTGTGGAGGGCATCGGCATCGGGACGCACGGCGAGGACCGCGACCACTGCCCCGTCTTCATCGAGGACGTGGACATCGAGCCTCTGGCGCGACAGGTCCAATCCGGCGTACAACATACGTGGGCCTCCTGGCTGGCTTTGGTTCCGTAGAGAACCCACTTTGCCGCCATGGGGCCCTCTTCATGGCAGTCAGATGCCGGCCGGAATAGCGCGGGGCGCGGATCGGCGCGCCAGTCACCCGATTCCGTCGCCTTCAAGGACCGCGGGGCGGGTCCGCTCCTGGCCAGATGCAGGGCTGGACTGTCATCCGGCCAGAACATCAGAGGCTGCGGGCCCTGTCGGGTGCCTGCTCGGTCGTCGGCGGTCGCGAGGATCGGTCCTCGCGCTACGGGGGCCGGCATCTGGCCAAGACGCCGGCCTCCAGCTCGGCCGGCGACCCACGCCGTAGCGTGAATCGGCCGGCGGGCAAGCCGCTGCCCCCGCGCGGCGCCGCGGCCTGGCGCGTCGAGCGGCCTGGCGCGCCGTAGCGGCCTGGCGCGCCGTAGCGGCCTTGCCGTGGCCTATACCGTACGGTATGGTAGCGCCGTGGATAACCGGTCGATCCTGCTGGCGCGAGCGCTCGAACTGTGGAGCGAGCGCGGCTACGCCGAAGTCGGCGTCCAGGAGATCGTAGAGGCGGCAGGTGTCACGAAGCCGACCCTCTACCACTACTTCGGCAGCAAGCGTGGCCTGCTCGACGCACTGATCGACGAGCGGTCGGCCGGGCTGCGCGACGCCCTCGGCGTCGCCGTGGACTACCGCGGCGACCTGGTGGCGACGCTCGAGGCGGTCGTGCGGGCCTACTTCGGCTTCGCCCAGCAGAACGCCGCCTTCTACCGCATGCAGCTCGGGTTCTGGTTCGCGCCGCCGCGGAGCGACGAGCATCAGGCGGTCCTGGCCCGAAACCTCGGCCAGCACGCCGCACTGGAACGGCTCTTCGAGGCCGCGGCGGAGGACCACGGAAACATGCGCGGCCGCCAGCGGGCCTACGCGGCCACGTTCCTGGGGATGATCAACACGTACATTGGCCTGTGGCTCAACGGCTACGCGACCCTCGACGACGAACTGGTGTACCGGGCGACCCACCAGTTCCAGCACGGCATCTACTCGTGACGCCGCCCATTTCCTTTGCCCCTCGAATGTACCGAGCGGTACCCACGCCCTGCCACGCATCTGCCACGCGCCCGCCGCGCGGCCGCCAACCCGGAGGACGCCGATTGGTTGACTGGGCTCCCGACGCCATCTTCTACCACGTCTACCCGCTCGGGCTGTGCGGGGCGCCGCCACGCAACGAGTTCGGGGCGCCGCCGGTCGAGCGGCTGGACAAGCTGACCGGCTGGTTCGGCCACATCCGGCGGCTCGGCTGCAACGCGCTCTATCTCGGGCCGGTCTTCGAGTCGACCGCCCACGGCTACGACACCGCCGACTACTGGCACCTCGACCGGCGACTTGGCACGGACGAGACACTCCGGCGGTTCGTCGCGGCCTCTCATGAGGCCGGCATCAGGGTGGTGCTCGACGGTGTCTTCAACCACGTTGGGCGCGACTTCTGGGCCTTCCGCGACGTGCAGGCCAACGGCCGGAACTCGCCCTACCACGACTGGTTCGCCGGCCTGCGATTCGACGGTCGCAGCCCGTTCGGCGATCCCTTCGCCTACGAGGGCTGGCACGGCCACTTCGATCTGGTGAAGCTGAACCTGAGCAATCCGGACGTCCGCGGGCACCTCTTCGAAGCGGTCGAAAGCTGGATTCGCGACTTCGGTATCGACGGGCTCCGCCTGGACGCGGCCGACGTCGTGGACCTGGACTTCCAGCGCGCGCTGGCGGCCTTGTGCCGCGGCACGAAGCCCGACTTCTGGCTTTTCGGCGAGGTCGTCCACGGGGACTACCGGCGCTGGGCGAATCCGCAGACGCTCGATTCCGTCACCAACTACGAGGCCTACAAGGGGCTGTACTCGAGCCTGGCCGATCGCAACTACTTCGAGATCGCCTATGCCCTGAACCGCCAGTTCGGGCCGGGCGGCATGTACGCCGGCCTGCCGCTCTACAACTTCGTCGACAACCACGACCAGGACCGCGTCGCCAGCCGGCTCGACGAGAAGCGGCTCCTCTACCCGCTCCATCTGCTCCTCTTCACGATGCCGGGCGTGCCTTCGATCTACTACGGCTCCGAATGGGGGCTCGAGGGGCGCCGAACGCCCGGCGACGACAGCCCCGTCCGGCCTGCGCTGGACCTCGAGGCGGGCCCGAGCCGGGGCGCCGAGCCTGCGCTATCGGCGGCAATCGAACGGCTCGCGGCAGTCCGATCCGAATCCACCGCCCTGCGGCGTGGCACGTACAGGCAGCTGCACGTGAGCCACGAACAGCTCGGTTTCGCCAGGGAGGCGAACGGCGAGGCGGTCGCGGTCCTGCTGAACGCGGCCGATCGCGCGATCGATATGACCGTCCCGGCCCCCCGCGACGGGGAGTGGCGCGATCTGCTGAACGGTGGCTCGTTCCGGACCGCGGGCGACGTGCTCCGCGCGGACGTCCCCGCGAGCTGGGGGCGAATCCTGCGGCCCATCTAAGTGGGCAGGCCGCGCGCGAGCCGGCCCCGAGTGGGGGCGAGCCGGCCCGGAGCACGGGCGGGCCGGCCCGGAGCACGGGCGAGCCGGCCCCGAGCACGGGCGAGCCGGCCGCGAGTGCGGGCGCGCCGCCTCAAGGCGCTCCGGCTGCCGCCGCGCCCTCGACCGTCCCGCGCCGCGTCATCCGGTAGAGCGCGAAGGCGCTCCCCACCAGCACCGCCATCATCACGTAGTCCGAGGCCATGTTCCGCCACGGCCGGTACATGTCGCCGGCAAAGGCAAATCCCACGATCTGCCAGGACACCATCGCCGCCAGCAGGGCGCCGGCCATCAGCCGCGCCAGGGGATCGGGCGGTGCCCGGTACACCCGCCACAGAGCGAGGAACGCCGCCGCGTAGAGGATCAGCTCCGCCGCCAGCGCAGGCAGACCCAACTCCGCGGCGGCTTCCGGGTACATCGAGTGTGCCCAGTCGAGATCGTCCTTCGCCTCCGGCGGTTTGTAGCGGCCCGGCACGTACTGCGTCTTGAACTGGTCCAGGCCGATGCCCAGCAGCGGGTGATCTACGGCCATCTCGATACCGGCGCGCGTGGCGTACCAGCGTTCCAGCAGCGAGCCCTGGCCGGACAGGGTCGACGGATTCCAGGAGTCGTAGCGGCTCTCGCCCATCAGCGAGACCATCGCGCCCCGGTAGGCCTGCTCCAGCGGCGGGACGACCTGCAGGAAGAACGCCGGCCAGGGAATCACGACCGTCGAGAGCACGCACGTTGCCAGGACGATCGCGCCGCGCCGGCGCCAGCTGTGCACGACCAGAAGCACCAGTACGAGACAGCCTCCGAAGGTCGCCAGATAAGCGCTCTTCGAGAACGTGAAGAAGAGGCTCGCCAGCGACACGAGGATCGCCGCGACCAGCAGGGCAAGGACGCGGCGCCGCAGGTTCAGGTACCGATGCGCCGCCAGCGCTGCCAGCAGGATCGGCATGGCCATCGCCAGCATCTCCCCGAAGAGGCCGACGTTGAAGTAGGTGATGCGCGAGAAGTACAGCCGGTCGTCCTGCAGCACGGCGAGCGTCTTCATCGCCGGAATGCTCTGCAGCATGTCGAGGAGGCCGCCCATTGCGACCGAGACCGCCAGAACGACCGCCAGCAGCGCCAGATCGCGCCACCTCGGACGGAGGGCCAGGAGCAGCAAGGCCATCGCCACCGGCTCGAGGATGCCGTGCAGCAGGATGGTGGCGCTCGTCGAGCGATCGGGTGAAACGGCGGTCGAGAGCGTTGCCAGGATCAGCAACGCGACGATCGCCACGCCCGCCACGCGGTCCGGCGCGATCCGGGCCGGCAGACTACGCGACCGAGCCGGCAGGCCCCGGGATGTGGCCGAGGACGCCCGCGGTTGAGGCGGCTCGGACGACAGAGAAGCCGGCGGCCGAGGTGCGCCCGGAGCGGATGCCGCCGAGGCGGCCGCTTCCCGGCCGGGCTCGCGCAGCGCCACGCCCAGCGCCAGCACGCCGACGAACACCGTCTGGGAGATGACCTGGATCGGGCCGGCGTTCACCGACATCTGGGCGACGTCGAGGACGGGCGTCAGGAAGAGGACCGCGAGGAAACCCCGCCACGGGCGCACGACGGCATACCCGGCCAGGGCCGCGGCCAGGAGCGGCACGAGCCCGGCCACCACTCGGGCCACGGGGCCGGCCTGGATGTCGTACGGAGCGTGCTCGTCGAAGGCGTAGACGAGGAGCGTC
The DNA here is from genome assembly GCA_963838285.1 of uncultured Chloroflexia bacterium. Taxonomy (GTDB): domain Bacteria; phylum Chloroflexota; class Limnocylindria; order Limnocylindrales; family CSP1-4; genus Fen-1039. The sequence goes on from CAWIQP010000007.1 coordinate 219,297, forward strand.
GCCACCGAGACGGAGACGGCCGCGACGGTCCTCGCCAGAGCGCGACCGCGCAGGGCGCGGAGGTCGAAAGCGCGTCGGGCAGCTCGCACGATACGTTCGAGTTCAGGCAATCGAAATCGTCCAGTGAAGTGAAGGTGGGGCGACCGGTCGATCCGTGACCCGCTTCGCCCTGGGCTCCCTCCCGCGGCGGTCCGACACCATGGTGCGCGTCTCGATCGCGGAGGCCGCCGAGTCGCCCCGGATGGTACGGCAAGTGCGCCGTCCCGTGCCGCGGGCGCTTCCCCGGCGCCCGGCCTCGTCTAGACCTGAACGGCGGTGACCAGCGACACCATCTGGCAGGTCGAGGTAGTCCCGCACAGGAACCGCTCCTCGTAGCCCGCCGGCGTTGCGATCACGACGCGCCACAGGGTCGGGTACTCGCGCCGGCACATCTGGCAGACCTTGCCCCGGCGGCCGAGCTGCGGACGACCGAGAGGGACCTGCGCCGGGTGCGGCCAGGCCGTCTGAGCGGGTGCGGGCGGGGGCGGGGGCGTAGCCGGTGTCGGCGGGGGCGGGGGCGCTACGGGTGCGGGCGGGGGTTTGGGCGCGACGGGCGGGGGAACCGGGGCGGGCTTCGGAGACGCGGGTGCCGCCGCGGCAGCCGGTGCCGCCGGGCCGGGTGCGGGCTTCTCAGCCGCGAGGGGCGCACGCTGGGTTGGCGCGGGGGCGGGAGCGGCGGGTGAGGACTCGGCGCCGCCGGCCTGGACACCCGTTTCGGTCGCGCCGGAGTCGAGCGTCTCGGTCGCGCCGGAGTCGAGCGTCTCGGCCACAGGCCCCGGCTCTGGCGTCGGCGGCCTGCGACTCGATCTCCGGTTCCACCGCCGGCTCCGGCTCGGGCTCCGGCAGCGACCAGACTGGCGCCTTGCCCGCCAGCGTTCGATAGTCGAACTTGCACTTGGGGCAGGTTCGCAGGACCACGTCCCGGGCCAGATCGGCGCATTTCGGGCAGAACGTGACGATCCGCTCGTCCGCCTCCATGCCCTGGCAGCGCGAGCAGACGTACGCCGGGTCGAGCCTCTTGAGCTTGAACACCTGTCCCAGGACGAAGGTCGGCGAGATGCCGCCCTTGCTGATCGTGGCGCCGACGCCCGCCATGATGTCGCCGATCTTTTCGTTCCGGGCCGCGATGCGCTGGTATTCCGGGTTGGTGATTTTCTCGAGCCGGCAGCTGCGGCAGATGTGGAGCTGCCGGAGCGGCAGCGCCGATCTGATCTCGGCCTGCTGGTTCAGAAAGTCGAACACCGGGAGTTGCGCGTCGGGCACTTCGACCGACGCGGCCTTGCCGCCCGCGGCGGTCAGCTTGATCTCGATGGCCGCGGCAAGCGCCTCCACGTCCCGGGCCAGGTTCGGCGGCATCGACCCGGGGTGGGAGGCGACCATGACGGCGACGCCGAGCCGGGCCTGCGTTTCCGCCAGAGTGAGCACCGCCACTCCGGCACTCGACGTGAACGTGACCGAATCCACTCCCTTCCAAACCCTGGGCGTGGTGCCGGCCTGGCCGTCCAAAGCCTTGCCCGCGACCCCCACCGCGCTCCCGACCGCCTTCGAAGTCAGGACGCTGGTCTGCTCGAGGACGCCGACGTCCCCGGCCCTGCTCCAGAAAACCGGCTCGGCAAACGTCTGCGACGCGGCGCCGTCCAGCCTGGAGAAACCCAGGTCCACGCGGCGCTGAACCTCGTCGAAGAGGTCGCGGTACTGGCGGTTGATGCCGAAGGTCTTGCCCAGGTTCTTGACGTTGTCCGTCAGATGGCATCCCACGCGGCAGGCCGAGGCGTCCGGCACGACCTCGAAGACGGCCAGCACCGGCATCTTCTGCTTCATCAGCAGCGAGTAGCCGATCATGCTGCCGCGCTTGGCCTCGATCCTCGTCAGCTGATCGACGGTGATCTCGAATCCCAGCTCGCGCAGGGCCTCCGAGATCGTCCGACGGACGTCGAAGGCAGAGGCCGACAGTTGGCGCTCGAAATCGAGCCCGCAGGTAGCCGACACGTCGAGTCAGTGGCTAGAACGGAGATTCGTGTTCGTGCTCCGGTTCGGGCTCGCTCGACCCGCTGTCGACCGTCCCCGACTCGCCCGTGGCGTAGTCGTAGGAACTCATGTCGGAGGCGCCGGCGTCGTACTGACCCGGTTCGTGCTCGGCGGCGGCGCCCGGAGCGGGGGCGTCGCCCGGAGCGGGCGCTCCGCCGGCGGTCTCACGATACTCGGCGGCCATCTCGAATTCGGCCTGGGCCATGACGGCGGACTCGGCTCCGAGCTCCGCGGCGACCTGGGCCTCGGCCAGCTCTTCGCGCGCGGCTTCGGGTTCGCCGTAGGCGGCCCATTCGCTGGCGGCCTGCAGATGCTCGGACGCGACTTCTTCCATTACGGCCGCGGTCGCGAGCGAGCCCTGACCCCACTCCTCCCAGGTGGCGGCCGAGTCGGGCAGAGCCGAGGCGGCGTCCGGGTTCGGTTCCGGCGTACCGGCAGCAGCGGCGCCGGCGGCCTCGGCCGGCTGGTCTGTCGCGGAGCCGGGTGCGGCGGCCGGCTCGTCCTGAGGTTGCGCGGCCCCCGCCGGCGCGTCCTGAGGTTGCGCGGCCCCCGCCGGCGCGGCGCCGGATGGGTCGTTGGCCGCTGGCGCCGCATTCTTGTCGCCCAACGTGTCCGCGGCGAACTGTCCCCGGTCTGCGTCAGCCATCTGCTCGACTCCAGGAGGGCCCGGGGGCTCAACGCCCCGAGAGAGGCCACGTCCGGAATCCTAGCGACCCGCCCCCGCCATTTCCAGATGCAGGTTGCCCAGCACGGGCCAAGCGGCGGCGGGGCCGCCGGACCGACGGCCTCGGCCGGGTCGAGCCCCGGATTCTCCAGCCGATTGGCCCCAGCACTCAGCTGGAGGATTCGCGGCGCGCCGGGGCCGGGCCAACCACAAGCCAACCGTTCACGAGCGTGATGGCAAACGCCGGTGCGCCGGCTATCGTTCGCATTGAACCAGAACCCCCAAGCCACCGGCGAGGCATACCGTGGAGACCATCGATAGGCGGCCGGTCACGACGCTCTTCCTGATCCAGTCGGTGGACGGCAAGATCACCACCGGCGACGTGGACGAACTCGATACCGATCTCGACTTCAGCCGGCTCCACGGCGTCAAGGAAGGCCTGCACCGTTACTACGAGCTCGAGGAGCAGATCGCCGGCGTTTCACTCAACAGCGGCCGAGTACTGGCCAAGGTCGGTGTCAACGACCGGCGCTGGGAGAGCGACGAGCGCGACCATGTCACGTTCGTCATCGTCGACAGCCGGCCGCACCTCAGCCTGAGCGGCTGCGAGTACTTCGCCCGACGCTCTCGCGAGCTGTACCTGATCACCTCGAACGCGAGCCATCCGCTCCTGGGGCTGACCGATCGCTACAACCACATTCGGGTCCTGCTCTACCCGGACGGCATCGACTTCCGCGACGCGCTGGCTCGACTGCGGGGCGAGTTCGGCCTGGAGAAGGTCACGATCCAGACGGGCGGCGAGCTCAACGCGCACTTGCTCCGGCTCGGATTGATCGACTACGTCTCACTCGTCGTGGCGCCATGCCTGGTCGGCGGGAGAGACACTCAGTCGCTCATCGGCGGGGAATCGCTCCACGGCCAGGACGATCTCCGTCACCTCCGCGCCTTGCGCCTACTGGACTGCGAGCGCCTTGGCGACTCGTACCTGCACCTGCGGTACGAGGTCGACAACCATCCGGTGCTGGACAATGCCGGCGAGACGCGTGAACCGCCGACGAGCTGACGCCGACTGGCGATGGGCGTGCGGGAGCCAAGCCGCCGTATCATTCGCAGGACCGGGGTGTGGCCTAGCGGCAAGGCACGTGCTTTGGGAGCACGAGATCGTGGGTTCGAATCCCACCGCCCCGACCACACCCCCCATTTGAGAGCTGGATCTACGCGCGGGCGCCCTGCGGCACGGCGCCGAGCTGCTGCATCAGCCCCAGGGCATCCATGACTCCCCAGTGCTCGGACACGCGACCCTTGTCGTCGAACAGGAACATGTCGATGAGCTGGACGTCGACGCGCTTGCCGGTCGCCGTCATGCCCATGAAGTCGCCCTTGTTGGTGCCCGTGTACCTGACTCGCGCGACCACCTTGTTGCCGCTCGCGATGACGTCTTCGGCGGCCATTCGCAGGTCGGGGAAGGCGGCCAGCTGCATGCGGAAGAAGGTCTTGACACCTTCCTTCGTCGGGTCGAGGCCCGGCGTGATTTCGTGCTCGACGAAGTTGTCCGCCAGGTGCTCGCTGAACGCGCCGATGTCGCCGGCGTTGATCAACTCGTACATGCGTCGCACCGTGGCCGCGTGATCTATTGGCATCTCAAACGCCCTGATCCTTCTGGGCACGACTGCGCCCGGTCCCGACGGCTCGGTCTCGCCATTGGCCCTGCGCGACGGTCGAGGCGACCGTGTGGGGACGCCGCGCTGGTGGGAACCCGAAGACTCCCGCGCCTGCCTGCCGTGTCGGCGGAGTGTGGGCGCTCTCCGGCCGACAGGATAGGCCGGGACCGGAGGGTGGTACCGGCGCGGCGATTCCGGGCATTCCGTTGCGCCGGCCGGACGGCAGCGGCGCTGTGCCGGCGGATGGACAGACGGCGCCCGAATCCGGGTAGATTCACGGACGACGCACGTTGGCGTGGCCGCCGCCCTGAGAGCGTCGGCCGAGCGCGACGAACCAGTCGCGCCACCGCGCGATCGCCTTGCCCGCCAGGAGGGAATCGATGAGCGTCTCCTTCACGCACGTCCCCCATCCGCACATCGCCAAGCGCCGGCAGTCGGGGCCGCCGAAGACGACCGACGAGCACGTAGGCTTCAACGGGAAGATCGCTCTCACCCTCACGACGGTCGTGGGGACGATGTGGTGCGCCTACGCCTTCGCGGTGCTCGCGCTGGTCGCGCTGCCGTCGGCCCTTCAGGGAGGCTCGCTCCTCGACCTCATCCAGTGGATCAGCCAGACGTTCATCCAGCTGGTCATGCTCTCCGTCATCATGGTGGGTCAGAACATCCTCTCCCGGGCATCGGACAAGCGCGCCGACATGACCTACCAGGACGCCGACGCCACCTTCCACGAGTCCGAACAGATCCAGGCGCACCTGCTCGAGCAGGACCACGCCATCAACGAGCTGCTCGACAAGATCGCGAGCCTCGAGGCGGCGCTGCTGAAGGCGAAGCAAGCCTGACGTTTGGGCCGCCGGTGGAAGCCGGCGACCTCCCCGGGTTCCGACCTAGCCGCTCGGCGGCTCGGCCGTTCGCGGCGGCGCCGGTTCGGCTCCGCGGCTCCCGCGCGGCTCGTCCGCTCCGGTTCCGAGGCGGCTCGGCCGTTCTGCCGTCGGGCCGCCGCACGCGGTCAGTCGCGGCGCCAGAGGTTCGAGATCGGCTCGCCGCGCCCCGCGATCGCCGCGACCTGCTCGACATGGGCCGCGCGCGTCTCCGGCCGTTTGGCCTGGTAGACCCAGGCGAGGGCGCTCCGGCGGACCGAGGCGGAGCTTGCGTCGAATAGCTCTCGCGCCCCCGGCCGTTCGGCGAGCGCCGCGGCGAGATCGTCGGGCACGACCAGGCCGTCAATGGCGTCCATCGATTCCCAGGAGCCATTGGCGCGGGCGAGGGCCACGGCCGCCAGCCCCGCCTCCGACATGAGGCCCGCAGCTTCGAGCCGCGCCACCCGCTCCTTGTTCGATCGGGCCCAGGTGCTCTTCGACCGGCGCGGGGCGAACCACTGCATCGAGCGGTGGTCGTCGACACGGCCGAGCACGCCGTCGACCCAGCCGAAGCACAACGCCTCCTCGACGGCGTCGTCGGAGGAGACGGTTGGCTTGCCGGCAGCCCGCTTCCACGTCACCAGCCAGACCCCGCTCGAGGCCCGATGGTTGGCGGCGAGCCACTCGCGCCACTCCGCGCGAGACGCCGGCTGGAACCTGGGCTTGTCGTCCATGCCGCGAAGTATTGGTCGAATCTCCCGCGCATGCCCGGATGTAGGCGAACCGCCGGCCCCTGAAGACGCGGATGGGACTCGCTATCCTGCGGCTATGACTGAGCTTGCGTTTCCGGACGGATTCATCTGGGGCACCGCGACCTCCGCGCATCAGGTCGAGGGCGGCAATTCGAACAGCGACTGGTGGGAGTGGGAGCTGAAGCCGGACACTCCCTGCCGGGAGCCGAGCGGCGCCGCCATCGATCACTACAACCGCTACGGTCGAGACGTGGCCATGCTCGCCGGGCTGGGCTTCAACACTTACCGCTTCTCGGTGGAGTGGCCCCGCATCGAGCCGAGCGAGGGCAGCTTCGACGAAGCCCAGCTCGAGCACTACCGCCGCGTGGTCGAGGCTGTTCGCAAGAGCAATCTCACCCCGATGGTCACGCTCTACCACTTCACGCTGCCCATCTGGGTGGCGAAGAAGGGCGGCTGGCTGGCGGACGAGACGCCGGCGCTCTTCGAGCGCTACGTCCGGCGCGTCGTCGAGGCCCTCGGCGACGGGGTCGACTGGTACTGCACGATCAACGAGCCCGGCGTCGTCGCCTACGGCGGCTACATGGGCGCCATCGGCTTCCCGCCCGGAACCCACGGCCTGACCAACTGGAAGCGGGCGGCGCGGGGCCTGGTCGACGCGCACAGACGGGCCCTGGCGGCCGCGAAGGAACTGCGCACGAGCGCGCACGTCGGCCAGACCCATTCGATGCAGGAGTGGGAGAGCAACGCCGGCGGTCGATCGGCCATGGAGTACGCCCGTCGCATGAGCGAGGACGTCTACCTGGAGGCGTCCCGTGAAGACGACTTCGTCGGCGTCCAGACTTACACGCGCGCCCGGATCGATCTGCCCCGACCGGTCGGCTGGCTGACCAGGGCCGCCCTGGCGGTGGGCCCGATCGAGAAGGTCGTGGTGGCGCAGACCGTCAAGCGCCGCGACGACAACAACCCCGCTGCCGATCCTCGAGATGGCATCCGACGGACGGAGATGGGCTACGAATACCGCCCCGAGGCAGTCGCCGCCACGGTTCGGCGAGTGGCGGCGCTCATGCCCGGCAAGCCGATCGTGGTCACGGAGCACGGTGTCGCCGCGTCCGACGACGCCGAGCGCGTCGAGTTCATCCGGGGCGGCCTGGAGGCCCTCCACAGGGTTCTCGACGACGGCATCCCGCTGCGCGGCTACATCCACTGGAGCGCGTTCGACAACTTCGAGTGGGCGCTCGGCTACGCCATGCGGTTCGGCCTGATCGCGGTGGACCGGACGACTCAGGAACGCACGCCGAAGCCTTCGGCGCGGTTCCTCGGGGACGTGGCGAAAGCCAACAAACTGACGGTCCCGGATCGGTAATCCGGGCGTTGCCCGGGCCCAGACAGCACGAGACCGGCGCCTTCGCGCCGGTCCTGGCTATCGCGTCGCGGCAGGAGCGCTGGCCCCTACCGCGCGGACTTGCCAGCGCGAGTGTCACCGCTGATGTTCCCCGCGCGAGGTCTCCATTCAAGGTTGAATGAGCCGCGGACCAGGCCGGCCGTGAACGGGTGTGCCCCGCCTTCACCGCGAGCAAGTCGCGAACCTTCGGCCGCCGTCGCTGCCTTCATCAGACCTCCAGAGAACCCTGGCGCGGATGAGACGACCCCACCGTACGCCCGCATATCGGCGATAGCAATACCCGATCGGATGGGGCCTGATAGGAAAGGCGTTTCCCCTCAAGATCGTTCTTCCAGCCGATGCAGCCGATGCCTCTCATGCGAAGACGGCGCCGCCGGAATCGCGTATGTTCCGCCGCCCGTGGCGGAACGTAGACTAGGCCGAAGTCGCGCACGCTCCGCCGCCCGTAGCGGAACGGCGATCAGGCGACAGGAGTCATCCGCACCGTGACGGACAGCGCGCCTCAGCTCGGGCGATCGGCCTCTCCGGTCACCGAGTGGGCCCTCGACCCGACCGTGACCTTCCTGAATCACGGTTCGTTCGGGGCGTGTCTCAGGGCGATCCTCGAGGTCCAGCGCGGCTGGCGCGACAAGCTCGAGGCCCAGCCGGTCCGGTTCCTGGCCCGCGACCTCGAGGATCTGCTCGACTGGGCGAGGTCCGAGATCGGGGCGTTCGTGTCGGCGGACGCCGACGACCTGGCCCTGATGACGAACGCCACGGCCGGGGTCAACACGGTCCTGCGGTCGCTGCGCTTCGAAAAGGGGGACGAGATCCTGGCGACCGACCATGCCTACAACTCCTGCCTGAACGCGGTGCGGTTCGTCGCCGCCCAGTCCTCCGCCAGAGTCGTCCTGGCCCGCATCCCCTTCCCCATCGCCTCGCCGGACGAGGCGTTCGACGCGATCATGGGCGCGGTCACGCCCAACACCAAACTGGCGATGATCGAGCACGTCACGAGCCCGACGGCGCTGGCCCTCCCCATCGAGAGGCTCGTGCCGGCCCTGACCGAGAAGGGCGTGGACGTGCTGGTGGACGGCGCCCACGGCCCGGGCATGATGCCGGTGGGGCTGCGGGAGCTGGCCCCGCATTACTACGTCGGCACGACCCACAAGTGGATCTGCGCTCCGAAGGGGACGGCCTTCCTCTTCGTCCGGCGCGACCGCCAGGCCCTGGTCAAGCCGTTGTCGATCTCCAGCGGCGCCAACGACCTGCGCATGGACCGCTCGAGGTTCCGCCTGGAATTCGACTGGACGGGCACTTTCGACCCGAGCGCCTGGCTGACGATCCCGGCGGCCATCGACGGCCTGGGTGAGATGCTGCCCGGCGGATGGCCGACGCTGATCTCCACCAATCACCAGCTGATCGTTGCCGCCCGGGACATGCTGGCCGAGGCCCTGCACACGGACGTCCAGGCGCCCGACTCGATGACGGGGTCGATGGCGACTCTGCGGCTGCCCGGCGGACCCTGGCCTCGGGACGAGGCGGCGCGAAGACTGTCGATGATCGACTCCGCCATGCGCGGCCGGCGATTCGAGGTGCCGCTGATGATGTGGCCGTCGCCGTGGCTGCTGGACTCGGGCGACCTGCCGGAGTCGACCGAGTTCGAGCTGATGGTGCGGATCTCGGCCCACGCCTACAACTACCTGGGCCAGTACGAGCGCCTGGCTTCGATCCTGCCGGGTTACGCGGGAGTCAACCGCCCGACGAGCTGACGGGCGCCGCGCCCGCCCGATGGGTTCCGCTCGCCTGCGCGCCATCCCATCCCGAACCTGGTCAGGTCGTCGCCAGCGGCCCCGCCCCATCGACGACCGCCACGGGGTAAACACGGCCCCGCAAGCCAGTCCTGCGGTCGTAGTCGCGGCCGACCGCCGCCTGGAGCGCCGGCACGGCATCCTCCAGCACGAGGTTGACCGTGCAGGCCCCGACGCCGGAACGGGTCATTCGGGCCGCGACGACGCCGCGGATCGAGCCGGCGACCTCCAACATCGCCTCGATCGCCGGAGTGCTCACCTCGTACGTGTCCCGCAGAGACGCATGCGACGCGGCGAAGAGCCGGCCGAGTCGGTCCAGATCGCCCGCCTCCATGGCCGCGGCCGCCGCCATGACTCGTGCGCTCTCCGAAACCACGTGCTCGGCCCGCCTGGCCACGTTCTCAGGCAGGATGGCGCGGTGCCGGCGGAGCGTCGCCGCGTCCAGGTCCCGCAGCGAGCACAGCCCCGGAATGCGCTCCGCCAGGAGAGCCACCGCCCGGGCGCAATCGGCGCGGCGCGACTCCAGGACCGAGGTGCTCGTGCCCCGTCCGGAGCCGGTGTCGCAGACCACCACGCGAACCCCGGCAGGCAAGGCCACGTGGCGTCCCTCGAGGGAGCGGCAATCCAGGAGCAGCGCCGTGTCCTTGCGGCCGGCGGCGCTGGCAAACTGGTCCACGATCCCGCAGTCGACGCCGACGTAGTCGCGCTCGGCGCGCTGGGCCAGGGCCGCCAGAGCCGGAGGGGCCACCAGGCGCCTGTCGCCGATCAGGGCCATGGCGGAGGCCAGCTCCAGCGCCGCCGACGAGCCGAGGCCGGTCCCATTTGGGATCGAGGAATCGACCACGCCGTCGAAGCCACGGACCGGGAGGGCGGCTTCCCTCAACGACCAGGCAATGGCGGCGACGTAGTCGCTCCAGCGAGTCTTGCGGGGCGTGGCACTCGGGGCAGCGGCCGCGCCGGCGGCCGCTGCCGGGCTCGCGACCAAGGCCCTGTCCGCCGTCGCAAAGGGGCGGACGCCGCCGGACGCGCCGACCGGCGAAGGCGGCGCCAGGTCGTCGATCCAGAACGAGCCCGCATCGCGCGAGTGCCGCGAAGCGATCCTGACCAGCCCGTCCCGACGGCGCCGAAACGCGACCCACATGTCCAGCTCGATCGCGGCGAGCAGGACGAAGGCCTCGTTTCCATCCGCGTCGTCGCCTATCAGGCCGACGCCCCCTGGGGCGCGAGCGATCTCGACGCGCTTCGAGTCGGTCGCCGGCCCGTATTCGGCCTCCAGGGCGGCCGTCAGCATGTCGATTCGCGTGCGGTCGGGCCTGGTGAGCACCATGGCACAGATGCTAGCGCCCCGGGACCCGCGCGATCTCCCCAGCGGGGCCTGTGGCCGTCGCCGGTGCGACGCCGGCGCTCACCGCTGGAGGCGACCGCCGCCATGGCAGCCACACGACGCGCGGCCGCTCCATCGGCGCCCCGCTGTGGCCCGCCGCAGGCGCGATCCCAGCGCTCACCGCTGGAGGCGACCGCCGCCATCGGCTAGCATCTCCCAATGGCCCGCTTTTCGACTCGCGCAATTCTGGCGGCGACCCGGTCGCCCGAAGTCAACCAGATGCCGTCCGCCGTCCCGATCTACCAGGCCGCAGCCTTCTCGACCGGCGACGCCGAGGAGCTGGGCGACGTCCTGACCGGCGCTCGGCCGGGCTATGCCTACAGCCGAATCGACAATCCCACCACGGCGGCGCTTGGCGACGCGGTCGCCGATCTGGAAGGCGCGGAGGCCGGGCTTGCCTTCGCCTCCGGCATGGCCGCGATCCACGCCGCGATCCTCTCGACGGTCCATGCGGGCCAGACGATCGTTGCGACGCAGGCCGTGTACGGCACCACGCGCGACCTCCTGGTCCGGATTCTGGCCGGTCTCGCCATCGCGACCGAGTTCGTCGATCCCACCGACCTCCCCGCCGTCGACGCCGCCCTGGCGCGAACCGGCGCCCCGGTGCTGTACGTCGAGACGATCTCGAACCCGACCATCGTCGTATCGGACATCGCAGAGCTCGCCGCGATCGCGCACCAGAGAGGGGCGCTGCTCCTGGTCGACAACACGTTCGCCTCGCCGTACGCCTGCCGGCCGATCGAGCGGGGCGCCGACCTGGTGATGCACTCCGCCACGAAGTACCTCTCCGGCCACGCCGACGCTCTGGCGGGCGTCGTGGTCGGGAGCCGCGAGCGAGTCGACGCCCTCCGCCCGATCCTGGTGGACGCCGGTGGCGCGCTCGCGCCGCTGGCCGCCTTCCTGGTGCTGCGCGGCCTTCCTACCCTCGCATTGCGGATGGAGCGGCACAGCGAGACGGCCCTCGAACTGGCGGCGTGGCTGCAGGGCCAGGACAACGTCGAGCGGGTTCACTACCCCGGGCTGGCGCAGGATCCCTGCCACGCGGTGGCGGTGAGGCAGCTCGACGTCTTCGGCGGCATGCTGGCCTTCGAGCTGAGCGGCGGCCGCGAAGCCGGTCGAGCGTTCCTGGACGCGATGCGGATCGCGGAACGAACCGCCTCGCTCGGGGCGGTGCGGACGATCACGACTCACCCGCCCTCAACCACGCACCGCCAGCTGGACGCGGCCGCCCTGGCGGCGAGCGGCATCGCCCCGGGCCTGCTGCGCTGCTCGGTGGGCCTCGAGGACGTGGAGGACCTGCGCGAGGACTTCCAACGCGGCCTCGAGGCCGCCCGCGAGGTCGGCGGGGCGCCGTCCAGGTAGGGCCGAGGCCGCGAGGGCGGCGTGGCGAAGGGGCGCCGCGGAGCGTGGCGGGGTGCGGGCGGGGAGGGCCGCCGGACGGGACGGGGCCGCGAGGGGTGGCGCGCGGGCGTGGCGGGCGGCGCCACTCGGCGCGGGGCGTTGCAGGGCCGCGGGGCGGGGCGCGGGGGGCGCAGGGCGGCAGGGAGGGGCCGCGGGGCGGCGCGGGGCGTGGCGGGCGGCGCAACTGGGCGCGCAGGGCAGCCCAGACCCGACCACCCGACGCGATTTCCGAATTCACACCAGGACGACACCGAGCAAGACTCGACGGCCCGAGCCCAGCGAAGAACCTGCGACCGACTCGGTGGAAGGGTCAATCCACGCTCAATCCGGTCGTCTCGGATGCTCCTGCGAGACACGGGCCCCGTCTGCCCCTCCGCGCACGACCCACCGCCTGCCCAATGTCGCTCTGATGTGAATTGGGAAACTTGCCCACGACGGGGCCGCACGGCGGACCCGGTGCCGCCACGGGATCCCCGGCACCCGCCCCGGGACCCGGCGCCGCCACGGGACCGGCCCCCACGGAACCTGGCGCCGCCACGTAGCCTGGCCCGCCACGTAACCCCGGCACCCGCCACGTAACCCGTGCCCGCCGCGTAACCGGTGCCGGCACGTAGCTCCGGAATCCGCCACGTAGCCCGCGTCGGCCACGTGACCCGTGCCCGCCACGTAGCCACGGAACCCGGCCGGGCACAAAGAAGCCGCCTCCCCCGGCCGCAGGATCGGGAGAGGCGGCTTCGAAACGTCGCTCAGTACTGGAAGAGCAACTCGCGGTACTTCGGGAGCGGCCACAGCTCGTCGGACACGAGCGTCTCGAGTTCGTCGGCTGCGTCTCGGAGCGCCTCCTGGGCCGGGATCACGTTCTCCTTGAAGGCCTTCGCCTCGGCGTGGACCGAGCCTGCCTCGTGGGCTGCGTGCTGGGCCTTCTCGAGGGCGTGGATCGCGTCGACGAGCTTGTCGGTCAGAGCCGCGACCGCGTCGGCGACCAGGGTCACGCCCTTCGACTTGCCGGCGCCGGCCAGCTCGCCCAGGTACTTCGCGGCCGCGGGCAGGATCATGGTCTTGGCCATGTCCAGTGCGCAGTTGGCCTCGATGTTCGAAACCTTGACGTAGCGCTCCCAGCTGATCTCGACGCGGGAGGCCAGCTCGCGCTCGGACAGGATGCCAAGCTTGGAGAAGAGCTTCTTCGCCTTCGCGGTCTCGAGGGACGGAAGGGCGTCGACCGTGCTGGTGTTGTTGGGCAATCCACGCTTTGCCGCCTCGGCATGCCACTCCTCGGCGTAGTTGTTGCCCTCGAACAGGACCTGCTTGTTCTCCTTGATGATCGTGGCCAGGATCTTCGAGAGACCGGCCATGTCGTTCGGCTTGAGCTTCTCCAGATCGTCGGCCAGCTTCTCAAGGGAGTCGGCGACGATCGCGTTGAGAGCCGTCTGCGGCCAGTAGATCGGCGCCGACGACCCCACCGCGCGGAACTCGAACTTGTTGCCGGTGAAGGCGAAGGGCGAGGTTCGGTTACGGTCGGTTGCGTCCTTCGGCAGCACGGGCATCGAGGTGACGCCCAGCTCCAGGGAGCCGCCCTTCTTGGAGGTCGAGGCCGTTCCGGCCTCCAGCTGCTCGACCACGTCCTCCAGCTGCTCGCCGAGGAAGATCGAGACGATGGCCGGCGGAGCCTCGTTCGCGCCCAGTCGGTGGTCGTTGCCGGCGTCGGCGACGCTGGCCCGCAGGATGTCGGCGTTGACGTTGACGGCGCGGATGATCGCCGCCAGGAACGCCAGGAACTGCGCGTTCGCGTGCGGATCGTGGCCCGGGTCGAGCAGGTTCTCGCCGTCGTCGGTGCCCATCGACCAGTTGTTGTGCTTGCCCGAGCCGTTGATGCCCCGGAAGGGCTTCTCGTGGCTCAGGAACATCAGGTCGTGCTGGCGGGCGAGGCGCCGCATCGTGCTCATTACGATCATGTTGTGATCGGAGCCGACGGACGTGGCCTCGTAGACCGGGGCCATCTCGAACTGGGCGGGCGCCACCTCGTTGTGGCGGGTCTTGGACGGGATGCCCAGGCGCCACAGCTCGCGGTCCAGATCCATCATGAAGGCCAGCATGCGCTCGCGGATCGAGCCGAAGTACTGGTCCTCCAGTTCCTGGCCCTTCGGCGACGGGGCGCCGAAGAGCGTGCGGCCGGTGAGGATCAGGTCGGGGCGCTGCTCGGCCAGGCGGCGGTCGACCAGGAAGTATTCCTGCTCGGGTCCGATGTTGGTGAAGACGCGGTCGGTGGTCGTGTTGCCGAACCAGCGCAGGACGCGCAGCGCCTGCTTACCCAGGGCCTCCTGGGAGCGGAGCATCGGGATCTTGTGGTCCAGCGCCTCGCCGGTGTACGAGACGAAGGCGGTCGGAATGGTAAGCGTCACGCCGTTGGGCTCGACCTGAAGGAAGATCGGGCTCGTGAGGTCCCAGGCCGTGTAGCCGCGCGCCTCGAAAGTGGAGCGAATGCCGCCCGAGGGGAATGAGCTCGCATCGGGCTCGCCCTGTACCAGGCCCTTGCCCGAGAACTCCGCGATCGTCTTGGCTTCGCCCGCGGGATTGAGGAAGGAGTCGTGCTTCTCGGCGGTCGAGCCGGTCATCGGCACGAACCAGTGCGTGTAGTGCGTGGCGCCGTGGGCCATCGCCCATTCCTTCACGCCCTGGGCGACGGCGTCGGCGATGCTCGAATCGAAGGGCTCGCAACCCTCGATCGTCTGGCGCAGCTTCTTGAAGACGGGCTTGGCCAGGTACTGGCGCTGGGCGTCCTCGCCGAAGACGTACTCGCCGTAGATGTCTCCGCCGGCGTGCTCGAGGTAGTTCTGGGTGGAGGCCACCTTGTGGCTGGCGATCGCCTCGATGGCCTTCTGACGAGCGGTCATTTGCACTCCTGTCGACCGATGTTGATGGTGTGGCCACGTCCCAGATTCCCCATGGTCGGCCGCTGAGGAACCTCATTCAGGATTCGTCCATTAAGGCTACCGGACCGAGTGGGGCAGGCCAAGACCTCGGCCTCGGATTGCCCGGAAATGTCCCGCAATTGAAACGGTTCGAGGGGCGCCGGATCGCAGACGCCGCCACCTTCATCGGCGGACGCCGCCGCCGTCCGTGGCAGATGCCACCACCGGCCCGGCAGCCGCGCCCGGCTCAGGGTTGGAAGAGGACGGCGTCCATGGGCCCGTTGTTCCAATCGCCCACGGCGAGGATCAGCGCGGCGCCGTCCGGAGACCAGGCCGAGTCGGGGATGGCGCCCGGCCCCAGGCTGGTCCCGACCGTGAACGTGACGATCCGTGTCGAGTCGGAGGTCGTGGTCGTCGAGGTGAACACGTGCGTGGTGTCGGACCCGATGATCACCGTGCCGTTACCGGACGCGCCCACGGTGTCGCCCTGTCCGTACAGAGAAAGCTGCTTGGTCGAGGCGAACCAGGAGTAGATCCCGGCCGGGGTGACTCCGTAATCGACCGACGCGTAGGCGAACAACAGCTCGTCGCTGCTCGCCCAGGTAAACGGACCGGACTGTGGGATCAGGCTCACGCGTCCGGACGGGATCTCGAGGACTCCGATCTGCACGGTGCCATCGGCGGTCTGCGGGTCGTCGATGAACGCCAGGCGCGCGCCGTCCGGGCTGAAGGCAACCTGGGGCTCGGCCATCTTGATCTGGCGCATCGAGACCACGCTCACGCCCGTGGACCGAACCACCTCGAGCCATCCGAGATTCGCAAGCTGAACGCCGCTGGGCGCCGGAGCCAGTGCCGTCTGGTGCCAGACCGCGAGCATGCTGCCGTCGTGGGACCACGCCTCCGGCTCTCCGTCGCGTGGCTTGCTCAGGCGGCCGTCCGACGAGACCACGACGTAGGTCTGCGAAGCGGTCGCTCCCTCGTACCAGCGCGTCAGCGCCACCGAGCCCGAGCGACCGGCCACCAGCCAGTCGAACAGGCCGAGCTTTGTGAGGTCCGTGGATCTAACCCGGCCCATGTACGCGTAGCCGTCGCTCCGAATGACCACGAAGCTGTTCGGACTCAGCCAGGCGAAGTCCTCCGCCTCGACGGAACCGATCTCGTCGTTCGCCTGATCGAACAGCTGGACCACGTAGCTCTTGTCGCCGATCGCCTCGCCGATGGCATAGCGCGACCCGTCCGGCGACCATCCCCCAAATCCAATCCTCGGGCCGGTGAGGATCACTGGCAGCGTCTCGTCGAACGCCGAACCCGTCCGGATCGTTGGGCTGGGCATGGCGCTGGGCGCCGGCACGACGCTGGGCGTCGCACTGACGGCGGGCGCCAACGTCACTCTCGAGGGCGCCGGGATCGATACGACGGGCCGGCCCTGCAGATGACCGAAGATCGAGACCGCCACGACCGCGACGATCAGGATCACGGCGCCGACCACGGTGAATTCCGGGCGCCATCGCGGGACTAGCAGCGCCGAGATCGATCGGCGCAGGCGGAAGGCACGCGTCCAGCGGCGATCGGGAAGCCCGGCGATGGCGTCGCGGGCATCGAGAACGGTCGCGCGATCGACCTTCGCCAGGTCGGCGAGCGTTCGTTCGAGAGCGTCTTCGAGATGTTCGCTCATCGACGCACCTCCGCGTCATAACCGGCACGCAGGCGCAGGAGCGCGTGATGCACCCGCGACCTGACCGTGCCTTCAGGTAGCCCGAGAAGCTGCGCGCTCTCGGCCACGGGCAGCCGCCAGTAGTGATGGAGCGTCAGCAGAACGCGATCCTTCGAGTCGAGGCGGGCGAACGCCCGCGCCAGCTGCCGCCGGTCGAACTCACGCTCCAGCGAGTCGGTCGAGCCAGGCCCGGCAAGGTCGAGATCGAGCTGCACCAGGTGCCTGCGCCGGCGCACGAACCGCATTGCCGATCGGATCACGATCCGGCGGAACCAGGCCGAAAAGAGCCGCGGATCGCGCAGGCACTCGAGCGACTGCCAGCCGGCCAGCAGAGCGTCCTGGACTGCGTCCGCGGCGTCCTCGTCGTCACCGGTGATCAGTCGCGCGGCACCAAGGGCGACGACGAGGTGCGGCTCAACGAGCCGGTCGAACGCCCCGCGGTCCCCGCGAATGGCCCGATCGACAAGCGCCGCCAGGACCTGCCCGTCGCCTTCGCGGTCTCGATCCACCACGGCGTCGATGATGGCAGCGTTCATGCCATTAAGAGGCATGAAGTCACGCGGCGTTCACTCTTCGACCCGCAGGACCCGGCGGCCGAGGACCCGGCGGCCGAGGACTCCGATCCCCCGCGACATCTCGTCCCGACCGCTCCGGGGCTGGTCCCGCCTAGAGCAGAGCCGGCCGCACCCACTCCTTCCGGAGGACGTGCTCGTCGAGGAAGGCCAGGACCGTCTCGTACCAGACGCGCGAGTTCTGCGGCTTCAGGACCCAGTGGTTCTCGTCGGGGAAGTAGAGGAAGCGCGCCTCCACGCCGTGTCGGTGCAGATCGGTCCAGAGCTTCAGCGCCTCGCTGACCGGCACGCGGAAGTCCTGCTCGCCGTGGATCACCAGCATCGGCGTCTTGATCGCGGCCACGTTCACGGCTGGCGACTGGCGGTCGTACCGTTCCGGCTCGGTGTACGGGTCGCCGATCTCGCGCTCCCAGGAGACGCCCGAGTCGGTGGTGCCGTGGAAGGGCCGCAGGTCCCACAGCGACGCGTGGGTGACGATCGCCCGGAACCGGTCCGTCTGGCCGGCAACCCAGTTGGCCATGTAGCCGCCGAAGCTGCCGCCCAGCAGCGCGGTCCGCGACGCGTCCAGGTCCGGCCGCTTCAGGGCCGCGTCCACGGCGGCCATCACGTCCGTGAACGGCGCGCCGCCCCAGTCGCCCCAGCCGCGCTGGACCATGCGCTGCCCGTAACCCAGCGAGATCGCCGGATCCGGCATCAGCACCGCGTAGCCGCGCGCGGCCAGGAGATTCGCGTTCCAGCGCCAGCTCCAGCCGTTCCACGACCCCAGCGGTCCGCCGTGCACGAACACCGCGAGCGGCGCCGGGTTCTCGGCCGAGGTTTCCGGCGGGAGGACGAGCCAGGATCGAATGGGCGTCCCGTCTGCGGCGGTCGCGGTCAGCCGCTCCACCACGGACCCGGCGGCTACGCCGCCCTCGTCGATTCCGTTGGGGAGCTCGACGGCCGATTGATCGGCCGTGCGCGAATCGAAGCGAACGATTCGAGCCGGGCTCGAAACCGTCGAGCGGAGGGCATAGATGGTCGAGCCGTCGGGAGACGGGCACAAATCGGAGATCGCCCCGTCCGAGACGAGTGTCGTGACCTTGCCGCCCGCCAGATCGACCCGCAGGGCCGCAACCCCGCCGTCACGGTCGGCCGTGCAGAACACGGCGGAGGAGTCGTGCGCCCAGACGAGAGTCTCGGGCCACAGATCGAGCCCTGGCGTCAGATCGCGGCCCTCGCCGCCGGCCAGGTCGATCAGCCAGAGCGTGACCTCGGAGGCCTCGTCGGGTGAGCCGTAAGTGCCGCGAAGGCAGGCAAGGTAGCGGCCGTCCGGGGAGACGGCGGGCGCGGCGTACCAGGCGTCGCCGTTGGTCAGGAAGCGGCGCTCGCCCGTCGCCACGTCGATCGCTACGAGCTCCTCGGTGATCATCGGCGAGTCCGAGTAGTCGACCCAGCGCGTGTAGAGCGTCTTCCCGTCGGGCGACAGCTCGATCCCCGACTCGACCAGCGTCGCCGGGCCGGCGTCCCTCGTCAGGTCGCGCGGCTCCAGGCGCGCCTCGGGATCGACCGTCCCTTCGAAAGTCGCCGCGAAAGCGTGCCTCGACCGTGGAGCAAGCCACTCGTCCCAGTATCGGATCGGGTAGCTGTCGAAGAGGAGCGCCCCAACTCCGGCGTCCTTGCGAGCCTTCGCCCGTTCGGCGTCTTCGGCGAAGTCCTTGGCCGCGGGGTGGAGGCCCGCCCCGAACGCGATCGCGTCGGCATCGCGAGCGGCTGCGACGCCGTCCACGCCACCGTCCGGCGCGAGCAGCAATCGGGCCTCGCCGCCGTCAGACGGCAGGCACCACAGGGCATTGATCTTCTTGTCGGGGTCGGGCTTCGCGTCGGGGTCCGGCCGCGCCGAAGTGAAGAGCAGGGAGCCGTCGCGCAGGAAGCAGCCAACCGACTCGCCCGCCGCCGAGCGCGTGATCCGGCGCGGTTTGGCGGCGCCGGCCGCATCGACCTGCCACAGGGCGGTCTTGATGTCTTTGCCCTCGGGTCCGAGCCGGCCGACCGCCACTACGAGGCGATTGCCGTCCGGGGAGAGCTTCAGGGCCGAGAGTCGTGGAAGCGCCAGGAAACGATCGAAGGTGAAGGGCTCGCTCATGGCGCGATCATCGCGCAACGGCGCCGAAACGGCACAGGGCGCGGGCCGGCGGCCCAGCGCGGCGCCCCGGGCGGCCTTTCGGGCCGCTACCCGCCTGCCGACTCCCCTGCTATCATTCCGTGGCCCCTCAGAGGGCATTCGGTCGGGGCGTGGCGCAGCTTGGTAGCGCGCATCGTTCGGGACGATGAGGTCGGAGGTTCAAATCCTCTCGCCCCGACCATTCCCATCACAAGTTGCGTAGGCAACAATCCGGCATTCATCAGCGCCTGGCCAATCAGCCAGGCGTTTTCGTTTGGCTGAGGGTGGGCCGCGACCAAGGTGCCGCCCTCGACATCGAAGCGGACGAACAGTTCGTGGACTGCTTGCTCGCGGAGGCGATCAGGGACCTTCGGATCACGCCAGATCGTGCCGAACTTGGCCAGGGCGTCGCGAGCCTTGAGGAGCTCAAGCTCGTCCGGCGAGATTGCCTCGGTGGGCTCCGGGCGCTCCAGACGACGCCAGGCTCGGCTGAACACATCGATGCCAATCGACCCGGCGGCGAGCTGAGCTTGAAGTTCGGCCCGAGCTGACGCGAGCGAGTCGGGGTCCGGCGGCTCGGCGGGCGGGCGGAACTGCCGCATGGCCGCGAGCACCTGCTCGATGTTCACCTCGTCGAACCGCAGATCATCGAAGGAGCGGGCCAGCTGCTCTTCATACCACTCGGCGCGGTACGTGGCCTGCACTCCGCAGGCGGGGCGGGCGCTATGTCGAATGCGCCTGCGGCCGTTGCCCGCGTCGCCGTGGAAGCCCGAGCCACAGCCAAGGCAGCGCATCAGGTGTACCAGCGGATACGACCGGCGACCGTGGGATCCGCCACCCGCGCTGTGCGCGGTTCGGCGATGCTCGCGGATCGCCTGGACTCGCTCGAACAGAGCGGGGTCGATCGGCGCCTCGAAGCTCGCCGGCTTCTCTTCCTGGTCGGGCTTGCCCTTGTGGCGGATCGCCCGGCCGGCATACAGCGGGTTCGTCAGGATCTCGGTTAGTCCGGCCTCGGCCAGGCCGAGTTCGTCGGCGAGGTTCGTGTCGCTCCAGGCACCTGTGGCATACAGCTCGAAGGCGCGACGGACGCGATCGAGGTCCGGCCCCTCGACCGGAGCCAGCAGCTGGCGCTCCCCCCACCCGCGCGAAGCCGAGCGGCGCATGGCCTCCCGGATCCGAATAGAGGCGCCACTTCTGGGCGTAGTGCCTATATGATCAAAATAATTAATACAGGTATTGATATCGAAAGCTTGTTTGCTAATATCTTTATTAACGGGAAAACCCCAGCCTTTAAGAGTTTGCAGAACTTCCAGTTGAGTCAAGAAGTTAATACCGCTGACATTACCAACCGCATAAAGACAAATTTTCAGAGGTCGTTTTGCAGTAACTTTTGGATCAAGCTGACGTAATGAGCCTGCAGCCAAATTTCGAGGATTGGCGAAAGGTTCTTCGCCATTTTTCATCCTTTCCTCATTGAGTTTTTTAAAATCTTTTATTTCGATATAAACTTCGCCGCGTATTTCTATGAAAGAGGGGATTTTTTTGTCTGCTGCATTTTGGATTTCTTTAGGCAGGGTACGAAATGTTTTGAGATTTTGCGTGACATCTTCGCCGGTAGTTCCGTCGCCACGCGTAGCTCCCTTCGTGAAAAATGCCATTTTCATAGATGAGATTTACAGCTAGTCCATCAATCTTCGGTTCGGCAATATATGAAATATCGTATACATTTTGGTTATACGTTTAATATGTAGATCAAAGTCAATAATTTCTTCATTGGAAAACGCGTTGGTTAAACTAAACATTGGTGAAGGATGGTTAAAAGAAGCAAATTTATCCAGCGGCGCTGCGCCCACTCGTTGGGTTGGAGATTCCGCTGAGAATTCTTCCGGATAACGATCTTCCAATTCCTGCAATTCCAGCATTAACCGGTCATATTCGGCATCGGAAATTTCAGGAGCATCCTGCTGGTAATATCTTTTATTATGGTATTCAATCTCTTTTCTTAAATCAGCAATTAGTTTTCATTCGGCATTGTTTATCCATTACTTAACCAGTTTTAAATAAGGTTTTTCTTTAGATATTTCTGGGGCGTTTTTTTTACGGAGGATTATTTTTTAATAATTTTTTCGTTTAAAATAGCATTTTTAGTTCGTACGGCGTTTATTATCGAAAAGATAATGACTGCTTTTTCCCACTCGGCAGAGCCGGAAAATTGCTCCACCTTTTTTTTGTATTTGTCCCACAAAGAGGTGAGGGAAGCTTCATCAATATGCAATATGATTTCGGCGATTTTGTTAAGCGAATTTTCTAAACTATTCATATAACAATTAATAACTTTACTTGGCAATAAAGTCAAATTAAAAGCTTTTTCCCCTTTAAGAATATTCGATTCTAAAGGAAAAATATCGTTCGTAACAGCCTTCTTACCTCATGCCCGGGTAATGGTATTTATTTACCGGCGAATTCATGGAAATAAAACTTGTTTTTTTGTCTTTTATCGCTAATAATTAAAAACGGTCATTGGTTATGGAAGACAAAAAGATAAAAATTGGCGTCATTTCAGACACTCATCTGGAAGATTATGATGATAAGATGAAAAAATGCATTGCTGAGCATTTCAGCGATGTTGATATGATTCTTCATGCCGGAGACTTGGTTGATGTTCGTGTTTTAGAGATTTTCGGGGAAAAGGAAATTAAGGTGATATGCGGTAACATGGACAATTCATCAGTTAAAGAACAGTTCCCCGATCATTTACTTTTTGAAATAAAGGGGTTTAAATTCCTCCTGATTCATGGATGGGGATCTCCTCAGGGTATTGAAGAAAGAATATCAGAGATGTTTAAAGATGTGGATTGTATTGTTTATGGACATACGCATAAACCGGCAAATCATACAAAAGAAAACGTACTGTTCTTTAATCCCGGTTCGGCGGTGGACAGATGTTTTGCCTCTTCTAAAACCATAGGCATATTAGAAATTGACAAAAATATAACAGGTAGGATAATAAAAATATAATTAGTGGAGCAACTTTCGGCAGGAGCCGGGGGATTCAAGTTGCGGGATAAAAAGGCTGGTTTTAAATATGGAAACAATTTTTGCGCCATGGCGCATGGACTATATTAAAGGGGAAAAACCTGACGGATGTGTTTTTTGCAAATGTTCCATCAGATGTGATGATTATATTATATTTGAAGGTAAAACCGCCTACGTAATGATGAACAGATACCCTTATGTCAACGGTCATTTAATGATAATACCTCAGAGGCAGTACGGAAACATCGAAGAGTTGACTCAGGAAGAAAGAAAAGAAATATTTGATCTTCTGGAAATATCAGTCAAGGCTATGAAGGAAGCGATGAATCCTGATGGATTCAATATAGGTGTCAATATTGGCAAAGCCGCGGGCGCCGGTATTGAAGAACATTTTCATGTCCATGTAATTCCGCGCTGGGAAGGTGATACTAATTTCATGAGTGTTGTGACAAATGTCCGGGTTATTCCGGAGGCTGTGGCTACAACCGCGGCTAATCTTGCGCCTCTTTTTAAAAAATATCAAAAGGGGGAATAATGTAATGAGAATAATTTATTTAATTCTTGTTATAATTTTTTCTTTATTTATCGTTACTTTTTCTCAGCAAAATTTAACGACAATACAGTTGCATTATAATATTCTGGACCATAATCTTTTGGGTAATTTAAAGTCCGTACCAACTTATTTGCTAATTTTTATATCCATTCTGATTGGAGTGATCATTACAGGTTTCTGGGGTATAGTAGAACGCTTTCGTTTGAATCGCACAATCAGACGTTTGAACAAACTAGTTCGTGATTTGCGCAAGGAACTTCACGCCAATGAAGCGCCGCCAATAATCGATGAACAAAAAATACCCAAATAATATCGACCCTTCCTTATTTGAAGATTTCAGATTTATTACCGACGCATCTTTAGGAAGGTTGGCTAAGTGGCTTCGGCTTTTAGGTTACGATACGGTTGTGTTTCCTGAAGAAGCCGGCAGGGCTTTGTTGCGACTTGCTGCCGCGGAAGACAGAATAGTTCTTACCAGAAGAAAAGATATGACTGAGCGCCAATTTTCAGGCGGCTCTGTTTATAATTACGGATATTGATGTCGGTAATCAGCTCAATAAAGTTATTGATAAAGTATTCTTTGAAGATAGACAGGCAAAAGATGTTTGGAATTTGTCTTGAGTGCAACCGGAAACTAAATCCTGTCAACAGGGAAGATGTTCGTGATTTAGTGCCGTTGTTTGTTTTTGAAAATTGCACTGAATATAATCGATGCCCCCGTTGTCTTAAAATTTACTGGACGGGAACACATCAGCGCAACGCTTTAAGGTTTATGGAGAAGCACATTCCGAATCATCTCCCTTGATTTTTTCAACAGCATGTTTCAGCGCCGTTAAAATTACAGCAAGATTTTCTTTTGCGCCCCTGGGGCTTCCGGGAAGATTAATCAAAAAAAATCCATAAATTCCCGCTGCGGTGCGGGAATTTATGGATTGTGGATCATTTTATTCTTCTTCTTTTTTCGATTCGGCGATAATTTTCTCAGCGATATAGGCGGGAACTTCCTCATAATGAGATTCGGTATAGGTAAAGTTGCCGCGACCGCTCGTCATCGAACGTAAATCAGGCGCGTATTTGAGGATTTCCGCCAGAGGAACCTGTCCTTTAATAACCTGATTGGTGCCGTTGGTATCCATTCCCTGAACCCGTCCGCGACGGCTGTTGAGATCGCCGATCACATCTCCCATGTATTCGTCGGGTACTTCAATGTCAATATTGACAATCGGTTCCAGTAGAATCGGTTGACATTCCATCACGCCTTTTTGAAAGGCCATCGATCCGGCAATTTTAAAAGCCATTTCTGACGAATCCACCGTGTGGTAAGATCCAAACGTAAGATTTATTCTGAAATCCACCACAGGGTAACCGGCGATCACGCCTTTTGCTGCTGCTTCCACAATGCCTTTTTCGACAGCCGGACGGTATTGGCCGGGAATAACGCCGCCGACTATTTTATCCTTAAACTCAAAACCGCCGCCGCGCGGCAACGGCTCGATATCTATCCAGCAATCACCAAACTGACCGCGACCGCCGGATTGCTTCTTGTATTTGCCTTGGACGTTGGTTTTTCCTTTGATGGTTTCCAGATAGGGAACTTTCGGCGTATTCAGATTGACTTCCACGCCGAATTTCCTTTTCATCTTTTCGATATTAACTTCAATATGAACCTGGCCCATACCGGAAAGAATCATTTCCTTGGTCTGAACATTGCGCGAAAAAACAATCGTCGGGTCCTCTTCCGTCAGGCGGTGAATTGAAGATGCAATCTTGTCTTCATCACCGCGGGTTTTCGGTTCGATGGCAAAAGACATGATAGGATGAGGTATTTCCACCTTGTCAAAAATGACCGGCGCTTTTTCAAAGCAAAGCGTATCGCCTGTCACAGTATCCTTGAGCTTGGCCACACCCGCAATATCTCCGGGGATAAGGCCTTCCGCCTGTTTCTGTGTTTTTCCTTCGAGAAAAAAGATATGACCGAATTTTTCAGTGATTTTTTTGGTCGAATTATACACGGATGAATCGGGGTTGAGTTTGCCGGAATAAACGCGGAATAAAGTCAGCCTTCCGGCGTACGGATCGGCGATAGTTTTGAAGACAATCGCTGAAAAAGGAGCGTCTTCGGACGGCTGCCGTTCTTCAATATCTTCTGTTCCCGGTTTTTTGCCTATTTTTGCTCCGCGATCGACAGGCGACGCGAAGGCATTGACAATTAAGTCCATCAGCATCGATATTCCAATGCCTTTAATCGCCGAACCGCACATGACAGGAATAAGGCTTCCCGAGGAAATGCCTTTTTTCAAACCAGCTTTTAGTTCATCTGCCGAGAGTTCACCGGCTTCGAGATATTTATTCATCAGCTCGTCATCGGCTTCAGCAATGTCCTCCACCATCGATCCGCGCAAATTATTTACTTCTTCCTTCATATCCGCAGGTATATCTATAACTTTCCCCGCGCCTTTATTATCGGCGAATAAATAAGCTTTCATTTCGATTAAATCAACAATGCCGTTGAATTTATCTTCAGAGCCGATAGGCAGGCAAACCGGAGTTGCTTTTTTCTTTAATTTGGTATTGATGCTTTCCATCGCTGATTTAAAAATCGCGCGTTCTTTATCCATTCTGTTGATAAAAATGATGCGGGGCAGTTTGAATTCGTCGGCTAATTCCCAGACTTTTTGGGTTTGAAATTCAACACCGCCGACAGCGTCAACTACGATAACGGCGTTTTCAACAACGCTCATTGAGCATTTTGTATCGAAGGTAAAATTAGAATCTCCCGGCGTGTCAATAAAGTTAATTTTATGTTTTTCCCACTCGACAAAATTTGCCGCCGAGCTAATGGATATACGTTTTTTTTGCTCTTCGGGTTCAAAATCCATACAGGATGTCGCGTCATCAACTCTTCCTAATCGTTCGCTTTTTCCTGAAACAAATAAAAAAGATTCACAAAGGGATGTTTTACCCGTTCCGCCGTGTCCGGCTACCGCTAAATTTCTTAGAGATTTTGATTCGTATTTTGCCATGAAAACTCCTTTCAATGCCTCTGTGCTGTTCTATAGAGCCGATGGATTTAAATGCAGGCTTTTAACGTATCCGGCAAGTTAAATCAAGACAAATTTAAACATGATATTTCCGGATCATTGCCGAAAAAAGCAGGGAATGAGTTGAATATTACAATGAAAATGACAGTTTTTATAACAGGAATTATTTTATTAAATTTGAACATTCCGCCATCGCGTTTCTTAAAATAAAATTATTCACCGATTCCGGCTTGTATATATGAGTATTTTACTTTATAAACGCTCATCATTTGCAGGTATAAAAAATAGAAAATATTATTTTGGTATAATGTATAGATGATTGATTATGAAAAAGAGCTTAATTCCGAACAATATCGAGTTGTAATGGAAGAGGGCGGTCCGCTCCTGGTACTTGCCGGAGCGGGAAGCGGCAAAACCCGCACATTGACATACAGGGTTGCCCGTCTTCTGGAGAGTGGTGTTTCCCCCGAAAGCATATTGCTGGCGACATTTACCAACAAAGCCGCAAATTCCATGCTCAATCGCGTGGAGAGCCTTATCAATTCCTACACCGGCAGAATTATGGGCGGCACATTTCATCATATCGCTCACCGGCTGTTGAGAAGCAATGCGTATCTTCTCGGTTATAAAAGCAACTTTTCTATTGTTGACAGTGAAGATTCCCGCCAGCTTATTTCCACATGCCTGGCCGAACTTAAAATTGATACCAAAAAAAGTAAATTCCCCAAGAGCAATATTCTTGCCGAAATCATCGGATTGGCAATGAATACCCAAAACACACTACAAGATATTGTTGAATCAAAATATCCCTACTTCCTTCATCTGATTGAGGAAATTACCCAGGTAGCAATTCTGTATATTCAAAAGAAGAAAGATCTCTCCATAATGGACTTTGATGACCTGTTGTACAATTGCCGCTCACTTCTTCTTGATCATCCTGATGTCTTAAAAAACATTGCGGGAAGATTTAAGTATGTGCTGGTGGATGAATATCAGGATACGAATATTATTCAAGCGGATATCGTCGATTTGCTGGCTTCATGCCATCGGAATTTGATGGTGGTCGGAGATGATTCGCAAAGCATTTATTCATTTCGTGGCGCGAATTTCAGCAATATAATCAATTTTCCCGATCGTTATCCGGACTGTAAAATATTCAAACTGGAAACGAACTATCGCAGTACGCCGGAAATACTGCATCTGGCGAATTTGAGTATAAACGAATAATGAAAAACAGTTCCCTAAAGAATTAAGAGCAGTGCGCTCAAATGGCATGCGGCCGGTTATGGTTTCCGCCGCAAAACGTTGTGAAACAGGCGGATTTTGTGACGCAGAGGATTACGGAATTGGTTCGTTGCGGTGATCCGCTGAAAGAAATAGCCATTCTTTACCGCGCGCATTATCATTCCATGGAAATGCAGATGGAATTTGTCCGGCGCGATATTCCCTTTGATATCCGTTCCGGCATCCGTTTTTTTGAGCAGGCGCATATTAAAGATGTGACTTCCTATATGCGGTTATAGTCAATCCCGGCGATGAACTGGCCTGGCAGCGATTGCTGTTGATGTATCCGAAAGTGGGAAAGGTGACATTCAATAAAATTTGGAAATATTTATCAAAGCAGCAAAATCCTCTGGAGGCGATTTTTGACAAAGGAATTCATGCAGATTGTGCCCAAGCAGGGACAACCGCGGGATAGCGGAATTCCGTAAAACAATCCAATTACTTTTAGAGATGCCCGCGGTGACCGTATGCCGGAAAAAATAATAGATGTTTTATTAAATAGAGGCAATTATCGCGTTTATTTACAGGATAATTATTCCGACACCTCCTCACGTGAAGAAGACCTGATTCAGTTGGGAAATTTTTCCGCCCAGTTTTTGCAAATGGAAGATTTCTTAAATGAGTTGGCTTTGCTCACTAATATGGCCAAGGAAGAGGGCGCAGGGGAAGAAAATGATGAGGACAAGGTGGCTTTGAGCACAATCCATCAGGCCAAAGGGCTGGAATGGTCTTATGTTTTCTTAATCTGGTGCGCGGACGGCATGATTCCGTTGCAGCGGGCGTTGAAAGAAGAAGGTGGCGAAGAAGAGGAAAGAAGACTCTTTTATGTGGCGGTGACCGAGCCAAGGATCAACTCTACCTGTGTTATCCTGCCTTGGATTATACACGCTCTTCCGGCGCTTTAAGTTGTCCCCTCGCGGTTTATCAGAGAAATAACGCCGCTTTCCGAATATGATGAGGAGCGGCCGTTTGAGCAATGGGCCATTTATGATGATTATTGATACCTGGTCGCATTCTTCGGTTAACTTTGTTGGCATCGTCGTCGGCTTCCGTGGGCGTATGTTCATATACGCCTCGTAGCCTCCTCCTTGCCGCCTCGTTATCCTTTGAATGCAATCAGGTATAAATGAATCATTCTAAATCTATATTATTAATTTGACATGATTAATCAAGGAATAAGCAGCAACCATGTTTTATAAAAGGCGTTGCAGTTTGCCGCAAATAAGAGTAAAAATTATACACTATTGTATGCGCATTTCATAAATAGCATTAAATCCGGTTACTAAAAAGATAACTGTTCGGGCGTCTTGTTTTTATCTGTTTTGTACTCAAATTTTTAAAGGATGATTATATGAAGAAAATAATTCTGCAGGGGCGTTCAACTTATGACGGAGCCGGAGTTAAATTGAAACGTATTTTCGCGCAGGATCATACAAAGCTTACGGATCCATTCCTCCTTCTTGATCATTTCGGTTCAGACAATCCTGAAGATTATATCAAAGGCTTTCCCTGGCATCCTCATCGCGGAATCGAAACTGTGACTTATATGCTTGGCGGAACCGTTGAGCATGGCGACAATATCGGGAACAAGGGCACAATCGGGCCGGGTGATATTCAGTGGATGACAGCCGGCAGCGGTGTGATTCATCAGGAGATGCCGAAAGCTTCAAAAGAAATGATGCATGGTTTGCAGTTGTGGGTAAATCTGCCCGCGAAAAATAAAATGACAGGGCCGCGCTACAGAGGCATTCTGGATAGTGAGGTGCCCATTGTAAAGATACCGGGCGCAGAAGTGCGGGTGATAGCAGGTTCTTACAAAAATGTAGAAGGGCCCGTACGGGAACTGATAATTGATGTTGAGTATCTGGATATCCGGTTAAAGAAGGGAAATGCAACGTCGCATAAGGCTAAAAAAGGGTACAAAAGTTTTTGTTACCTTATTGAGGGAACGGGAGAATTTGATGAGATGAGGCTGGAAAAAGGAAATTTGATGCTGTTAACGGATGCCGGGAATATTGCCGTAAAGGCGATGGAAGATATTCATTACATATTTGTTACCGGCAAACAGCTCAACGAACCTATCGCGTGGGGCGGTCCGATTGTTATGAATACGCCCGAAGAGCTTGAACTGGCTTTCAGAGAGCTTGATGAAGGTACGTTTATCAGGAAAAAATAAAAAAATGCCCGGGCTGTTCTGGGATAATGCAACTCATATGAAACAATTTGGAAGAAGCAGATCGAAACTGAATATTTTTGCACAAGCAGTATGATTGCTCCAGCCCAAAGGAAGAAAGCACTGTTAAAGAATCAACGGCAGTATCCCTTGTCTTTAGTCGCTTCTAAAAGTTTGCAATTTCCCAATGCGCACGCTTTTTGCGCATCGCGGCAGCCGGTCTCTATATTTCCCTGATTTAAATAAACTGATCGCTCTGTTGTAGTAGGCATCGGCATAATCCGGGTTTAGCCGGATGGCTTCATTAAAGTCCTCAAACGCACGTTGATACTGACCAAGTTTAACATAAACAACTTCCCCTGTTGTAGTAGGCATCGGCATAATCGGGTTCAGAGCGATAGCTTTATTATAAATCCTCGAAGCGCCGTTGATACTTGCCCAAGTTTAGAGTAAGCAATTCCCCTGTTGTTGTAGACGATCGTAATAATTGGGTTTTAGCCGGATTGCCTCATTATAATGATACGATAGCTTCCTCGATTTTGCCTTTTTTATACAGGGCAGCGCCTAAACTGTTATGCGCCATATAATTATTCTTTGTTACCTGCAAAGCATGATTAAAAAGCTCGATGCTGTCTCTCCAGTAACCGCATTGCTGCCATGTTAAAACCGCCAGGATGGCAAGAAAGGCTATGCCTGCCGGGAATAAAATCTTTTTGCGCATATCTTCGTGTTTAATCAAAAACGGAATGCCCCAGGCAAGCATAATGGCAAGGCCGATAGAGGGCAGGTAATGGTAGCGGTCGGCCATCGCGTAGGCATTTTAACGATACCTGAATGATTCCGATAACCGGTAAAAGGGTTATCGCGAACCACAACCATCCGACAAACAGATACGGCAGACGTTTTACCATTACAATAACGGCAGCGCTGATAACGATAATCAAAAGAGCGGCTCCTAAAACCTGCCAGACCGGAAGTTGATCGGAAAAAGGATAAAAAACAGCCAGATCATACGGCCAGAATGTTTTTTCCAGATAAGTCACAAAAGCAACAGGCGCGTTGGCCAGCCGGGAACCCAGGGAAAAGACTTTTAACGAAGTGTCTTGTTACTCGGAGTATAAAGCGTGATGATAGAAAAGACTGCCGATAAGATAAAAAAAGGTATTTTTTCCCAAAGCTGCCATACAGGAATTATTCCCGCAATTCTGGTTTCCGGTAATTTCTGCGCTATGGAGTGAAGATATATTTTTCTTTAAAGCTTCTTGTTTTGCTTTGTTTTTCTTTTTTTCTTTATTTGATGGCAACGGAAATAATTTCCGGTCATGTTTGTTACTGATTTTTCGCGACTCAAGACGGTTAAGCGGCCAGTAATCCAGAAGAATCAAAATCACAGGCAAAGTGACAACCATGGGCTTGCTCATAAGAGCCAAGACAAAGCAAAACACAACAAGCAGATATCTTTTTATAACCGGTTTTTCCGTGTAATAGACATACAGGCATAAAGTAAGCATCCAGAAAAATGCGCTCAAGACATCTTTGCGTTCAGATATCCAGGCAACCGATTCCACATGAAGCGGATGAAGCGCAAAGAGCGCCGCGACAAAGGCGCTCTTCCAGACGGCTCCTGTCATGCGGTTAAAAAGCCAGAAGAGCAATAATGTGCTGAGAATATGCAGGATAAGATTGGTTAGATGATAACCGCCGGCATTCAAACCGTGAAGCTGATAATCGAACATGAAGGAAAGCCAGACGAGAGGATTCCATAAGTCGGCATATGTTGTGCTGAACGCCCAGCGAAATCCATCGAGCGTGATTCCGGATTGGATATGACTGTTCTCGGTGACATAAACATGATCATCGAAATTAATAAAGCCATATTGATTCACCTGCCAGTAAACAGCCAGCGTAACAACTGTTAAAATGATATAAACGATCAGTTTTTGTTTTCTGGGACTAATATTTATTTTATTAAACATATCCGGTTTTTAATTTCCTTTAATCACGCAAGTCAAACCTTTCACAAAACAGACGCCAAAAGTTCTTTTTTCTGTATCATGATGTTAAAGGAAATAAAAGCACATCAAGAGGGGAAGCTAAATAAACATTTTACACTATTGAATAATAAAATTTCATTAGTGAAAGCAATTCAATACCTGCATCCTTGTCGTAAGACTCACTTGATTCTTTAGGATTAAATAAAGAATCTATTATCGGAACGTCACGCGGAAACGCATCATGGCGCAAATAAATAACACGGTTCCGATGGCTGCCATAGCAAGGAGCTGCTGCCAGACGTCACCGATTCCCGCATTCCTGATGAGTACGCGGGAGCAGAATTCCATGTAGTGGGTGGTTGGGGCGAACTGCATAATGATCTGGAGGAATCTGGGCATGGACTCTATAGGGGTTGTTCCGCCGTTGAGCATCGAGATGGGCACGATGATAGGTATGCTCAAAAGGCCTGCCTGGGGCTGATTCTTGGCGATGGTGGCAAGAAACACGCCGAGTTCGGTTGTCGCATAGAGAAAGACCATGGTTCCGAAGATGAACAGAATCGTTGACCCGTGAATGGGAGCCCCTATAATCCACTTTACGGCGAAAAAGAGCGAGAACATGGTGCCTATTAACACTATAAAGCTGTTGGCCCAGACCTTGGCGATGGTGATTTCCAGAGGGACCAGCGGCATGACGAGCAGATGCTCCACGGTGCCGCGCTCCTTTTCTTTGATGAGGGCCGCGGAGGGCAGCACAATGGAAAGGAGTGTAATCATGTGGCCAAGCAGTACAATGCTCATAAACCAGGCGTTTTCGTTGTTCGGGTTATACATGATACGGGTATTCAACAAAATGGGAGGATCGGCGGGCTTCCGGGAGCCCTGCAAAAATGTATTTATCTCCCGGTTTATGATCTGGCTTAAGTAGGTCGTGCCGAGCTTGGCGTGGCCGACGACCGTGGCATCGACGTCGATGCTGATATCAGGGTTTTTCCCGGATTGCAGGTCATTCTGAAAGCCCGGCGGTATGTGGAGAACAAAGATATATTCCGCCCTGTCCATAACCCGGTTTATGTCGTGGTATGAGATGGGCTGAGGTTTCTGGAAAAAGGGCATCTGGATGGCGTCGATTATGCTCCGGGACAATGGGGACTGGTCTTCATCCACATAGGCGATCGATGAGTTGCGCACCTGCACGCCGGTGCCTTTCGCGGGGACTATGACCATGACTGTGAAGGAATAGATGACCATAATCACCAGTACATAGTCATAACGGAAGCTGATGAGTTCTTTTAAACCGAGCCGGTAGATGTGCCAGAGTTTTCTGATCATGCTATTTCTCCTGTTTTTTCAGCAAAAAGACTGTCATGGTCTGAATGACCGCATAGATCATGGCCAGGTAGATGAAGTTCCACACAAGTTCAGGGAAACCGATCCCTTTGGTGAAGGTGCCCACGCTGATATTCAGTAAATAGCGCGCGGGAAAGATCCATGACATGAACTTGGCCCCGCCGACGAGCGTTGAGGCAGGGGATGTGAGCCCAGATAAATCGAATGAGGGCACCAGGGTAATAACAAAGGCGGCAAGCAGGGCGGCGATCTGGGTCTGGGTGAAGGTCGATATGAGTAGGCCTAAACCGGTGCTGATAATAATATAGAGCGTTGCTCCGGCGGCAAGGGCGGGGAAACTCCCATGGAAGGGGATGTTGAACAAGAATTTGATTACCCCCAGAAGGATAACGAAGGTTATTGCCGTAATCACAATGTAGGGTATTTGCTTGCCCCAGAGAAATTCAAGCTTGGTCATAGGGCTTGAGTAGAAGTTGGCAATGGAACCGAATTCCTTTTCCCTCACTACACCAATAGCCGTGAGCATGGAGGGTACGAGCATGAGCACGACGGCCAGCAGGCCGGGTACGACGGAATACTTGCTTTTTATCAGCGGGTTATACCAGTATCGGGGCTGTACGTGTGTGGATGAAGCGGCCATGGGAATGGGTGACCGATCGGCAAGATTCATGAGATAGGACAGATGCACGGCTTCTGCATAGTTTTTGGTAGTCTCCGCCCGAAAAGGCATTGTGCCGTCTATCCAGAGTCCTACCGAAGGGTTCTTGCCCTTCTTGATGTCTTTTTCGAAACCTGGAGGGATTTCGACAACCACGTTAAACTCGCCGCTCT
This sequence comes from uncultured Chloroflexia bacterium, assembly GCA_963838285.1. GTDB lineage: Bacteria > Chloroflexota > Limnocylindria > Limnocylindrales > CSP1-4 > Fen-1039. The sequence continues at coordinate 252,872 of CAWIQP010000007.1, forward strand.
GAAAGCCCTTGTCTATTTCGGACGGGGAGTTTATGGGCTTGTGTTGGCTGAAATACCGCGAACTGGAGAAAGACTCCAGGTATTCGCGGCTCAACGGCTTCTGATCGTAGTCAAGGGTGCTGTATTTGATGTTGTCAATATCTGTCGATATGCCGAAGCCGAAGACAATGAGGAGGAAAGGCGAGACGATGAATGATGTGATGAGCCTGACCGGGTCCCGGAACAATTCGATGGATTCCCTCCGGGCCAGGGCTGCCAGCCGGTAAATGTCAAAGAGGCGGCTGTGTTTTTTGATGCGTTCGGATTTCATCATGAACGGGACGGTTTGTTTTTCATCATCTATCCCGCTGATGGTATTTTTGGCAATGTCATCTTTCATATAGCCGATAAAGGCCTCTTCGAGGGTGGAGCAGTCGCGCGCGCGGACAAGTTCTTTAGGTGCGTCGCAGGCAAGGACGCGGCCCATGCTCATGAGGGCGACCCTGTCGCAGCGGTCTGCCTCATTCATGTAATGGGTGGTCACAAAAATGGTTACGCCGTCCTCTCTGGAGAGATTTATGAGCAGCTCCCAGAAGTGATCTCTGGCCACAGGATCGACGCCTGACGTAGGTTCGTCGAGGATCAGGATTTCGGGCTTGTGAATGGCGGCAACAGCCAAAGAGAGGCGCTGACGGATGCCCAGAGGAAGGCGTTCAGTCCGGTCGTTCATGACATCGTTGAGTCCGAACTTGACAGCCATTTCCTTCACCCTGAAAGGAACATCCTCATTTGGTATATCGAAGAGATGCGCGTGCATTTCCAGGTTCTGCCGCACGGTAAGCTCACCATACAGCGAAAAACTCTGCGACATATATCCGATGCGCTTTTTCAGTTCGATGCTCCCGGTTTCCACGGAACTGCCGAAAATGTAGGCCTGACCATGCGTGGGATGCAAAAGCCCGGTGAGCATCTTCATGGTTGTGGTCTTGCCGCAGCCGTTTGATCCGACAAAACCGAAGATCTCGCCTTTGGGTATGGTAAAAGAGACATCATCAACTGCTGTAAAGTTACCGAATTTTTTGGTCAGGTTGTTTGCCTCAATGGCGGAGCCGTCATCCGATGCTATTCTCGGCGGTGTCGTAAAGACTCTGTGCCCATACCGCATCTCTTCAGGAAGCATGGCGATGTAAGCGTCTTCTATGGTTGTCCTGCCGGTTTTTTTCTTTAATTCTCCGGGCGTTCCTGAAGCAAGGACACGGCCGCCTTCCATCATGACAAGCCAGTCAAGGTGTTCGGCCTCATCCATGTAGGCCGTCGCGATGATAATGCTCATTCCCGAGTGGTGGGTGCTCATGTCCTTGACGAGTTCCCAGAACTGGCGCCGCGAAAGGGGGTCGACACCGGTTGTGGGTTCGTCCATAATGAGCACATCAGGATTGTGGATCAGCGCACAGCATAAACCAAGTTTCTGTTTCATGCCCCCTGAAAGCTGGCCTGCGGGCCTATGGGCAAAGGGTGCAAGATTTGTGGCCTTCAGAAGCCTCTCGATGCGTTCCTTTCTTTCGGCGCGGGAGAATCCAAACAGGCGTCCGAAAAAATCCACATTTTCATAGACGGAAAGCGTGGCATAGAGATTTTGGCCCAGGCCCTGGGGGATATAGGCAATCTCCGAGCATACATTATGGCGGTGGATGCCTGAACGCATGGAGCCGCTAAGCACATGAATGTCGCCGGTCTGTATCTTTTTCTGTCCTGCGATAAGGCCTAGCAGGGTTGATTTACCCACGCCGTCTGGCCCGATCAAGCCCACCTGGCATCCGGCGGGTATATGAAGATCAATTGAATCAAGGGCGATCTTCTTGCCGTAGCGATGTTTTACCCCTTCAATATGCGCGATGGAATCATGGCCGTTCATGCAGGTATTCACTTAAAGAGTTCCGTCCATTTCGCGGACGGATTCAACCGGATATACGCGACTCCCGGCATGCCCGGTTTCAGGCGAGGGTCATTAATTTCCTGAAAGCTGATTTTTACGCGGAAAACGAGCTTTTGTCGCTCTTCTGTTGCCTCAACCTCTTTGGGGGTGAACTGCGCCTTTTCAGAGACATAAGCCACCCGCGCGGGAAATTGCATGTCCGGTATGGCATCGAGCACAACCCTGGCATCACCGCCCAAGGGAATCATGCCGGCATATTGCTCTGACAGATAAACATTCATGTGAATATCTGAGAGGTCGACAATGGTCAGTATCTTGCCGCCATTGGGCATGACCTCACCGGGTTCCGCCAGACGCGACAGCACAGGTCCCTTTATGGGGCTTTTCAGTACACAGTCGTTGATCTCCGATTTTAATATCTCCGTCTGGGCAATCGCGGCTTCAATGGCGTTATCGGCCTCGGTGATGGATGATTTTGCCGCCGTATATTCCGCTTCATAAGTCTGCTTGACCGTCTGATCACGGTCGAGTTGCTGTTGCGTAAAAATACCTTTTGCAAAGAGTTTCTTGGACCGGTCAAGTTCCTTTACCGCGAACGCCATCTTCAATCGAATGCTTTCAGCCATGGACATGGCGGTTTCCCGCGCTTGCTTTGCCCGTTTAACCTCGGCCTCGGCCTGCTTCAATTGGGCCTGAAGGGTGCTTGTGTCTATCCTGGCCACAATCTGATTTTTATGACAGAGGTCCCCTTCTTTCGCGAGGACTTCCGTGAGACGCCCTGCAAGCTTTGCTGAAACATCCACCTCGGTTGCCTCAAGGCGGCCGTTGCCCATTACAAAACCTTTTGGAATGGCATTCTTGTCTTTATTGGTATACAGATAAAAAATAAGAGCCCCTGCTAAGAGAACCATGACTACAAGCGCAGCTGACTTTTTAAGAACATTTCCCTTTTCGGACATACCTTCCCCTTTATGAAACTAAATTTAGTATAATCATCAAAGAACTGTTTGGACGATTCAATTCATCATATGGCTTAAGTACGTTGTCTTCTCAAAACATTAAGCAGACAATCCGTGGCGTTTTGGAATTCCTTTTCAAATTCAGACCCGGAAAGGTATGATTGAAAATAGTAAAATTTAATAATAACTTTATTTTGTGATGGAGAGTATAGGAAAAGCAATCCTATATGTCAAGAAAATCTCAATAAACTGATCACCAGAATTGTCCTGTGAAAAATGATATTAAATGGGCGGATAAAAAAAGAAAGCATTATCCTTTGATGTTGCACAGCTGCGCGGCTGCCCAACTGCCCGGCTGCCCAGTTGCATGGGTGAGCATAACGAGAAACAGGGAGATTATTCTTTAACGATAATCGTGTCTTTTTTGAATTCGTCGCTGGTGTCAGGATAATCAATATTGTAGTGCAATCCGCGGCTTTCTTTTCTTGCGCGTGCGCTCATAACGATCAGTTTGGCCACCGTTGTGATGTTGCGTAATTCGGCAAGATCTTTTGTTACTTTGTAATTCCAGTAATATTCGTGGATTTCATGCAAAACCATATCAATTCTGCGTTCGGCCCGCTCCAATCGTTTATCAGATCGGACAATGCCCACGTAATTCCACATGCATCTTCTTATTTCATCCCAGTTGTGCGTGACAACCACGCTGTCGTCGCTTTTTGTGGTTCCGCTTGAGTCCCAAGGGGAAATAGGCATGTCGCTTTGTAGCGTCTGTTTGAATGATTTGGCAATTTTTAAATAGACGCGATGGGAATAAACAAGCGCTTCGAGCAAAGAGTTGCTGGCCAGACGATTTGCGCCATGTAATCCCGTGCAGGATACTTCGCCGCAGGCAAAAAGATTATCAATGGAAGTCTTGCCGTAATGGTCCACAGCGACGCCGCCGCAGATGTAATGAGCGGCAGGGGCGATGGGAATGGGCTGGATGGCCATGTCAATGCCGTATTCGAGGCATTTATTGTAAATATTGGGAAATCGTTTGATTAGAAAATCGCGGCCATGGTGCGTGATGTCCAAAAGAACGAATTCATCGCCAGACTGTTTGATTTCCGTTGTCGATGGCTTTTGCCACAACATCGCGCGGCGCGAGGCTTTTCATGGGATGGTATTTTTCCATGAATGTCGATCCGTTCTTTAATTTAAGAATTCCTCCCTCGCCGCGCACGGCTTCGCTGATAAGAAAAGCCTTGGCGTCGGGATGATAAAGGCAGGTGGGATGGAACTGAATGAATTCCATATTGGCAATTTTAGCGCCGGCGCGGTAAGCCATTGCCAGACCGTCCCCCGTCGCGATATCGGGATTTGTCGTAATAAGATAAACCTTTCCCGCTCCGCCCGTGCATAAAATTGTATATTTTGCCCGATAGGTGTAAATTTCATTGTTGTTGATGTCAAGAACATAAGCTCCCAGGCAATTGATCGTAACGCCTTTTAAGTCTTTCTGCGTTATCAGATCAATGCAGATGTGGTTTTCATAAATGGTGACATTTTCCAGATCGGGAAACTTTTTCATTCAGAGCCCGCTCGATTTCCTGGCCGGTGAAATCTTTGGCATGTAAAATACGCCTGCGATTGTGGCCTCCCTCACGTCCAAGATCGTAAAGATTGGGGTTTGTTTCCGATTTTGTAAAATTTACGCCCCAGTCGATTAGTTCTTGAATTCTGCGGAGGGGCTTCTTTGACGATAAATTCGACCACTTCCTGATTGGAAAGACCGGCTCCGCAAATTAGTGTGTCGTGAATATGTTCATCAAAACTATCGGTTTTGATCCGTTACTGCGGCAATTCCGCCCTGGGCGTAATTGGTATTTGATTCGGTTTTTCTCTTTTTTGGTCACAATGGCGACACTGCCGAGGGTGGACGCTTTGATTGCCATGCTCAACCCCGCTATGCCGCTGCCCAAAATTAAAAAGTCTGTTTTAAATTCCATCACGTTTTCCTGTCAGATTATCGCTGGCAAAAGTTTGTTTACAAATCGTTATTGCTTTTATATAGATATTTATATTATTTAGCAAAGGGAAAAATAAAAGAAGGATTTATAATGTTAGTTTTCGGAATTGAATCATCATGTGATGAAACAGCGGCCGCGGTAATCAGCAACGGAAAAATGCGTTCCAATGTTATCGCCTCGCAAATAGCAGTTCATTCTCCATATGGCGGCGTTGTGCCCGGAAATTGCTTCCCGAAAACATATTGAGGCGATCAATTTTGTCATTTGAACCAGGCGTTGAGTGACGCCAATGCGAGACTCCAGGAAATAGAAGGTATTGCCGTAACCCGCGGTCCCGGTTTAATCGGATCTCTTTTGATCGGTTTATCAACGGCCAAAGTGCTGGCCTTATGCCCTTGATATTCCGTTGGCTGGGCGTCAATCATCTGGAAGGGCATATTGCCGCGGCGTTTCTTGCCGAAAAAGTTCCGGCCATCCCTTTCGTGGCTCTGGTTGTTTCGGGCGGTCATACCAGTATTTATCTGGCGATAGAATTATCATGATTTTGAATTAATGGGTCAGACGCGCGACGATGCCGCAGGAGAGGCATTTGATAAAGCGGCAAAACTTCTTAACCTTGGATATCCGGGCGGCGTGGTCATTGATAAAATATCGCAAAGAGCGCCAATCCAAAAGCAGTGGCCTTTCCCTCGCGCAATGAAGGATTCTCCTGATTTCAGTTTCAGTGGTTTGAAAACGTCCTGTTGAGTAATGCTGAAAAAACGTGGCTGGGATTTCAGTGCTGAGGAATTGCCGGATATAGTGGCAAGCTATCAGGAAGCGATAGTGGATGTGCTGGTGGAAAAAACAATTAAAGCGACAGAAGATAATGGTATTAATAGGATCGTTGTCTGCGGCGGTGTGGCGGCCAACAGCAGGCTGCGTGAAAGGTTTGCGGAGGAAACTGCAGCCCGAAATATGGAATTGTTTATTCCTCCGGTTATATTATGCACGGATAATGCGGCAATGATTGCGGCAATCGGCGAAATTATGCTGAAAAACGGCCAGAGAGATTCGCTGGATTTAAATGCCGTTTCGCGCTGGCCTTTAGCATAGACTTAATCATATAATTTTTTTACACGAGAGAAACAGCCATGACTTCACCTAAGGAAATAATCCGTCAATACGCGATTAAACCACGTAAAAGGTTGGGACAATCATTCCTGATGGAGCAAAATGTCATCAGAAAATTGCCGCAATGGCAAATGTAACAAAAAATGATATTGTTGTGGAAATCGGAGCGGGAATTGGTGTCTTGACGGAAGATTTAGCACAAAATGCTGCAAAACTTATTGCCGTTGAAATGGATGATAAATTAGTTGAAGTATTGAAAGATAGATTATCTGAAATATAATAATATTCAAATATATCACGGAGATATTTTCGAAGTTTGATTTCGGAACAATTGCGAGGGCCGGGCGGCAAAAAATTAAGGTTATCGGTAATATTCCCTATAATATTTCCTCCCGGTATTGTTTTACCTGTTATCTTTCCGCGGCGATTATAGATTCATTTGTATTGATGATGCAAAAGGAAGTAATTGATCGTCTGGTTGCGTCTCCCGGAGGCAAGGGCTATGGCGTGCCTTCCGTAATTTTACAGATGTTCGCTTCTGTAGAAAAAGTTTTTGATGTTCCGGCTTCTTGTTTTTATCCCCGCCCTAAAGTAGAATCATCGGTCATTAAGGGATTTTTTCCTTCGAATATCTATGATTGAACTTGTTAATGAAGATTTCTTTATAAGATTGGTCAGAGATGCCTTTGCCCAGCGCCGGAAAATGCTGATTAATAATTTAAAGCAATCAAAATTGCTGGAAGGCGCACCGGAATCTTTATTGAAAGAAGCGCTGATACTTGCCGGAATTGATTCGAGGCGAAGGGGTGAAACTCTTTCCATCGAGGAATTTGGACATTTGAGCAATATTTTAAAAGACGGGATTAAATAAGGATGCCAAATTTGAAGTGATGCAAAAAATTACTTTAAACTGATTTTCGGATATATTCGTTTTTTTATGGAACACTAGTTGTGGGCATAAACTGTAATCGAACCTGTCATATTTGAAATTGAGAAGTTGCCAACATACATGTGCATTAATGTTAGCCCTTTGGAAGAGTCAGGAGTCTTGCTAATCATCAAATCAACATCAATACCTATATGCGCTTTGATGGATATGTCATTTAACCAGATGGTTAATTTACATGCCGACTGAGGGGATGAAAGCAACAAATCAGGGTATTGAATTGTTACGGAACCGGATCGCTCAACCAGACCACCCGTTATATAAGTACCAAGTCCAAGATAACCTGTTTGATCGAATAAACCGGAACCGGGGTTTTTTTGGGGATTGTTTTCGGGCGTTCCATAGAAAAACCAGGTTGCGTTTTGAAGGTGTGGGCTCGGTCCATAATTGTGGTTCGGGTCCCAATAATTCCATCCATCGGTAAAAATCATTTTAGATGTGTTTTTTAATGTAATATCTGTAAGAGGAGTGGTAACGAAACCGTCTTTAGCAAATATAGTACTCAGATCGCCATCGGTGATAACAACGCAGCGGGCGGAAGATATAGACGGCACAATAAAAAATACGATGATGAGTGCTAATATTAAAGTCTTTTTGATGTTTACCCCCAATAAATTTTTTGTGCTACAAAATAACACAATACATTATCCTGATAAACCAAGAAATCCTTCACCAAACTATAATAGCAACATATTTAATATTCAGCTATCTACTTATACTACAAAATTACAGTAATGTAAATAATATTTAACATTATTTTTTTTATTTTTTCGGAATTTCTCCTTGATGAGTCCGGAAAAACTTATTGACTAATTTATTTTGAAATAATAAGGCTATTCGCAATTTTAATGAGTGAGAAAATGAGAAATAAATATTTGTATATTCAAACGTTTGGTTGTCAGATGAATGTTCATGATTCGGAACAAATGGCCGCATTACTCGCAGATCAAGGTTATAAGCTGACAAAAAATATAAAACTGGCCGATTTAATTATCTTAAATACATGCTCAATCAGGGAGAAGGCCGCGCAAAAAGCTTACAGTCAACTGGGAAGAATCGGAAAACTAAAAGAAGAAAATAAGGAATTGATTATTGGTGCGGGCGGTTGTCTGGCTCAGCAACTGGGAACAAAATTTCATAAAAAAGTTGGTCATCTGGATTTTGTTTTCGGCACGCATAACATTCATCGTTTGCCTCAAATGGTTTTGTCAATTGGAAAGAAAAGGAGGAAAATTACTGAGATTGATTTTCATAAGTCATTAAATTCTATAGGTGTTTTTGCTCCTCCGCAGGCTGGCGCACTTTGCGCTTTTGTTACTATAATGCAGGGATGCAATAATTTCTGCGCATATTGCGTTGTTCCTTACCTGCGAGGACCGGAAATGAGCAGGCCACCTGAGGATATAATGGAAGAGATCAAAAAACTTGCTGAATGTGGCGTTAGAGAAGTTACTTTTTAGGACAAAATGTAAATTCCTATGGAAAAATATTAGGCAATGGATTGAATTTCACTTCTTTGATTAAAAAAATAGGCAAAATTCCCGGCATCAAACGAATTAGATTTACTACATCACATCCCCGTGACCTCTTTGACGAATTGATAAATGTTATGCCGAAGAAGAAAAATTATGCAGCCATATTCATCTTCCTGTGCAGTCAGGTTCAAACCGGATATTAGCATTGATGAACAGGGGCTATACCGTCGAGGAATACATGAAAAAAATTGATCAATTGCGTAAATTAATTCCTCAGATTAGCATTACTTCGGATATTATTGTCGGATTTCCTGGAGAAACACAAAAAGATTACCAAGAAACGATTGACATGATGGAAAAAATCAGGTTTGATTCAATTTTTTCATTTAAATACTCTGAGAGGGAAGGGACTGCGGCGCAAAAGTTAAAGGGAAAAGTTGAAGAAGATGTGAAGTTGATGCGGCTCGAAAAATTACAGGCGTTGCAGGATCAACATACACTTGAAAAAAACACGGCTATGGAAAGAAGCAAACAGGAATTGTTAGTTGAAGGGAAAAGCAAAAATTCTGAAGAGTGATTTAATGGGACGAACCAGTTCCTGGAAAATTGTTAATTTTAAAGGTGAGATGGAATTAATCGGCAAACTGGTGGATGTGAAAATATCAAAAGCTTATTTACATTCGTTAAGAGGGAAAATAGCGAATAACTAAGGAGGCAGGTAATGTTAATTGAAATGAAGGTTTCAGGATTGACCATCGACCCTATTACCAATACGCCCATAGTGATATTTAAAGGATATGCAGAATAATAAGGCTATTCCGATCTGGATAGGATTGTTTGAAGCCAGCGCCATCGCCACGGAACTGGAAAAAATTGTTTTTCCCCGGCCCATGACCCATGATTTATTCAGCGAATTTTTGAAATCTTTTAACGTGACGGTAGATAGAATTGAAATTGTGGATATTCGGAGCAATACTTTTTTTGCTAATATTTATTTATTGCGGGAAGATCAGAGATTTTACTATTGACGCTCGACCCAGCGACGCTATTGCCATAGCGTTGCGGGCTAATGCGCCGATATTCGTGGAGGAAGATGTCATTGAAAAATCACGTAACGTTGATTTCGGGATTAAACTTAATGATTTGGACAAATTGAAAGAAGAAAAGATCAAAGAATTTCTGGAAAATCTTTCGGCGGAAGATTTCGGTAAGTATAAGATGTAAGTGAGACTCGCTGAAAACGAACGAAGTGAAGATTGAAGCGTTAGTCGAATTATTCCCGAAGCGGAATGGGATTTGAGTCCCAAGTTTCAGAAGTGAAGCGCGCTGAAACTTGGCATTATCCCACGTGCGAAGTACCCTAAAGGGCATCTACGACTAAGTAGGACTATTGCTATGTCAGATAACTAACTGATATAAATATTATGGGAAACATCATTCGGGATTTTCAAATTTATTTGGAAGTGGAAAGAAATGTTTCCGCTCATACCTGTATTGCATATCTTGCTGATATTCATGAATTTAACCGCTTTCTGCTTGATAACAATTTCATAAAAAGCCAGGATGAAATAATTAACGCGGAGCCGGAAACTATCAGGGAATATTTAAGCTGCCTATATCGCCAGAAGGTGAAAAAAGTTACGGTCAATCGCAAGGTGTCGTCACTGAGAGCTTTTTATAAATATGTATTGCGTACCGGGAAAATTAAAAATAATCCTGCGGAAATGATCCAAACATTGAAAACAGAAAAGCACATGCCTGCTTTTCTTTCGGTAGATGAAATGTTTGAGCTTCTGAAAACGCGGGATGAGAATTCAGTTTTGAGTTTGCGTAATCGCGCCATATTGGAAGTATTTTATTCTTCCGGATTACGTCTCAGTGAATTGGCCGGATTGGATTTAATTGATCTTGATTTTAACCAAAAACTGGTTAAGGTGAGGGGTAAAGGAAGAAAAGAAAGAATAGTTCCCGTTGGCGGACCGGCCTTGAAAGCTGTTCAGGAATATTTAGAAAAGATCGGAGAGATAAGAAAAGATACAGATGCCGATGCCGATATTTTTAATAAACCTTTATTCTTAAATGCCAGAGGTGAAAGAATAACGACAAGAAGTATCGCCCGGATAGTTAATGAGGTAACCAGGCAAAAGCGGTATAGGGACGAAAGATCAGTCCGCACGCATTGAGACACAGTTTTGCCACGCATCTCTTGAATGCGGGGGCTGATTTGCGTTCGATTCAGGAATTGCTTGGGCATGAGAGCCTTTCCACAACTCAAAAATATACGGCGGTTAATATTAGTCGAATGATGGAAGTTTATGATAAAGCGCATCCGCGAACAAAAAAGGGTTAATAATTAGAAAGCTAGGTTTTATTTGAGGAGAAAGAATGAATAAGAGGCACCACAATATTAGCAGTCAGGCATAAGGGCAAGATAACCGTAGCCGGTGACGGTCAGGTTACATTGGATACTACAATATTAAAGCACGGCGCCCGTAAGGTTCGCCGTCTTTACAATGATGAAGTCATCGTCGGTTTTGCCGGTGCCACAGCAGACGCCTTTACTTTATTCGAACGTTTTGATCAAAAGTTGGAACAATACAACGGAAATTTGCTGCGTGCGGCAGTGGAATTGACGAAAGATTGGCGCACGGACCGGGTTTTAAGGCATTTAGAGGCGTTGATGATCGCCGTAAATAAAGATAATTCTCTGATTATTTCCGGAAATGGCGATGTCATTGAAGCTGATGACGAGGTTATGGCCATCGGCTCAGGCGGACCTTTCGCGCAGGCTGCGGCTCGCGCGCTGGTGCGTCAATATCTGATTTAACGGCGACGGAAATTGCTCAAGAGGCCATGAAAATAGCAGCGGAAATTTGTATATATACAAATGACAATATAACGACTTGAAGAAATAGATGAAGATAGCTGGAAAAAAGGAAAGAAAAAATAGTAAAGATAAGGGGAAAAAGTAAAGTATGTCTGGTAATGGGTTAAAACCCCGGGAAATAGTGGAAAAGTTAGATCGGCATATTATAGGCCAGGTTGATGCAAAAAGGGCCGTTGCCATCGCCCTGCGCAACAGATGGCGCAGGCAAAATGTGCCTAAGGATCTGGCGGATGAAATATCACCGAAGAACATTATTATGATCGGTCCTACCGGTGTGGGAAAAACGGAAATTGCCCGCAGACTGGCCAAATTGGATAATTCACCTTTTTTAAAAATAGAAGCATCCAAATTTACTGAAGTCGGCTATGTCGGGCGGGATGTCGAATCCATGATCAGGGATCTTGTGGAATTGTCCCTGAATATGGTTAAATCGGAAGAGCAGGAAAATGTCAGGACGAGGGCGTCCCAAATCGCGGAAGAAAAATTGCTCGATCTGTTGCTTCCTCCGAGGCTTAAAGAAAAAATGGTTAGTGATATGCTGAATAACACCGGCGAAACAGATGAAAATGATCAGGCTGCTGGGGATCAGGGACATAAGCCTGATGCCACGCGCGAGAAATTAAGGCACTGCTCAGGAAGATCAACTAAACAAGCGGTTAGTAAATCTGGAAGTTACCGAAACCAGAAGCGGTCCCATGGTAGAGATATTCTCCGCGGCGGGAATGGAGAATATGGGGCTCAATATCAGAGATGTTTTAGGAGACGTGTTTCCGCAGAAAAAGAAAATCAAGAACGGTAAAGGTGCCGGAGGCCGTGAAGATTCTTGAGGATGAAGAAGCGCAAAAGTTAATAGATATGGAAAATGTGACGAAAACAGCGTTGGAAAGAGTTGAACAATCAGGTATAATATTCCTGGATGAAATTGATAAGATCGTAAGCAATGATGCGCCGCATGGACCGGACGTTTCCCGTGAAGGTGTGCAGAGGGATTTGCTGCCTATCGTGGAAGGATCCAACGTCAATACCCGCTATGGGATGGTTAAAACGGATCATATCCTGTTTATTGCCGCCGGAGCGTTCAACGTTGCCAAGCCTTCCGATCTGATTCCGGAATTGCAGGGACGTTTTCCCATCCGTGTTGAGCTTGATTCGTTGGGTAAGGAAGAATTCATTCGTATTTTAACGGAGCCGAATAACGCTCTGGTGAAACAATATACGGAAATGATGGCGACGGAGGGACTGAAATTATCATTTACCGAGGAAGCCATAGCGGCCATCGCTGAAGTGGCGACACTGGTCAACGAAAGAACGGAAAATATCGGAGCGCGAAGACTTTACACCATTATGGAAAAATTGCTGGATGATATTTCTTTTGACGCGCCGGATATGCAAAAAAAAGAAATTATGATAGACGCGCAGGATGTGGAAGAAAAACTCAATGAGATAATAGAAGATCAGGATTTAAGCAGGTACATTCTATAAACGGAGCTTGCCATGGAAAATATTTCAAATTCAATAGAACGGGCGGATATCCTTCTGGAGACTCTGCCGTATATCAGGCGATTTTATAATAAAACAATCGTTATCAAATATGGCGGCCATGCCATGGTTGACAATGAGTTAAAAGATAAATTCGCTCAGGATGTCGTCATGATGAAATATATAGGCATTAATCCTGTGGTCGTGCACGGGGGAGGTCCGCAAATAGGAGACCTTTTAAAAAAAGCTCGGTAAAGAATCAAAATTTATACAGGGAATGCGGGTTACCGATGAAGAAACCATGAATATCGTGGAAATGGTTCTCGTTGGCATGGTCAATAAAGAAATAGTCGGTTTAATTAACCGGCATGGCGGAAATGCCGTGGGTTTAAGCGGTAAAGACGGCAACTTGATTAACGCGGAGAAGTATTATTTAAATGAGGAAAAAGTGAAACATACGCCGCCGGAGATTATAGATATTGGTTTGGTCGGTAAAGTGAAAAGTATCAATTCACAACTGATTATAACGCTTACGCAGAATAACTTTATTCCGGTTATCGCTCCTACGGGAGTAGGTGATAAGGGCGAAACTTATAATATCAACGCGGACGTTGTTGCCGGTGAAATTGCGGCAGCCCTGCAAGGCCGAAAAACTTTTGCTTTTAACCGATGTGCCGGGTGTGCTGGACAAAAACAAAAACCTGATCAATACCATGAACAATGATGACGCTTTAAAGTTAATTGACGATGGCACTATTGAAGGAGGCATGTTTCCAAAAATTAAATGTTGCCTGAAGGCTCTTAAGGCGGGAGTAGGCAAGACCCATATCATTGACGGGCGTCTGAAGCATGCCATTTTGCTGGAGGTGTTTACCGATAAGGGAATAGGCACTCAAATAGTTTTATAGCGGCTTTTCAGCCTTGGCGATGAATTGAAGGTGAAGGAAATGACAGAAAAAGAAATAATGGCCATGGCCGATGAAAATATAATGAATACCTATAAACGCTTCCCGGTTGTTCTTATGAAGGGTTCGGGCGCAAAGGTATGGGATATCAATGGCAGGGAATATCTTGATTGTGCTGCGGGGATTGCCGTTTGCAATCTCGGGACATTCCCACCCGCGGATTATTGCCGCTGTAAGTGAGCAGCTGGGAAAATTAACGCATGTCTCCAATTTGTATTATACAGAGCCGCAAACCCGGTTGGCAAAAATGCTGGTTGATAATTCTTTCGCGGACAAAGTATTTTTCTGCAACAGCGGCGCGGAGGCAAACGAAGCTGCTATCAAACTGGCGCGAAAATATGCCCATGAAAATATGGGGCCGGATAAATTTGAATTAATCACCATGAAGGAATCTTTCCATGGCAGGACTATGGCCACGATTACGGCCACCGGACAGGAGAAATTTCAATTCGGATTTACGCCGCTTTTAGAGGGTTTTACTTATGTGCCTTTCAATGATTTAAAGGCTTTGGAAGCAGCAATATCCGGTAAAACATGCGGTATAATGCTGGAGCCGATTCAGGGCGAGGGCGGCGTCAAAATTCCCGATGACAATTATCTGGCCGGGGTGCGCGAAATTTGCGACCGTCATGGAATTTTGTTAATCATTGATGAAGTTCAAACCGGCATGGGCCGGACGGGGAAACTTTTTGCCTACGAGTATTCCGGGATAAAACCGGATATCATGACTTTAGCCAAAGCTTTGGCTAACGGTATTCCCATAGGCGCGATGCTGGCGACTGATAAGATCGCAAAGCTTTTGTTCCTGGTAATCATGCTTCTACTTTTGGCGGCAATCCTTTGGCTATGGCTGCGGCGAACGCGACTGATGAAAACGATGCTGCAGGAAGGAATATTAGAGCATTGCCGGAAAACCGGAGATTATTTTTTATCTCAATTAAAGAAAGCTGCAGCAAAAACATGCCATCATCAGAGATGTCAGGGGAAAAGGGCTTGATGATCGCGGCACAACTGAATATCGAAAGCGGGTGATATTGTCAACGAATGCATTACAGAAGGGATTGCTCATCATTTCTGCCGGCAGTAAAACTCTGCGCTTTGTGCCGCCGCTGATTATTACTAATCAGGATGTCGATTTCGCGATTAAAGTGCTTGATGAAGTGATGGAGGGGTAAATGAAAAAGGATTTATTAAACATTTACGATCTGGAAACGGCTGACTTTGACAAAATCTGGAAAAAGGCTGCAAAACTTAAGAAGTCTTTAAAGGAAGGAAAGCCCCATGCTTCTCTCAAGGGAAAAACTCTGGGGATGATTTTTGATAAATCTTCCACCCGGACGAGGATCTCCTTTGAAGTCGGCATGTATCAGTTAGGCGGGATTGCCTTATTTTTAAATTCCCGGGATACGCAAATAGGTCGCGGCGAAATTATTTCCGATTCAGCCCGTATGATGTCGCGTTATCTAAATGGAATTATGATTAGGACTTTTTCTCAGGAAAGTGTGGAAGAATTTGCCCGTTGTGCTTCAATTCCGGTCATTAATGGTTTGACGGACCTTCTGCATCCCTGCCAAATCCTGAGCGATTTGTTTACGATAAAGGAGAAAGAAGGGATCTTACGATAAGTTAAAAATAGCTTATATCGGCGACGGCAACAATATTGCCAATTCATGGATTGAAGCTGCCGCCAAATTGCCGATTGAATTAGTCATTGGCTTGTCCGGAAGGTTATGATCCGGACAGGAAAATAATGGCTAAAGGGAAGAAAGACGCAAAAGAAGGCATTACCCTTTATCGGGATCCGATTGGAGGCTGTAAAAAATGCCGATGTTTTGTATACGGATGTCTGGGCGAGTATGGGACAGGAATCAGAAGAGGAAGAAAGAAAAAAAATATTTAAAAATTACCAGATCAACAAAAAACTTTTAAAAGAAGCGAAAAAAGATGTGATGGTGATGCATTGTTTGCCGGCGCACCGTGGAGAAGAGATTTCTTCTGACGTCATTGACGGTTCGCAGTCGGTGGTCATTGATCAGGCGGAAAACCGTCTGCACGTGCAAAAAGCAATTTTGGAAATATTACTTTAATAAGTTAGAAATTATTTTCTACGTTATTTAGCAAAAAATAATTTCGTTAACGCATTTATCCCGTTTATCGGGAGTAGGAGGAACAAAAATTGTCACAAGGAGTTAAAAAGGTTATTTTGGCATATTCGGGCGGACTGGATACATCGGTAATTGTGCGCTGGCTTATCGAGACATACAAATGCGAAGTTATTTGTTTTGCCGCAGATGTGGGGCAGAAAGAGGAGCTAACCGGCCTGAAAGAAAAGGCAATTAATACCGGAGCCAGTAAAATATATATTGATGATTTGCGGGAAGAATTCGCGCGGGATTTTGTTTTTCCGGCACTGCGCGCCAACGCCATTTATGAAGGCACATATCTTTTGGGTACATCTTTGGCACGACCGCTTATCGCCAAGAGGCAAATCGAAATAGCGAAACTTGAAGGCGCGGATACAGTATCACATGGCGCAACAGGCAAGGGCAATGATCAGGTCCGATTCGAACTTACTTACTATGCCCTAAATCCGGAAATTAAAATTATTGCGGCGTGGAAAGATGACAATTGGAAATTTAATTCCCGGGAATCAATGATTGATTATGCCGAAAAATATAAGATTCCTATTCCTCTGACTAAATCTAAGCCTTATAGTTCAGATCGCAATCTTTTGCACATTTCGTATGAAGGAGGAATTCTGGAAGATCCCTGGGCGGAAGCGCCGGAGAATATTTTCGTGCTAACTAAATCTCTTGAAGCGGCGCCGGATAAACCCACATATGTGGAAATTGATTTTGAAAAAGGAAATCCGGTGGCTGTATATGGAAAAAAAATGTCACCGGCAAAACTCATGGATTATATGAATACGATCGCCGGTGCCAATGGCATCGGCCGCATGGATATGGTGGAAAATCGTTTTGTAGGAATGAAATCACGAGGTGTATATGAAACTCCCGGTGGTACTGTGCTCTGGGCGGCGCATCGCGCGGTAGAATCTATTACTATGGATCGCGAAGTCATGATCATGCGGGATTCTCTGATACCAAAATATGCTCAACTTGTTTATAATGGTTTCTGGTATTCGCCGGAGATGAAAACTCTCCAGACGTATATCGATGCAACACAGGAAAATGTTACCGGTACCGCGCGAATGAAGTTGTATAAAGGAAATTGTGTTGTCGTCGGACGCAAATCGCCTTATTCTCTATACAGTGAGGCATTTGCTACTTTTGAAAAAGATCAGGTTTACAATCAAAAGGATGCAATAGGGTTTATCAAATTGAATGGATTGCGTTTGATAATCCAAAATATTTTGAAAAATAAACATTAACTATGCGGAGAAAATGCATGGCAATCGAAAAAAAATCATGGAGCGGCCGGTTTCAAAAACCGACAGCCCCAAATGTGGAAAAATTTACGTCTTCCATTCATTACGACCAGAGACTTTATCCTTACGATATTGAAGGTTCTGTTGCTCATGCCACTATGCTGGCCCAGCAGAATATAATATCTAAAAATGAAGCGGCAAAAATTGTATTTGCTCTGAAAAATATTTTAAAGGATATAGAAAAAGGGGAAATTAAATTTAATGCGTCTGATGAAGATATTCACATGGCCATAGAAAGGGAACTGATCAGCCGTATTGGTGAAACAGGAGGAAAACTTCATTCAGCAAGGAGCCGCAATGATCAAATAGTATTAGATGTTCGGCTTTTCCTGCGGACGGAAATTAAAAGCATCCTCGCCCTTGTCAATGATCTGCAGGTACAGTTGATTAAACTGGCAAAAAGTGAAATCAAGACGATTATGCCCGGATACACGCATATGCAAAAGGCTCAGCCGGTATTACTTTCCCACTATTTTCTTGCTTTCGGGGAAATGTTCGCGCGTGATGCCCAAAGATTAAATGACTGTAATAACAGGATCAATGTTTTACCATTAGGTGCTGCGGCCTTAGCCGGTACGAGCTTGCCTATTGATCGCAAGCGGACGGCAAAAATATTAAATTTCCCGGCGGTAAGTAAAAACAGTATGGATACAGTTGCGGACAGGGACTTTATAGCGGAATTTATTTTTGCGGCCTCGCTGGTAATGATGCATCTGAGCCGATTTTGTGAAGATTTGATTTTGTGGTCTTCGGATGAATTTGGTTTTGTCGAAATATCCGATGCCTATACCACCGGCAGTAGCATAATGCCGCAAAAGAAGAATCCTGATATAGCGGAATTGATCAGGGGTAAAACCGCCCGTGTTTACGGAGACCTTTTCGCGATAATGACTATCCTTAAAGGCTTACCCATGGCTTATAACCGCGACTTGCAGGAAGATAAGGAACCACTGTTTGATGCGGTGGATACCGTAAAAGATTGTTTGGCAATATTTACGGAAATGATAAAACATACAAAGTTTAATGCCGCAAAGATGTATACGGCGGCAAAGGGAGGCTTTTCCACAGCTACCGACGTTGCTGAGTATCTGGTTAAAAAGGGCATCCCTTTCCGCGGGGCGCACGAAATTGTTGGTAAAATAGTCGCTTATTGCTTAAAAATAAAAAAGAATTGGAAAATTTAACTTTAAAAGAGTATCACGAATTTTATAAAGGGTTTACTGATGATATTCAGAAAAAATAAAACTGGAAAATGCAGTAAATTCACGTAAACATACAGGAGGAACGTCAACTGCAGCAGTGTTGGAAAGGATCTGGAGAATTTGAAAAGAGTTCCGCTAAAATATAGCATATTTGCTTTCCTGATGACGTTGATTTTTTTTACAGGTTGCGGTCTGAAAGGAAATCCTGTTTTTTATCTGCCGCGTCTGATCATCGGCAGAGTGTACAAGAATATGAAGGCTGTTTCTTCCGGTGATGCAGTAATTTTGAAATGGGATTACTACGACAAAGATGTAAAAATTAATCATATTGCCATCGAGAGAAGCGAAGTTGGCAGTGCCGGAAATGAATGCAAAGATTGTCCGAGGACATTCGAACGTATCGGCCAGGTGTCGGTAAAAATGGGATAATATTGAAAAATAAAGAATCCAATATTCTTAGTTTTACTGATAAAAAAGTTAACAGGGGAAAAATATACAATTATCGCTTAATGCTTTGTGACGATTCCGGCATATGTCTGGAAGGGTCCTCAACAGAAATAAATTTTAAATGATATGAACACACATCTTCAAAATATAGAATATTTAAGGAGTCTATGTTATGTTTAGAGGAGCAATGGTCGCTATTGTTACACCTTTTAAAAATGATCAAATTGATGAGAAAGCCTTGCGCGAACTCATTGAATTTCAAATCGCTAATGGAACGGACGCTATTGTGCCTTGTGGCACTACCGGCGAGTCGGCTACTCTTACCCACGAAGAACACGATCGGGTTATTGAAATTACCATTGACGCCGTAAAAAAAAGAGTACCGATTATTGCAGGTACAGGATCAAACAACACTGCCGAAGCTCTGCGGTTAACCAAACACGCCTACGAAGCCGGTGCCGATGGAGCGCTCATCGTCTGTCCATATTATAACCGGCCTACTCAAGAGGGACTTTATCAGCATTTTAAAACTATAGCCGAAAGCGTTCCTATTCCGATATTACCGTATAATATACCCAGCCGTACCGGCGTGAATCTTATACCGGAAATGGTTGCCAAACTGGCGAAAATAAAAAATATCGTCGGCATTAAAGAAGCATCCGGCTCTATCAAGCAAATGAGTGATGTTATTAATCTCTGCGACAAGGATTTTGCTGTCTTATCCGGTGATGACATTTTCACTTTGCCATTGATGGCTATGGGCGGCACAGGCATTATTTCCGTTATCTCTAATGTGGCGCCGGCGGATATGGCCGGATTGGTTGATGCTTTTGCAGCTGGCGATATGATTCGGGCGAAAGTTCTCCATCATAAGATGAGTTCATTGATCGACGCGCTTTTTATCGAAGTTAATCCCATTCCAGTTAAAGCGGCGCTGGCACTGATGGGTAAAATAAAGTATGAATATAGATTGCCGCTTTGTAAAATGGCAGATGCTAATTTTGAAAAACTGAAAAAGGTTATGGTCAATTATGGCTTGATTTAATTATCTTGCAGTAAATGAATAATTTAAGGAGATGATTTTATGGTTAAAGCTGTCGTTACCGGAGCTGGTGGAAGAATGGGCGGCAAAATTATCAGCCTCATTTCCACGACGGAGGGTATAAGTGTTGTAGCAGCTGTAGAGATAGCCAGGGCACCCCATTGTCGGCCGTGATATAGGTCAAGGACTAGGGTTGGGTAAGACAGGTATTTTGGTTTGCGACAAATTAATCGATTGTGTTGCTCAGGCTGATGTTGTTATCGACTTTACAAATCATGAGACTTCTCTTAATTATTTAAAAATAGCCAATGAAAAAAATCGCGCCATTGTTATCGGTTCAACCGGATTTACTCCTGATGAAATGAAAAAAATTAAAGCATTGGCCAAAAACACACGCTGTGTATTGACTCCCAACATGAGCGTTGGCGTAAATGTGATGTTAAAAGTTCTGGAATATTGTGCGGAGGTTCTTAAAGATGATTATGATGTCGAAATTATTGAAGCTCATCATCATTTAAAAAAAGATGCTCCCAGCGGAACGGCAATGCAAATGGCGAAAGTTATTTCCGATAAACTGGGGCGCAATATGGAGGAGATCGCGGTTTATTCGCGGCGAGGTTTGATCGGTGAGAGAACTAAAAAAGAAATAGGGATACAAACAATTCGCGCCGGCGATATTGTAGGTGATCATACGGTAATTTTCGGTGGGATCGGAGAACGGCTGGAATTCACTCATCGTGCCCACAATCGCGACAATTTTGCCAAAGGAGCGATTCGCGCAGCCCAGTGGATTGTGCAATCAGGAAAACGGACTGTATGATATGCAGGATGTTTTAGGATTAAGGGATAAGATTTAAAAAAGGGTTTTAATAAGATTTGAACGGCATTATCTGTTATATTGGGATTGGCTCTAATTTGGGTAACTCTTTGAAAAACTGCAAAAATGCCGTTGAAAGATATTTCCCGGCCAAAAGAAATTGAGATGATGAAAGTTTCTTCTTTTTATAAAACTGAGCCCATCGGAATTGAGAACCAGAATTATGTTCACAAATGCGGTTGTGGAGATTAAAACATCTCTTTCTGCCCATAACCTCCTGTGGGAGTTGCAAAATATCGAAAATGAGATGGGGCGTGAAAGGGAAGTAAAAGGCGGTCCGAGGATTATTGATCTTGATCTGCTTTTTTACGGGCAGAAGTGATCAGGGAACTGATTTGATAGTGCCGCATCCGGAAATTCAGAAAAGACGGTTTGTTTTAGAGCCGCTTTGTGAAATAGCTTCTTATTTTATTCATCCTTCTTTCGGTGTATCCATCCGCGGATTGAAAGACCGGCTAAGTGAATGATAAAGAATTCGGGTTGAAAAGCGGCTAGGGGATTAAACTCCGTTCGCGGGATAATTCAAAAAAATATTACTTGCTTTGAATATTTAACTAGGATGATCATGCTTGTTTCGTTTTTTTGTATTTATAATAGTAATTTATTTGCTATATAAGATTTTTAATACAGTCCGGGAAGTAAAGACGGAAAAAAATGAAAATCATCAATTTAATTCATCGCCGGCTGTCGGGGAAGACCTGGTTGAAGATCCTGTCTGCCATACTTATGTGCCTGTCAGCCAGGCCATTAAAAAAGAAATATCGGGCAAAAGCTATTACTTTTGCTCTCAGCAATGCAGTGAGAAATATTTATCAGAAAAAAATAATTAATCGCCACGGGAGAATATATGAAATTTTTTATCGATACTGCTAATATTGAAGAAATCAAGGAAGGACTGGCTCTGGGAATGGTTGACGGTGTTACCACGAATCCATCCCTGCTTGCCAAAGAAAAAAAAGATTTTGACGCTGTAATTAAAGATATACTGAAAATTGTAAAAGGCCCGGTAAGCCTGGAAGTAATAAGCAATGGACGCGAAAGGAATGTTTCCGAAGGCAGGAAACTGGCGCGTCTGGGAAAGAATGTCGTCATTAAAGTTCCTATTTCCACGGAAGGATTGAAGGCGACAAGAATGTTTGCCGATGCCGGCATTAACGTAAATCAGACTTTAATATTTTCTCCTTTGCAGGCGCTGATGGCGGCAAAAGCCGGCGCCCGTTATGTGAGCCCTTTCGTCGGCCGTCTGGATGATATCGCGAGTGACGGTATGGAGCTTGTGGATCAGATTGTTACTATCTTCGAAAATTATTGTTATGAAACAGAAGTTATTGTCGCCAGTATCCGCCATCCGAGGCATGTGTTAGACGCTGCTTTGATGGGCGCGGACATAGCAACAATTCCTTTTAAAGTTATAGCTCAATTGGTTAAACATCCGCTGACGGAAAAAGGGATAGAGACTTTTTTAAAAGATTGGAAAAAGGTGCCCAAAAAATACGATTGAAGCTCTCCAAAAGGCTTGCCTGGGAGAATCTTCAGCATTCTTAAGGAATATTATGATTCTGTAAATCGCTTGCATAACCACGAAAACTCGCTACGTGGAATGCGCTCGCTGCCGAGTTTACAAGTCATCGCGGGTTTTTATTAACAGGCATTAAATAATGATTTCAAGACATGAAACATTCAATTTGCCCAATACGATAACATTGTTGAGAATCAGTGTTGTCCCGTTCCTTTTTATTCTGCTTTTATCGCCGGGGGAATTCTGGAGCCTGATTTTGGCGATATTATTTATTATCGCTTCAATTACTGATTTCTTCGATGGTTACATTGCCAGAAAATACAAATGATTACCACCATGGGTAAATTTCTCGATCCAATTGCCGATAAAATTATGGTTAATACGGCAATGATTCTGATGATTCCTATCGGCCGCATACCGGCATGGATTGTGGCTATAACAATTATTCGTGATTTGATGGTCGATGTAATAAGAAGCATTGCTTCTTCCGAAGGGATTTATATTCAGGCAAGTACTCTGGGGAAACAGAAGACTGTGGCTCAAATTGTTGCAGTGACCGCGCTGATCATTCATTATTCCATTTTTGGTATTAATGCTCATGCTGTCGGGATGGTAATTCTCTATATTGCTCTTGTGCTTACAATTTTTTCAGGATTTGATTATTTTATAAAATTATACCGTAATATAGAAAAATAGTATTCGCAGGATTATTATTTTCAGGTTTCAACAGACTCTCTTGATGTGTAACATGACTGACAATGACAGGCATGAAATAAAATTGATTAATTTTCAGATCAATTTTCATTATTTTTATTGACAAGTGACATCTATTTGTTATATTCAACGCCGTTTCCAATGAGCGGGCGTAACTCAGTGGTAGAGTGCTACCTTGCCAAGGTAGACGTCGACGGTTCAAATCCGTTCGCCCGCTCCATTTTATTTTGGCGGCATAGCCAAGTGGCTAAGGCAGCGGTCTGCAAAACCGTTATTCCCCGGTTCAAGTCCGGGTGCCGCCTCCAATTTTAAATATTGAGGAGTTTACTTTTTATATAAGTAGCTCCTTTTTTATTTAAATAATAATCTGTTAGAGTTATAATCTTAATTTTAAGATCTCTTTCTCCGGATATGTTTTCCATTCATTTTATGAATGATTATTCCAATATGTATTGGGCGTTGACTAATGGTTCAAATTATGTTAAGCTACTTTATTAAGATGGAAAGGCAGGCGAATAAGACGATGTTTAAAGTAGGCGATTTGGCAGTGTATCCGGCACATGGTGTCGGGGTCATTGAAGCCATTGAAAATAAAGAAGTAATGGGTAAAAAGCAGTCTTTTTATGTTATGAAAATCATGGGAAATGGCATGAAAATAATGATTCCTATGATGAGTGTTAAAGCGGTCGGACTGCGTGAGATAATTTTAGAAAAAGAAATACCCAAGGTATATGAAATCCTTCGTAACAAAGACGTTACTATAGATAAGCAAACCTGGAATAAGCGCTACAGGGAATACCTCGAAAGAATAAAAACAGGCTCTGTATTTGAAATTGCCGGCGTTTTACGTGATCTATTCATTTTAAAAAGTGATAAAAATCTTTCATTCGGGGAAAGAAAAATGATGGATACAGCCAAGAATCTGCTGGTAAAAGAAATTTCTGTAGCTACCAACGCTCAGGAATCCGAGGTTGAAAACAATCTGCAGAAAATTTTCACGGTCCAATAATACTTAATATTTGCTTATTTATAATACTTATCCACAGTTCTTTGAAAATTGAAAATGGGCAGATTACTTTTCCTTTTTAAGGGGAACCGTAAGTAATGCCTCCGTATTCTTATAATACCAATTCCAAAGGAAAGGAGGTGAAACGGTTGATTATCAGGATTATTTTAATTTTGGCATGTTCTATAAGCGGTTATGCTATTTCTTTTTATACCGCTACATCAGATTCCTATTTGATTCTTAAATCATTTGCCGGCTTTATTATTGGATTATTAATCGCATTAATAGTTATAAGAATTGAAAAGGACATTCGTAAATTATCCTTAAAGATAATTGTTGGCGGCGTAGTAGGAATGATAGCCGGTCTGCTGATTGCTTTGATCTTCGGCTTCGGTTTAAGCTTTGTCAGTAAAATCAGAGAGAATCAACAGGTGATTCCCTGGATTTACTTATTTATAACGGGGATATTCAGTTATCTGGGTCTTGTCTTAGGGTCCAAAAAAATTGAAGAATTTAGTTTTCACGGCGCCGATTCCAAAGTTGTGCATGAAGGCCGTATTCTGGATACCAGCGTAATCATTGAAGGGAGAATAGCCGATATTTGTGACAGTGGATTTATTGAGGGAGAGTTGATAGTTCCACGTTTTGTTTTGAACGAATTGCAGCTTGTGGCGGATTCTTCCGATTCGATGAAGCGATTGCGGGGACGGCGCGGACTTGACGTCCTGAACCACTTGCAAAAAAGTTCGACGGTGAATATTGAAATAGTTGAACAGGATTTTCCGAAAATTAAAGGAGTTGACGGCAAACTTGTAGCGCTGGCCAAGAAACTCAACGCAAAACTCATGACGAACGATTATAATTTGAACAAGGTTGCTGAATTGCAGGGCGTTCGGGTGCTAAACATTAATGAGTTGGCCAATGCCATGAAACCTGTTGTTCTTCCCGGAGAGCAGATGGTCGTCAAAATAGTTCGTGAAGGCAAAGAGCAGGGGCAGGGCGTTGCCTATCTTGATGACGGAACGATGATCATTGTGGATAACGCTCAAAAATTAGTTAACATGAATGTTAAAGTCACTGTGACAAGTGTTCTGCAAACGACTGCGGGTCGGATGATTTTTTCAGAATTAAAAGAAATGTTAGACAAAACAAATTAGCATTTTTAATTTAACAGGAATATAAAAAAAGCTCGGGAAATTATTTCCCGGGCTTTTTTATGAGATATTTCTTTTTTAGATAAAAGATGATATCAAAATACCAATTCTGAGGGGGAAAAGAACTGGCTTGCCGATCAGGTCGGGAATGACAAAAAAGAGAGATTGCCACAGCGTCTGAGAGACGCTTCGCAATGACAGACAATAACTGGATTCCCGCCGGAGTTTACCCTCGCGAAGGCGGGGGCCGGTATGACAGCTGTGGGTGGGAATGATTCACCCTGTTAGAATTGGTATAAAGTGAAATAATATTTCCGGGCATTGGAATAGAAATTAATTTATGAAGACTGTCGCCATCATTCCTGCCGGTGGGGCCGGGACAAGATTAAAATCTCATGTAGCCAAACAATTTCTGTTATTGGATGGTTTGCCTATCCTTGTCCATACCCTGAAAGTATTTCAGGAATCAAAAGAGATTGATGACATTATTGTGGCTGTGCCGCCGGATGAACTGGTTTCCATAAGGCAGGAGTTGATAGAGAAATACAGCCTCACAAAAGTGATAACTACTGTTGCCGGGGGAAATCAAAGGCAGGATTCTGTTAGAAACTGTCTTGAGGCTGTTGCAGGAGATTGCGACATGGTGGTTATACATGACGCCGTGCGCCCGTTTGTTACGGAAGAATTAATCAGTCAGGTCGTTGAAGCCGCCAGGATTACGGGTGCCGCAGCAGCCGGTGTAAAAGCCAAAGACACTATAAAAGAAACGACGGAAGATAACAATGTTTGGGCTACACTGCCCCGGCATAACCTGTGGCTCACGCAAACCCCTCAGGCCTTTGGGTTGGAGCTTTTAAAGGAAGCATTCAAGAAGGCCTATGATGAAAAATTTTATGGCACTGACGATGCTTCTTTAATAGAGCGAATAGGCAAAGAAGTTAAAATGGTGGAAGGCTTTTATGCCAATATTAAAATTACAACCAGGGAAGATATGATGATGGCGGATGCTTTAATGAAAAAGGGAAGTAAAATAAGTCTGCGCACAGGATTTGGTTATGACAGCCACAGATTTGCAGCCGACAGAAAGCTTATTTTGGGCGGAGTGGAAATTCCTTTTGAGAAAGGTCTGCAGGGGCATTCTGATGCCGATGCGCTGATTCACGCGATTTGCGACGCTCTGTTAGGCGCTGTTGGCGCGGGCGATATCGGAAGGCACTTTCCCGATAATGATCCCCAATATAAAAACATCTCCAGCATGATTCTTCTGGAGGCGGTAAAGAAAATAATCGAAGCCAGGGGATTTTCCATTAATAACATTGATGCCACCGTTGTGATGGAGGCGCCCAAACTTGCGCTTTATGCCGTGGAGATGGTTTCCAATATCGCGAGCGCTCTGAATATTGCTAAAACAGCTGTTAATATCAAGGCCAAAACAAATGAAGGCATGGGTTTTACCGGAAGAAATGAAGGGATAGCGGTATTCGCCACCGCTGCCGTTACAGAAAGGAAAAATGATGGCTCCAAAGCCTAGAGTAAGATTTGCGCCGTCTCCCACGGGAGAACTTCACGTGGGCAATGCCCGCACGGCGTTATTTAACTGGATGTTTGCCCGTCATCACGGAGGTTTTCTTGTTTTACGCATTGAAGATACCGATGAATCACGCAGCGCTGTTTCTTATCAGATAAATTTGTCTGATGATTTAAAATGGCTGGGGCTTTCTTGGGATGAAAGGCCGCAGATAGGCTCAAATGACGATGCCGGTAAAGATAGCCGCCTGAAAGCAGAAGGGTACGGGCCATACAGGCAAAGCGAACGCCTCGATATCTACAAAGAACATCTGAAGAAACTCATGGACGCTGACCTTGTTTATCCATGCTATTGTACGGAGGAAGAACTGGAAGAAGAGCGCCAGAATTTAATCCTGAGCAAGCGTATGCCGCGCTACATGGGAAAATGCAGAAATCTAACTCAAGATCAAAGAAAACAGAAAGAAAACGAAGGCAGAAAACCTTCATTTCGCTTTAAAGTTCAGCCGCAAACCATTGAATTTGAAGATTTAATCCGTGGAGCTATAAAATTTGAGGCGGAAGCTATGGGCGATTTCATCATTGTGCGTTCCAGCGGCATGCCCGCCTATAATTTCGCTGTTGTCATTGACGATCACCTCATGAATATAACCCATGTCATTCGAGGTGAAGATCATCTTTCCAATACGGCTTTGCAGATTATGCTTTATCAGGCGTTCGGATTTGAGCTTCCCGCATTCGCGCATCATTCGTTGATTCTGGGCAAAGACCGCGCGAAGCTCAGCAAGCGGCACGGTTCTGTTTCGATCGGTGAGTTTCGTAGGCAGGGCATTTTGCCGGAAGCGATGATTAATTATCTGGGGCTTTTGGGAAGTTCATTTACTGATGACAGAGAAATATTGTCCCGTGAAGAAATGATTGCCGGATTTGCTCTGGAACGCGCATCCAAAAGCGGAGCGATATTTGATGAAGAAAAACTTCGCTGGCTCAATGCCATTTATATCAGAAACTGCAAAACCGAAGATTTAATTAAGCGTCTTAATCCTTTTTTAGAAAATACAGGCGGGTTATAAAACCGATGCCGTTGATGCAAAATGGTTCAATGGTGTTATTGAACTGGTAAAAACCGATCTGACAACCCTTGCCGACATCGAAGTCACATAAGAATATTTTTTGATGATAGATACAAAATCACTGATGAGGCCAAAGAAATCCTGGCAAAAGACAGCGCGAAAAATGTTGTAAAAGCTTTTACCGGATATCTGGATCAAAATGATGTCCCGCCGCAAAATCTTTATTCCGCGCAATGAAAGATGTTAAAGAAAAAACGGGCGCGAAAGGAAAGGAATTATTCATGCCCGTTCGTGCTGCTCTGACAGGGGATGTTCACGGCCCGGAACTGGACAAAGTGTTTGCGATTCTGGGTAAAGATCGCCTTGCGAAGACTGAAAAATATTGTTTAATAATTTAACATGCCCTTTGAAAAGAATGGATTGAACGGTTTTATTTATTCTCTTTATACATTATATTTTTTTAAATCTTCCTGTGCTGATTCCTCAGTAGAGTATTCTCCGTTTGAATATTCAATATCGTTTTGTATATAATGTATCTTCCAAATAGATTGACCGTCAATTTTCTTGTGCTTCTGTACCCACTTCTTTTTCTTCTGTTTCCATTCCAGAGTGTATTTTGTCATTTTTCTTCTCCTGTATAAGATAAAATAAACGGGGTAAATCCAAACAGTCCACATTATTTTATTTCTTGATCGGCTTTTGTCACGAAGCTTTCGATGAGGGCGGCTACCATGCCAGCTCCTGTGCTGTTCCGGTGCCATGCTGTGTCCGCATAAAGCCGTTGGCCTGCGAGATTTCATCATAACTCTGCCCCAAAAGAAA
>CAWIQP010000008.1:0-152685 GCA_963838285.1 uncultured Chloroflexia bacterium
CTGGTCTGTGTTCCTCACGAGAACGCCACCCTTTAGGGAGGAATGGCAGGTCCAGCTCGCGGTCTGAGCAAGCCCTTCGGTGATCGGGTCGCATTCGCGGACGTCTCGTTCGAGATCGGCTACGGGGAGGTGTTCGGCTTCCTGGGCCCG
This sequence comes from uncultured Chloroflexia bacterium, assembly GCA_963838285.1. Taxonomy (GTDB): domain Bacteria; phylum Chloroflexota; class Limnocylindria; order Limnocylindrales; family CSP1-4; genus Fen-1039. The sequence goes on from CAWIQP010000008.1 coordinate 151, forward strand.
AATGGCGCGGGCAAGACCACGACCGTCCGGACTCTGGGGACGCTCCTGGCGCCGACATCGGGTTCGGCGACCGTGGCGGGGTTTCCGCTGGTTCCCGAGAAAGCAGTCGAGATCCGGCGTCGTATTGCGATCATGCCCGAGGCACCCGTTTCTCTACCTCAAACTGACGGTCGTCGAGAACCTCGAATGCTTCGGCGAGTTCTACGAGCGCGATCGAGCCGACACCCGAGTTGGCCATCGGGTGCGGCGCCCTGCTGATCCTTCTCGATGTCTTCGGCTGGCGGCTGGTCTCCGGGCTCTTCGACCGCGAACGCCTCATCTCCGGCAGCCACTGACGCAAACCGGCTGTTCAGGCGGCTGAGCTCAGCTCGAATCGGCAAGGAGGCGACTTGGGCGGCACCGGCGATAACCCGCGACCCAAGGCCAGAACTACCTGAATGGTCGCAGCACGCGCCGAGCTACATCGACCGGCTACGTAGGACTCTCCCGCGCTCGCGCCCAGGCCGAGAACCAGCTCGTCCAGCTGCCCGAACGTCTCGCGCAGCCCCTCCCCGAAGCCGATGGCCTCGTCGGGGGCCTCCTTCGAGGGATGGAGCTCGTGCAGGACCAGCAGCGTCTTGCCCCCCTTCTCCTCGAAGGTCACCGTGGTGACGGCTGACCGCCATCACCTTCCTCGTTGGTCCAGACGAGGCGCGAGTGCGGTGTCACCTCGAGGTACCTGCCGAAGAACGCCATCGTCTTCGAGCCCTGGTGGCCGAACACGAAGCGGTAGCTGCCCCCGACACGGACATCCGCCTCGCACGAGAGCAGGGAAATGCCCATCGACTTCGGCGCCCACCACTGCTTCAGCAGTTCGGGCTTGGTCCACGCCTCGAACACGAGGCGCGCCGGGCCATCGAAGGTCCGCGTCACGACGAACTCGCGCTCGGACTTCCGTTCCACCGTCGTGGGGTTCTTCACAGGGGTGGGCTCACTTCTTCTTCTTGCGTCCATGGGTCTTCTCCTTCTGTTTCAGTTCCTCGACGACCTTGTCCAACTCGTCGAAGCGCGATTCCCAGAGCTGGTGGTGCCGCTGAATCCAGGCCGTCTCTTCCTCCAGCCGGCGCGGGCCGAGCTTGCACGTCCGCACGCGCCCGACCTTCTCCGTGGTGACGAGCCCGGCCTGCTCCAGGACGCCGACGTGCTTCTTCATGCCCGTGAGGGTCATGTGGAACTTTTCGGCAAGGTCCGTGATCGAAGCGTCTGCACGTCCGAGCTGCTCCAGCACGCCGCGTCGGGTTGCGTCCGAGAGCGCGGCGAACGAGGCATCGAGGCGAGAACTAGAAAACTGAACCATACGGTTCAGTATTTAGCCACAAACACGCGAAGGCAAGGAGCCCGCGTGGCCGTCACCCTCTTGTGTCGAGCAGTGAAACTCACGTCTACTCGATGCCGAAGATCGCATTGATGACCCCGCCTCGCGAGCTTCCCACTACGCCCGGCGGCCCTAGGCTGCGCAGCCACGTTCCGGCTTGGCGCGAACGAGGAGGCCGTCCTCGCTGGCCGCTCCCTGGCGCAGGTGGAGATCTGCGAGAACGATGCCTTGCTCATCGCCGCGTGGCTGGCGGGCTGGTGGCACTCGCATTGGCCAGCCTCGCTGCTGCCTGGTTCTGGCCCGGATCTCCAATCGCGAATGACGCAGGTGCTCCAGGCGGGTAGGCCTCGCGATCCTGGATCGGCGCCGGCGACGTCTTGAAGCTGATGTCGAGCCAAGTGTGGAGGTACCCAAGCTCAGCTGCGACGATACTGGCGACATGTCACACGAATCAGCCATTCGTCGCCAGGGCCCCGTAGGTGGTGGTTTCTTGCCGGATACGCCGGCGTGGCTGGCTTCTTCGCCGTAGAGGCGGTGGCTCGACAGCGAGGCCGAGCCTCGAGCCTGGACGCTGACCCGGACGATCGGGATAGCACCCGCATGATCGTCGTGGCCGGAGTCCTCGCAGCGACGCTCTCGCCGGCGCTTCGACGCCTTCCGCTTCGACCGCTACCGCGCTGTGCCGCACCAGTTGGTGTGGCCCTGCAGGCAACCGGGCTTGGCCTGCGGATCTGGTCGATGAGAACGCTAGGCTCCTCCTATTCGAGGACTCTGCGCGCGGAGGAAGAGCAGCAAGTCGTCGATGACGGCCCATATCGTTTGATCCGCCACCCTGGCTACCTTGGATCTCTGCTCACCTGGACTGGATTCGGCCTCACCTCTGGCAGCCTGCCCGTCGTCGTGACGGTCAGTGGCCTGCTCGGTCGCGCCTACCGGCATCGAATCGCCGCCGAGGAAGACCTGCTCTCCCGTGATTTGCCCGGCTACGTCGAATACAGCCGGCGCACGAAGAAGCTGATTCCGTTCATCTGGTAGTCCTGCCATAAAGCCCCGGGCGACAGCTGCCGCAGGGTCTGCCAGCAGAAACAGGCGACGCGAGCGTGGAATCGACGACGGGGTAGGCGGAACCTACTCGAATGGTCGGGGCGAGAGGGTTAGGGCCGACACACCGTCGCCATCTTTGCTGATCCCGGTCGCGAACATACCGAGCTACGTTGGTCGGGTCTGGAAGACGGCTTAAGGGCGTTCCTTCCAACCGCCCGGCGAAGGACGAGCCGTAGCCGCTCCGCCCGTTCACGCCCGCCTGGTCAGGACCACGCTAGTAGCGGCGAACGAGGCGACGCACCAGGCTCCGAGGAGCGCGAAGGAGCCGAACGTGATCGGGAAGGAATTCGAGGCGAGCGTACCTCGCATCACTTCGCCCATCGCCTGGATCGGAAGAACGCTGTGGATGGCCGCAAGCCAACCCGGCAATCGGTCGGCCGGGAAGTTGAGCGGTGAAAACATCAGGATGAAGACCACGAGAACCTGGCTGGCCATATTGGCGACCATCGGTGGCAGCAGCGAAGCGAGGGCATAGCCGACGGATGTTGCGGTCAGGGCCACAAGGACCACAGCCGGAACCACCAGCGGGCTGATCTGCAGGTCCAAACCGAAGCGAATCGAGGCGATGATCACCGCGAACACGACGCCCGGCAGGACCACTGCCAGCCAGACCGTCATGTCGGCCAGCAGGTACACGATTCGCGGAATCGGCAGCGAGCGCATGTATGCCAGCGTTCCTTCGGTCTTGGCCGCGGCGACCAGTTGCGGCACCGCCACGAGACCCATCGTGATGAGGGCGATGACCGGCGCCCCGGTCGCCAGGTAGAGGACGGTGGTCCGGTCGATCGTCGGGAAGAGCAGGGGATATCCGGCCACGATTCCCAGGGCGAAGAGTGCCTGGACCACGATCCCGAGGGGCAGGAACATGCGCATCCGGCGGGCTTGCCAGGTGACGAGCAATCGGTAGCTAAGCAGCGTGGACATCGAATTCCTCGTTGATGCTGGTGGGTTGAGTGGCTCCCACGAGTGCTACGTATGCGTCCTCCAGAGTCGCCGGAGTCAGCGAGAACTCCTCGATCCGGCCCACGCGGCGCAGGTCGTTGGCCCATGTCGCGGCCTGGCCGGCCTGGCTCGCAGGCACCGTGACGATGATCCGGTTGCCGATGACGGTGGCAGGCCCGGCGTAGTGCGGCTTCTCGATGGCGCCGGCTCCAGGATCCAGGACGAGCTCGAGTCGCAGGTCTTCGTCCCCCCCGGCCTTGAGTTCGGCCGGCGTGCCCTGGGTCAGCACTCGCCCGTGGTCGAGAATTGCCAGGGCGTCGACCGACCGTTCTGCCTCGATGACGTTGTGGGTGACCAGCAGAACGGCCGCGCCTTCGTCGGCGAGCGAGCGAACCTGGGCCCACAGCAGCCGCCGGCGAACCGGGTCGACGTCGTTGGTCGGCTCGTCCAGGATGACGAGCTTGCCCGGCTCGACGGCGGCCATGCAGAACGAGACCAGCCGCTTGACGCCGCCCGAGAGGCGAGCGCCGTCAGTGTCGCGCCATTCGCCGAGATCCAGGGCGTCAATCAACCGCCCAGCTCGCATTCTGGCGAGGTCGGCCCTGCCACCGCGCAGCCGGCCAAGGGTCTCGATTGCGAGGCGCGGCGTAAGGCCATCGATCGGGACCTGAGACTGCGGCTGGATCGAACACGTTCTGCGGGCGAAGCCCGGGGCCGCGACGACGTCCCGTCCGTCGATGCGGATCGAGCCGCGGTCGGGGCGGATCAGCCCGACGATCTGGTTCACGAGAGTCGTCTTGCCGGCTCCGTTGTGGCCCAGCAGTCCGTACACCTGCCCGGCTTCGATGGTCAGGTCGATGCCGTCATTGGCGGGCGTGGCCCCGCGTCGGTAGCGTTTGGTGAGCCCTTGGATTTCGAGCAGCACCCCGGTCTCCTCTTCCTGGCCGCCGTCCCTCGGAGGCGATACCGGACAGTATGACGATACCATGCGGTATGTCAATACTCTTGAGTATAGGAGTACCGAATGGTATCCTTGGTCCATGCAAGAGCGACTCAGCCGTCAGGAGCGAAAGTCCCAGACCAGGGAGCGGCTGCTCGACGCCGCTGCCCAGGTCTTCGCTCGGCGCGGCTTCGAGGCCGCATCGTTGGACGAAGTTGCCGCGGCGGCGGGCTACACCAAGGGCGCCGTTTACTCCAACTTCGCGAGCAAGACGGACCTCGTCATCGCCTTGATCGTGCGCCGGATCGAGGTGCAGACAGCCGAGCACGCGCGGCGTTTCGAGGGACAGGACCTGGCGGCCATGGCTCGCGAACTGGAGGAGCAGCCCGACCAGGAGCCGGAGGCGGAGAGGCAGTGGGTCGTGCTGGCCGTCGAGTTCTGGCTTCACGCCATGCGCGACGAGCGGGCGAAACTTCTGCTTGCCGAGCAATACGAGCACGCCCGGACGGTCACCGCCGAGATGATCGCGTCGATCTACGAGAATGCCGGCCGGCCGTCGCCCTTCGCCCCCCGCGACCTGGCGATCATCATCGAGTCCCTTAGCGTTGGCCTCGCTTTCCAGGCATTCCTGGATCCGGAGCACGTCAGAATGAGCCTGCAGGGCGAGGTACTGACCCGGCTTCTGGGCCTGCAGGTGGGTTCCGACCAAGGGGCTCCATCGCCGGTGTCCGTCCCTGTCGGGGAGTAGCAGAGCAGCGGCTCAGATGTTGCCCCGGCCTCCGCAGCCCGACCGCGCCTAGCGGTGAGGCGAGAGGAGTCAAGCCGACCGTGGCGACCTGAATGTCCCATTGCGGCTCGAGTGCGTTCTCACGGGCAGGGGCCGGTGGCTCGAGACCGCCGGCTGACTCCGCAGTTCGTTTGGCCGCATAGGGCCTCTGGGGCAACCGATCCCGTCAGTCTCAGGACCGCTTTGACGGTTTAGCTGTCTGAAGGTAGGCTATATCGTCAAAGACGACAGGAGACTGACGGTTGGGCATGTACGTAGAACGACATTGGGAGGGCGATCCGGGAGCTTACGGTCCGCGGCGAGCGCGTGCCTCGTTTACGTACCAGGCGTTCGTGCCGGATCCCATCGCCGGGATCGACCCGGCGGTCCCGTTCGAGACCCACGAACTCATCGCCGCTGCCGAGGCGGCGGTCACCGCTCTCAACGTTAATCCGCGCGTCGCCGGGCTCGAGGCGATCGGCCCTCTCCTGCTCCGTTCCGAGGCCATCGCCTCCTCGCGGATCGAGGGTTACAAGCTCAGCCAGCGGAATCTTGCCCGCGCCCTCATCGACCCGCGCGCGGCGAAGGGGATCGCCCGAACCGTGGCGGCCAACGTAGTCGCGATGGAAGAAGCAATAGCCCTCGGCGAGGTCGATCGCCCACTTACGATCGACGACGTCTGCGCGATCCATCGGACGCTCATGGCAGGCGAGCCGAGGGCGCACCCAGGTGAACTCCGCACCGAGCAGAACTGGATCGGCGGACGCCTCGATAGCCCGATTGACGCCCGGTACGTACCGCCGCCCGAGACCGAGGTACGCCGCCTCATCGATGACCTCGTCGCGTTCCTCAACCGCGAAGACCTGCCGGCCGTGGCCCAGGCCGCAATCGCCCACGCGCAGTTCGAGACGATCCACCCCTTCCTCGACGGCAACGGCCGGGTCGGCCGCTGCCTGGTCCACGTCGTGCTCCGCCGTCGCCGCGTTGCCCCGAGCTTCGTGCCGCCGGTGTCGATCGTCCTCGCGGCCAAGCCGAATGCGTACGTCGAGGGCCTCGTTGGATTCCGCGAAGGCCGTGTCGCGGCCTGGTGCGCCTCGTTCGCAGCGGCATTGGAACGGTCGGCGCGCCTCTCGGTCGAGCTCGCGGCCGAGGTCGCCGAGATCGAGAAGGCGTGGTTCGAACGTGCCGGCCGGCCGCGTCGCGACTCTGCGGCCGCGCGCATCATCCCCATTCTGCCGGCACAGCCGATTACGTCGGCTGCCATCGTTCGCGGCGCCATCGGGGTGCGGCATCAGCGAGCGCTCGAGGGCCTCAAGACGCTCGAGGCGGCGGGTGTGGTCCGACGTATCTCGGAGACCGCCTGGGATCAGCAGTACGCCGCCGATGAGCTCTTCGAGTTGCTCGAGCGCTACGAGGAGGCGATCGCTTCCGGCAGGTAGATGCCGGTCCGCACAGGGGGCGGCCACCTCTCCGTGGCGTTTCTTGACTATCGAGGCACGAGTCTGAGGGTTGATCTCGCCGCCTCGGGCGACACCACCGTCCCCACTATGCTCGGTCCGTAGCGGTCGTACTTCTCGTGGTAGGCCGCGTCCACGGCCGCGTCTACGGCGGCGCCCGGCTCTTCGAACGCGACGTCGCGCTCCACGCCGCCGGCTGTGATCCGTCCCTCGCGGGACGACAGTGCGCGCTTGAACCATCCGTTCTGATGCCCGTACGCCGACCGCACATAGAGGTCGTCGCCCGAGCGGACGACCCAGATGGTCACGTAGGGCCGGAGCGAGCCATCACTGCGGCGCGACGCAATCCGTAGCTCGGTTGCCTTGCCGATCTTCGCAAGTTCATCCGCAGTCCAGGCGGCCATGGCTAGCGTTCGCCGCGGTATTCGGCGTCGGTGACCAGCGCGCCCCACTCAGTCTCGGGACCCTCGGCGGGTGCGTCCCACATGGCCAGGTGGGTCATGAATCGGTCCGGCGTGGCGCCGTGCCAGTGCCACTCGCCGGGAGGCGTGTGGATGGTGTCACCGGGGTGGATCTCGATAGCTCTCTCTCCGCGTGCCTGGATGAGCCCGACGCCTTCGGTCACGTGCACGGTCTGCCCGACCGAATGCGCGTGCCAGGCGTTGCGCGCGCCGGGCGCGAACCGAACGACGCTGACGCGGATACGCGATGGTCCCTCACCGCGAGCAATCACGTCGAACCAGGCATCGCCGGTGAACGTTTCGGCCGGAGCCTTCACCGTTGGCTGCTTCTTGAGGAGCTGCACTTCTTCTCCCTATTACTCTCCGGGCGGAAAGTCAGTCGAGGCGGCGAGCTCAGTCTGCGCTTCGAACGCTGTGACGCGCGCTTTGAGTACCGCGAGCGTGTTCCGGAGCGCCTCGGATCCAAGGACCATGCGCATGGGGGCAGGCTCCAGGTCGACGCTCTCGATGATCCTCGCAGCCATACGCGCCGGGTCGCCCGGGGCGAGCCCGTTCTTCGGGTCGAGCATCCGGAGAAAGCCGTGCGCGGGCGTACCGTCGTAGACGGGCATCGCCTCTGCTACCTGGGCACTGCCGTAGCGGAACTCGGTCCGTGCGCCGCCGGGCTCGACGATCGTCATGCCAATGCCGAACGCGGCCACTTCCTGCGCGACCGACTCCACGAAGCCCTCGATGCCCCACTTGGTCGCGTGGTACAGCGAATTCCCGGGGTAGGCCACCTGCCCGCCGTAGGAGGAGATCTGGATGATGCGCCCACCACCCTGCGCGCGCAGATGCGGCAGCGCGGCGCGGATGAGCGCGATGGAGCCGAGGAGGTTGGTGTCGAGGATGCGCTCGACCTGCTCGTCGGAGAGCTCCTCGGCGGCGCCGAATAGCCCGTAGCCGGCATTGCTCACGATCACGTCGATCCGCCCGAGCATCGGCGAAGCTGCGGTCCACGACTTCGCGGACCGCCTTCGCATCGGTCACGTCGAGTAGCTCCGCATGGAACGTGTCCGGGTTGCGCGCGGCGAGGTCGGCGACGGCGTCCAGGCGCCGGACAGTGCCGATAACCCGGTCGCCGCGCTCCAGGAGCTGACTCGTGAGCTCACGGCCGAAGCCGCTGCTGACGCCGGTGATGAGCCATGTGCGGGGTGGCATCGGTCTTCCCTTTCGTTCAGGCGCCGGCCCAGCCGTATTCATGCCTTTATCACTTCGTCGATGACTGCCAGTGCATTCAACGTGCGCGGGTAGCCGATGAACGGCAGCAACTGCGTGATCACGCTCAGCAGCACGCCGCGTTCGTTGCCGACGTTGAGGTTGGCAGTCACATGACCTCTCGCTTGCGGCTCACAGCCGCCCATCGAGATGAGCATGGCGAACGTCAGAAGCTCCCTGGTCCGCACGTCGATCCCGGTGCGGGTGTAGAAGTCGCCGAAGCAGTTCGCCGAGAGGAAGTTCTGGAAATGCGCCTCGTCCGGGGCTGCGGCCGCATACATCTGATCGATCCGGCCGGCGCCGACGATCACCTTCTGAACCGCGAGACCCTTTTCCGCACGGGTCTCGGGCGTCGTCGTCGACTGGCCCTCAAGCGGCATTTGGATCCCACGCTCCGCGAGGACCTCGTTGGTAGCGTGGATGAAGTCGAAGACCTTGGCCATACCCACATACGGAACGGCCTGGTAGGCGATCTCCTTGGCTTCGATCGGCGTGAGTCCGACTGTCAGCGCCGCGCCCAGCATGACCCGATACTCGCCGACCGCCTGGCACGCGATCATGGAAGCGAGCTGGACCATAAGGCGGGTTCGGGTATCGAGGTTGCCGTAGCCGAGCACCTCGTCGAAAGCGAAGTTGTCGAAGATCTCGATGAGTTCCGGGTCGGTGACAGCGAGAGTCGAGACATGTCCGGGGAAGAGCTCGTCATGGTTCCTGCGGGCTGTTTCGCTAAGGGCCATCACAGCGCTCCCACGCGCACGAGCGACTTGATCGCCCGCCGTTCGTCCATCGCGGCATACCCTTCGGCGACATGGTCCAGGTCGGTCTCGAAGTCGAAGACTCGGCCGGGGTTGATGCGCCCGGCCAGAACGTCGTCCATCAATTCCGGTAGGTAGACTCGGGCCGGCGAGACACCGCCGCGCAGCCCGACGTTGCGGAAGATCACGGTCTCGATCGGCACCACGACGCCATGCGGGGCACCGATGGCACCGACGATGGAACCCGGCCGGGCGATCGCGAACGCGGTCGCCATCGATTGGTTCGTCCCGACGCATTCGAGGGCGGCATCCACGCCGACGTCTCCAGTCATCTCCTTGACGGCAGCTGTCGCCGCATCGCCTCGCTCGGCGAGGATGTTCGTGGCGCCGAACTCGCGCGCGAGCGCCTGGCGCGCTGGGTTTCGAGACAACGCGATGATGCGCGCGGCCCCGAGGCGTTTGGCGGCGATGACCGCGCAGAGTCCAACCGCGCCGTCGCCGACGACTGCCACCACGCTCCCGGGCTTCACCCCGGCGCTGACTGCGGCGTGGTGGCCGGTGCACATCACGTCGGAGAGGGCGAGAAGCGACAGCATGGTCTCGTCCGAATGACCGAAGCTAGGGACCTTCACGAGCGTGCTGCCTGCCAGTGGAACGCGAACCGCTTCGCCCTGCCCGCCGTCGATACCACGGTTCCCGAACGAGCCGCCGTTGACGCACTGCGACGTAACCCCGGCGAGGCAGTTCGGACACGTTCCGTCGCTGTAGGTGAACGGCGCGACGACGAGATCGCCCCTGGCGATGCCGCGCACCTCCGCCCCGAGATCCTCGACGACGCCGATGAACTCGTGCCCGATCGGGCCGAGTTCGTGCGGCGAGTCGCCGCGGTAATACCAGAGGTCCGAGCCGCAGACGCAGCCCATGACGACGCGCACGATGGCGTCGGTCGGTGCGGCGATGACGGGATCGGGTCGGTCACCGACGTCGATCCGGTGTGGTCCGCTGAAGATGGCAGCTTTCATGTCGCGCCTCGAGTGAGCATCGGTATTGCTGCGAACATCCAACCACCCATAGTCCCGCCAAGGAAGGCACGCGTGATAGGGGTACTGCGAGTACCTCCCACCCGGCGCGACAGGCGCGTACCGTAGCCATGACATGAGCAACGAAGACGACATTCGCGAGTTCCTCGCCACCCGGCGAGCCAAGGTTTCGCCCGAGCACGCCGGCCTGCCGACATACGGCCGGCGCCGGGTCGCGGGCCTGCGGCGCGAAGAGGTCGCATTCCTGGCGGGCATCAGCGCGGAGTACTACACGCGACTGGAGCGAGGGCAGGCACGCGGAGTCTCGGACGAGGTGCTCGATGCGGTATGCCGCGCCCTGAGGCTCGACGAGGCGGAACGCGCGCATCTGCTGGACCTTATGCGGACGGCAAATGCGGATAAGCCACAGCGTCGGACGGCGGCGCCGCAACGGATTCGCCCGAGCATCGGGCGGATCGTCGACTCAATGGCGGGCGTACCCGCCTTCGTACGCAACGGCCGCTTCGACATCCTCCACGCCAACCAACTGGCGACCGCGCTTTACTCCGAGCATTTCCGCGACGCGGTCCGCCCGGCGAACTCCGCGCGCTTTGTGTTCCTCGATCCTCGGGCGAGCAGCTTCTACGTCGACTGGGAGACGACCGCTCACGACATCGTCGCGACCCTTCGGGGCGAGGCCGGGCGGAACCCATACGACCGAGCGCTGTCGGACCTGATCGGGCTACTGTCCACACGAAGCGACGAGTTTCGGGTCCGTTGGGCCAGCCACGACGTCCGCCTCCACCGAACCGGCTCGAAGCGGCTTCACCACCCGCTGGTCGGCGAGCTGACCCTCGCCTACGAATTTCTCGAGCTCCCCGCCGACCCGGGCCTGACAATCGTCACCTACTCGGCGGAGCCAGGTTCGTCGTCGGAAGAGGCACTGCTCGAACTCGGTCGCTGGGCGGCCACGCGTGCCAAGCTGTCAGCCGTCGATACCAAGACCGCTGGCTGAGCGCTGCGCCATTCCTGCGATGCCGGCACGCCGAATCGGGACATTCAGGTCGGTCGGTTCAGGATCATCCTCGATCGGGCAGGTCCACGAGTACTCGCCGGGCGCCGCGATGAGGCCGAGTCGAGCGTGGGATTGGGCGCTTTGCGAGCCACCTACTCGAATGGTCGGGGCGAGAGGAGTCAAACCGACCGTAGCAACCTGAACGTCCCAATCCGGCTCGAGTGTGAACTGGTTGGTTGCGAGCGTTGGGCCAAGCAGGCGAGCTGACGAGCGCCCTCACAGCCTTTGCGACTGTGGGGCTACTCCACCTCCACCCCGGCGTCCTTGAGGGCGCGCCGGAGGTCCTTCATGAGCAGGCAAAGTTGAAGGGGGTTCAACGGCGATTCCTCAAACTCCCCGACGTGGAGGTAGAACTGCTTGGCCTGTTCCGTCTCCGCGTCGATTAGGAGTGCGCGCGCGCCGATGATCTTCGACGCTGACACGACGCGCAGAAGGGCGTCGAAAACAAGGCGTCGTCCCAGCCCGCACCCTTGAGCGGTGACATCGACGCCGAGGCGGGCCAGAAGAATGACTGGGACGTCGGTCCGCCCCGCGCCCTTGAGCAGCCGTGCCGGCGCATTCGCGGGCTCGACCTTGGAGGCCGCCAGGGCGTAATACCCGACGACTCTGTTGGATTCCTCCGGCGTGACGACGTACGTCCGCGCAGTTCCGGCGGCTTCAGCGACTCGGGCACTCCGGCGCAGCCAGTCGGTCTCGGCTGGAGACCCGCAATCGAACTCCTCGACGGAGTGCTCGGCAGCGAGGGGAACGGCGGGGGCGAAGTCAGGCATCCTGGTTGGGCGGAAGCCCTTGACTACTGCGCGTCGTCCGCGCTCGACGCCTGCTCCTTGAGGAACTGGGCTAGGCGCGGCTTGCGTTGGACGGGTCTGTCGAGCATCGCTACGAACGCATTCCACTGCTCTGGCGGAAGCCGAAAGACGCGCTGTTCAGCGAGAACATCCTCGGCGCGCCGAGTTGCAGCTTCGCGGATGAAATCCGTAAGCGTCTGATCCTCAACTCGAGAAGCCTCAATAAGAAGGGTTCGTTCCTCAGCAGACACCCGGAAATGGATGCTCTCGTCTTTGGCCTTCCTTGTGGAACGCCGAGCCACCGAAGCGGCAGTCGCCGCGTACACCGTCCAAACCTCCTGCTTTGTTGGCACCGCTCGCCGCTCAAGGGCGGCTGCGGTGTGCCCACAACGTGCGCACATGATAGGCGTCGGACACGGAGTTGACAAGTGTAGGGAGCGGGACACTCCAGGGCAACGACGCCGCGTCCGCGGCGCCGGATTGCTAGCCTTTCGCCTTTGTGTCTACCAAGGCGATTCTTCCCGAACTCGACCTGTGGGGGTATGGCGTGCCGTTATCCGAGCGTCGACTCCGAAACCCACTCGCCGGAGCTGCGACCGAATAGTGGCACCCCACAGGCCGCGTGACGGCTGAATAATGGCACCACACACACCGCGGCCCGTCGACCAGACATGCCTAGTTCAACCGCACGCTTCCGCAACCCTACCCCGTATTGGCGGGACTGGGTCACCCGGGCTCAAGCCCGAGAACCTGCTCGGCAAAGCCGCGAACATGACGACGTATTCGCTCGGCAGTCCAGCCGTCTGCGGAGACGAGGTGGTCGATGAGATCGATGCGGGTCAGGGAGAGCAACGCGTGCGCGGTCCAGGTCGCGCGGTCAGCGCCGACGATGTCGACGAGCAACGCGGAGAACAAGGTACGGGCGGTCCTGTAGTTCGGCGTGTCGAAGAAAGAGATGCCGTCAGGACGCTGCTCGATCTGCTCGAGGACGAGCGAAATCTGCCGGTTATTCAGTTTGAACTCGACGATGGCGTCGAGGACAGCGATGATGCGCTCGCGCGCCGGCGTGGCCGGACCGAGCGGCGGTGGGCCCGCATCGATGGTGTCGGTGAGCGCCGTCATCCGGGTTTCAAAGACGGCTCGAAGCAGCCCGGCCCGATCGCCGAAACGGCGGAACAAGGTACCCTTGCCCACCCCGGCCGCGGCCGCGACGTCATCCATCGTGACGGTCATCGGATCGTCAATCGCCGCGAACAGTGTGCTCGCGGCGGCGAGGATCGCCTGTCGGTTTCGTGCGGCGTCAGCGCGCTCCTTGACGGCCACGGTCGCTCCTCACGTCTTGTCGGCCAGCGCACCGGGACCCCAACCGGTCCCGGCCGGGATGTTGCGGCAGGAGCGTCCAACGTATCAAATCCGAAACTCGGCGGCGGCGAACTCGCGGAAGGAACGAGCCGACACGCCAGTCACGCGCTCCACGGTGTCGGTCGTGCGATCTTCGATGCCGGAGGCAATGGCATTATCCAAGGACGCCAGGAACTGGGCCGAGGTTGACGGGAGACCGGCAGTCTCGTAGAGCGCGCGAAGGTCGGCCACGCTCACGTGGACGTGCGTGATCGTGGAGCCGCTGACGTCGGTGAGGATGGCTGCCACTTCGTCGTAGCTCAGCGCTTCGGGTCCGGTCAGGATCAGATCGGTGTTCAGCGGCGTGGGCGAGAGCAGGGCTTCCACGGCGACTCGCGCGATGTCGTGTGCATCCACGAAGCCGACGCGGCCGTTCCCGGTCGCGGTCGTGATGGTGGCGCTGGTGCGGATGCTCTGGGCATGCATGTGGTTGCCCGTGACGTTCTGCATGAACCAGCTCGGGCGCAGGACCGCCCATTCATCGAACATGGCCGCGATCGCCTGGTGCACAGCGCCGGTGCCCGGTCCGCCCGAGGGAATGGCAGAGTTGCTCAACAGGACCGCTCTTCGAACACCTGCTTCACGGGCCTGCTCGAGGAACGGCACCATGACGGCCTGAGGATCGGGGTCGCGGCTAGGCGGGATGAGGTACATCCGCTCCGCACCCGCGAGCGCGCCGGGGTGGGTGCTGATGTCGTACCAGTCGAATCGAACCCCGAGCGTTCCGCGCGGGCCAACCCCTGAGCGGTTGGCTGCGGTCACAGCGACCCCTTGCGCCGCGAGCTGGCGGGCTAATCGGCTTCCGGTGGTGCCGCTCGCACCGGTGACGAGAACTCGGCTGTGTGCATGGTCTTGCGCCATCGCCCCGCTCACTCCTTGGTCGGGGCCTGAAGGGCCTTCAGCGGGTTCCAGTAGTCGCGGTAGCGCGCAATCCGGCCATTGCTCGCGGTCAACACCACGACGTAGGACATCTCGTAGGGCTCGCCGGTTTGCTTGACGCAGCCGACTGCGGTCATCTCGACGATCGCGACGTCCGGATTCAGGGTCTGGTGCATCTCCAGATTGCTCAGCCTGTCGAACTGGATGCGTGAGGGAATGGCCGAGAGGTACTCGCCGAGGGCTTGCTTGCCAGCAACCTTGCCGGGCCGCCCCGGAGGGGCGAAGGGAAACTCGAAGACGACATCATCGGCACACAGCTCTATTACGGTCCGTATGTCACCGGATTGGATGGCAGGCAGCGCCTGCTCGAAGAGTTCGACGGGGGAAGGAGTCTGAGCGGTCATGTGTTCTCCACATCATTAATCGGACTGCAAGTCCGGTTGAATAATGCGGACTCGTAGTCCTATTAGCAAGTCGAGTGTCGGCGACGAGATCGTGAGCGTTGGCGATGCCCGCGTAGTGCTGGCGGCATGCTGCCAAAGGCCTGCGAGCAGCCCGTGGGGATCGAAAACCCAATTCGCGACTCAACACCGTTGCTTTGAGTCGTCTCTGCGGGCCATTGGTCGAGGCCCTGCAGCCCGCCACAACCCCGTTTTGTGACGATTGCGACGGCGGCCGTCACAGACTGGGCGATGTTCAAGTCGAGACATTCAGGTCGGGCGGTTCAGGATCGACCTCGGGCGGCAGCTGCAGATTGGTCGACCGACGCCAGGGAACCGGACCGTGGACCCGATTGGAGAGGGCTCAGAACTAGAACGTCTGTTCATGGTCGGGGCGAGAGGAGTCGGGCCTAGGCTAACCCGCTCGTCGGGGATCTGGATCCGACGTCTCTACCGGGGCCGCGTCCTCGTGACTATGGGCGGCGCCAGGCCGCCGCTGCGCTCGGTGCGCTGTGCATGACGCGTTGGCTCTCGTCCGTGGGTCATCGGATGTGCTGGGTGTCTTCGGGGCGAGAGGAGTCAAGCGGCGCGTGGCGACCTGAATGTCCCATTGGCACTCGCATGCCAACTCGTCTGCGGCGGCCACTGGTCTCATGCGACCGCCCGATGAGGCCTCGTGTTCCTGCTGGCTGTCTGAATAGCTGGCGCACCATAGCTCTAGCCGTCGACGCCTCTCGGCCCCGGCTGGCGTTGTTACCAGGAGAAAGAGCCCACTCGGCCCCTTCCGGGAGGCCCCGGAATCTTTCAGAACCGCCACTAAACGGTCAAAAAAGCTGACGCTGTGACGCGAATCTGACGCTGTCAAGTACAGCGTTTAACTTGACAAGAAAGCTGTGTTTCGTGCGTGGATTCCACGAGGAGAGCACCGCGCTCAGGAGCGTTTGACTTGGAAGGCTGACGCTCTACCGACTGAGCTACTCCCGCTCGGTTTCGCGCTCAACTACAGCGTACTGGTAGGCGCTGTCGCTCGTGAGCCACCAGCGGCGCGACCAGGAAGTTCAATGCCAATGCCAGGGTTCGTCTCGTACGGCGCCCATGGTAGCCGAAGGAGCCGGGCGCGCAACGAAGCCGCCCGCGCTCTACCGCGACCGACTCGGCACGACTGGCAGCGTCCGGAAGTGAGCGCGTCGTTCGCGGGCACTCATTCGACGTCGCCTACGAAGCGGACGGAGCCGAGAAGGTCTGCGGCTCCGGTGTCATCCTCCGTGTCCTCGCCATCGTCTCGAGGCCCGACATCGACATGGACGAGAAGCTCGTCCTCCCCCGGGCGCCATGGACGGGGGACGAAATTGGCGTCGACGTCCCGCGCTAGGCGAGCGATGTCCTCGGCCAGAGACGCCTGCTCCTCGGAAGTGAGATCGAGGAAATGAAGGCCGACCATCACCTGTAGACCCAGTGGGTCGTCCGGGTCCTCGTCAAGACGCGCCACCTCGGCCTGGCATTCGAATGCTCGGTCGGGCACGAGCTGGACCGCGACGTCCAGGCGCTGACCGATCCGTAGGTCCATGGCGGCCGAAACGAAGAGTCCCCCGACTCCGATGTTGGAGCTGGTGGTCGGCACAGGTTCAGACTTCTCGTCGGCCTTGAGATAGACCGGCACGGCCAGATTGACGCGTCTGTGGTCGCGACGAGACGGGGGATCCCACAAGCGTGGCCGCTTGAGAACGACCATGTTGCCGGTCCTGCCGATGTGCCACAGCACGACCGTCTCGGCGACTTGTGTCGGCCTCTTCGGGTGGTTGAGCACGAGCCGTACGGAACGGCCAGGATCGAGTGGCGCGGCGAGCCGTCCATCGAGGGCGACCCAGAGCTCGCTCCTCGTCAGGTCCGCGATGGACGCCCGATGCGACTGCCAGCCGTCATCGCTGAGCATCTCGAGTCTCAGCTCAGTCTCTATGGTCGGTTCGTTCGCGTACGAGTCCATGCTTCACCTGGCAGACAATCACCCCCTGTCTTACAACTCGGCCTTCAGGGCGCGATAGTTGAGGTCGCGGTGCCTGCGAAGCGCGTGGGGTGCCCATATCCGGCCAGCCGCGGCCGACCTCACGACCGAGGAGTGGCGCCCCATGGGGTCACGGGAGGGCCGCCAACGCCGCGGGAGGGGCAGCCGCGATCTCGTGCAAGCCCGACACCCCTGGTTCGGGTCAACCCGTCCCGGCAGCCGCGACCGTCCCATCGCTCAGGCCGCGCGGGCTGCCTGGGGAACCACTCTGGCAGCCGTGCCACGATACTCGGCTTTGGGCCGCACCGGCCCTTGATCAGCGGCGCGGGCGTCCGTAGAGGAGACCGATCGATGCGTCCCACAGCGCACCATATCCAGGCGCGGCTGCGGCCGCTCGCTCTGCTGATGGCGGCCGGCTTGCTCGGAGCGGGGTGCAGCGCTGCGAGCGCCACGCCGAACGCGACCTCGGCGGCGGTTACGTCGGCGCCGCCGGCTACCCCAGCCGCAACTCCGACCGCGGCGCCCACCAAGGGTCCGGCCACATCGCAGATCACCGTCGCTGGCGATCCAGCCATCGCCGGCACGATCACGGACGCCTCGGTCCAGTGCGACGTCCCGACCACCACCGGTTCCACGATCGTCCTGTACCACCAGGTCACCGCCCAGGGTCTGGCCGTCCGGATCGTCCTGTCGTCGGACTCGATCACCGTTCGGTACGCCTCGGGCGCCGGCAAGACCTACCTCGAGCGCGACTTCTCCGGTACGGGCGTCACCAGCTTCGACGCGACCACCGGTGCCCAATTCGACACCTCGCTGGGCATGGTCCCCTCGTCGACCGCGACCGGCAGTCTCGGTGCGATCGACTCGATCAAGGGCAACGTCGAATGCGGGAACCAGACAGCCGGCACGTCCAGCCTCACGATCACCGGCGCCACAGCCATGGGCCAGCTGACCGGCCTGACCCTGAGCCCGGTCAGGGTCGAGTGCGACAACAGCGCGGCGTACGGCAAGAGCGTCCAGGTCGACGGCCTCGCGACGGTTGGCTCGGTGGCGACGATCTTCATCGTGGACGGCACGCCGACGGGTTTCACCGTGGCCCAGGAGCCGCAGACGGGCAGTGTCGCCTTCTACGTCAACAAGACCGCGGGCGCGGCCACGCTGTCCGACACCGGCGTGCAGATATCCGGCGTCGCCACCGAAGAGCTTACGACCGGGTCCACCGCCACTCCCCACACGGTGACTGTGTCAGGGAGCGCAAGCTGCGGCAGCTACCTGGCCAGCTGAGTCGCCGCCTTCATGGTTTGGATCGGCTCAATCGTCCTGCGTGTCGCCGATCTGCGGCGGCAAGCCGACTTTTGGTCGGCGGCTCTCGACTACGTGGCTCGTCCAGAGCCCAGTGACGACTTCCTGCTTCTCCGCCCCAGGAACGGAGTCGGGCCCAATCTCTCTCTCGACCTGCACCGCTCGACGGCGCAGATGCCGCCACGCATCCATCTTGACCTGTACGCAGGCGATCAGGCCGGAGAGGTGAAGCGGCTGCTGGCGCTTGGGGCCACCGAGGTGCATTGGGACAAGCGACCGGCCGACGCGGACTACGTCATCCTTTCGGACCCGGAGGGCAACCGCTTCTGCGTGGTCCAGGCGCAGGAAGAAGGTCGATCTCGCGCCGTCATCGAGGAGCGCCGTTAGCCCCTAAGGACCCGATCAACCCCTGCGAGGGGCGCGTCTGAACCGGGCGAGTGAACCTGCGCCCAGCGACAGGCACCTGCCTTGGCAAAAGGGGTGCGATAGGCGAGATCGTGCCGCTCGTCATGTGAACTGCAAGTCGCGTGGCCTACTGTGGGCGGACAAGGAGTACGGGATGACCGATCCGAGCCAGAGCCCCCCAAGCGCCGGGTCAGGAGAGTGGGTCACGACGTTCGTACGGGGCAAGCTCAATCTCCGCGTCGTGACCCTTGCGCCGCTCTCGCCCGATGAAGTCCATGCACTCGAACGAGCGCTGCCGAAGTCTGGAAGCCTCGAGCTGTTCGCCGAGATCGTGAGCACTGTCCTCGGTCGCCATGTCCGGATTAGGGACGAGCGTCCTTCGCCCGACATCAGGCTCGAGGTGGGTCGGTAGGGCCGGTCACGCCCATCGCTGTCCGCCTGGAGGCGCCTTCCGAACTGAACCTCCCATACGATCCGGCGATGGCGTGGCCGGACTGCTCGTCCGTTCGAGTCAGGAGTTCGCGCCTGACCGGCAGGCCGTCGATCAGTCCTGGGGCGAGGCGGGCGTCTGACGCGACTTTCGCGTGACCGGCGTCGCCCGCTTGCGGGCAGGGGGTCTGCGGGTCTCGTCGATCGGCAGAGGGCGACCCAAAAGGTAGCCCTGGCCCAGCTCGATGGCCAGGTCGCGCAAGACGGCGAGCTCACTCTCGGTCTCGATGCCCTCGACGATGAGCCGGCAACCGGTAACGTGGGCGAAGTGGCACAGACCGACGACCATCGCCTGGCGTGCCTCATCGAACTCGAGGCCGGCGATGAGCGATCGATCGAGCTTCACGAATGCCGGGCGCAACTCGACGATATGGCGCAGGCTTGCGAAGCCGGTACCCGTGTCATCCACGGCGAACTCCACATGCGGCCCGAGCCTGGCCATCGCCTCGCGAAATGCCGGGTAGTCCGCGATGGCCGCGTGTTCGGTGACCTCGAGCACGATGTGTCGGCGGTTCGCGGCGAGCAGCTTGCCAAGCGGCTCGATCGCGAGGACCAACTCGGGCGACGCGTTCAGGTTGAGCCACGCCGTGAGTGGCAGGGATTCCGCGGCCTCGAGGGCGGCCTCGAGCGTGGCGATCTCCAGCTCGGTCCCGAGACCGACCGCGCTTCCCTCCGCGAACACCAGCTCCGGATTGGCGCCGTCTGAGAAGCGCGTAAGCGCCTCGTAACCGACGATCTCGTCGCGCCGCAGATCGACGATCGGCTGGAAGACCGGCCCGAAGGCTCGACGGGCGATGACGCCAGCGATGCGATCGCGGCCACGTCCGGCCTCGGTCCGCTCGGCCACCTCGCGGCCTACGATGGCGCCCGCGAGGTCGGCAAACTCGGCAAGAGCCGGCAGCGACTCACGGATGCCGACTTCCTCGACTCGTTCCTGCGCGGACACGAGCAGCAGTCCGATGACAAGCCCGTCGTGCCTGACCGGCGCACAGGCAATCGAATGGACACCGAGGCCTCTCAGGATCTGGTTGTACGGGTGCGTCGGCCGGTTCACCCACGCCTCGATCCAGGGGCCGTCGATGGCCCGCTGCCACAGCTGATCGCTACGATCCAACGGGAGCCGTCGTAGGGGTGGGTCGGGCTGTCCCGTGGCGACGAAGCCGATCGGCACAGCGCGTCTGTCGAGCCCGAAGAGGAAGAGGCCGGCGGCCTTGACTCCGGCGAATCTCACGATCTGGCGGCAGATCTCCTGTGCGGTCGTCTCCGGCGCTTCGCCTGTGCGCAGACCTCGGATCGTCTCCGACACGAGCGCACGCTCCCGGAAGAGCTGGGCCGAACGCTCCTCCAATTCGCGCTCATTGGTCACGTCGCGCTGGACGGCCACGTAGCTCATGATCGCGCCCATTAGGTCGCGAACCGGCGAGATGACCGCCTCCTCGGTGAACAGCGTGCCGTCCTTGCGCCGATTGACGAGGTCGCCCACCCAGGGCATGCCGTTCGATAGCGCGGCCCACATCGCGTCGTAGAACCAGGGCGTCTGGAGGCCGCTCTTGAGCAGGCGCGGGTTCTGGCCGATGACCTCGTCGCGGGCGTAGCCGGTCACTCGCTCGAACGCGCGATTGACGTACGTAATCCTCGCTTCCCGATCCGTAATGATGATCGACTCGGCCACCTGAGCGATGCCGGCAGCCAGCCGATCGCGCTCGCTCTCGGTGTTCGATTGTTCGGTGACGTCGACGCCGATTCCACACACCCCGATGGGTGGGCCGACTCTCGGCAGGGGGAACTCGACGAGCAGGACGGTGTGGAACCCATCCTCGAGCGGCATCACGCGCGAGAAGACCTGTGTTCCTTCCCCATGGAGCGAGGCCTCGTCGTAAGTGCGAACCGCGGCGGCGGCTTCGGGAGGCCACATGTCGGCGTCTGTCTTGCCACGCCAATCGGACCCCATGTGCCTGCCGAGGGTCGCGAGAAGGTACCGATTGGCGTACACGTAGCGGCCGTCGAGGTCCTTCACGAATGCGGCCACGGTCAGCGCTTCCACGAGGTCGCGGAACTGCGAGGTGAATGGATCGGAGTAGATCGGGCCCGCCGCATCGCTAGAGTGTCGGCAGGTCCTGCGCCTCGAGCGGTGGTCCGCGCCTCGACGTGCGCCTCCGCGATGCGCGCGTGTCGCGCTCCCCGTCGGCGTCTGACCTCGAACGATCTGTCATCGCCCCACCCTGCGACCGCGCTCTCCGGCGTCCCGGCTCACCGCCTGGGCGCCGTGGCTACTGTCACCCTACGCCGTTTGCCGGCGACAGACCAGCCCTCCCGGAGCTCCACTTGACCCGGAGTGGCGTGAGCCCAGCCACTGGCGCCGGGACGGACCTTGCTCCCACGACGTCGGTGAAGCGCGCGCGCACCAGGCGCTCAGGCCCGCGGTGGGATCGCTGTCTGCTTCGTCGTGATAGCCGAGCGGTGCGTCACGATCAGGTCATCGTGTCGGACCGTGAACGCCAAGGCTGGAGTCACGATGTCGACCAGCCGCCCGTGTCATCGCCTGGGCGACCCCGGCCTTACCCGCGGACGATCCCGGAGAGCGGCTGGCGTCGCACGATCAGAGTCCTTCGAGGCTAGACGTTGCTCGCCGTCGGCGAGTCCAGCGTGGCCCGGACCGCATCCAGTAGAGCCGCCACGCTGAACGGCTTGGGCAGGAAATTGATCCCTTCGGGCAGGGAAGGCCCACCACCCTTGCCGGGCAGATAGCCCGAGATGAGGAGCGTTCGCGGCGGTTTCGTGCCCGCCGCAAGCTCCGCCGCGAAGGCCACGCCTGACAACCCGGGCATCGTCACGTCGGACAACAGCAGGTCCACGGTGCCCTCGTTAGCCGACCATAGCTCTCGGGCTTCGGCGGCGTTCGAAGCGCTGAGCACACGGTAGCCTCGGTCGGTCAGGACTCGCGCCGCCAGCTTGCGGATGGCATCCTCGTCCTCCACGAGCAGCACCGTCTCGGAGCCGCGGACGGGCGGCTCGACTTCGGCCACCGTTTCTTCCTCGGCAGCTCCCGAGGCAGGAAACAGGAGCAAGAACCGAGTGCCGCGGCCGGGCTCGGACTCGACCGAGATGTCGCCGGACGCGCTGCGGACGACCCCGTAGACGATCGACAGGCCGAGCCCGGTCCCATGGCCGGTCTCCTTGGTGGTGAAGAAGGGCTCGAAGATCCGGTCTCTGAACTCCGGGGCGATCCCGACGCCCGTGTCGCTCACGGCCACGAAGGTCAGATCCTGCTCGCCGCGCGGCAGCGGAGCCCACAGTTCCGGCTGCGGGCCGGATGGGCTCGATGGAACGCCCGGCGCGGCCGGGCGCCGTCCCGTCTCGATCGTCAGCGAGCCGCCGTCCGGCATGGCATCGCGCGCGTTTACGCACAGATTCACGATTGCCTGCTCGAACTGGCTCGGGTCGATCAGGATGGTGCCCGCCTCTGGTCGGAGAACTGCCGAGAGCTCGACCGTCGCGCCGAGCAGGCGCCGCATCATTGGGACCGTTTCTCTGATGCACGCGTTGACGTCCACGACGCGAGCGTTGGCCCGGGTCGGCTGGCTGAAAGTGAGCAGCTGCCGTGTCAGCCCGGAGGCCCGGTCGGCGGCCCGAACGATCTCCTCGAGGTCGGCCGCCAGTTCGGCGTTTCCGGGAGCGGCTGCGCCGGCCAGCTCCGCGTAGCCGTGGATGGCCTGCAGCAGATTGTTGAAATCGTGGGCGATAGCCCCGGACAGCTCGCCGAGGGTCTCCATCTTCTGGGCCTGGCGGAGCTGGCCGGCGCGAACCCGGAGCTCCTCGATGAGCAGGGCCACTTTGAGGGCGCCACTCAGCCGTATCCGCAGGGCCTCATAGGTGAACGCCTCCATCGGCCCCATCTCGAAGATGGCGTAGCCCAGTGGATCGTCCTTGAAGAAGAGGGGTTCCACGACCATGGCGTAGTTGCGCTCGACCGGCAGCAGCCCGTCCGGTATGGAAGTCTCCTCGACCGCAGCGTCGCCGAGTCGCTCGAGGGTAGCCGAATCCCGCCCCGGATCGTGGGCGAAGACCACGCGAGGACCTGCCGGGGAGACTCCGTCGTCGACGACGAGATAGGCGCTGGGAACGCCGAGTCTTGGCAGGCAGTCGCGGATCGCCTGGCCGAGCGACTCGAGATCGAACGCCGCGCTCAGTGTGTCCGTCGCCTCCGAAAGCGCCCGCGTGCGGCGCTCGATCCTCAGGCGATGCTGGGCCTGGGTATCCTCGAAGGCCTCCCCGACCAGGACCCTCGCCTCCTGCAGTAGATCTTCGGCCCGCGAGCTCATGGCCGGGTCCGAGGCCAGCGAGGGAAGCAGTTCGCGGTGCAACGCCGCCAGCGCCGGCTGCCAGGGGTTGCCCGCCGCGCCCGAGCGCGTCGTCTCGGTGAGCAGGGAGTTGACTCGCTCGATAAAGCCTGAGGAAGCGCCTCGTAACTCCGCGATGAGGGCGTCGAGCAGGGTTTCCTCCCATCCGTCCGGGATTCCGTCCAGCAGGCCGCGTACCGGCTCCCGCATCGCGTCAAGGATCGAGGGACGGCGGAGTCGCAGCGCCTCGTCGACCGTGAGCTCGATTCCGGGCTGGGTTGGCGGGGGCGTCGTGTTGGTGTCGACGGAGACGCGGCGTCCGTCGGAGTAGCACCCGCAGCTGCGCCGAACGACGAGTTCGGTCGGCAGCATGATGAAGTCGTCCACGTGCTCCCCGCGAAGACGCCGAAGGAGGACCTCGACGGCAAGCCTGCCCTGCTGCCGCAGCGGCTGGCGTATCGTGGTGAGAGGCGGAGAGGAGTAGCGGGCCTCGGTGATATCGTCGAAGCCGATGATGGCTATGTCCCGCGGTACACGAATGTCGCGGACACGCAGCGCGTCGATTGCCCCGAGCGCCATCTGGTCGTTGGCGGCGACGATCGCGTCGAAGCTCGCACCCCGCTCGTCGAGCAGGACGCGTACGGCGTCTACCCCGCTCTCGTATTGGAAGTCTCCGGTCGCGACCAGCGAATCGGGCGGCAGAAGCCCGCACTCGGTCAAGGTCTCCCGGTACGTCCGCAGGCGATCCTGCGCTTCTTTGTTCCCCTCCGGCCCACCGACGAACGCGATTCGCCGGAACTGGTGGTCCCGCAGCAGGTGCCGGATCCCCTCTCTCAGGCTCCGCTCGCCGTCGACGAGGATGCCGGTCGTCCCGTTGATCTTGACGGCGACGCTGCTCATCGGACGTGGACGGTAGCGCTCACAATAGTGGGCGAGGTCCTCGAGACCCACGTGGTTGGCAAGAGTCCCGGCCAGGAGCACGAGACCATCGATGCCCTCGGACCGGGCTAGGTCGTAGACGGGGTGGTGCCGCTCGCCGAGACGCAACGGCGCACGCAGCATGCAGCCGATGAAGAAGACAAGATTGGCGCCGGATTCGCGCGCGGCTTCCACCGCGCCCTCGACGACGGCGCTCTGGTACTCGCCCTCGAGCCAGTCGGTCAGGACGCCCAACGTCGAGGCGCGGGTCAACTGCTGCGACGCTCCGGGTACCATCACCTCGCCGAGCCTGCCTCCACTTTGTTCTGGGCGCAACGGTTGGCGGAACTCCTCCGAGATTAGTGGTTCAGCGACGACGATGCACTCAGCTTAGAGACTGGGGCGGTTGCGGATCGCCTGTTGAGAACCCTCGCCACGACGCGGCAACGGTGCTGGGGAGAGCCCAATGTCGAGAGCCGACTCCTCTCGCGCGAAAGAACGCCTCCCTCGCCTCTAACTGACCGTCCTGAGCTCCGGTTACAGCGCCGTCTATGGCGCCCGCAATCCGGTGCGCACCGAGACGACCACTCCGAGTTCGGTCGTCCGCCGGAAGAAGGCGTCCGGACTTGTCAGCTGCTTTGCGAGTCCACGGAACCTGGCCGGCTACGAACGGCCATGCCCCCGCGTATACCAGGCAGGAGCCGTAGACCGGCGTGACGCGCCGGCCAAGACACGAATTCTCGGCGCCAAGCGAGACGGGCGTTACGGTCGGGGTGAGATAGGGATTGGTTCTTCGACCGGGGCGGGTCGCTCTGTATCCGCGACGGCAGCACCCGCTCGTCGCGGGCGGCGAGGCTTGAGCGGCGGTTCCCGCCTGCAGGATTGTGTGGGCGAGCGGGCTCGCCGACGCTCTTCGGGCGCCCGGCCCGGGCCGGCCGAGCCCGCGACTCGATGGCGGTCCCACCCATCAAGACGGGCCGAGCCGCGCCGGCAGAACGGGCGTCGTTGTTCTCAGACTGCGCCGTACCTCAATCTGAAGGGGTTGTGATGCACCGAACCGTCTCCGCCGTAGTCGCCCTGGGGCTCCTTGCGCTGACGTCAACGCCGGCGCTTGCCATCGGAGCACTGACCAGTCTCAAACCAACGGCTCGCTCGTCACGTTGACTTGGTCTATCCCGCCGGTCGCGGGAAGCCACTTCCTTGCCCGCGTCACGCTTCCGGGTTACCAGATGCCGTTCAAGACCAGCTGCGCGCCCCACGCCTCGAGGGCTCCTGGGGTCTCGTTTCGGACCTGGGGCCAGCCGTGCGTGTATGTCGAGTCGACGTCCAGATGCTTGTAGCCGTTGGCGCTGAGGATCTTCTCGAAGCTGGATGCCTCGAGGCCGTAGAAGTCCTGGGTGATGTTGGCAATGATCACGAAGAACAGCCTGGAACGTTGCGTGCCGGCCTCCACGGGGGCCAGCAATGCCGGAGAGTGCGCCTCGACGCCGGCAGCGCTTCCAAAGGGCGTGGCGGTGCTGGGGCCGGCGGCGCCGACCCAGAAGTAGCCCGAGAACGAGATCGACGTGCTGAACACGTCGGGATGCCGGAGAGTCAGCATGGCCGCGCAGAATCCGCCTGCCGACATGCCCATGATGCCCCTGGCACGGGGATCCCTGATCGTCTTGTAGTTCTGGTCGACGTAGTCGGGGACGGTTTTGGAAATGTACGTCTCGAACCACTGTCTGCCGTCGTAGTAGTCGGCGCATTGCGTGTCGCCGTCCGGCGGACCGACCGAGTCGATGAATACGAAGATCGACGCGGGTATGTCGCCCGAGTCGATCAGGAGGTCGAGTGCCTGGATGACGCCCGTGCCTTTGCCCCAGAGGGTCAGCCCCGTCGGCGCCTCGTACATCACCGGGTAGAGCCGGCTGCCCTGTGGGTCGTAGCCGGGCGGCGTGTAGATGTCGATCTCGGAAGTCGACTTCGAGCCGCCGATCCAAGGCGCGGGCAAGGCCACCGTCGTGACATGCCCGATGCCGCTCGGCTTCCAGGCGAGCCACGGTTTTGTGCCGGGCCTGGCCGTGATCCTCGGTCCGGACGACTCGCCCGGCGCCTCGGAGGTCGACGGGCCACTCGAGCCCAACGCCTCCGGACTCGGCGTGTCGAATACCCCTGGGATGGGGCTCATGTCGGGAATCGAGTTGCCGGGAGCAAGGCCCGGGCCGTGATTGCCGTTGAGCATCAACGCGTCCGGCGAGAGGTTCACCATGTCGCCGAAAGCCGGGACCGTGACCGCGAGCAAAACGATCACGAGCAGCGCCGAGACCGGCCGAAGAAGCATCGCGCGGCTGGGGCGGCGGGCTCCAACCATGTCGCGAACGGCCACGAGCGCGGCGACAAGCTCTGGTCGCACCGCGCCGGCCAGGGTGGCTCCGGCCCAGGCAGAGACGAAGCCCACCACGACCAGCGTGAGGACCGTCAGCATCCAGCCGCCGGGATCGAAGTAGCCCGTGAGGCCGGTGGCGGCGACGGCGTTCTGGGTCTCCGCTACGAACGTCTGAACGAACAGGGCGGCCAGGGAGAACGCTCCCAGGAGCGTGGCGAACCCGATCCGGTCGACCAGGAGCGTCACCGCGGCGGCCGCGATCGCGGCCACGAGCAGGCCCGTGATCAGCTGGGCGCGATCCGGGTCGAAGCCCATGACGACGAGCGTCGTGTCGGTCGACTGGACGGCGCCCGAGAAGACGGCCACGAGCACGACGGCCGTGGCGGCCGCCACGCCGGCGGGGAGCCAGGCGAGCCGGCCGAGCCGCGATCCGGAGCGCGGCTCTACGGCCGGGGCGGTCGCATCCACTTCGGAACGCATCTAGTCGGCCCTCCGACGGGCTGCCCGCGGGAACGGGACCCTCATGCGCCGGCGACCTGCCTTGCGACGCGGCGGCGGCCCGGCACATGGACGGCTCCGGCAAGGTGGATCCGTAGCAGCCCTATCACGAATCCGACCATGTCTCGCCGGCGGCGAATGGCGCCGTAGCGCGGGATCCAATACGGGTCGAACTTGTTCTTGAAGCGGGCCAGCCCGTCGACGTCGTACCAGCGGCGAACGCGCCGGCCGCCGAAGGAGAGAAGTCGTTCCTCGAAGACGGGGCTCGACGCGTCCAGCCCGGCCAGTGGAGCCAGACCGAGCGACAACGTCCTCGCGCCGGCGGCACGGAAGGCGGTCGCGGCTTCGGCGATGCAGGCCTCGACGGCGCCCGGCGGCGCTTCGAGAGAGCGGCGCATCAGGTCCAGAACCCAGCCCCCGTCGGTTCCGGTCTTGCGGAACGTCGCGAAGGCGATGACCCGCCCGGCGCAACTCACCGCCACCGACACCGGCTGCCGGGCCAGCGTCCCGCGGTCGAACTGACTGATCGTGAAGCCGAGCTGCGGGCCCGCCTTCGCGCGCCAGGCCACGTCGATCGCCTCGAGGTCGTCGAGCAAGGCCGACTCGTTCGAGGAAATGCCGTTGGCGAACCAGCGGAATTCGACCCCATCTCTGCGGCAGCGAGTGATCGTGTGTCGCAGGTTCGCCCGTCGCGGCCCGCTCGTGTCGAATTTCGAGAGATCGATCAGGGCTTCCTCGCCCACCTTGAACATCCTGAAACCCGCTCCGGCCAGCATCGACCGCCCTGCCGCGGTGGCCTGATAGACGACCGGCACGCGGTCGAGCCGGCGGCAGTTCTGCAGGAAGTCCGCCAGCACCTGGGGCGCGGATTCGGGGGGGCCGATCAGATCGCCCAGTACGACGGCGGTCCGACCGGTCAGACCGTAGACGACCAGGCCGTCGGCGTCGGGTGGCGAGAAGACGTGCTTGTCCTCGCCGAGCTGGAACGGAAGCAGCGCCCCGCAACCGTACTTCTCGGTGATCGCCCGAGCCCGAGCCCGCGTCGTCGGGTCGGGCGGGGGCTCGGCCACGCGGCTCAGGACGCCGATCGCGGCCAGCACGATCGGCAGGCGCGAGGCGAGGAGGAGGAAGCCGAGAATCGCGTCGCGGCTTGTCTGCCGGAGCACGGTGTCGGCCGTGGAGTCATTCAGACCCAGGGCGTTCCCCATAGCGGCGGTGATGTCGCTCAGAGCGGACAGCGGCCTGGGCCAGTCGCCGGTCGTGGCGATGACGAGCGACGTCTCGAGGCCGACGGCCAGACCACCCACGACGATCAGCGCCACGATGAGCCGGCGCCAGCCGAGGCCGGTCTCCACGACGTAGCGGCGCCGATCGGCCAGGAGGACCGCCAGCAGGCCGCCGACCACGATCACGACGAGCGGGTGGGAGAGAGCCCTGGCCTGGCCGAGCAGCGACGCCGAAAGGGTCGCCATTGCCAGCCACCAGGCGAACGACTTGCCGCGCACCAGCCCGACGGTCAGGGCGGCAAAGCCGACGGCGGACAGGATCGCTACGGCAGGATTCGCGTCGGCGGGATCGACGGGCAGGAAGCCGTCCAGCTGCTCGGCGACCGGCCGGAGGAACGTGATGAAGTAGGCCAGCGAGACCGCCGCGGTCACGGCCAGGAAGATCGCCGGCGCGGTAGCGGACGCTTCGAGCGCCGTCCGGATCTGCCGGCGGCCCCCGGTCGATACCTGGGCAGGCGGAGTCCAGCTCATACCGGGCATTCCAGTATCTCGACGTCACCCGATCGCCGGCGCCCTCCGCCGGCCTGGGCTATCGGGTCACACGCCTCAGTAGACGAGCCAACGGGCTCGGAGGTTCCGCCGTGGCGGACGGCGACCCGATCGTCGCACCGCTCGCACCAAGCGATCGTCGTGAGCAGCGGTTGGTGCCCCCTCATCCATCTCCCCTTAGCTCCGCCCGTCGAGGCCGTCTGCACGACGATCCGACTCTCGCCGGCCCGCCG
Organism: uncultured Chloroflexia bacterium; assembly: GCA_963838285.1. GTDB lineage: Bacteria > Chloroflexota > Limnocylindria > Limnocylindrales > CSP1-4 > Fen-1039. The sequence continues at coordinate 29,119 of CAWIQP010000008.1, forward strand.
GACGGCCTCGATTCCCTGAACCGCGGCTATGACGCTCGAGAGACCCGCCGTCCATGCAAGCTTGCCGACTGGTTCAATCGCCGGCGGCGTCCCAATCTCGACCGTATCGGCGGCGATCGAAGCCCTGCACACGAACAGGGCTCTGCTCCCTCGCTGCCGAACTCGGTCGAGGCTACAACACGATACGCGACCGATGCCCGTTCGCCAAGTCGTCTGCCGCCGGGTCGTGCGTCGGCGTGGCGCTACGGCAGAGTCGAATTCCGCTCGACGCCCGTCGGCGGACCGCGCAGCCGGCCGGCCAGTCGTGTACCGTCAGGGCGTCCCGATCGGCGCGGAGGCGCCCGAGGCCGACACGAGCGAGGACGCGATGGCGGTGGATGTCGTCGGACTCACCGACGCGAGCTGGCAACGCCACGACTTCTACATGCGCCTTGCGCTGGTCGTGGAATCGGGCGCGAAATGTCTGGGTTCGCACGTTGGGGCGATCATCGTCCGTGACGACCGCGTACTCGGAAGCGGTTACAACGGCACACCGGCCGGCTATGCCAACTGCACCGAAACCGAGCGCGGCTGCCGCCGCTGCGCGCTGCGAGCGGAGCAGCCCGACGCGGGCCTCTCGGGCAAGCTCTACGACATCTGCGTATGCGTGCACGCGGAGCAGAACGCCATCGCCACGGCGGCGCGCTTCGGTACGGCCATCGACGGAGCGATTCTCTACACCACGCTCCAGCCCTGCTTCAACTGCCTCAAGGAGTTGATGCAGGTGCGGCTGCGGGGCGTGGTCTTCCGCCGCGAATGGCAGGCCGGCCACCCCGACTATGCCTGGGTCGCGGCCGAGTACCAGCGACTCGTCGATCACTACCGGTCGAGGGGCAACTTCTTCACGCGACTGGCCCAGGCCGAGGAGCTGCCGGCCGTCCAGCTGGAGATCGGCCGCCCGACGTAGGTCGCCCGACGTAGGTCGCCGAGACAGGGGCGCGAGACCCACCGGGCGCGCGAGGCGGCGGCCGGACCGGTCCGCCCTTCAGCCGATCGCGATCATCCGCTCGAGGGCGACCCGAGCCTTGTCGGCGATTTCTGCCGGCACGTCGATCTGATGGACGCCGTACTTGAGCGCGTCGCGTACTTTCTCGAGCGTCGTGAGCTTCATGTACTGGCAGACCGCCTCGCTGTCGACCGGGACGAAACGCTTGCCCGGCGCCATCTTCTCCAGTCGATGCAGGATGCCCGTCTCGGTCGCCACCAGGAAGGCGCCGGCCGGGGACTGCTCCGCGAAGGTCACCATGCCCTCGGTCGAAAGCACGTGTGGCGGCTTTCCCCCGAATGCCGCGTCGGCGGCGGCCTCAAGCACCTGGCTGGTGCAGCCGCACTCGGGATGGATCAACAGCTCCGCGTCCGGCAACTCCAGTTGCAAGCTCTCCACGTCGGACGGTCGAATGCCGGCGTGGACGTGGCACTCGCCCAGCCAGATCGTCAGCTTGCGCCCGGTGACGCGCTGCAGCCACAGACCGAGGAACATGTCGGGCAGGAAGAGGATGCGGCGATCGGCCGGTATCGCGGCGATCACCGCCCGGGCGTTGCCCGACGTGCAGCAGTAGTCGCTCTCCGCCTTGACGGCCGCGGACGTGTTCACGTACGAGACGACGACGGCGCCGCGGTGCTCGGCCTTCCAATTGCGCACCTGCTCGACGGTTATCGAGTCGGCCAGGGAGCACCCGGCGGCGATGTCCGGCAGCAGCACGCGCTTGCTCGGCGAGAGGATCTTGGCCGTCTCGGCCATGAACGACACGCCGCAGAAGACGATCGTCGACTCCGGAGCGGAGGCGGCGACGCGCGACAGACGAAGCGAGTCGCCGACGTGGTCGGCCACGTCCTGGACCTCGGGGCGCTCGTAGCTGTGGGCCAGGATGACGGCGTTGCGCTCACGCGCGAGCCTGCGGATCTCGTCCTGGAGGGCCGGGAAAGTGGCGGGGTCGCCGGGCGGCGGAACCGCGACGGACCCGGGACCGAATGCGGGTTCGACCGCCCTGGCGGCGCCAGGCGCGGACGGGCCATCGGGCGCCGAAGGCGCGGCCGGGTCCGAGGCAATCGGACCGGAGACACCCGGGATCGACGCTGTCGGGGCGGCCCGGTCCAGGTCGAGCATGCTCAGTCCGCGACCTCGAGCGAAACGTCGAGGGCCTTGACCGAATGCGTCAGCGCACCGATGGAGACGAAGTCGACACCGGTCTCGCCCACGGCCCGCAAGTTGTCCATGGTGATCCCGCCGGATGCCTCGGTCTCGACGCGACCGCCGACGATCGCCACCGCCTCGCGCAGCTCGTCCGGGCACATGTTGTCGAGCAGGATCCGATTGACGCCCGCGTCGAGCGCCGCTCGGACTTCCTCGAGAGTCTCGGCCTCGACTTCCAGGCGGAGACGCGGCGCGGAGTCGCGGAGGCGGGCCGCCGCCGCCTTCACCCCACCGGCCAGTCGCAGGTGATTGTCCTTGACCAGGAGGGCCTCGCCCAGGTTCAGGCGATGGTTCGTGCCTCCGCCGCAACGGACGGCGTACTTCTCCAGCTCCCGCAGTCCCGCCGTAGTCTTGCGAGTGTCGAGGAGCGTCGCTCCCGTCCCCTGGAGCTCGGCCACGCATCGCGCCGTCAGCGTGGCGATGCCGGAGAGCCGGCCGAGCAGATTGAGCGCCGTCCGCTCGCCGGAGAGGATGGCGCGCGCCGGACCGGAGACGCGGGCGATCTCCGCCGGAACCGCGGCGACGCGATCGCCTTCGGCGACGGTCGGGGTCACCGAGACGTCCGGGTTCAAGGCCGCGAACACGGCGGCGACGACGGACAGGCCGCAGACGACACCGGGCTCCTTGACGAGGAGCGACGCCGTGGCCGTGGCTTCCGGCCCGAACAGGCCGTCGGTCGTGGGATCGCCCAGGGCCAGGTCCTCGGCCAGCGCGGCGGCCACTACACGCGCGACCGCGGCGGGGTCAGGCGGGCGGATCTGGCGGCGCGCGCCGGGCGCGCCGGCGGCCCCGCCGGCGCCGTGAGAGGCATGGGTGGCCGGTGCGCCGGAAGCGGCGGTGGTCTCGGTGACAGTCAAGTCCAGTGCTCCAGAGTGAGACCGCGGCCGGGGCGAAGAACCAGATGCCCTTCGAAGGCCGGGTCGGTGGCGGGGGCATCGATACGGTAATGCACGCCGCGGCTCTCGGCTCGGGCAATGGCGAAGCGGGCCACGAGCGATGCCACTGGATCCGGGCTCGTGGCGAGGTCCGTCAGTCCGGCGGGATCGCGCACGACGCCGGCCTGCAGCCACACCTGCTCGCGCAGGGCCGCCGGCGCGGCGCGCTCCGGCGGCGCCGGCGGCAGATCGACCGCGGCCGAGGGGAGTGGCGGCTCGTCGAGCGCGGCCAGCGCGGCGCGGCGTCCGAACACGAGGCACTCCAGCAGCGAGTTGGAGGCGAGGCGGTTGGCGCCGTGGACGCCGGTCGCGGCGCACTCCCCCGCCGCGTACAGCCCGCCGATCTCCGTCCGGCCCAGCAGGTCGGTGACGATCCCGCCGATGGTGTAGTGCGCGGCCGGCGAGACCGGGATCGGCTGCGCCGCGGGATCGTACCCCGACTTCGCGATCTCGGCCATCAAGCCGGGAAACCGTCCCCGATCGATCGACCGGAGATCGAGGAATGTCCGGCCCCGCTTGACGATCGCGCGCGCGACCTCGTCGCGAGGCGCCAGCTCGTCGACGAATCTCTCGCCGTTCTCGTCGAGCAGCCGTGCGCCCTCGCCCCGGAAAGCCTCCGTCAGCAGCAACCTGGAGCCCTCGAGAACGGTCGGGTGGAACTGCATGAACTCCATGTCCGCGACCGCCGCGCCCGCCGCCACGGCGATGGCCACGGCGTCGCCGATCTGGCCGGGCGGGTTCGTGGTTCGCGCCCACAAGGCGGCCGCGCCGCCCATCGCGAGGATCGTCGCTCGGGCCGTGACCGGTCCCTCCGGAGTGGCCACGCCGACGCACCGCCCGCCCGCAACCAGGAGCGCGAGCACGGCGGTGGCCTCGCGGGTGAAGATCCGCTCGGACGCGGCCGCGCGCCGGCCCAGCAAGCTCGTGACCGCCCATCCAGTGGCGGCGCCGTCCACGCTCGACACGCGGCGTCGTGAGTGACCGCCTTCGAGGCTCATCTCCGGATCGAACGGAACGCCCATCGCGATCAGCTCACGCAGACGCTCGGGGCCCTCTTCCACGAGGACCCGGACCGCGCTCGGCCGGCACAGCTCGCGACCGGCTTTCTCCGTGTCGACGGCGTGGAGTGCCGTGGTGTCGTCGTCGCCCATCGCCCCGGCTATTCCGCCCTGGGCGTGCCAGCTGCTCGAATCGGGAGCGTGGCCCTTGGTGAGCATCGTCACGCGGGCCCCGCGCTCCGCCGCGGTGAGCCCCGCGGTCAGGCCGGCGGCGCCGGTGCCCACGACGAGAACGTCGCATGAAGTCGCTGGCATGTGAGTGGTGACGGTCCTCTGACGGCCCCCGCGCTGGCAGTCCACCTTACGCCAGTTGGCCGGCGGTCGAAGGCCGCCGCGGGCGCGCCGTCGGACGGCCGGGCGCCGGCGGTCGAGGGGCCGAGGCCGGCGCTATCTCTCCCGGCGCAGCGAAACCGCCCGCCGGTACGAGGCCGCGTACTGCTCGGCCGGGCCGGCCTCCCAGGACCAGTCGATGGCCATGCCCCGGTCCAGCAACGCGGCCCACTCGCTCCCGCCGCGACCGTGCATCCTCATTGCCCGCCGGCAGGCGTCGACGAGCGACTTCGTCGTGGCGGCGGTGTGGACGAAGCCCGTCCCGTCTTCCGGGCACTCGTCCACGTCCACGACCGTGTCGGCGAGACCGCCCGTCTTGTGGACTATGGCTGGAGTGCCGTAGCGGAGGGCGATCATCTGGCCCTGTCCGCACGGTTCGAACCGGGACGGCATCACGAAGAGATCGGCGCCGGCGTAGATGCGCCTGGCCAGCCCCCGGTCGAAGGCTTCGACGACGGCCACCGACTTCGGGTGCGACGCAGCCAGGTCCCGGAGACCCACGACCAGCCTCGGATCGCCCGTACCCAGGACCACCAGCCGGCCGCCCTCGGCCACGAGCTCCGGAGCGGCGCTGGCCAGCAGGTCGAAGCCCTTCTGCGGATCGAGCCGGCCGATCATCCCCAGCACCGGCCCCGAGTCGTCGGGATCGAAGCCCAGTTCGCCCAGAAGCGCCCGCCGGCACGCCGCCTTGCCGGTCAGGTCGGCGCGTGAATACGGCGCGGGCAACGCGGCGTCGGCAGCCGGGTTCCAGACGGCCGTGTCTAGCCCGTTGAGGATCCCGCCGAATCGATGCCCCAACCCGGCGAGCACCGCGTTCAGCCCCATGCCGAGGGCCGGCTTGAGGATCTCGTTCGCGTACCCGGGGCTGACGGTGTTGACCAGCTCGGCCCGTTTGATTCCCTCGCTCAGCAGGAGTACTCCGTCGGCCCCGGGCGGCAGCGCCTGCGTCAGCTCGTCCGGGAAGAGCATGCCGGCGGCCGCCTCGCGGCTCAGCCAGCCCTGGTAGGCCAGGTTGTGGATGGTGACCATGACGGCGGCCCGCGAGATGAGCGGGTAGGCCTGGTAGGCGCAGTCGCGCAGCACCACGGTCGGCGTGGCCTGCCAGTCGTGCAGGTGCAGGACGTCGACCGGCCGCTCGTCGTTCAGCAGAGCCTCGATCGCGGCGCGGCAGAGCAGGCCGAACCGCCAGCCGTTGTCGACGTAGTCGGCCGTGCCATCGCCGTAGTAGCCCTCGCGGTCGAAGGCGGGCGGATGATCGACGAGCCGGACGCGATAGCCGCGGTCTTCGAACTCGACCAGGTTCACGTACGTGATGCCGTCACGGGCCAGGGGATCGGGCACGGCCAGCGGCCGGGACGTGGCTCCGGCCGGAACGGCCACGCCGCGGTACCTGGGCAGGAAGACGTCGACGGGCGGCTCGACGTACCCGGGCAGATCGGGTTCGGCCGCGCCGACGCCCATGACCGCCCCGGTGCCGACCCACACCTGCGACTGCGGCAAGGGCGGTCTCTGGAGCTCCTCCGCCGCGGCCTCGTCCGCGCTTTCGTCGACGGCTCTGCCGGTGGCCCCAACCGCCCGGGCCAGCGCGTCCACGACGTCCCCGAGCCCGCCCGTCTTGGCCCATGGCTCGCATTCGGCGGCGATGCAGACGACCCGCATTGATCGCTCCTGTCGGGATCCGGAGGGCTCGTGAGACGCTGCGCTCATGGTAGTCAATGCGACGCCGGATGCGGTACCCGACATGCCCGAAATCGAGCTGCGCCGACCCCCCACCTGGGCCAGACGAATTGAATAGCGCCGTCGGATATGATGCGCGGCAGATGGAACAAGCTGTTCTGGTTCCCACGCTTCCAGGCGCGTCCTTCAGGCTGCCGCCGCAGCTCGAGGGCCTGCGCCGGCTGTCCTACAACATGTGGTGGAGCTGGAACCCGCGGGCGCGAGCCCTGTTCAGCCGGATCGACGGCCTGTCGTGGTCGCGCTATCGCAATCCGGTCGAGGTCCTGTCGCAGCCGATCGCCTGGTCCGAGCTGCTCGACGACCCGGCCTTCATGGCCGAGTACACGCAGGTTCTGGCCGCGTTCGACCGCTACATGGCCGGCGGCCGCGAGCACTGGTTCAACCGCGAGTACGGCCCTTCGCTGAAAGGCCCGATTGCCTACTTCTGCGCCGAGTACGGGTTCCACGAGAGCCTGGGCATCTACTCCGGCGGTCTGGGCGTCCTGGCCGGCGACCACATCAAGTCCGCCAGCGACATGGCCATGCCGTTCGTGGGAATGGGCCTCCTCTACAAGCACGGCTATTTCCGGCAGACGATCGACGCCGACGGTCACCAGGAGCACGCCTACCCCGACTACGACCTCGCCAAGCTGCCGATCCTGCGCGTCCTGGGCCAGGACGGAGAGCCGCTGACGGTCTCCATCGAACTGCCCGAACGCGACCTCTACGCCGCGGTCTGGCTCGTCCAGGTGGGCCGCGTGCCGGTCCTGCTGCTGGACACCGACATCCCGGACAACGCCGAGTCCGACCGGCCGGTCACCCACATCCTGTACGTCCGCGGACGCGAGATGCGCCTCCACCAGGAGCTCGTGCTCGGCACCGGCGGTGTCCGCGCGCTCAAGGCCCTCGGCATCAATCCCGTCGTCTGGCACCTGAACGAGGGCCACTCCGCCTTCCTGCTCATCGAGCGCACCCGCGGCCTCGTGGCCCAGGGAGTGGCGCTTGACGACGCCCTGGAGCGGGTTCGCTCCAACAGCGTCTTCACGATCCACACGCCCGTGGCCGCCGGCAACGAGCGCTTCGATTCGGAGATGGTCCGGCGAGTGGCCGGGCCGCTATACGACGGCGACGGCCGCAAGGGCACCGGCGGCGTGCCGATGGATCGAGTCCTGGACCTCGCCCGCGGCGCCGACGGCGACCCCCGCCAGTTCGACATGACCGCGCTGTCGCTGAGACTCTCCAACTCGGCCAACGCCGTGAGCAAGCTCCACAGCGTCACGGCCAACAACACCTGGCAGGGACTGGGCAACAAACAGATCATCGCGGTGACCAACGGCGTCCACATGCCGACATGGGTCGGGCAGCCCATGCGCGATCTGTTCGAGCGGTACCTGAGCGCCGAACTGGACAACGTCGATGCCAGGAACGGTACGGATGCCTTCTGGGAGCGAACCGACCAGATCCCCGACGTCGACCTGTGGGAAGCGCATCAGCGTCAGAAGCTCGAGCTGATGATCTTCGCCCGCAATCGGCTGCGGCACCAGTTCGCCCGGCACGGCGAGTCGCCGGGCACGCTCGAGGAGCTCGAGGACGTCCTGGACGTCGGCACGCTGACGATAGGCTTCGCCCGCCGCTTCGCGACGTACAAGCGGGCCAGCCTGCTCTTCACTGACATGGATCGGATCGCACGGTTGCTCTGGGACAAGGACAGGCCGGTCCAGATCGTCTTCGCCGGCAAGGCCCACCCGGCCGACCGCCCCGGCCAGGGCGTCATCCAGGAGATCTTCGCCCGATCACGGTCGCCCCAGCTGCGCGGTCGAGTCTTCATCCTCGAGGACTACGACATGAGGGTGGCCCGGTTCATGGTCCAGGGCGTCGACGTCTGGCTCAACAATCCACGCCGCCCCCTGGAGGCATCCGGCACGAGCGGCATGAAGGCCTCCGCGAACGGCGTCGTGAACCTGTCGGTCCTCGACGGCTGGTGGGACGAGGGCTGGCTCGGCGACAACGGCTGGGCCATCGGCGGCCGCGAGACCAACCCGGACGAGGGCGCGCAGGACTACGCCGACTCGCAGGACCTCTACCGCCTGCTCGAGCAGGAAGTAGTGCCGCTCTACTACCGCCGCAACGAGGACGACGTTCCCGAGGACTGGGCGGCGGAGATGCGGCGCTCGATCGCCAGCACGATCTGGCGGTTCTCCACGATCCGGATGCTCCACGAGTATGTCGAGCGGGAATACCTGCCCGCGGCCGGCGTCGAGGTCAAGAAGTCGGCGAGCCGCCGGACGGCCACCGAGGCGGGCTGAGGTCGGATTGGGCGACCGCGTCTCCCTTTCTCTGGTCATTCACAACCACCAACCCGTCGGCAACTTCGGTTGGGTCATCGACGACGTCTACGAGCACGCCTACTCCCCCATGCTCCACGCCCTGGAGCGGCACCCGGGCATCCACCTGGGGCTGCACTACACGGGGCCGCTGCTCCAGTGGCTGGCCGCGAACCGACCGGAGTCCCTGGATCAGATCCGGGGGCTGGTCGAACGCGGCCAGGTGGAAATCGTCGGGGGCGGCTTCTACGAGCCGATCCTGATCACGCTGCCCGACCGGGACCGCCAGGGCCAGCTGGTTCGGATGCGCGACGAACTCGAGGCGCTCTTCGGACGGCAACCGCGCGGCGCCTGGCTGGCCGAGCGCGTCTGGGAACCTTCGCTGGCCTACGACCTGGCGGCGGCGGGCTACGACTGGACCGTCCTGGACGACAACCACCTCCGCGCCGCCTCGATCCGCGAAGACGCGATGTGGACGGCTTTCACGACCGACGACCGCGGCAGACGGCTGACCGTCTTCGGCACGGAGCAGGGCCTGCGCTACCGCATCCCGTTCAAGCCGGTCGAAGACCTGATCTCGTACCTGCGAGGCCGGGTCACGCCGGACGGCCGTTTCGTCGGCATGATGGGCGACGACGGCGAGAAGTTCGGCGCGTGGCCGGGTACGTACGAGTACTGCTGGAGCGGCGAACACTGGGTGGACCGCTGCTTCGAGGCGCTCGAGTCCAGCGGCGAATGGTTGACCACGGTCACTCCGTCGGAGTGGCTGGAAACCAGGCCGCTCGCACCTCGGGCCTACTTCCCCACGGCCTCCTACGTGGAGATGACCGAATGGGTCCTCCCGCCCGACGAGACGCCGGTTTTCGAGGGGCTGCTCGAGGAGGCTCGCGCCCGCGACCTTCCTGCCGCCAGGTTCCTGCGCGGCGGCTTCTGGCGCAACTACATGACCCGCTACCGAGAAGTCAACGCGCTGCACAAGCAGATGCTGCGCGTCTCGGACAAGGTGGACGCGATATCGCCGGCCGGCGCCGCAGGCCCGGCTCGAAAGGCGCTCGCGATCGACCATCTCTATCAGGGCCAGTCGAACGACTGTTACTGGCACGGGCTCTTCGGCGGCATCTACATCGTCCACATGCGCATGGCGACACTCGCTCACCTGATCGCGGCCGAGGATCTGGCCGATGCCGCGGCGAGGACCGCAGGCGGCCGGCCGTACGGCGCGAGGCTCGTCGACACGGACCTCGACGGGTTCGACGAGGTGCTGGTCGCGAGCCCGGGCCAGACCGTGGCGATGGACCCTGCCCAAGGTGCGGGCATCTCGTCATGGGATCTGCGGGCCAGTCGAGTGGCCCTGGCGTCGGTGCTGCGGCGGCGGCCCGAGGCCTACCACGCGCGGCTCGTGGCCCACGACCGTGCCGCCGAGGAGGAAGCGGTCGAAGCCGCCGGCACCGGCCCGGCCGCCGGGGCAGCCGCCGGGGCACGCTCCGCGGCGGGCGGTCACGCGGCAGCGGCCGCCGCCGACGCGCCGAAGACGATCCACGACATCGTCACTACCAAGGAACCGGGCCTGGCGGCCTTCCTGAACTACGATCGCCACGAGAGGCTGAGCGGTCTGGTCCACCTGCTCCCCGCCGGCGGCGGGACCGGTGCCGGAGCGTTCGTGAAGGCGACCTACGAGGAGCTCGGCGACTTCGTCGACGCCGCCTTCGAGCCGGTCGTCGTCGAGGCGGACCGGTTCGTCGCCCGCCGGACCGGGTGCGTTCGCGCCGGCGGGGTCGATCGACCGCTCGTCGTCGAAAAGACCTTCCGCTTCGGGGGCGGGCGATTGGACCCCACGCTGGCGCTCGAAACGGCGCTCGAGAACCCCGGCGACACTCAGCTGGCGTTCGAGCTCGCCGTGGAGTGGAACGTGAACCTGCTCGGCGGCGGCCACAACCCGGCGGCCTACTACGAAACCGAGTCGGCCGTTCGGACGCCACACGACGCGGTTGGCGAGCTGGCTTCGGCGTCGACGCTCGCCTTCGGCAACGACTACGAGGGCGTCCGTATCGTGGTCGATCCGCAGCCGCCGGCGCGGTTGACGTGGTACCCGGTCGAGACCGTCTCCAACTCCGAGGGCGGCTTCGAGCGCGTCTACCAGGGCAGCTCGCTTCTCTTCCGCTGGCCGGTCACTCTGGCTCCGGGCGCGCGCCGCACCTTCACGGTTCGGTTCGACGTCGCCCAGACGATCGACCGTTCGGCGGCCGAGGTCGGCTGAGAGGGCCGGGCCGGCCCGTCGCGCCGCCCCATGTGGCGCCGCCCACGGTCTGCGCTCACGCCGCAGGTAATGGCTCAACCTGGGTGCTCGCCTGGGGGCATGCCGTGGAGCCGCGGCTCCGCTACCATCCGCCGAGTGAGTCGCCCCAAACTCGCCGTCCACGGCCACTTCTATCAGCCCGAGCGCCGCGACCCGTTCTCCGGCGAGATCGCGCCCCAGCCGGCCGCGGCCCCCTATCGCGACTGGAACGCCCGCATCGACGCCGAGTGCTACAAGCCCAACGCCGAGCGAGGCAACCTTCGCCACATCTCGTACGACCTGGGGCCGACCCTCGCCAGCTGGCTGGCCACTCACGACGAGTCCACTCACAAGGGTTTCGTGGACTCGGACGTGGCCGCCGGGATCGACGAACCCGACTGCGGCAACGCCATGGCCCAGGCCTACCATCACGCCATCCTTCCGCTCGCCTCGATGGCGGACCGCCGCACCGAGATCCGCTGGGGCCTGCGCGACTTCGAGCTGAGGTTCGGTCGGCAGCCGACGGGGATCTGGCTGCCGGAGACCGCCGTCGACCTGCCGACGCTGCGCATCCTGGCCGGCGAGGGCATCCGCTACACGATCCTGGCTCCGTGGCAGGCCGCGGACGGGCGGCTCGACACCCGGCGCCCCTACCGCGTGGAGCTCGGCGCACGGAAATCGATCGTGGTCGTCTTCTACGACGCGGCCCTGTCGGCGTCGGCCTCGTTCGAATCCGACGCGACGATGAATGCCGACGCGTTTGCGCGGGAGCGGATCGTGCCCCGTCTGGCCGGTCCGAGCTTCGCCGACGGCACGCCGCACACGGCCGTCATCGCCACCGACGGCGAGCTTTACGGCCACCACCAGAAGTTCCGCGACCTCTTCCTCTCGCGGCTGGTGAACGCGGGCCCGGACGCTCCCGATCGCGGCTTCGACATCACGACGGTCGGCCGGATGGTCGGCGCGGCGCCCGCCAGCACGTTTCCCGCGACGCAGATCGCGGAGCGGACGTCGTGGAGCTGCCACCACGGCGTGCTGCGCTGGACCGCCGAGTGCCCCGACGCGTCCGACGGCCGCTGGAAGGGCCCGCTGCGGGTGGCGCTCGAGAGGCTCGCGTCCGCGCTGGACACGGTCGCCGGCGGGCTCGCGTCCGACTTCATGGAGCCGGCCGACTTCTGGCAGGCCCGCGAGGCCTATGTCGACGTCATCTTTGGGGCCGTGACCGGCGAGAACTTCTCGAGGGGCCGCCTGCCGCTGGCCACGCCGGAGCAGCGCGAGCGCTTCCTCTCGCTGATGGAGGCGGAACGCTGGCGCCTCGCCATGTTCGCCAGCGACGGCTGGTTCTGGGGCGATCCGATTCGCCCGGAGACCAAGCAGGTCCTCCTCTGCGCCGCGAAGGCCGCCCGTCTGATCGACGGCGCGGCGGGAACCGACCTCGAAGGCCGGCTCCTCGACGACCTGTCCCTCTTCACCTCGCCGTCGCGCCGGATCGACGGCGCCGGGATCTACGCCGAGGCGCTGGCGGAGGCGGGTCAGCCCGTAGGCCGAGGCTAGCCGCCGCTCGCTGAAGCGTTCAGGTCCGCTTCCATGCCGTCCAGCATCCGCTGGAGCCCGTAGTCGAACTGAGCGTCGTCGTCCATCGCCTCGAGCGAGGTCTCCGGGACCAGGCGGACGAGGTTCGGGTAGGTGTCGGCGGGCAGGGACAGGATCATTCCGGCGTACATAGCCTGTAGCTCCTCCACGCTCTTGCCCGCCGTTCCCGGGCCCGACAGCTCGCGAGTGTCCATGACCGCGCTGCCCAGCGCATAGGTCAGGATCGAGGCGAAGGCCAGGGCCAGGCGGTCTCCGTCGAAGCCGCCGGCGCGAAGGACCGTCAACAGGTGCTCCATGCCCCGCAGCGTGTTGGGGCCGAGGCTGATGCGCGCTCCGACCAGGGGCGCCAGGTGCCGGTGGCGCTTGATCACGGCTCGGAACTCGCGAGCCAGCAGCGCGGCTCGCTCGCGCCACGGCAGCTCGGGGTCGTCGTCGAGCCGGACCTCCTCGACCAACTCGTCCAGCACCAGATCGATCAGCTGGTCCTTGTCCTTGACGTGCCAGTAGATGGAGGTCGCGCCGGACCCGAGCTCCTGACCGAGACGCCGCATCGAGAAACCCTCGAGGCCCTCAGCGTCGATCAGCTTGATGGCGGCGGCGACTATCTGATCCCGGGAAAGAGGCTGCCTCTCCCCGCTCCGGTCCTGGACCTGCGGCCACCAGGCGAGCCCGGCAGGTTTGCCGTCCGATCCGTCACCAGTCATTCGACCGCTCCTCCGATACCCACGCAGGGTGTGGTAGGGATTCTACCGCCGCCCGAACCATGTTCGTTCACTCGCACAGTGTACTTGACACTCGCACGCTGTGCCAGTACTCTTCGGCCCGGAACGCTGTACGAGTCATGGAGCGGCGTACGACGCAGGCCCATCGACCGGCAGATCGACGGCCCGACCGCAGAAGGGAGCCACGCGATGACCACGCCGCACCACGGGCATCCGCGCCGCTGGCCGATCCTGGCCGTCCTCGTCCTGGCCCTCTTCGGGATCGGAATGGACAACACGGTCCTGATGGTCGCCCTGCCGGTCCTCTCCAACAATCTGCACGCCGATACCAGTCAGCTGCAGTGGATGGTCGACGCCTACACGCTCGTCTTCGCGAGCCTGCTGCTCATGTCGGGCGCGCTTTCGGACCGGTACGGCCGGCGCCGGATGCTGGTCCTAGGCATGAGCCTCTTCGGCTTGGGCTCCGCCCTCACCCCCCTGGTGGGCAGCGCCGACCAGCTGATCGCCCTGCGTGCCTTCATGGGGCTCGGCGCCTCGCTGGCGATGCCGCCCACGCTCTCGATCATCGCCGACGTCTTCGACGAGGCCGAACGGCCCAAGGCAATCGCCGTGTGGAGCGGGACCGCGGCGCTGGCGATCGTCGCCGGTCCGATCCTGGGCGGCGTCCTGCTCGAGCACTTCGCCTGGCCGTCCGTCTTCGTGGTCAACGTGCCGGTGGTCGCGGTCGGGCTCGTCGCAACCGTAGCGATCATCCCCGAGTCCCGGGCGCCCGGGCACATTCGGATGGATCCGGTCGGGGCCGTCCTGTCGGTCGCGGCCCTGGTCGCGCTCACCTACGGGATCATCGAGGCGCCCGGCTACGGGTGGTCGGACTCGCGCATCGTCGGCTCTCTGGTCGCCGCCGTTGTCTTCGGCGTCGTCTTCGTCGCCTGGGAGCGGCGCCTGGAGCATCCCATGGTGGAGGTCGGGCTGTTCCGCAACGCCCGTTTCAGCGCGGCGTGCATCTCGGTGACGCTGTCGTTCTTCGCCCTGAACGGCGCCCTGTTCATGCTGACCCTGTACCTGCAGCAGGTGAGGGGCCTGTCGCCGTTGGACACGGGCTTCCGCTTCATCGCCATCGCCGCGGGAGTCGTCGTGGCGTCGCCCCTCGCCGCCAGGCTGACCGTGCTCTACGGCGCCAGACTCACCACGTCGATCGGGCTCGCGATCATCGCCCTCGGGATGGGGCTCGCGGCGACCATCGCCGTCTCGACCGGCGACGGCCAGCTCCTGGGCATCCTCTTCGTCGTGTCTATCGGGATGGGCCTGTCGATGACGCCCTCCACCGACGCCATCATGGGCGCGGTTCCGCCGGAGAAGTTCGGCGTCGGATCGGCCGTCAACGACACCACTCGCGAGCTCGGCGGCGCCCTCGGCGTGGCCATCCTGGGGAGCCTCTGGCAGGGCAGCTACGCGGATCGCGTCACCGGTTCGGCCGCGCTGCTGCCGCACGACGCCGCCCAGGCGGTTCGCGACTCGTTCGCCGGGGCCGCCGCCGTGGCCGCTCAGATAGGCGGGACGCCGGGCGCGGCCCTTCTGGGAGCGGCACGGTCGGCGTTCGTGGGAGCCATGGACTGGACGTGCCTCATCGGCGTTGGGTTCGCCGTGGCCGGCCTTGTGGTTGCGGCCGCCTTCCTGCCCGCGCGGGCGTCGCCGGCCGGCGACGCGGCCCAGCCGGCGCCCAGGATGGACCGGGCGAATGCCGGGGACCAGAGGCTGCTCGGATAGCGGGAATCTCGCGCTCCGGATCGCGCCGGCTCGACTCCTTTCGCGGCCCTGATAGACTCGCCCGGACCGGCCAACGGCTCGGGCTGCGGGCCGCCGGCTCCGCTGACAGGTTCGGAGCGCTTCTCGTGGCATTCGAGTTCCACATCTCGAAGGCGGCTCGTTCCCGCTACGAGTTCGACTCGGCGCTCTTCCAGACCAGCGGCAACGTCATCGTCCCGGACTTCCCGGCCGCGCGCGCCTTCGCCAAGCGCATGAACGACCGCGCCGATCCGGAGCGCTACCCCGGTCGCGTGGTCCACGCCGCCGAGCTGAACGCCATGGGGTTGATCGACGAGATCCTCCACCACGCGGTGGAGATCTACCGCCGGACCGTCAATCCCAACGTCATGGCCGATGCGGTAGCCGCGCTCGACGCCCAGCTCCGGCCGGAGGTGCTGGACCAGGCCCTGGCCCTCTTCGTCGAGCAGTTCCCTCCTCTGGCAGTCGTTCGCGACGGTCAGGCTCCGTCGGTCTACCTCGCCGGCGAGACGGAAGGATACCCCAACCGCGAGATCGCCCTCGAAGAGCTGCTGATGCTCTGGCTGGCCAACGCCAATCCGGCGTTCGCGACCTTCGACGAGCTCTTCGACGACGCCGACCTGGCCGAGCGGACGGCCTACGGCGAGCTGATCGAAGGACTGCGTGAGTTCTTCGAAAGCCAGCCGGGCTTCGGCTCCCAGGGGTTGTCGCTGATCGCCTTCCTTCGAGCGCCCGCGATCGCCTCGCCGGATTCACTGGCCGGGCAGCTCCGATACATCCGTTCGCGCTGGGGGCTCGTGCTCACCAGCTACCTCGATCGCCTGATCGTCAGCCTGGACGTGATCCACGAGGAAGAGGTAGCCCTGTGGATGCGGATGCACCCGACGCCCGGTCCCGCGGCCTCGGTCGCCGGCCCTGGCCTGGGCGGACTCGAGAACGAGTACGAGAAGTTCAGCCAGGACCGCGACTGGATGCCGCGCGTCGTGCTCATGGCCAAGACGACCTACGTCTGGCTCGACCAGCTGTCGAAGCGCTACGGCCGCTCGATCACCCGCCTCGACGAGATCCCCGACGAGGAGCTCGAGGCGCTGGCGCGGCGGGGCTTCACCGGTCTGTGGCTGATCGGCCTGTGGGAGCGCAGCCGGGCCAGCCAGCGCATCAAGCAGTGGCGCGGAAACCCGGAGGCGGCCGCCTCGGCCTACTCGCTGATGGACTACCGCATCGCCGACGAGCTGGGCGGCGACGAGGCCTTCCAGCAACTGCGGGCCAGGTGCGCCGGGCGCGGCATACGCCTGAGCTCGGACATGGTGCCGAACCACATGGGTATCGACTCGCGCTGGGTCATCGAGCATCCGGACTGGTTCCTGGGGCTGCCGGATTCGCCCTACCCCGCCTACTCGTTCACCGGCGGGGACCTCTCGGACGACGAGCGGGTGACGATCCAGATCGAAGACCACTACTGGAATTCGACAGACGCCGCCGTGGTTTTCAAGCGCACCGACAACTGGACCGGCGACGCGCGCTACATCTACCACGGCAACGACGGCACCAGCATGCCCTGGAACGACACGGCCCAGCTCGACTACCTCAACCCCGAGGTTCGCGAGGCGGTCATCCAGACCATCCTCCACGTCGCCCGCAAGTTCCCGATCATCCGTTTCGACGCGGCCATGACCCTGGCTCGCCGCCACATCCAGCGCCTGTGGTTCCCCGAGCCCGGCCAGGGCGGCGCCATTCCCAGCCGGGCCGAGCACGCCACGCCGCGGGCCGTCTTCGACGAGAAGATGCCGGGCGAGTTCTGGCGCGACGTGGTGGATCGGGTCGCGGCGGAGGTGCCGGACACGCTGCTACTCGCCGAAGCCTTCTGGCTGCTGGAGGGCTACTTCGTCCGAACGCTCGGAATGCACCGCGTCTACAACAGCGCCTTCATGAACATGCTCCGCGACGAGGAGAACGCCAGCTACCGGCAGGTGATCAAGGACACGATCGAGTTCGACCCGGAGGTTCTCAAGCGCTTCGTCAACTTCATGAGCAACCCCGACGAGCGCACGGCGGTCGACCAGTTCGGCAAGGGCGACAAGTACTTCGGCGTGGCGACGCTGCTGGCGACGATGCCGGGCCTGCCGATGATCGGGCACGGTCAGATCGAGGGCTTCTCCGAGAAGTACGGCATGGAGTACCGGCGGGCATACCGCGACGAGCGCCCGGACGGCTGGCTGGTGGAGCGGCACGAGCGCGAGATCTTCCCGCTCTTCCACCGCCGTTCGCTCTTCGCGGAGGTTGCGGATTTCCTGCTCTACGACGTCTTCGACCCGGGCGGCTGGGTCAACGAGGACGTCTTCGCCTACTCGAATCGCCACGGCGAGGAACGCGGCCTGGTGGTCTACCACAACCGCTTCGCCGAGGCCAAGGGTTGGATCAAGACATCCTCGGCTTTCTCGGTCTCGGACGGCAGCGGCAGCAGGCGCCTGATCCAGCGCTCGCTCGGCGAGGGGCTGGGGCTCCACCCGGATGGCGACTGGTTCACGTTGCTGCGCGAGCAGAGATCGGGCCTGGAGTTCGTGCGCCGCTCCTCCGACCTGTGCCGCGACGGGCTGTTCGTGGAGTTGCACGCCTACGGCTGCCAGGTCTTCCTCGACATTCACGAAGTGCAGGACGGGCCGTCCGGGCAGCTGGCTCGCCTGGCCGAGCGGCTGGGCGGCGCGGGCGTCCCGAGCGTCACCGCGGCCCTGCGCGACATGCAGCTGCAGCCCCTCCACGACGCTGTCCGCGCACTGACGGAGAACGGATCGATCCGGCGAGTGGTCCGAATCGGCGCGGCCCGGGCGGTCGCGGAGTGTCCCGGCGTGGCGCCGCTGGATTTGGGTCTGCGCGGGCCGGGCGTAGGGTCTGGGACTTCGGCGCGGGTCCGTGGCGCCGGGGTCCGTGGCGCCGGGCGGGTCCGTGGCGGGCGCTACGCCACTAGACATCGGTGCCGACGAAGACGAGCTCGCCGGCGTGCTCGACGACGCCCGTAGCCATCTGCTGCGGGTCCTTCGAGCGCTCGTGGATGTAACGGGCGCGGGCGGGGACGTCGAGAAGGCCGCGACTTCCTTCCGAACCGGTCTCGAATCGGCCCTGAGCCTGACCGCGCTGGGCCAGAAGCGACTCTGCGCCGGCCTGGTCGACGAATGGACGTGGGTCGCCCTGGTGGGGCGGCTCGTCTCCAGCGCGTTGACGGACGTGACGGGATCCGGCGATGGATCGGGCACTTCGATCGACGACCTGCAGCTCGGCGGGGTCATTGCCGGCGTCTTCCGCGACCTTGGCCTGGACGACGGCGCCGCCTGGCGTCTCGTGGCCCTGATCAGGATGCTCGGCCGGATTCCGCTCCCCTCTTCCGTAGCCGACCTGCCCGCCGCGGAGCGGGCGCCGGCGCTGGCTCGGGCGCTCACAGCCGACGAGGGTATTCGGCCGTACATCCGCGTCAACATCTGGGAAGGCGTGAGCTGGTTCAATCGCGAGTCGTTCGCGCAGGTCCTGTGGTGGATGTTCGCCCTCGACGCGCTGGACGCCGCCGGAGCGGGCGGTGAGGCCCGAGCGGGCGCTGCGGCAGGAGCGGGCGGTGCGGCCGCGGTCTCGAAGCGCCTTCGCGCCGCCGAGCGCCTGACCGCCACGCTGTCGAAGGCAGCCGACGCCTGCGGCTACCAGCTCGACAAGCTCGAGGCCGCCGCAGGCGGCTGACCAAAAAGCGCGGGCGCCAGCGGGCCGGCCACGAGGCTCGCCCATCGCCCCCGACGCACGCCCTCAGGCGGTCTGCACTCTGGGTCGAAGCCGCGACCGCCCGTGTCAGACGTCGAGGGAGACGCCCGGATAGCGCGGCCCCAGCACGCTCGCGGCCAGCCGGACCACCTCGGCGTGGACTTCGCCCGGCGTCCGGGTGCCGTCGACCACGTCCACCTCTTCGCCGTCCGCTCGAAGAGCCGCGATCGCGGCGTCGTACCTGTCCACGATGCGCGCCAGTTGCGCCCGGTCTTCCTCGAACCGCTCGCGAGCCGTCCGGCCGCTGAAGCGGGCGACTCCCACGTCCACGGGAACGGAGAGAAACACCGTAAGGTCCGGACGCAGGGCGAAGCGATTGATCTCCCGCACCCAGCCCGGATCGCAGTCGAGGGCCTGGTAGGCCAGGCTGGAGAGGTAGTAGCGGTCGGCGACGACGGTGATTCCGCGCGCCAGCGCCGGCTCGACCTCCGATGCCACGTGATCCATCCTGTCGGCCGCAAACGCCAGGGCTTCGGCCTCCGGCCCGCCCAGCTCGACGTGGCGGCCCAGGTGCTGCCGGACCACCACCCCGATCGCGCGGCCGGACGGCTCGCTGGTCGCCATCGACGGCACGCCGGCCCGCCCGAGCCACTCCCGGAGCATCTCCGACTGCGTGGTCGTGCCCGCGCCGTCGATTCCCTCGATCACGATCAGGGCGCCGGGATGCGGGTTCCTCGGGTTCACCGCTACTCCCCCAGCAGGATCCGTCGAAGCAGCGGGATGGGCGGCGAGCCGTGGGCGATGACCAATTCCAGGTGCTCCTTGTAGACGAAGCCCGGCGTCTCGCCGAAGCCACCCACGACCCGAGGGGCGGGCACCGCGGCGGCTCCCCGAGGATCGCCGGAAGCCACTGCCGCACGGACCCGGCGCTCCCGCTCCAGGTTCCACATCTCCATCGAACCGACGAAGTAGGTCGAGAGCTGGGTCGAGGTGAGCCGGGCGCGGTCCCACTTCTTGCGGGCCTCGGACTCCTCCTGGAAACCGCCCCGGACCATCAGGTCCATCGCCTCCCGCTCCGTCATCGAGCCGGCGTGGATGCCGATATCGATCATGGCGTTGACGATCGCCCGCAGGTAGAACTTCCAGTGGACGAGCAGCAGGGCCGGGTCGTCCGCGTGGAACCCCAGGTCCATCATGACCTGGGTCACATAGACTGCCCAGCCCTCGATGAAGACGCCGCTCCCGAAGACCGCCCTGACCAGGGATGGGCAGCGGTTGGAATAGACCAGCTGAAGGAAGTGGCCCGGCGTGCCCTCGTGGATCGTCGTCAGATCGATCTGGCGGTCGTTCTCCTCGGCCAGGTACGACTCCACCTGATCCGGGGTCCAGTCTTCCGGCGGCGGAGTCATGAAGTAGAACGCCTTCTGGCCTTTGTCCAGCGGACCGGGCGAGTCGAGCATGGCGCCGGCGAACTCGCGCAGGAAGGGCGGCGTCCATTCGATCTCGAGCGGATCGTCGGGGACGGTGATGACGTCGCGGCTCCGGCAGAACTCGACTATGCCGCCGTAGCTCTCTCTGCAGTAGCCCACCAGATCGGCCGCCGGGTGGTGGGCCCGCCCGATGGCGGCGGTGACGGCAACGACGGTCCGCTGGTCGGCGGCGTCCTGGCTGCCCTGGCTCTCCGGTGTCGGGAGCGGCTCGCCGGGCACCCACTCCCCCCAGATCCCGCGGGCGATCCGGATCATCTCGCCCCGAACGGCGTCGTACTCGACCCGGGCCTGGGACAGGATCTGCTCCGCGGTGAGGTCCGAGCGGAAGGTGTGACGCAGCTTCCCGGCGAACAGCTCCGCGCCGAGCCGGCCCTCGCCGCTGGATCGGAGCAGCAGGTCCTGCAGGAATCGCTCGAAACTGGAGATCGCGTCCACGGCCGCGTGGGCGGCCGTCCGCAGCCGAGGCGTGACGGCGGCCACTCCCGCCTGATCGGAGGCAGCCTCGGCCCGGGCCACGGCGTCCTCGGCCAGGGCCACGATGCCAGGCAGCTGCTTGATCGCCATCTCCGTGTGCAGCCGCGACGTCGGCCGCCCCGGCAGCTTCCCGAGCTCGCGCCGCGCGGCCGCCAGGACGGCGGGCGCCCGGTCGAGGCGGGACGCGACGGACGCCAGCCGGACCGGAAGCGGCGCGAAGTCGCGGGCCAGCAACGGGAAGATTCCGCTGCCCAGAAGGTAGACGTAGCCGAGAGGGTCCCAGGCGTCCTCACGCAGCTCCGTCTCGTCGAAGCGCAGGGCCGCCAGCTCGGATAACAGCAGGTCGCGATCGATACGCTCGTCCGCGGTCAGCGGCGCGTCGGCAAACCCGCGCAGTTCCGCCTCCCAGCGGCCCGCGAAATCCAGACGCGCGGCGCGCCCGGCGGCGCTCAGATCGGGCCATTCGCCGTCGACCGCGTGCATGCCCATGGCGGTCGCGGCCACCGGATACAGGTGGAAGAACTCGTCCAGGAAGACGTCGACCCGATCGCTGAAATGGGACATGGCTGGCCTCGCTGTGAGTCAGTCGAGTTTAGCGGCCGAACGGGAGGCTGGTGGCCGAAGCGCACCCGAAGCGGGCCCGGGACCGGGATTGCCCGGGCGGGCCGGGATCGCCCGTCGCAAAGCCCCGGCAGGGGCTCGACACCCGCGCTAGCATCCGACCATGCGGCGCCGCCGATGACGGCGCACAGACCTCCGGAGGAAACGCGGATGATCGACCTCCTAGTCAAGGTCGCCGTCAACGCCGTGGCGCTGCTGGTTGCGGCCAACGTGGTGCCCGAGTTCAGCCTGGTCTTCCACACCGACAAGCCCGAAGACTGGGTTCAGATCGCTGTCGTCGCCCTCCTGTTTGCCATCGTCAACAGCTACATCAAGCCGATCGTGAAGTTGATTGCCCTGCCGATCGGGTTCCTGACGATGGGGCTGGTCTCCTTCGTGATAAACGCGGCGATGGTGCTCGGGATCGCCTGGATCGTGAACCAGGCCAAAGACACGCTGACCATTGGCTTCACGGTCGGTCACTTCCCGCCGCAGTGGGGCTACGAGACCATCGGTTGCGCGGTCGTCGCCTCGATCGTGATCAGCGTCGTCAGCACCGTCCTCAACATCGTCCTGGTGCCGCGCAAGGTCGTCGGCCTCTAGGCGGAACGGCCGCAGCGCCGCCGATGGCGTAGTCTCTCGCCCCGACCCGTCCGCGCGCCGGAGGCAGGGGCAGGTTTACCTGTATGCCCGTAGCCGACACCGCGTCATTCGCCAGCCTGTTCGCACCGAGCGCCGGCCTCGGCGGTTCCCGGCCGGCCGAGCCCGGGTATCTCACCGAACGCGAGCGGTTCCGTATCCGGCTTCGTCGCCGCCCCCTGCTGCTCGACGGGGCGATGGGAACGCTGCTCTTCTCGCGCGGCGTTCCGCAGCGAGCCTGCCTGGATGAGCTCGTCCTGACCCGGCCGGAGATCGTCTCGACCATTCATCGCGAGTACATCGACGCCGGCGCGGACGCCATCACGACGGACACGTTCGGCGCCAATCGCTTCCGCCTGGGCGAGTTCGGGCTCGAGAAGCTGGCCGGGCGGCTCAATCGCAAGGGCGCCCAGCTCGCCCGTGAGGCCCGCGAGACTTCCGGCAAACAGGTGTCGATCGCCGGCTCGGTCGGCCCCTTGGGCTCCACCGGTCGAATGCCACGGCCTCATCCCGGGATCGCCCGAGCCGCGTTCCGGGAGCAGATCGAAGGCCTCCTCGAGGGCGGCGTCGACCTCATCGTCTTCGAGACCTTCGATCGCCTTGAGGCGCTGCTGTCGGCGATCGAAGAGGCCCGCCGAGCCTGCGACCTGCCGGTCATCGCCCAGATGACGTTCGGCGAGGACCTGATCGCCAACGACGGAACCTCGCCCGAGGAGGCGGCGGCCGCACTGACGGCAGCGGCCGTGGACGCGATCGGCGTCAATTGCGGCTTCGGGCCGCTGGTCTGCCTGGAGGCTCTGGCTCGCACCGGCCCGCCGTCCGCAACCGTGGCCAGATCCATCGTCCCCAACGCCGGCCTGCCGCGGCGCATCGAGGGTCAGTTCATCTATTCGGCCGGACCCGAGTACTTCGGCGAGATGGTCCCGCAGATGCTGGCCGCGGGCGCTCGCATCGTCGGCGGCTGCTGCGGCACCACGCCCGAGCACACGAAGTCGATGCGAGCGGCGATCGACGCCCTGGTCCGCGACGAGGACGGCCCCGGTATGGCGGTGCTGCCGCGGCCTCAGGATGGCGACGGCGAGGCGCTCGAGGGAGCGGCCACCGGGTCGGCTACGGATGCGGCCGCCGTCGCGGATCTCGCCGCGGCGGCCACACCGCGCTCGCCACGGGCCGAGATCTCCGGCGGTGGCGAAGCCACTCCACCGTCTGGCCTGGCGCGGAAGCTGGCCGACGGCACCTTCGTCATCTCCGTCGAGATCGACCCGCCGCGGTCCATCCGAATCGACCGGACGATCGAGGCCGCGCGGCTGCTGCAGGAAGCCGGCGTCGATCTCGTCAACGTCAGCGACTCCGCGACGGGTCGAGTCCGGATGGGCGCCATGGCCGTGGCTTTCGCGATCCGGCGACAGCTCGACCTGGAGTGCCTGGTCCACCTGACCACTCGCGACCGCAACCTCATGGCACTCGAGGCGGAGCTGCTAGGCGCCCACGCGCTCGGACTGCGCAACATCCTGGCCCTGACCGGGGATCCGCCGCGAATCGCGGACCGGCCGGCGGCCGCGGCCGTCTGGGACGTGGACTCGATCGGGCTGATCGAGATCGTTGGCGGACTCAACAAGGGAGAGGACGGGGCCGGCCTCTCGATAGGACAGGCGGCCGGATTCACCGTCGCCTGCGCCTTCGACCCCACCGCCGCCGACGTCGACAGGGAGTGGTCTCGATTGGAGCGCAAGCTGGCCGCCGGCGCGAGCCTGATCATGACCCAGCCGCTCTTCTCCGTGGAGCAGGTCGAGTCGATGCTGGCCAGCTCTCGCGAACGCTTCGGAGCGGGCGGCTTCCCGGTGCCGGTGCTGCTCGGAGTACTGCCGCTCCACAGCGCCCGCCACGCCGAGTTCCTCCACAACGAGGTGCCCGGCATCACGATCCCCGACGAGCAGCGCGCGGCAATGCAGGCCGCCGGAGAGCGCGGCGCAGAGGTCGGGCTCGAGATGGCGATGAACCTGCTGGCCGCTACGGAGGGTCATGTGAGCGGCACGTACATCATGCCGAGCTTCGGTCGCTACGAGCTCGCCGCGGAACTGGTCCGGCGCTTGCGCGCCCGCCGGGGGGCCGCCGGGAAGGACTGAACGAAACCGAGGAGGATCCAGATGAGAGGCAGCGGACGCCTTCGAATCCTGGGACTGGCCGGAGCCGCGGCCTGGCTCCTGCTGCTCGCCTCGGCCGGCCTGTCGGTAGGGGCCGCGCCTCCCGCCGGCCCGCCCTATCCGGACGCAGTGGCCGGGCAGCGCGTGTACGACTACGCCGGGATCTTCTCGCCGGGCGCCATCGCGGCGGCCGAGCAGACCATCGAGACGATCGAGGATCGGACCGGCGCGCAGGTCGCCGTCTACGCCCAGGTGAAGCCGGCGAGCGACACCCTCGACGCGGCCAACTCCGACGCCGAGGCCCTCATGGACCAGTGGGGCGTCGGCCGCAAAGGCTTCGACGACGGCCTGGTGATCCTGTTCGACATGCAGGGCAACCTGATCCACGGCGAGGTGTCCCTGTACGGAGGAAGCGGCTTCATGGCCGCGTACATGACGAACTCCGACCGGCAGGCCGTCTTCGACAACGACATGAAGCCGCTGCTGACACAGACGCCACCCGACTTCGACGGAGCGTTGAAGATCGCCCTCGACGACGTCAACGCCGCGGCCACTCCGGAGCATGCCGACGAACTGAGCCGGGCCCGCCTCTTCAACGCCCTTGTCGGGTTCGGGGCGGCCATTCTGGCCGTGGTTCTGGTCCTCGTCGTGTTCTTCCGCTGGTACACGCACGGCCGCGACCCGGTCTACATAGACGACAGCTCCGTCTTGATGCCGGCCCCGCCCGACGGCCTGACTCCCGCAATGGCCACGCTGCTCATGGACGACCGTACGTCGAGCCGAACTGTCTCGGCGGCCATGGTCGATCTGGCGGCGCGGGGCCTGCTCCGGTTCCGCGAGGAAGCCGTGATGCTGGGCAAGAGGACGAGCATCGGCATCACCGGCGAGGCCGCGGAGATCGCGACACCCGAGGCCGACCTCTACGCGGCCGTCAGAACGTGGGTCGGGCCGGACGGCTTCGTTCCCATCGCGTCGACCCGAGTGCTCCTGCCGGGGATCGGCCAGTTCAAGGGCGATCTCGAGATCTTCGCAGTCCAGAAGGGCTGGCTTACGGGCAAGCCCACTCGAGTCATCGGGTTGTGGATGGGTGTGGCCGTGGTCGAGTTGGTGGCCGCGGTGCCTTTGCTGATCTGGACGCTTTCCCTCGACGCGAGCGGTGGCTTGCTGGGCGGCTTCGCCCTCCTGATCGCGGGGGTGATCACCGGCGTCACGGCCTGGTTCATGCCCTGCCGGACGCAGCTCGGGGCGATGCTCAGAGCCATGCTCGCCGCGTACGGTCGAACGCTCCAGGCCACCATGGCCCAGTCCGGATCGATGGACGAGGTCGTCGAACGCAAGGCCCTGCCGTGGGTGACCTCACCCGACGAGGCCATGGCCTGGGGCGTCGCGCTGGGCCTGAACGCGGAGATCGAGATGGTCCTCGATCGGACGGTCGGCGCCAGCCAGGCTTCGGGCCGCCAGGTCGGCTGGTACCCGATGTGGTTCGCCGGCGCCGGCTACGGCGGCGGTTCGGGCGTTGGCGCCGGCGCGGCCGGCGGGGCCGGAGCGGGGGGCGCCGGGCTCTTCTCGGCCAGCCCGATCCCGGACGTCGGATCGATGATGTCGTCCCTCGGCTCCATCGGCTCGATTGGCAACGGCGGCCGCGGCGGGGGCGGCGGCGGTTTCGGTGGGGGCGGAGGCGGGGGCGGAGGAGGCGCGGGAGGCGGCTTCTGACATCTGCCCCTCCGGCGTGGCGGTGCGCCGCGTACCCGCCGGCCGATCCACGCTATGCCGTGGCTCCGGCCCGCCAAGGTAGAGGACGGCGGGAGCAGCGGGCGAGAGAAGGCGCAATGGGCGAGCGAAGCTCGGTTTGCGCCGAGCGGAGCCCGTGTCCCGCCGGCCGATCCACGCTACGGCGTGGGTCCGGCCCGCCAACGTAGAGGACGGCGGGAGCAGCGGGCGAGAGAAGGCGCAATGGGCGAGCGAAGCTCGGTTTGCGCCGAGCGGAGCCCGTGTCCCGCCGGCCGATCCACGTTACTGCGTGGGTCCGGCCGCGCAAGCGTTCGGTCGGAGGCGGTCGGCGTCGGCTACACTCGTGGCATGGGCGCAGTCGACACGATGGAGCTGTTCTTCGAGTTGCTCAACTCCGGCGATCGTGAGGGCGCGGTCGCTCTCATGGACGAGAAGGCCGAGTTGAGAGTCCACATAGCCGGCAACGCGCGCACGTTGCGAGGCCTGCGCGAGGTGGGCGGCTGGTTCCTGCGCGCCGAGCCCGGGTTCCGCATGATGCCGGGCGACGTCAGGGACATGGGCAATACTTACCAGGCGAACCTGCTGGTAGTCCGACCCGGGGCCCCGACGCAGCAGCTCGATGCCAGCTTCAGGGTGGAGGCCGGCAAGATCACCGCGATCAACCTGACGCCGCGCTAGCCGGAGCCAGGCCGCGGCACGCCGGCCGAGCGGGCGTGCCGGACCAGATCGGAACGATCAGGTAGGGGACGGCGAGGCGACCGGCGTGGCCACCGGAGCAGCCGCACTCGGCGATGGACGCCAGCCGGGCGGCGGAATGTAGATGATCATGCCGGGCCAGATCACGTTTGGATTCGTTAGCTGCGGATTGGCGGCTTCCAGGATCGGCAAAGCCACGTTGAACTTGACCGCGATCACCGACAGGTTGGCGTCCTTGGCACTGATGATGTACGAGTAGAAGGTCGGTTCGGCAGAGGTCGGGATGGGAGTTGCCGACGGCACCGCGCTCTCCGAGAGCCCCGAGCCGGACGCTCCGGGCGACGCGGAGCCACCGAGAATCGTCGTGCCGCCCCGGTTCGTCAGGATCGGGAAGACCACCAGCGCGACCATGACCAGGGCCACGCCTACGGCGGCGAACAGAAGCGGCTGATTGGCGCGGCGATCTTCACGGCTGCGAAGCCTGGGGAAGCTCTCGACGCGCGGAGGATTCTCCCAGCCCGGATGGCTCGGACCGCGGCGAGCCATGGCGACGGCGGGCGGGCCGAGGGATGACGGCGGCAGGGGCGCGCTCGGAGCCGGCGAGCGCTTGGTTTCGCCTTCGTAGCTCCACAGACCGGCGCTGGCATCGGCCTTGCGCGGCGACGGCAGCAGCGTGTCCGGGCTGACCGTCGGTCGCGGCCTGGTTGCCAGGAACGCCGGCGCGGCGTCGGCCGCGGCCGGGACGGCGGCCGCGACATCGTCGTCGACCGGGCCGGCCGTCGACGCCGCTGCCGTCGCGCCTGCGACCTTCACCGCGGCAGCCTCCTGACGCGCCCAGTCGAGGAAGACGGGGCATCGCGCGAAATCGGCCGAGAGGCAGTATCGCTCCTGGTGCGGGAAGGCTCGTGGCTCCGGCTCGGGCGCCGCGAAGCAGCGGTGTTGGTAGTCGGGGCTGGTCGAGCGGTGGTCGCGATCGTCCTCGAAGGCGACGAACGGACATGCACTCGGGCCACCATCCAGCGGGGTTGTCGGCTCCTCAATCACGCTGCAGATCATACCCGGGGCCACCACTCTTGTGCCGAGCCCGAGTCGATCCCATCGGGTGGCTCGCGGGTTGGATCGCGCGCCGCCTCACGTGTTCGGGCGGATAATCAACCGGCCACACCCGACGACGGGGTTCGAATCGATGCGCCAATCCCGAGGTCCCGACCGCCGCAAGCGCTCCTCGATCGTCGCGGCCGCCCTCGCGACGCTCGTCGCTCTGCTCTTGGCGGCGTGTGGCCCGAGCGGCGTGACGCCCGTGCCCTCCTTGGGCGGCCTCGTGTCGATAGCCGCGCCGGTCACGGCCTCGCCGTCGATCGGCGGCGCGGCATCCGAGCCGACCTCCGCCGGACCCCTGGCGACGGAGAGCACCGCGGCCACCGCCGCACCCGGCCCCTCGGCGACGGCCGCGGCTTCGCCGAGTCAGCTGCCGCCGGTCGGCGTCAGCCTCAAGGAGATCGTCGGCGGTCTGCCCAGCCCGATCGGCGTCTCGATGGCGCCCGGCGATCCCCGCCTGTTCGTCATCGGCCAGACCGGTCGGATAGTCATCGTCAGCGGCGGGGCGATCGTCGGTACCTTCCTCGACATCTCGGGCCGCATCTCCTGCTGCGGCGAACGCGGCCTGCTGGGACTGGCATTCCATCCCGACTACGCCTCGAACGGGCGCTTCTTCGTGCGGTATACGGACCCGGCCGGAGACGTCCGAGTCTCCGAGTTCTACGTCAGCTCCGATCCCAACAAGGCCGACCCGTCGTCCGAGAAGATCCTGCTCACGATCCCCCACCCCGACTACGCCAACCACAACGGCGGCCGGATCGTCTTCGGGCCGGACGGCTACCTGTACATCGGAACCGGCGACGGCGGCAGCGGCGGCGACCCGAACAACCACGGCCAGAGCCTCTCCACCCTCCTCGGCAAGATGCTCCGGATCGACGTGGACGCCACATCCGGCGGCAAGCCGTACGCCATCCCGCCGTCCAATCCTTTCGCCGGCAAGCCCGGCGATCTGGGCGAGATCTTCGCCTACGGACTTCGCAACCCGTACAGCTTCAGCTTCGACCGCCTGACCGGAGACCTTTGGATCGGCGACGTGGGCCAGGATCTGTGGGAGGAGGTCGACCGTGCCCCGGCGTCGAGCGGCGGCGGCAACGGCGCGGACTACGGCTGGAGCATCATGGAAGGCGACCATTGCTACAAGCCGGTTTTCGGCTGCAACGAGAGCGGCCTCACCCTGCCGCTCGCCGAGTACACGCACGGGGCAGGCGACTCGATCGGGTGCGCCATCATCGGCGGGTACGTCTACAGAGGCAGCGCCCACCCCGAGTTGTACGGCCGCTACTTCTTCGGCGACGAGTGCAGCGGCCACATCTGGGACGTGACCGCCGCGGGCCCGACGCCGCAGACGCCTCAGCTGCTCCTCTCGTCCGGGCTGCACATCGACGGCTGGGGCCAGGACGTCGACGGCGAACTGTACGTCGTGGCGTCGAACGGCGGGCTCTACCGGCTCGTCTGACCCGGATCGAAGCGGCCGCGGTCGAGGCGGGCTGCCCTATCGAGCCGGGCGTCCTCGCCGGTCAGGCGGCCTGATCGAGAGCCGACTGCACGGACTGGAGGTAGGCCTGGCTGGTGTAGGTAGCGCCGGAGATCGTGTCCACGTTGGCGCTCTGGGCGGCAAGGACCTCGCTTCGCAGCTGCGGCGCCGCGTACTGGC
The DNA here is from genome assembly GCA_963838285.1 of uncultured Chloroflexia bacterium. GTDB lineage: Bacteria > Chloroflexota > Limnocylindria > Limnocylindrales > CSP1-4 > Fen-1039. The sequence continues at coordinate 58,357 of CAWIQP010000008.1, forward strand.
TGACCTGAGCCGAGTGGCCTCGGTCGTTGGGGAGCTGGAGCGCCTGGACGTCGGTGATCTTCCCGTTCTGGAACGTGACTTGCACCTGGACGACCCCGAACGGCATCTGGACCGCCGAGCCCGTGATCTGGCCGGTATAGCCTCCCTTTGTGCCGGGCGTCGCGCCGGAGACGCTCTGGGTGTTGCCGATGTTCTGCACCACCCCCGTCTGGCCGCCTGCGTTCCCGCCCGTGCCGCCGTTCGCGGTCGTGAGGCCCAGGCCGCTTGCCTGGGGAGTCTTGAAGCTGAGAAGAAGGACGAGTGCGGCGACGGTCAGCAGAGTCGCCACGAGAGGTCGTTTGGTCATTGGATTGTCTCCTGCTCTCAGAAGGCAAAGCGTTCGTAGTGGATCTGCCTATCTGGAATTCGCAGCCAGCGCAGCCCGCTAAGAACCCTGGTCATCATTCCGGTTGGACCGCAGACGTAGATGTCACGGTCCTGGATGTCCGGCACGAGCCGGCGCATCGAGCGCGGATCGAGCGGGTCCGACGGCATCTCGCGCGATCCGCGGCGGCCGACGAGGTAGTGCACCGTGGCGCCGCGCAGGCTGGCCAGCTCGTCGATCTCGCGCCTGAAGACCACGTCCTCGGGTCCGCTGGCGCGGTACAGGAGCGTCAGGTTGCCGCGCGAGGCGGGCAGCTCCTCGAGCAGGGCCCGCAGCGGCGTTATGCCGATTCCGCCGGCGACGAGCAGGACCTTGGCCCGGGTGCGGGCCGCACCGGTCAGCGCGCCGTACGGGCCTTCGAGAAACACCGGCGTGCCAACGGGCATCCCTTGAAGCGTCCTGGTGTAGTCGCCGAGCTCCTTGACGGTGAAACGGAGGTACTTGCCGTTAGGCGCGGCCGAGATCGAGAAGGGATGGGCTCGGAACCAGCCTTCGGCCGTCAGGAAGCGCAGCCGGAACCACTGGCCGGCCCGAACCGGCAGCTGGTCGAGGTCGCGGCCGGTCAGATAGAGAGAAGCGACGCCGGGGGCCTCCTCGACCACGTTCGCGACGTGGAAGCGATGGCGCCACGAGATCGCGATCGGCTGGCCGAAACGGAAGGTCAGGAGAGTGCCGAACGCGGCCACGTACAGGGCGATCCAGTACAGGCTGGCGACCTGGTCGGTCGTGAAGTCGACACCCACGAAGAGCTGGTGCAGGAAGGCGAGCGCGATGGCCAGGTACGTGTACAGGTGGATGGCGTACCAGGTCTCGTAGGAGGCGCGGCTGCGGACCGCGCGAACCGAGCTGATCCCCACGACGATGAAGATGACGAGGGCGACGGCCGACCAGAGCACGTACGGGAAGGTCGTCAGCAGCGTGACGAACTCGCCGACGACGGAGCTTCCCCCGAGGCTCATCGAATAGCCGATCGTGGTCAGCACGGCATGGGCGACCAGCAGTGAGATGGCCCCAAACCCAACCCAGCGATGGGCGTCGGTGATCCGATCCTGGCCGAACACCTGGTCGAGCCACGGGCTGCGCGACATGAGGATCAGCTGGATGAGGACCAGGTACGTCCCGTAGAGGGCGGTGATCTCGCCGGCCGCGATGAAGATGCCCGAGGCGGTGCCCAGGGTCTGGATCCCGCCGTGGCGGATCCACATCCCGAGGATCAACAGGGCGTTGGCGCCGAGGACCGCGTAGACGTCGTTGGCCGTGACCGGCCAGACGCGCGGCACCGGCACGCGGCGGGCCTTTCGGGCCGGCGCGGCTGCCAGGGCGCTTGTACGGGTTGCGTAGGTGCCGTTCATCGAGTGCTCGTGACTCCCGGTCTGGCTGCTCTGTCGAGTGGCGTCGCTCGACGCTCCCTGCTGGGGCCGCTCGCCAGGTGCGAACTGCCCGAGGGATCGAATCATCGGCTCGCATCCTGCAGTGAGGCTGAAACATTGATGGCGGCACTGTGTGCTTAGGGTGGAGGCCGCGTGAAGCGGAAGCCGCGGTCGAACCGGGACGGCGCACTGCGAACCCGCCGCGAAGCCGTCTCCCCGGCCCGCGGGCCCAGCCTCAGGACCGGCGGCCGAACCGTGCCGGCGGCGAGATTGACAGCCGAACTCTCCCCTCCAACACTTGCACACGGCCGAGGCCCAGCGAAGCTGCCTGCTCCCACTTGCCTCGCCTGACGTCCCGCGCCGGAGGAAACCGATGTTCCGAGCAACACGCTGGCTTGAGCCCGCCACGACCGTCTACGCCCACTGCGACGTTCCGTGTGGCATCTACGACCCGCATCAGGCGGAGTTGGCGGCGCGAACCGTCGCGCGCATGGTCGAGTTGATCGGCCAGCTGCCGAAGGAGAACCGCACGGAAGCGGACATGGCCAAGTTCGTGCGCTGCATTGCCATCAAGGAACAGCACGCCGAGATGGTGAAGCACGAGGTTCAGGTCATCTGGAGCGACTACTTCAAGCCCGAGCACCTCGAGCGCTACCCCGACCTCCACGATCGAGTCTGGAAGATCCTCAAGCTTGGCTCCAAGAACAAGCAGACCATCGACGCCGCCGCGGCGGCCGAACTCGAGGCCGCGGTCAAGGAGTTCGCCGACATCTTCTGGTCGACCAAGAAATAGCGGACATCTACCGATGAGCGAGACGCCGGAGGAAAGTCCTCCGGCGTTCCCGTGTGCCGAGCCGGAGGAGGCCGATGCGCCTGCGGAGCAGGCCGCTGGCGACGCGCCCCGTGCACGTCGACGGGGATTGCCCAAGCTCTCCGCCCCGTGGCCCGCGCCCATCGCCAAAGCGTGGCCCGCGCCCATCGCCAAAGCGTGGCCCGCGCCCATCGCCAAAGCGTGGCGGCGCGCGCGGAGCGGCGTCTGGCGGGTGGCCGTGGCCGAATCCAGCATGGCTCCCGCCCTCGCACCCGGCGACTGGCTGCTGCTGGACCCCACCACCGCCTCCTGGCCCCGCCGCGGCAGCATCGTCGTTTTCCGCGAACCCGACACCGGCATCCTGGCCATCAAACGCGTGGCGGCCCGACCCGGCGACCGCGTCCGCATCTCCGCCGGCATCCTGCGCCTCGGCCCGGACGAAGCCTGGCTGCTCGGGGACAGCGGAACGGTCTCACTCGACTCGCGCCGCTACGGCCCCGTGCCGCTCGAGGCCCTGGTCGGGCGAGCGTGGTTCCGCTACGGGCCGGCGCGGAGGATCGGTCGGGTGAGGAGAGTTGCCAGGCTGAATTCGCCGGCGCGGATCGGCTCGGGTCCTTCGGCGGCCCGGCCCTGCGTCGCTCATACTCGCCCGACCAGCTCCCGGCCGGCCAGCTCGATCATGGCGAGGTCGCGAGGAAGCATGTCCTGGAGCATGATCCGCTCCACGCCGGTCGCGGCGAACCGGGCGGCCATCGCCCGAGCCTGGTCCGGCGTCCCGGCGATCCAGCGCGGCCGGCGCTGAGCCAGCCAGCCCTCGGCGTCGGTACCCGCGTCTCCGACCATCGCCAGCTGGTCCTTCACGCGCCGTGCCACCTCGGCCTCGTCCGAGCCCATGAGCAGGCCCGCCATGACCGAGCGATGCATCGTCGCCGGATCGCGACCGATCTTCCGGCACTCGGCGTCGAGGCGGCCGAATGCATCCGTGCAGTGGTCCGCGTCGGCGCTCGACATGTTGTACTCGTCGGCGTAGCGGGCGGCCAGGCGCAAGGAACGCGGGCTCCCTTCGCCGCCCACGATGATCGGCGGGTGCGGCCGCTGGACGGGCTTCGGGTTGAACGAGGCCGACTCCACGCGGACCTGCTTGCCGTCGAACGACCAGCCGTCCGGCTCCTCCCACAGCCCGTGCAGGATCGCCAGCTCGTCTTCCATCAGATCGGCCCGTTCTTGGATCTCGGGGAAGGCCAGCCCGAGCTGGCTGTGCTCGGGATCGTTCCAGCCGGCCCCCACGCCCACCTCGACCCTGCCGCCGCTCATCTCGTCCACCGTCGTCACGACCTTGGCAAACGAGCCGGGATGGCGGAACGTCACCGGCGACACCAGCGTTCCGAGCCGGATGCTCCTGGTCTCGCGGGCAATACCCGCCAGCACGGTCCAGGCGTCGGTGGTCGGCTTGTCCGACGGCCCCGGGAAGCTGCGGTAGTGATCGGACCTGAAGAACGTTTCGAATCCCAGCCTCTCGGCGAGCCGCGCCAGCTCGAGCTGTTCGGCGTAGCTGAGTCCCTGCTGGGGCTCGATCATGAGCGCAAAACGCATCGCCATTCTCCCGCGCAGCGTACGAGTGAGTGGGACAACTGAGTGGAACCGCCGCCAGTGTGATCCCACATTCTGCTCGGCGCCACCGCGCGAGTATCCGCTGCAAGAAGTCTCAGGCTTCGATAGACTTCGCGGCGTTCCGTCGGATAGGGGCCGATGGGTACTCTCCGACGTATCCGTACCGTGCTTGATCCTCAGGCGGGCCGGCTCCCCCTCACCGGCCCGCCTTCTTCTTGCCCGCCGAGCCCTGCCGCCGCATGGACGCCATAGATCGACGGCGCGGGCCGGGCAGGCTTCTGGCGGAGCGGGGCATACTTGGGTCATGTCCGAGAAGCTCTTCCCGCCCAGTCCGCCGCTGAGCGACGGCGTCATCGCCCTCCGGCCGTTGCGGGCCGACGACGCTCCGGCCATCACGGCGGCGTGCCAGGACCCCGACATCCGGCGCTGGATCCCGATCATCCCCGTTCCCTACACGGAGGCCGACGCTCGGCGCTTCATCCTGATGACCCTCCAGGCCTGGCACGACGGCACCGGCTACGAGTTCGCCATCGCCGACGCCTCGACCGACCGGTTCATCGGCTCCATCGGCATCCACCTGGGACCGAACCCGCGGCGGCTCGGCGTCGGCTACCTGGTCGCCCCCGAGGCCCGGCGTCGAGGCGTGGCTTCGCGGGCACTGCGGCTGGTGACGCGCTGGGGTTTCGAGCACATCGACATCCAGCGCCTGGCACTGTGGACGCTGCCGGGCAACGTTGCCTCCCAGGCGGTCGCCGAGAAGGTCGGGTTCCGATACGAGGGGCTGGCCCGCAACTGGACGGTGGATCGGGACGATCGACCGGCGGACGTCGTCATGTACGCGATGACGCCGGACGATCTGGCGGACGCGCTGGCGGCGGAACGAGCCGCGGCAGACCGGACGGTGGGCGATGCGAGCAAGGCCGACCGCCCGGGAGCCGATCGCCCGGGAGTCGGCCGACTCGGAGCCGATCGCGCGCGGGCCGGAGCGCAGATCGCCGAGGTGCCGCGCGAGCTTCGGGCGCCCGGCACTCGGGCGGCGCCGTTCGTGGAACTCGTGGCGACGGCCGAGCTGGCGCCGGGCGCGATGACGCGCGTCACTCGGGCGGGCCTGGACCTGCTGGTCGCCTGGATCGACGACGGCATCGTCGTCACCGACGACCGCTGTCCCCACATGGCGGCGCCGCTCAGCATCGGGGAGCTGGCGGGCTGCGTCGTTTCGTGCCCGCTGCACGAGGGCCGATTCGATCTGTCCACCGGGGAGACGGTGCGGATGCCCACGACCGGCGGCCTCGACGCGGACGGCAACTACCACCGGCCTTGGTCGCCTACCGGCGCGGAACTCAAGCCCGAGCCGCCGACGAAGAAGCTCGAAGCGCGCCGTCTCACACGCGTCAACCGACTTCGCTACTACCCGGCGCGCATTCGCGAAGGCCGGCTGGAGGCCCAGCTTTCGATCCTGCCCGAGTAGCTCCGCGGCGCCGGCAGGTCGCTCCCGGAGCGCGCCCACACGCCCGACCGCTTATTCGCGGCCGGTAACTCCAGCGCAATGGCCCGGGCCCTCGTATGGAAAGTCGCGGGCGAAGGTGGGGACGTCGAGCGGCCGCGCGAGCTGTCCAATCGCCCGTTCCGCCGGCAATTGGCCGATCTGGGCCCGGAATCGGCCCTCACCCAACCGTCCCACGACCTCAGCCGGCCGTTGTCTCTTCACACGAGTGCGGGTGGCAATCAGCCGGAGGAATCGGCCGAGACCTGGAGACGGGGCGGCGTAACCCGCCACCTGGCGGTGTCGCAGGCCACCGGCGAGATGGAGCCGCCGCCTTCGTCCAGGCCGTTCCCGGGCGCGTGGGCTCCCGCCCGGCGTCCGCGGCCGCGACTCCTCAGCCGCGCGGGCCGCTACTTCGAGGAGACGACCCGCTGTCGCTGCCCGGCGGTCCGATCGGCCGCCTTCTCGGCTTTGGCGGCTTCCTCGGCACGCCGGCTGGAAGCGGCCGTCAACCACGCGCAGGCTTCGGTCATGTCGTCGGTGCAGCGCATCAGGTCGACGTCGCCCGGATCGATGTTACCGTGCGGGACCGGCTCCCGACGCAGCCAGTCGAGCAGTCCCGCCCAGTATTCGGTCCCGATGAGGACGACCGGGAAGTGGCGGATCTTGCCCGTCTGGATGAGCGTAAGCGACTCGAACAGCTCGTCGAGCGTGCCGAAGCCGCCGGGGAAGATGGCGAAGCCGTCCGCGTACTTGACGAACATGACCTTGCGGGCGAAGAAGTAGCGGAACTCGACCCCGAGGTCCACGTAGGGGTTGACGGCTTGTTCGTGCGGCAGCTCGATGTTGCAGCCGATCGAAAGCCCGCCCGCCTCGTGGCAGCCACGGTTGGCCGCCTCCATGATGCCCGGCCCGCCGCCCGTGATGACCGCGAAGCCCTCCTTGGCGAGAAGTCCGGCCAGCTCGCGGGCCTTCTCGTAGTAAGGGTCGCCTTCCCTGATCCTGGCCGAGCCGAAGACCGTGACCGCCTTGCCGACCGCGGCCAGCGCGTCGAACCCCTCCACGAACTCGGACAGGATGCGCAGGGAGCGCCACGGGTCCGAATCGAGGAAGGCGGGGCGCTCTCGCGGGGAGAGCAGCCGCTCGTCTTCGGTTCGGGCGTGGACCGTCAGCATCTCGGTGGCTTTGGGCCGATACGTCACCCGGCCGCTTCGGCGCCGCTCGTGGTTCCCGTTGCCATTGCCGTTCTGGCCGGGGACGAGATGAGAGTCGGGCTTCGGCTGGGCGTCGGCTGCGACACCGGAGGGCCGACCCGTCCCGGGCGTCCTCGCGCCCTTGCCCGATTTTCCCTGTGAGTGAGGCATCTGTCTCTCCTGATCGTACCGGCAGAGGATGCCACGGCCGGGCCGCCGGTGTTCGAACGACTCAACTCAGATAGGCATCGGCAGATCCGCCGGTTCGATCACTACGCCGTCGGCCAAGCGCCGCGACTCCGCGACTCCGCGGCTCGGCGATGGCCTACCCGGCTATCTCGGCGCGGTCGGAGAAGATGGCTGCGACGACAAGCGCCCCAACCAACCAGACCGCCACCAGGACGAGAGCCTGATCCGCCGGAAGCCCGCTCGCCCCGCCGCCGAAGGCGTCCGTTGTCGCACCGCTCGACGCAGTCGCCAGCGAGGCATTGGCCACGCTGAACGGCAGGTACTTCACGATGTCGGGAAGGAAGATGCTGGCGAAGCCTTCTCCGAAGTAGAAGGCGATGCCCGCGCCGATGCCGGCCAGCTGGCTGCGCGCCAGAGTCGCGATCGTGAAGCCCAGGGCTCCTTCCTCTACCACCGCGAACCAGCCCTTCAGAAGCCGTTCGGGCAGATCGCTCAGGGTCGCCGAGTCTCCAAGACCGCTGGTGGAGACGTTCGCCAGGTGAGCGCCGACGATGGCGGCGACGACCCCGGCGGCGAAGGTGAGCAGCAGGCCGACGGCGATCATGACCGCGACCGAGACGTAGGAGATCAGCATGTACCGGACCCGGCTCTCACCGCGGGCGACCGAGGACTTGAGCGTGCCCCAGCTCCATTCGGAGCCGGCGATCGCTGCGCCGTAGATGACCGCGAAGAGGCCGCCCAGCCCGGTGATGAACTGCAGGATTCTGTCGTACGCGCCAGGGAACGTAACGAGAAGCTTGGCCTCGGCACCGTTCGCCCGGACCGCGCGCCCGTTTGCTGTGGCGCCGACGGCGACGACGATCAGCACCAGGAGGCCGATCAGGAGACCGGCCGTGACCCAGGTCGCAGGTCGCCGGACGAGCTTTCGCAGGCCCGAGAAGAACAGCCTCATGCCGCCGTTTCCTTTCCGTCGCTCGCGGAGCCATTGCTCGGACCGCCCAGGCCGACGAAGGTACCTTCGCCGTCGATCGCCTGACCGCCGGTGAGTTCGAGGAAGAGCATCTCGAGATCGTTGCCCGACTCCAGGCCGGATACGTAGATGCCGGCCCCGGCGAGCTTCTGGCTAACGTCCTCCGCTCGATCGGCCGCGATGCGCACGGCCAACCAGCCCTCGTCGCGATCGGTTTCCGCCAGGCGCTCGGTGGGAGCCAGGGGAGCCAGGGTCTCGATTGCGGCGTCCACGAGATTCGGGCGAACGCGAGCCTTGACGACGCCCTGCATCAGCAGAAGCTCCTTCAACGGACCCTCGCGGACCAGCTTGCCGGAGGCGATGATGCCCACCACGTCGGCCATGACCTGGATCTCCGCCAGCAGGTGGCTGGAGACGAACACCGTCTTGCCCTGCGCCGCGAGCGCCCTGAGCGTGTCGCGCATGGCCACGATCCCGGCCGGGTCCAGGCCGTTCGCCGGCTCGTCCAGCAGCAGAAGCTTCGGGTCGCTGAGCAACGCTCCCGCGATGCCGAGGCGCTGCTTCATTCCCATGGAGAAGCCCTGGACTTTGTCGCCGGCTCGGTCGCACAGGCCGACCAGATCGAGCAGCTCTTCGATGCGCTTCGAAGGAACATGTCCGCCGGACGCGGCCAGCTCGCGGAGGTTGGCCCTAGCCGAGAGGTACGGGTAGAAGGTCGGCGACTCGACGAGCGCGCCCACCTCGAACAGGCGGTGCCGGTCTCCCCGCTTGAACGGCTGGCCGAGCAGCTCGACCGTGCCGCCGTCGGCGTGGATCAGCCCGGTAAGGACGCGCATGGTCGTAGTCTTGCCCGCGCCGTTCGGCCCGAGGAAGCCGTACACCACTCCCTCCGGAACCGACAGGTCCAGACCGTCGAGGGCGCGCCTCGAGCCGTAGTTCTTCCGCAGGCCGCGTGTCGCCAGGGCAAGGCCCGTCGTTCCGCTCATGCCTGCCCTCGGCCGACGTCGCTTGCCGGGCCCATCGGGGGCGTTCCGGGATTCACCTGGGGCTCTCCTTCCGTCGAAGAGGATGCTTGGGTTGCGGCCGGCAAACGCTCGGCCATGATCCGGAGCAAGCGTTCGAACGACGCCAGCTCCTCGGGAGTGAGTACCGCGAGCACCTGTCGCAGAGCCCCTCTCCGGGCGCCCTGGATCTCGGCCAGGAGCCGAGCGCCATCGTCGCTGAGCCGGCACTCGACGACGCGCCTGTCGTCGACGCGGTGGCTTCGGATGGCCAGGCCGCGCCGCTCCAGGCGATCGATGAACTCCGAAGCGGTGGCGTCGGTCACGTTGAGCATGTGCGCGAGCCGGCCGATCGAGACCGGCCCGCACTGGCCGAGCACGAACAGAAGACGAAGCTGGCCGAATGTGAGGTCGTGATGGGCCCAGGCCGGCGGTCCTTTGGGCATGAGCTGGACCAGGGCTTGAAAACGAGCCTCGATATCGTCGAGTGCATCGGCACGTCCTGATGTTTCGGACATGCCCGTATGTTATGGCTGATTCCTCAAGACTCCCTGAAAGCGCGCCGGCCGTTCCGCGATGGACGCGGCGGCATATCCTGCGGCGGCGTGCGCCCTTCGGCCCTGTCCGGCGGCGGCCGGCCTCCGTTTGGCGCAGCCGGCCCGTCCTCGGCCCGGGCCTACTTCGGTGGGCCCGCGAGCCAGACCTTCCAGGTGGCGTCGGCCGGGCCGGCGGTGAAGGCATTGCCGAGGCGCACGAGCGGCAGCCGAAGCAGCGCGTTGTCCGCGAGCAGTCGCGCCACGATCTCGTCGTCGTCGAGGCGCATGTACGCCAGACCGAGTTCCCTGTAGCGGCGGCCTTCGACGTCCAGCAGGGCCGGCGCTCCCAGGCGCTCAACGAACCTTCGCAGTTCGCCCACGGCGATGGGCTTGCGCCGCAGGTCCACGAACGTGACGTTGGCGCGGCGTTCTTTGAAGAAGCGCAGCGCCGCCTGTGTCGGGCGAGAGTCGGCGAGCCCGAACATCTGGACGGTCGGACCGGTCGGTGCTGGCATGGCGAGAAGAGTAGCGATCGCCAGCGGCTGCCCGTCGCCGCCCGGCGGGGCTGCTCGCCTCGGCTGTTCGGCCCGGCGGTTCGTCCTCCCCTCCGGCCGTCGCGCCGGGTACCATCCGCGCAGGAGGTGCGGCGTGATCTGGTTCACCGTTGAGTTGAGCGACAAGCCCGGATCCCTGGCAAAGATGGCGGCCGCCCTCGGCGACCGAGGCATCAACATCAGCGCCATCGTCGGCATCGCGGAGGACACCGAAGGCGCGTTGATGCTCGCCACCAGCGACGCCGAGGGCACGCGCGCGGCGTTCAAGACACTGGGGCTGGCCTTCGAGGAGCACGATCCCGAGGCGGGCCTCGAGATCGCCGACCACCCGCGCGTGGCCCGCGGCCTGGCCGACCGCGGCATGGGCGTCGGCTGAGATGGCCCGTCCCGCTCACGCCGCCCCCACCGTCGCCGTCCGGCTCGACTTCGCCGATCGGCCCGCCGCGATCCCGGAGATCGTCGCTCGGGTCGCCGACGCCGGAGGCACGCTTCGAACCCTCAGCACCGTTCGGCGCTGGATCGACGAATCGGCCGGGGCGCTCGTCGAGGTGGAGCTCGAGGTCGAAGGGCTGCCGGAAGATCGGGTCATCGAGATCCTCGATCGCCTGCCCGACCTTCGCGGCTGCCGTGTGACCAGGTCGCTCGACAGAGTCTTCGGCAAGCGGCTCATCGTCATCGGCGGCGGTGCCCAGATCGCCCAAGCCGTCCTGGGAGCAGTGAGCGAAGCCGACCGTCACAACCTCCGCGGCGAGAAGATCAGCGTCGACACCATCCCGCTCGTCGGCGAGGAGAACCTGGCCGCCGCCGTTCGCGCCGTTGCCGACCTCGATCGGGCTCGCGCCCTCCTCCTGGCGGGCTCGATCATGGGCGGCGAGATCACCAGGGCGGTCGTCGAGATCCAGCAGCTCGGAATCCCCGTCATCGCCCTCAACATGGTCGGCTCGGTGACGGACGTCGCCGACCTGGTCGTTACGGACCCCGTCCAGGCCGGCACGATGGCCGTCATGGGCATCGCCGACACCGCCAAGTTCGACTTCGCCCGGCAGAAGGGCCGCCGCTACTAGCCATGGCAACCCGGACCGGCAAGGGCTCGGCGTCCGCCGGCAGAGGCGCCGTGCCGGCTGATCGGCCGTTCGGCAACCCGATCCATGAACCGGCGGAGGAGGCGCTCGAGGCGGTCCTGGGCGCAGCCATCGGACATTTCGACATCGTCCGAGGCCTCGCCAGGGACTTCACCCAGGAGTGGAGCTTCTTCCGCGGCAGCGGTTGGATGCTGAGGATCCACGATGGCCGGAAGTCCCTCCTGTACCTGATTCCGCTGCGGGGCGCCTTCCGGGTGAGCATGGCCATCCGCGAGTCCGAGCGCGACGCGTTCGCGAACGACCCCGGTCTGGCGCCCCTCCACGCCGCGCTGACGGCGGCGAAGAAGGTCCCGGAGGGCTTCGCGGTCGCGTTCGACGCGGACGGCCTCGGCGATTTCGACCCGCTCCGGTCGCTCATCGAGAAGCTGATCGAAGCGCGGCGGGCTTAGCGGCGCGGAGGTAAGGACATGCGCATCGCGACCTGGAACGTCAACTCGCTCAAGGCTCGCATGGAGCGAGTCGAGGAATGGCTCGCCCTGCGCTCCCCCGACGTCCTGCTGATGCAGGAGACCAAGCTCTCCGACGAGGCCGCGCCCTACATGCCGTTCAGCATGGCCGGCTACGACCTGCTCCACCACGGCGAGGGCCGCTGGAACGGAGTGGCAATCGCCAGCCGCGTCGGCATCGAGGACGTGGTCACGAACTTCGGCGACGGGCCCGTGCGCCGCTCCCCGGGGCCCGAGTCGGCGACTGGGGCAATCGCCGAGGCCCTCGAGGCCGAGGCGTCGGAGGCCTCGGCGGACGAAGCCCGGATGGTATCCGCGGTCTGCGGCGGAGTCCGCGTCGTCAGCATCTACGCTCCCAACGGCAGGGCCCTGGACACGCCCTTCTATCGAGCCAAGCTGGCCTGGTTCGAGAGGCTGGGCCGCTGGCTGCGCGAGACCTGCGACCCGAGCAAGCCGCTTGCGATCGGCGGCGACTTCAACGTCGCGCCGGAGGATGCGGACGTGTACGACATGGCCGACTTCGCCGGCGCCACGCACGTGTCGGGGCCGGAGCGGGCCGCTCTGGCCTCACTCCGCGACTGGGGCCTGGTGGACGCCTACCGGCTCCATCACCCGGAGCCGGGCAAGTTCTCGTGGTGGGATTACCGAGCCGGCAACTTCCACAAGGGCCTGGGGATGCGCATCGATCACCTGTACGTGACCCGGCCGGTGGCCGCGCGCTGCACCGGCGCCGAGATAGACCGGGACGCCCGCAAGGGCAAGCTGCCCTCCGACCACGCTCCGGTGTACATCGACCTGGCGGGCTGACTCAGGCGCCGGCGGACCGGACCGGGACGAATTCGGGCGCTCGCGAAGGGCCGGCGGCCGGCCGAGGCCTCTACCCGGCCGGGGTGGCAGTCGGCGTCGGGGTCGGAACTGGCGTCGGCGTGGCCGGCGGAGGCGGGGTCAGCTGGCCCGGTTGCGGGATGTTCAGCACCATCCCGATCTGGAGCAAGGCGGGATTGGCCGCGAGCCGGGGATTGGCGAGCAGTAGTTCCCACTGCTTCAGATGGAACTTGTTGGCGACTTTGGCGACGGAGTCTCCGGTCACGACCGTGTACTGCTGATAGCTCACGAACGGCGCCGCGGTGCCCTCGCCGGCGGCCGTAGCGGTGGCCACGGCGCCGGAGGAGACGGCGACCGGTTTGGTCGAGTGGCTCGCGGCCGCCGGACTCGCCGTGTGGGTGGCAACGGCGGCATTGTTGGGGTGGCCGAGCAGGGCCGGTACGACCACTATCGCGGCCAGAAGGACCACGACTGCGATCGCGACGAAGACCAGGGGCCTCACGGCTCTGTGTTCTTCCTGGCCTCTCAGCCGCGGGTAGTTGTACGGGCTCGGCGGCTTCTCCCACGCCGGATAGCTCGGCACGCGGCGGGCCATTGCCGAGGACGGCACCTTGAGCGACCGTTGCGGACCGATGGGTCCGTGCAGGGCCGCCTCCCTGTTCGGCCTGGCCGGCGGACGCATGCGGCGGACCCGATCTCCGGAGTCGGGATCGACCGGCTGCTCGGAATCCACCTCGTCGCCGGCCGGCGGAAGTCCGGGCGCTTCCTCGATCTCGTCTTCGTAGTCCATCGTTCCTCCTCGTCCTGGAGGCGCCGCCTCGGGGTCCCGATCCCGACCGACGCGCAACCCCGCGCTGCGCTGGGAGCGACCCCAGGGCAGGTCCGTGCACCGGTAAGGGTAGACCGACCCGGCAGACAAGGTACAGGAAGTCGCGCCGGCGAGCTTCGGCACCCGACGAATCCCGCCGGGCCCGGCTCGAAACCGTCAGCCGAGGGCACCCCGGAAGAAGGTTTCTCGATCGTCGATTCGGCCGATTCCGATCGACCGGCCGTCAGCGTCCTCGACGACGAATTCGTACGAGCCGTAGGCCGTCAGCCCCGGCTCACGAGCGATCCGGGCACCCGCCGACTTCAATTCCCCGTACAGCGCGTCCACGCCCTCGACGGTGTCCGGGTCGATATAGAGGTCGTATCCGACCCCGTAGAGGTCGCGGTTGGGCCGGAAGTCGCCGTGCTCGGCCTGCACCAGGATGATCTCGACGTCGTCGCGGTAGATCGCGGCGAAGGCCTCCTCGGCGTCGTAGTGCTCCACGACCGAGAAGCCGAAGACCTCGCGGTAGTAATCCGCGGTCCGGCGCACGTCGGGTGTGACGAACACGGCTGCCGCGTTCGCGAGCCTGACTCTGTTCAAGACGGCCTCCTGCCCGGATAGTGCCATGACCGCGCCGCAGCCGCCTCTCCGGCTGGCTCGACCGCCCGTCCCGGCCGGCACCGAAGGCACGACCGGCAGCCGCTACTTGGCCGAGACCGGCAGCGAGGACGGCGTCCAGATCCGCCACCCGGCGCCCAGCAGCGGCGCCACGAGGAGCCGCGTGTCCGCGCTCGGGCCGCGGTCGAACGCCTCGTGGACGGTCACGACGTAGAACCGCGAATAGTCGGCCTCCTCGAGCACCGCCAGGTTCTCGAAGCCCGACGTGGGATCGACCTGCAGACCGCTCCGAGCAACGCCGACGATCTGGAACGAAGTTGGGCTCGGCGAGGGCGTCGCGTCGGGCGCGTCCACCGGCACGATCTGGGAATCGGGCGACAGCAGGGCGTCTTCGGCCGTCTGGTCGCCGGCTAATCTGGCCCCCTCGTAGGTCGCCACGGTCACGCGAACCGCGGCCTCGTCGCCGCCGGCAGGCGGAGACGGCGCGACCGCCGCGGCCGCGGACGTCAGGTCGGGCGCCGTCCAGGTGGCCCCGCCGTCGGCGGTCTCGAGCAGGACGAGATCGCCGCTGTCGTAAGCGTTCGAGATCACTTCGACCGTGCCGTGGTTCTCGTCGCCGAACTCGAAGCCGTAGACGTAGGCGGGATCGGGCAGTCCGGCAGCGGCGACGGCGGTCCAGTGCGCGCCGCCGTCCGAGGTATGAAGGATTTGCGGCGGCGACTGCTCGTACGACACCCACGCATCCATCGTCAGAACCGACGTCGGCGCGCCGTTCGGACCGGAGGTCCGCAGCGCCGTCCAGGTCCGACCGACGTCTTCGGTGGCGAAGAACCGCCGGCCGGCCGAGACGTTCGACCGATCCCCCACTCCGACGAGGCAATCCTCGGGCGTGACGAAGGCGGGCAGACCGGCCGACCAGCCGGCCTTGCCCTCGTCCTCGGCCCGAACGTTCGCGGCCGGCACGCCGGGGAGCCCGGCGTCGGTCCAGGTCGCTCCGCCGTCCCGGCTTACCGCCAGAAGAGCCTGCGTGCCGTTGTCGAAGTCGTTCGAGGCCGCCCAGAGCGTCCGCTCGTCCGTCGCCTCCATCACGGAGCCGATCGGGCCGGAGGCCGTCGCTGCGTTCGTGGCGGCTACCACCCAGGTCGCGCCGCCGTCGTCCGTTCGCATCACCGTGGCTCGGGCCGTGCCGTCGAGGCATATCGAGTATCCGACCCGCTCGTCCACGAAGCTGAGACCGATATTGATGCCGCAATTGCCGGGCAGGGCCGCCGCGGTCCAGGTGGCTCCGCCGTCCACGGTCCGGTAGATCGTGCGGGCATCAGTGATCGACCAGGCGTGGTCGGCGTCCAGCACGAAGACAGGGACGCCGACGAGCGCGTTCAGGCCCGGCTGCGGAATAGAGTGGCCCCGCCACGTCTGACCGCCGTCGGTGGAGACGAGGAGCGAAGAACCCTTGACGGCCCAGAACCCGCCGGACCGGACCTGCCCCGACCCCACGACGCCGGCCTGCGCGGTTTCCTCGAGCGACAGATCGGTTTCGGGCCGGCCTGCGTCCGCCGCCGCGGGCGTGCTCGCCGCGCCGGACCGCGCGAGATTCGGCGGGCCGTAGAGCCCGTAGGCGAGAGACGCGCCGACGACGACCAGCGCCACCGCCAGCCCGACGGCGGCACGACGCCCGGTCGGCCGCACGGTCGTCATTCGATTTGGTCGTCTCGCTTCATCGCCGTCCCCCGATCGATGCGCCGCGCCCGGGCGCGGCAGGCGCCGGGATGGCAGTATGAGCGCATGGAAATCCACTTCCTCGGCGCTGCCAACACCGTAACCGGATCCCAGTTCCTGCTCGTCACCGAGCGGGCCAAGGTGCTGATCGACTGTGGCATGTTCCAGGGCGGTCCGCACGAAGTCGTTCGCAACCGCGTTCCACTAGCCTACGACCCCAAGGAGCTGGACGCGATCGTCCTGACCCACGCCCACCTGGACCACTGCGGTCTGATCCCGCACATCGTGGCCGAGGGCTTCAACGGCCCCATCTACGCCACGCGCGGCACGATCGAGCTGGCCTCGCTGGTGCTGCTGGACTCGGGCAAGCTCCAGGAGGAGTACGCCAAGCGCCACAAGCACTGGGCGGCGAAGAACCCTGACAAGGCCGCGCGCGAAGACCAGCGCGACGAGGCCGAGATCGAGGCCCAGGAGCAGATCGCCGAGCAGGAAGAGGAGGCCCCGCCCGAGAGCGCCACGACCGGCGCACCGGTGGGAGCGCACCCGGGCGACGTCACTCCCGACGGTCACGTCATCGCCTCCGGCATCGACGAACTCGCCCTCCGCGACGAGCAGGGCCTCGGCACGCGCATGGGCTACCCGCCGTTCGGTCACCCGGACCACGACGCCGCGATGGCCGGCAACCCGGCCCAGCCGAACCTGGTTCTCGAGGAGCCCGTCTACGACCTGGCACAGGCCCAGACCGCCCTGGCCCGCTTCCGCGCCACGAACTACGAGACGCCTCTCGACGTCGCTCCGGGCATCACCGCCGTCTACCACGACGCGGGCCACATCCTGGGCTCCGCGATCGTGGAGTTGCACGTCGCCGCCCAGGCGGACGTCCCCGCTCGAACGCTCGTCTTCTCCGGCGACCTCGGCCGGGCCGGCGCGCCGATACTGCGCGACCCCGCGATCGTCTCGCAGGCCGACTACGTCTTCGTCGAGTCGACCTACGGCGGCCGCACCCACGAGCCCGAGGAGGAGTCGCTGACTCAGCTCGAGCAGGCCGTCAAGGACGTCGTCGACGAGGACGGAGTTCTGCTCGTCCCCTCGTTCGCCATCGGCCGAACCCAGGAAGTGGTGTGGGCCCTTCGCCACCTTCTCGACGCCGGCCGCATCCCCGACGTGAAGCTGTACCTGGACTCGCCCATGGCTTCGAAGGCCTCGGCGATCTACCGCGAGCACACCGACTACTACGACGCCGAAACTCTGGCGCTGCTGCAGAAGGGCGAAGGCCCGATCGACTACCCGGAGGCCAAGGAGACCGCACTGGCCGCGCAATCCGAGCTGATCGAGCGTTCGAGACGACCCTACGTTCTGGTCGCCTCGAACGGCATGCTGACCGGCGGGCGCGTCCTGAACCACCTCCGAACGCTCATCGGCGACACGAAGGCGATGATCCTCTTCGTCGGCTATCAGGGCGAGGCGACCCTCGGAGCCCGGCTCCAGGCGGGCACGAAGACGGCCCGGATCGACGGCCAGGAATACCAGGTCCGCTGCGCCATTCGATCGATCACCGGCTTCTCGGCCCACGCCGACGAGCCCGGGCTCCTGTCCTGGCTGGGCAACTTCATTGCCGGTCGCAAGACCGGCGACCCGGGCGTGCCGCGGCGAGTCTTCATCGTCCACGGCGATCCCGACGCCCAGGCCGCGCTCGAGCCCAAGATCCAGGCCCTTGGCCTGCCCACCATGGCCCCGCACTGGCACCAGCACGTCGTGCTCGACTGACCGTAGCGGATGTCGGCCGGCCCGCCGCAGATCCGGTTCCTCCGCGACGAGGAGCGCCGCGAGCTGACCCGGCGGGTCCGGGCGAACTGGGGTTCGGAGATCGTGATCAGCCGCGGCGTCGCGCACGACGTCGAGCGGCTGCCGTGTCTGGTCGCCGTCGACGGCGAGCGCTGGCTGGGCGTGGCCGCCTATCGACTGGATGGCTCAGAGTGCGAGCTCGTCCTGCTCGAGGCATTCGAGCGGCGCCGGGGGATCGGCACGGCGCTGCTGGAGGCAACCGCGGAAGTCGCCCGCAGGTCGAGGTGCCGGCGGCTCTGGCTCGTCAGCACCAACGACAACCTGGACGCCCTGCGCTTCTACCAGCGCCGCGGCCTGCGCCTGGCTCGACTCTGGGTGGACGCAGTGACCGAGGCCCGGCGGACTCTCAAACCGGAGATACCGCTCCTCGGCGATCACGGCATCGAGATCCGCGACGAAATCGAGCTTGAAGCGCTCCTCTGACAGCTCGGCACGGGCGAGTGAGCCGAGACGGCGGCGACGCCCCCCGCTCCCTGCCTACCCGGCCGCGCCCGTGCTGCCCGGGGCGCGGAGCGGGATACCGGCCGCGCAGGCCGGGCAGGTCTCGGGGCCCGGATCGTAGGTCGGCAGCTGGAGCTGCCACAAGGCGCGGAGCGGGTAGCTGCGCTGAGTCTTCGGGGAGCTGAGCGAGGCGAGTCCGCCGGAACGGTCGGCCAGGACGGCACACGTCACGATCTCGCCGCCGAAGGCCTCGACGGCCGGCAGCATCGCCAGCAGCGACCCGCCCGTGGTCAGGATGTCGTCGACGAGCAGAACCCGCTCACCGGGAGCGATGGTGAAGCCCCGCCGGAACTCCCGCCGCACAGTCCCGTCCGCGTCCTTCACCTCCTCGGCGAAGATGCTCCGAACGCCAAGCTGGCGGGCCGTCTCGAAGGCCAGCACGATGCCGCCGGTCGTGGGGCCGGCCACCACGTCCACCGTCGGCGTACCGTCGGGAGCCCGATGGCGGGCCGCCCAAAAGGCGCACAGCTCGCTCGTTGCGGCCGGGTCCTGCAAAACCAGGAACTTCTCCAGGTAGCGCTCGGAATGCTTCCCGCTCTTGAGGAGGAAGTGGCCTTCCTTGAGCGCGCCGGATCGCCGGAAGAGATCCTCCGTCCGAGAGGCGATCGCCTTTGACGCGGCCAGGTCGACCGCCGATCGAATCGTCGTCATTCGAACCTCCGCGATGGCCGGCGTTGGGTCATGGACGATACTCGGCGCCCTTGGCCGACGGCGCCCCGGTCCGCTTAGGCAGGGCCGTCCCGATCAGCGGACCGTAGGAGTCCAGGCCCCGGCGCAGGCATTCGGCCCGCAGCTGGTCGCCGAGCCGGACCGGCAGCTCTGGGTCGGCGAAGATGGCAGTGCCGACCTGGACCGCCACGGCTCCGCAGGCCAGGAAGTCCAGCACGTCGTCCAGGTTGGTCACGCCGCCGATGGCCACGATCGGGATCGAGACGACCTGCGCCACCTCGTAGACCACGCGCAGCGCCACGGGCTTGATGGCCGGGCCCGACAGCCCGCCGTAGGTGTTGCCCAGGAACGCCCGCGTCCGATCCGGAGCGACGGCCAGGCCCGAGAGCGTGTTGATGGCGGTGATCGCGTCGGCCCCGGCCTCCTCGATCGCTTTGGCGATGGGCCGGACGTCGGCCACGTTCGGCGAAAGCTTGACCAGGAGCGGCAGCTCGGTGGCGCGCCGGACCGCTGCCGTGACTGCACGGGCGGCGTCGCGGTCGATGGCGAACTGCAGCCCGCCCTTGCCGACGTTGGGGCAGCTGATGTTCAGCTCGATGCCGGCCACGCCGGGCACGCCGTCGAGTCGGCGCGCGACCTCGACGTAATCCTCGATCGATTCGCCGGCTACGTTGACGATGACCGGCACCTTCCAGCCCCGCCAGATCGGGCCGTACTTGTCGATCACCGCGTCGACGCCGGGGTTCTGCAGGCCGATCGAGTTGAGCATCCCGCCGGGCGTCTCGGTGACCCGCGGCGGCGCGTTGCCCGCCCGCGGCCGTAGCGTCGTGCCCTTGCAGCAGATCGCGCCGATGCGCTGGACGTCCACGACTTCGCCGTATTCCACGCCGTAGCCGAACGTGCCGGACGCGACCAGGATCGGGTTGGCCAGCACCAGGCCGCCGTGGTCCGGCGCGAGGTCCACCGACAGGTCGATCCGATCGAGCGCCTCGCGCTCGGCCAGCGTGGGTCGGGCGGCCATCGGGGCGCCCAGATCGGCCACGGCAGCGCCGCCCGACTCGACCCTCGGCCGACCGCCGGGCGGCATCTTGATCCGATCGACGGGCACGATGGCGCTCTTGATCTTGCGGACCGTCGGTTTGCGCTTGGACCTGTCCTTGTCCTGCCCGACCCGCATGTCGCCGAACGTGATGACCGTCTTCTTCGCCTTCACCGCACCGGCCTCACACGCTCGCCGGCCAGGCGATCTCGTCGGCGGCGAACACCGGACCCTCGCGGCACACCCGCAGCGGGCCCTCGACGCCGAGGACGATGCAGCCCAGGCAGGCACCGACGGCGCAGCCCATCGTCTGCTCCATGGAGACCTGGAGGAACGCCTTGCGACGGGCGGAAACGGACCCGAGCGGGTCGACCTTGCCCGCGCCTCGCTTGCGCCCCAGCCTGGCCACGCCCAGCCGATCTCGCCGGCCGGCGGCGAGCCGGGCCAGCCGCGCGAGCATCGGGTGCGGACCGCAGGCGAACGCCTGATCGGCCCAGGCCTCGTAGTCGGCGACCAGCTCCGTGACGAAGCCGCGATGGCCGAGCGAACCGTCGTCCGTGGCCACCACGTACTCCACCTCGTCGGGCAGCAGGCTGGACGGATAGACGTGGCCCGCGCTCAGAGCCCCGAAAAGAATCGTGACCTGCCGGCCGTCGCGGATCGCCTCATCGGCAAGCATCCGAATCCCGGCCATGCCCAGGCCCCCGGCTATGAGCAGAAGGTGGCGGCTCCGAGGGTCCACCTCGAACGGCCTGCCCAGCGGGCCGAGCATGTCGAGCCGCTCGCCTTCGCGGACACGTGTGAGCCACTCGGTTCCCCGCCCTACGGCCCGGAAGTGGAGAGTGACTATGCCCGTGGCCGGGTCGGCCGTGTTGATGGAGAACGGGCGCCGCAGCACGAGCCCGGAGTAGTCGCCGGTGCGGACGTGGACGAACTGGCCGGCCCGTGAACCGGTCGCGAGCTCAGGCGCGTGGAACGACTGAAGCCACTGACCCGGCAGGATCTGCCGGCTTTCGACGAGCTCGGCCGCGACCAGGCGCATCGTCACCGGCGGTCGTCGCCCTCCTCGCCCTCGCCGCCCTCGCCGCCCTCGCCGGCCTCACCCTCGGCCTCTTCGCCTTCGTCCTCGGCCTCCTCGCCCTCTTCGGGCGTCCCGGCGGGCTCGCCCAGGCCCGGGAAGGCCTCGGCCAGAGTGTCGGCCAGATCGCCGAAGACGTCGGTCGGGTCGTAGAACTCGACGATGTCGTCCGGGCCGTCCAGCTTGCGCCAGACGCCGGCCTCGGCTTCGTCCTCGGGCACGACCTCGGCGGCGAACGAGCCGGAGGCCTTCAGGGTAAGCCGCTCGTCCTCGTCGTCGACGATCACCAGATCGCCCAGGACGGCCGTCAGCTGCGAGGCCGCGCTCTCGAATTGCTCGAGGAGATGCGCCTCGGTCTGCTGGCTGCGCTCCTGGAAGGCGAGGGCCAGGTCGTAGAGCCGCTCGGCGGCCTCCTCCTCGCTCTCGGGCGGCTCCTGGTATTCGTTCGCGGCGGCCCAGTCGTCGGCTGCCGCGGCGTAGGGATTCTCGCCGCCGAGTGCGACCGTCTCTTCGGGCGCGATGTCGGCCGACTTGAGCAGGTCGGCGGTGCCGGTCGGCTCTTCCTCCAGCCCGGCCTCGGCCTTGGTCGCCTCCTGGAAGGCCGCGAAGACGTCGGCCAGGTTGTACAGCTCGACCAGCTCGGACGGGCTCTCGATGACCTCGGTCTCGGTCACCCACTTACCCGTCGCCTCGTCGAGGTAGCGGCTGCGGCTGCGGAAGGTGAGGTCGGCGGCGATGGCCAGGTAGTCGACCTCGTCGTCGATCAGAACCAGCCCGCCGAGCTCCGCGATGCGATCGGCGTTGCCGTCCAGGAACTTGCGCAGCTGCGCCGAAGACGCGGCCAGGAAATCGGTCCTCTCGAGCGAGGCATCCGCGGCGAGTTCGCCGAGCTGGTCGTTGCGGCTCGTATCCATCGCTGTGGCCTCCTAGCCCTTGAACTCGAGGTCCGGGCCCATTCGCTCCCGGAGGAACATCGAGTGGTGTCGTTCGAACATCCACTCCCCGGCTCGGTGGCCCAGGGCGCGGGTGGCCTCGTCGGCTTCCAGCTTGTCGAGCGTCCCGTAGTCGGGCAGGTCGAGCAGGATCACGTTGTCGAAATCCCAGCCGTGAGCCACGTTGTACCAGCCGATGAACTTGATCCCGAACTTCTCTTCGTACTGCTTCGCCTGCCGGGGCATCAGGGTCTTCATGAAGAACTTGAAGAACGGGTCACGCCCCCGGCGGACCGAGAAGAAGGTCGCAAGGACTGGCACTGCTTTGCGGTCTCCTGACTGTTGATCGCCTGCGGACGCCGAGGCGCGCCGCCGCGCGGCCTCCTATTCTCGCATGCCAGGCGCCTGGTACCACAACCCCGACGACACAGAGGCGGCCGCGGTCCCGGCCATTCCATCCGGCCCGAGCCGCTCCGGCCCCGGTCAGGCCTCCTCGTCGCCCGCGGCGGGATCCTCGTAGGCCAGGCGGCCGGCGGCGATCGTCAGCAGCACGCGGCCGGGCAGCTCGCGGCCGAGGAGCGGCGAGTTCTTGCCCTTGGAGCGGATCGACTCCGGCGTGACGAGCCAGCGGTCGGACCGGTCGAAGACGACCAGGTCGGCGGGTGCACCCTCCGTCAGGCCTCGGGGCCGGGCCGCCGGGATGCCCGAGGCGAGCGTGGAGGCCGCAACCACGCGGGCCGGGCCGGTCGTCAATGCCGCGATCGCCCGGGCCAGCGGCAGCTTGCCCGCATCGACCAGGCTGAGCAGCACGCCCAACGCCGTCTCGATGCCGCTGATGCCGTTCGAGGCCTTGCCGAACTCCACTTCCTTGTCCACGACCGTGTGCGGGGCGTGGTCCGTGACAACGGCATCGGCCGTTCCGTCGAGCAGGGCGGCCAGGCAGGCCGCCGCGTCCGAAGCGCTCCCGAGCGGGGGATTGACGCGCAGCGAGGTGTCGTACGGGCGCGCAGTCAGAACCGCGTCGACCCAAGGATCGCGCGCCTCTCCGCCGGCGCCGAGCGCCTCCCACGCCCAGCGCCGGGAACCGGCGATCCACTCGTCCGTGAACCCGAGGTGGTGGGGTGTGACGTCGCAGGACACCGGCAGGCCGCTCGCCTTCGCCCGCCGCACCAGGTCGAGCGCCGCGGCGGTGGAGACGTGGGTAAGGTGCAGCCGGGCCTTCGGCTCGTCGCCGAGGGCGTCCGCGAGAACAGCCAGATCGCGCGCCACGGCCCCGACCTCGGCCGCGGCCGGCCAGCCGGCCAGCCCCATGACCGAGGCGACGTAGCCCTCGTGCGCTTCGGCGCCGCCGGTCAGCTCGAGGTCCTCGGCGTGTTCGACGATCGGCAGGCCGAGCATCCCGGCGTATAGGAGTGCGCTCCGCATCAGCTTCGGCGTCTTGACCGGCGACCCGTCGTCCGAGTAACCGAGGACGCCTGCGTCCGCCAGCTCGCCCATCGCCGAGAGCTGCTCGCCGGCCCGACCCGCGGAGACCGCGCCGTAGACGAGGACCTCGACGGGTGAGCCGCTCGCCCGGGCGGCCGACCGGATGCGTTCCACGACCCCCGGCTCGTCGACGGCCGGCGAGGTGTTGGGCATCAGGGCGACTGTCGTGTAGCCGCCGTGGGCCGCCGCCGCGGAGCCGGTGGCAACGGTCTCGGCGTCTTCGAAGCCGGGTTCGCGGAAGTGGGCGTGGAGATCGAAGAAGCCCGGGGCGACGACGACGCCCCTGTCGGTGACGCCCTTCGCCTCGTCGCCCTCCAGCCAGACGACCGATTCCAGAATGCCGTCGGTGACGACGATCTCGCCGGGGCCCTCGCGTCCGGAGACGGGGTCGACCAGCCAGGCCTTCTCCAGTTCGAACCGCTCGACCGTTTCGCCGACCTTCGGGCCCGCGCCGGGCGCCCCGCCGGCTGCCTTCGCGTTCATCGGGCGGCCTCGCCGTGGGCGGCCTCGCCGTGGGCGGCCTCGCGGGGCGCGTCGTGGCCGCCGGCCAGCAGGTACAGGAGCGCCATTCGAACGGCCACACCGTTGGCGACCTGGTCCGTGATCACCGAGCGGCCGCTGATCGCCACGTCCGGTGCGATCTCGACGCCTTCGTTCATCGGCCCGGGGTGCATCACGATCGCCTCGGGCTTCGCCAGCGAGACCCTCTCGGCGTTCAGCTGGAACCGCGCCGCGTATTCGCGAAGCGACGGGAGGAGCCCGCTCTGCATCCGCTCGCGCTGGATCCGCAGGCCCATCACCACGTCGGCGTCGCGCAGCGCCGCCTCGATGTCGCTCGTGACGTTGAACCGGCCGTGGCCCGGGACGGCGCCACCGCTCCACGCCGCGGCCCAGCGATCCATTCCCCGCAAGAGAGTGGCCGGGCCGCACAGCCAGAGGTCGGCGCCGGCAGCGGTGAGGGACCAGATGTTGGAGCGGGCCACGCGCGAGTGCAGGATGTCGCCCACGATGGCGACCTTCCGGCCGCGCAGGTCGCCGCCCGGCAGGTTCGCCCTCATCGTGTACAGGTCGAGGAGCGCCTGCGTGGGGTGGGCATGCCAGCCGTCGCCGCCGTTGAGGACGTGACCGCCGAATACTTCGGCCGCCAGGTACGGCGCCCCGGAGACGGAGTGCCGCATGACCAGGATCTCGGCGCCGAGCGCCTCGAGCGTCCTGACCGTGTCGACCAGCGACTCGCCCTTGGTCACCGACGAGGTGGCCGTCGAGACGCTGACCACGTCGGCCGAGAGGTTGCGGGCGGCCGTCTCGAACGAGACCCGCGTCCTGGTGGAAGCCTCGTAGAAGAGCGTGGTGACGCGGCGGCCGTTGAGGGCCGGTACCTTGCGGATCGGCCGGGCCAGGACTCCCTTCATCTCGTCGGTCGTCCTCATGATCAGCTCGATCTCGGGCCACGTGACCACGTCGACATCGATCAGGTGACGGTGGCGCCACGCGACCGCGGCGACGGCGGCCGGTGCAGCGGAGGGGGCCGACTGAGCGGCGACGGGCACGGGATCGGCGGTCGTCATCAGTCGGCGGCCGCGGCCTCGGGGGCGCGAAGCTCACGCCCTATGCTGACCTCGTCGATTCCGTCGAACTCGGCGACGTGGACGTGGACGATCTCCTCGCGAGAGGTGGGCACGTTCTTGCCGACGTGGTCCGCCCGAATTGGCAGTTCGCGATGGCCGCGGTCTATCAGCACCGCCAGCCGAATCGCCCGCGGCCGCCCGAAGTCGATCAGGGCGTCCATGGCGCAGCGGATCGTCCGGCCCGTATAGAGCACGTCGTCGACCAGCACGACCGTGGCGCCGTTGAGATCGAAGGGCAGGTCCGTGCCCTTGACGATCGGCTGCTGCGCGACGAGCGACAGGTCGTCACGGTAGAACGTGATGTCGAGGGCCCCGACGGGAACGCGCGCACCCTCGTGCTCCTCGATGGCGTCGGCGATGCGTTTCGCCAGAGGTACGCCGCGGCGCTGGATGCCGACGAGGGCGAGGCCCTGCGTGCCGGCCTGCTTCTCGACGATCTCGTGGGAGATCCGAACGATGGCTCGCCGGATCTCGTCCCCGGTCATGATCTGCCGGTCGGTCATCGATTCTCGCTGCCCTGCAAGGCGCAGTCCTCCTTCCCGGCCTCACCGTGCCGGTCGTTAAAGGTCGACCGAAGGATACAGCGCCCAAGCCGCGCCCGCCGAGTGAGGGGATGCGGCGTGGACCCAACCTCCGCGCGACCGGCGGCCGAGGCGCGCCAACGAAGCCATCGGCCGCCCGCCAGGCCGCCCAGGGACTCTCGCCGGTCCGCCGAGCCGAGACCGAGGCGCCGTGCGAGCACCGCAGCGAGCGCACTCGAAGGTGCGTGAGCGAGGAGCGGAGAAGGCAACGAAGGCATCGGCCGGCTGACCGAGCTGCAACTGCCCCGATCGCCGGTCCGGCGAGCCGAGACCGAGGCGCCGCGCGAGCACCGCAGCGAGCGCACTTGAAGGTGCGTGAGCGAGGAGCGGAGAAGGCAACGAAGGAATCGGCCGCCCGACCGGCGATCGACTAGTTGCCCGGGCGATCCGTGGCTTGCGGCACCGCCGACCCCGCCGCGGCGGCGTCGGACGGAACCTGGCCAGGCGTCGTCGGCGTCGGGGTGGAAGCCGTCGACGGACGAACCTCAGGGACCGCCTGCAGGTACGTCTTGCCGTCAACCGCCGACGTGTAGACCAGATGTGCGTCGTCGAACGTGACGCTCGCCAGCACCTTGTCCGCCGAGAGGAGCTTGTCCAGTGCCGGCCCAGTCCCGATCTGCGCGGAAGTCTGGCCGATTGAGAAGAGGCTGAGCCGGCCGATGTCGGTGCTGCCGGGATCGGCGACCCAGACGGCGACGTTCTGGCCGAGAGAATCCCAGCGGACAACCCAGGTCTGGACGGCGCCGGGGGCGGAAGAAACCGGCAGCAGCTGCGGGAGCGCTTGCTGGACGGCCGGGCTCGAGCTCGGGGCCGCCACCGTCGCCGTCGGGGAGAGCTCGAGGCTGGACTCCGCAGCGGCGGTGTCCGCCGCAGTCGGCTCGATGGAGAGACTCGATTCAGGTGATCCAGATGCTTCCGTGGCGGGCGACGCCGAAGCGGCCGGAGGTTGGGTCGGCGTGGCCGCCGAGACGGGCGTGGAGGACGCCGGATCGAGGGCGATGTCCGACCAGGTGTCGAAGTAGAGATCGCCCTTGCCGGGCTGCCACAAACCCGAGACCGGATCGAACTCGACGGTGCCGGCCCAGTAGACCAGGAAGCGACCGGTCGGATCGACGGCCGGCAGGAGCATCGGCAGGTCGATCTTCCGGTACGTGCCGGTACTCGGATCGAATACGAAGGAGGTCGCTCCGACGGTATCCGACCCGCCCGTCCCGGACGCGGTCGGAGACTCGCCGGCTGCCGAGATCTCGCTGAAGAGGACCTGGCCGCCCGACCAGCCGGCGAAGAGGTCGCTGTGCAGGGACGTGATCGGCGTGGCCTGCTGGTCCCCGGACCGCCAGACGAAGACATCCGGGCCGGTGCTGTTGTCGACAGGGCGGGCCGAGAATGCGACGAGGCTTCCGTCCGGGGAGAACTCGGGATCGGGGCCGACGATCTCGTATCCGCTCAGGATCGCCGTCGCCTCGGTCGTGGTCGTGGTCGTGGTCGCGGCCGCCGCGGTCGGCGAAGCGGCCGGAATCGTCGTCGGCAGTGGCGTCTCGGTCGGGGCGATGGTGCTCGTCGGTTCCGTGGCGGATGGACCGCTGATCGGAGATTCCGTCGCGGTCGGCGTCGCCTCAGTGGCGGCGGTCGGCGTCGGAGCGGCCGTGGAGGTACCGACCGGGGTGGCCGTGGCGACCGCGGTGGGTCGAGGCGTCAGCAGATCGATGGAGACCGTCTGCGGCTGCTCCGCGAGCGGCAGGATGACGATCTTCTGGTCCGTCCAGACCGCGGCTTCGTCGGCGCCGGGGGCGATGACCGCCGAGACGGTCGAGTCGCTCGAAACGGACCCGAGAGTCTGGCCACCGTCCGGCACCGTGCAGCTGCCATCCGCGACGCCGCATTGGGCTGTTCCGCCCTTGATCTCGTAGACGCCGCCGCTGGACGCGATCCAGTAACTCGTGCCGTTGACGACGGTGAGCGGCGCCTGCGCGGTCCCGGAAGACCGACCCGGCGACGCCGTGGCGATCGCCACGACCGCGCCGTTGGTCGAGCGGGGCGCGGGGGCCACGATAGGGCTCTGGACGAGCAGCGAAACGACCGCCACGGCCACCACCACGCCGACCGCGAGAGCCGTGGAGACCAAGGGCCGCCGGCCCGCCCGACCACCGCGGGAGCCACTCGCGGCGTGCCCCGCTTCCACGCCATCGATCCGGTCGAAGGCCGCTGACGTCCGGGCCCAGAGATCGCGCGGCGTCTCGGGCGTTGCGAGCTCGCGCAGCTCGAGGTGCAGGGCCCGGTACTCCTCGGCGACGGCCGCGCAGTCGGGACACGAGGCGAGGTGCCCGGCCAGCCACTCCGCGTCTTGCGTTTCTAGCTCGGCGTCGATCGACTCGGCCGCGAGCATGCGGGCTCGCTCGTGGGCAGCCTCGCCGGCGTGGTCGAAGCGCTTCATGTCGGGGCTCATCGTCCGGTCCCCGTCGTGTCGTCGCCGGCTCTGCCCGACTCCTGTCCGCGCGCTCGCTCCCCGTACATGGCGTCGATCGCGGCTTCCCGTTCCTTCTCCCGGCGCTTCTCGTCGGCGAGCGCCTGGCGGAGGCTCTCGCGGGCTCGGGTGAGCAAGGCGCGAGCGGCCACATGGCTGACGCCCAGCGTTTCGGCAAGCTCGAGGCCGGTCAGGTCGTGGACCTCGGCGAGCAGCAAGGCCGCCCGCTGCCGCTCAGGAATTCGCGCCAGAGCGCGAGCGAGCGGCCCTGACAGCCGCATCTCCATCGCCAGGTGCTCGGCCGACGGAGCGGCGCCGTGGCTCTCGCCCGTCAACGGAATGAAACGGACGATCCGCCGCCGCCGCATCTCGTCGAGGACCACGCGGTGGGCGATCTGATAGAGCCAGGCGCGGGCCTTGGTGCGATCCTCGAGGGAGTCGCGCGCTTTGTACGCCTTGATGAAAGTGTCCTGGGCGAAGTCGGCGGCCACGTCCGCGTCGCGCACCATGCGGAAGACGTACGCGTATATCTCGGCATGGTGGAGCGCAAAGAGCTCCTCGATGAAACTCCGGTCGGCGGAGCTTTCCGATGCAGCCGTCACGCCGCACCCCAATTGCCAGGTTGTCGCGCCGATAGACACTTGCTCGCCACCGCTGCCTGACGGGTAAACAGCCACTGGCGCATCCCCGCGCGCCGGGAGTCTCTGACGGAGCGGCCGTAGCCGCTGTGACGCAGCCGCGCCCGTCCTCCTCTCATGGCCTGTCGGCGGCTCCACCCTCGGGCCTGTGTCGCAGCAACTCCTCGACGGCCTCCTCCGGAGAGACCGGATTGACCGGCAGGCCCGTGCCCAGCTCAAGTCCGGCGATCTCGCGCAGCCGTGGGTGTATCTCCCAATGCCAATGGTACGTCGCGTCGACACGCTCCCGGAGAGGAGCCGCGTGCAGGACGAGGTTGTGGGGCGGGCCGTCCAGGCAGGCCAGGCGGCTCAGAACCTGCCGGAGAGCGCCCGCCGTCGACACGATGTCGGCATCGGTCGCCCCGGCGAAGTCGGCGGCATGGCGGCGCGGCACGACCCAGACTTCGAACGGGGACCGCGAGGCATAGGGCGCGAAGGCGACGCTGGCGTCGTCCTCCCAGATCATCCGCGTCCCCGCTCTCGGCTCCTCGCGTACCAGCCGGCAATACGGGCACTCGCGTTCGCGGATCAGGTAGCGGGCTGCGCCCCCGATCTCCTCGGCGACCCGATGCGGGATCTGCGGCAGGTCGTAGAGGTCGATGCAGAGATGGTTCGTTCGAGCGCCCGCCTGCGCCCCCCAGTTCTGGACCACCTGGAGGTACTCGGTCTGACCCAGCTTCTCCGCCTCGACGAACGCCTTGCGGACCTCGCCGAGCATCGCACAGAGCATCTCGGCGCCGACCATCTGAAGCGGCCGGTGCTCGCCCGGCGGAGCCACGACGGTCCGCCAGCTGCCTGAAGCCCTGGCCTGGGCCATTGCGACCTGGGCGAGGCTTCGCTCCAGCTCGCGCGCCTCGTCCTGGGCCCCGACCACATGGAAGGCGTAGTCCTTCAGGGTCCGCACGCGGATGCCGTCGCCCGGAGGTTGGGTGCAGTTCTGGCAGGCGGCGCCGTCGTCCACGGCCGCCGCCGCCAGCGCGAACCGGCGCCGGTCGAACTGGCGGTCGACGACCGTCGCGACCCACCAGCCCGTGATGGCGTCGAGGCGCAGCTCGAAAAGCCCGGCGGCCATCAGCGGAATACCGCCGACGCGACGATCGGCGCGCTCTCGTAGAGGAGCCGCTCCAGCTCGGCCCGGGCCCCGCCGGGATCGGCGAGTTGCGGCAGCGAGCCGCTCAACGGCGCGTCGAGGGCCTCCGCCAGGGCAACCGCGAACGCGGCCGCCGCCCGAGCAACCGACTCGGTCGACGGCTCGGTTTCCCGCCCGAGCTCGTGCGCGATCGACGTCGACTCGAGGCCCGGCATTCCGCAGGCGTCGATCAGCCCGAAGTCGGACAGCCTGACCGTCACGTTCAGGGCGATGCCGTGGTAGCTCACGCCGTGCTCGATGCGGACTCCGACGGCGCCGATCTTGCGCGTTCCGCCGCCGCACCAGCAACCCGGAAAGCCCGCCTTCGGCCCCGCCTCGACGCCGAAGGTCGAGCAGGTCCTCGCCTGGGCCGCCTCCAGCGCCCTGACGAGCGGGCGAACCATCAACCCGCGGTCGGCGAGCTTGAGGATCGGATAGGCGGTCAGCTGGCCCGGGCCATGGTAGGTGACCTCGCCGCCCCGTTCCGTCTCGATCAGCTCGATGCGGCGCGCGGCCAGCTCGGCAGGGCTCGCCAGCACGTGCGATGGGTCGCTGTGGCGGCCCAGCGTCAGGACGGGCTCGTGCTCGAGGAGGACGAGCTGGTCGCCGATGGCCCCGGCCACTCGCGCCGCCACGAGGCGGTGCTGCAGCTGCCAGGCATCGCGATACAGGGTCCGGCCGAGCCACCAGGCGGCGATCGGCGCAGCCGCAGGAGAGGATCGGAGCGGTGAGTCGTGCATCGGAGCGTCCATCGCCGCCACGATAGCAAACGCGAACAGCCCCGCCTGCCGCGCGCGGCCCCGGTTCCGCCCCCGCTCAATCCGCCGGAGCGTCCAGGACTTCGCGAACCTTGCGCGCCAGCCGCTCGGGAGTGAAGGGCTTCGGCAGGAACGCCGCGCCGACATTCACGAGTCCGCCGGGCAGCACCGTCTCTTCCGCGTGCCCCGACACGAGCAACCTTCGCACCCCTGGCGCCACCGTCGCGAGCCGCTTGACGAGCTCCGTGCCGCTCATGCCGGGCATGATCACGTCGCTTACCACGATGTCGATCTCGGATGCGACACGCCCGGCGATCTCGAGCGCTTCGACTCCGCCGGACGCCTCGATCACCGTATAGCCGTGCGCGCGCAGGCCCAGGACCGCCAGCCGCTTCACGACCGGGTCGTCCTCGACGACGAGGACCGTCTCGGTGCCTGTTGGAGCGGGAGCGGCCGACGCGGCGGCCGGTCGCACGGCGGCCGGGCCCTCGACGCTGGGCAGCAGGATGCGGACCGTGGTCCCGCCCCCGAGCTCCGAGAAAACGCGGATCTGGCCGCCGATCTTGCGCACAATGCCGAGGCACGTCGCCAACCCGAGCCCGGTTCCCTTGCCTCGTTCCTTTGTGGTGAAAAAGGGCTCGAACAGGTGCGACTGGACCTCGTCGCTCATCCCGCAGCCCGTGTCGGTAACGGACAGTCTGGCGTGGGGGCCGGGCGTCGTCCCCGGGTGCGCGGCGGCATAGGCCGCCGTCACATC
Organism: uncultured Chloroflexia bacterium; assembly: GCA_963838285.1. Classification (GTDB taxonomy): domain Bacteria; phylum Chloroflexota; class Limnocylindria; order Limnocylindrales; family CSP1-4; genus Fen-1039. Next base: position 89,603 of record CAWIQP010000008.1, read on the forward strand.
CTCCGTGGCCGTTTCGATGATCAGCCGGCCGCCATCCGGCATGGCGTCTCGGGCGTTGACGGTGAGGTTCAGGAGAAGCTGCTGGATCTGCCCCGGGTCCGCCTCGATCGTACCGATATCGGACTCGAGAACCGTCTCGACGGCGACGTCCTCGCCGAGCAGCGGCCGCAGCATCTTGAGCGAGTCGGCCACCAGGGCGCTCAGGTCCAGACGGATGGGGGCCACGATCTGCTTGCTGGCAAACGTGAGCAACTGGCGGGTGAGAGTCGCGGCGCGCTCGCCGGCGGCATGGATCTCGTCAAGGTCGGCTCGAATCGCGTGATCGGCCGGCAGCTCCTCCGCAAGATCGAGCCTGGCCATCTCGACGTAGCCGAGAATCGCCGTCAGCAGATTGTTGAAGTCGTGCGCGACGCCGCCCGCGAGGTTGCCGATCGCCTCCATCTTCTGCGACTGCAGGAGTTGCTCCTGGAGCGCGTGGCGCTCGGTGATGTCCTGGATCAGGCCGTCATACGCGACTAGAGAGCCCGACGGATCGAGGCGCGGCACCGCCGTGTTGCGGACCCAGCGGAGCGCGCCGTCCTTTCGGATGATGCGGTGCTCGATCGGTCCGGGGCGCTCACCGGCGAGGACGCGCCGCGACTGCTCCACGACGATCGCCCGATCGTCGGGCACGACCATCTCGAGCCAGAGTAGAGGGCTGCTCGACAGGTCTTCCGAGCTGTACCCGGTCACCGCCACGCAGCCGAGACCGTGAGTCGTGGACACTGCCCGACCGTCCACCACGACGACACTGAAGACGTAGTCCGTCACCGTCTCGATGATGTGGCGGTAGCGCTCCTCGCTTTCGCGGAGGGCTTGATCGGCCAGCTTTCGATCCGTGATGTCCTCGGAGATGCCGAGCAGGTAGGCGGGCTTGCCGGCCTCGTCCAGGATCGGGATCTTCTTCGTGTGAATGACTCGACGGCCGAGGAGACCCGAGGTGTGCACCTCCTCCGGAATGTCGACGGCCTTGCCACTCCGCAGGACCTCTCGGTCGACGGCGGCGAAGGCATCGGCCTCTTCCTTCGGGCTGATGTCGTGGTCGCGCTTGCCCACCATCTCTGCTCGCGAGCGACCGAGCATCTGCTCCCCGGCCCGGTTGAAGCGCACGAAGCGGAGGTCGCGAGCGTCCTTGACGAAGATCATGTGGGGGATGTTTTCGAAGACGGTGTCGAGGAATTGTTCGCTCTCGCGCAGCGCCTCTGCGGCGCGCTTCTGGTCGGTGATGTCCTCGTAGGTCCCCAGCAGGCCCGTGACGCGGCCGTCGGCTCCTCGGAGCGGGAGCTTGCTCGTCCGCAGCCAGCCCTGGCGGCCGCTCGATCGGAGCTGTGGCTCCTCGAAGTCGAGCTTAGGGATGCCCGTCCGCATGACCTCCCGATCGTCCGCCCGATAGAGCTCGGCCGTCGGTCGCCACGGCATGTCGAGATCGGTCAGGCCGACCAGCTCGCTCGGGTGGTCGAAACCCGCATCCTGCGCGAACGGCAGGTTGCAGCCGACGAAGACGGAGTTCGTGTCCTTCCAGAAAACTCGCTGAGGAATTGAGTCCAGCACGAACTGGAACATCTCCTCTGAGCGAAGACCACTCTCGTCGGCCTGCCAGCGTTCGGTGACATCGCGGAACGCCACGGCGTACCCGTCGCCCAGCTTCGTGGCACGCAGGTCGAACGAGCGCCACCGTCCGTCGCTCGCCGCGTACGTGACCGCGTCGCGCGCCAGGGATTGACCGGTTTCTACGAGCCGCGCGTGAGCCTGGAACATGCCGTCGTCGCGCGCACCGGGGAATAGCTCGAGGATCGACCGGCCGACCAGCTCCTCTCGTGCCCGACCGAACATCCGGCAGCCCGCGTCGTTGATCCAGTCCACCCGGAAGTCGTCTATCGCCCCGTTCCGGCGGACCGCCCCGAGGATCGCAAAGCCGTCGAGCATGCCCGCGAGGGCGGCCCCCAACAGCCCGCCAGATTGGGCCCGCGGTTCCGTCTTTTCGGCCCCAACCCGCTCACCCTCGAGGCGGGTGCGCTTCGGCGCTCCTGCCGGTTCTTGCGACCGGCTCGCCTCCTCGGCGGCCCCGCGTGGACGCCCGGCGTCGCTCGCGGACGCACCGTCGTGCGGGCCATGTTTCGAGCGCAATTGACGAGCCGCCACGAATCACCCTCCGACGGGACATGCCGTCTCCGCTTCAGGCTTCGGCCATGCAGGGCCCGCGCTTCAGCCCCGACCCGGCCCAACCGTCCGCGTGGGCCAATTGTGCACTCCGCCGAGGATATTGCCGAGTGCCCCGCCGGTCAGTATGGGAAGACCGCCGGCAAAGCGACGGGGCCCCGAGCTGCGGCTGGGGCCCCGTTCAGAGATTCCTGTTCCTGTTCTTGCCGAGTGGCCAGCCGGCCGCGGCTACGGACAGGTATTGGCGGGCGCCGGCTTGCCGTACCAGGTGCTGTCCTTGCCGAAGAGCTGGACCGAAAGCGCCGCGACCTTGGCGTTGATCAGGCAACTCGCCGCGTTCACCGTACTGGTGCCGGTGATGGTGTAGGGCGGCCCCAGCACGATCTGGCTGATGTTCCCGCTCGGGATGTCCTGGCCCTTCGCCACGTAGTCCGCCACCTGGTTCGACGGGAAGTCCGTGGTGACGCTGGATCCGAGCGTCGAGATCAAGCCCGGGAGTGCCAGCAGCTCGCTCGGTTGCGCCATCTTGTGGAGCAGAGCGACCATCACCTGCTGCTGGCGCGAGGCCCGCTTCCAGTCGCTGTTGTCGGCGCCGTGGCGAGACCTGACGTAGGCCAGGGCATGTTTGCCGTCGAGGTGCTGCGGTCCGGCGGCCAGGTAGAAACCGTAGGGCGCGCCGTTGAGCCAGTCGTACGACGGATCGTCGATTACGCTCGGATTGACGACGTCGATCCCGCCGACCTTGTCGATCATCGCCACGAACCCGTCGAGGTCCATGACGGCGTAGTAGTTGATCGGGATTCCGACCAGGTAGCTGACTTCGTCGACCAGGGTCATGTACGGGCTGTTGGGCGACTTGATCCAGCCGTTGCGGACGTAGGTCGGCAGCGAGTTGATCTTCACCGAAGCCGAGTCCACGCCACCGAAGTAGAACGGGAAGCTGGCGCTGTCGCGCGGCACGCTGACCATCTGGACGGAGTTCGTCGACGGGTCGTAGCTGACCACCATGATCGAGTCGTAGAGGTGCTCGCTGCGAGACGGCGCGGCATCCACGCCGGTGAACAGGATGGTGACCCGGCCGCCTTCGGACGGCGCGGGAAGAGTTTCCTGGGGCGACACGGTCTGCCCGGGAGCCAGGCTCGCCGGGTCGATCAGGTCGGATCCGCTTACGTTGAACGCCTGCGAACCGGCCCCGGAAGTGACCGCCAGGAGGTAGCCCGCTCCACCGTGGCTGACCAGGATCACGACGACCAGCAAGGCGACGACGAGCCTGTCGAAGAGTCCGCTCTTCCTGCGACGGTCGCCGGACGCGGACGCGTGCACCACCGACGCGAGCCGCCAGATGCCGAACAGGAGCACGACCGCGACCGCCGCCAGGCTGAAGGACGGATCGGCGAAGCGCGCCGCGAACACCACGACGCCCTGACGAAGCTCGTAGCCCAGCAGCACGAGCACGAGCAGCGCGGGCACGAAGAAGAGCAGGGCGGCGCGGCGCTTGCCTGCGTACATCTGTCCGAGGCCGGGCCACAGGAACGAGAGCAGGGCCGCGAGAGAAGGCGACGGCCCTTGAGCCCTGGCGCTCGGCGTGTTCTTTTCCAAGATGATCCACTCCATCGGTGCGGGGGAAACGCGTCTGTGACGACCCCGCCGGGCCGGGCGTGATGGTCCTCTGCGGCCGCGCCGACCGACCCCACCATATGCCCGATCCGATTTGGCCGCCCTGGGCCGGACCTGGAGCGCGCCGGGCACAGGACCGCAACCGCCCCGTCGGGCTCGAGAATCGGCCGCGAATCGCCACCCGCCGCCCCGGCAACGGAGATGCCAGAACTACGGCCGGGCGGGCCCAACTCGCTTCCGGCCCGGCCCAGCCCACGCCCGGGTGGCGCGGTCTACATCAGGCGGGCCACCCAGTCGCCGACCGTCGGCGGATGGATGTGGAACGCAGCCTCCTCGGCCATCTCCTCGGCCGACCGCTCGTCGGGCGCCGTGCCGCCTTCGATCTCGTTGCCCAGGCGGCTCATCACGGCCCAGTGCCACACCTGCCCGCCGAAGCGCTCGACGATCAGCTCGTGGCCGCCGACATGCGCTCCCAGCAGGTCCCGAACCGGATACCTCGGGTCCGGGGAAATGGAGTGCCAGTAGCCGATCATCGGCTCATCTCCTCGCCGCTTGCGCGGCCCGATCTCACGACTCCAATATCCTCGCGGCGGACCGCCCGGACAAGAGCCGGGTTTCCCGAAAGTGCCCCGGCCACCGAGCTCCGGGCCGGCACGGTCTGCCGCCCATAGGGAGGCCGACCGCCGGCGACACGCTAGGTGTCACTGAAGCGTGTGATGATTGTCCGCGATGGTAGGAGTGCGAGTGGCTGAGTCCGGCCGCGATTGGCTCACAGCCGAACAGCGCGCCGCGGTCGAGTGGGGCGATGGACCGCTCATGGTCCTCGCCGGCGCCGGCACGGGCAAGACGACGGTGGTCGTCGAGCGCGTCCGCTACCTGCTCGAGCAAGACCCGGGCCTCGCCCCCGAGAACGTCCTCGTGCTGACGTACAACGTCCGCGCTGCGGCCGAGTTGGGCCAGCGCCTGGAGCGCGCCCTCGGCGTCGAGCGGGCCGCGCGCCTGTGGGTCCACAACTTCCACAGTTTCGGCAACCGACTCCTGGCGGCGCACAGCGCGGAGCTCGGCCTCAGCGACGGCGCACACGTCCTCGACCCGATCGGCCAGCAGCTGCTCCTGTTCGAGCTGCGGCCCCAGATGGGCGGCTTCCTCTACCACGATCTTTCGCTCAACCCGGGTCCCGTCCTGCGGGGCTTCGTGTCGATGATCGGCCGGGCCAAGGACGAACTCGTCACCCCCGCCGAGTACGCCGCGTTCGCCGAGACGAGAAGGGTTGCGTTCGAGGCGCAGTTCGGCAGCTGGCAATCGGCGGCGGAGGAGATCGCTCGCCGCCGCGCCGAAAACGACCTCGCGCCGATCCGCGAGGTCCGATCCGAGTTGCGGCGGTCGGCCGAAGCCGCCGAGAAGAGAGCGGATCGCGAGGCGAGACGAGGAGCCTCCGGCACCGGTAAGGCCGTCGGCTGGACCCACCTGACCCCCGAGCGGCAGGAGGTGGCCTCCGCGCTCAAGGAGACCTACCTGCGCGACGCCGCCGCGTTCGACGTCCTGCGCCTCATCGAGGAGGCGCAGGTCTACGGCCTCTACCAGCGGACGCTCCACGAACGCGGCCTGGTGGACTTCGGCGAGCAGCAACTCCGTGCCATCGAGCTACTGCGCGACCGGCCGAATCTGCTTCTTCGCTACCAGCGCCAGTTCCGCCACGTCCTCGTCGACGAGTTCCAGGACGCGAACATGGCCCAGATCCTGCTTCTCGAGCTCGTGGGGCGCGGGCCCGACAAACCCGACAACGTCGTGGTGGTCGGCGACGACGACCAGTCGATCTACCGTTTCCGCGGCGCCAGCTACGCGGCCTTCCGGCAGTTCGAGGATCGCTTCTCCGAGCCCCCGGTCTGGGCGCCCGAGCGCGGGCGCGGGGAGGTCCGCCGCCTCCCGCTCCTGGAGAATCGTCGATCGAGCGCGAACATCCTGGCGGCGGCAAACGCCCTGATACGGCACAACGAATTCCGCCTCAAGGACGGCCTACCGCTCCGGCCGACCCGGGACGCGGGCGCGCCGGTCGAGCTCGTGTACGCAAGGGACGAGGAGGACGAGGCGGACGTCGTCGTCGAGCGCCTGCGCTCCGCCTTCGAGGCCCTGCCGCCCCGCCTTCCGAACCACGACGGCACCGGCAGGCCGAAGCGCTGGAGCGACCTGGCCGTCCTATATCGGCGCCACCGGCATCGCGAGGCGATCGCCGAGCGACTGCGGCGAGCCGATATCCCGTACACGGTAGTCGGCGGCATGGGGCTGTTCGGGCAGCCCGAGATTCGCGACCTGGAGGCGGCGCTACGCGTCTGCGCCAACCCCGACGACTCGGTGGCCTTCACGCGGCTGCTGACGGCGGGACCGTGGCGGCTGGACGCGGCGGAGATCCTGCGGCTCACGCGCGACGCCGCCTGGGACGGCCGGCCGGTTTTCCAGGCCGCGGCAGCTTTCCGGAGAGCGGGCAAGCCGGCCGCGGACGCGAACGACCCGGGCGCGCTCGGCACACCCGCCGAACGAGTCCAGTCCGAGCCTTCCCGCGGCGAGCTGGCGCAGGCGGCCCTTCGCGCCAAGCTCAACCTTCTGTTCGCCTGCGTCGAGGATCTTGTCCCGCGCGGTCCCCGCGACGGTCCCTCGGCCATCCTGCTGGAGTACCTCGTCCGGACGAAGCTCCTCGCGGACCTTCTCGCCGTCGAGACGCCCGAGGCGCAGCGGACACTCCTGGCGGTGGCCCGGCTGATGCGCTTCACGGCCGACTGGCAGCGCGAGCATCCTGAACGGAGCCTGCTCGACTTCGTGGCCTATCTCGACCTGTTCGAGGAAGCCGGAGGCGATCTCGATGCCGACCGCGCAACCGGCGTCGAGACCGACGGCGTGCAGCTCATGACGATCTATCAGGCAAAGGGTCTCGAGTACGAGGTCGTCGTGGTGCCGCGCCTGGTGGAGGGGCAGTTCCCCGACACTCGCGACGAGGACATCCTCATCCCTATCGAGCTCCTGCGCCAGCGCCCGCCCGAGGAATTCGCGATCGCCGAGGAGCGCCGCCTTTGCTTCGTGGCGATGACCAGGGCGCGCAGCCGGCTCCTGCTCACCGCCATAAATTCGCAGGCAGCGAAGGCGCGTCCCAGCCGGTTCGCCGGCGAGGTCGCCGAAGAAGGCGGCGTGGTCGTCGAGCGGCGCGAGGACTCGTCCGGGGCGGCGCTCGACGTCGCAGGAGAGGAAGGACGGTCCGCGACGGAAGTCGCCGTCGCCACGACCGCCTCGATCGAGCGCCTCATGCCCGTGCCCGAGGACTTCGAGCGGCGCTATGCCCTGCGGCGCCGGGCGGTCGAGTTGATAGGCGAACTCGAGGCGGCGGGCGGCGCCGATCCCGAGGCTGCCGCCGCCCTCACGGATGAGCTGCTGACGGTCGCCCGCGACGCCGCCGGACTCGCCGGCGAGGAACGTCGCGCCGGCCTCGACCCGGTCACGCTGCGCGTCGCGAGCCGCCACTCACCCGCCGGCTCGGCTTTGCTGGAGGTCGCCTCGCTGCCGCCGGCCTTCAGCCACTCGCAGTTCCGCGCCTACAGCGAGTGCCCGCTCGCCTACGCCTTCGGTAACGTCTACCGCATCCCGACGCAAGAGCGGAAGGGCTTCTTCGAGTTCGGCACCGCGATCCACGAGGCTTTCGAGACGTTCACGGTCGCCCGCCGCGAGGCTCGGGCTGCCGGCCTGGCCGACCCCGGCTTCGACGCCCTGGACGCCGGCTTCGCGAAGGCCTTCGAGCCTACGGCCTTCCCGGACGCGCAGGCGGCCGATCACTACCTCAGCCGATCCGGGCCCACCCTCCGGCGGTTCTACGAGCGCGAGCTCGCCTCGGCAAGCGAAGCGCTGCTCTTCGAGGCCCGCTTCCTTCTCGAGATCGAGACGCGAGACGGCAGCGAGCCGATCCGCGTGGTCGGCTACATCGACCGCATCGATCGGCTGCCGGACGGATCGCTGGAGGTCACCGACTACAAGACCGGCAGGTCGAAGAGCCAGCGCGACGTGGACGAGGACGAGCAGCTGTCGATGTACGCGCTCGCCCTCCGCGAGGGCTGCATCGCCGATCCGGACACCGGCGAGCCGCTGCCGGCGCCGTCGCGCCTGACCCTCTACTTCGCCGAGTCGGACCTGGCGCTGTCGACGACCCGCACCGACGAGCAGCTCGACGCATTCCGCGCCCACGTCGTCGAGGTCGCCGGCCGTATACGCTCGGGCGACTTCGCCGCGACACCCGAATACCGCCGCTGCTCCTGGTGCGACTGGCGCCGCCTCTGCCCGAGTCGCTGGGGAGAGGCGTAGGCCGTGGCGGTCTGCCGCCCGAGTGGCGGCCGTCCCGGAGACCCCGCAGCGATCGTCCCCGCTCAGCAGGTCACGTGGATCACGGCCGCGGTTTCGTCGAGGTCCGCGGACGAGAGCAGTGCGCACGCCTCGGCCGTGCGCAGCAGCACCACTTCGATCCCCCGGCGGCCGGCCTCCTCGAACACCTCCGGCGCGACCGGCAGCAGGCCGTCGACTCCCGTCCCGACGACGAGCCGGCGGCAGTGCCAGGGCAGCGGCTCGGCCGTCGTCAGCGGCGTGTGGCCGTACCGGTCGCGCTCGGGCTTCGATGCCTTCTTGCGACGGCGAGACACCTGGCCGCGCTCGACCAGGAGGTCGCGGTCGTACGTCCGGCCGTCGATCTCGACGAGACCGAACTCGACCAGGCGGGCCTTCACGATGCCGTCCGCAGGCCTGCTACGGCGTCAGCGAGTAGGTGCCCTGCGCCAGGACCTTGCCGCCGGCGTCGACTATCTGCAGCGTGTGAGTTCCCATCGAGATCGAACCGCTCGTGGCCAGGCTGCAGACGTCGCTCGTCGACAACGGGCTCGAGTTCGTCCAGGTGCCGTCGGTCTGCTGGACGAACCCCGCGGCGCCCACCGTGGTCGTGGCCTCGACGGAGCCGTCGAGCTTCAAGCTGATCTGGTCGGCGTAGGACAGCGAGGACGGCAGCGTCACGGCCTCCGTAACAGACTCGGAAGACGAGCAGCTGATGGTCGACGGCGAGAAGACGATGCTGCCCGACCTGGAACTCTGGCCCAGGTAGATCAGGGCGACGACGATGACGGCCAGAACGACGGCGCCGATGCCCAGCATCCTGGGCGTGATGTCTATTCCGCCCACGGTCGCGATTGGCTTGGCGGGCGCCGTGGGCGCGGAGGCGCCGGGATAGTAGGCCGCGGGTGCGCCTGGCGTGGGGATCGCGGGCGGAGCTTGCGTGGTCCACTGGGCCGGCGGTGCGGGCGGCGACGCGGACGGCGGGATCGACCAGGCAGGAGGCGCGAGCTGAGCCCCGTCCGCCGGGATCGACCAGGCCGGAGGCGCCGGCGGCGGGGCGGGCGGCTCGGCAGGCGCGGGCGGCGGCGCGGCAGGCGCGGGCGGCTCGGCAGGCGCGGGCGGCTCGGCAGGCGCGGGCGGCGGAGCGATTGCCGAAGCCTCCACTGCCGGGGCTATGGACGCAGGCGCCTCGACGACCGGAAGCGCCGCGACGACGGCGGACAGGTCGGCGCCGCACCCGGCGCAGAACCGCTGCTCGGCCGCGATCCGCGGCGTGCCGCAGCTGGGGCAAAACCCGAATCCCGTCGTCATGTCGAGTCTCCCGCACGATTCCAGACCCTCGGAAACGGCCGAAGTCCGATTGAGGCCGAGCGTCGCCGCCCGCCTTGTCGACCGCGGCCTGTCGGCCCGAGCCGGGGACAGCCTAGCCTCTCGCTTAGCGGGAAACCAGCCCTCGACCACGCGATCGGCGTGCTCGCCGTACTGGCGGTTCGCCGGATCCCCCGGCACCATCCTTGCCGAGCCCTGCCATCGAGCCCTCCCCCGTCGCCACTCCCGGACGGCCGACCATGCGGCCTCTCGCTCAGCCGCCGGAAGTGGTGAAGTACCCGGTCAGATCGAAGATGGCCTGAGCTGTCGGTCCGTTGGACGGTGCGACGAAGGTGATCGAGAGGGTGCCGTTCGTGCCGAGCTGCACGGCGACGGCGTTGGCGCGGTCGTCACCGACGCGGGAAGTTCAGCGTCGAGCTCGTCGGGTTGTTGGTAGCCGATCGGACCGATGTAGCAGATAGCCGCTGCTCGTCTGGCCGGTCACGGTCAGGTTGCCGGTTACGGCTGCCGCAGCCGAAGGGACGCTGCCAGGGCAAACGTCCGTGCGGCATGGTTGGTGAAGGGACCAGCCAGGCCGCCGGTACCGAGCGGGTGTCGAGGACGCGGTTCGGGCGAAAGCGGGACGTAGAGCGGCCCCGCTGAATGTCCGGCGGTGAAGTAGCCGGTGACATCGAAGATCGCCTGAGCGGTAGGGCCGTTGGACGGTGCCACGAAGGTGATCGAGAGAGTGTTGCTTGACCCGAGCTGGACCGTCACCGCGTTGGCCCGGTCGTCACCGAGCGGGAAGTTGAGAGTCGAGCTCGTCGGGTTGTTGGTAGCTACCGGACCGATGTAGAGATAGCCGCTGCTCGTCTGGCCGGTCACGGTCAGGTTGCCGGTGACTGCGGTTGCACCGGCGGGAACGCCTGCCACCGTGAACGTTCTGGCGGCATGGTTGGTGAAGGGACCCGACAGGCCGCCTGTACCCGAGCGGGTGTCGAGTGCTCTAGTCGGTGCGATCGCGTGATACGTGGCACCGCTCGTATCGGGCGTGAAGTAGCCCGTCACATCGAAGATCGCGTGAGCCGTGGGCCCGTTGCCAGGTGCGACGAAGGTGATCGCCAGGGTGCTCCCGGCTCCTAGCTGCACAGTCACCGCGTTGGCTCGATCATCACCTACCGGGAAGTTGAGAGTCGAACTGGTCGGGTTGTTGGCAGCGACAGGACCGATGTAGAGATAGCCGCTCGACGTCTGCCCGGTCACGGTCAGGTTGCCTGTGACCGCTGTGGCGTTCGAGGGGACTCCTGCCACCGTGAACGTTCTCGCGGCATGGTTGGTGAAGGGACCCGAGAGACCGCCCGTGCCGTTGCGGGTGTCTAGGGCTCGCGTCGGGCTGATGGCGTGGTATGTGGCACCTGAGACGACACCCTGGACGCCGGTGATGGTGAGCTTGGCCGTGCCGATAGCCGTTCCGTCGGTGCCGGTCACGGTGTGATCGCCGGCAACCGTGGAAGTGCAGGAGTTGGCCGTGCAGGTTCCGCCGGCGATGGTGAAGGTGGTCGCGGAGGTGACGTCGAACAGGTCGTTGCCATAGGCGTCGAAGCCTTCGGCCGTGAAGGCCTGGGCAATGCCGGGGTTCACCGTCGCAGTAGAGGGGCTGAGAACCAGATGATCGAGAGCACCAGCAACCGCGATGATGGGGCCGCTCGTGCCGGTCCGAGACGAGGTGTCGGTGGCGGTGACGGTGTAGGTAGTACCCGCGGTCGTGCCGGTGGTGAAGCTCACGGTCGCGAGACCGGCGGCATTGGTTGTGCTCGTGCCGGTGGCGAAGGAGCCACCGGAGCCGCTCTTGGACCAGGTGACGACGAGGCCGGATGTAGAGACCGGGTTGCCGTACGTGTCGGTGAGCTGGGCGCCGATCGTGACGGCGGTGCCGGCGATCGGGCCGTAGCCGCTGGAGGTGACGAGGTACTTGGTGGCGGCACCGGCCGTGCCGGTAGCGCTGAAGGTTACAGGTGAGCCGGTGAGTCCGGCGCTCGTGGCGGTCAGGGTGTTGGAGCCCGCGGTCTGACCCAGAGTCCAGCTCCCGACAGTCGCGATACCCGACGAGTTGGTAGTGGTTGAGCCGCCGCTGAGGGAGCCGCCACCGGAGCCGATCGCGAAGGTGACGCTGACACCTGAGACGGCGTTGCCGTAGGCGTCCTTGACGATGACGCTAGGAGCGATGGAGACGGCTGTGCCGACGGTGGCCGACTGGCCGTTGCCGGCGTTGACCGCGATCTGGGTCGGCGTTCCGGCCGTGCCTGTGGCGGTGAAGGTTACAGGCGAGCCGGTGAGTCCGGTGCTCGTGGCGGTCAGGGTGTTGGAGCCCGCGGTCTGACCCAGAGTCCAGCTCCCGACAGTCGCGATGCCCGAGGAGTTGGTAGTGGTCGAGCCACCGCTGAGAGAGCCGCCACCGGAGCCGATCGCGAAGGTGACGGCGACACCTGAGACGGCGTTGCCGTAGGCGTCCTTGACGATGACGCTGGGAGCGATGGAGACGGCTGTGCCGACGGTGGCCGACTGGCCGTTGCCGGCGTTGACCGCGATCTGGGTCGGCGTTCCGGCCGTGCCTGTGGCGGTGAAGGTTACAGGCGAGCCGGTGAGTCCGGTGCTCGTGGCGGTCAGGGTGTTGGAGCCCGCGGTCTGACCCAGAGTCCAGCTCCCGACAGTCGCGATACCCGACGAGTTGGTAGTGGTTGAGCCGCCGCTGAGGGAGCCGCCACCGGAGCCGATCGCGAAGGTGACGCTGACACCTGAGACGGCGTTGCCGTTGGCGTCCTTGACGATGACGCTAGGAGCGATGGAGACCGCTGTGCCGACGGTGGCCGACTGGCCGTTGCCGGCGTTGACGGCGATCTGGGTAGCGGCACCGGCGACGGTGGTGATGGGGCCGCTCGTGCCGGTCCGCGACGAGGTGTCGGTGGCGGTGACGGTGTAGGTAGTACCGGCGGTCGTGCCGGTGGTGAAGCTCACGGTCGCGAGACCGGCGGCATTGGTTGTGCTCGTGCCGGTAGCGAATGAGCCACCGGAGCCTGTCTTGGACCAGGTGACGACGAGGCCGGATGTAGAGACCGGGTTGCCGTACGTGTCGGCGAGCTGGGCGCCGATCGTGACGGCGGTACCGGCGATCGGGCCGTAGCCGCTAGAGGTAACGAGGTACTTGGTTGAGGCACCGGGCGTGGCGGTAGCGCTGAAGGTCACAGGTGAGCCGGTGAGTCCGGCGCTCGTGGCGGTCAGGGTGTTGGAGCCTGCGGTCTGACCCAGAGTCCAGCTCCCGACCGTGGCGATGCCCGAGGAGTTGGTGGTGGTTGAGCCGCCGCTGAGGGAGCCGCCGCCGGAGCCGATAGCGAAGGTGACGGCGACACCTGAGACGGCGTTGCCGTAGGCGTCCTTGACGATGACGCTGGGAGCGATGGAGACGGCTGTGCCGACGGTGGCCGACTGGCCGTTGCCGGCGTTGATGGCGATCTGAGTCGGCGGACTCGTCGGCATGATCTGGGACGAGGCGACCGAGGCCGGGCCCGTGCCGGCCGCGTTGGTGGCCGTCACCGTGAATGTGTAGGCCTTGCCGTACGTGAGGTTCGAGACCGTGCAGCTGAGCGCGCCGCCTGTCGTGCAGGTCTTGCCGTCGGGCGAGCTAGTGACCGTGTAGCCCGTGATCGTCGAGCCGCCGTTGTCGGCCGGCGCGATCCAGGAGACCAGGGCCGAGAGGTAGCCGGGAGTCGTGGCGCTCACACCCGTCGGCTGACCGGGCACGGTGATCACGCTGATCCCTGACTGGGCGCCCGTGATCGAGGAGGTGCCGGTATCGGTGGCCGTCACGGACTGGCTGCCGACCGTCTCGAGCGTGACGCTGAAAGTACCCACTCCATGGCTCAGGGTCGCGTCGCCCGAGAGAGTCGCCAGTGGATCCGAGCTGGTCAGATGTACGGTCCCCGTGTATCCGGTGGCCGTGTTCCCGTATGCGTCGAGAGCGGTAACCGTCGCGTTGTGGGCGACTCCCGCCACGTCGGGGCTCGGCAGCCCGGACACGGTGAGCGTCGCGGCGGCGCCGGCATTGACGACGATCGCGCTCTGAGCACCCGAGATCCCGGTATGGACGGTGTCCGTAGCCGTAACCGCCTGCGTGCCCGCGGTCCGCAGCACCAGTGCGGGGCAGAGCGTGGGCGAACCGCTGCCGCAGGAGTAAGTCGCGAACGTATGCACACCGGCGTCACCGGCCGTGAAGGCGTACGCGGCGGGAAGGGTCGCCTGGGCATCCGTCGAGGTGAAGGCGACCGTCCCCAGGTAACCCGAGTCGGTGTTGCCGTAGGGGTCCTGCGCCGTGACCGTCACCGAGTCCCACGCCCCCGCGACCGAGGGATTGGCGATGCCTGAAACGACCAGAGTGGTGGCCGGCGCGGGCGTGACGACAATTCCGCTCTGCGTTCCCGTGGTCAGTGAGTTGGCGGTATCCGTGGCCGTCACGGACTGAGTGCCGGCCGTTCGCAGCACGACCGCGGGTGGACCGAACGTGTGGGTGCCCGCATCGCCGGCGGTGAACGTGTAGCTGGCGGGGAGAGTCGACTTCGGATCGGTCGAGGTGAAGGCGATAGTGCCCCGATAGGCCGCGTCGGTCGCCCCGCCCTGGTTCTGCGCCGTGACCGTGACCGAGTCCGACGCCCCGGCGACGGATGGATTGGCGATGCCCGTCACGGCCAACGTCGGCGCCCACGTGACGGTCACGGCCGAGGACGTTGCCAGTGGCAAGGTGCCGTTGCTCAGGGCCACGGCCGCGGTGTAGGTCTGGGACGCCGCGGCGCTGGACGTCACCGTAGTGCTGCACGTCGTTCCGGACGTGCAGTCCTTCACGACGGACCCGCCGCTCAATATCGCCAGGGTGTAGACGCCGGGCCCAACGATCTGGCCGGCCGTCGCGGTCAGCGTGACCGGAGTCCCGACCGTCACGTTCGTCGCGCTCGCCCCGAGGCTCACCTGCCACCCCATGAACGCGGCGATGCCGTTCGGAGTGCCGAGGCCCGTGGGTCCGTCGTAGCCCATTACTGCGTTGCACAGGTAGTAGGTGCTGCTGCCACTGGCGCCGCAGCTGCCGTTGCTGCCGGCGGTGACGTCGTTGAGGTTGCCGGTGTGGGAGTACAGCAGGCCGGCCGGGTACGAGCCCGGATTGCCGGCGAGGGCGTACATCGAGGCGATGATCGGCGACGAGACGCTCGTGCCGCCGAACACGGACCAACCGCCCGCACTGGCATCGTAGACGGCGACGCCGGTGTTCGGGTCGGCGACCGCGGAGACGTCCGCGACCGTCCGCCTGGCGCAGCCCGCATCCGTCTGCCACGCCGGCTTCGCGTCGTAGCCTGAGCAGCCGCTTCCCGCGCCCGACCAGGCAGCCTCGGTCCAACCGCGAGGATTGCTGGCACGCGCGAGCGACGTCCCCCCGACCGCGACGACGTACTGCGACGCCGCCGGGTATTCGACTCCATAGCCGTCGTCGCCGGTGCTGGCGACGATCGCGACGCCCGGGTGGTGGTAGTAGCTCGAGTCGTAGGTCAGATCGCTCGAGCTCTCGCCTCCGCCGTAGCTGTTCGAGACGGCGACGGCGCCCAGCGAGACGGCCGTATTGACGGCTGTTCCCAGGTTGGCCACCGTGGCCGAAGCTGGCCTCGACCAGCAGGATGTGGCAGGCCGGACAGATCGCCGACACCATGTCCAGATCGAGGTCGATCTCTTCTCCCCAGCCAGCGTCGACCGTCGGGAGTGGCGAACTGGCGCCGGTCTGATTGACCTTGCGGAAGCAGCCGTTGGCGGTCGTGCAAGCCGGCAGCCCGAACTGGGTCCTATAGGTGCCAAGGTCGGACTCGGCGTTGGGCTGGTCGTTGGCGTCCACGATCCCGACGGTGAGAGTGCTCGTGGCGGATTGCAGGTTGTAGGCGCTCCGCAGATCGGCCGGGCCAAAGCCACTGGGCGCCGTCATCGGGGAGATCGCGTCCGCGGCACGAGCGGCGATGTCCGTCCTGATCAGCGACAGGCAGTGGAAGAAACCCGGGCCCGGGTCAGGGCAAACCTCGCGGGTCGTAGCGGAGGACGGGGCATTCGGCGCGGCGGAAGACGCGGGTGCGGCAGCTCCCGCGGCCGGCGAGGCCGCGGACACCATCCCTGGCGCGAGCCCCAGCGATCCGACGGCCAGCAGGATCCCGCACAGGATCCTCACGGCGGGACTTGCACCGACCGAGACGAGTGGCTTCATCGGATACCAGACTCCTTCACCGCGCGGCACCGCACGCTCATGTGGTCGAGCCCTCCCGACCCGGGTCCTGGGACTGCCCGGCGCCTCCACCGCGGCAGACTCTCAAGCACCGCTCGATTCACCTGACAGGGGCGGGACGAAGAACGAGCCACGACTCGTCGGCTCCTCGTCCGCCGGTCGGGGGCTCTCCATCGCGCCAACCGTGGCGATCTTACGCCCGCCACAGGCCGGGCATCCCGGGTTCGGCGCCGCGGGACGAATCGTGGTGCGTGCCGGCACCTACAGAGCTCGCTCCGGCACCGGGGGAACCTGCCGCACCCGCCTTGCACCGCTCGGCGTCGACTCCGCCGCTACGTCGCGGCCTCGCCCGCGTCCCCGGCGCCCGACGACCGGGAAACCATCAGAATGCCGAGGAATGTCGTCCCGGCGCCGACGACGTCCAGCGCCGTCAGCGGTTCGCCGAGCAGGATCCAGGACGAGGCGAGTCCGACTACGGGGACGGCGAGGAAGCCCATCGTCGTCGCCAGCGGGCTGAGGGAACGCGAGATCGACTGGCTCAGCCAGAAGGCCAGCGCGGTGGCGAGCGGGCCGCTGTACAGCACGGCGACGACGGCGGTCGGCTCCCAGTGAATCTGGCGGCCCGGCTCGAGTACCAGCGCGGCGATGACGAGCGGCACGAGAGCCACCAGGAGCTGCCACGGCATGAGATCCAGGGGCGTCGCGCGCCACACGTGGCGGCGAATATGGATCGTCGTGACGGCCCACAGGACCGCGCTCACGAGGAGACCCGCGCTGCCGAGCAGCTGTCCGGAGGATCCCCAATCGATGGCCCCGGGGTTGAGCAGCACGACGATTCCCGCCATGCCGACGACCAGCCCGGCCACCTGCCGTCGCGCTCCACCGGCGCGCAACGCGGGAAGCTGGATGAGCGCCACCCAGAGCGGCATCGTGTAGACCAGGATCGACGACCGGCCGGCCGAGATCAGCGGCAGGGCGAAGTTCATCAGCACGATTCCGGCGGCCATCTGGCCTATGCCCACCGACAGCACCACCGGGACGTCCTGGCGGGAGGGAAGCCGGAGGCCGCGTCGAACCGCCAGAACGCCGACGATCACCGCCAGCCCCGTGGCGACTCGGAGAGTGCCGTAGGTGAAGGGCGGCAGGTCGCGCAAACCGATCTTCGCGACGGGCCAATGGACGCCCCAGACGAAGGCCAGGCAGATCAGGAGCAGGTACGGTCGTGCTCGCGCCCCGCCGATCCGCCGTCGCATTCCGGACGTCGTCCGGCCCGCGGCGTCGCCGCCGACGCGGACGGCCGGTTCGGCGGGCCGTGCCGCATTCGTCGAAGCGACGTCGAAGTCCATTGAGGCGACCTGTCCTCCGTGCGGCCGATGCGCCAGCGGCCGGCCAACCCTTCCGGGGCCGGCGTGGGTGCGCGTTCGAGAAGCCTAAACGAGGATGGCGATCGCCGGGCGACCCACGGATGAAACCTCCCGAGCCGCCGGCCGTCCGGCCGGGCGAGGTCAGAACGAGACGGTCGACCCGGCACGGTGGCGTTCGCGCCGCCGACCCCGCCAGACGGTGACGCGGCCGCGGCCCTGCACCCGCCACACGCCGTCGCGACCCACCACGGCGGTATCCTCGTCGATCCCCACCACCAGCGCGCCGCTCGGAGCCGCAAGCACCAGCGGAGCCACGAGCGTCTCGGGGATAGCGTCGTAGTGAGGCACGATCACGAGACCGGGCACCAGGCCCAGTGAGTCCTGCCAGCCCACGGGCAATCCGAGGAACCGCCCGCCACCGGTCCGGAACTGCTGCCCGCCCAGGACCATCGCACCGGCCGAACAGCCCGCGATTACCGCCCCGCGGGCATGCGCCGCCAGCAGGGCGGCACCTGCCCCGCTGCCCTGGAGCACGCCGAGGAGGTGGCCCGGCTTCCCGCCGGAGAGGTACACGAAGTCGGCGTCCGAGATGGCCGCGACGGACGCCGCGTCGTCGGCCGACGCCCGGTCCCGGATGAGGACCGGCACCGGCTCCGCCCCCAGCGCGGCGAAGTGCGCCTGGCCCATCGCGACCCAACGCATGAAGACGGCCTCGCCATCCGGCCATGAGGCCGCCGGGACTATGGCGACGCGCGGTCGGTCGCGGCCTGTGATCGCGAGCAGCGCCCGGTCCACCTCGTCCATGGCCGGTGTGAACTCTCCCGAGCCGACCAGCGCGATGACCCCGTTCATGGCTGCTGAGTCTACCGGAGCCGTGCCGCGGGGTCCGTCGGTGCGACCGGCGGATGCGCGGTCCGAGCCCTGGCCGCGGCGGCGGGCGCCCGGGGACAGACACCACCCGGGTCGCATCTCCGGCCGGCGGCTAGAATCGCCGATCTCAAGCCCGGCCACGGCGTTTGCGCGCCGGTCGGCCGCCGGCTCGACATGACTGGAGCGACGACCCCGGATGAGCCTCGAGGATCTCGAGATCGAGTATGCCGCCGAGCTGCCGACAGCTGAGGAGTTCGAGCGCCTGTTCCGGTCGAGCGGCTGGACCGAGGCTTTCGAGGTGCCTTCCGATCGGGTGGCGGCGTCCCTTGCACACGCCTGGTACGCGGTCTGCGCCCGTCGCGGCGGCTCGGTCGTGGGCACCGGCCTCGTACTGTCCGACGGGGCTCTGCACGCGTTGATCGTGAACGTGATCGTGCTGCCCGAACTGCGCGGCAACGGCATCGGGACGGAGATCGTGAAGAGGCTGGTCGCCCGGTGCCGCGAAGCGGGCGTGCTCCAGGTCCAGCTCTTCAGCGCGCGGGGCAAGCGCGGCTTCTACGAACGACTGGGTTTCGTCGCCCGCCCGGACGACGGCCCCGGGATGGAGCTCGGCGGGCTGCGCTAGGGAATCCGGACGTCGTGCTGGGCGCGGGCCTGGGCGAGCTCCTCGGGGGTCAGGGTGGATTCGTCCACCTTCTCCACGATCGACCAGTGCCGTCCCACGGGACAGCGCTCGAAGCGGACGTTCCACAGGCGAACGGCCTTGAAGGACGCTCCGGGCACGAGAGTCGTCGTGAACAGGTGACCCGAGCGGCATCGGACGATCCGCTCGAACCCCCTACCGGGCCGCGCCCGCGCGGAGATCGCGACCGCGACGAAGACGATGGCGAGGACGACGATGGGCAGCAGAAGGGTCGACATCGGGCGAGTATAGGTTCGCTCTCGCCAGTCTTCCCGGAACCCTGCCGGCGCCGCGCCGCTACGGGCAGGTATTCGCGGGAGCTGGTTTGCCGTACCAGAGACTGTCCTTACCGAACAACTGGACCGACAGCGCGGCTACCTTGTCGTTGAGCAGGCAGTTGGCCGCGTTGACGGTACTGATGCCAGTGATCGTGTACGGCGGCCCCAGGACGATCTGGGTGATGTTCGAGGACGGCACCTGCTGGCCGAGGGCCACGTAGTCCGCCACCTGATCCGCCGGGAAGTCGGTCGTGACGGCGGCGCCAAGCGTGGAGATGAGGCTCGGCAGCTTCAGGATCTGGCTCGGCTGCGACATCTTGTGGAGCAGGGCGACGAGCACGATCTGCTGGCGCGACGACCTCAGCCAGTCGCTCCCGCCTCCGTGGCGGCTCCGGACGAAGGCCATCGCCGTACGACCGTCGAGATGATGAGGTCCGGCCGAGAGACTGAAGCCGTACGGGCTGCCGTCGAGCCAGTCGTAGGTCGGGTCGACGATGTCGGACGGGTTGACCACGTCGATCCCGCCGACCTTGTCGATCATCGTTTCGAAGCCGCCGATGTCCATCACGGCGTAGTAGTTGATCGGGATGCCGACGAGGTACTGGACTTCTTTGATCAGCGTCGTGTATGGATCGTCGCCCGACTTGATCGCGCCGGACCGGACATACAGCGGCAGGGAGTTGATCTTGATCGACGGCTTGTCCACGCCGCCGAAATAGAACGGGAAGCTGGCGCTGTCGCGGGGAACGCTGATCATCTGGATCGAGTTGGCCTGGGGGTTGAAGCTCACGACCATGATCGAGTCGTAGGCGTTGTAGCTCGTCCCGCTGCCTCGTCCGGTGAACAGGATGGTGACGCGGCCGTCGTTGACCACCGTCGCGAGAGGCTCCGCGGTGGCCGTTGGACCGGCCGTCTGGCCGGGCGACGGGCTCGGCGCCGGCGTGGCCTGCACGATCAGGTCGCTGGTGTTGCTGGCCGGGTTGAAGACCTGCGTACCGGCGTCCGAGTAGGCCAGCAGGTAGTAGCCGCCGCCGAGGTGCGTCACAGCGATGATCGCGGCGAGCGCGACCAGAACAGCACTGTTGACCACGCGATGGGTAGAAGCCTTGTGCCCGACGAGGAAGGCCTGGACGACGGACGCGATCCGCCAGGCACCGAACAGGAGAATGATCGCCACGGTCACGAGGCCGACGCCCCGATCGGCGAAGAGTTGCGCGGCGAGGACGACGGGGCCGCGCCGGAGGGCATAGGCCAGCAGGAGCACGACGAACACGGAAGGCACCGCGAAGATCGCGGCCAGCCGGCGGTTGCGGAGGTACAGCTGCCCGAGACCCGGCCACAGGAACGAGAGGAAGGCGGCCAGGGCCGGCGACCATCCGCGGAACCTGGGAGCCGGGGAGTCCAATTCCGTCGGAGTCGAGGAGCCGGCGTCCGACGGGCTCTGCAATTCCGCGTCCGAGCCGGCCGGCGAGTCGACCTCGGACTCGGCCGCCGAGTCGGCTTCCGACGGGGCCGACGATCCGCTTGCCCCCGGGGCCGGCGAGTCCGCGTCCAACGGGCCCCGCGGGTCCGCATCGGGCGCGGTCGGCAGCTCCCCGTCCTTCATGTTCGGCCGGTCCTTGTCCACGGCGATCGACTCCCATTCGCGAGGCGAAGACGCAATTCGATGGCGACGACGGCGGCAATCGGACCTCCCCCTCCGGCGGTTTCGCGCCGCGCGATCGTTCCCTTAACACTAGCCTACTCAGGAGCACGGAGGAGCGTCATGAAGGCCGTCGTATACGACCGACCCGGGCAGTTCGAGGTCCGTGATCTTCCCGACCCGGAGCCCGGGCCGCGCGATGTTCTGCTCCGCGTCCTGATGACCGGCGTCTGCGGCACGGAGCTGCATCTGCACGCGGGCGAATTCGGACCCAGGTATCCGCTCGTCCCCGGGCACGAGATCGTCGGCGAGGTGATCGAACTCGGCCCGGAAGCGACTCAGTTGCGGCTCGGCCAGCGGGTCGTCCTCGACAACACCACGTCCTGCGGCGCGTGCGTCGAATGCCGCCGCGCGCGGCCTGCGTTCTGCCGGCATCTGATCGCCCAGGGCGTCACCGCGCCGGGCGGCTTTGCCGAGCGCCTCGTCGCCGCCGAGGACCGCTGCTTCCCCGTCGACGACCTGCCCGTCGAGACCGCCGTCTTCGCGGAACCTACCGCCTGCGTCGTGCACGGTCTCGACGTTCTCGGCCTGAAGCCGGTCGCCGACGTCCTGCTGTTCGGAGCCGGTCCGACCGGGCTGTTGCTGACGCAGCTGCTTGCGCGCTCCTGCGCCGGCAGCCTCACGGTGGCCGAGGTCGTGCAGACCCGGCTCGATCTCGCGGCCGCCCGCGGCGCCGACCACGCGATCCTGGTCGACCGCGGGGATCCCGCCGCGACGCAGCGCCGCCTCCGCGAGATAGCCCCGGACGGCTTCGACGTGGTGATCGACGCGACCGGCACTCTCGGCGTCCTGGAGGGGGCGATCGCGCTGACCCGAACCGGCGGAACGATCTTCGCCTACGGGATGACCCCCGAAGCCGCCCGCTGGCAGGTCCCGTCATACGAGATCTTCCGGCGCGAGCTCACGATCAAGGGTTCCTTCGCCCAGCAGTTTTCGTTCGACAGGGCGCTCGAGGCCCTGCGGACCGGGCGGATCGACACCACGGGCATGGTCACCCACCGATTCGGGCTCGAGCGGTACGGCGAGGCGCTCGCGGCCATCGCCGATGGCAGCTGCATCAAGGCCGTGGTCACGCCGCAGCCGGCCTGATCGGGAGCCAAGGCCGTCACAGCGGCGCGAACCGCGCGGTGAAGTGGCGCAGCTGCGGCGGCTGCTCCGCGATTCGGAACCCGCGCAGGGCGTCCGCCCTTTCGGCGACCCAGCGGATCACCTCG
Source organism: uncultured Chloroflexia bacterium (assembly GCA_963838285.1). GTDB lineage: Bacteria > Chloroflexota > Limnocylindria > Limnocylindrales > CSP1-4 > Fen-1039. The sequence continues at coordinate 111,497 of CAWIQP010000008.1, forward strand.
ATCGCGTAGTCGATGTGGCTCTGCGTGTAGGTCCGGCGCGGGATCGCGAGCCGGACGAGATCCATCGAGGCGGGCGTCTCGCTGCCGTCCGGATGCAGCCCGAACATGACCGTCCCGATCTCGCAGCCGCGTATGCCGCCTTCTCGGTACAGGGCCGCGGCCAGCGCCTGGCCGGGGTACTGGAGCGGCGGTATCTGCGGCAGCAACGCCCGCGCGTCGATGTAGACGGCGTGGCCGCCTATCGGCCGGACGACGGGGATGCCGGACTTCACCAGGCTCTCGCCCAGGTACTCGGTGGAACGGATGCGGTAGCGCAGGTAGTCCTCATCCACCACCTCTCGCAGACCCTGCGCGATCGCCTCGAGGTCCCGGCCGGCCAGGCCGCCGTAGGTGATGAAGCCCTCGGTCAGGATCAGCAGGTTGCGGCACTGCTCGGCCAGCCGGTCGTCGTTCATGGCCAGCCAGCCGCCGATGTTCGCCAGGCCGTCCTTCTTGGCGCTCATCGTCATGCCGTCGGCCAGCGACGCGATCTCGCGAACGATGTCGGGGATGCTTCGATCGGCATAGCCCGGCTCCCGGGACTTGATGAACCAGGCGTTCTCGGCGAAGCGGCAGGCGTCCAGGAAGAGCGGAATGCCGTGGCGGTCGCACACGGCGCGCACGCCGCGCAGGTTCTCGAGAGACACCGGCTGGCCGCCGCCCGAGTTGTTGGTGATGGTGACGAACACGACCGGCACGCGCCCCGGCCCGGCCGCGGCGATGCGTGCCTCGAGCGCATCCAGGTCCATGTTCCCCTTGAAGGGATGGATGGTCGCCGGCACCAGGCCCTCCGCGATCACGAGGTCCACGGCCTCCGCGCCGGTGACCTCCACGTTGGCCCGAGTGGTGTCGAAATGGGTGTTGTTCGGGATGACCTTGTCGGGGCCGCCGAGAACGTGGAACAGGATCTTCTCGGCGGCGCGGCCCTGGTGCGTGGGGATGATGTGCCGGAATGGGAACAGAGTGCGCACCGACTCCTGGAACACGTAGAACGACGGCGATCCGGCGTAGCTCTCGTCGCCGTGCTGGATGGCAGCCCACTGGTCCCGGCTCATCGCGCCTGTGCCCGAGTCGGTGAGCAGATCGATCAGTACGTCGTCGGCGTGGAGGTTGAACAGATTCCAGCCGGCGGCTTCGAGGGCTCGCTCTCGCTCGGCCACCGTCGACATGCGGATGGGCTCTACTGAGTGGATCCGAAACGGCTCGAATATCGTCTTCCAGCGGTCCATCGGCCAAGGATAGATCGCCCCGCACAAGGCGGGGCGCGCGTGTCCGGGCGCGCGGAGCACCGACGCCGCCGCCGGGCGCGGGGGCAGCGAAGGTACCCGGGCGAGGCCCCCGGAACGGCGGATTCTGCGGGACGAGAGCGAGCGTAGACTGAGTCCGGGCACGTGGTGGGCGTTTGCCCGTATCCAGCCGTTGCCCCTCAGGCGGAGTACCGATGGAGGAACTGCCGGGCAGCGCGTATGGCGCGGCCCGCCCGCCGACGGGATCGACTCGATGAGCGACCGCAGCGGGGAGACGGCCGGCGACCTGAAGCTCCGGGCCTGGAACATGGTGCCGGTGGTCGTGGCCGACACGGCCGGCCGCGTGCTCACGTTGACGCCGGCCGCAATGTCCATGTTCGGATGGGACCGGGAAGAGGACCTGGTCGGCCATCCGGTCACGGACTTCGTGGCCCCCGAGGACAGGGACCGGGCCGTCTCCAAGATAGGCCGACTTGTTGCGGGCGAGGCGGTTGGCCCGGCTCAATACTTCGGGCTCCGGAAGGATGGGGCCGCCATCGCGATAGAGGTGAGCGGCGAACTACTGCGCGGCGCCGACGGGTCCGCGAGCGGCCTCTCGCTCCTGATCCGCGAGATGGCCGAGGGGCAGCGCGCGGAGTCGGACCTGATCCAGGAGCGATCGCTGCTGGAAGCGCTGATGGAGAACACGCCGGACCACGTCTATTTCAAGGATGCCGACTGCCGCTTCATCATGATCAGCAGGGCCCACGCCAGGGCCTTCGGACTTGCCGATCCCGCTCAGGCCGTTGGCAAGACGGACTTCGATTTCTTCACCGAAGAGCACGCCCGGCTGGCCTACGAGAACGAACTCGAGATCATGAGAACCGGGCTTCCCATGGTCGACTTCGAGGAGAAGGAGACACATCTCGACGGCCGGGAGACGTGGGTCTCCACGACCAAGCTGGTTCGCACCGACAAGCGCGGGAAGACGCTCGGCACTCTCGGCATCTCGCGGGACATCACCAGGCGCAAGCAGGACGAGGTTGCCCTGCGCGAGAGCGAGGAGAAGTACCGGACCCTGGTCGAGAAGGCGAACGAGGCCATCTACATCGTCCAGGACGGCGCATTCGTCTTCGCCAATCGGAGGCTGTCCGACCTGGTGGGCATGCCGGCCGAAGCTCTGCTCGGCAGGCCTTTCCTCGACTTCATCTGCCCCGAGGACAGGGATCTCGTCCGCGCCAACTACGCGAAGCGGATGGACGGAGAAGAGGTCACCGAAGCCTACGACTTCAGGATGATCGGAGCCGGAGGGGCGACTCTGTGGGTCTTCCTGTCGGTCGCGAGGATTCAGTGGAACGGCAGGCCGGCGACACTGAACCTTCTCAGCGACATCACCGCGCGCAAGCAGGCGGAGGAGAGGCTCGCCCAGACCAACCGCGCCCTCGAGGAGGCTACGGCCCGCGCCGAGTCGGCCAACAAGGCCAAGAGCGAATTCCTGGCCAACATGAGCCACGAGATTCGGACCCCGATGAACGGCGTGATCGGCATGACCGAGCTGCTTCTCGACACCAGACTCAGCCACGAGCAGCGGCGCTACGCGGAGACGGTGCGCGCCAGCGGCGAGGCCCTTCTCGGGCTCCTCAACGACATCCTCGACTTCTCCAAGATCGAGGCGGGCAAGCTCGAGCTGGAGACGATCGACTTCGACGTGCGCGCTCTGCTCGACGACTTCGCCGCCCTGCTGGCGCGGCGCGCCCAGGACAAGGGGCTCGAGTTCATCTGCGCCGCCGCGCCCGACGTTCCGGCCAACCTCAGCGGCGACCCGGGCCGCCTGCGCCAGATTCTCCTGAACCTGGCCGGCAACGCGGTCAAGTTCACCCACAGCGGCGAGATCGTGGTGAGAGCGACCGTCGTGTCGGAGTCCGAGACCGAGGTCGTCCTGCGGTTCTCGGTGAAGGACACCGGCATCGGCATCGCGCCCGACAAGCAGGCGCTCATGTTCCAGAAGTTCACGCAAGCGGACGCCTCGACAACCCGCCAGTACGGCGGCACCGGTCTCGGGCTGGCCATCTCGAAGCAGCTGGCCGAACTCATGGGCGGCGAGATCGGTCTCGTGAGCGAGGAGGGGCTCGGTTCGGAGTTCTGGTTCACCGCGCGCTTCGGCAAGCAGGCCGGTCTGGAACGCAACGTCCCGCCGCCGGCCCAGATACACGGGGTCCACATCCTCGTCGTTGACGACAACCCCACCAATCGCGAGATCCTGGCAGCCCAGCTCAACGCCTGGGGCATGCGGTCCGAGGTGGTCGCCGACGGCCCCTCGGCGCTCCTGGCCCTCGCGCACGCCAGGGATGCAGGAGATCCTTTCGCGGCGGCGATCCTCGACATGCAGATGCCGGGCATGGACGGAGCGGGCCTCGCCCGGGCCATCAAGGCCGACGAAACCCTGGCCGGCACCCGCCTGGTGATGATGACTTCGATCGGGCAATCGGGGCGACGCGCGGCAGATGGAGGAGATCGGGTTCTCCGCCTACCTGGTCAAGCCCGCGCGGCAGTCGGACCTGTTCGACTGCCTGGCCGTCGTGCTGGCCGGCGAAGCCGTTTCCAGGCCGGCACAACCCATAGTCACGCGCCACGCGATCCGCGAGATGCGCCGGCAATCGCGTCGCATCCTGCTGGCCGAGGACAACATCACCAACCGCAGGTGGCCCTCGGCATCCTCAAGAAGTTCGGTCTGCACGCGGATGCCGTATCCAACGGTGCCGAGGCCGTCGCCGCCCTCGAGTCGATCCCGTACGACCTGGTCCTGATGGACGTTCAGATGCCCACCATGGACGGCCTCGAGGCGACGATTCACATACGCGACCCGCGGTCGGCCGTCCGGAATCACGACGTACCGATCGTCGCCATGACCGCCCACGCCATGCAGGGCGACCGTGAGAGGTGCCTCAGAGTCGGAATGAACGACTACGTCAGCAAGCCGGTCTCGCCGGCGGCCCTGGCGGAGGCACTGGATAGATGGCTGCCCCGCGACGACGCCCCGAGACCGCCGGAGGCGTCCGCCGAGGCCGGTGCGTCGGCCTCCGCGACAGCGGAACCGTCGGCGGCAGACTACTCCGAAAGGTCCGTGTTCGACCGGACGGGCCTGCTGTCCCGCTTGATGGACGACGAAGACCTGGCGCGCACGGTGGTCGAAGGATTCCTGGAGGACATCCCCAGGCAGGCCGCGGCGCTCCGCGGTCATCTGGATGCCGGCGACGCCGAAGGGGCGACGCGCCAGGCTCACACGATCAAGGGCGCATCGGCCAACGTCGGCGGCGAGGCGGTGCGCGCGGCGGCCCTCGAGATCGAGAAGGCCGCCCGGGCCGGCGATCTCGCCGCGGCCGCGTCGCATCTCCCCGACCTCGAGACGCGCCTGGTCCGACTCACCACGGCGATGCGGGCTTTCGTCGGCGAGGGCGGGCCGGAGGCGGCCTCGTGACGCGGCGGCCGCTCCCTTGAAGATCCTCATCGCCGACGACGACGTCACCTCGCGCCTGGTCCTGGCCGGAGTGCTGAAGAAGCACGGCAACGAGGTCGCTGTCGCGGTCGACGGCGACGAGGCCTGGGAAGCCATGCAGCAACCGGACGCACCGAGGCTGGTCATCCTCGACTGGGTCATGCCCGGGCTCGCCGGCGTGGACGTCTGCCGCCGCGCCCGGACCATCCAGTCCGATCAGCCGCCCTACATCATCCTTCTGACCTCTCGGGGTGAGAAGACGGACATCGTGACCGGGCTCGAGGCCGGTGCCGACGACTACCTGGCGAAGCCCTTCGACCCCGGCGAGCTTCTGGCCCGGGTGGAGGTGGGCCGGCGCATGATCGACCTGCAGGCGAGACTGATCGAGGCCCGGGACGCGCTCGCCCACGAGGCCATGCACGACCCCCTGACCGGCGTTCTCAATCGCCGCGCGTTCGCCAGCGTCCTGTCGCGCGAACTCTTACGGAAGAAGCGACACCACAACCCGCTGGCCGTCGGGATCTGCGACGTCGACAACTTCAAGCAGATCAACGACACGATGGGCCACCAGGCCGGAGACGAGGTACTGTGCGGTCTCGTCCGTCTGATCGAGCGCAACCTGCGCGGCCACGACGTCCTGGGCCGCCATGGCGGGGATGAGTTCGTGGTGCTCACCGAGCACGCCGCGGAGGACGACGCCGCCGTCCCGTACGAGCGGCTGCGAGCCGCGGTCGCGGACACTCCAATATCGACGGGCGCCGGAGACGTCCGCATCACGGTCAGCATCGGCGTGAGGATCGGGGCCGAAGGCGAGGACGAGGCGGAGCTACTGGCGGCCGCGGACCGGGCCCTGTACCAGGCCAAGAGCGGTGGGCGCAATCGCGTCCAGATCGCTCGCGGTCCGAGCCAACCCGGCACGTAGACGGCCGCCGCGCGCGGGGCTCCCGGGCGCGTCGACGTATCGGTGCTCGGCCCTATCCGGCCGGACCCGCCGGGCGGGCCGGTCGGCAAGACGGCACGCCTCGTGTCATTCCGTGGGCCGCCCAGCGATCCATCCCGTGGAAGCGGCCGCCATCCACGTATCCTCGGCTACCCGAGCGTCCCGTCTCCGGGCACTGCCGGTTGGGAGCAGAGGAACTAGATGGCAGCCGAGTACAACGCAACCGTAGTAGGTCGGGACGAGATCGCGCCCGGATTGATCAGCATCCGCGTCGCACCCGACAATCTCCCGTTCGAGTTCGAGCCGGGCCAGTACGTGGTGCTGGGGCTGAAGGCCAGCGAACCGCGGGTCTCAGAGGCAGACGCGGCGAGCGTGATGGAGGGAGAGGCGCCCGCCGGCACGCCGGAGGGCCAGTCGGGCGTAGCCGCGCAGGCTGCTGCCGCGGCACGAGCCGCGGCCAATTCGGATCGGATGATCCGCCGCGCCTACTGCATAGCGTCGGACAGCCGCGCCGCCGAGCGTCTCGAGTTCTTCGTCACGCTGATCCTGAGTGGCGAGCTGACGCCGCGTCTGTTCAACCTCAAGGTCGGAGACCGGCTCTTCGTCGGCCCCAGAGCGGAGGGCGTCTTCACCCTCGACCCGGCGTCGACGAAGCACGTCCTCATGATCGCGACCGGGACCGGCCTGGCGCCGTACATGTCGATGATCCGCAACGAACTTGTGCTGCGGGTCGACGGGCGCGTCGGACTCCGAGCGATATGGCAGCGCAACGGACCGCGCCACTTCGCACTGGTCCACGGAGCGCGCTACTCGTGGGATCTGGGCTACCGGACCGAGCTCACCGGTCTCTCCCGCAGCTGCAACAACTTCCACTACCTGCCGTCGATCACCCGGCCCGACGAGGACGCCACCTGGAGCGGCCGGAGCGGCTACGTTCAGGACGTCATCGCCTCAGGCGTGGTCGAGCGTGAATCCGGTCTTGCTCTCACGCCGGACAACTTCGACATCCTGCTTTGCGGCAACCCGGGCATGATCGAGACGGTGATCGGCTGGGCGGAGGCACGCGGCTTCACCCGGGACGACGGCCGCAACGCCGGCACACTCCACGTCGAGAAGTACTGGTAGCCCGGCCGCGCCCGGCGGTCGGGCCGCTCGGCCGCGGCGCGAGTCCGGCCGCGCCCGGCGACGGGGGGCGGCTCGGCCCAACAGGCCGAACAGGCCGCTCGACCGGGTCAGACCTCGCGCCAGATCCGGTACGGGCGGCTCACCAGATTGGCGTTGTAGTAGCGGGCGTCGCCCGTCACTTCCTCGCCGATCCAGTCCGGCAGTACGACGGCGGTCTCATCCGAGGGAAGCTCGACCTCGGCGACGACCAGGCCGTCGTTCTCGCCGCCGAAGACGTCGATCTCCCACACCAGTCCGCCGGAGGGAACGCGATATCGGGTCTTCTCGATCACAGGCCGGAGAGCCAGCCCATCGAGCAGCTCCTCCGCCTCCCCGACCGGGATCTCGTACTCGAATTCGGCCCGGCTGGTCCCGCTGGCCGAGGTGCGGCCTTTGACGTTCAGGAAGGCTCTCGTCCCGGCCACCCGGACACGAACCGTCCGCTCGGGATCGACGGACAGGTAGCCCTGCCTCATGCGAATTCCCGGCAGGCCGGCAACGGCCGAGAGGTCGCGGACCAGGTACTTGCGCTCGATTTCGACGCCCAACGTCAGGCTCCTCGCGGCACCGGCCCACCCGGCATCGTCGTCCAGATCGAATTCCGCTCGCGGCCCGCCGGCGCTGCGGCCGCACGCGCATGACTCAGGCGGAGACGGCGCTCCGGTGAGCGTGTCGCGCGGGACGCGCGGCCGGTTCCGCGTGTGGGTGGATCATCAGCGTCCGGTCGGCACGTGGGGCCGAGGTCGCGTACAGGTCGCAGAAGAGGTCGACGAGTTCCGGGTCGAACTGCACGTGAGCGAAGCGGCGCAGTTCGGCCACCGCGGCGTCGTGGCCGACGGCCGAGCGATAGGGCCGGTCGCGAACCATCGCGTCGTACGCGTCGGCGATGGCGACAATCCGCGCACCGAGTGGAATGTCGGCACCGCGCAAGCCGTAGGGATAGCCGCGGCCCGAGTAGTGCTCGTGGTGGTGGAGGATGATGGCCCGGGCGTCCCCTACCGCCGCCACGCGCTCGAGGATGGCGTCGCCGGCGCGAGGGTGCTGGACCACGCTCAGCCATTCGTCCGCGTCCAGGGGTCCCGGCTTCTCCAGGATGTACTCGGGCACGGCGAGCTTGCCAACGTCGTGCAGCAGAGCGGCGACGCGGATGCGCTCGATCTCGGCGTTGGGGAGGCCGAGCTCGACCGCCATCCGGACCGCGATGGCGGCGATGAGCGAGGAGGGCCGCCCGCTGTAGTGGGCACGCGGGGCGAGCACGGCCGCGAGGGCGGCTTCGGCTGCATGACGGGCCTGGTCACCCACCTCGGTCGCTCGCCGCCTTCCTTCGGGCGAGATCGGGGCGCGGGGAATGCGCGCCGCGTCGTCGTCGGTCTCGGCGAACACGTAGGTCTGGTTGCGGCCCAGCGACTTGGCGGCGTACATCGCCGCGTCGGCGTCGCGAAGAAGCTGGTCGACGCGGAGATGCTGCCCGCTCCCGCCGGCAATACCGATCGATACCGACACGCTGAACGCCTCACCTTGAGGGCCCTCGAACCGCTTGCGCAGGATCAGCTGGCGCACCTTCTCGGCGACGCCGGCGGCTTCCTCGATCCTTGTCTCCGGCAGGACCAGCACGAACTCCTCGCCGCCGTAGCGGCCGACGAAGTCCGATCCCCGGGTGTGCTCTCGGAAGACGCCCGCGACCTCGTGCAGCACCGCGTCGCCGGCCTCGTGGCCGTACGTGTCGTTGATCTCCTTGAAGTGGTCGAGATCGATGAAGGCGATGGTCAGCGGCCGATCGTGGCGGGTGGCCCGTTCGACTTCGGTGAAGAGTTGGGCGAGTAGCGTCGGTCGATTGGCCACCTGGGTCAGGCGATCTGTCGTCGCCTCCTCCCGGGCCACCCGCAGCGCCTCGGAGACGTCCTCGAGGCGGCGCGCGATCGGGACGAGCGGCCCGAAGCGCCGGAAGGCGGGCGACGGAGCGGGGGCACCCTGCGCTATCGCCGCCGTCGCGGCGTCGAGTGTCTTCAGGGCGCTGCGAAGCGCGATCTCCACGCAGGCGATGCCGATGAGTGCGCCGGCGGCCAGCAGGAGCAGCGCTCCGCCGGCGAGAACATCCCCTCTCGAGAATGCCACCGTCCCGACCGAAGCGGCCGCGGCCGCCGGAAGCAGCACCATGAATCCCCGCCATCCCGACATGCCCCGAGGGTACGGCCTGCGGAGTCGCCAAGCACCCTCCGAAGGTACCGCTCCCGTTCACCTGATAGAACCAGGTGAACCGGCCGGCGATGGGGGTCGCCTCGTGACCGGCCGCTGCCTCCACCGCCCGTTCGGATCGGGCGTCGGAAGGAGCCTGCCGCTCACCCCCCGAGGATCGCTCGCGCCAGGGTCTCGAGAGCGTCGGTGCCGACGGTATTTGAGCAGCTGATCAGTATCAAGGAGAGCGGGTAGACGAAGACATCCAGCCCCGCGTCGGGGACGTAGTAGGCCTGGTCGCCCAGACCCGGCACCTGGGTGGAGCCCTGCATGGCCGCCGCGTTTGCCTGGGCGGCGGCCGCGTCGTAATCAACGAAACCTTCGGCGGACTTGAGAAGGAACGCTCCGGCGGCTGGCACCGGTCCGGGAACGCCCCTGCAGGCGCGCCGCCTATACTCACCGCTGCCGGCGCCCTAGCCGGTACGGGTCGAGCCGGCCGAGGATCGCAGTCGAAAGCCCTTGGTGGGTCGATCCCAGAACGGGCGCATGTCGGAGGCTGATCGGATGCGTGCGGGACGACTCCTGGGTGCGACGGCATCGTTCTTGCTGGTGGTGAGCGCCTGCTCGACGGGCGGCTCGTCGCTTCAGGGTTCCGGCGCGGGTTCGTCGACGTCCGCCTCGAGCCGGCCGGGGGGCGCGCAGGCGACGCTCTCCTTCGTCGGGATGGCAAGCCTGGCGGGCGGTCTCTCTCGTACCGTGGTCCGATGCCAGTACCCGTCCACGTCGGGAGACGACATCACCGTCAGCGGATACACGCCCGATGGGAGCGTCTCGGTCTACTTGACGGTCTCGACGAACGAGGTGGGCATCCGCCTGGTCGAGATGTCCGGATCGACCGTGTTCGAGCGCGACTTCGACGGCTCGGGCGTCACCGGCTTCGACGCGGCCCGCGGGGCGACGATCTCGGGAGCGCTCACGGAGTCGACGCCCGCCGGGACCCCGGCAGGTTCGATAGGTGAGCTCACGTCTTTGTCGGGCTCGATCGACTGCGCCGGCCAGCAGCGCGGCACGGCTTCGATCCAGCTCAGCGGGACGCTGCCCGAGGGATCGGTCGACGGCCAGATCGAATCAGCGCGGGTCGAATGCGACAAGCAGTACGCGGGCGTGTCCATCGACATTACGGGCCTGGTGTCCGTCGGCGGCTCCCACGTCCTCGCGACCATGACGATCGACGACGGGCAGTTCACCCTCTTCCTGGGAACGAGCCCGAACTTCTACGATCTGACCGCCAACGGACCGGGTACGGGCACGATCGCCGGCTCGGACACCGGCACGGTGAACGGCGACGCGACCGGGGCCGGCAGCGGTGGCGGCGCCTCGCAGAAGGTCCACGCCACCGGATCGGCGACCTGCGGCAGCACGATCTCGTAGGTCGAACGGGGAGTCCGACGTCGCCCGAGGCGCACATGGGGCCGACATGGCACCCTATCGCCAGACGTGGCCCCGAGATCGCGAAGGATCATTGCGGCTTACTCGTCTCAACGTCTGGCGAGGCCAGGCTTGCGGAGGATTCCGGTACTTGCCTGGTAAATGGAGTCGATCGTGAGTGACAAGGACCAGCCAAACACGAAGGGCGGATACGGGCCAGCCGCGTCGGCGGCCGCATCGAAGCCGTCGAAGGCGGACTCGCGGGGGTCGTTGGACGCGGAATCGCCCGAGTCTCCGGCCGCCGACCCTTCGACGCCCCCGGACGCCGACGTGACGACCTCGTCGGAGTCCGACCCTTCGACCTCGTCGGAGTCCGACCCTTCGACCTCGTCGGAGTCCGACTCGCCCGACCTGCCCGACACGAACTCCAACGCCCCGGAGCGTCCCGGCCGGTCGCCGTCACTGGCGGCTTTCCTGTCATTCGTTTGGCCGGGCCTCGGGCAGCTGTATCTCCGCAACCGCCGGTTGGCGGCGGTCTTCGCGGTTCCTTCCCTCGTGGTGGTGGCGCTGCTGGCCTACGCCCTGCGGCGCGGTCCCGTGGTTCTGGCGGCGCAGCTTTTCGCCGAGCGGGGCGTCGGCCTGCTCACGGTGGCGATCATCATCCTGTTCGGGGCATGGCGTATCGCCTCGGTCGTTCTCGCGTTCCTCGGCGGGAACCGCAACTCTCACAGAGTCGTGAACCGTGCGGTCCTGGGGGCGCTGGCGGCGATCATCGTCGTGATCCATCTCGGCGGCGGCTACTACCTGCTGGCCTATTCGGATGCCGGGACTCAGGTCTTCAACCCCACCGACACCCATCTGATCGTCCAGGCCACGCAGGCGCCGAGCCTCGCTCCGGGTCAGACCCCTGGGCCTGCGGGCACACCCGAGCCACTCGCGACCGTCGCCGGCGACGGTCGGGTGACCATCCTGTTCACCGGGACGAGCAGCGGGGCGAGTTCCAACCTCTACGACTCGATCATGGTCGTCAGCTACGACCCTCAGGCCAACTCAATTCAGATGGTCAGCGTGCCCCGCGACAGCGCCAGCTTCCCCTTCTACTTCGGCGGCGTGGATGACCACGTCTGTACAAGATCAACGCGCTGCCGACGTACGTCCGCAGCGGACGCATCAAGTCTCCGGACGATCCATACACGACGCTGATCAAAGAGGTCCAGTACCTCGTCGGCATCCCGATCAACTACTACGCCGTGATGGACATCGGCGGCTTCGAAACGATGATCGACAAGGTCGGCGGGATCGACGTGGTCAACCCCTACCCGATCGACGACCCGTCGTACGACTGGCTAGACGGCAGCCCGTACGGCTTCAGTCTCTCGGCCGGACCTCACCATCTCGACGGTCGTACCGCGATGGCCTTCGTGCGGAGCCGCCACGGCGTCGGGGATAGCGACTGGAAGCGGGCGTCGCGTCAGCAGCTGGTGCTCGTCGCCCTGCTGCACAAGATGGCTCGGCCGAGCGAGATCCTGAAGCTGCCGAGCCTCATCTCCACGCTGGGCGCGAGCGTCACGACCGACTTCCCGGCGGACAAGGTGGCGGACTTCGTGGCCCTCGGCCAGGATGTCCCCTCCTCGAACTTCAGCCAGGTCGTCCTGGGGCCGCCCTACACCGTCACTGGCGTCAGCACCGTCAACGCGGCCAACTGCCTGCTCAACGACAAGGTCGCCGCGCTCTCGGTCCAGCTGTTCGGTACGGACAGTCTCTGGTCCGGCAAGCCCGCGCCCGCGAACACCTGTCCGTAGGGAGACACGGGCAGCCGTAGCCACACCCACGTCGACTGGCCGAGGCTCGGAGGCCCGGGCTCGGGGCGTGTCGAGGAGGAGCTCACCATCGCGTCTGCGCCGGCGAGCGGCCACACGTCGCCGCCGACCGGGACCGGTCGCCGATCACGTGGCCGGTGCGGTCACCTTGTTCGCCGGGTCGTTCACGTTCGTGATATCGAAGGAGATCTCGTACGGCTTACCGCCGTCGCTCTCCTGGGCCACGACGTCCATGCTGATCGGGTAGCCGCCGGCTTTGGCCAGCCAGAGGTCGGCCGACCAGGTGTCGTACTGGCCGCCTTCGACCTCCTCGTCCAGAGCCTGGTCCGACCGATAGTGGTCGGTGCTCACGCCGTCCTTAGTCTCCGAACCGACCAGGGTGTAGTGCGAGGCCAGGTGCGGGTCCACGTACGACTCGACCAGGTGAGCCGGCGAGAGGAAGTCGAGTTCGTAGGGGTCGTCGAGCGGTCTCTCACTGAACTTACCGGTCCCGCCCTGGTCGACGTACATGGAGCTGCCGACCTTGATGATGTGGAGACCGGGGCAGGTAATGTCGGCGTCGAAGACCGACTCGAAGTTCGCGGTGGGGCCCGCCTGCTGGTTCGCGATGGTGCCCTTGACCGTATACGGGGCGCCGCCGCAGGAAGCGCTGGGGGCGAGCTGCGAGAGCGCGTAGGCAAAGTCGGCGCCCGGTGTGTTGGGGTCGGCGGCCGCGCCAACCAAGGTCATGCTGAACTTGTAGCTGGTGGCCTGCCTCAGGGAGTTCACCGCGACGAACATTCCGGTGCTGGGCTGAGGTGTGAGCAGCCCGCATTCGAGGCCCCCGCCGCAGGATCCCTGGTCGTTGTCGTCGCCGCTCGACCCTGAGCTCGCCGTAGCAGTCGCGCTGGACGTGGGGGTCGGGCTCTCGCTCGAGGTGACCGTCGGGCTCTCGCTCGCCATCTCGGTCGCCGTCGGGGCAATCGAGGCGGGCACTACGGTCAAGCCGCTCGGGCTCGGCGACGGTAGGGGTGGCGGCGTGGGCGTGGGCGTGGCGGCGGAGGACGAACAGGCCGCGAGCGCGAGGGCCAGGAGCAGGACCGCCAGCGCAAGGGAAGCCATCTGCGATCTACGCCGTCGGCCGGACCCGGGAGTCCCGCTGCGAAGCCCGACAACGCCACGACCGGTTCGAGAACGGGTCGCCATGTGCGGCTCCCTCTGGCGCCTCGCGGAGGCGCCGGCCCTGTCCCGGGCCGGGGTGCCCCGACCCCTGAGAAGAGCAAGTGTAGCGAGGCGCACGTCGCCGATGGCGTCAAGTCGCGTGGTTGGCGCGAGTAGACTTTGCAGGTTGATCCGCCAGTGCCGGAGACGGGCCCTTGAAGCGGTACCCACAAAAGGCAACGACCATCGGCGACCTCGCGGCCGCCCTCGGCCTGTCGCCGGCTGCAGTCTCGGTGGCGCTCCGCGGCAAGCCCGGAGTCTCCAGCGCGACCAGGGCCCGCGTCATCGAGGCGTCGGCCAAGATGGGCTACCAGCTCGCGTCCACGGCCTCCAGACGCCGCCGCGATCCCATGACCGTGACGCTGGTGATTCGGGCGCTCCCCGAACAGCCGGCCACTAACGTCTTCTACGGCCCGATTCTCTCCGGCATCGAGCAGCGGTGCCGCGGACTCGATGTCCGTTTGGTCTTCGCCATCATGCCGGTAGACGAGCGCAATCACCCTCTCGAAGTTCCGCGGTCGGTGACCGACCATCCCACCGATGGGTTGATTTTGGTCGGCGCCGACATCGGCACTCGGTGGGCGTCGTTGCTCCGCGTCGGCGCGGTTCCCACGGTGCTCGTGGACGGGTATGCCGAGGACGAGGGGCTCGACTCGGTCGATATCGACAACGCCTCCGGCGCTCGCACTGCGGTGCGCTACCTGATCGGCCGCGGGCATAGCGAGATCGCGATCGTCGGTACCGCGCCCAACGCATTCCCCAGCGTCCGTGAGCGTCGAGTCGCATACGAGCAGGTGATGAGCGAGGCTCGCCTGACGCCGCACTATGTGGACGTCCCCTACTACGATCACGAACGCGCCGCGGAGGCGGCCGTCCAGTACGTCCTCGCCCACCCGGAGGTGACGGCCCTCTTCTGCGCCAACGACCTGACCGCGATCACATTCCTGCAAGGTGCTCGCGTGGCCGGGATATCGGTCCCCGACCAGGTTTCGGTAGTCGGCTTCGACGACATCGACCTGGCCAGCATCATCCTTCCGGGGCTCACCACGATGGCGGTGGACAAACCTGGCATGGGCCGCCTTGCCGTCACGCTCCTGCTGCACCAGCTCGAGTTCGGGAAGATCGCCGGGTGCACCACCCTGGTCAAGCCGACGCTGGTCGAGAGGGCGACGGTCCGCACGATCGCACGAGAGGCGCCGGAGGTGAGCACGGCGCCTGTCTCCGAATCGGCATCCGCATAGGCTTCGCGCGCCGTCTCCCCTGCCGCCTTCGCGATCTGCTCCCCGACCTCCTCCCGACCCCCATCGATGTCCCCGAGCGGACAGGACCGTCGCCGGGCTGACCATCGATCCTGGCCCTCGGGACGAACGTGCTATTACGTATGGGCGGCCGTCGGTACTACCGTCGTCTCGTGATTGCGGACGAGGAGCTGGCACTTGCAAGGGCGGCCCTTCGCTCAGCCGACGCCCTCTCCGACCCCCTCTTCGCGACCTCGCTGGTAGGCTCGCAGCGGCGCCGTTTCGGCTTCGACGTGGATACCGCCGCGCTCCTCGTCTCGTGGTCCGAGCGACACACCGGCGGCGTGGAGCGCCGCTACCCGTGGCCGATCACCACCCGCCATGTTTGGGAGTGGCCCGCGTACGTCGGCCCGCGGGAAGGTTGGCGTCCCTGGCGCCCCCGCGACGAAACCACGCTCGACGACGAGGACCGGAGAGCCTTCGAGGACAGATTCCTGGTCCCGTTGATCCTCTCCGAAACGGTCGAGTTCCTCGCGGCCACCGGGGAGAAGGCGGGCCGTGTCGGCGACCTCGCGCGCCACCTGCTCGAGCCGGCCCGCAGCAAGGTCCGCCGTGACGCTTCCGCGCATACACGCGAGGCCCACGCCTGGGGCGACACCTGGGCGCTGTGGTGCTTTGCCCGTCGCCCGCACATGCTGCGTCTCGTCTACCCCTTCGCCCTCGCCATCGCCGACGCCTACGCCGAGGCGACCTGGCGCAACGGAGGTCATGAGGTTCTGGGAACCCGCTACCCGTTCCACGGCGAGCCTCTCGTCTCGGCCTCGGCGCAGCTCGCCTCGGGCCTTGCCGCCCTTGGATACCACCCGCAGCTGGTCGCTGCACTCACGACTTACGTCGCCGCCCACCAGGATGTTCGCGGTGGCTGGGGCGATGCCGACGGCCGGCCGGATCTGCTCACCACTTTGGTTGCGGCTGAACTCCTCGCCGGCCTCGATCCCGACTACGACCCCGCACCAACGGCCGCCTTCCTGGCGCGTCGCCAGCGTCGGGACGGCTGGTGGACGGCCTACGGGCCCGAAACGGCCTGGCTGACCACGGAGGTCGAAGCCTGGCTGGAGAGAGTGGACCTTCCCTTCTCAGCCCGGTTCCGCTGGCCGCAGCTGGCATTGGCCCAGCGCGACAGACGCACTCACTTGCCGCTCTACGGCTACTACGAGGACCTGGCAGCGCTTTGCAACGCGCTGCCGGGGCTGTCCGCGTCGAACGTCGAACTCGCCTTCCTGGACCTGGTCGGCTTCCGCGAGGTCAACAACCGCCTCGGGATGGCCGCCGGCGACGAGGTCCTTGTCGCCTTCGCCGCGGCGCTCGCCGCAATACCCGAGGCGATGGCCGTTCGCGACGGCGGCGACGAGTTCCTCGTGCTGGGAGCCCCGGGCGGAAGCGGCCTTGCGAGAAGACTGGACGACTTCCGCCAGAGCTGGCCGGCGGTCTACCACGCCCAGTTCGGGGTCGACGCGCCTCCGGTCGCCCCACGCGTCCTTGTCGCCCAGACCGAGGGCCGTCATCTCGTATGGCTCCGAGACGAGCTTGGACGGCGGGTCGGCGAGCTCAAGGACCGAGTGCGCGATGTCGGAGCTGAGGGCGTACAGGTCGACCTTGGGATGCAGTGGCCGGGGACCGCGCCGACTGCTTCTGAAGGGACGGGCGCGCAGACCGCGACTTTGGCGGCTCTGGCCGGCGGCCCGAAGCCTGCTCGCTACGTCGAAGGGGCCGACCTGGTTCCGCTGCAGACGCATCCGATCGAAGGCGCCGAGGTGCAGAAGGTCGTCGTTGTCGGCGGTCGAGCCTACTTCGGCAGCGGGGCCAACCATCGGGAGCTGATACGGGGCGCCGGGCTGGAGGCGTCCGCCGTGGAGGCGACGGGGATCGCCTACTTCTCACGGAGTCGGTCGACGTCCGGCGCCGTGGCCTCGAAGACGGAAGACGGTGTTGACCGGACGGCGCAACCGGGCGCGGGCCTTGCCGAGGCGTCGCGCCCCACGGGTCGCGGGCGATCGCCCTGACGATGCCGGCCGTGGTGGCGCCATAGCCCGCTCGGTCGTCCTTCTCCAATCCAACCGGGGTTGTCCACGAGCCGCGCGACCACTTCATCTGAGCGTCCGAGAAACCAAGTGGGGAGGTTTTGCACATGCCGGTCGTCAGAGCAGGTCCAAACCAATACCTGTTGGTTGGCCACCGAGGGAGGCTGCAGAACCGGGGCTCGGCCGTGCAGGCCATCTTGCTCCCCGGCGCCATCTATGTGCTCGTGCCGGCGACGAAGCAGGAGGCCGCCTTCGAGTTCACGCAGGAAACCAGGGATGGCATTCCGTTGCGCTTCAAGGGAATCGTCATCTATCGCATCACCGACCCTGCGGCGGCGGCCCGGCTGTTCGACTTCAGCGCCGGAGTTGGTCTGACGCAGATCAGCGCACTCCTGACGCACGTGTGCCTGGGAGAACTGCGCCACGCCGTCTCCCACATGACCATGGTCGAATGCATCGAGCAGCGCAAGACCACGCTGAGTGGAGTCGTCGAAACCGCTTTGCGCTCGACCATTCACAACGAGGACGGTCAGGCGAACGACTGGGGGATAAGCGTCGAGGTCGCCCAGGTGGCGCAGGTGTTCATCGTGGACGCCCAGCTGCGCCAGCAACTGGAAGCCGAGGTCCGCAACGAGATCAAGCTCAAGAGCGACCAGTCGAACATCCTGGCTCAGCAGGAGACTCGACTGGCGGAGATGGAATCCGCGGGGCGAGTCGAAGAGAAGCAGCTGGCAAACGACAGGGAGAGCTTGCGGCGCAAGGAAGAGATGGAGCTGGCTCAGCTGGCTCGCCAACGGCGTATGCAGGCAGAGAACCTGGCAACCGAACGCCAGGCCCTCCAGCTCGAACAGGAGAAGTTCCACGCCCAATTGGACGTGGAACAGGATCGGGTGAATACGGAAACGCCGGTTCGACTGCTCAGAATCGCGAAGGAGAGCGGAGTCCTTCGCGAGGAACTGGAGCTTCGGAAGCTGCAGAACCAGGCCAAGGCGTTCGAAGTGGAGGGCGAACTGCAGCTAACTCGTGCCCAGCAGGAGCTTCGTCGCGAGATGCTGCCGCTGGAGCAGGCACCGCGGATCGTGGAATCGGCCTCGCAGGTGCTGCGTGGCACGAACCTGTCCATCTACGGAGAGAACAGCCAACTCCTCGGTCAACTCGCTCCCATCTTCGAATACCTGACGCGCGCAGTTCAGCAGGCGACACAGGGCAGTACCCAGCGGGCACCGGAACCTGACGAGTCTCCCGTCGCGGCGGCGCCCACTTCCTCTGAGGGCCCGGGAGAAGTCGCCGGCGTTCGCGCCGGACGCAGGCTGCAGACACCGCGCGAAACCGACCGGCCGAAATAGAGCTGCGGTCGCTGTCGAGATCTGCCTCCACGGCCGCGACACATCCGCGCTCCAGGGGCTGGCAAGGTCTTGACTCCACTGGCACAATCTTTCCGTGCTCGGCAATCCGAGATCGGGGACCCTCTTCGCCGGCTTCGCGGGCCATCGCCGCGCGAGCCAGGCAGGCCGGCGGTGACAGCCACCCGATGGTCTCGGCCGAGGCTCGACTATCGCCACCGCCGCGTGGCAGGCAGAGCAAGCCAGCAGGTGACGCAAGATGAAGATTCTGGTTGTTGGTGACTCTTACTGCCCGTGGCGCGCGCTCGGACCGGCGATCGATAGCCTCGCCGTGGACCACGAGGTCACCAAGTTCGACGTCGTGGACGAGCCGGCATGGCGCCCGACCACACCGTCGGAGCAGAAAGTGCGGGAGTACCTCGGCAGCCCTCGCCAGGTCATCGAGAGACTCGACGGCCACGAGGTCCTGATCGTCCAGGGGGCGCCGGTGACCGACGCCGTGATGGACGCGTCCCCGGCGTTGAAGCTCGTGTGCGTCGCCCGCGGCGGTCCCGTCAACGTGGACATCGCCGCGGCCACGGAGCGCGGCATCGCCGTCGTCACGACGCCCGGCAAGAACGCTCAGGCCGTGGCGGAGCTGACGATCGCCTTCATGGTGATGCTGGCCAGGCGGCTGCCCGAGGTGGTCCGGTTCCTCGAGGGCGGGGGCGAACTGGCCCGCGACAACTACGAGGGCGCCAAGTGGATGGGCCACGACCTAGATGGCCACGTCCTCGGTCTCATCGGCTACGGGCAGATCGGTCATCGCGTGGCACGCATCGCCAGGGCGATCGGCATGCATGTGATCGTCTCGGACCCGTACGTTCCGGCTGCCCGGATCGAGGCGGATGGGGCGGAGCCGGTCGACCTGGACACGCTGCTGGCTACCGCCGACTACGTCTCGATCCACGCCCGCGCAACAGCGGACAACAAGGGCATGATCGGGCGGGCCCAGATAGCGCTGATGAAGAAGGGCGCCTGCCTGATCAACACTGCTCGCGACACGCTCGTAGATGAAGATGCGGTCTACGACGCTCTCCGTTCCGGCCACCTCGCCGGCGGCGGCTTCGACGTCGTCCGCATCCCCGACCTCTCGATTCCGCCGGAGCTGGGCCGGCGCCACCGCCTCTACGACGCCCCGAACGTAGTCATCGCCACTCACGTCGGCGGCGCCACGTTCGAGACGATGGGCCACGGCGGGGAGATGGCCGCAGCCGAGATCGGCCGGCTGGCCGCCGGCGAGCCGTTCGTCAACCTGGCCAATCCGGCCGCGCTCGAGAAGGTGGGAAACCATGCCTGATGCGCACGTCATGGCGATCGACCTGGGAACCGGGAGCTGCCGCGCCCTCATCTTCGACCAAGATGGTCACCAGGTGGCGATGGCCCAGCGCGAGTGGTCGCACCCGCCTCTCGCGGGAGCGCCCGGCTCGCAGCAGTTCGAGACCGCCCGCAACTGGCCGCTGATCTGCGAGTGCATCCACGAAGCCCTCGCGATGAGCGGCCTGCCCGCCGACGCGATCAAGGGTGTTTCGAGCACGGCCATGCGCGAGGGCATGGTCCTCTACGACGCGTCCGGAGCCGAGATCTGGGCGTGTCCAAATGTCGACTCGCGTGCCGGTGACGAAGCGACTCAGCTGATTGCCGCGGGGGACGCGCGGAGGATCTACGACACCGGCGGCGACTGGGTCTCTATCACCTCCCCTGCCCGCTTCCTCTGGATCAAGAACCACCAACCGGACGTCTTCGCCCGCATCGCCCACATGGGCATGCTCAGCGACTGGGTTCTCACCAGGCTGTCGGGCAAGTTCGCCACCGATCCCTCGATCGGCGCAAGCTCAGGCCTGTTCGATCTGGCGAAGGCCGACTGGTCGCCCGAGCTGATCCGCCTGATCGGCCTCGAGCCCGGGATCTTTCCGGAGGTTCGCCAGCCGGGCACGGTCCTGGGCGATGTGACGGGCAAGGCCGCCGCAGAGACGGGCCTGGCCGCCGGAACGCCGGTCGTGGTCGGCGGCGCCGACACTCAGCTGGGTCTGCTGGGGATCGGCCGGACCACGCCGAACGCGTTCACGCTCGTGGGCGGCAGCTTCTGGCAGAGCACAGTCGTCGTGGATAGGCCGCTCATCGATCCGGAGGCGCGGCTCCGCTCCCTCTGCCACGTCATGCCGGGGCAGTGGATGGTCGAGGGCATCGGCTTCTACTGCGGCCTGACGATGCGCTGGTTCCGCGACGCCTTCTGCGACCTGGAGAAGGCCCGGGCCGCCGAGCGCGGAGTGGATCCGTTCATGGTCATGGAAGAGGAAGCGGCCACGGTCCCACCGGGATCGAATGGCGTGCTGCCCATCTTCGGCAACATCATGGATGCCAAGCGCTGGGTGCAGGCGTCGCCCTCGTTCGTTCAGTTCGACATCGACAATCCCGGCACCTCGGGCCGCAAGGAGTGCGTTCGGGCCATCGAGGAGAGTGCCGCCTACGTCGCCCTGGGGCACCTGCGGATCATCGAGAGCCTGACGGGCTACAGGTTCGAGGAGATCGTGTTCACCGGCGGTGGGGCCAAGGGACACCTCTGGCCGCAGGTTATCGCCGACGTGCTGGGCGTCTCCGTCAAGGTCCCCGAGGTCAAGCAATCCACCGCCCTGGGCGCCGCGCTGTGCGCCGGCCTGGGCGCGGGCATCTACGGCGATCTGGCAGCCACTGCCGCCGAGGTCGTCCGTTTCGAGCGGACGTTCGAGCCCGACGCGGCCGCCCACGCCGCCTACCTCACTCTTTTCGACCTGTGGCACGCCGTCTACGGCCGTTTCCTCGAGATGGGCGACGCCGGCCTGCTGCGCCCGCTCTGGAAGCCCGCCGGAGCCTGACCCACACGAACTCAGTACAGCCCACCGATCAGTTCGCCATCCCCACCCAGGGACCGGGCAGAAAGAGGAGCGAGATGCCGGAAGCCGACAACGCCGAAGAGAAGAGCTACTACGAAGACGTTCCGCAGCGAAACAGCGCCTTCTTCCTCAAGGGCGCCGGGGCATACGACTGGGGCATGCAGAACCGCCTGGCCCGGGTCTTCAACCCGGAGAGCGGCAAGACGGTCATGCTGGCCGTCACTACGGTTACTTCATGGGCCCGACGTCGGGCCTCGAGCGGATCGACGTCAACATCGTGCCGCTCGTCCCCTACACCGACGCCCTCTTCTGCACACGCGGCATCCTGCGGACAGTCGTACCCGCGGCGACCCGTACGCCGAACGTCCTTCGCGCAAGCGGCGGTCCCTCGATCCTCAAGGAGCTGTCGAACGAGCAGATCGCCATGGACATGGAGGATGCCGTCCGGCTGAACAGCTGCGGGGTCGGCGTCCAGGTCTTCGTCGGTGGTGAGTTCGAGACCCAGTCCATCCACAACATGACCCGCCTGGTGGACGCCGGGCTCCGGGTAGGACTGCCCGTCCTGGGCGTCACCGCCGTCGGCAAGGACATGGTCCGCGACGCCAAGTACTTCCGCCTCGCGACCCGCATCTGCGCCGAGCTGGGCGCCCAGATGGTCAAGACCTACTACGTGCCCGACGGTTTCGAGACCGTCACGGCGTCGTGCCCGGTGCCGATCGTCATGGCCGGCGGCAAGAAGCTGCCCGAGATCGAGGCCCTGACGATGGCCTATCGGGCCGTCCAGGAAGGCGCCGCCGGAGTCGACATGGGCCGCAACATGTTCCAGAGCGAGTCGCCCGTAGCCATGATCCAGGCCGTCCGCAAGGTGGTGCACGAGGCCATGAAGCCCGAGCACGCGCTGGAGCTGTTCAAGACGCTCACGTCCGAGTCCAAGCAGCCCGTCGGCGCGTAGGCACCCGCGATGGCGACGACAGCGCACCTGCCGTTTCTCGACGGCAGGGCTCGCCTGACCATCGGGATCAACACCGCCGACCTGGGGCACCTTGCCGACGAGGTCCGCGTCCTCGAGGACGCCCGGGCCGAGATCGTCCACGTCGACGTCATGGACGGCGTCTTCTGCCCGGCGACCACCGTCGGGCCGCCCTTCATCAAGGCGATCAGGACGCCGCTTCTCAAGGACGCCCACCTTATGATCGTCGACCCGATCGAGAAGGTGGCCGACTACGTCGCGGCGGGCGCCGACATCGTCACCTTCCAGGTCGAGTCCACTCGCCATTCCTATCGGGGCCTGCAGGTCCTCGGCAAGGCCGAGAACGCCAACGACCCGGCCCGCGGGATCGTCCGGGGAGTGGCGCTCAACCCGGGGACGCCCGTATCGGCGGTGGAGCCGCTGCTCGACGAGATCGGGAGTACGTGCTCATCCTGGCCGTCAATCCCGGCTGGGGCGGCCAGAAGTTCATCGAGTCCACCGAACGCCGCATGGCCGAAGCGGAAGGTTCTATCAAGCGCTCCGGCCGGCAGATCATGCTCGGCGCCGACGGCGGCGTGACGAAGGACAACATCGCCAGAGTCGCCGGCCATGGGGCCGAACCTCATCGTCACCGGCAGCGCCGTCTTCGACGGCAAGACTCCGGCCGACAACGCCCGTTTCATGCTCGACGCGGTCCGGGGCATCGCGGTGGCGACGACGTAGGCCAACGCCGCTCCGGAATCGAAAGGACGGGGTCGCGACGCCGGTCGGGCCCCGTCCTTTTGTAGTTGCCGGAGCCGTCAGAGCTCGGCGTTCACGATGAAGCCGCCGTCGACGAGGAGCGTCGCGCAGGTCACGTACGTCGCGTCGTCCGAGAGGAGATAGGTGATCGCGCCGGCCATCTCCTCGGGCTCTCCGGGCCGGTGGATCGCGATCCGGTCGATGTAGTACTTCCAGACCTCGGGGGCAGCGTCGAACATCGGCGCGCTCATGTTGGTCTTGATCCAGCCCGGCTCGACGGCGTTGACGCGGATGCCGTGCTCGCCGAGGTTGCATCCGAGCGCCTTGGCCAGCATGGAGATCGCGCCCTTGGTCCCGCAGTAGGCGGTCTGGTACGGGGCGCCGACGTGAGCGGAGATGGAGCTGGTGCAGCAGATCGCGCCGCCGTGGCCCTCCTTGATCATCTGCTTGGCACCTTCCGTGACCACGACCCAGGTGCCGCGGACGTTGGTCTCCATGAGGTTGTTGAAGTCTTCGAGGCTCGTCTCGTCCCACTTCATGAACGGGTTGATGGCCGCGTTGGAGACCACGTAGTCGAGCCGGCCGCCCTTCTCGGCGACCTCGTGGACCATCCGAATGACCTGTTCGGGGTCGCGCATGTCGGCCACGACCGGGAAGCCCTCCCCGCCCGCCTCCTTGATGCGGCGAAGTGTCTCGGTGGGATCGCCGGTCGGCCGCTGATTGACGCCGACCAGCGCCCCTTCGGCGGCCAGTCGCACTGCCGTCGCCTGTCCGATTCCATTCGTGGCCCCCGTCACGAGCGCCACCTTGCCGACGAATCGCTTCTCCATTGGAACTCCTCCGAGTGGTCCTGCCGTGAGTGCCATGGTCGATGCCGCTATCGGGACGCCGGAATCAGTGCATGCCGCGGCCGCCCGCGACGATCAACAACTCGCCGGTGATGAAAGCCGCCTCGTCCGAGGCGAGGAATACGGCCGACGACGCGACGTCGTCGGGAGTGCCCCAGCGCTTGAGGGCGGTTTCCTCGAGGATCCTCTGCTGCACCTCCGGGTCGATCTCCTCGACCATGTCCGTCCTGATCCAGCCCGGGCAGATGGCGTTGATCCTGACCTGGGGTCCGAGGGCGAGGGCCATCGCCTTGGTCAGGCCGTTCATGCCCGCCTTCGAGACGACGTACTCCGTGAAGCGCATCGCCGACGGGTGGTATAGGCCGGAGTTCGACGACATGTTGATGATCGAGCCGGACCCCTGGCGGATCATCACCGGCGCGACTTCCTTGGAGCACAGGTAGGCGCCCTTGAGGTTGACGTCGATGGTGACGTCCCAGTCGTCCTCGGTCGTCTCGAGGACGCCCTTGGCGACCATCACGCCGGCGTTGTTGACCAGGATGTCCACGCGGCCAAACCGTTCGAGCGTCCGCTCGACCAGGCGCCGGACGTCCGCGCTCCGCGACACGTCCGCTTGCACGTCGATCGCGGTTCCGCCCGCCGCTTCTATCCCGGCGACGACGGCGGCCGCGTTCTTCGACCCGGCGGTGTAGTTGACGACGACGGCCGCACCCTCGACCGCGAACCGCTCCGCGACCGCGCGGCCGATGCCTCTTGACGCACCGGTGACTATCGCGACTTTGCCCGCCAAGCGCCCTTCGGCCATGGCCGTCTCCTTCCAAATCGCCCTGTTCGAAATCGAACGTGACCAGAACCCGGCCCCGGCCATCGCGGGCTCCTCTCGCCGGACACTCCGCGAGCGGCGGCAGACGCCGGGCCGGCCGAAGCGGCAACTGGAGGATGCCCTCCGGCCGAGCCCCGCTGCCCGGGTATCTACTTGGCCGGAGGGTACTGGCGGACCGGTGTCAGCTCGATCGCGTGACCGCTGCCCGACTCCGCGACGAAGTGGGCGTCTTTGGCCGTGTCGAGGTAGTAGAACTCGATCGTCTCGCCGATGCGGCCGCCCATCGACATCTCATACCCAGCGTCGCCGAAGCGCTTCTTGAACGCATCGGACTCTTCCTGGCTGTGACTCATCAGGGCAATGTGCTGTACGCCCTCGCCGTATCTGGCCAGGTGTTCCTTGTAGATCGAGTCGCCTTCCAGCGGCTGGATCAGTTCGAAGATGAGGCCCGGCTGGACTTCGCATTCCGCGCCGATCATCGAGTAGTCCGCCGGCTTGCCGTGCAGGTGCTGGTGGTGGAGCTTCGGCGGCACGTGCTCGTAGACGTTCCAGGGGCCCCACCCGAACATCTCGTGATAGGTCTTCATCGCCGCGTCGATGTCCTTGACGACGACCGCGATCTGGCTGATCCGGTACGGCTTCTCGGGCGGGTTCATGGTCTCCTCCAGGTCATCGGTTCCAGGGGCCGGACCGCGCACCGTTGCGGCGACCTCGCCTTCCAGCGCAAAGGCCGACGTTGCGCCATCGATCGGAAAGATTGTGCCACCAGGGTCAAGGTCATGCCATACTGGGATGCGTCGCGATACGGTGCCGGCCGAACGGGTAATCTGCAACTCGAAACGCATGCCGGCTCGAGTGGCCAGGTGGCAGGCCGATGGGACCGCCGCCGACCGGGCCCGGGCCCGATTGGATGGGAGACATGGCGACAGGGCAGTCTTCACGGGCAACGCCGGCGGCCGGCGGCCGCGTCACAGATCTGCTCGTCGAGGTCGCCCGGCGCTTCTACCTTGTCGGTGAGACCCAGGTCGAGATCGCCCGCGATCTCGGGCTCGATCCGTCGACGGTCTCGAGGTACCTGAAGCGCGCTCGAGACGAGGGAGTCGTCCGAGTCGAGATCCGGCCGCCTCTCCGCCGGAACGTAGACCTGGGCCGGCAACTCGCCGACGCCTTTCACCTGTCCCGCGTGGTCGTCGCCTCGACCGAAGAGGAGGGCGATCTCTCGTGCCTGGCGGATGTGGCGGCAGACTACGTCGGAACTCTTCTCCGCAACGGCATGAGGGTCGGCCTCGGCTGGGGATCCACGCTCTCGGCCACGGTCGGATGCATGGAACCGGGCGCCGTATCCGACCTGATCATCACGCAGCTGGCGGGCGGCTTGAGCGATCCCGTTCCGGGCATTCAGGGCCACGAGCTGGCCCGCCACCTGGCCAGCCTCTACCCAGGGAGCCTGGTCCACTACCTGCACGCTCCGTCGATCGTGGACTCGCCGGCCATCAAGGAGGCGATGCTCAGCGATTCCTCCGTCCAGGCCGCCCTGGCGCTGGCAACTCAGAGCGAATTGGCCCTGGTCGGGATCGGCGAAATAGGCCCGGAGGCGACGCTCCTGCGGTCGTCTCAGGTGACCCGAGGCGACCTTGAGCTGCTGCTGGCTGACGGGGTCGTGGGCAGCATGAACGGGCGCTTCTTCGGCCGCGACGGCAGGCCCGCCGGCCACCTCGACGAGCGCACCATCGCCATCGAGTGGGCCCAGCTGGCGGCGATCCCGACCGTCGTCGCCATTGCCGGCGGTCGGACGAAGGCCGATGCGATCCTCGGCGCCCTCCGCTCCGGTTGCGTCGACATCCTGATCACCGACGAGGCAACCGCGACGGCCCTGGCAGAGCGCTAGCAGAGCGCGCGGAGCCGCCGCCCGACGCCCCTCGGCAGAGCCCGTAGCGGCCCGCCCGACGCCCCTCGGACCGCTGGCGGGCACACTTCACGCAGTTACGTGCGACGCCATGCAACATCTTGACGCGGGCACGACCAACTCCCTATGCTCTATCCGTTGTCCGACTAGTCCTGGATTCCCACGGAGGTCCGGAGACGGAGTCCACCCGAGCCGGATGGAGCTTCGATGCGTGCCCGGGCCGCAGGTCCGAGGCGGCGCTCTCGCGAAGGAAGAGGAGCTCTGGGCGATGACGCTTACTCCTGGCCGTCCCGCCGTCATCGAGACCGCGACCGCACGGGTGCTGGGCATGTATGGCGGGGCGATCGGCCGCCGGCGCGAGGAACTGATCACGCCGGCGCTCGTGCTCGACGTCGATGCGGCGCAACGGAACATCGATCGCATGGCGGCACGGATAGCGCAGCTGCCGGCCGGCATCAGGCCGCATATCAAGGTTCACAAGAGTCCGGAGCTCAGCCGGCGCCAGATGGCCGCCGGGGCGCTCGGGCTGTGCACCGCTACCGTCTGGGAAGCCATGGTCATGTTCGAAGCCGGCATCGACGACCTCTTCGTCGCCAACACGATCGCCGGACCGGACAAGATCCGCGCCATCGCCGAACTAGCCCGCGAGGCCAGCATCCGAGTGGCCGTCGACGACGCCGCGAATGCGGACGCCCTGTCCGCGGCAGCCGGAGCGGCCGGTTCGACCCTCGGCGTGATGATCGAAGTCGATACCGGCATGGATCGTGCCGGAGTGGACGACGGGGACGCCGCCCTGGCCCTGGCGCGGCATCTCATGGACCTGCCCAACCTCCGGCTCGACGGGATCACGGGCTACGAGGGTCACTGTTCCCTGACGCCGGAGCGAGATCTCCGGCTGGAGAAGCAGCGCGCGGCCATGGCGCTATTCACGGGCGTCGCCGACAGGCTGATCGCGGCCGGCATCCCCGTGAAGGTCCTCTCGGCCGGCGGAACTGGTACGTGGGAATGGACGGCTTCCCATCCAAGGCTGACGGAAGTCCAGGCCGGTACCTATGCGGTCATGGACATGTTCCACGGCCACATGTCGCCGGGGTTCGAGCACTCGCTGACTGTCCAGGCCACGGTCATCAGCAAGCCGCATGGGCACGTGATCGTCGACGCCGGCAACAAGTCGATGGGCGCGGGCGGGCTCGCCACGATCGTCGGCTATCCGTACGAGTCGTTCCGCTTCGACGAGGAGCACGGCATCTTCAATGCCCCGGACGACGCGCCCCTCAAGGTCGGCGACTCGGTCGCCCTGGTGCCGGGCTACTCCCCGGGCACGGTCAACTGGTACGACGCCTATCACGTCGTCAAGGACGACCTGGTCGTGGACATCTGGCCCGTCGTACCGCGCGGACCGGGCCACAACGGGCTGCTGGCCAGCTGACTCGGAAGGCACCGGCGACCAGCTATCCGCCACTTGCCCCAGGCCGGGACACCGAACCAGGAGGCGAAGTCAGAAATGGCAACCAATGCGGCAGCCCCGAAGGTAAGCCTGGCGGAGTTCGACCGCATCTTCGAGTCGGTCAAGAACTGGGGGAAATGGGCTCGGACGACCAGCTCGGAACCCTGAACTACATCACCCGCGACAAGGTTCGTCAGGCGGCGGGCCTGGTCAAGTCGGGCCGGCAGGTCTCAATGGAGATCCCCATCAACAAGGCGGCCGGCCCGGACAATCCCAACCAGGCTTTCCACTATCTCACCCAGGGGCACGACATCGACATCGGCTCGAGCGGACTCACTTTCGCGCTCGACTTCCTGGGAATGGCGTGCCACGGCGACTGCCACACCCACATCGACGCGCTCTGCCATATCGCCTACAAAGGCCTCACCTACAACGGCAAGCCCGCCAACGAGGTCATCACCTCGAAGGGCGCGACCACGCTGGACATCACCAGCTACGCGAACGGCCTGGTCGGCCGCGGCGTACTCCTGGATATCCCGCGCCTGCGAGGCGTCAAGTGGCTCGAGCCCGGCGAGGCCGTCCGGCGCGACGAACTCGAAGCGTGCGAGAAGAGCATCGGCCTCACGCTGGGCGAAGGCGACATCCTGGTATTCCGAACAGGCCACCACCGCCGCCGGCCTCGAGCTCGGCGCGTGGAGCAACGATCCGCCGCCGGCCGGCGAAGGCAAGGCCGGCCTTCACGTCGACACGATCCCCTGGATGCACGAGCGCAGGATCGCCGCCTTCCTTCCCGATGGCGACGGCGAAGCGGTGCCCAGCGTGGTCGAGGGAATGATCTATCCGATCCACCCGCTGCAGATAACAGCGATGGGCATGCTCGCCTCGGACAGCCTCCAGTTCGAGGACCTGGCCCGCGCCTGCGAGGAAGAGGGCCGATGGGAGTTCATGGTCGTGGGTCTGCCACTCCGCCTCCCCGGCGGCACGGGCTCTCCCTGGAATCCGATAGCGATCTTCTGATGGAGGCGCCGTGGGGGTCCAACTCGAAGCGAGGGAGGAGGACGCCTAACGCGAGCGAGGTCTGACCTCCGGGGTTGCGGCGACGGTCCGTCCGGAGACCTACGTTGAGGTCGACCCAGGTCGACTCGGGTAGAAAGGCAGGAGAGAGGTCCAAATGGCACAAGCATTGCCAGCTGTGTCGGTAGCCGAAACCAACCTAAAGGCAGGCGCCCTGAAGCTGCCATCCCATCTTCATGCAGAGCCTGACGATGGTCGCGCCGGGCATCGCCGCGGTGTTCTACACGCCCGTCGTCGTCAGCCAGGCCGGGCTCGCCGCGCCGCTGGCGTATCCAATCGCGGGCATCATCGTCCTCCTCACCGCCATCGTTCTCGCGCGGACTGGCGCGGGCAGTACCGTCCGCGGGCGGCTACTACACCTACGTTGCCAAGGGCATCCACCCGCGTGCCGGGTTCATCGTTCTCCTGGCTGAACATCATCTACGCCCCGCTCGTGCTGGGCGCCGTGACCGTCTTCGGCGGCTATGTGATCTCCAGCTCGCTCAGCTGGACCGGTTTCTTCCAGGACTGGTTCCCGCTCCTGTTCGGTCTGGTCGCGGTCACGGTGGTGGCCTTCATCCAGTACCTGGGAGTCCAGCTGTCAGGCAAGACCCTGGTCGTCCTCGGCGGCATTGAGCTGATCGTCGTCTTCATCCTCGGCCTGTGGGGCCTCGCCAGCCCCGGACCGGGCGGTTTGAACCTCAAGCCGTTCGATCCGGGCAACGCGGTCAGCGCCTCCGGCCTTTTCCTGGCCGCCGTGTTCGCCATCCAGGCGTTCACCGGATGGGAAGGCGCCGCTCCGATGGCCGAGGAGACCGAGAACCCGCGCCGGAACGTTCCGCGCGCGCTCATCGGCTCGGTGATCCTCTTGGGCATCTTCATCATCGTCGTCCAGTGGGGCGTGATGGTCGGCTGGGGCACGGACAACCTCAAGACCATTGCCAGTTCCACGGTGCTGCCGGGCATCGCGCTCGCGCAGAGGTTCTGGGGTGGTGCCTGGGGCATCCTCCTGCTGATGCTCTGCTCCTCCGTGGTGGCCGTGTCCATCGCCTGCGCCAACGTCGGCACCCGGATGTGGTACCGCATGGGCGTGGACGGCGCGTTCCCCAAGTGGTTCGCCAAGGTCGACTCGACCCGCAAGACCCCGATCAACGCGATCATCGCCCAGTGGGTCCTGGCCATCGCGACCGTTCTCGGCCTGACGCTCCTCGCCTATGTGGCCAGCCCGGCTCCGACGGGCGGCTCGGTCAACATGACCCTGGCCTACCAGAACCAGTACTACTTCGACGGCTACCTCATCGGCTACGTCGTCCTGGCGATCTACACGCTGGGCAACGTCGCGGCCTTCATGCTGTACTGGAACCAGCGCCGCTCCGAGTTCAACTGGATCCTGCACGGGCTCTTCCCGCTGCTTTCCACCCTCGGCATGATCGCCGTCCTGCTGTTCTCGCTGAACATCATCGGCGGCGATCCGCTGACGTTCCAGCCGGGCAGCGCCAGCCTGCCGCCGGCGCCGTTCAACATCGCCGTCGTGTTCGTCGCGGTCTGGATCGTCGTGGCCTGCGCACTCGTCGTGTACATGCGATTGGCCGGCCACGAGGACTGGATCGCCAAGGCGGCGGAGGCTGCTTCCGAGCGGCCCGCGACGCCGGAGGAGATCGCCGAGGCAGCCAGCAAGTGGTAATCGCCTCGTCAAGTCCGGTCTAGCAATTCGAACGAGCGGCGCCGACCGAGAGGACGGCGCCGCTCCTCTTCCCGGGCATCGAAGGCTGCCCGCCCGGAAGGTCTCCTGGAGGTGCGCAATGCCTGAGCTATTCGGCAGTTCCTACTCTCGGTCGGATCTCCTTCGCCACGTCGGTAGGCTCGAGCAGGTGGCCGGCGTCCGGCTGGTCACTCTCGGCGACAGCATCGGTCGTGGCGTCAGGGTGCTCGAGTTCCGGACGGGCTCGGGCTTCTCGTTCGATATCGTGGTGGATCGCTGCTTCGACATCGGCCGGTGCGAGATGGACGGCCGGCCGCTCAACTGGCAGGGCAACCCCGGCATCACCGGGCCGTGGTACTACGAGAACGACGAATGGGGCTGGTTCCGCTCCTGGGGCGGCGGGATGGTCGTGACCTGCGGCCTGGATCACACGCTGGGCCTCCGGCGAGGACGACGCCAGCGACTACCACCAGCCCCACATCTTCAAGACGGTCCACTACTCGCTCCACGGCCGAGTCGGCGGTCTGCCGGCCCGGCTCGTCGGCTACGGCGAGCGCTGGGACGGCGACGAGTGCGTCCTCTGGGCCGAGGGCGAAGTGCTCCAGTCGGCGATCTTCGGCGAGCATCTGCTGTTGCGACGCCGAGTCGAGGCTCGCGTCGGCGAGGCTCACTTCACGATCCACGACGAGGTCGAGAACGTCGGGCACAACCGCACCTCGCACATGCTCCTGTATCACTGCAACGCCGGCTTCCCGGTGATGGACGAGGGGTCGCGACTGCTGGTCCCATCACTCAAGACGACCACCGACTACGACGTGACGCCCGAATTGATGGCGAGCTACCGCACGCTCACCGGACCCATCAAGGACTACAGCGAGAAGTGCTTCGAGCACGAGCTGGTGGCCGAGAAGGACGGCAAGGTGCCGGTCGCCATCGTGAACCGGAAGCTCGGCTTGGGCGTCTACCAGGTCTTCCGCATCGACCAGCTGCCGCATCACACGGTCTGGCGGATGATGGGCGAGGACAGCTACGCCATGGCCATGGAGCCCGGCACCAATCGCGACGCGGGCCGCTGGGACGCCAAGCAGCGCGGCGAACTCCAGCACATGGAGCCCGGCGACGTCCGGCGCTACGACCTGGAGATCGGCGCCCTGGTGGGCGATACGGCGATCGATGGCTTCGCGGCCCGAGTCGAGAAGCTCGTGCCGGATCCGAAGTAGGCGGCGGCCGGTCCAACGGCTCCGACCAGACGGCGGTCTGTTCGGCCGCGGCGGAGACGCCTAGATTTGCCCGGCTGAGCGAGCGTTCGGAACCGCCCGAGAGCGCTCCGTCTGGAGTTCCAGGGTGTCGTACGGGTTTCTCCACCGCTGGACCGAATCGGCGAGATCGTCGGTCGTGCGGCCGAGCCGGCCGTTCCGGCGCGTCGTCGGGCGCGCCGAGATCGAGCCCGGCTGGCTGGTGGCGGACGTCAACGGACAGGGCGTGGGAAAGGTGCGGGGCCGAGAGGGCGACTTCATCGCCGTCTCGCGTGGCCTGGGCCGCTCCCCGCTCTACGTTCCACTGACCGCGATCGCGGAGGTCAGGGACGGCACGATCCGGCTGAACCTCAGCGCGAGCTCGATGGGCGATCGGCGCTGGTCGGAAAAGCCTCGGAGCGCCGGCCGGCAGTAGCGGTGGCGCGGGACCGAGGACGTCATGCCGCGCGAACGCCGAGTCGGGTCGCCGATGCCGGCCGGGTCGTTTGGCTGCCGTCAGCCGGCCGCGGAATCCTCCGCCGTGAGCGTGCGACTGGCAATGCTTCCCGCGTGGGCTATCCGGGCGAATTCGGCCGGGTCGAGCGCGCTCCGCCCGACGAACAGGCCGTTCACCCCGGGTTGGACCAGGATGCCCCCGGCAATGTCCGCGCTCACGCTGCCGCCGTAGATCACCGGCACCTCGGCCCCGCGCCCGACGTTCTCCCGCAACCAGGTGTGGATCGCGCCGTGGACCTCGCCGACCCACCCGGGTTCCGCGGGCGCCGACCCGACGCCGATCGCCCAGACGGGCTCGTACGCCAGCACGAGACGGCTCGCGTCGGCGGACGCCAGCAGCTCCAGCTGGCGGCGGACGCGGGTAATGACCCCGGCCAGGGGCTCCCGCTGCCGGTTGGCCGACGCACACTATCGCCGTCATGCCCCAACGCTGGATCGCGGAGACCTGGGCCGGGACTCGCTCGTCGGACGCGCCCTGCATCGCACCGCCGCTGCGCAGATGGCCGACCTCGACGTACGTGCAGCCAAGATCGGCCAGCATCGGGGCGGACACGTCCCCCGTGTGAGCGCCCGAGTCCTCCGGGGTCCACGTCCTGCGCTCCCCACGCGACCCGGCTCCCCGCGGAGCCCCTGGGCGACCGCCCAGATCGCCGTGAATGGCGGAAGCACGAAGAGATCACAATCCACGACGTCGTCCACCAGGGGCCGCGGCGCCCAGCAGATATCGCGAGGCCTCACTCGAGGTGAATTTTTAGTCCAGCTCGTGCCAATGAGCATGCACATGCCGCCGCCTATTCCCGAGCCGTCGGACTGCCGCGGAGGGCGGCCGCCATCGCCTCGACGATGATGGCGAACGAAGTCGCTCCGGGATCAGCCGAGCCGCGGCTAAGCTCGCCGAGCTTGCTGGCCCGCCCGACCGTGGCGATCATGCCGGCGGTCGAGTCCGCTCCCCTGCGCGCGGCCGCCGCGGCCGCATCGATTCCCACCAAGAGATCGTCGCCTCGGACCTCGGAGGCACGCAGCGATTCGACCAGCGGGTGAAGCGCGTCGAGGACGGTCTTGTCGCCGGGTTTGGCCTTTCCGCGCTCGGCGATTCCGGCTTCGGCTGCCTCGGCACAGGCGCGAAGCTGGCCCACCGTCACCGGCGGGGCCGGGGCCAACGCCGCGATCTTCAGCAGACCCGTCATGTAGATCGGACCGATGGCACCGCCGACGGAGCCGATGCCGAGGGCGACCTGTCGGATCAGATCCGGCCCGGAGGCGTCGGGGGACGCCGTCAGCTTCTGCCGGACGCTTCGCGCGGCGATCGCCATCGTCATCCCGTGGTCGCCGTCGCCGGCCCTTGCGTCGAGGACGCCGAGTTCGTCTCGGGCTGCCTCCAACGCGTCGGCGGCGGCAAGGATGCAGCTTCGTAGCTCGCTCATCGGGCGTACCCGACAGCTCGGGCCGTGGCGTCGAGCAGCTCGCGCAGCTCCGCGTCGAGGTCCATCACGGTCACGGACGCTCCGGTCATCTCGAGCGAGGTGATGAACTCTCCGACGTGACTCCGCGTGACGGTGTTGCCCGCCGCCTCGAGCGCCTTGCGCGCACCCCGATAGAGGATGTACTGGTCCAGGTGAGCCGTGGCGCCAAGGCCGTTCACCATGAGCGCGAACTCGTGCCCGGACGGCGAGTCCATGTCCGAGAGGATGACGTCCACGAGCGACGCCGCGATCTCGTCGGCGGTCACCAGGGGCCCGCGGCGCATGCCCGGCTCGCCGTGAACCCCCATCCCGATCTCCATCATGTCCGCGGGGATCTCGAAGGTGGGCCTGCCCGAGCCGGGGACCTCGCACGGAGAGAGCGCAACGCCCATGCTGCGAGTGGCCGCGTTCGCCTTCCGGGCAACCCGGTCTACCTCGTCGAGTGTGGCGCCGCGTTCGGCCATCGCGCCGATGCACTTGAACACGTAGATGTCGCCCGCGGTGCCGCGCCGCTTCTCAGCCTCTGCCCGCGGGGAGGAGGCGACGTCGTCCATCACCCGGACCTCGCGGACGTCGATGCCCTCGGCTTCGGCGAGTTCCCTGGCAAGGCCGAAGTTGAGCACGTCGCCGCTGTAGTTCCCGTAGCTCATGACCACGCCACGGCCCGTGTCAGCGGCCCGGATCGCATCGAGGCATACGTCGGGGGGCGGCGAGGCGAAGACGTTGCCGCACGCGGCCGCGTCGGCGAACCCGACTCCGACGTACCCCGCGAACGCGGGCTCGTGGCCGGAGCCGCCGCCCACGACGAACCCCACCTTCGGTCCGGCGGGAGTGCGCCGCGCAACGACGCGCGGCGCGGCCAGGCGCACCAGGTCCGCGTTGGCCGCGACGAAGCCTTCGAGCATCTCGTCGACCGCGTCGAACGGGTCGTTGATGATCTTCTTGAGAACCCCGCGGGAGACCTCCGGCTGCTGTGGCATCTCCATCCTCCTGGTCGAGCGCCCCGACCGCGGGCGCCTGCTGCCGGTCAGACTCGGCCTGAGTCGGGCGTGCGTTCGCCGGCCGTGATCTTATTCACCTTGCGCTCGGATTCCCCGCCGGAGAACTCGGAGGCGAGCCAGATGCGCACCAGCGACTTCGCGAGCTCGGGCCCGACGACGCGCGCGCCCATGGTCATGATCTGGGTGTTGTTCGACTTCCGCGACCGCTCGGCCGAATAGGGGTCGTGCACCTGGGCGGCCCGGATCGGGCACCTTGTTGGCCGTGATTGCCATGCCGATCCCGGTGCCGCAGATGAGGACCCCCTATCGTGCTCGCCGCGAGCGATGGCGTGGGCGACCTCGTAGCCGATGTCCGGGTAGTCGACGCTGTCGAGCGAGTAGCAGCCGTAGTCCTTGACCTCGATCTCCTCATCGTGCAGCAGCTCGATCACCGTTTGCTTGAGTGCGAAGCCCGCCTCGTCGCATCCGATGGCAATCTCACGGTACTTGGAAGTCACGCTCGCACCTGCGCGAGTTGGTCCTCGAGATCGTCGCCCGTCAGGGTCCGGCCATCGACGGCCGGCGTCGATTGCGCTGCCTCCATTCTCTCTCTTCTCCTCGTCGGCCATGGAAATGTCGCCGCCCGCCCGACCTGCGGTCCGAGGTCGATCTGCTACCGTTCCCGGTCGTGGAGCAGCGCAGCCGACCTCGTCGGGCAGACGACCGACCCCCTTCGGGCCGGAAGCCGGGGTAGCCACGGTCGCGGACGCGGCCGCCTCGGGCCCGACCGCTGAGCTCGATCTGTCGGCGCTCGCCTCGGCGCTCGCGACGTCCGACCCCTCCGGCCGTCGTCATCCGATCGGGCTGCGTCGGATCCTGATCGGCGACGACGCGCTGACATCCCTGCCGGGCGTCGTGGCCGAGCTGAAGCAGGTCGGGCCGGTCGTGATGCTGACCGACCCTACCCCCATGAACAGGCGCGGCGAGGACCTCAAGCCTGCCGTCCTGCGACTCCTGGCCGGCACGTTTCCGTGCCGGTGGGAGATCGTTCGGGGCAGCGCGGCCCAGCTGCACGCGGAAGAGGGTTCCATCGCCGAGGCTCAGACCCTGGTGGCCGGAGCCGGCTGCGTCGTCGTCGTCGGCTCGGGCACCATCACCGACATCGGCAAGGAGGCCACCCGGCGCGCGGGCGGCATCCCGCTCGTCGCCGTCCAGACGGCGGTTTCCGTCAACGCCTTCTCCGACGACATGGCAGTCCTCCTCATCGACGGGGTGAAGCGAACCGTGCCGTCGCGCTGGCCGGATGCCCTCGTGGTCGATCTGTCGGTCATCGCGGATGCGCCTGTCGAGATGAACAGGGCCGGGTTCGGCGAGCTGGCCTCGATGTATACCGCGCCCGCGGACTGGTACCTCGCCGGCGCGGCCGGCATGGACGACGGCTGGCTCGGGGCCCCGGTGGAGCTGGCACGCCGGGAGGCCGAGGCACTGCTGGCGGCGGCCGTGCGGATCCACGACCGGGAGCGCGACGCCCTGGCGCTGCTGGTCCGGGCCATGACGATGAGCGGGATCGCGCTCGGAATCGCGGGCAAGACGGCCCCCCTGTCGGGGAGCGAGCATCTCATAAGCCACATGCTCGACATGGACGCGGCGGCGACTGGCCGGGAGGCGGCCTTCCACGGCGCGCAGGTCGGCGTTGGGTCGATCCTGATGGCGATCGTCTGGCGCGAGACACTCGCCCGCTGGTACGCGGGCGGGTTCGAGATCGGACGACTGTATCCGTCCGCGACCGATCTGGAACCGCAGGTTCGGGCGGCATTCTCGCGCCTGGATCCGTCGGGCCGGGCCGCGGACGAATGCTGGCGCGACTACTCGCGTAAGCTGGATCGCTGGCACGCGGCGAGACCGCGATTCGAAGCTTTCGTGCGCGATTGGCCGAGGCACAGGGCGGCGCTCGGATCGCTGGTCGCGGATCCGGCCACGCTCGCCGCGGCCATCGAGCGATCCGGTGCGCCGGCGCGCTTCTCGCAGCTTCGACCGGCGGTTTCCCCGGACGTCGCCCGCTGGGCTCTCCGCCACTGCCACCTCATGCGCGACCGGTTCACGGTCATGGACCTGCGCTTCTTCGCGGGAAGCTGGGGCGACGAGGACGTCGAGTCGGCGCTGGGTGTCGCGGCCGGGTTGGGGGCCGGCCTGTGAGCGACCGCAAGACGGCCCGAGGGTCCGCGGGCGACTCGGAACGAGGGCACAATTCGATCGGGTCGCCCCTCCGGCCGGACCGGCTCTACGACGGCTACGTCATCGATCTGGACGGGACGGTCTACCTGGGCAACGCGCTGCTGCCCGGTGCGCGCCAGACGATCGAGCAGCTGCGCCGGGCCGGGCGCCGCCTGGTCTTCCTCACCAACAAGCCCCTCGAGCGCTCCTCCGACTACGCCGCCAAGCTGACTCGCCTGGGGCTCCCGACAACGCCAGCGGAGATCGTCTCCTCTACCGACGCGCTGCTGCGCTACCTCGGCGAGAGAGCGGCCGGAGCGCGGATCTTCCCCGTGGCCGAGCCGCTGCTGTGGGAGCTCCTGGCGGAGGCCGGGTTCGAGACGACGGACCGGCCCGAGCGCGTGGACGTCGTGGTTGCGTCGTTCGACCGAACCTTCGACTACGCGAAGCTGAAGATCGCCTTCGACGCCATTCGGGCGGGGGCGCGTCTCGTCGCGACGAATCCGGACGCGTTCTGCCCTACTCCCGACGGCGGGCTGCCCGACTGCGCGGCAATGCTGGGAGCGATCGAGGGCTGCACCGGGGTGCGAGCCGAGGCGATAGTGGGCAAGCCCTCGCCGCACATGGCGGCGACGCTGCTGGAGCGTCTGCACGTCGACGCGGCGGAGACGTTGCTCGTGGGCGACCGCCTCGCGACGGACGTGCGGATGGCCGCCGAGGCAGGGATGGCGAGCGCGCTGGTACTCACGGGAGCCACGCGCGGCAGCGACCTGGCGGCCTCGCCGATCCGGCCGGACTACGTGCTTGAGGAGATCGGCGACCTCCTGCCGAGGCCCAAGCCATTGCGGTAGCGGTGGCCTTCACCTTTCCCGCCGCGGGAGATACGAGGCCATCGGTCGGCCTCAGGCAATTGCCTGCGGGGCGTCAGGTCCCGGGCGAGTTCGCGGACCGGTCTCCCCGGACGCGTCCGAGCAGAAAGCCCAGCGCGATGCCGAGTCCGAACACGGCGGCCGCGGTCGCGAGCTCGCGACGCCAGGTGAGTCCGAAGCGGGCCGTCAGCCGCAGATACCAGAGCGGGGGGTCGGCGTAGTAGACCTGGTCGACTCCGAACTCGGCCGCGAGCTTCGCCTTCTCCTCGGCGTGGCGGTCGTGACGGTGAAAGAGCTTCACGGCTACGTCTCCTGATTGCCCACGCCGTTGCGGCAGGGTCCGATCGGAGGTCTATCTAGCCGGGGCTCGTCATAGATCGATCATGCCACACCTGATAGATGCTTGATCCCCGCGGGGACCCACCGACTGCGCGCGGACTACCCGGCCGGGTTTGGTTTCAGGCTGCAGAGCAATGTGCCCGTTCCGACCGCAGTGCGGGTGCCGTCCGTCGCCGTGACGACTACCGTCTGGTCGGTCGTCTGGTAGACGCCGTAGCCGTCGACGCAGTTCTCCAGGCCGTTCCAGGCGAAGTTCCCGGACCCATCGGCAGGTGTGGTGGTGCCGTAGATGTAGCCGCCCCACGCGTAGGACCAGCTGATCGTGATGGGACCGGCGCTGAAGCCAGACCCGCTCACATACGTCGGCAGCCAGTTGTTGTAGCCGAGTGCCGGGCCACTGGAGAACGTCACCGTGGGGCCGCCCGTGATGGCGACCGCCGTCGGTGAGCTCGTTGCGGTCCAGGACTGCCAGACCGCGGTCGCAGTGTATGTGTAGGTGCCGTTGGACAGCCCGTTGTCGGTGCAGGTGAGGACCGAGGTCGGCGCGGCCTGGGTCGGGCAGTCGCCGGCGGGGTTCCCGCCGCTTCGCTGCACGTAGTACAGGACGGAGCCCGACCCCGGTGGCGTGACCGCGGTCCACGCGAGGTTCGCCGTTCCGGCGCCCGCGCTGCCGCTGAGTGCTGGAGCGGCGAGCGTTCCGACCGCGCCACTGCCGCTACCGACACCGGTCGCCGTCCAGTGAGCAGTGGCGCCGCCGACCATGACCAGCGCCAACGTCAGGCCGCCCAGCATCGACAGCCACGCGTTCTTCACGAACGGCGGCGTGCGCTTCGCGGAAACGGCCGCCGCGTTCACGAATGGGCACTTCCGCTGTATGTGAGGGCGAAGCTCTTGTTCTTGCACACGTCCTGGTTCACGCCGGGCAGGTTGAGGAGCGTGATCTGCGGCGCGCCCGGTGCGCGCGTGAGTGCCACGCTGCCTTTCGCCGGGATGGTTACCGGGTTAGCGGCCGATACGTTCGACTGCGTGAGCCGAACGTTGCTCGCGGTGGTGCAGCCCGGTGGAGTACTGTCCGCCGCAATCGCGACGGTCAGGCTCGTCACGACAACCGGCACGCCGTTCGGGTTCGTGAGGGTTAGCCGAATGGGCGTCGAAACACCGAGCATCAGGTTGCCCACCCCGCCCGCGATGGTGAAGGCCGAGCCGCCGACCTGAGCCACGTCGCCTCCGCTGCCGGCCACTGTGGGCGATGGCGTCGCCTGGACCAGCACGCCCTGGACGATCTGAGTGCCGGCGGCGGTAGGCACGGCCGGCGACGCCGGCGTGACCGACGGCGTGCCCTGCGGGACAGCCTTGGGTTCCCCGAGCAGCAGGCCGATCGAGAGCCCGCCGAGCGTGAACGGAAGCAGAAGCAGGAGAGGGAGCAGCAGGGCGCGGCGCCTCCTGTCCTTGTTG
The DNA here is from genome assembly GCA_963838285.1 of uncultured Chloroflexia bacterium. GTDB lineage: Bacteria > Chloroflexota > Limnocylindria > Limnocylindrales > CSP1-4 > Fen-1039. Next base: position 151,120 of record CAWIQP010000008.1, read on the forward strand.
CGGTCTCTGCCGTTGGGCTCGCCCATCACCTGCGTGACATCCTCTCGAGCTTCCCCCGACTAACTGCCTGTAGGGCGACCCTGTTCAGGGCCGCCCTCATCGGCAGTCGGGGTTACGGGACCGAATAGGCGAGGTTGACCGTCGCGCCCTTGCAGGCATCCTGGTTCGACGCCTTGTCGTTGAACTTGATCTGCGGGCCGCTCCAGGCTTCCCACGCCGGTCCCGGCCAGGATCTCGGCGTTCACGGTTGCCTGCGTCGGCGAGAGCGTGAAGTCGGTGGGGTCGCAGGTTCCAGAAGGTGCCCCGGCCGCTTTGGTGACCGAGACGATGCTGACGGTCACGGTAGAGATATAGACCGGGCCGGCGTTCCCGTTGTCGAAGTCGCCGCTGAGCGTCTGGGCGTTGCCACCCGGGTACATCGGGCTGAGCGCGGGGCGGTCTCGTGGACGACGACGTTGACTACCGTTACCGGCGCTGGCGGTTCCAGTGCCGGACCCGCTCGCCGTCCAGAACGCATAGGCGACCCCGCTGGCAGCGACAACCGCCAGCAGACCGATCGCCAGCGGAAGGAGCAGCCGCTTCTTCATCCTCATGTTCGTCTTCTCCCCTTTGTGATGAACCCGGGCTCATGAGAGCCCGGATCGCCATGAGATCGATGTCCCACCGATTGCCGGGGCCGGGAACCCCAGCGTGGCGGGACTGGGAGAAAGGGACGGCGCGGTGCTCATGATCGCCAGGTCGTTGACCCTTGCTACCCGATAGGCCGTATCAGACCGCCGGATGCATGAGGCCACAACGTGACCTCGGGATATGCGCCGCCGGTACCTTGGTCACATGAGAGGCACAACTTGTCAGGACCGTCACGGGCGGTCTCTCCCCGGCGCGAGTCTCAGCCTCCCAGAGCGAACCGCTCCGCGACCGTCCACGACCCCTCCTCCTCGCTACCGACCATCAGCCAGACTTGGTCGACCGAGGATCGAATCGGGAGACCCGGCGTGACCTCCGCCTCGGCGACGGCGATCTCCTCGAGCGTGGCACCGGCGGCGATCGAGAGATGCGGGATCACCTCGCGAAAAGACCCTCCGTAAGGCGGGTAGTCTGGGAACTCCCGCACGATGATTCTCGGTCAGGGTGCGAAAGGGTCCGTCTGGCGACGGCGCAAGATACAGGACTTGGTTGCCAAAGCGGCGAGGTCCCACGAGCGAGAAGGCGAACGGCTCCGCCCCGCCCACCAGGGTTCGCAGGCGAGAAACCGCGCCGGCGTCGACGGTCTCCGGCGGCGCAAATGGATAGACCAGGGTGATGTGTGCGGGAATGCCCCAGCGCGCACTCCGGTCCAGCTGCCAGCGCCACGAGCCGACGAGTTGCTCCGCCGCAGGGACCGGGACGATCAACGCGCTCAAGGTTGGCATGTCGTCCGAATCTCGGCGAGCTCAATCACTTTGTCAATTGCCGGCGGCGGCGGCTCGAAGAGGTCCCAGGAGCAGCGAGCACCGGCGGTCGAGCAAGTCCCCCCACCCGCCACGACGCCGCGATGGCACCGGCGATTCTCGTGCGGCCGGTGGA
>CAWIQP010000009.1:0-260519 GCA_963838285.1 uncultured Chloroflexia bacterium
GTTGCCGCCACTGCCCCGTTCGAATGCTTGGGCGGCGTCGTTCGCCCCGACGGGACCGCTGCCGATCAGTTCCGCGAAGAACGGATTACTGCCGCCCTGGGCGCCGTATGCGTTGAGCTGACTCACGGTGATGCCCCACCGCGGCGCCGCCAGGGCGCTCGAGGTACCAGCCGCCAGACCGAGTGCCGCAACAAGAGCCCGCAGACCGCCGCGCGCGCCGTCATCCGTGCGAACGCGCTGCGTTGCCCCTGCGCACGGCCTCCGTACCCCCCTCTGTGCCGTCCGCGCCACAGCTCGCTTTTCGTAGCATCACTACTCCTCCAGAGCAGACCACGGTAGCACGGCGGCATCGACCGACACCCCAGTATGCGCCGGGCTCGTGCGACGCGCCTATCGCACGTAGCCGCGAGTGGGAAACTCTAGTGCTGAAACGCGACGGCTCCGCCCCAGGGCACTTCCGAGCTCCCGAGCTCGGGTTTCACGCTGCTCGGCGCGAATCCCTGCTTCAAGGACATTGTGTGTGGGACGGCGTACACACCGACGGTCACGATGTCGTTCTTCGCGGACAGAGGTGGTACCCGACTTCACCGAAGCCGTTGCGAGCCACGACCACGCCGGCCGGAAGCGGGCCTTCCTTCAGCTCATGCACCTTGGGGCCGATCCCGCCGGCGGCCCAATCCGTCGTGATCTCGTTGCGCGAGATCGTGCGTATGAAGACCAGTATCTCCTTTGTGGTGGTGTCTCCTTCAGGAAGACGCCACTTCACGCTGGGGCGCACATCGGCGCCGCGGCAGCTGTAGCGCGCGTTGACCGTGCCCTGATTCGTCCGAACCGCGGTGACCACCCCGATACTCGCCTTGCGGGGCGGACTCGAGGCGGAAGCGGGCGCAGCGGCTGCCGCGCTCCGGCTCGTGGTCGTCGTCGACGCATGACCGCCAGAGCCACAGCCGCAAGCAGCGTGGCCGCGAAAGCCGCTGAGAGCGCCCCAGCGCGACGCAGTCTGATACGCCGTCGATATGACGTGGAAGCAAACATGGAGTCGGGAATCCTAACTCCGGAGTCGCGAGCGAGCAAGCGCGAGCGTCATTTGGCCGCAAGTTTTCGCCGCCGGGTAATGTTGTGCTGCCGAACGGCCCAAAGGGGAGGGCGATTGAGGCACGCCCTGACATTCTTCGCCGAAGCAGGAGGCCGGCGGGGCCACCTGTTCGACACCACCGTTGACGCGAGCGTCATATAGGTCCTGAAGTCCGTCCGTGTCCTGCGGTGCCAGCCCAGTACTGGTGAAGAAGAAGATATTCGACCCGTCCGCGGACATCGCGGGCCAGCGAAGTTCGAGCGGGAAGACACCTCGGTCGACACCGCCCCCAGATTGACCGTCAGAGATCAGGCTGACTTCAGCATCCGCCTCCGGGTCTGCACACGGCGCCGCGCAATGCCAGAGATAGACGTCCGGCTTGCCGTTGACATCCCTCGCTGACAGCCGTTCCGCGGTGGTGAAGATCACGTCTTCGCCTTTCGTACTGACCGCTCTGTTCCAGTCGTCGATGTCTGCGTACGCACCTATCGCCTTCACAGGCAGAGGCGCGATCTCCGCCGACTGACCTTCGTTACCGAATCCGGACGGCGGCGCGGATATCCAGATCAACGCGCCGGTTTCAAAGTCATACCGGTAGGCCGCGCGCGCTTCATTCCTGTCTTCCGACGCCAGATGCGCGAACGTGCTGAAGACGAGGTAGCGGCCTTCGGGTGTCGTCTGAGCATAGTCTTCCGCCACGTAAGTCTCGCCCGCGCCAGAGTACGCCGAAGCCATGTTCCACAACGGATGATCGCGTTCGGCGAGGTCGGCCACGAACTTCAGCGCCCCGGTTTCCGTGTCAACGCCGTACAGATTCTCGGCCCCCAGTGCCGCATGCTGGCCGAGCCCGTTTGTTTCGGCTCCCGTCAGCGCTTCTGTAGCGACAAAGTAGACATGCGAGCCGTCGGAAGATGTGCGCACAACACCTTCGACCTGCGCATTCGCCTTGGGGCCCGAAAGCTGAATCAGGTGGAGGCCCGCGGGTAGTGTTCCCACTTCGCCCGGAGAGACCGGGTTGAAATCGTACTCGTACAGTCGCAGGCCGGGTGTGCTGGCCTGACCCGGCAACAGCTCCTGTTCGCTGATAAAGAACACCTTGGTGCCTTCGGCATTCGCACCCTCGAATACTGCCGGCCTCGTGTTGGCCGGTTCGTTACATTCTGCGCAACCTTCGGGCGCCGACAGCACAACCGTTTCGGCGCCGTTGACGCGCGCATAGATCGTTTCGTCTCCCCCGCCCGGCGGCTCGGCGGTGAAAAAGACTCGTTGGCCAGATTCGAGATGGCGTGGTACACGCTGGGGTCGCCGCCGAGCGTTGGCCCGACTCCCGGTTTTAGACCGAGCTCGACGTGCTGGGTGGTTACGTTTACGAGCTTCGGTGCTGACGGGACCGGGCCAATTCCGAATTCGTAGATCCCGGAGACCGCATTGCTTCCAAACGGACCGAGTTCATCAGATTCGAGCATCCGGAATTCGGTCGGCTGAACGAAGATCCTCGACAGATCTTCCGAGCCGCCCTTGTAGTCGGTGTCGAAGTTAACCATGTCTTCGCCTTCCGTACTGCGGTACGGTCCGGCGCCCCGCGCCCAAGTGCCACCATCGTGACGCGCGGCGCACTCATATTCGCCCACGTAACCGGCGCCGCAGCTGACCTGAGCCGATGACAGGTCGGGTGAGAAGTCGCTCGAGAGCCCCACTGCTTCGTCCTTCACCACCAGTGAGCTCGGCGCGTATGCGGAAGCCGTCTGCCAGCCGCCGGCTTCGCCACGAGTCGCGATGTAGGGGTTCACGACGCTCGTTGGAACGAATGACCAGTTCAGCGGGTTTGCGAAATCACCCTCAGAGATGAAGCCGACCCTTTCCCCCGTCGGCGAAACCGGTATCCCTTCTTCCTGGCTCGCTCCCGCCTTGCCCTCGCTCACGCCGGCGCCCGCCTTCTCCACCGGGCTGACCATTTCATAGGCCCTGCATTCGGGCAGGTTCTCCGAGTAGGGCCTGCCGGTAGTTTCATCCCAGTTGCTGTTGGCTCGGGCGGCTTCGTTGGGGCAGGACCCGCTGATGGCCGGTTTGGCGGGCGCGGGCGCGGGGGCTGCCGGGCTCGTCGTGCCGAGCGAGCCGGAGATGCCCGCGGCGGGGGCGCTCGTCGGCGTTCCGGAGGCGTTCGAGAGGCCCTTCGCGGTGAGCGCCTTTGAGAGCCTCGCCGCTTTGCTCAGGTTCTTGGGGCAGCCTTTGACGGTGACCTGGGTCGTCTGGTTGACGACGGCGCCGTTCTGGGCGGTGATCTTCGTCGGCATTTTCAGGTTCTCGACGCAGAGGTAGCCGTTGCCGGCCAGCACCGAGTGGGGGCCGATGGGGAAGTTGGCGTCAAATGAGGAGATCGGCTGGTCGGGCACCGTTTCGAACTTCGAGTAGGTGATGCCGTTCTTGATCTGCGTGTGGCCGGTGAGGTGGATCGAGATGCCGCCGCCGAACAGCAGGAAGTCCACGTCGGGGAAGGCGGCGCCGGCGTGAGAGACGAGCACCGCACGGCCGGTGAGCGCTGCCTTCAGGAGCGGTGTGTGGGCGACGCCTGAACCGATGAAGGATTCGGGCGGGCAGCCCCACGGGGTCTTGGCGAACTGCTGTTCGGTGCAGGCGCGCTGCAGTGTCGTAAGGCGCGAGGGCAGCGCCAGCGGCAGCTCGACTTCGACCTTGTGGATGTTGTCTTCGCCCGCCTTTTGGAAGACCTTGACGTTCAGGCTGGCTCCGCTGGCTTTGCTCGTGTTGGATTTTGTATAGGCGGTCAGCTTCGGTTTGAAGGCGAGACCCCGGCAGCCGCCGACGGCGAATTTGGAGGACGGTGTGGAGACCTGGCCGCTGGCCGAGGTGAGCGTCGCGGTGATCGCCGTCTTTTCGCAGTTGGTCGGGTTCAGGTAGAAGTTCGGGCGGTTGATCGCGACCTGGACTTCTTTGATACGCAGCTGCACGCCATCGAGTTCCTGGGGCAGCGGGTTGGAGACGACGTTCACCGCGGCTGTGGTGGGGTCGACTTCGATCTTTGCGCGGGTGACCTCTTTGTCTGTCCCGGTGTTGCCGAGCAACGTGAACGGCCCGGCCGTTGTGGGTATGACGATCGACAGGCCATAGGGGGCGCAGCCGGGGGCCCCGTTTGCGGTGCAGCCGCCCTTGTCGAAGCCTTCGGTTCCGTTGTAGGGGCCGGTGAGGTAGACCTGGCCGGTCTGGACGAAGGGTCTCGAGCCGGAGCCGGCAAACACCTTGACCGTGCCGATCTGGCTTTCGGCGTTGCATTTGCCCGTGGAGGCGGCCGGTTCTTCACAGACATGCGGCACTTCGGCGATCTTCGCCGTGAGGCCGGGCGGCGTGTGGACTTCCACGCCCCTGAGGTCGCCTTCGCCGTCGTCGCGCGAGATCTTCAGCAGGAAGTTGCTGGAGTGGCCGGCCTGCGGGTATTCGGTGCCGGCGCTCAGGGCGGGGGCGAACGCCTCGGTCTTGGGACAGCCGCTCACGCCGATGAAGTTCGGTTCGGTTTCGAAGACTTCAGACTCGCTCCACGGCGTCAATTCGCCGACGCCAACCGATATGCCGCAGGTCTGGGAGGTCGCGAACGGCGCACGCTCACCGTTCTTCAGGTTGACGGTCAGGTTTTCGAAGGGCAGCTGGGGCAGGTCTTCGAAGACCGTTTCAACGATCTGCTCTTCGGGGTTCGTCGTGCCAGTGGGTTGGACGAGCCTCGAGTGCCCCTGGAGCTTTACGATCAGGCCGGCCTTGCGGTCGGTCAGCTGCAGATCGATGTGCAGAAGCTTCCCTTCTGAGACTTCCTTGGCGCCACAAGGAGCGCATTCTGGTGCTCCGACGAGCAGCTCGCCCTTGAGCTGATCACGACTTTCCCCCGGTTCCGGGGGAAGCAGCGGCGTATACGCTTCGACCGTTGCAATCTGCGCTGAATGGCAGCCGGCCTCGACTTCCGAGTGAACTGCAAATTCGACTTCTGAACAGGCGGTGAGGCCGCTGGCGGCCGCTGGGGAGAGCACAAGCCCGTTCGGCAATGCCATGGTCAACGCCTCGACGTCGGGCGTAACCGGTTCTGTGTTCTCGGTCTGCGGGACCGTGAGGCTGATAGCGGCGCCGGTGGGCGTGTCGGGTGGAGCAATCCCCTGTTCGGCAATCGAGGGTTCTATTTCCAGCGTCGGTTCGAGGTTACGCCCGGGTTCGAGCGCCGAGGTCCGCGTGTAGGTGAGCGCCGAGCATCCCTGCAGGGCCGGAAGCGCAGGGTCCGCGGCGACGGATGACGTCTGGTCCTCCGGTTCAATCCAGGAGTTCGCGCGCAGCGTCGTGGAGAGCGATTCGGAGCACTGGGTCGGGTTAGACAGCAGCGGCTCGGTGCCTTCGGACTTTGACTTACAATGAGTTTCGTCCTTCACCCCATAGGAGCAGAAGGTGATCTTGGCGCCAAGCAGCGTCCCGGCCGCTTCCGTCCCGACCGTCAGCCCGTAGTCGCCGCTGCTCCGTAGCTTCGGATACAGAACGACCGGCACCCCTTCCTTTGATTTTTCGATTAAGGGCACGATCACACCGAACTCAGCCGGATGGCCGTAGCTGGGGGTCAGGTTGTATATCTCGGCCGTGCGACCGGTGGCCGGGGTGGGAACCGTGCCTTCTTTCGCAACCGTTTCACCGCTTGTTTGGACTTCCAGATAACCTACGGCGGCCGCTTCCGGACAGTTGTGTTTGTCCGAAAGTCCCGCGAGCGGACACGTCGGCGCGCTCTGCGGATTTCCGATCAGTCCAGACGGCAGTTCGGCCTCGAGTTCCTTGGGCCCGGCCACGTTTTCCCCTAGACCGCCGGGAGCTGCGAGGAGTTTTACGTGGGCGCCATCGCTAGCCGCGAGGAAGTTGAAGACCAGTTCAGTCGACAACAGCGTGGGGTGGCCCCCCGCCGGGGCTTCGGCGAGAGGACTGCCAACGGATTCAGCCTCTTCCTGGTTGAACTTGTAGAGTCCGAACGGCACCGATTGAATTTGGGTGGCTTCTTCGGCGGCCGTCGTTTTGCCTTCCGGTGAACCTCCGCCGGATACAGAAGCCGTGTTTGTCGCCCGTTCTCCTGCACTCTGTTCGACAAACACGTGTTCGAGAGTGATGGGCGGGTAGCATGCTGGTTCCGATTCGTTTGGTTGGCACGATTCGCCTACTTTGAGCGGCCTCAGTTTTGTGTGTTTGGTTTTTGTGCAACTGAGTTCGCGGGACTCATGTAGTTGGCATTCCCAGACTTTCGCACCTGGGCCGGGGCCGTACGCATAACCTGGCGTGGTGACCGCGGATACGAGGCCAGGCCCTAGGACGTCATTGACCGTTACCGATTCTCCTTCGGGCACATCGCTGTCGCCCGTATTTATCACGGTCACGGTGTACCGATTGCCACCGCTGCCGCGGTCGAACGTTTCCGAATGTTCTTTCAGCTCGGCTTCGCTCGCGAGTCCTGTGTGGCTCAGCTTCGGGAAGGGGTCCACGCCGCAGAACGCTTCGTCGGTCAGTGCGGCTTGGTGGCTGGGACAATCCCCGACTACTGACGCCCACGCGTTTTCGTGGGTCATCCTGATGGTGAGCTGAGGCGCCGCCGACGCCGGTGCGGACAGGCCCGGAGCGAGCCACGCCGACACGAGCACAAGCCCGAACAGCGCCGCTCCGCTCCCTCTACCGCGCCCCATCCTCATCGCCTTACTCATCTCCTCATCGACGGACCACTCTATCCCCGACAACACCCTAGCGCACGCTCCCGCGCAGCGCGCCGGCGCCCGGATACGCAACGGGGCCGCGATCTCTCGCGGCCCCGTACTGCTTCGTCCTGCCAGATCTGCGTCTACTTCACGGTCAGCAGCTGGACGCTTTCGAAGCCCTGCTGTTCGACAACGCCGGTCGTGATGCCTTTCGCGGTGCAGCCGGCCGACTCGCATTGGAGTTCGCCGCCGGAGGCGCCCTTGAATTCCCACTTCGACTGGTTCAGGCCGTTGCCCGTTCCGTTTTTGCCGATCGCGCGGAGCGATCCGCCGTAGTTGAGTTCAAGCGAGATTTCCGGGTCGATGATCAGCACGCCGATGCACCCTTCCGGCGAGGGGTTCGTGGCGTAGCAGCCCTTTTTTTCGCTGACTTCGTTAGCGATTTCGGTTTTTTCAGCCGTTTCGCCTTCAACGCATTTGCGTTTTTCGCGAGCTTCTTTTTCAGGAGCGGTCAGCGCCGTCGGGACGCCCACCACGACGATCGCCGTCGTTTCTTCGGTTTCGGTGTTGATCCTGCAGATCCCTTCGACGTTCCACGGAACCGTGAGTTCGCCGTGTTTGGTCTGTGATTCCACAACGTGGAGCGGTTTTTCATCCGTCGCCCACGCTTTACCGCCAAGCCCTCGGCATTCGGCGCTCAGTTCTTTGTGAGCCGAGGTCGGCGCGTGGCCTGCCGCCATCCACGTGAGGATCTTGCCCTTGCTTCGCAGCGGGCTACCGGCGTTGAAGCTGCTCCCGAGGCCGAGGTTCGTGCATTCGACGAACCCGCCCGGCAGCTGTTCGCTCTTCAATTCGATGTCCCCGTAGCCCACCACCGAGACGGCTTTGGCTTCCGTTTCGACTTTCGAGCCGTTGGAGTAAATAATCGGGTTTCCTTCGATTAGGTTGGCCTGGGCCGCTGCCGGCGCGAATGCGAGCACCGCCAGTGCCAAAAGTGCGGGTCTTCCGCCCGTCGCCAGCCTCTTCCTGAGCTCTGCGATCCTCATATTTTCCCATCTCCCCCTTGACTCGGAGCCGTTGTCGCTTGCCGTTCGTGACCGACGACGAGAACGCCGAGGCATCTTGTCTCGGCTACTCCCCTTTGAACCCATACAAAGAGGCCCACTCCTCGCCCATGCGGCCTTCTATCGGTCGCGATCATACCATGCCGCGCCTGTGTTGAAAACCCCGCTAACGCGACGGCGCCAGACGAACAGCGCAGGCCCGCCGTTTGGGGTGCTCGGCGGCCTCAGCCGGTGACGGCCCAGGTCCCCTGAGCCTGAATGCTCGCCGGCTGTTCGATTTCGTGGGCGACGAACACGACCAGCGCACCGGTCGACTGGGCGCCCGGTTCGGCGTTGGCCTTCTCGATGGCCAACCATTCTGCATTGGTCAACGATTCCACTCCAGCGTAGACGCAGAGGTTCCCAGGTTCCGCCTTGGGTTCTTTCACCGTGCCTCCGGTGCATCCGGCGGGAACCGTTCCTCCAAGCTTGATGTAGTGCACGGCTTCCGGTTTGAGCAGTTTTTCCAGGGGAGTCACGAACGAGATCGCAGCCGTCGTCTGCTGCGGGAGGACTTCCGGCGACGCCGGACTGTCGGCAACCCAGACTCCGCGCTCGGTCTGCGGGGCGCTCAGCGTTCCCCCGATCGCAGGTCCGGTGGGCCCGGTCGCGCCCGCCAGTCCTGTTGGGCCGGTTGCGCCGGTCGGGCCCGTCCCACCGGCCGAGCCTGCGCCGGTCGCGCCGGTTGCGCCGGTTGCGCCGGTTGCGCCGGTGACTCCCGTCGGGCCATTGGCACCCGTTGCGCCGGCAGCACCAGTGGCCCCGGTGGCGCCGGTGGCCCCTGTCGCCCCGACCGCGCCCGCCGCGCCGATGCCCGCCGCTCCTGCGACTCCTGTGGGCCCTTGAGGCCCGACGGCGCCCTCGAGTCCTTCGCGACTGCCGACGCCGGCGGGTCCCGCTGCGCCCTTGGCTCCCTTCGGCCCGCTGAGGTTCCACGCGACTTGCGTTTCACCGCGCCCGCAGCGCCCGGATCCGAGGACAACGCGCACCGCTCCGTTGCTGTTGCGAGAGCAGGCACGTACGGGTGAGCTCGCAGCCGCGCTCGCGACGGCGGGGGTAAAGGCCAGGAGTGCCAGGGTCACCACGGGCACCAGGAGCGCGACGCTCGCCGCACGCGGGCCCCTGCGACGAGCTTCTGCCATCGCGCCCGGGGCAGTGTGGTGGGGGGTTCGTGTCGGTCTCATCGCCTAGGGCCCCTCCGTCACGGCCCAGACGCCCTGGTCGACGATGCGAGCTTCGGTGCTTTTTTCCGTGACCGAGAAGAGGATCAAGGCCCCTGCGGTCGACGCGCCGCCCGCGCCCGTCAGATTCTGAATGGGCTGCATGGTCAGCGGGCCTCCACCGAAGTTTGATTCTTCTGCCGCGTATACGCAGAGGTAACCCGGCTTTGCCGTCGGAGAGGCAACGTTGCCTTCGCACTTTCCGGCGACTTTTTCAACTTCCTTCGAGACGTAGATGGTGTTGGTCGAGGCGAGCGCCGTTTTCAGCGGTACGGCGAAGGAGATCGTGGCACTTGCCTCGTGGGAGTTGGCTCCGACCGCCTGGCTCGTCACCGCCCAGAACCCCGTCTCGGTTTCATCCCCATTTGCTCCGAGCGGTCCTGAGATGGATCCGGTCGGCCCGGTGGCGCCGGCCGGACCGGTGGGGCCGGTGGGGCCGGTGGGGCCGGTGGGGCCGGTCGATCCAGAGCCGAGCGCCCCCGCCGCGCCGGTTGCCCCGGCGGGTCCTGCGGCGCCGGTTGCGCCGGTCGCGCCCGCGGCGCCTGCGGCGCCGGTTGCGCCGGTCACACCGCTGGCGCCGGTCGCGCCGGCCGCGCCGGTCGCGCCGGTGGCGCCCTGCAGCGTGGCGCCCTGCGGACCGGTCGCTCCGGTGACACCCGTGACACCGGCGATTCCGGGGGTTCCCTTCACTCCGCTCGCACCGGTGCGACCGGTGGCCCCTCTCTCTCCGGCCTGCCCCTTCGCACTCCATTCGATGCGAGTTTCACCCCGGCTGCATCCACCCGCGCTGATGCGCAGGGCCCCGGTGCTGTCGCTGAAACAGCCGCGTATTGTCGGCACGGCACCGGCCTGCTTGGCGCGAGCGGCAGTGGACGTCTGCGCGACGGCGGCAAATGCCCAGAGGGTCAATGCGCACGCCCCGCCGAGAGCAACTGCGCGCCTTCGACGTCCCTGGGGTGGAATGAACTCCATGCGCTATTCCGCCGTAACGGCCCAAGTGCCGCGAGCATTGATGTTGGCCGCGCCTTCGGCGGGCGATTCCAGGGTTCCTTCGAAGCTCAGCAGCGCGCCGAAGGAGGATGCACCGGCCGCGCCTTCGGGACTTTCGATCGCGTGGAAGACGGCGGCAAGGAGGCTTTCTTCGCTCGTGAACACGCACAGGTTGCCCTTTTCGGCCACCGGCGATGAAGCAGTCCCGGAGCAGCCCGCAGGAGGCGTTGCGCCCTGCGCGATGTAGTGGACGCTTTTCGGTGCCGGTTCGACAGGAATCGGGAACGAGATCGCGGTAGCCGCGAGGTGTTTCTCGGCGGGTGTCGGGCTCTCGGCGGGCGTGATGGGCGTGACGATGCTCCAGGCCCCAGTCTCAGACTGTTCGGAGGCGAGCTTGGAGGCGCGAATGCCCGGCGCTCCCGTCGGGCCGGTTGCGCCCGGGCCGGTGGGACCGGTGGGGCCCGTCGGACCGTTGCCACCGGCGCCGGTCGAGCCCGTCGCGCCGGTCGGGCCGGTTGCGCCGGTGGCCCCGGCCACACCTGCCGCGCCGGCCGACCCCGTCGCCCCGTTCGCGCCATTGGCGCCGGTGGCGCCGGTGGCGCCGGCCTGCCCGGTCACCCCGGTGGCTCCGGTTGGTCCCGGTAGACCCGCTTCGCCTGCTGGTCCGGCCGGCCCGGTCGCGCCGGTTACGCCGGTGGGTCCGAGGGGCCCTTCAGGACCTACGGCACCACGTGAGCCGCGCGGCCCGCGCGAACCGCTCGCACTCCACTGAATGGCGGTTTCACCATGGGCGCAGTGCGCTCCCCCAACGAGCTTCAGTGCACCCGTGCGATTCTCGTAGCACCCGTGAATCGTCGATCCAATCGCGGTCGAGGCCAAGATTGCCAAGGCGAGGAAGAGCGCGACCACGGCGGCGAGAATGCGCACGGCGCTCGGGCGGGCGACGCCGGTCATGAACGGCGGCCCAGCGATAGAGAACTCCTCCTCCAAGACACCGAGACGCATCTCTTCCCTTTCTCGACTTCCCCCTGCCCCCTGGCACGCGGACGCTACCAGAGTAGCGCAGAGCGCAATCCGGGGCGCCGCCTCCACCGGCGGCGCCCCACGCGTGCTTCCCGCGTCGATCCCGGCTGGTTCAGCTAGCCGGTTATAGCCCAGGTCCCCTGGGCCTTGATCGCCGTGGCCTTTTCGATTTCGTGCTCCACGAAAATGACCTGCGCCCCGGTCCGCTGCGAACCGGATTCACCCGTCCCCTTCTCAATCGCGAACCATTCGGCATTGGTCAGCGCTTCGACACCCGCATAGATGCAGAGGTTGCCCGATTCGGCCGTCGGTACCGCACGGTACCGCCGGTGCAGCCCGCAGGTGCGGTTGCGCCAGGTTTGATGTAGTGCACCTTTTCAGCCGACAGCGCCGTCGTCAGCCAGATCGGGTAGGAGATCGTTGCTGAGGTCTCGCGCCGGGAACGGTTCCGGCTGTTCGCCGGCCAACGTCGCCCAGAAGCCGCTCTCCGTCTTACCGGAGGTGAGCGTGGCCGGGACTTCTGATGCCCCGGCCGGTCCCGCCGGCCCGGTTGCCCCCGGCCCTCCAGGCCCGGTTAGCCCGGTCGGCCCGGTCGGGCCGGTCGGCCCGGTGGCTCCGGTCGTGCCGGTGGGACCCTTGGCCCCGGTGGCGCCGGTTGCCCCGCTTGCGGACGTGCCGCCCGTGCTGCCAGTTGAACCACCGGGAGCTCCGGTCGGCCCCGTGGCGCCGGCCGCACCGGTCGGTCCCGTGGCGCCGGTTACCCCCTTGACGCCTGCGGCGCCTGTGGCGCCCGTGGCGCCCGTGGGGCCCGTGGGGCCCGTGGGGCCCGTCGCGCCGACCTGACCGACGCCTGTAGCGCCGGTTTCGCCGGTAGCGCCGGTAGCGCCCGTGGGACCGGTTGCGCCGGTGGTTCCGGTTGCACCAAACCCACCAGCCCGCCGGCGCCCGCTTCGCCGGTTGCTCCGGTCGCACCGGTCGCACCCGTGCCGCCTGCAGCTCCCGTCACGCCGGCGCCCTGGGCGCCGGTGGCGCCGGTTTCACCGGTCGCGCCGGTGGCGCCTGTTACGCCCGTGGCGCCCGTCGCGCCAGTGGCGCCGGTGGCGCCGGTCGCCGAAATTCCCGTGTGCCGGTCGCGCCGGTCCCACCGGTGACGCCGCCGGTCGCGCCGGTGGCGCCGCTCGCGCCGCTCGCGCCCGCAGCGCCGCTGCTCCCGCGCCGGCGGCACCAGCCGCACCAGCGGCACCCGCGGCGCCGGTGGCGCCTGTAACACCGACAGGTCCGGTCGAGCCGGCCGGACCGCTGGCGCCGGGTTGCCCAGCAGCGCCGGAAGCGCCGGTCGCGCCGGTACTGCCGGCGGCACCGCGCGATCCCGCGCCACCCGTGGCTCCGGACGACCCCCGTGCCCCGCAGCCCCGGCGGCTCCTGCGCCTCCGGCCGCGCCCGTGGGGCCCACACCTCCAGGACCAGTTCCACCGCCGGACGGCCCCGCCGCACCGGTCGGGCCCTTCGGACCCTTGGCGCCCGTCGGACCCGCCGGTCCGGTCGCACCTGTGACACCAACTGGGCCGGTCGCGCCGGTCGCGCCGGTGGCGCCTGTCGCGCCGTGCGACTGTGAGCCCCCTGCGAGCGCAATCGCTGGCACGGCCACGATCAGCGCCGATGTCATACCTACCACTCCTACGAAAAAGCGTCTGCGCACAGACGTGCTCGTCGCTCTCCGTTCAACAAGCTCCTCCGTGCGGCTTCCCTGACGCATATTCCTCTTTCTCCGCTCTCCTCGCGATTAAATCCGAGGCAAGACCCTATCAGAGCGGCGCGCCCGGCGTTGTAGCTGAAACGTAATTTTTCACCAACTCTGTAGCGACCCACTCCGGCAACCGCTGAAACCCCCACCGAAACGTCGAAGGGCCCCCGACTTGCGGGGGCCCTTCGTCCATTCCAACCAATGCGCCGGCAGGTGGATCAGCCGCCCACCGCCCAGGTACCCTGCGCCTGGATGAATGACGGCACTTCGACTTCGTGGTCAACGAAGATGACCTGTGCGCCAGACCGCTGCGCACCAGCTTCCCCGGTGGCCTTCTCGATGGCGAAGAATTCCGCCTCGGTGAGCGATTCAACGCCCGCGTAGACACACAGGTTGCCTGATTCCGCCTTCGGTTCGGCGACCGTGCCGCCGGTGCATCCAGCCGGTGCTGTTGCTTTCGGCTTGATGTAGTGCACCTTTTCGGCCGAGATTATCGCCGAGATCCAGATGGGGAACGAGATCGTCGCAGACGTCTGATGCGGGAACGTTTCCGGCTGTTCGCCGGCCGTCGTTGCCCAGAACCCCTTCTCGGTGACACCTTCGCGAGCACCGCCGGCAGTTCGACAGCACCGGGGTTACCGGTGGGACCTGTCGGACCGGCGCCGGTGGCGCCTGTCGAGCCATTGGGTCCGGTCGCTCCGGCTGCTCCCGCCGTTGCCCGCCGGACCGGCGTTACCCGTTGCGCCGGTTGCGCCGGTTGCACCGGTCACACCCGTTGCTCCGGTCGGCCCGGTCGGGCCGGTTGCGCCCGTTTTGCCGGCGCTGCCGGCGTTGCCGGTGACACCCTGCGACCCCGTTCCGCCGGTTTGGCCGACGTTGCCGGTTGGGCCGGTTGCGCCCGTGACACCGGTCGCGCCGGTTCCCCCGGCCGCGCCCGTTCCACCGGCTCCACCGTTCGAGCCGGTTTCACCAGTCGCCCCGGTTGCACCAGCGGAACCCGTCCCGCCGGCGCTGCCGACCGCGCCCTGTGCACCCGCGGCTCCGGCTGAGCCGGTTTCGCCGGTTTCACCAGTTGCTCCGCCGGCTCCGGCGTTGCCCACGGCGCCCTGCGCGCCCGTGCCGCCGGTGGTGCCAGTGGCTCCGGTTTCACCAGTAGCGCCAGTGGCGCCGCCGGTTCCCGTGCCGCCTGTGCTGCCCGTCGCACCCGCTGCTCCGGTGGTGCCAGTGGCTCCGGTTCCGCCGCTGCCGGCGGTACCACCGGTTGCTCCGGTCGCTCCGGTCGGACCCGTTGCACCCGTTGCACCGTTCACTTTTGCGCCGGTGGCGCCCGCTGCGCCAACACCGCCGCCTGCACCGACGGCTCCGGCTATACCGGCGACGCCGGTTGCACCGGTCGCGCCGGTCGCGCCGGTCGCACCCTGCGCGCCCTGAGCGCCGACACTGCCGACGGAGCCGGTTTCACCTTTGGCCCCGCGTGGCCCGACAGATCCTGCACTGCCGGCCGCGCCCTGAGCGCCCGCGGCTCCACCCGAGCCGACTGCTCCGGTGGGGCCAACTTTGCCGCTGGCCGGGCCTTCGGCACCGGTTTCACCTTTAGGGCCCTGTGCACCGGTCGGACCGGTTGCTCCGGTCACGCCCGCGGCGCCGGTCGCGCCGGCTGCGCCGGTCGCGCCGGTCGCGCCGGTCGCGCCATTGCCTCCGGTAGGACCACAGAACCAGGTGAATGGCGTGGACCACTCACATGGCAGATATTCTTTGGGCAGGTTTGCCTGCGCTGAGGCGCTGAGCGCAAACAGCGGCGCTCCCGCCACAACCAGGCCCACTCCCAGTCGGCACGCTGCCGCGCGGGTGTGGCCGGACAGCCTGCGTGCTGCTGGTGCTGCGTTACTCTGCCTCCCTCGCCTGCTCTGCTCGGCTTCCCTGCGGTGGCGCATTGGTCTCCTCCTGGTAATCACTGTGTCTCGGAATCTGATCTAAACCCTGGTGCATCTCCCGGCCGGTGCATCGCAACTGCGCTGGCACCGGCCGGTTGAATGCGCTACCTACGGAGCGGTCACCGCCCACGTGCCCTGGTCGACAACACGCGTTTCGGTGGAGTCTGACGACGGTTCGTATGTGACCGCCGTACCCTGCGCCGAGGCCCCTGCTCCGCCTACCGCGTTCTGGAAGCCCTTGAATTCCGATTCAAAGTTGCTTTCCAGACCGGCGTAGACACAGAGGTACCCGGGCTTTGCGCTCGGAGAGGCTGACGGTGCCTTCGCACTTGCCGGCGACTTTTTCAGCTTCGACCGAGACGTACACCGTGTTGGTCGAGGCCAGTGCCGCTTTCAGCGGGATCGGGAACGAGATCTGCGAGATGCTCAGCCTGCCGACGTTTGCGTTGTCAGGCGTGCTCACCTCCCAGTAACCGTGCTCCACAAGGCCCGTCGGGGCAACTTCCGGATATGAGCCGGTCGGGCCGGTCGGGCCGGTTGCACCCGTTGTACCTGATCCCGTAGCACCGGTTGCGCCGGCCGGGCCTGTTGCACCCGTTGCTCCAGCCACGCCCTGCGGTCCGGTCGGGCCGGTTGCTCCGGTTGCTCCGTTTGCTCCGCTGCCGCCGGTGCTGCCACCCGCGCCAGTCGCACCAGTGGCACCCGTGGCACCCGTGGCACCCGTGTTGCCCTGCGATCCCTGTGCTCCGGCCGCACCGGTTGCTCCGGTCACGCCCTGCGCGCCGGTTGCACCCGTGGCGCCGGTTGCACCCGTGGCGCCGGTGGCACCCGTTACACCCGTGGCACCCGTGGCACCTTTGGCACCCTGAGCGCCCGTGGCACCCGTCGCACCGGTTGCTCCGGTGTTGCCCTGAGCTCCGGTTCCGCCGGTTGCTCCGGTGTTGCCTTTAGCGCCGGTTGCTCCGGTTGCGCCGGTGGCGCCGTTGTTGCCCTGAGCTCCGGTTCCGCCGGTTGCTCCGGTTGCTCCGGTGTTGCCTTTGGCTCCGGTTGCTCCGGTCGCTCCGGTCGCTCCGGTTACGCCGGTGGCGCCGGTCGGTCCGGTTGCTCCGGTCGCGCCTTTTTCACCTGCGACGCCGGTTGGGCCGGTCGCTCCGGTGTTGCCCTGAGCGCCGGTTGAGCCGGTGTTGCCTTTTTCACCCGTCGGGCCGGTCGGGCCGGTCGGGCCGGTCGCGCCGGTCGCGCCGGTCACTCCCTGGGGGCCCTGGGCGCCCTGGGCTCCGGTGGCGCCTGTCGCGCCCTTTTCACCGGCTGGTCCGGTTGCTCCGGTTGCTCCGGTGTTGCCCTTTTCGCCCTGCGGGCCCGTGGCGCCGGTTGCGCCGGTTTCGCCTTTGGGTCCGGTTGCTCCGGTCGCGCCGGTTGCTCCGGTCGGGCCGGTGCTTCCTTCTCCACCGCTCCCGGTCCCCGTGGGGCCGGTCGCGCCCTTTTCACCCTGCGGGCCGGTCGCGCCGGCCGGGCCGGTCGCTCCGGTTACGCCTTTGGCCCCGGCGGGGCCGGTGGCGCCAGTGGGGCCAGTCGCCCCGTTGCCACCGCTCGGACCCTGAGGCCCGCAAATTTCAAAAAAGAAGAGGTTGATGCAGTTGCTTGTGTTCGCCGCCGCCGTGGAGGCGGTACCGAACAGCGTGATTGAAGCAACGCCGAGAGCTCCTGCGGCAGCTACTGCCGCCCTCATGCGCATGCGGCGCGCGGCGCTCCCACTCCTCGTGTGCTCCCTTGCCTGCCCATCCGGCTTGGCTTCCCTGCGGTGGCGCATTGGTCTCCTCCTGGTAATACCGATGAATACAGATCTAGTCCTACAGGTGTCGGCAAGGTAACGGATGGGATCCGGAAAGTCAAGACTGTCGAGAGTGCGGCTTCACAGGTTGGACACGAGTCCAGCAGCGCGACATTCGTCCGGGCCCTCGAGTTCGCACGCGCGGCTGCGCCAGCGGTTATGCTGCGCGCATGAAAATCCAACCCACCACTCCGAGAAGCACCGGTCCCGTCCACGCAGGGCCGATCGCCGGCATCGCGCATCGCGGCGCGCTGCTCGCGGCCATGGGCCTCGCGGCGGCCACGCTCGTCAGCGCTTGCGGCTCATCCTCGACGGAAACCTCGAACTCTCCATCAGGCAAGAAACTTGATGTTGCGCGGGTTCAGGCGTCGATCGAAGAAAGCATCCTGCTCAAGCGCCACCTGCGCTCGACGGTCACGTGCCCGGCCAGCGTGGAACAGAAAGCCGGCGTCGAATTCACGTGCTACGCGACGGGCACGATCGGCAAGAAGAAAACGCCGTACCGCACGCCCTTCACCGTCACTCAGGTGAACAACAGCGGCTACGTGACGTATCACTCCTGACGCTCGGGCCGAGCGCGGAAGATCCCCACGAACAGCGCCAGCAGCACCTTGACCATGTAGTAGACGGACTGGGTCGAGGAGATCGCCGAGGTGCCGGTGAGCCGCGGGCGCATCGTCACCGGGATCTCGCGCGGCGCAGCCGGTGGGCGTGCATCAGCAGGATCGCCTCGACCTCGGGGTAGTCGTGCGGGTAGTCACGGGCGAACAGCTCGATGCCCCGGCGGTTGGTCATGCGCAAGCCGGAGGTCGGGTCGGTGACGCGCTGGCGGGTGATCAGCGGGATCACGCCGCTCGAGGATGCGGATGCCGACGCGCCGCGCGCCGGTCGAGCGAAAGCCGTCGCTGGCGGGCTCGAGGAAGCGCGAGCCGGTGACCATGTCGAGTGTCGGGGTCGGCCTGCAGGCGGGCGAGCAGATCGTGGATGTGGCGCGGGTCGTGCTGCCCGTCGCCGTCGACCTGAACGGCGACCTCGTAGCCGTTCTCGAGCGCGTAGAGGTAGCCGCTCTGCATCGCGCCGCCGATGCCGAGGTTGAACGGCAGGCGCAGCACCGCGTGCGCCGGCCTCGGCCGCGCGGGCGGCGGTCGTCGTCGGTCGAGCCGTCGTCGATCACGACGCACGTCGAAGTCGGGCGCGGACGCGTGGATCTCGGCGACGGTTCCGGCGATCGCCTCGACCTCGTTGTGCGCGGGCACGATGACGAGATTCCGCCGGAGATCGCTGCCCATTTCGGCTCGGAGCGAGGTGGTGTTCATGGTAATATCCGCCGGCGCGCTGCTGGTGCAGAGCGCACCCGCACGGAGGAGCGTTTTGGGACGCTGCGGATGAGCATGCACTTCGAAGATAGCCAAAGTCCGCCCAGCGCTGTTCTCGGGCGCGCAGGAACGCTGAGCTGCTCGTGTCGCCGTTGATCGGTGCGTGCGTGGCGTTTCCGTTGCCATGGCTGCGGTCGACACCGGTCCCGCCACTCCGGTCGGGGCCGTGGCGAGCAACCGTCAAGCTGAGGACGAGCGTAAGGGTCGGTCGATTCGGGTGACGACGGGCAGATGCAGCACAATCTCATGATGGTCGCGCTCGCGGAAGCCTCGAAGGTCACCTCGCCGGTCAGTGCGCGCGTGGAGGTGATCATCGTCGCGGTGCTCATCTGCGGGCTGATCTTCGAGCTCGTAAGGCGCCAGCGGATGATGGAGCGCTACGCGATCCTATGGCTGACGGCGGGCGCGACGGTGCTCGTGCTGGGCATCTGGAAAGGCCTGCTGACGACGATCGCTCATGGCGTGGGCATCTACTACGCCCCGTCGGCGCTGTTCGCTGTGACGTTCCTGTTCGTGCTTCTGATGCTGGTGCACTTCTCAACGACGGTCTCGCGTCTGTGGAACCAGAACAAGACGCTGGCGCAGCGTGTGGCGCTGCTCCAGGAGCGCCTGGACGCCGTGGAAGAGGCCCCGCGGTCCTCGGCCGGCGTTGCGGCGAGCGCCGATCCGGACGAGCCGGGCGACGGGGAAGCGCTCACGCCGCCGGACCTCGCCGCCCAGGCAACGGGCGCGGCGGAAGTCCCTCATGCACCCGGAGGGGCGCCATCCCGATGAGGTGAGCGCCCCCGCCCACTCAGGGCGAGGCTGGACGTCGTCTCGCGCGGAGCGCGCGGAGCGTCGTGAGAAGGCCCCACGATGAGAGCGCGCCGGCGGCGACGAGCGGCGCAAAGGCCTGGATCACAAAGCGGTAGTCATAGCCCTTGGTGAAGATCGGGAAGAAGATCAGTGCGAGCGCGCTCGTGCCGAACAGCATCATGGCGCTGCGCGCCGTTCCTCTGAGCACCCATGGCCCGATCGCGATGAGTGCGAGCAGCAGCGCCATCCACACGCCGGTCACACGCGTGAGCTTCTCCCAGGTGGAGAGCGGTCCGATGTCTCCGTGGTGGGGCGCGGGGTCGTGCGGGTAGAGCAGCTGCTGCCAGTAGGTGACGAATTCACTCTGCCCTTTCCTGAACGGTCCGTATAGGAGAAAGGATCTCAGTTCGTCGGCGCTGAGATCGCTGTAGGAGGCATGGTTGGGATCGAACAGCCGCAGTGTGTCAAGCCATACGGCATGCAGATAGTCGAGCGGTTGCCCGAGGATCGCGGCCTCGGACCACTTCTCGAGGAGACTCATCGCATGTGGAATTTGGAGACGAGATACGGCGGCCCGAAGATCTCCCAGGCGGGCGATTCAGTGTCGTATATGTACCCGTCCCCACCGCTTATGTACCCCCTCTGGGCGGGCGGTGTCCCTTCACAGAGCCTTTCGGTGCCGGCCGGAGGTACGAACTTTGTGCAGTCGGCCCACGGTGCAACCGGCCATAGAGGTTCCATGCGTTGTTGGTGGTGAGACCGCTCAGCCCGGTGACGGTGTCGCGCCAGCCTATGTACACGCCGACGACGGCGAGCGCGACGACGAGTGCGACCAGCCCGGAGGCGAGCGTCCGGCGGGTCGGGCGCCCGGCGCTGAAGAGCAGCCAGGTGGCGAGGACTGCGATCATCGCAATACCGGCGCCACGGTCCCAGACGCCGAAGCCGGTGCACATACCGGCGAGGGCGGCCCAGCGCAGCGGACCCCCGGCGGCGCGTATCGCGCAGTAGAGCGCCGCGCTGACGATGAATATGAGCAGCGAGTCGCTGAGCGCGGAGTGCTCCATGAACAGCTGATCGCCGCCGAGCGCGATCATCGCGGCGGGCGCAAGGCCGAGCAGGCGCGGACCTCCGCCGCGGCGCACGGCGAGGAAGTAGAACGTCGCGGTGACCAGTCCGAGCAGGTGCTGGACGATGATCACGAAGATCAGATGCGGGGTGATCCCGTGGAGCACGCGCAGGAACATCCCGTAGCCGGCCGTTCTGATGGGGTCGCTCCACAGCGAGTCGACGCTGTCCTGGAAATAGACGCCGCTGTCTGAGTATCCGGTGATCGCGGGGCTCCAGACGAACATGAAGTAGACGCGCAGGGCGAGACCGACGGCGAGCAGGATGAGGAGTGGCCGCGGCAGCGACAGGGCCGGACGGACGCGTGCCCAACGCTGCGGCCACGACAGCGATGGGCGCGAACGGATTTGCGCAGGCGCCTGCGCCCGCGGGTCGGCGGTCGCGCCGCCGGGGCCCGGGAGTGTGACGTTCGGACGGTTGCTCAGCTTGCGAAGCGCCATGTGCTCAGGTCGTATCGCGGATCGGAGATGATCGCCCCGCCGGGCTGACGCCACCGAGCTGACGGCACGCGAGGCAACCATCGGCTCGACGCACAGCATCCGGCGACGCGCAGAGTATCACCGAGCGACCGTCGCGAGCAAGACCGAATCGATCGCACAGATTGCGGGTTAGAGGGGCAGTCAACCGGGTGGCGCCGGCTGCTCACCGTTCACCAGCAGATCGACAGGAGGCACCGATGCGTCCAGGCAACCTTATTCACGGCGTTGAGCACCACGCTCATACTCGCCGTGATCCCGGTGACGGCAGGCGCAAGGCCGTCTCCGCAAAAGCATTCGAGCCCGAACGGCCGATGCGCGGTTACAGCCAATGCCGCGCCGGAAGCACTGACGGCGGGTGATGCGGTGGTCGTGTTCGGGCAGCTTCGCTGTCACGGCGGAGCCACCGCGGCGGATCAGCCGGTGAAGCTCTTTGCGAGGGAGGCGGGCGCAGGCTCGTTCACCATCGCGCAAACGACGAGCACGGATGCGCTCGGCTTCTACGAGTTCACCTTTTCAGATGTGAGCTACAGCGCCAGGTTCTTCGTCGCGCTCACACGGGGCGTCAAGCGGCGTGCGCGGCGTACGGGTGGCGGCGCAGGTGACGCTCGCGGGACCGCCGGAAGGCAGCCAGCTTTACACCGGCCGCGCGAACAGGGTTACGTTCACGGGCACGGTTACACCGGCGGACACGGGCGCGCGCGCCGCCTCCCAAACCCCGTCACCAGCCCTGATTCGCCTGGTCGGTGTCGAGAAGACACTGGGCCGACAACGGGTACTCCGCGGGGTCAATCTTGAGATCCGGGAGGGAGAGAACATGGTCATCATCGGCCGAAGCGGCGGCGGCAAAAGCGTTCTGCTCAAGCATATCCTCGGGCTGATGCGGCCCGATGCGGGGCAAATCTGGTTTCGCGACAAGAACCTGGCCCAGCTGAGCGAAGAGCAGATGGTTCCGCTGCGTAAGGAGACCGGCATGCTCTTTCAGAACGGCGCGCTTTTCGATTCGCTCACCGTGGGTGAAAACGTTGCCTTTCCCCTGCGCGAGAAGGGCGACGTCAATGAAAAGCAAATCCGATCAGAAGTCGCCCGCGCCTTGAAGATTGTCGATCTCCCCAATCAGGAAGAACAAATGGCCCTCCGAACTAAGCGGCGGCATGCGGAAACGCGTGGCCCTGGCCCGAGCGGCCATCGCCAAGCCCGCCTTGATGCTCTACGATGAGCCCACGTCCGGCCTTGATCCCGTTGTGGCGGACAGCATCAACAAGTTGATGGTGCGGCTGGGCGAGGAATTGAACATGACCTCGGTCATCGTCACCCATGATATGGTCAGCGCCCGCGAGGTCGGAGACCGTATCGCCATGCTCCATGAAGGGCGAATTTATTGTGTCGATGAGCCCAGAGTCGTGCTTGAATCGCAGGACCCGATCGTGAAACGCTTTGTCAACGGCATATCCGATGCTAGTGATGCTATATTCTAGGAACCCTTATGAAACACGAATCAACAACATGGAAACAAGGGTCGGAATCTTTCTCCTCTTCGGCATCGGGATCATTTGCACGTTGATCCTCTTTTTCGGCGAAGTGAAGGACGTCTTCAAGCCGACCTATAGCCTGACCGTGAAGTTTCCCAATGCCAGCGGCCTGCTCAAGGGCTCCGACGTTTTTCTCTCCGGCGCGCATCATCGGCAAGGTCACCACCGATCCCTGTGCCGATTCCGGACACGCAGAAAGTCGAGGTCAACCTGAAGATCGACAGAAGGTCGATATTCGCGAGGATGCCAAATACGTCATCGGCAGCTCCGGTCTGCTGGGGGATCAATTTGTGGACGTGAAGCCCGAGGAGTATCCGCCGGGAACGGCTGAACGGAAAGAGCCCGTTTGTTAAGGATGGCGAAGTGATCGAGGGTTCAGCACAGTCGGGCTTGGAGACTTGGCGGAAGGCGCCAAGCCGCTGCATCGAAAAAGCCAATCATATTGCCGGACAAGCTCAACGAAATGATGGACCGGCTGAACAATCGAAGTCTTACCGGCACGAGCACCGACGACTTGAAGGAAACGATTGCCAAGCTTCGCGAGATGGTCGACAACGGCGACAGCATGGTCAAAAACGCCAATGATATCCTGGGCCAGGCCAAGAACAGCAAGGGAGCCTTGGGCAGATTCTTCAACGACAAGCAGGTTGGCGATAATCTGGCCGCCTTCATCGCCAATCTCAAGGCGCACGGCCCCATCTTTTACAAAGACGACACCGCCGACAAGAGTGACGACGGATCCAAAAAGAAAAAATAAATGAGCGAACCTCTAAGTGCGGTTGTCGTGGCTGCCGGGCGCAGTCAACGCATGGGCTTTGACAAGCTTCTCACCCCCTGGGCGGGCCGCCCTCTGTTGCTCCACACGCTCGAGCGATTGCAACGGACCGAATTGCTGGCGGAAATCATCCTGGTCGTTCGCCCCGGCAGCGAGGCGGAAATGCAGGCGCTCGTCGCGCCGCTCGAAGCAAGGGCAACATCCGGCTCGTTCCCGGCGGGGCGCAGCGCCAGGATTCGGTCCAGGCCGGACTTCGAGGCGGTTTCAGATTCCTCCGATTTTGTGATGGTGCACGATGCGGCGCGTCCTTTTGTCACCAGGGAACTGGTCGATGTCGTCCTGGCCGCAGCCAAGCTTTCGGACGCGGCCGTCTGCGGCGCGCCCTGCAGCGACAGCCTGAAGGAAGTCGCCGAGGATGGTCTGGTGCAGCAAACCATTGATCGCTCCAAGCTTTGGACGGTGCAGACACCGCAAATTTTCCGCACCAGCCTGCTGCGCGAAGCCTATCAGGCCGCGCTCGCAATCGGGCGAAACATTTACGGACGATACGGCTCGTTCCGCGGGTACGAAGACGCGCGCAAGATCGCCAGCCATGCCCGGGAGCGCCGCGCCGCCCTGCCGCTCGGCGTGGCCCGGGAGCGCCGCGCCGCCGCTTCAGCGGCCGCGACCCGATCCGCGTCGGCGATGGCCCGCTCCACTTCCCGGCTGGAGTCGCGCTCGGCGATGTCGCGGCGGCGATCGTGGAGCTGCTTGCCCCGGCCCAGTCCGATCTCCAGCTTGGCCCGGCCGCGCTCGGTGATGTACATCTTCAGCGGGACCAGCGTCAGTCCCTTGGACTTCGTCTTAGCAGCAGAGCGAGGATCTGGTCCGGTGGAGCAGCAGCTTGCGCGGCCGCTTGGGCTCGTGGTTGTAGCGGTTGCCCGTGTCCCAGGGCGAGATGTTCGCGCCGATCAGCCACGCCTCGCCGCCCTCGATGCGCGCGTAGGACTCGGCCAGGCTCACCTTGCCGGCGCGGACCGATTTGATCTCGGTTCCGGTCAGGACGATGCCGGCCTCGAACGAATCCTCGATCGAGTACTCGTGGCGGGCTCTTCGGTTCTGGGCGACGGTCTTCTCTTCGCCCATGCTGGCTCCAGGGCTGGTGCGGGTTGACTGTGACGAGGTTAGCGGACACGAGGCGCGACGGCGCGTCGAACGACTGGACGGAGGCGCCCCGGCGGCGGCGAATGTCCGAGCCGGTTGGAGGCCGGGGGTCGGCCGGAATCGGCGGCCCGGCGTCCGCGCTCGCGCGAAGGCGCTCGCGCATGCCGGAGACGCACGAATGCCGGCCCCGAAGGACCGGCATTCGGTTTGCGTTATGACACCACCCGCCGGTGGCCGTTCTCTAGAGCCCGGCTCCTGACGAGGTGGTGCAGCGCATCGGCAAATCCGACACTGCACATCACCTCCTTTCGTTCGGGGGCATCGTATCGGAGAAAGGGCCGGGAGCGCAACCGACCCATTCCGGGGGGCGGCGCAACGGAACGTCCGGCACGGTTGAGGGTAGAACTGGCGGCCCGGGACCAGCTCAGCTGGGGCTTGCCGCCGGGCTCTGGCTGGCCGCCGGGCTCTGGCTGGGCGCCGGGCTCGCGGCCGGAGACGTCCCCGGGCTGGGCGACGCCGCCGACTCGGGCGGGAACCCAAGCTGCTCAAGGCCCGCGTCCAGGACCGGATCGGTTCCGGCCCGGGCGTTGGTCGAGTCGATCGGAACGTCCGGCAGCAGACCCTTGCCCTGGATCCAGACCTTGTCCGGGGTGAGCCAGCGGGCAATCGTCAGGTGGATGCCGCCGAAGTCGTTGGATAGCGGAAGCCATTCCTGGACGACGCCCTTGCCGTAGGTCTTCGCGCCGACGAGCTTCGCCCGGCCGTGCGATTGCAGCGCACCGGCCAGGATCTCGGCCGCGGAGGCCGTGTTTCCGTCGACCAGCACGACCAGGTGAACGGAACTGTCGGTGGCCCGGCCGCCGGCCGTGGCGTCAACCTCGGTCGTGGTGCCGCTCGCATCCTGCTGGTAGGCGATCACTCCCGACGGGATGAACTCGCTCGCGATCTTGACGGCGTCCGCCACGTAACCGCCCGGATTGCCACGCAGGTCGAGGATCACGTTGCGCTGGCCGGCCGCCAGTGCCGCGGCCAGGGCCGTATCGAACTGCGAACTGGCCGGCTGATTGATGCCGCTCACCTGGATGTATGCCACCGCGCCGTTGGCCAGGGTCTTGGTGCTCACCTCGGGCTGGCTGTAGACCTGACGCACCACCGACTTCTGGATGGTGGTCGTGCCCCGGAGCAGGCTCAGCGTCACCGGCGTGCCGGTGGGCCCTTTGATGAGAGCGATGGCCTGATCGATCGTCAGTCCGTCCAGCGAGGTGCCTCCGACCGAGACGATCACGTCGCCGGCCTGAATGCCCGCCAGCGCGGCCGGCGATCCGGGTATCGGTTCGACGATCGCCATCTCGCAGCCGTTGCCGATGGTCTTGCAGCTCAAGCCCGAGTTGGGATCGACCGGCTGGAGCACGACCGAGACGCCGATGCCCTGGGCCTGGCCGCCGACGTTGAGCAGCGAGCTCTCGAAGTCGGACGGGCCCTGGTAGTAGGACCAGGGGTCGTTCAGGCTCTCCATCATGCCCTTGATCGCCGCCTGGGCCAGCTGGTCCTCGCTCGGCTTGGGCGAGCCCGCGTAGTCGTTCAGGATCAGCGAGTAGACGTCCCAGAACGGGCCGAAGCGCGCCTCCTCGTCGGCGGGCGTCCCGGGAGTGGTGGCGACGTGGGCCCCGAGCGAGAAGCCGCCCACGAAGAGAGCCGATCCGGTCAGCAGGGCGACCAGCAGCAGCCCGACACGGGACGGCGCGACGTTGCGGCGGCCGCGCCCGCCCTTCTCGTCCCGCGGGCCCTTGGGGCCGTGGCGTTCGACGCGCTCGTCGACTTCCGAGGCGGGGAGGGCCGCCTCCGAGCCGTCGGGCGCGGGCTCCGAGCTCTCCGGCCGATCCGGATGCTCTGGGGTTGAGGTGGAGGACATCGATGGAACCTCTGGCAGCGTAGGACGCGAATCGGACGAACCGATCAGCGGATCAGGTAGCTCCTAACGGAGAGATACGAGCCGACGACGCCGATCCCGGCCCCGGCTCCGAGCACGATCAGGGCGACGTTCTGTCCGACCGTGGCGCTGGCCTCGACGGGAAGAACCTTGAAGTAGTCCGAGAGGAAGCTCGTGATGGGGCCCTGGCCCAGGAAGAGCAGGCCGATCGTTATTGCGGCGCCGAGCAGGCCCACGAAGGCGCCTTCGAAGATGAAGGGCCAGCGTATGAAGGCGTCCGAGGCGCCGACCAGACGCATGATCTCGATCTCGTCGGCGCGTGCCACGACGGCCAGGCGGATGGTGTTGACGATGGTGAACAGGACGATCAGACCCACGACGACCAGGATCACCGTCCCCCCGATCCGCAGGATCCCGATGACCGTGACCAGCTGATCCACCGTTTGCTGGATGTTCAGGACCCGGTCGACGGCCGGTTGGCCGTTCAGGTACGCCGCGACGTCGAGGTAGTCGTTGGGGTCGCGCAGGTTGATCTGGAGCGAGGCCGGCAGAGGGTTGGTAGGCAGCGATTCGATCACCGCGGCTTCTTCGGGATGGCGCGCCAGGAAGTCGCTGTACGCCTGATCCTTCGAGACGAAGTTGACCTGGGTTACCTCGGGCATTCGCTGAAGAGATGCTTCCAGGGCGGATATGTCTCCCGCCGTGGCCGAATCCTTCATGTACGCCACCACCTGGACTTCCTGCTGGACGTAGTCGAGGGTTGCGTCCAGGCCGGTCAGAAGGATGATCAGACCCGCCAGCAGGACCAGCATCAGGACCATCGTCGCGGTCGCGGCCAGGCTCATGAGGCCGTTGCGCCAGAACCCCTGCCAGGCGCGCCGCAGGCTGAAGGCGACGAAGGAGATCACTCAGTCCTCGCGGTGGTAGGCGGCGTCCGTCTGGTCGCGCACGATGCGGCCGTTCTCGAGGGCGACGACCCGTCTGCGAACGGCCGTCACCACCTCGGCGTTGTGGGTCGCCATCAGCACCGTGACGCCGAGGTCGTTGATGCGGAGCAGGAGCTGGATGATCTCCCAGCTGATGAGCGGGATCGAGGTTGCCGGTGGGCTCGTCGGCGATGAACAGCCGCGGGTTGTGGACCAGGGCTCGGGCTATGGCCGTCCGCTGCTGCTCGCCGCCGGAGAGCTGGCCGGGGAGCTGGTCCGCCTGTCCGGTCAGGCCGACGACCGCGAGAACGCGATCGACGGCCGGATCGATGGTGCGCCGCCGGGCGCCGGTGACCTCCAGCGCGAAGGCCACGTTGTCGCGGACGGTCTTGTTCGGCAGGAGCTTGAAGTCCTGGAAGACGACGCCGATCTTGCGCCGGATCTTTGGAACCTCGCGGCGCTTGAGCCGCGCCAGGTCCCGGCCGTCGAGGAGGACCACGCCTTTGGTCGGCACCTCGTCGCGAATGAGGAGCTTGATCACCGTCGACTTGCCGGCGCCCGATGGCCCGACCAGGAAGACGAAATCGCCCTCGGGCACGATCAGGTCCACGCCGCGCAGAGCCACGCGGCCGTTCGGGTAGGACTTGGTGACGCCCTGCATCGCCAGCACGACCCTGGTGGAGACGGCATCGCGAGGGCGCTCGCCGGGTCGGCGGGTCTGGCTCGGTTTGGGTCCGGGGGTCGCCGCGCTCACCATGACCATGAGGCTAGCACCGATCCGGCCGGCTCGGTTGGGGTCGCGGCCGTCACAACAGCGACAGGCTGGCAGGCACGTAGCGCTCGAAGGCGGCGAAGGGGCGGCTCCAGCACAGCAGGGCGGGGAAGCCCTCTATTCGGAGGCCGGCCCGGAGCAGCGCGACCATTGCCCGGTCGTTGGCTCCGGGTACCCAGACCGAGGTGGCCCCGCGCGGCCTGATGGCGTTCATGAGATGGCCCAGCACCGGCGCGGTGAGCGTCTCGTCGAGCAGTGCCACCGGCCCGAATCGGCCCACCTCGGAGCTGTATCCGTAGCCCACGGGCTCACCGTCGTCGGCCCGGTAGACGAAACCGGTGCGTCCGGTCGCCCGCAGGTGAGCGTGATCGACCGGGTGGGCATAGCCGAGTACGGCCCGGTCGATCGAGTCGATGGCGTCGGCGGTCGCCGCCGGATCGCCTGGGCCGAGAGCCACGGCCTCGATGGCGGCGGGGAGCCGGGACAGCGCGGACGGGTTCGGCGTGCCGACAAGGTTGAAGACCGGCATCCGCGGAACGATCCCGAACCGGGCGTAGAGGCCGTTGGATACGGGCTGGGCCGAGTCGGTGCACATGGCCAGCACGCCCGGGCGCGGGCCGGTCGCCTCCGAGGGCAGGATCTGCGTGAGCAGCGCGCGGCCGATGCCGTGCCCCTGCTCGTGGGGCAGGACGTAGAGCTGCGACAGGTACCAGACGTGCTCTCGCTGGGCCGCGATCCCAAATCCGATGACCTCGGCGCGGCCGGTGCCGCCGGCCTGCGCGTCGCGCACTGCCACCAGGAACCTCTCCGGGTCCGTTGTCAGCAGATGGCCGAGCATGGTGAGGAGAGGGTCCAGATAGGGCGAGGGCAGCGGCCGGTTGAGGCGGGCCATGTAGTCGTCGACGGCGGAGTACCAGACCATGGCGCACTCGACGAGTTCGGCGCGCCGCGGCGGCCGGTAGGTGACGGCCACGCTATCCGGCTGCCGGGCGAGGATCCGGCGCGCCGGCGACCGCGCCGGTCGCCTCGCGTTCGAGCTCGGCCTGCATGAACACGTCGAGGTCGCCGTCGAGGACGGCCGACGTGTTGCCCGTCTCCACCTCGGTGCGATGGTCCTTGACCATCTGGTACGGGTGAAGGACGTAGCTGCGGATCTGGTTGCCCCAGCCCGCCTCGACGTGCTCGCCGCGCAGCTTGCGCATTTCGGCCTCGCGCTCCTCCACGGCCCGCTGGAGCAGACGCGCCTGGAGGATCTTCGCCGCGGTCTCCTTGTTCTGGGTCTGCGAGCGCTCGTTCTGGCTCTGCGAGACGATCCCGGTCGGCAGGTGGGTCAGCCGCACCGCGGAGTCGGTCTTGTTGACGTGCTGGCCGCCGGCGCCGGTGGCCCGGAACGTGTCCATGCGAATCTCGTCCCAGTTGAGCTCCACCTCGACGTCGCTCTCGACTTCCGGCAGCACTTCGACGAGGGCGAAGGTCGTGTGGCGTCGCTTCTGCGAGTCGAAGGGGCTGATTCGAACCAGCCGGTGAACGCCCCGCTCGGCCTTGAGGTAGCCGTACGCGGCGCGGCCGTCGATGGCGACGGTGACGCTCTTGATGCCGGTTTCCTCGCCTTCCGTCTGGTCGAGGATCTCGGTCGCGAAGCGGTGGCGCTCGGCCCAGCGCAAGTACATCCGGAGGAGCATCTGGGCCCAGTCGGTGGCCTCGGTGCCGCCGGCGCCGGCGCTGATCGTCAGGAGCGCGTTGCGCCCGTCGAACTCGCCTCCGAAGAGCAGCTCCCGCCGCGCGGTGGCGTACTCGCGGTCGAGCTCGGCGGCTTCGTTGGCGACGTCTCCCAGGAGGTCCTGGTCTCCTTCCTCCTGGGCGAGCTCGAGCAGCTCGAGGGTGGCGCGGGCGCGGGATTCTATGCGGCCCCACAGCGCCAGCTCCTCGCGCAGACCTTCGGCCTCGCGCAACAGCTTCTGCGCGGCGCGCTGGTCGTCCCAGAAGCCGGGTTCACCGGTGCCTGCGTCCAGATCGGCTAGACGAGTTTCCTTGGCCGAGAGGTCAAAGACGCCCCGTTGTCGCCAGGATCCGCGTTACCAGATCTCGGGTTTCGGCCGGCTCCACTAGGAGCGGCCTCTCGAGTCCTGGAGAAGGATCGGGCGGAGCTCGATCAAGCGCAGCGCGCTCTTGCTCCGGGCAACGACGGGGTTCACGCAGGGGCAGTAAGTGTTGTGGGGACAGACGCCGCAGTTGCCATCGCATTCGAGGGCAGCCGCATAACTACAGTTCCGGCAATCACGCTCACAGGCGATGAGATCGATGAATGCCGCTTCCTCTGCCTGCTTCACTACTCTCCTCAGTGTGACGCCTATCGCCCCCCTCCGGGATGCCGCGACCGGATGACGGGTCCTGGCCGCGACCGGCGATGGCGGGAGTATACGGCGTCAATTCGGCGTAGCCAAGGGGTTAAATGGGGTCCTCGGCCGTTAATCTCCACGTGGAGCCCGACTCGGCCGGGATTCCCGGTGCGCCGCCGCCGCTCCCTACCCTGGGGAGCCGCCGGGCGACCCGGAGGGGGAGGCAGACGCTGCGGCCGGCGCCTGATCGGTGGAATCGGGGTCGTCGTTCACGAAGACGTAAAGCCCCATCGCACCCAGTTCGTGGACCATCGAGTTCCAGACGAGGCTCCGATCGATGTCGTCCGGGCTGGTATCGGTCGGCGACGACCAGGCCTCGATGTCCTGATCCTGGGCGAGCCTCAGGACGCGCAGCATGTGGCTTCGGTCCGAGACGAAGAGCGCCGTGTGCAGGCCGCGGGCTTCGAAGATGGCCCGGACGTGCTCGATCGACTCCAGGGTGTTCCGGCCGGTGTTCTCCTCCAGGATGGCCGACGCGGGTACGCCGCGGGCGATCGCATAGCGGCGCCCGGTGTCGGCCTCGGTCGTCAGGTCGCCCGGGAGGTTCCCGCCGGTGGTGATCAGGTAGGGCGCGTCGCCTTCCTTGTAGAGCTCGATGGCGTGGTCCAGACGGGCGGCCAGAGCGCCGGACGGGCGGCCGTTGTACTGGGCGGCGCCCATGACCACGATCGCGTCCACGTGGCGCCTGCCGTCCTGCTGCCCGACCTGCCAGATTCGGAACGTGGTGTAGGCCGTGAGAGCGCAGGCGCCGAGGGCGAATGCCAGGGCGACGAGCAGCAGATCCCGAAAGCGCGACCGCAGTGTGAGTCCCGACGCGGTCACCGACCGACCGGCGTCCGAGGACCAAGTCCGCCGGAAGGCGGCCCGCCTGTCGATCCGCGGCCCTCGACCCGTGGTGCCGGCCTCACCGGCCGTGGCACTTCTTGTACTTCTTGCCCGACCCGCACCAGCACGCGTCGTTGCGCCCCATCCGAACGCCCGACGGCGAGTAGCCGGGCCGGATGGCTCCGCCCGCGGCGCTGCCGGAACTGCCGAGCGATCCTCCGGACGGGCGGCCCTGAGGGAGCGGCTTGGGAAGCGGTCGACCGCCGGCAACGGCGGGCCTGCCGCCCGCGCCCGGTGCTCCGGCCTTGACGCCGTCCGGGGCTCTACCTCCCGCCTCGCTTCCGCCGGCGCCCTGGCCGGCATCGCCCGAGGCGTTGGCTCCGTCGCCGCCTTCGGCGCCTTCGGGCTGGACGGGCGGTCGAACGATCGAGACCCGGAAGATCGTGGTCGCGACCTGGTGCCTGATGAGGGCGCTCATCTCCTCGTAGAGGGAGAAGGCCTCCTTCTTGAACGCGTTGAGCGGGTCTTCCTGGGCGAAGCCGCGCAGGCCGATGCCCTGGCGCAGTTCGTCGACCTCGGTGAGATGTTCGACCCAGATGGAATCGATGGTGCGCAGGAGGACGAGACGCTCGATCAGGGCCCACTCTTCAGGGTTCGCCTCTGCCTTCTGATCGAGCCGCTCGGCGGCCAGATCCTTCAGGTGCGCGGCGATGGCGTCGTTGTTGTGGAAGTCCCAGAGCGCGTCTTCGTTGACGTCGGGGCCGCCCAGACCCATCGCCTCGATCGCCGAGACCAGGCCGGGCATGTTCCACTCCTCCATCGGGAGGGCCGGCGACAGGTGCTGGTCGACGACGATGTCGATTTCCTGATCGACGAAGGCCTGGATCGTGTCCGTCAGGTCCTCGTTGCGGAGAACCTTGTCTCGTTCTTCGTAGATCGTCTCGCGCTGCTTGTTGATGACGTCGTCGTACTCGACGACGCGCTTGCGGATGTCGAAGTTGTAGCCCTCGACTCGGGACTGGGCGCTCTCGATCGTCTTGGACACCAGGCGCGACTCGATGGCCATGTCCTCTTCGAGGCCGAGGCGCTCCATCAGCCCGGCGACCCTGTCGGAGGCGAAGCGCTTCATCAGGTCGTCTTCGAGCGAGAGGTAGAAGCGCGACGAGCCGGGGTCGCCCTGGCGGCCGGCGCGGCCGCGCAGCTGGTTGTCGATGCGGCGCGAGTCGTGGCGTTCGGTGCCGATGATGTGCAGCCCGCCAGCGGCGACGACGCGCTCGTGGTCCTCGTCGCAGACGGCCTTGGCTTCGGCCAGGGCCGCGTCGTAGGTCGCCTTGTCCACCTCGGCCGGGTTGAGGCCCTTCCGATGGAGCATCTCCGAGGCCAGGCCGGCCGGGTTGCCGCCGAGCAGGATGTCGGTGCCGCGGCCGGCCATGTTGGTGGCGATGGTGACCGCGCCGGTCCGCCCCGCCTGGGCCACGATCGGGGCTTCCTTCTCGTGGAACTTGGCGTTGAGCACCTCGTGCTGGACGCCTCGGCGCTTGAGCATCTCGGCCAGCCGCTCGGACTTCTCGACGGAGACGGTGCCGACGAGGACCGGCCGGCCCGCTTCGTGCATGTCGACGATCTCGTCGATCAGGGCCATGAACTTGCCGTTCTCGTTGCGGAAGACGAGGTCGGGGTCGTCGTCGCGGATCATCGTCCTATGGGTCGGGATGGCCACGACCTCGAGCTTGTAGATCTTGTGAAGCTCTTCCGCCTCGGTCATGGCGGTACCGGTCATGCCGGCGAGCTTGGTGTAGAGGCGGAAGTAGTTCTGGAAGGTGATCGTCGCCAGCGTGACCGACTCGCGCTGGACCCGCAGCCCCTCCTTGGCTTCGATGGCCTGGTGAAGCCCCTCGCTCCAGCGGCGGCCCGGCATCTGGCGACCGGTGAACTCGTCGACGATGACGATCTCGCCGTCCTTGACGATGTAGTCGCGGTCGCGCTTGTAGAGGGCATGGGCCTTCAGGGCCGACTCGAAGTAGCGGGCCAGCGTGGGGTCCGCGTCGTACAGGTTCTGCACGCCGAGGAGCTTCTCCATCTTGGAGATGCCTTCCTCGGTCGGCGAGACGGCCTTGTCTTTGAGGTCGACGAAGTAGTCGCCGCCCTCCTCGGCGCCTTCGGGCCGCCCCACCAGGCGCGGCACCAGTCGGGCAAAGAGGAAGTACTTGTCGGCGGACTCCTCGGCCTGGCCGCTGATGATGAGCGGCGTCCGGGCCTCGTCGATGAGGATGTTGTCGACCTCGTCGACGATGGCGAAGTAGCGCTCCTTCTGAACGCGCTGGTCGAGCTCCACGACCATGTTGTCGCGCAGGTAGTCGAACCCGAACTCGTTGTTCGTGCCGTAGGTGATGTCGGCGGCGTAGGCCTCGGCCCGGGTGCACGGGCGGAGGTTGATCAGCCGCTCGTCGCTCGTGGGGTAGCCCGGCTCGAACAGATAGGCTTCGCCGGAGCCGCTCATGCGGCCGCCGATGATGATCCCCACCGACAGGCCCAGGAAGTGGTAGATGGGGCCCATCCACTGGGCGTCGCGGCGGGCAAGGTAGTCGTTGACCGTGACGACGTGGACGCCGTGGCCGGTCAGGCCGTTCAGGGCGGCCGCGAGCGGCGCCGCGAGGGTCTTGCCCTCGCCGGTCTTCATCTCGGCGATCTTGCCCTGGTGCAGCACTATGCCGCCCATGAGCTGGACGTCGAAGTGGCGCATCCCCAGCGTGCGGCGCATGGCCTCGCGGGTCGCGGCGAAGACCTCGGGCAGGGCCTTGTCCATGGCGTCCTGCAGGTGGTCGTGCTCGCGCTGGCGGCGCTCCTTGGCGATCTCCCGGCGCCGCTCGCGCTCGGGGTGATGGCGCTCGTCGTCGGACGGCTCCTCGGGCTCGCCGGCCTCGCGGATCTCCTCGCGAATCTCGTCGACGAGGGCGCGGATCTCCTCGTCGGAGCGCGCCTCCATCTCGGGCTCCAGCTCGTTGATCCTCTCGACGAGAGGCTCGATGCGATGGAGCTCGCGGTCGTTCGAGTCGACGAACCGGCTCAGGAAGCCAAGCATTGAGGCTCACGATCGTTTGCGGCCCGCGTCACGGACCATTGGCCAGGGCCTCGGCCGAGGCGGCGACGCCCCTCGGCGTCGGCCGATGACAGCCGCCCGGTCATGCCGGGGGCTGGCTGGAAAGTATAGGCCAGCAGGCCGGTACGGCTCGCGCCGGCCCGAGTGAGGCTCGCTCCGCCCGCCCGGCCGCCCGCCAGGAGACTCTCGCCGGTCCGGCGAGCCCGAGGCCGAGGCGCCGCGCGAGCACCGCAGCGAGCGCACTTGGACGTGCGTGAGCGAGGAGCGGAGAAGGCAACGAAGGGATCGGCCGCCCGACCGGCGAGACTAGTGCCAGAAGTGGGACCCGTAGCCCCACAGCAGCAGAACGAAGGTGAGCCCGGCCAGGACCGCCCAGAAGGCCACGGCCATCGGGGCCGAGGTCGGGTTCATCTCCGAGTTGCGCAGCGGCGCGACTCGCCAGCGGCGCGATCGCAGGCCCGTCCGCCAGTCCTCGGACCGACCGCGACCGGGCGGGGGCGTGGGGACGAGGCCGCCCTGGCCGTCCGGTCGATGGAGTTGGAGTGTCATCGCTGTGGAGTCTCCTTCGCGCCATCCGCGCCGGCTGCGGCCGCGCGTGTCACGGCTTCCGCCGTCTCGGACGTCCGGGCGTCCGCCGAAGCGCTGCCGGCCTCGATGCCCATCTCATCGCCGCGGGCCCGCCCGGCGAGCGCCCGTTGTCTCGGGGTTCCGGCCGGCCCGTGCCGCCGTCGACGTCCCACAGGAGCATCTCCTGCGTGAACTGGACCTCGCTGGTGAAGAGCGCGCCGACCGACTGGCCGCGATGGATGCGAACGATCGCCTCGGCGATGAGCGGGGCCAGGGTGACGACCTTGATCTTGCCCCCGCGCTTCTCGGGCGGGATGGGGATCGAGTCCGTGACGACGACCTCGCGCAGGTTCGACGCCGCGATCCGCGCGACCGCCGGATCCGACAGGACCGCGTGCGTCGCGCAGGCGTACATCTCGGTGACGCCTTCGCGCTCCAGTGCGTCGACGATCTGGATGAGGGTTCCCGCCGTGTCGATCTCGTCGTCGACGATGATCGCCCGCTTGCCGCCGACGTCGCCGATGACGTTCAGGACTTCGGCCCGGTCCTGGTTGCCGATGCGCCGCTTCTCGACGATGGCCAGGGGCGCGTCCAGCAGCTCGGCGAAGGTCCGGGCCCGTTTGGCGAAGCCGAGGTCGGTGACCACGACCAGGTTCTCGAGCTGCTTCTGGCGGAAGTGACCCGAAAGAAGATGGACTGCCGTCAGCTCGTCGACCGGGATGTTGAAGAAGCCCTGGATCTGGCCCTGGTGGAGGTCCACCGTGAGCAGCCGGTTCGCCCCGGCGACGGTGATCATGTCGGCGATCAGTCGAGCGGTGATCGGAACGCGGGGCTGATCCTTCTTGTCGGACCGGCCGTAGCCGTAGTAGGGGACGACGGCGGTGATTCGCCCGGCGCTGGCCCGCTTGAAGGCGTCGATCATGATCAGGAGCTCCATGATCGACTGATTGACCGGCCGAGACGTCGGCTGGATCAGGAAGACGTCCTTCTCCCGGGCGTTGTCGATGATCCGAACGAAGATGTTCTCGTTGGCGAACTCGAAGACTTCGGCATGGCCGAGGTCGATTCTCAGGTAGCGGCAGATGTTGCGCGCCAGCTCCGGGTTGGCGTTCCCGGTGTAGACGTCGAACTGGTCTGCTGCTGGCAAGGCTGCCTCCGGCGTATCGCGGTCGGTCACTCGGGCTTGCCGCCCTTGGGCGCGGGCTTCGTACCTTCGGGGCCATTGTCCGACATGACACCCCGTTGTGCCAGCCCGGCCCGGAATGCGGCTATACCCACGACCCGGTCCCCGGCGTTGAGTCGCATCACGATCACGCCGCGGGCTCCCGACGAGTAGCGGTTGATCGTGTTCGTCTCGGTCCGGACCACCTGGCCGCCGGCGCTGATGAGAAGGAGTTCCTCGTCCAGTTCTGTGACCTGCTGGACGGCGGCCACGTCGCCGGTCTTCTTGCCTTCGAGCGAGATGAGCCGGACGCCCTGGCTGCCGCGGTGCATGGCCCGGAACTCCGTCAGCGGCACGCGCTTCCCGTAGCCGGTCTCGGTCAGAACGAGCAGGTCGGCCGTCGGCTGAACGACGCTCATGCCGACGACGTGGTCAGTGGGGCTGGCCAGTCGGATGCCGATCACGCCGGCGGCAGGGCGGCCCATCGGCCGGACCTCTTCCTCCGGGAAGCGGGCGATCTTGCCCTGGGCGGTCGCGACGATGACGTCGTCCTTGCCAGTTGCCACATCGACCCAGGCGAGCTCGTCGTCCGGGGCGATGGTGATGGCGATGATGCCGCTGCTGCGGACCTTCTCGAACTGCTCGAGCGGGGTCTTCTTGACGATGCCGTTGCGGGTGGCCATGACCAGGAACTTGCCCGCTTCGAAGTCGGGCAGGGTGATGGTCGCCATCGGCACCTCGCCGGGCTCCACCTGGACGCCAGGGAGGTTGATGATCGCGATGCCCTTGGCCTGCCGGCTGGCGTCGACGATGGTGTGGACCTTGGCCGAGAAGACGCGGCCGCGGTTGGTGAAGAAGAGCGCCCAGTCGTGGGTGTTGGCGACCAGGAGATGCTCGACGGCGTCTTCCTCGCGCGTGACGTGGCCGATGATCCCCTTCCCGCCGCGCGCCTGGCGCCGGTAGGTGGCCACGGGCTGGCGCTTGATATAGCCGCGGCGGCTGATGGTGACGACGACGTCCTCGTCGGCGATCAGATCTTCGTCGGTCATCTCGCGGCTGGAGTCGTCGGCGATCCGGGTGCGGCGGGCGCCGGCGTACTTTGCCTTGATCGCGCCGAGCTCGTCGGTGATCACGGCCAGGATGCGCGACGGGTTGGCGAGGATCTCCTCCAGCTCGGCGATGAGCTGGATGATCTCGAGGTACTCGTCCTCGATCTTCTTGCGTTCGAGAGCGGCCAGGCGGGCGAGGCGCATGTCCAGGATCGCCTGGGCCTGGATCTCGGTCAGCCCGAAGCGGGTCATCAGGTTGCGTCGCGCGGTCTCGACGTCGGCCGACTCGCGGATCGTCCGGATCACCTCGTCGAGGTTGTCGAGGGCGATCTTGAGACCTTCCAGGATGTGAGCCCGAGCGCGGGCCTTCTCGAGGTCGAACTCGGTCCGGCGCCTGACCACCTCGCGGCGGTAGTCGATGTAGTGCTGCAGAACGGCCTTGAGGGGCAGGGTCTGGGGCTGGCCGTCGACCAGGGCCAGCATGTTGAGGTTGAAGGCGACCTGCATCGCGGTGTGCTTGAAGAGGTTGTTCAGGACGCGATGCGGGTCGGCGTCGCGCTTGATCTCGACGTAGATGCGCATCCCGTCGCGGTCCGACTCGTCGCGCAGGTCGGCGATGCCCTCGAGTTTCTTGGCGCCCACGAGCTCGGCCATCTTCTCGAGCAGAGCGGCCTTGTTCACCATGTACGGGAGCTCGGTGACGATGATCGCCATGCGGCCGTGGCGAGTCTCCTCGAAGGCGACCTGAGCCCGGACGACGACCCGGCCGCGGCCGTGGGCGTACATCTCGCGGATGGCGTCGACGGTCTCGCTCTCGCCGGTGATCGGGTTGCGGCGGGTCTCGTAGCGGAAGATCGTGCCGCCCGTCGGGAAGTCGGGGCCGGTCACGTACTTGCAGAGATCGTCCGACGTGAGCTCCGGATCCTTGATCAGCGCCCGAGCCGCGTCGCACACCTCGCCCAGATGGTGCGGCGGGATGTTGGTCGCCATGCCGACGGCGATCCCCGAAGAGCCGTTCACGAGCAGGTTCGGCAGCCTGGCCGGCAGGACCGTGGGCTCCTTCTGGGTGCCGTCGTAGTTGTCGACGAAGTCGACGGTGTCCTTGTCGATGTCCGCCAGCATCTCGGCGGCGATCCCGGTCAGGCGAGCCTCGGTGTAGCGCATCGCGGCGGCGCTGTCGCCGTCGATCGAGCCGAAGTTGCCCTGGCCGTCGACGAGCGGGTAGCGCATGGAGAAGTCCTGCGCCAGGCGGACCAGGGCGTCGTACAGGGCCATGTCGCCGTGCGGGTGGTACTTGCCCATCACCTCGCCGACGATCGCGGCGCACTTGCGATACGACGACGTGGCCGAGAGGCCCATCTCGCCCATCGTGTAGAGGATGCGGCGGTGGACCGGCTTGAGGCCGTCGCGGACGTCCGGCAGGGCGCGCGCCACGATGACGCTCATGGCGTAGTCGAGGTAGCTCGTCCGCATTTCGTCCTCGACGCGGACGACTCGAACCTGGCCTATCTCGTCGGTCACGGTGCGCTATTCCTCCCGGGGCTGTGTGTGAGCTGCGGCGCGCCGCCGGCATCGGTGGTGTGAAGGAGGCGGTCCGCGAGGGTCGCGGCCCGCGAGGTCGAGGGGGCACCGGGCTTGCGACGGACGCCGTCGAGTCGAACCCGCATGGCTTCCGCGGCCTCAGCGGGCAGCTTCGACAGACTGTCGCGAATGACCCAGGCGCGGTGACCGTCGTTCGTGGCGCTTGCCGTCCGGGTCTCCGCCTCGAGGAACCGGGTGGTGGCCGCCTGGTCGAGTCCGGCGAGGGTGCGGAGTGCCCACGAGAGCGCCTTCTGGACGTCGGGCTCCGCGTCGCCGATCAGCTGGCCCACGATCGCCAGACCGCGCTCAACGACGATCGGGCTCCGACCGCCCGCGATTCCCCGGACGTGCGGGAGCGTGGCCAGGGTCGAGCCGACGAGACGCCGCTCCCAGCGCGATGGGGAGTAGACCAGTTGCTCGATCTCGGCCCAGCGGCGCGAGTCGCGCAGGATGCCCTCGCCGTAGGGGTGGGCGAGCGTGTCGACGGTGATCCATTCGTCCGCCTCGCCGGCAGCCCGGCGAAGGAGCTGCCACGTCCGCTCCGGGTCCGTGGGAAGGAGGCGCCCGAGGTTCCAGATGCCGAACCAGCGGATCTCTCGGGTCTCCTGGCGGAGCAGCCGGTCCATCGAGTCGAGCAGGAGGGAGGTAGGTGTCTCACGCGTGCCGCGCTTGAACGTCTTGTGGGCGGCCTCCATCAGCGGCAGCCTCACTCCGAGAACGGGCCCGAGGCCCGGCGTGACGGAGCGGACGCCGTCCTGATAGATCGGGTCCGCGAGGAGTGCGAAGCCGGCTGCGATTGCGACGGCCAGCGCGTCGGGGTCGTGGGCCACGTTCGCCAGCCGCTCGCCGAGCGCGGCGGCTTGGGCGAGGTGCGCCTCCACGAATCGGTTGGAAGCCTGGGTGATGGCGGAGGTCGCGGCGGGGCTCATGCCGGACGGCTCTCCGCGACGCCGTAGCGTTCCTTGAGTTCGCGCTTGCGGGCATCCGAGGCGGCCACGTAGGTCGCCTGGGCAGTGGCCAGCTCTACGCCGGTCCCGGCGTCGAGAATTCGGCCGGCCGTGACCTGGATGCGGCGCCGCGCTTCGGTGATCCAACCCTCTGCGCGGATCGCCTGGCCGACGGTCACCGGCTTGCGGAAGTCGATGCTCATGCGGGCGGTAACGCCCCAGTTGTCGCGCTCGACGAGAGCCCAGGCCATGACCTCGTCCAGGATGGTGCACAGGATGCCGCCGTGGACGATGCCTTCCCAACCCTCGAACCGCCGGGGCATCTCCAGCTCGGTCCAGCATTTGCCGGGCTCGAGGTTGAGCTTGAGGTGAAGGCCGACCTCGTTCAGCTCGCCGCAGGCGAAGCAGTTGTGCGGCCTGATTCGGAAGTCCTCGTACCGGAGCACAGCCGGCTGAACGCTCGTAAGCGCGGGAGCATCGGCGGCCGCCGAAGGGTCGTCCGTCCCGCCGGGCGATTGGAGACGAACAGGATCAGACATCGAGGTTCTGGACCTTCCGGGCCTCGGTCTTGATGAAATCCTTGCGAGGCTCGACGCGCTCGCCCATCAGCATCGTGAAGACGGCGTCGGCGTCGGCGGCGTCCTCCACCTCGGCCCGCAGGAGGGTCCGCGACTGCGGGTTCATGGTCGTCTCCCAGAGCTGGTCGGCGTTCATCTCGCCGAGGCCCTTGAAGCGTTGGACGGTGACGTTCTTGACGGCCAGCTTCTTGACGATGGCGTCGCGCTCAGCCTCCGACTGGGCGTAGTGGGTCACCTTGCCGGTACTGACCCGGAAGAGCGGAGGCTGGGCGATGAAGAGGTAGCCGTTCTCGATCACCTGGGGCATGTGCCGGAAGAAGAACGTCAGGAGCAGGGTTCGGATGTGGGCTCCGTCTACGTCGGCGTCGGTCATGATGATGATGCGGTGGTAACGGAGCTTGGCCAGGTCCAGTGAGTCGCCGATCCCGGCCCCAAGGGCGATCACCAGCGGTCGGATGTTCTCGCTGGAGACGATCTTGTCCAGCCGGGCCTTCTCGACGTTGAGCAGCTTGCCGCGGAGCGGCAGGATTGCCTGGAAGCGGCGGTCGCGACCCTGCTTGGCGGACCCGCCGGCGGAGTCGCCTTCGACTATGTAGAGCTCGCTCTTGGCGGGGTCGCGCTCCTGGCAGTCGGCCAGCTTGCCCGGCAGCGACATGCCTTCGAGGGCGCCCTTGCGGATGACCAGATCGCGGGCCTTGCGAGCCGCCTCTCGGGCCCGAGCCGCGGTGAGCGACTTCTCGATGACTCGACGGCCGTCGGCCGGGTTCTCGTCGAAGTACTGGCCAATTCCCTCGGCTACCGCGGCCTCCACCTGGCCCTTGATTTCGGCGTTGCCGAGCTTCGCCTTTGTCTGGCCCTCGAACTGCGGCTCGACCAGCTTGACGCTCACGACGGCCGTGAGGCCTTCGCGGACGTCGTCGCCTGAGAGATTGGCATCGGCGTCCTTGAGGATGCCTGCCCGCCTCGCGTAGTCGTTCAGCGAGCGCGTCAAGGCCGCGCGGAAGCCGGTCAGATGACTGCCACCGTCCACGGTGTTGATGTTGTTCGCGAAGCTGAACACGTTCTCCGCGTAGGAGTCGTTGTACTGGAGCGCGACCTCGATCGAGGTCGAGTTCT
This sequence comes from uncultured Chloroflexia bacterium, assembly GCA_963838285.1. Taxonomy (GTDB): domain Bacteria; phylum Chloroflexota; class Limnocylindria; order Limnocylindrales; family CSP1-4; genus Fen-1039. The sequence continues at coordinate 40,809 of CAWIQP010000009.1, forward strand.
CGCGCCGCTCCACGTAGATGGGCCGGTTGTGAAGGGTCTCCTTGTTCTTGTTCAGATGCCGGACGAAGGAAACCAGACCGCCCTCGAAATAGAACGAACGTTCGCGATCGGCGCGATCGTCGAGGAGCCGGATCCAGAGCCCCTTGTTGAGGTAGGCCGACTCGCGGAGACGCTGGGCGATGGTGTCGAACGAGAACTCGACGGTCTCGAAGACCTGGGGATCGGCCTTGAAGAAAGTGGTGGTGCCCTTGCGGTCGCCCTGCGGGCCGACCTTGCCGACGGGCATCGTGGGCACGCCGCGCGAATACTCCTGGGCCCAGACGTAGCCGTCTCGGGCCGACTCGACGCGGAGCCACTCCGAGAGAGCGTTGACGACGCTCACGCCCACGCCGTGGAGGCCGCCCGAGACCTTGTAGCCGCCGCCGCCGAACTTGGAGCCGGCGTGGAGGACGGTGTGGACGATCTCGAGAGCGTCCTTGCCGCTGGGGTGGCGGCCGACCGGGACGCCTCGGCCGTCGTCCGTCACACGGACGGAGCCGTCCTCGAGGACCCGGACCTCGACATGAGTGGCATGGCCGGCCATGGCTTCGTCGATGGAGTTGTCGACGACCTCCCAGACCAGGTGGTGAAGCCCGCGCGCGTCGGTGGAGCCGATGTACATGCCCGGCCGTCGACGGACGGGGTCGAGGCCCTCGAGAACCTGAATGCTCTCGGCGTTGTAGTCGCTCGAGGCCGGTTTGCGAGAGCGGCGAGCCGCGGCCGGCTGAGACGTGCCGGTCGTCGAACCGTTGGTCGCTCCATTGGTCGCGCGCGGGACGTCCTGGGTCAAGAGATTCCTCCGGTCAGGCGTTCGTAGAGGCGAGAGAACTCCTCGTCGCCGTAGTACTCGATGACGATGCGTCCGCCCTTCCTCGACCGTGCGAGGAGGACCTTCGTGCCGAGCGCCTGACGCAGGTCCTGTTCGAGGCGCTCGACCTCTCCGTCGGAGTCGACTGCCGTCCTGGTTGCTACGGCCGGCCGCTCGCGGTATCGCCGGACCAGCTGCTCCGTCTGGCGGACGGACAGCCCACCGGACATCACGGCCTCGGCCAGTGACCGCTGCGCCGCGGCGGGCACTCCCCCCAGGGCCCGGGCGTGGCCCTCGGTGATGTTGCCATCGGCCAGCGCCTGCTGGACGGACGGCTCGAGGTCGAGCAGCCGCAACGTGTTGGCTACCGTGGATCGGGCTCGGCCGACACGAGTGGCGATGTCGTCCTGCGTCAGACCGAACTCGTCGGCGAGCTGGCGATAGGCGTGAGCCTCCTCCATGGCGTTCAGGTCGGCACGCTGTACGTTCTCGACGATCGCGACAGCAAGCTGATCGCGCTGGGCCATCTGGCGAACGATCGCCGGGACGTGGTCGAGGCCGGCCATCTGCGCCGCCCGGACGCGGCGCTCGCCCGCGACAAGCTGATAGCCGTCGAGGACTTCGGTGACGAGCACCGGCTGAAGAACGCCGTGGACGGCGATGCTGGCGGCGAGAGACTCGAGCGAACGCTGCTCGACCTTCTGGCGGGGCTGGTACGGATTGCCGCGGATCCGGGAGATGGGAATCTCGACCGGAGCCCCTCCGGCGGGGCCGGTTTGAGGTATCAGGGCCCCGAGTCCGCGCCCGAGTCCGGCGTGCCGCTCGAGGTTCGGCGGCTTCAACGCGAACCTCCGCCGGCCGGCGCCGAGTCGTCGTTACCCGCGGGTGCGCCCGGCTTCAGTCTGCCGTCACGCTCGCGCAGTTCGGCGGCCAGCGCCGCGTAGGCTTCCGCTCCCTTCGAATCGGGCCGGTAGAGGGCAATCGGCAGGCCGTAGCTGGGCGCCTCCGAGAGGCGAACGCTTCTCGGGATGATGGTGTCGAACACGGCCGTGCCGAGATGCTTTCGGACCTCCGCATCCACCTCGGCGGACAGGTTCGTGCGGGGGTCGTACATGGTGAGCACGACTCCCTTGATCGCCAGATCCGGATTCAGGTGGTTGCGCACGAGGTTGATGGTGGCAATGAGCTGGGACAGGCCTTCCAGCGCGTAGTACTCGCATTGAATGGGGATGACGACCGCGTCCGCCGCCGTCAGCGCGTTCACGGTCAGCAGGCCCAGAGAGGGCGGGCAGTCCAGCAGGATGTAGTCGTAGTCGGCTACCAGATCCGTGAGAATCCTGGCCAATCGACGTTCGCGCTGCGGTAGAGGCGCCAGCTCGACCTCGGCACCGGCAAGCGAGATCGACGAGGGAACGATCGACAGGCCCGGAACGCTGGTCGCCACGATGAGCTCGGAGACGCTCGTGTCTTCGATGATCGCCTCGTAGACCGAATGCGTTATCTGGCTGCGATCGAGTCCGAAGCCGCTGCTGGTATTGCCCTGCGGGTCGAGGTCGATCACGAGAACGGCTTCGCCGGCCAGGGCCAGATACGTGGAGAGGTTGACCACGGTCGTGGTCTTGCCGACGCCGCCCTTCTGGTTGGCGCAGGCGATGATTTGACCCACTCAGGTCCCCATTTCGGTCGTCGGCACGTTCAAATTCTAGCATTTTGGGCCGTTTTCCGGGCCTCTGGGCTCTTTCGAGGCGCCGCGAGGGGTCCCCTGGCAAGTGGGGCCGAGACGCGGGTACCGACCCAGGTACCCTATCGGTCAACGCTTCGCCGTGGCTTATCTGCGCGTTACCGCGGACTCCGCCGGGCTCGGGACGTTGGGGCGTGGCAACAGAGTCAAGGCCCCAGCCCCCCAAGTCCTTCGTCGGGCGTGGCGGCGCGGTCGGGGCTCCCCAGTCCACCGAGCCTTTCGTCGGGCGTGGCCTCATCGACGTTTGTGGGCCCCGAAGCCTTGCCTGGGACGAGGTCGAGCCGTCGCCGGCCCGGCTCACCCGGCCTTCGATTGTGCTCGCGGGCACCAGGCGATGGTCCTGGTCGGAGGGTTGGGAGCGGGGGAATCGCGACAAGGAACTCGTGGTTCGGCGATCCCACCCACAAAGGCGGTCCCGCTTTTCAGGTGTCGACGGCGGCGACCTTGGAAGACTGGCACCGGCCTGGGCCGCGCACGGAGGCTCCGTCGCTTCGCTTGGGCGCGGAGCGACCCTGACTGGGTGTTTCACGTGCAACGTTGGCGGCGGATCGGGTTCGATTCTGAAGACGACTGCCGTTCGTGCGCCGGACGCCGGCCCAGCAGGTCCAAGCGCGCCGGCCCTCGGCCGGGGGCTCGGGGTCTCGGGGTGGTGCGAGAAGGCACCGAGCGTGGGCGGCCCTACGGAACAGCTACGTGAGTCGAGTTTGGAACGAAGAGACGCCGCAATTCCACCGAGGCCGGTCCGTTGGCCCGCCCCACCGGTGCCATTCCAGTCCGGGTACAAGCCCACTTACGAGGAGGGCCGTCCTCGCCTGCCGCGTCCGAGTGGGTCGCCGGCGAAAGCCCAGAGTCCAGTGGCGGAGTCCGTCTGCGGCGGCTCCGCACCAACGACCCATCCAACCTCTGGGTTCGGTGCGCGGCTTTGGTCAGCTCACCCGGCGGCGCTCGCTCGGGGCGCCGGCTCGGGCCACCGCTCGTTGTCCCATTCTTGCCCGCGGCCCTATACTCCGCGAGTCGATGCCGCTAGTCGGTTGCGCTCCCCGCACCGGAGCGCCACTCCACCCCCGCTATTGAGGGCTGGCCGCAATGGGTCCCGCATTCGCTGCGGTCGGCGCCGGCATCGCGGCGCTCTTGGAATCAACGATCGCGTCGCGGTACCAGATCGCCGACGCTCAGCTTCAGATCTCTCTCGTCCTGGCCATCACCGTGACCCTCGTCTACGGCTTCGAGGAAGGAATGGCCTGGGCCTTCGTCGGTGGGTTGTGTCTGGATCTCTTCGCGACTCGGCCGCTTGGATCCAGCGTCTTCGAGTTGCTGATCGCAGTGGCACTGGCCGCGCTTGCCGAGCCGCTGCTGTCGCGGTCTCGCTATCTCGGATGCGTGATCGCGGTGCTCGTCGTCGCACCCATCTTTCTCGTTCTCTCGGACGTGACGACCGGACTCTTGCAGCCACCGGCCCCGCAACTGCACCCGACGGATCTCATCGCGGCGGCATTTGCGAACGCCATCGTCGCGGCAGTGGTGGCTCCACTCGTGATCGGACTCAAGAGGCGGGCAGAACAGCGAGAACGCGTAGTTTGGTGGAGGTGACGCAGTGACTGCGACAGCAGACAACCCACGCGTCGAACCAAAGAACGTCTACCGGTTCGGTGCATTCGTGCTGGCGGTGGCCATCGGCGTCACGACGCTGACTTCGAGGATGTTCTACCTGCAGGTAATCCAGGCCCCAGGGGCCGACCAGGGCGCCACGACAACCCAGGCGACCGCCACCGAGTCGATTCCGTCCACTCGCGGCCTCATCTTCGATGCCAATGGGGCGCCGCTGGTCAAGAACGTCGTCGACTACTCGGTCACGGTCACTCCAAGCGACCTGCCCCTCGATCAGGAGTTGACCGTCGCGACTCGCCTTGGCTCGGTCCTGAACATGGATCCGATCTACATCGAGACGCAGATCGACAGCAGAACCGGATCCCTGTACGAGCCGGTCAAGATAGCCGACGGCGTATCCGACCAGGTGGCCCGCTTCCTCCAGGAGAATGCCGACCAGCTGCCGGGCGTGAATGTCGTGGTCACCTCCAAGCGCCAGTACCTGACCCAGGCCCTCTTCGCCGAGTTAATCGGGTACGAAGGGCAGATCACCGCCGCGCAGTACGCCCAGCTGAAGGCGGACGGCTACTCGTCTCAGGACGTGGTCGGCCAGGCGGGCCTCGAAAACTACTACGAGCCCGCTCTCCGAGGGACCTACGGTACGCAGACCGTCGCTCTCGACGACGCCGGCAAGCCGATCCCGGGACTCGTCACGACGGGCACGCCGGCGATCCCGGGGGACTCGCTGACGCTGAACATCGACACGAAGGAGCAGACCTACGCCTATACGGCGCTCGCCACCGGGTTGGCCAACGCCAAGGTGACGAAGGGCGTGATCATCGTCGAAGACCCGCAGAACGGAAAGATCCTGGCGATGGTCAGCTTGCCCAGCTACAACGATCAGCTCTTTGCCGACGGCATCAGCGAGACGGACTTCCAGGCGCTGCTTTCGAACCCGGACCAGCCGCTTCTCAACAAGGCGATCGGTGGCCAGTACCCACCCGGATCGACTTTCAAGCTCGTCACCGGGACGGCCGGGCTCGTCGCGGGGCCGCCGGCCAACTCGTGCACCCTCCTCTCGCCCTCGACGTCGGGCATTCCCTGCACCAACTCCGATCCAAACGCAGCGATGCTCCCGTCGATCAACACCACGACCACCCTCCTGTCGCAGCCCTACATCCAGTTCGGTGAGTTCAAGTACTGGGAGTGGGACAAGCACGGTTGGGGTCCGCTCAACATCACTCAGGGCGTCGCCTACTCGAGCGACACCTTCTTCTACCAGCTGGCTCAGCTGGTGGGCCTCGACAAGCTGACCTACTGGGCCGACCAGTACGGGTTCGGCAAGCCGACCGGAATCGACCTGCCCGAAACCGCGACCGGGATCGTCCCGACCAACGCCTGGAAAGAAGCCAACAAGGGCGAGCCGATGTACGAGGGCGAGCTCATGCAGGCGGGCATCGGGCAGGGCTACGACGCGAGCACGCCGCTCCAGCTGCTCGACGCCTACTGCGCCCTTGCCAACGGCGGCACGGTCTATCAGCCTCAGGTCGTCAAGTCGATCACGGACGGAGCAACGGGCGCCGTCACCAACATCCAACCCGTGGTGGAGAACACGCTGCATGCCGCGGATGGAACGCCCATCTCCCCGCAGATCCTCGAAGAGATGCGTCTGGCCACCCGGGCCGTGGTCACGAGCCGGCATACGCTCAACCTCGTCGACCTGGGAGTGGCGGTCGCCGGTAAGACGGGCACGGCCGAGTTCGGTGTCCCCGACAAGTACAACCGCCTTCCCTACCACGAGTGGTTCGTGGGCTACGTGCCCGCCGACCCATACAAGGACGATTTCACCAAGCCCGACTCGCCGCTCGCGGTAGTGGCCTTCATCTACGGCGGCGATACGTGGGGCAACGTGGCCACCGAGGTCGTCAAGAACTACCTGATGCTCCACTACGGTCTGATCAAACGCGAGTCCCAGGCCTTCGACTCCCGGATTCCCGGCTACATCCAGTCCTGGGTCTCCAAGACGACCAACTACTACGGAAGCCCCAACAGGGACTGACGGGCGACTGAGCGATGAGCTTTATCCGCGCCGAGACTCTCAGGCTCAGGGGTTGGGCGCCCAAGGCCGGCTGGCTGGCCTGGCGCAACTACGATCTCCAGCTGACCACGTACGCCATCCTGCTGACCCTTTTCGGTCTGGCAATGGCGTACAGCAACAGCGTCGGAACGACCCACGCGCCCCTTACGCTCGACAAGCCCTTCGTCCGGACGATCATGTGGGCGGTTGTCGCGGCCGTGGTCCTCGGTCTGACCACGGTCTTCGACTACAGGTGGCTGAGGTCGATCTCCTGGCCCCTGTACTTCATCAACATCGCCCTGCTCATTCTCACCTTGCGCATCGGAACGGCGACCGGCTCGGCGGGCTCGGCGGCACGCTGGGTCGTCATCGCCGGCTTCCAGTTCCAGTTCAGCGAGCTGGCCAAGATCGTCATGGTCCTGGTCTTTGCCGCCTACCTCGCCAATCGCCAGCCCTCGATCAAGTCGCCGTGGACCATCATCGGCGCTCTGGTGATCCTGGTCCCGCCCTGGGTCCTGGTCATGTTCCAGCCCGATCTGGGCACCTCGCTTGTGCTCGTGGCCACGCTCGCGGGTCTGCTCTTCATGTCCGGTGCGAGCCTCTTCTGGCTCGGGACGCTGGCGGCGGCCGTGGCCGCGGCGATTCCATTCGTCTGGGCGCACATGGCCGACTACCAGCAGGCGCGCCTCCTGACTCTGCTCGACCCAAATGCCGACCCGAACGGCGCCGGCTTCCAGATCCATCAGGCCAGACTGGCGATCGACGCCGGGGGTCTCACCGGCCAGGGTCTCACGAACGGCAACGTCTACCTGCCCGTTTCCTCGACGGACTTCGTGTGGGGCGTGCTGATCGAGCAGCTTGGTCTCGTCGGCGGGATCGTGGTCTTGACTCTGTTCGCGCTTCTGATCTGGCGCCTGCTCGCGTGCGCCTGGCGCGCGACAGATCCTTTCGCAATGCTGATCGGCTGCGGCATGGCAACGATGATCTTCTTCCAGGTAGTCGTGAACGTGGGCATGGTCAACGGTCTGCTTCCGGTGACCGGCATTCCGCTGCCCTTCATCTCCTACGGCGGAGCGTCGCTCGTGAGCCTCGCCGCGGGCCTGGGCGCGCTCCAAAGCACGAATCTGCGCCGAGAGAAACCGGAGTGGTAGTAGCGCCGCCCGATCGGGCCGACTGATACGCCCGGCAGCAGGCTTCCGCAGTTCACTCCTCCAACTCCACCCAGGAAGCGAGCCAGCGAGCGATGACGACACCGACCCGGAGTCAGCCGTGTTCGCCGTCCAGCCGAGGCGGGCGGTTCTACGACCCCGCGCCTCTGCCCGCGCAGACGGTGGAGCGCATTCTCGGGCGTGTCCGCAAGCCCGGTCGATACGCCGGCGGCGAGTGGAACTCCGTCCAGAAGGACTGGTCCGCGACCGCGGTCAAGTGGTGCTTCGCCTATCCCGACCTTTACGAGATAGGGATGAGCAACCTGGGGCTGCGGATCCTCTACGAGGTGATCAACGACCGGCCGGATCGACTTGCGGAGCGATGCTTCGCTCCGGACACGGACCTCCAGGCCGAGCTTCGGGCCGTCCGCGTCCCGCTCTGGAGCCTGGAAACCCGCCGGCCCCTTCGCGATTTCGACGTCATCGGGCTGAGTCTCGGGTTCGAGCTCGTCTGCACGAACTTGCTCGACATGCTCGACCTCGGCGGAGTCGGGTTGACGACCGGCGAGCGTTCGGAGACCGACCCGCTGGTCGTCGCAGGCGGATCGATGGTCATGAACCCCGAGCCGATCGCCGACTTCGTCGACGCGATCGTGCTGGGCGAGGGCGAGGATGTCGTGCTCGAGATCGGCGACGCGCTCGAGTCGCTCGGCTGGAACCGCCGAATCCCGCCCGCACCCGCCTCGGACGGGAAGTGGCATCGGGGAGTGGACCGGACCACCGCGCTGCGGGCTCTGGCGCGGATCCCCGGCGTGTACGTGCCCTCCTTCTACCGGGCCCGCTACCTGGCCGACGGCCGGTTCGACGGCCTGGACCGCCTCGACGACTCCGCTCCGGCCACCGTCACGACCCGAATCGCCGCCGACTTCGAAACGCACGTCCGCGGCATCCGCCAGCTCGTGCCCAACATCGGCATCGTGTTCGACCGCGCCCAGCTGGAGGTCATGCGCGGCTGCACTCGCGGCTGCCGCTTCTGCGGAGCCGGCATGTACACGCGGCCGCTGCGCGAGCGGGCGCCCGACGTCGCGGTCGAAGCCGCGGAAGCGATCCTGCGAGCGACCGGCTACGAGGAGATCGGCCTGACCAGCCTCTCCACCGCCGACTACACGTACGTCCGCGAGGTCGCGACCGAACTGCGCCGGCGTCGGCCGGAGACGGTCCTGTCGTTGCCGAGCACGCGCGTCGATGCCTTCACCGTGGAACTGGTCGATGCCCTGGCGTCCGGCGGACGTCGCGGTGGCTTCACCTTCGCGCCGGAGGCCGGCAGCCAGCGGCTGCGGGACACGATCAACAAGGGAGTGAGCGACGAGGAGATCGCCCGCTGCGCTCAGCTCGCCTTCGATCGGGGCTGGAGCGCCGTCAAGCTGTACTTCATGATCGGCCTTCCGGGCGAGACGATGGACGACGTCGTCGCCATCGCCGCACTCTCCAGGCGAGTGCTCGAGATGGGCCACCGGCGTCACGGCGCTCGGGCCCAGGTGAAGGTCAACGTCTCCACTTTCCTGCCGAAGGTGATGACGCCGTTCCAGTGGGACGGCCAGGACACGACCGAGCAGATCGAGGCCAAGGTGGACGCGCTGCGCAAGGCGATCCACGGCAAGGGGCTGGCGATGTCGTGGCACGATCCGAACAGCTCACTCCTGGAGGGCGCGCTCGGGCGCGGCGACCGGCGACTGGGCGCCGTCATCAGGCTGGCGTGGGAGAAGGGCGCTCGATTCGACGCCTGGGACGAACACTTCGATTTCCCGGTATGGCTCGAGGCGTTTGCCGCGTGCGGGCTCGATCCGGCCTGGTACGCCCAGCGCGACATCCCGACCGACGAGCCCCTGCCCTGGGCCCACCTGAGCGCCGGCGTCTCGACCGCGTTCCTGCTGCGCGACCGGCGGAGGGCGCTGGCGGGCAGGCCGACGGCCGACTGTCACTGGGGTCCGTGCCCGAACTGCGGCGTCCCGGCGTCGACGGGGTTTGCCTGTGGAACGGGCGCGGAGGGGCCGCGCGCTTTCCTGGTCGCTACGGAAGACGATGCGCGGGGCTGGCGGTACGTTGGGCCTCCCGGCGACCCGAGACGCGCCGGCCGGCCGGAGGGCGCGCCCGGCCCGGCGTAGCCGGGAGGGTCCGTCCCCTCGGACCTCTCCGCCTCGCGGGGCGGGGGTGCTAACGTGAAGGCGGACCGCGACGAGCGGCGCGGTTGGCCATACGACCTGTTGGGGACTGAGATGCAGTCGAAGAGCGCTGGGCTGAAGGGTCTTGCGTCGCTGGTGGAGGCGGCCGGCGGCGAGTCCACCGGGTGAGTTCGGGCGAAACGACTCTCGAACTGATCAGGCTCTTCGTCTTCCTGGTCGGCGCGGCCGCGCTGGTCACGTTGCTGGCCCGGCGCATCAACCTGCCCTACACGGTCGCCCTCGTCGCCTTCGGGATCGCGGCGGGCGCCTTCGCCCAGCCCTTGCGCGTCGAGATCACGCCCCAGCTGGTGCTCGTGGTGCTGCTGCCGGCACTCATCTTCGAGGCTTCCTACCAGACCGATTTCGGCAAGCTGCGCCCGTCCCTGGTTGGAGTGGCTCTGCTGGCGGGCCCCGGCGTATTCGTCAGCGCGGCCCTGATCGCCGCCGCCCTGCACGTCGGCGCCGGGCTGCCGATCCCGGAGGCGCTGGTCGTGGGGGCGATGCTCTCGGCCACGGACCCGGCCGCGGTCATCGCCACGTTCAAGCAGCTGCGCTCTCCCCGCCGACTCGCGACGCTGGTGGAGGCGGAAAGCGTCTTCAACGACGGCACGGGCATCGTCCTGTTCGCCATCGCCGTCGACTACGTCACGCGGCCGGTCGGGCCGGTCGAGATCGTCGTCGATTTCATATCGATCGTGGCCTTCTCGGCGGCACTGGGCGCCGTGGCCGGCTTCGCCGCGTCGCGGATACTGCCCAGCGTCGGCGACCACCTGATCGAGATCAGCCTGTCGGTCGTGCTGGCCTACGGCACGTATCTGGCGGCCGATGCGGTCCACGGGTCGGGGGTCATAGCCACGGCCGTCGCCGGGATCGTCCTGGGTACGTACGGCCGCCGCCACGGCCTGTCCGAGCGGACCGAGGAAGCGCTCGACACGGTCTGGGAGTTCGTGGCCTTCCTGGCCACGGCCTTCGTGTTCCTGGTGGTCGGCTTTGCGATCGCCACCGGCTCGCTGACAGGCGTCGCCGGACCGATCGCCTGGGCCATCGCGGCGACGCTGGCAGGCCGAGCGGTCATCGTCTACGGTCTGCTCGGCGGCTGGCGGCTGCTCAGTCGCGCCCGGCCGCCTCGGCGGGCCGTCCGGCGGACGGCGGGGTCGGGTCGCGACGCGAACGACCTTCCGCTCGGCTGGCTGCACGTGGTCTTCTGGTCGGGCCTTCGCGGGGCCGTCTCGACCGCCCTGGCGCTGTCCCTGCCGGTCGACTTCCCCGATCGAACCGCGCTGCAGGGGATCACATTCGGCGTCGTCCTCTTCACGCTGCTGGTCCAGGCCACCACGTCGGACTTCGTCGTCGGGCGGTGGGGCGGCAAGGGCGCGTCGGGGTCGAAGGCTTCGGGGCGCGACCGGAGGTCCGGCAGGAGGAAGGCGACCGGGTCCGGCGACCGGTCCGACGGTTCCGTCGAGCCCGCCGGCTCCGGCAGGCGGCGGTTTCGGGCTCCGTCGGCTTCGCGGCCGATCGGGACGCTGCCGGCGGTCCGCCGTCCGAACCCGACACGGGGCCGACGGCATGAGCGAGATCCGGCAGCGCTGGAGGCTCGTCTTCGCCCGCGACGAGGAGGCCCGATTCCTGTCACACCTCGACGCGGTCAGGCTCTGGGAGCGAGCCTTCCGCCGCGGCGACATCCCCGTCGCCACGAGCGAGGGCTTCAGCCCCCGGCCCAAGCTGGTGTTCGCCGCCCCGCTTCAGCTGGGCATGCTCGCCGAGCACGAGCTCGCCGACCTGTATCTGGCCGAGCGCCTGACCGCCCCGGACCTGCGCGACCGGCTGGCGGCCGGGATGCCCCACGGCTATCGGGTCGTGGACCTCCACGACGTCTGGGTCGGCGCTCCGGCGATCGCTCCGCAGCTTGCCGCCGCGGACTACCGCATGACCCTGTTGAACGTCGACGGAGCGGGGCTGGATGGGGCCGCGAGCCGGCTCATCGCGGCGGAGGCACTGCCGCGCGAGCGACGGCGGGAGGCGCGCGCCATCTCGTACGACCTCCGGCCGCTGCTGCTGGACCTGCGCCCGCGACCCGCGGACGTCGAGGCTTTGCCGCCCGACGCCGCCGTCCTCGCCGCGGGCCTCTGGATGCGGCTCCGCCACTCCCAGGACCGCGGCAGCGGTCGCCCCGAGGAGGTCGTGGCGGCTCTCGCCGCCGAACTCGGTACGTCCGTCCGGGCGCTCGGCGGGGAGGACGACGAGAGCGCGCCGCCCCCGCTCGAGCCGGCCGCCGCCCGCCCGCCGATCGAGATCGTCCGCCCGGTTCGCGAGCGACTCTGGCTCGACCACGAACTGGCCGAGTGAATCGGCGTCGAGGGACGCACCGTCGAGCCTCTCGCCGAGTTCCACGTCGAGTTTGACGAGGCTCCGCCTCCGCCGTACACTCGCACTTCGCGCCCCGGGAAGCCGGGGGCGTCTTCGTGTCATGCACACCGCTGGGGCCGCGCCGCCCCGTCCACTCCTGAGGACCCATGTACGCAGTCATCGAGACCGGTGGCAAACAGTACCGCGTCGAACTCGGCACCGAGCTCGAAGTCGAACTGCTTGACGTAGAGCCGGGCCAAGAGATCAACCTCGACCGCGTGCTGCTGGTCGTGGACGGCGACAAGTCCGCGGTCGGCCAGCCCGTCGTGGCCGATGCGGCCGTCAGCGCTCGCGTCCTTCGCCAGGATCGCGGCGAGAAGACCATCTCGTTCAAGTACCGGCCGAAGGCGCGGCGCCGCGTCAAGAAGGGTCACCGCCAGGAGCTGACCGTCCTGAAGATCACGGACGTTCGCCTTGGCGCGAAGAGCGCGGCCGAAGAGGCGAAGGAAGCCGAGTCGGCCGCCGAGGCCGAGCGCGGCAAGGTCGCCAAGGCCGCCGCCCGCCAGGCCGCGGAGGACGCGGCACTCGCCGAGAAGCTCAAGGCCCGAGCCACCGCCGCAGCCGCGGAAGCGGAGCCCAAGGCGAAGGCGGCCAAGGCCCCGGTCAAGGCCACTCCCGCCAAGGAAGCCCCCGCCAGGGCCGAGAGCCCCGCCAAGGAGAAGTCTCCGGCCAAGGCCGAGCCCAAGGCCCGCCGAAGGCCGCTCCGGCCAAGGCCGCTCCCAAGACGGCGAAAGCCGACACGACCGACAAACCGGCCGGCGAGGCCCCCGCCAAGCGGCCCGCGCGGACCAAGAAGGACGAATAAGCGATGGCCCACAAGAAGGCAGGTTCCAGCTCGAAGAACGGCCGCGACAGCGTCGGCCAGCGCCTGGGCGTGAAGGCCGGCGACGGCCAGTTCGTCACGGCAGGCTCGATCATCGTTCGGCAGCGCGGCATGACGTTCAAGGCCGGCCCGGGCGCGGGTCTGGCGCACGACTACAGCGTCTTCGCCACCGTCGACGGCACGGTCCACTTCGAGCACGAGACTCGCGAGAAGAAGCGGATCCGCATCGAGGCCCTGGCGGGCGAGTAGCCCCCAGCCACAAACTGCGGACCGGCGCTCGATGCGCCGCCCGCGCCACCGACGACCACCGGCGGGAGACCGTGCGGAAGGCGCCCGGGAGTAACGAATGAAGCCGAAGATCCATCCCAAGTACCAGCAGGCGGCGGTGAAGTGCGCCTCGTGCGGCACCACCTTCGAGATCGGCTCCACGCGGACCGAGCTGCGCGTGGACGTCTGCAACAACTGCCACCCGTTCTTCACGGGCAAGCAGATGATCCTCGACACCGCCGGTCAGGTGGAGCGCTTCCAGCGCCGTCTCGAGCGGACTCAGCGCGGCGCATAGCTCCGCTCCGCTTGCCGCCCGCGCGTTCGGGCGGAGTTCGGACCTCGCCGGCTGACGCCGTCTTTCGGTACGGACGCGGCCGCCGCTCCGGCGCCCCGTCCCTCAGAGGCTAGAATCCGGCAATGGCGAGCTATCACTACGGCGGTCAGGCGCTCATCGAGGGAGTGCTGATGCGGGGCCGGAACGCCCTCGCGATCGCCCTCCGCCATCCCGATGGCTCGATCGTCTGGGCCACCGAGCGCCTGGACCTGGGACTCCGCGCCCGCCGGGCGTTGAAGCTGCCCTTCCTCCGTGGCCTTGTGGTCCTCTACGACACCCTGGTAACCGGCACGCGCTGGCTTGTCCGGTCGGCGACGCTCCAGGCCCTCGCTCTCGAGAACGAAGAAGGGGACGCGGGCGGGCGTGGGGCCGGCGGGGCATCGGCCGCGGTCGGCGGGCTGCTCGGAATGCTGGCGATGACTTTCGCCGGGCCGGCCCTTTGCGCGGCCGTGCCGGGCGGCGCCGACGGCATTCCCCCCGGCGATGACTCCGGGCCGGAGCCGACCGCCTCCTCCTACACCGATCCCGACGCCGCCACCCCCTCGTCGCCGCCCGCCGAACAGGGGCTCGGAAAGGGCTACACGGTGGCCGTGGGCGGCATGCTGCTGCTCAGCCTCGTCTTCGGCATCGGCCTGTTCTTCCTGCTGCCGCTCTTCCTGTCGCAGGCGACAGTCGGGCGTGTCGACCAGGGTTTCGGGCTGCAGCTCTCGGAGGGCGTCATTCGCGTCGCCCTCTTCCTCGGCTACCTGCTGCTGGTCGGGCGAGCGGCCGACGTGCGGCGCACCTTCCAATACCACGGCGCCGAGCACATGTCGATCCACGCCCTCGAAGGCGGCGACCCGCTGACGCCTGAGGCCGCCCGAAAGTACCCGACCGCCCATCCGCGCTGCGGCACCGAGTTCCTGGTCGTCGTGCTGATCGTCTCCATCCTGGCCTTCGCGCTCGTGGGCAAGCTGCCGCCCCTCTGGCTCGTGGTCTCGCGCGTGATCCTGGTACCGGTCATCGCGGCCGTCAGCTACGAGATCCTGCAGTTCGGCGCTCGCCACCGCCGCTATGCCCTGGTCAGGGCGCTCTGGTCACCGGGCGTCTGGGTCCAGATGATCACGACCAAGCAGCCGACGGACGACATGATCGAAGTAGCGATCGTCTCGCTCGAGCAGGCGCTCACCGCCGACGGCGGCGAGATCCCCGTGGGCAGCGCCGTCCTGGTCTGCCGGCCGCTGAACCCGGACGCGGACGGCGGCAGTTTCGCGGCCGCGCCGGCCCTCCAGGGATCGGGCGCCGAGCCGTGATAGACGCCAAGCTGATGGACGTGGCGGCGCAGTACGACGCCTTCAACGCCGAGCTGTCGAAGCCGGAGATCGTCGCCGATCCGGCCGAGCTCAAGCGCCTCGGCAAGGAGCTGGCCCGACTCGAGCCGGTCGTGACCTCCTGGCGGGAGCTCCAGGCCGCCCGCAAGGAGCTGTCCGAAGCCGTCGAGATGCGCGATTCCGGCGACGAGGAGATGCACGACCTGGCCCAGGAGGAGGTCCGCCGCCTCGAAACCCGTGAGGCGCAGCTGCTCGACGAGCTGAGGGTCCTTCTCCTGCCGGGCGACCCCCACGACGAGAAGAACGTCATCCTCGAGATCCGGGCCGGCGCGGGCGGTGAGGAAGCCAAGCTCTTTGCCGCCGAGCTGCTGCGGATGTACCTCCGCTACGCCGAGCGGCACCGGATGTCGGCCGAGGTCCTGACCGTGGGCGAGACAGGCATCGGCGGGATCAACGAGGCCATCGTGGAGATCGCCGGGCGGCGCGCCTTCAGCCGCCTCAAGTTCGAGGCCGGCGTGCATCGCGTCCAGCGCATCCCCGTCACCGAGTCGAGCGGTCGAATCCACACCTCCACGGCGACCGTGGCGGTCATGCCCGAGGCGGAGGAGGTGGATGTCGAGATCGACGAGAAGGACATTCGAGTCGACGTCTACCGGTCCACCGGCCACGGCGGGCAGTCGGTCAACACCACCGACTCGGCGGTTCGGATCACCCACATGCCGTCCGGCATCGTCGTCACGATCCAGGACGAGAAGAGCCAGATCAAGAACAAGGCCAAGGCAATGGCCGTGCTGCGCAGCCGCCTTCTCGATCGCGAGCGGGCCAAGGCGGCCGAGGCCGAGTCGGAGATGCGCCGCAGCATGGTCGGATCGGGCGAGCGCGCCGAGAAGATCAGGACCTACAACTTCCCCCAGGACCGCCTGACGGACCACCGCATCGGGCTCGACCTGCACAACCTGCCCAACGTCATGGACGGCGACCTCGACAAGCTGATCGACGCGCTGAGCACGACCTACCAGGCCGAGCGGCTGCGCTCTCTGGGGGCCGAGGACTCGGGCGCGTGACGGGCCCGGGCCGTGGCGCGCGAGACGGATTCCCGGCAGGCGGCGAGGCCGGCGCGGCGGTGACGGGCTAGCGGCATGGCGACGATCGCCGAGCAGCTGACCGCGGGCACGGCCCGCTTGCGCGCCTCCGGCTCGGAGAGCCCAAGGCTGGACGCCGAACTGCTGCTGGGCTGGGCCATCGGCGCCGATCGAACCGCGGTGATCGCGCACTACGAGGCGCCGGTGGGGGCCGACGCCGCGGCCGCGTTCGAGGCGGCGCTGGCGCGGCGCGAGCTCGGCGAGCCCGTGGCCTACATCCGCGGCGTAAAGGAGTTCTACGGGCTGGCCTTCTCGGTGGACCGGCGGGCGCTGATCCCGCGGCCGGAGACGGAGCTTCTCGTCGCCGAGGCCGAGCGAGACGTGGCCTGGCGCCTGACCTCCGCCCCGCGGCCGGCCGGGACGCCCGACGTGCTCGTCCTGGACGTGGGCACGGGTTCGGGAGCGATCGCGGTCGCCCTGGCGGCGCTGCTTCGCAGACGCCGGATGCTGGACGAGGTAGGGATTCTGGCGGTCGACTGTTCGTCCGAGGCACTCGACCTGGCCCGCGAGAACGCCGTCGGTCATGCGGTCGCGGACGCGGTTTCGTTTGCGCAGGCGGATCTGCTGCCGGCGGCCGAGCCCCCGTTCGACCTGATCCTCGCCAACCTGCCCTACATCGCGTCGGCCGACGTGGACACTCTGCCCGTCGCTGCTTCGTTCGAGCCCCGCCTCGCGCTCGACGGCGGGCCCGACGGTCTGTCCGTAGTTCGCCGGCTGCTCGAGGCGCTGCCCGAGTCGCTGGCTCCGGCCGGGCTCGCTCTCCTGGAGATCGGGTTCAACCAGGGTCCGGCGGTCGAGGCGGCCGTCGCGGCGCTCCCGGGCGAGTGGCGTTGCCGCATCCAGCCCGATCTGTCCGGCAAGCCCCGGCTCGCTCACGTGGAACGCGCGGCGGCCGCCGGGCGTTCGGACGGACGCTGATGGTCGAGCCGCAGCTGCCGATCCGCCTGATCGCGCTCGACATCGACGGCACGCTCGTCGGCGACGATCTGGTCATCGGCGAGCGGACTCTGGCGGCCGTCGCCGAGGCGACCCGACGCGGCATCGCGGTCTCCCTCGTGACCGGCCGGATGGCGGCGAGCGCTATGCCGTTCGCGGAGGCGCTCGGCCTCACCGGCCCGATCGTCGCCCAGCAGGGCGCCCTGATCCGGGCGATGGCGCCGCCCGGGTCGAAGCGGCCGGGCCGCCTCCTGTACCACCGGCCGCTCGGGCCGGAGGTCACGGTCGACATCGTCCGGTGGTGCCGGGCACGAGGCCTTGTCCCGCACTTCAACCACCTGGAGTGGATGATCGTCGCCTCGAACGAGGAGCGGCTCGAGGAGTACCGCCTGTTCGTGGGCGATCGGCTCCGGCTGGTCGACGACGTCCTCGTCCGGGCGCACAAGCCTGTTACCAAGGTCGTGGCGATCGGCAGCGCGGAACACTCGCTCGACGTGCTGGACGAGGGCCGCGCGCATTTCGCCGGCCGTGCCGAGGTCACTCTGAGCCACCCGAGATTCCTGGAGTTCCTGGCCCCGGGCGTCTCGAAGGGCTTCGCCGTGCGCTGGCTGGCCCGCCGGGCGCGCATTCCGCTGGGCCAGTGCGTCGCCATCGGCGACCAGTACAACGACCTGGAGATGATCGGCGAGGTCGGCCACGGAGTGGCGATGCCGAGCGCGCCTGAGGCGGTTCGGGCGACGGCTCGATACCTGGCGCCGCCGGTCGGCGAGGAAGGGGCGGCCCAGATGATCGAGCGGATTGCCCTCGACGGGTGGCGTGCGCCCGCGGACGCCGGCGATGCCGGCGGGGCGGACCGCGGGGGCGTGGGACCGGTCGGGGCGGTCGACAGCCTTCGGCGCGGCGTGCAGGTCGAGCGGCGATGACCGGCGCCGACCCGCGGCCTGGGCCGGCGCGGCTGCTCCCCGACGACGCTTCGGGCCGTGCGGCGGCGGTAGCCACTCTTCGCGCCGGGGGCCTCGTCGCCATGCCGACCGACACGGTGTACGGCGTGGGCGTGGCGCTCGACGCACCGGACGGGCTGGCGAGGCTATTCGCTGCCAAGAACCGGCCGCTGGACCGAGCGATCGTGCTCCTCGTCGCGGACCCGGACCAGGCGGCATCGGTGGGCGTGCTTTCGCCCGCGGCCCGCGTCCTCGCTGAAAGGTTCTGGCCCGGTGGCCTGACGCTGGTGCTGGCTCAAGCTCCGGGCGCGCGACTTCCCGCCGTTCTCACCGCCGGGGCCGCGACGATCGGCGTCAGGCTTCCGGCTCACGATTGCCCCCGCGCCCTCGCCCGCGAGCTGGGGCCGCTGCCGGTGACGTCGGCCAACCTTTCGGGCGAGGCCGATGCCCGCGACGCCGCGGCAGTGATGGCGCAGCTAGGCGAACGCCTCGACCTGATCCTGGACGGCGGAGTCGCGCGGGGAGGCGTGCCTTCTACGGTGGTCGACTGCTCGGGCGAGTGGCCGAGGGTCCTGCGGGTCGGCGCGATCTCCGCGGATGAAATCGACGCTGCTCTTCAGGGCGGCGGCCTGGCCTCCGCGGCCGAGGGGTAGGGGCCGGAGCGCCTGGCCTTCCCGCCGGAGAGGACGCCGCCGTCGCCGATCGGCGACAATAGGCCCGACCCGGGCCCGGACGCGCGACAGGACGACGCGTCTCCCGGCGGCGCGAAGTCGCCGGGCGGCGACGAGCCGCCCGCCCCCGGTGGAGAAGGAGCGACCATGACGATCGCGCGAGAAGGGATCGCCTGGGCCCGGCTGGCCGACGTCGACCCCGAGCTCTGGGCGGCCATTCGCGGCGAGACCGATCGCCAGCGCTGGAAGATCGAACTGATCGCCAGCGAGAACTACACCTTCGCGGCGGTGATGGAGGCGCAGGGCTCGCCTCTCACCAACAAATACGCCGAGGGCCTGCCCGGCAAGCGCTACTACGGCGGCTGCGAGTTCGTGGACGTGGCCGAGCGCCTGGCCCAGGAGCGGGCGCTCGCCCTCTTCCCCGGCTCCGAACACGTCAACGTCCAGCCGCATTCGGGCGCGCAGGCCAACATGGCCGCCTACCTCAGCGTGCTCCAGATCGGCGACAGGATCCTCGGCATGAACCTGGCCCACGGCGGTCACCTCACGCACGGGTCGCCGGTCAACTTCAGCGGCAAGTGGTTCGACGTCCATCCCTACGGCGTCGACCCGGAGACCGAGCAGATCGACTACGACGCCCTCGAGAAGCTGGCGGCTGAGGTTCGGCCGAAGATGATCGTCGCCGGCGCCAGCGCCTACCCCCGCACCATCGACTTCGAGCGAATGGGCCGGATCGCCCACGCCAACGACGCGCTGCTGATGGTGGACATGGCCCACATCGCGGGCCTCGTGGCGGCCGGTCTTCATCCCACGCCCTTCGGCCACGCCGACATCGTGACCACCACCACTCACAAGACGCTGCGGGGTCCGCGCGGCGGCCTCATCTTCTGCCGCGAGGACCTGGGCAAGGCCGTGGACAAGAGCGTCTTCCCCGGCGTCCAGGGCGGCCCGCTGATGCACGTCATCGCCGCCAAGGCGGTGGCCCTCAAGCTCGCGGCGACGGACGAATACCGCGAGGACCAGCGTCAGACCATCGTGAACGCGAAGCTCCTGGCGGCCACTCTCACCGAGAAGGGCGCCCGCGTCGTCTCCGGCGGCACGGACAACCACCTCATGCTGGTCGACGTTACGCCCCTCGGCGTGACCGGCCGCGAGGCGGAGCGCCTCCTCGACGAGATCGGCATCACCGTCAACAAGAACGCCATCCCGTTCGACAAGAACCCGCCGAACATCGCCTCCGGGATCCGGGTAGGGACGCCGGCCACGACCAGCCGTGGCTTCCGCGAGCCGGAGATGCGGCAGATCGGCGATACGATCGTCTCGGCGATCGTCAACCGCGACGACCCATCCGAGCAGGCCAAGCTGGCCGCTCTGGTCCACGACATGTGCGCCCGCTTCCCGGTGCCGGGGCTTCGGGAGGACTGACCACGCCACGCGTCTCGCGCCAGGGCCGGGGCCTCGCAGGGGAGATCCGCGAGGCGAGCCGGGCGGCGCGACGGAGCGAGAGAAGCTCGAGCCCAGGGGCGAGGTCATGAGCCTGTCCAGCGAAGCGATGGAGGCGATTCCCGCCCTGATCGCCGGGTTCGTGCTGGCCTGTCTCGCGACGATGGCAGTGACGCCGCTGGTCCGGGCCTATGCCCGCAGGCGGGGCGTCGTCGACCGGCCCGAGGCCCGCCGCGTCAACACTCGAGCGGTGGCCCGTGGAGGCGGCATCGCCATCGCCTTCGGGTTCCTGGCCGTTTCGCTGGTGATGCTGGCGCTGAACTACGGCCTCGGCATGAACTTCGTCGACGAGCCGGCGGGCGTGGGAGCGCGCCAGATGACGGCTCTTCTCGCTGGGGCGGCGCTGGCCGCCGGCATCGGACTCTTCGACGACTTCCTGCAGCTGCGCGCCCGATGGCAGCTGCTCGGTCAGCTCGCTCTCGCAAGCGCCGCGGTGGTTCTGGGCGTGAACGTGGCGACCGTGAATTTCCCGCTGGCCTCGAACGGCACCCTCAATCTCGCCAACATCGGCGGCCCGATCGTGGCAGCGGCCACGCTTCTGTGGATCGTCGGGATGATCAACAGCATCAACTTCATCGACGGCCTGGACGGCCTGTCGACGGGGATCGCGCTCATCGCCGCGGTCACGCTCGGAACGATCAGCCTTGGCGTCGGCACCAACGAGCCGGAGCCTTTCGTGGCTCTCTTCTGCTTCATCCTCGCCGGCGCGCTGGCCGGGTTCCTGCGCTGGAACTTCCACCCCGCGTCGATCTTCAGCGGGACGAGCGGGATCATGTTCGTCGGCTACACGCTGGCCGTCCTGTCGATTCTCGGGGCCGGAAAGATAGCCGTGGCCCTGCTCGTCCTGGGCGTCCCGATCATGGACACGTTCTGGATCATCGTCCGGCGGATGGCGGCCCGGCGGTCGCCGTTCGGGGCCGATCGAGGCCACATCCACCACCGCCTGCTGGACCTTGGCCTGTCGCACCGCGACACCGTTCTGGTCATCTACGGCGTCTGCGTCCTTCTGGCGATCCTCTCGCTCGTCCTCTCCGGCACCGGCCAGATGTATGCCTTCCTCGGTCTCGTCGTCCTCTTCGGTCTGGCGCTATTCCTGATCGAGCGCCTGGGCGGAGGGGCCGGTGCCATCTCCGAGAGCCTCGCCGCGAGCTCATACCCGGCCGTCAACGGCGGCGACGGCGGGAACGGCGCGGGCGCGGCCGCCAACGGCGGCGACGGCGCGAACGGATCGAGCGAGGCCCGACAGGCCCGCGATCCTGAAGCGCGGTAGGCGCTCGGGCACAGCGCGGAGTATCCACCCGGGCGGCGGCCGAAGCCGGCCGTTCGGCATGGTCCTTCTGTACGTCCCCGCTCGGGGGGTTGAGCGATTCCGGGAGTCGGCTGCTACACTCACGGCGCCCTGCCAGGGAGACGGATGAACGATCTTGGGAAGGCGTCCGGATACGTCGCCCTCTTCTCGGAAATCGGCTTCGTCCTCTTGTTCACCGTGCTGGCGGGCACGCTCGCCGGGTACTGGCTCGACCAGCGCCTGGGGACGATCCCGGTCTTCGTGTTGGTCGGGTTCGCGATCGGCGGCGCAAGCGGCGCGATCGGCTGCTGGCGACTGACGGCCAGGTTCCTAGAGAAGCTGGACGACGAGGATCGGCGATAACGCGGCGGCTTCGGCTCGCCGCCAGGCGGAGCGATTGTGACGTCCAACCCGGGCCCGACGCCCGAGCAGATCGCAACTGAAGAGAAGCCCGCGCAGCCCGATGCGCCGGCGAAGAGGCCGGGCGGCATGTCCTCCGGTCGCATCCTCCTTCTCCTGGCGCTGGCGATCATCGTCCTCGACATCGTCGCGGTCATGGTGGTTCCGCCGTTCCCCGCCGGCGGCCAGCCGGGCCAGGCCTGCGGTTTCCCAAGCTGCTACATCCAGAGCGCGATCGAGTTCCCACCCCCGGCGATCGTCCTGGATCTCTCGCCGTCCACGGCTCCCGCGGCCGCGCCGATGATCTACTTCCACCCCAGCATCAGCTCCACCATCCTGACCATGTGGATCGTGATGGCCTTCATCCTGCTGCTGGCCTTCCTGGCCACTCGGCGGATGAAGATGGTGCCGGGCCGGCTCCAGAACGCCGTCGAGTGGGCCTACGAGTTCGGCTCCGACTTCGCGATCGGGATCGGCGGTGAGAAGGCCAGGCGCTACTACCCGATCTTCGCCGGGTTCTTCATCTTCATCCTGTTCTCGAACTGGAGCGGGCTCGTGCCGCCCATCGGCAAGATCGAGCAGCTCCGGGCGCCCACCAGCGACGTGAACGTCACGATCGGGCTGGCCCTGACCTCGTTCGTGATCTTCCAGAGCGAAGGCTTCCGGCGCCTCGGCGTGCGGGGCTACCTGGGCAAGTTCTTCCCGATCGGGGAGTTCCGGCACGGGCTCGGCGCGGGCCTGCTGGCAATGTACGTCGGGATCATCGAGCTCTTCCTGGAGTTCGTGAAGCCGGTCACGCTCTCGATGCGACTCTTCGGCAACATCTACGGCGGCGAGGTCGCCCTCGCCGTCATCACGGCCCTCACCCTGGCAATCGTCCCCGTGGCGCTCGTCGGCCTCGAGGCCTTGCTCAACCTGATCCAGGCCCTCATCTTCTCGGTCCTGACCCTGATGTTCATCATGATCGCCATCGAGGGCCACGAATCCGAGGAACACAAGCCGGCCCATGCCGGCGATTTCGCGGAAGGCAACAGGGTGCTCGAGGGCACCGACGAACCAATGCCAGAGGCGGCCTGACCGCCAACTATGCGACTACCCGGCCCCACGGCCGGAATGCAGGAGGTCCTACTCATGGTGGAGCACATCGGAGCCGGCCTGGCGGCCCTGGGCGTCATCGGCCCCGGCATCGGCATCGGCATCCTGGCCGGCATGTCCAGCAACGCCATCGGCCGCAACCCCGACGCCGCGGGCCAGATCCGCGGTCTGGCGATCATCCTCGCCGGCTTCGCCGAAGGGCTCGGCGTTCTTGCGATCGTCGTCGGCCTGCTGGCGCTGTTCCTCAAGTAACCCGGACGGGACGGAGCGAATCGCGTGAACCCTCTGGCGTCAGCCTCCGCGGCCGCGGCAGCAGCTGCGTCGTCCTCCGCTGGGTCCGGACTCTCGATCAACATCTTCTGGGTGATCGTCGCCGCCCTCAACTTCATCTTCTTCCTGGCCCTGATCTGGATCTTCGGCTTCCGCCCGATCGCGAACATGCTCATCCAGCGCCAGGGACGCATCCAGCAAGGGCTGGCCGACGCCGATCAGGCTCGCAAGGATCGAGACGCGGGCGCGGCCGAGCGCGACCGGGTCGTGGCCGACGCCAGGCGCCAGGCCCAGGTGCTGATCGCGGCCGCGCAGAAGTCGGCCCAGGAGCTGAGAGACGCGGACATCGCCGCCACTCGAGAAGAGTTGGGGCGGCTGCGAGAGAAGGCCGCCGCCGACATCGCCGCGGACCGCGACCGCGCTCTGGCGGATCTCAGGGCTCAAGTCGCCGACCTTGCCCTGGCCGCCGCCGGCGTCGTGGTGGGCGAGTCGATGAACGAAGCCCGCCAGCGCCGCCTGGTCGAGGAGTTCCTCGCCGGCAACGGCACGGCCCAGGGGCGGCAGAACTGATGCAGCGCATCGGCGCCGGCCGGCGCTACGCGGAGGCGGCATTTCAGCTCGCCGAACGCGACGGGACGGTCGACGCCTGGCAGCGGGACCTGACCCTCGCCGCCGGGCTGGCTCGCGACGAGCGGGTTGCCCGGGACGTGGACAGCCCGGCCGTGGCCTTCGAGCACCGGCGGGCGGCGGTCGAGCAGCTGCTCGGGAACCGCGTGTCGCCCGGGGCGCTGAACCTGGCCCTGCTCCTCGCCAGACACGGCCGATTCGCGGTCCTGCCCGACGTCAGCGCCGAGTACGACGCCCTCGTCCGAGAGGCCCGCGGCATCGTGGCGGCGACCGTGACGACGCCCGCGCCACTCCCCAAGGACGAGGTGGCGCCGGTGCGGGCCCGGGTGGAACAGCTCGCCGGCGGCCGGGTCGACCTGGCCATGGCCACCGATCCGGCGCTCCTTGGTGGACTCACGGTCAGGATCGGCGACAGATTGATCGATGCCAGCGTTCGCGGCCGCCTCCAGCGGTTGCGTGGGCGGCTGGTCCAGGGAACGAGCTAGAGGCGGGTAGTCGGCGCCGGTAGTCGGCCCGACACCCCGCGGCCTCCACGGCCGAACGGAGAAGGCATGGCCATTCGCTCAGACGAGATCGTCAGCATCATCAAGAACACGATCGAGAACTTCGACGCGGGCGCCGAATCGCGAAGCATCGGCACGGTCGTCGAGGTTGGCGACGGAATCGCCCAGATCTACGGCCTCTCCGGCGCGCTCTCGTCGGAGCTGCTCGAGTTCCCCGGCGACGTCATGGGCATGGCCCTGAACCTCGAGGAGGAGACCGTCGGCGCGGTCATCCTGGGCGACCCCATCCACATCAAGGAAGGCGACACGGTCAAGACCACCGGACGCGTCGTCGAAGTACCCGTGGGCGTCGGTTTGCTCGGCCGCGTCGTGGATCCGCTGGGTCGCCCGCTGGACGACAAGGGACCGATCGCGGCCACGTCCACCCGTCCGGTCGAGCGCATCGCCCCCGGCGTCATCACCCGCCAGAGGGTTGACACGCCGGTTCAGACGGGCATCAAAGCGATCGATGCCCTCATCCCGATCGGCCGCGGCCAGCGCGAGCTGATCATCGGCGACCGCCAGACCGGCAAGAGCGCCCTGGCAATCGACACGATCATCAACCAGAAGGGCAAGGGCCTCGTCTGCATCTACGTGGCCATCGGCCAGAAGCTCTCGACCGTCGCGAAGGTCGTGGCCGTCCTCGAGCAACACGGCGCGATGGAGCACACGATCGTGGTGGTGGCGGGCGCCGAAGACTCGGCCGCCATGCAGTTTCTCGCCCCGTACGCCGGCTGCGCGATGGGCGAGGAGGTCATGGAGAACGGCGTCACGATCGGCGGAGCGCTGGTCAAGGACGCGCTGTGCGTCTACGACGACCTCTCCAAGCATGCCTGGGCCTACCGGGAGATGTCGCTCCTGCTGCGTCGCCCGCCCGGCCGGGAGGCTTACCCGGGAGACGTCTTCTACCTGCACAGCCGGCTGCTCGAGCGCGCCGCGCGAATGAGCAAAGAGAACGGGGGCGGGTCGCTCACGGCCCTGCCGCTCATCGAGACCCAGGCCGGCGACATCTCGGCCTACATCCCGACCAACGTGATCTCCATCACGGATGGCCAGATCTTCCTGGAGACGGACCTCTTCAACGCCGGCCAGCGGCCCGCGCTCAACATCGGCATTTCGGTGTCGCGCGTGGGTTCGGACGCCCAGACGAAGGCGATGAAGAAAGTGGCCGCGCCGCTCAAGCTGGACCTGGCCCAGTACCGCTCCCTGGCCGCCTTCGCGCAGTTCGCCTCCGACCTGGACAAGGCCACTCGCGACCAGCTGACCCGCGGCGAGAAGCTCTCCGAGGTCATCAAGCAGCCGCAGTACCAGCCGGTCCCGCTGGAACGGCAGGTGGCCATTCTCTACATCGCGACCAAGGGCCTGCTCGACGACATCCCGACGCCCCGAGTCAAGGACTTCGAGGCGCAGTTCGTGCGCTTCCTGGACACGGAGCGCACCGACGTCATGCACAAGCTCGCGACTACCAAGGTTCTCGACGACGACACCGCCGCGGCACTGGAAGCGGCGGCGAACGAGTTCCGCCAGACATTCCTCGCGTAGGAGGCCCCAAGAGGCAGCGTGGCCAGCCAGCGAGACATTCGACGACGCATCACCGCGTCGAGGAACATCAGACAGATCACCCGGGCCATGCAGTTCGTGGCGGCGTCGAAGCTGCGACGGGCGCAGGAGTCCACTCTCGCCGCGCGCCCCTACTCGGAGCTTCTCGACGAGATCCTGACCGATCTGGCGTCCGTCCTGATCGGCGACGAGCACCCGCTCCTGAGCCGGCGCGAGGAGGGCAAGCGGCTGATCGTCCTGGTCACGAGCGATCGGGGCCTGGCCGGGCCGCTCAACACCAACGCCGTACGTTTCGTGTCCAAGGTGATAATCGAGCATCCCGGCGAGCTGGAGTTGATCAGCGTGGGTCGCAAGGGTCGCGACGCGATGCGCCGGGCCCGGGTGCCGATCGTCGCCCATTTCGCCGGCTTCGGCGACCGCCCGACCTTCGGCGACATCCTGCCGCTGGCTCGCCTGATCTCCGACGAATACGAGGCCGGCACGTACAACCAGGTCGACATCGTCTTCACCCGCTTCGTGTCGACGCTGGTCCAGCGGGCCGACATGGTCGGGCTGCTGCCGATCAAGCCCGGCCCGGATACCCGCGGCATCCCCGGCTCGCAGTTCATCTTCGAGCCCGCCCCGGAGGTCGTCCTCGACGAGCTGCTGCCGCGCTACGTCGGCACGCGGCTCTACCAGACCGCGCTCGAGAGCACGGCCAGCTTCTTCTCCAGCCAGATGGTGGCCATGAAGAACGCCACCGAGAATGCCGACGAACTCATCGAAGATCTCACCCTCAGCTACAACAAGGCCCGACAGGCCAACATCACCAGAGAATTGATCGAGATCGCGTCCGGCGCGCAGGCGCGCTAGGACGTCGAGCCACGCTGAGCGTGGCTTTAGCAGGAGGCACCGACACGACGATGGCGACCGCCGCCCCAACCGCAACCGGCCGTACGGCCAACGGACGCGTGATCCAGATCACCGGCGCGGTCGTCGACATCGAGTTCCCGGCCGGAAAGCTGCCCGGGATCTACAACGCCGTCGAGGTCATCCGGGGCGACGGAGTGAAGATCGTCTGCGAGGTCCAGCAGCATCTGGGCAACAACTGGGTGCGAAGCGTCGCCATGACCACGACCGACGGTCTGGCCCGCGGCACCGAGGCCGTCGACACCGGCGGCCCGATCACCGTGCCGGTCGGGCAGGCAACGCTCGGGCGGGTATTCAACGTCCTGGGCGAGCCGATCGACGAGAAGGGTCCGGTCCAGGCGACCGTGCATCTGCCGATCCACCGGCCGGCGCCCGCGTTCGACCAGCAGACGACCGAGACCGAGATCTTCGAGACGGGCATCAAGGTCATCGACCTCGTCTGCCCGTTCGCCAAGGGCGGCAAGATCGGCGTGTTCGGCGGCGCCGGCGTCGGCAAGACGGTCATCATCCAGGAGCTGATTCGCAACGTCGCCCAGGAGCACTCGGGCTACTCGGTGTTCTCGGGCGTGGGCGAGCGGTCGCGCGAAGGCAACGATCTGATCCGCGAGATGACCGAATCGGGCGTCATCGCCAAGACGGCCTTCGTCTTCGGCCAGATGAACGAGCCGCCGGGGGCACGCCAGCGCGTCGGCCTGACCGGCCTGACCATGGCCGAGTACTTCCGCGACGAGGAAGGCCGCGACGTCCTCCTCTTCATCGACAACATCTTCCGTTTCACCCAGGCCGGTTCCGAGGTGTCCGCGCTGCTCGGGCGAATGCCGTCCGCGGTGGGCTACCAGCCCAACCTGGCGACCGAGATGGCCGCCCTGCAGGAGCGCATCACCTCCACCAAGAAGGGCTCGATCACCTCGCTGCAGGCGGTCTACGTCCCCGCGGACGACTACACCGACCCCGCCCCGGCGACCACGTTCGGCCACCTCGATTCGACGATCCGCCTCGAGCGGGCCATCGCCGAGCTGGGCATCTACCCGGCGGTCGATCCGCTGACCTCCACGTCGCGGGTCCTCGACCCGCTGGTCGTCGGCCAGGAGCACTACGACACGGCCCGCGAGGTGCAGCGAGTCCTGCAGCGCTACCGCGACCTGCAGGACATCATCTCGATCCTGGGCATCGACGAGCTCTCGGAAGAGGACAAGTCGACGGTCGCCCGAGCTCGCCGTCTGCAGATCTTCAACAGCCAGCCGTTCCACGTGGCCGAGGTCTTCACCGGCCGGCCCGGCGCCTACGTGGCGATTCGCGACACGGTGGCCTCGTTCAAGGAGATCCTCGAAGGCAAGGTGGACGACCTGCCCGAGCAGGCCTTCTTCCTGGCCGGTACCCTGGACGACGTGCGTGCCAACGCGGCCAAGCTGGCCAAATGACCACGATCGGGCGGTCCGCCTTGGCGCCGTCGCCGTCGGCGCGCGGCCGGCGGCCGGGCGCCGCGCCTGTCGAGGAATGAAGTAGATGCCGCTTCACCTGGAGATAGTCACTCCGGAGCGACGAGCCTACGAAGGCGATGTCGACGAGGTGATCGTGCCCGGAAGCGAGGGCGAGCTCGGCATCCTTCCGCACCACGCCCCGCTGATCTCACTCCTCGGCCAGGGTGTGCTGCGGCTCAAGCGTGGCGGCGAGGAGCAGCAATTCGCCATCTTCGGCGGCTTTCTGCAGGTCCGCCCGGATCGCGTGGTCGTTCTCGCCGAAACCGCCGACATGGCCGCGGAGATCGACCTGGAGCGGGCCGAGCGGGCCCGGCGCGAGGCCGAGCGGGTGCTCGAAGGCGGCTTCGTCGAGCCCGCCGACCTGGCCTCCGCCCGAGCCGCCCTGCAGAGGGCGCTCATTCGCATCCGTGTGGCGGAGCGTGGGCCTCGAGGCACGGCGCGTGGGGAGCACGAGGCAGTTCGCCACGCCGCGCCGCCGCCGCGCGAAGAGCCGCCCGGCGAGTAGCCGATGGCCGACGCCCGACCCTTCCACTGGGAGTTCAAGCCCGATCCGGTTGGCCGTGAGGTACTCCGCATCGAGGGCGGGCGCCGCCTGGAGGGTTCCGTCGACATCAGCGGAGCCAAGAACGCGGCCCTGAAGCTGATGGCCGCCGCCACGCTGACGGGCGAGCGCTGCCGCTTCTCCAACGTGCCCGAGATCGAAGACGTACACGTTCTGACCGAGGTCCTGCGCGACATCGGCGTGACCGTGGACCATCCCGCCCCCAACGTCTACGAGATCGCGTCGGGCGACGCCGAGTGGCTCTTCGTCCCGCTCGAGGCCGCGGCCAAGATGCGGGCCAGCTTCATCCTCCTGGGGCCGCTTCTCAGCCGCTTCGGTCGCGTGATCATCAGCAACCCAGGCGGGGATCGGATCGGGCGTAGACCGGTCAACCTGCACGTCGACGCCATGCGCGCCCTCGGCGCGGAGATCGAATACCGCAACGGCTACTACTTCGCCAAGGCCCCCGGCCGGTTGCGCGGCGGCCCGATCAACTTCCCGCAGATAACCGTCATGGGCACCGAGAACGCGATGCTCGCCGCCGCCCTGGCCGACGGCCACACGGTCATCGAGCCGGCGGCCCAGGAGCCCGAGGTCGACGACCTGATCGAGTTCCTGCAGAAGATGGGGGCGCAGGTGGAGCGGACGGCCCCCAATCGGATCGAGATCGAGGGCCGCCGCCGGCTTCGCGGGGCCGACCACTCGGTCGTGCCCGATCGGATCGAGGCCGGCACGTTCGTCGTCGCCGCCGGTGTCACACGCGGCCGAGTCACCCTCCGGGGCGCCCCGTGCGGCCATCTCGGGGCCTTCCTGAGCGTAATGGCGGACATCGGCGTCTCGGTGAGCTGCGGCAACGACACGATCGAGGTGGACGCGACCGCCGCCGACCTCAAGCCGCTCCGGGCGTGCGACATCGAGACGCAGCCCTATCCGGGCCTGGCCACCGATCTTCAGCCACCGACATGTGTCCTGCTCACTCAGGCTCAGGGCCTCAGCCATGTTCACGAGACCGTGTTCGAAGATCGCCTCGAGTGGCTCGTCGAGCTGCGCCGCATGGGCGCCAGGGTCGAGATTGCCGACCAGCACCACGCCATCATCGACGGCCCCGCCGCGCTCCACGGTGCCGAGGTCGAAATCGGCGATCTCAGGGCCGGCGCGTCGCTTATCCTTGCCGCCCTGGCCGCCGACGGCGTGACCCGGATCAGGGGCGCGCACCACGTACATCGCGGCTATGAGAAGATCGACGCGAAATTCCTGGAACTCGGAGCCAGGATCGAACGGCTCTCGGAAGGGACATAGCCACAGGCATGAAGATCGGTATCGACCTGGGCACCGCCAACATCATCGTCTACGTCAAGGGCCACGGCATCGTGATGCAGGAGCCCTCCGTTGTCGCTGTCGACGACCAGAACCACATCGTGGCGGTCGGCGAAGAGGCCCGTGAGATGATCGGCCGTACGCCCGGCAACATCCAGGCCATCCGGCCGATGCGAGACGGAGTCATCGCCGACTACGTCATCACCGAGGCCCTCCTGGATCATTTCATCCACCGCGTCCAGCAGGGCCGCCGCTTCGGCTGGGGCAAGCCGGAAGTAATGATCAGCGTGCCCGCGGGCGTCACCAGCGTGGAGAAGCGCGCCGTCCGCGATGCCGCCCTCAAGGCCGGAGCCGCCGAGGCGTACCTGATCGAGGAACCGATGGCCGCCGCGATCGGCGCGAACGTGCCCATCAGCGGCCCGTCCGGTTCGATGATCATCGACATCGGCGGCGGCACCAGCGAGATCGCAGTGATCTCCCTTGGCGCGATCGTCGTCTCCACCAGCCTGCGCGTCGGCGGCAACAAGATCGACGAGGCGATCTCGAACTACGTCCGCAAGAAGTACAACCTCATGATCGGCGACCGCACCGCCGAAGAGGTGAAGATCCAGATCGGCACGGCCCTGCCGCTCGAGCGCGAGCTCACGATGGACGTCCGCGGCCGCGACCTGATCGCCGGCCTGCCGCGCACCATCCCGATCTCCAGCTCCGAGGTCATGGAGGCCATGGAGCCGCCGCTTCAGCAGATCATCGGCGCCGTCCGGCTCGTCCTCGAGCAGACACCGCCGGAGCTGTCGAGCGACATCATCGACAAAGGCATGGTCATGTCCGGCGGCGGATCGCTGCTCCGGAACATCGACAAGCTGCTCACCCAGGTGACCGGCGTGCCCTGCCACGTTGCCGACAACTCGATGCACTGTGTCGCGCTCGGGACGGGCGTCGCGCTGGAGCACTTCGAGTTCTTCAAGAAGTACCTCGGCCCGCAGGTTTGATGCCCCCCACGCCGGAAGGACCGGCCGGCGGCGCAGGCCGTACGGTTGCCGACCGTGCGTTCGTCGATCTGCATTGCCACACCAGCGCCAGCTTCGACTCGCTGGCCCGCCCGGAAGCGGTCGTGCGCGCCGCCGCCTCTCGCGGCCTGACTCACCTCGCGGTCACGGACCACGATCGCATCGACGGAGCGCAGCGAGCGCGCGACGCCGCCCCGGCCGAGTTGACGGTCCTCGTCGGCGAGGAAGTGAAGACGGCCGACGGCGACTTGATCGCCGTCTTCATCGAAAAGCTGGTGCCGCCCGGCCTGTCCGCGTTGGAGACGATCGCGGCCATCCGGGAGCAGGGCGGCCTGGTCGGCGTCCCCCATCCTTTCGACCGCCTGCGCGGGTACGGCCGGAAGAGCGGCGCGCTCCTGGACGACATCGCCGCGAAGGTGGACTGGATCGAGGCCTACAACGCCCGAGTGATCGGCGGTACCGCCAACGAGAGGGCCGCCCTTTTCGCCGTCGAGCGCTCGATACCCGGCGTGTGCGCTTCCGATTCTCACACCGTGCTGGAGGTCGGAGTTTCGTGCAACGTGGTCGTCGGTGACCCGAGCACTCCGGCAGGCTTGCTGGCGGCGCTCGCTGACGTCGACATGCGGCCCAATCGCGCGAGCTTCTACGTGAGGGCGTGGACGCCGCTGGCGAAAATGATCCAATCTACGCGGGGGAACGGCCGGCGCCGGGCCCAAGCCAGCCCAGGGGAGCCCAAGTGACCGAAGAGCCAGAGCATCACCATCACGCCATCGGGGATCCGCTGGGCCAGGAGGCGGACGCGCTGATCAACCCCGACGCGGCGGTCGAGGTTCCGCCGGCCGACCAGATGTCGTTGATGCGGCGGCTCCGTCAGCCCCGGACCATCCTCTCCATAGCGGTCCCTCTGGCGATCATCGTCATTGCCATCCTGCTCAACCGCCAGTATCTCAGCGATGTGCCCAAGGACATCGCGAGTGCCAACCCGTGGCTCGTCCTGCTCGCCTTCCTCATCTACTACGCCGGCTTTCCCCTGCGCGGGTGGCGCTGGACCAAGCTCCTGAAGGGCGCCGGCTACAAGGTCAAGGTCAAGGACGGGACCGAGATCCTGTTCCTCTCGTGGCTCGTCAACTGCATCGTGCCGGCCAAGCTGGGCGATCTCTACCGGGCCTACCTGCTCAAGCTCAACAGCCCCGTTTCCGCCACCAAGACCCTTGGAACAGTCTTCATGGAGAGAATCCTGGATCTGATCGCCGTCGCCGCGCTGGGCTTGCTGGCCGGCTACTGGAGATTCCGCGGCAGCTTGAACGACTTGCCTCCGACGGCGCAATTCATCTTCGCCATCGGCGTGGTCGTCGTGGTTCTCCTGCTGGTCGCGCTGGTGGTCATGCGGAGCTTTGGGCGCAAGGTCATAGCGGTGCTGCCGGTTCCCAACAAGGTCGTCGTCTTCTACGACCGGTTCGAAGAGGGCGTCTTCGGCTCCGTGGGCCTTCGCGGCCTGCCGGTGCTTGGCATCATGACCTGCATGATTTGGACAACCGAAGCGATGCGCCTGTACTTCGTGGTCCACGCTCTTGGCTTCACGGACTCGGAACTCGGATTCTCCGGAGCTATGTTCGTCGCCCTCATCGGCTCGCTCTTGACCGCGCTTCCCCTCACGCCGGGTGGGATCGGGATTGTGGAGGGTGGCATGGGGCTGGTCCTGACCAACGTTTTCACCTTCAGCACGCCCCACATGCTGGCTATCGTGATAGTGGACCGGGCGATCAGCGTCTTCTCGATCGTCGTGCTGGGCTCCATCGCGTATGTGATTTCCGGCAAGCCGCGCGGTCGGGGGATGAACGTCGAGGAGATCCGACCCTCGGGCGGCTCACCGGGCTGAGTCGGTCGGGGCGCCTGCGACGGACCCGCGTCGGGGGATTCGACGCGTGGGCGCAGCCCGAACGCCGCGGATTCGCTCCTCGGGGCGTGATCGGCCTTGCGGCAACCTTGCCGGGGGCGCCGGTTGTCGCGCCGGTGCGGTACGAAAAGGTCATTCACCCTTTGGCTTCACTCTCCGATAGTTCCAGTATCGGGGCAGAGTGCACCCGTACCGGAGAGCCAGGCTGGCGTATGACCGGACAGAGCGAACGAGCATTCAACGAGTGGCTGAGGGCCCAGCTCAAGGCCAAGAAGATGTCCCAGCGCCAGCTGGCGCAGCAGTCCGGCGTCGACCACTCGACGATTTCGCGGCTGATCCGGGGCGACCGAATGCCGTCTCTCGGCACGGCCACCAAGCTGGCCCGGGGCCTGCGCGAGATTCGGGACGACGCAGACGCCCCGCAATACCTTGGGGCCGTTGCCTCCGGGCCTTCGAATCCCACCGCTCGCGTGGAGTACTCGCTCCGCTCCGACGAGGTTCTGTCGGAGCCGCAGGTCCGCCAGGTCATGGAGTACTACCTGGCCGTGCGGATGCGCCGCTTCGGTCGTGGCTATGCGGGTCCCCACGCGCAGGATCGTGGACTGGAGCCGCGCCGCCTCCTCGACGACCGTCGCGAGCCGCCGATGCTCTCAGCCGCTCTGGCCAGCCACTCCGTGCGCCCGATGTCCCGGCCGATGCCGGTCCGGGCACGCTCCGGACGCGAGGCGGACTGATCGCTCCGGCCCGCTGAGACCGCATTCTCTCCGGCGCGCCCGCGATCGGGCGTCGATGACCTGAACGTACGCGCGCCCGCCCCGCCGATACCGGGGTTCTGCGCGCCCGCCGCGACGCCTGCCGGCGACCTACGGCGCGAGTCGATATACCGACAGGACTCGCTCTGGAGCCGGCTCCCACCGATCGACGAGGGTGAAGTCCCGGCCTGGCAGGTTGGATGCCATCCAGTCGGTCTCGGCCGTGCCGCCGCAGCCGTTCCACCAGCCCGTGTCGCAGAGGATGACGACGACCCTGGCTCCAGCCGGTGCCACGATCTGTACGCCGTCGAGCTCCAGCGGATAGGCGTAGGCGTCCGCGGCCTTGAAGTCGGGAAGCGGGACCAGGGCCAGCTCCTGCGACCCGGCGTCTCGCTCGAGGCGCGTGGCAGCGGCCTGTGCGGCCGGCCAGCCCCCGTCCGGTGCCGTAAGCGGGGGCCAGTTGCCTACGCCCACGGCGACCAGGCCGACCAGGGCAAGCGAAGCCAGAACGTGGCCCGACCAGGGCCGGTGGCGCAGCGGAGCCGAGCGCCAGATTCCACTCACCACGAGACCGGCCGCCAGGATCACGAAGACGTCGGCGACGACGTGATATTGCTCCTCGTTGACCGACTCGACTTGCCACAGGTCCCTGACCGCCAGTCCGAGCAAGGTGACGATCAGGAGCAGCGAACCGCCGACGAACAGCAATCCCTCCCGCTCGATTCGCGCGGCTCGGCTGGAGGGGAGCGCCGTTTCCTCGGGCCCGTCGACTTCACGGGCCGGACCGAGCGAATCGCCTGTCGCGGCCGGACTGGTCGAAGCTCTGGTTTTGGCCGGTGCCACTGCGCCCAGCACCCGCCACAACATCCCTGCCGCGACGCCCGCCGCGACCGCGAGGGCCGCGGGAAAGCCCGCCCGAAGGTCGCTCAACGGCCAGTGGGTCATAGGCCAGGCCAGAATCCGAATGGTGCTCACCAGGAACCCGATCGGCGGGGCGGTGGCGATGGTTTCAGCCTGCCTGAAGGCCAGGATGCCGCGGGTCTCGGCGAAGTTGTGAGTGAACTCGGACACGAGCCACGGCATCCACGTCAAGACGAAAAGCCCCACTGCCGCCAGGCCCCACGCCATCAGTCGAGGCCGTTCAGCCGGGGCCGATCGACGCAATGTGACCAGGAAGAAGAGGGACATCGGAAAGACGAGCACGAGGCCCGTGAGGTGTGCCTGCGACGCCACGGCCGTGCCCGCCGCGGCCACCAGCCACCAGCGGGGCGCCCGCGTGGTCCAGGCCTGCCAGGCACCCAGGCACGCAAGTGCCACTCCGGCCTGGGACAGGACGGGATTCCAGATGAAGGTCGAGTAGTCGATGAGACTCGGCGACACGGCCGCCAGCAGCGCGGTGGCAAGACCAGCCGACGGGCCCCCGATGGATCGGGCGGTCCACCACACCAGCGGCACGACTCCGAAGCCGAACAACGCGATCGCGACCACCATCAGCGTCGGGTTGCCGTTGCCGGCCCACGCGAACGGGATCATCAGGTCGTAGAAGAGAGCACCGTGATGGAAGAGGCCGCCGATGCTGTAGGCCGGAGAGCCGAAGGTGGGCAGCTGCCGCGTCACGACCGCGTTCCAGATCGCGCCCACCTCGGATCCCTGGTCGACTGTCCCAAACGCCTCGAGCGGGAAGATTCACGAACCGATCCGCCGCCGCCAGGAGCAGGATCGGTATGAGGCAGGCCCACTCCGCGGCGCTCACTCCAAACCGGCCCGGGGATCGGTCGGCCAGACGCCCGGCGACGGAGCGGAGTCGACGCCCGAGCGGCACCTCCGGCTGGGTCGGCTGGGCCGGCAGGCCTGTTTCGCCGACGGCTGGGCTGTCGCGCCGCCCGGCTGGGCCGCGACCACGGGTTCGGTTGCGGACGCGTTCGGGGACTTCATGGGCCGCGCCGGTAGACGGTGAGGATTCGATCGGGGGCGGCCGCAAACCGGTCCACCTGCGTCAGGCCGGCGCCGGCCGAGTTCGCCGCCAGCCAGTCGGCCTCCTGCGAGCCGCCGCAGCCGGTGAGCCAGAACGTGTCGCAGAGCAGGGCGACGGTCGTGGCGCGCTCCGGCGCCGCGAGGGTTATGCCGTCCCTGGTCAGCGGATAGAGGTAGGCGTCGATGCCCTTGGCTTCGAACAGCGGCACGAGGGCGAGGGCGGATCCGCCGGCGTCGCGCTCGAGTCTCGTTGCGGCAGCCTGTGCCGCCGGCCAGCCTCCGTCTGGAGAGGTCAGCGGCGGCCAGTGGCCGGCGTTCCACAGGAGAAGCGCTCCGACGGCCGCAACCGCGGTCAGGCGGCGTATGACTGTCGGCACTTTCCGCGGCAGCCGCCGCCACATGCCGCCGGCGATCAGGCCCACGGCCACGAAAACCAGGGGATCGGCCACGACGTGGTACTGCTCGGTGGGCAGGCCCTGGACCTCCGAGACGGCATGGAGTCCGAAGCCGAGGGCCAGGATGATGAGCAGCAGCCAGCCGCCGATGAGCCGGACGCCGAAACGTTCGACCCCGGCCTGATCGGATGACGCGGCCGGCTCGGTCTGCGTGGCCGGCTCGGGCTGCGGGGTCTGCGCGGCCGGCGCGATGATCGAGGCTGCCGCCTGCGGCTCCGCCTCCTCGGCCGCGTCGGACTCGACGGGGCGACCGGCTTCGGGCGCACGCCGCCGAGCGGTGGCCCCCAGGCGCCAGACGAGGCCCATTCCGATTGCCGAGGCCGTCAGGAATGCCACCGGAAACGCCGGCTTGAGATCGATCATCGGCCACCGCGTCAGCGGCCAGGCCGGTATTCGAATGGCGGCGAACACGACGCGCAGAAGCGGATTCACGTCCGACGCCGAGTTCGGATCGGCGAAGTAGGCCAGCATGCCGCGCGTGTCGGAGAAGTCGTGCCCCAGTTCGTAGACGATGAGGGGCAGGTACGTGGCCACGAACAGGGCTACGCCCCCGAAACCCCAGGCTGCGATTCGCCTGCGGCGCGCCGCGGGCCCCCGTCGCAGATCGATCAGGAACGCCACCGCCAGAGGCAGGACGATCACGGCCGCGGCGATGTGCGCCTGCACGGCCACGGCGGCCCCGGCGGCGGCGATGACCCACCACCGGCCACGGCCCGTTCGGAGTGCCTGCCACGCGCCGAGGAAGGCCACCGCCGCGCCCGGCTCGACGAGCGTCGGGTTCCAGATGAACGTCGCATAGCCGATGAGGCTGGCCGACACCGCCGCCAGGAGGCCGGCGGTCAGCCCGGCCGCCGGTCCGGCGATGGACCTGGCGATCCACCAGACGATCGGCACGACGAGCAGGCTCAGCAGGGCGATCTCGCCCACCACCCAGGTCGGATCGCCGTTGCCGAGCCATGCCGCCGGCAGCAGCAGGTCGTAGTAGAGGGCGCCGTGATGGAAGGAGCTCGTGACGCTGATGGCCTCTGGCCCGAACGTCGGCAGCTGGCCGGTCGTCAGGGCCGACCGGAGGCCGAGCATCTCGGTGCCCTGGTCCGAATCCCAACCGCCCCGGACCGGCAGGTTCACGAGCCGGAGTGCCGCCGCTCCCATGACGATCGCGCCGATACCGGCCAGCTCGCGTCCCGACACGCCCAGCCGCCCGGCCAGCAGCTCCGCGGGGCGCCGCACGACCGCAACGGCGCGATCCGCCAGCTCACCGAGCCGTCCGGGGCGCCGGAGTCCGGCGCTATCCGGGCGCGCTCCGCGGGCCGGGTCCGGATTGGTTGCGGTGCTCACGCCCCGGCCTCGCTCGACCGCTCCCGGGAAGGCGTCGAATTCAGGCCCGTCCACGGCGTCCGCGGCCAATTCGACGTCCGGTCCCGGTGTCAGCGGCCGGCCGGCCGCCAGATCGCCGAGTCGGGCTACGTTCACGGCGTCGTAGCCATCCTCCATCCGCGGTGTCTCCAGGTAGTAGGCGACGTGGTCCAGGCTCGGGTGGCACAGCAGGTGCGCCAGGCCCTCGCGGCCGATCCGACCCTCACCGAGATGGGCGTGGCGGTCGTGCCGGGAACCCCTGACCGAGTGCGAGTCGTTGAGGTGAACCATGGACAGCCGCGAAAGTCCGATCAAGCGGTCGAAGGTAATGAGAAGGTCGTCGATCGCGGCGGGGCTCGACATGTCGTAGTCCGCGCCCCAAAGGTGGGCCGAGTCGAGGCAGAAGGCGAGCCGACCGTCCAGACCTCTGGCCGCGGCCGCGTCCAGGACCATGGCCAGCTCCTCGATCGTGGCACCGATCGCGAAACCGCCGCCGGAGGAGTTCTCGAGGACGATCAGCGGCGTGCGGGCATCGCTGTCTCCGGCTGGGAGCCCGTCGGTGACATGCTCCAGTCCGTCCACGAGCCGCCGGATGCCGGCGTCGCGGCCGGCGCCGCGATGCGATCCGACGTGCACGTTCACGAACCGCGCTCCGTACTCGGGAGCGTGCGCAAGCTCGTGGCGCATCAGGTCGACGGACCGTCCGAAGAGCTCGTCGTCCGGTCCGGCCAGGTTGACGAGATACGAGGCGTGAATCGCGACCGGCCCGATGTCCAGCTCGACGAGCCGCCGCCGGAACGCCTCGGCCTCGGGCGGCGTCTCGGCGCGGCGCCGCCAGGCCGTGGGGTTGTCGCTGAAGATCTGCACGGCCGACGCGCCGATCTCGGCCGCCCGCTCGGCGACCCGGACCAGGCCGAGGCCCATGGGCAGGTGCACGCCGGCTCGCCGCCCGCCGGGCAACTCGATTCGATCGACCCGAATCCGCCGGTCCGCGTCCGTGCCTGGGTATTCGCCGTACGCGCGGTCTATCGTCAAGCGGCTACCCGCCCCTCCGTGGCGACGTGGCGACCGCGATCAGCCGGCTCGACGGCCGTTCCGGCCCGGCGTGTACTCGCCCCCGATCACGGGCTCGATCAGCTCGTAGTCGCCGCTGGGGCGCTTGTACAGGATGCAAAGCTTCTCCGACTCGGCGTTCACGAACACGAAGAAGAGGTGGCCGAGCTCCTCCATCCGTGCGAGCGCGTCCTCCTCGAACATCGGCTCGATCGCAAACCGCTTCGTCTTGACTATGCGCGACTTCGGCGCCTCCGACTCTTCCACGCTCTCCGGCTCCTCGCCGGCGACGCGGCGCGCCCGGGCTTCGTCCGGCCGGACCTTGCTTCGAGGCTTCTCTCGCGCGTCCACCGCCTGGCGCTCGATTCGGTCGATGACCACGTCCAGGCTTGCCTGATACGTCGGGCCAGCGGCGTGACTGCGCAGGACCTGACCGTCCACGGTCAGAGTCACCTCGGCTATCTGGGAGTCGGAAGTGCTGCGGTGCTGCTCGCTCGAGAGCTCGACTACGGCGTCGGTTCTGTCGTCCAGCAGCCTTTCCAGTCGACGCATCTTGCGCTCGGCGTACTGCCGCACCGGTTCCGGGACGTCGATGTTCTTGCCCTTGACGATCGTCCTCACGGCTGACCTCCGCATCGCACTTTGCGCACGCTCAGTGGGCTGAGGGCCAGCCGAAGCGCACGCACTTCAGTAGGGGCCGCTGCCACGCGCCCAGTATAGAAGCGGGCGGGGGAGGCCGGCCGAGCCGGTACCGGCCCGCTGACGCAGCCCGCGGTGCCCGTCATCGCTCCCGCGCCACCGTCACCGCCGAGACGGCCACCGCTCCGGCGCCGTAGAGCGCCTCCGCGCAGGCAACCAGGGTGGCGCCCGTCGTCATTACGTCGTCCACGAGCACGATCCAGCGGCCGTCGATCTTGGCGGCCCGCGACGGTTCCCGCAGCGCGAACGCGCCGGCCACGTTGGTCCGGCGGGCGCGGCGCCCCAGGTCGAACTGGGGCACGGTATTGCGCGTCCGCTCGAGCGCGGCCAGCCACGGCATCCGCAGCAGCCGGGAGGCCTCCGCGGCCAGCAGGGCGGCCTGATCGTAGCCGCGGCGCCTTGCCCGCTCGGCGTGGACCGGCACCGGAACGAGCAGCTCCCCGCCGGCTCCGGCCGCCTGCCAGCGCGCCGCGAGCGCCGCCGCCAGCGGCCCCGCCAGCCGTCGCTCGCCCGAGTACTTCAACCCGTGCAGGGCACTCCTGACCGCTCCCGAGAACGGGGCGCACCACTCCAGCTGGGCGAGCGGCATCGGCAGCGCCGACGGCAACCCGATCGGCGACTCCGGCCGGCAGCCGGAGCCGGGCCTCCAGCGCTCCCCGGCAGGTCGGGCACAGGGCCACGCCCTCGGCCGCGCAGCCGGCGCATGCCGGCGGCAGGGCCATGTCCAGGAGGGACGCCGCGGCTGCGGAGAGCGATCGGGAGGCCATCCGCGGACCCTAGCGCACGCCGCTTACCCGCCCCGTATTCGCCGCTTATGCGGCGGTCTGCTAGGCCGCGTGGATCGAGATCTCGTCGCCGACGGAGGTGCCGGTGGCGTCGATCGTGCCGACCGGCAACTCCAGGACGCCCCTGGCCGCTCCGACTCGCCAGACCACGCCGCGCCAGGGCGGGACCGCGCGTCGGGCGAACAGGACTCGCCTTTCGCTGGCCGCGCCATCCGCCGGGGCGGACAAGAAGACCACGTCAATGGCGAACCTCATGAACAGCATGTGAATGCCGTTCTCTCCGGGCAACCAGAGTCCATCTCCCGGCGGCAGCGTCGCTCGCCCCATGAGGCCGAGGAACTTGGCCCAGAAGGAAGAAGCGTCTTCGAGTCGCTCGGCCAGCAAGGTTCCCCGGCTGACGTTGCGCGCCACCAGTAGCCGGCGACTCACGGTACGACGCCGGACCCCATCGTCTTGACGATCGAGATGAGAGCCGGGCCGAGGATGACGATGAACAGCGAGGGGAAGATGCATCCGACAAGAGGGAACAGCATCTTGATCGGCGCGCGGGCGGCCATCTCCTCGGCGCGCTGTCGGCGTTCGATGCGGAGCTGCTCGGACTGGACCTGCAGCACCTTGGAGATAGAGACGCCCAGCTGCTCGGCCTGGATGATCGCGCCGATGAAGTTGGAGAGTGGCTGGACGTTGGTCCGCGGGACCATGTCCCGGAGAGCTTCGCGCCGAGCCTTGCCGACGCGGACCTCGGCCAGCGCCCGGCGGAACTCGTCCGTCAGCGGGCCGGGCAGCTTCTCGACCACCTTGGCCAGCGCCCCGTCGAAGCCCAGACCGGCGCGAACCGAGATCGTCAGCAGGTCGAGCGTGTCGGGGATCATCTTGAGGATGACCTTCTGGCGGGCCTTGATCTTGTTGCCGAGCCAGAACTCGGGGAGGAGGAAGCCGATCCCGAAGCCGACGATCCCGAGCATGATGCCTACCACGACTCCGGCCACCAGCAGGCCGAAAATCGAGGAAGAGGATCGCCCCGACGGCGATACCGACCAGCATCTTCACGCCCATCCAGTCGGTCACGCGCAGGTCGCCCGGATTGCCCGCCATGGCGAGCCGTCTCTCGGCGTTCTCGGTCGAGGACGCGCTGCCGAGTCGAGAGCTCATCCTCGACAGTCGGCCGACCAGCGGGCGCAGGGTGCGCTCGCTGAACGGCTGTTGGAGTTCGAGTTCCTCGAGGTTCTTGGCCTGGACCGAGCCAAGCTGCGTGAGACGGGCCTGGACCGGGTCGACCGGCGAGTTGGACGCAAGACCGACGAAGAGCAGAAGGATGCCGCCGGCGACGAGAACGCCAATGACGATAGCGAACATCTCTCAGACCTCGATGGCGACGATGCGTCGGATCGCGATGAACCCGATGAACATCAGGAAGCCGCCGAACGCCAGGACGATCATGCCGGCGGGTAAACCCATGATGCCCGGCGGGTTGTCGAACATCGGATTCATGAACTTGGGAGCGAGCACCATCATCAGAGCCATCAGGCCGATCGGCATGCCGGCCACGACGTAGCCGGTCATCCGCTGCTGAGCGGTCAGGGTCCGGATCTCGCCCTTGATCCGGACCCGCTCCCGGATCGTGAACGCGATCGAGTCGAGGATCTCGGCGAGGTTGCCGCCGACCTGATGCTGGATCGTAATCGCCGTGGCCATCAACTCGAGGTCGTCCGACCGAACGCGGCGGACCATGTTCTCGAGGGCCACGTCGAAGGCAAGGCCGAGGTTGACCTCGCGCACGACCCGCCCGAACTCCACGGTTACCGGCGGCTGTCCCTCCCGGACGACCATCTCGATCGCCTGCAGGAAGGATGAGCCGGCCCGA
This sequence comes from uncultured Chloroflexia bacterium, assembly GCA_963838285.1. Classification (GTDB taxonomy): domain Bacteria; phylum Chloroflexota; class Limnocylindria; order Limnocylindrales; family CSP1-4; genus Fen-1039. The sequence continues at coordinate 82,638 of CAWIQP010000009.1, forward strand.
AGGGCGTTGGCGATGAGGGTGATCGTGTCGGGGAGCTGCTTGTTGAAGGCGTTCAGGCGCGAGGCCCGGCGGTGATCGAGCCAGAATCGGGGCAGGAAGAACCCGATCGCGGCGCCGATCAGGAGAGCGATCGGCGTGCCGAGCGGTGCCAGCACTATGCCCAGGAACAGGAAGACGAGTGGGACGGCCAGGATCGTGCCACCCCATATCGCCATGAACTCGCCCGGCTTGAGCTTCAGGTCCGCTCGAGCGATGTCGCGGGCGAGGTTCGCTCCGAAGTCCCGCTGCTCGACGACCCGATTCAGGCGGGCCAGGGCGACGCTCTGGGCCAGGATGTTGCCGAGGCTCGCGGACTGCTGGGTCGACGCCACGGTTGCGGCGGCCTCCGGCTTGCCGGCGGCGTAGCGCTCGAGTCGGGCACTGATGCCCGCGCTCCGGTTGGAGCTGGCGACGCCCAGGAAGAACAGCATGACCCCGGAGAAGACCAGGATGCCGACGATGATCCCTACCATGACGCCTCTCCCCGCCTCGGTCAGTACGAAATGCCGAACAGGCCGCGCGGCAGGTGGATTCCCTTGATCTCGAACTTCTCGACGAACTTCGGCCTGATGCCCGTGGGCCGCAGCCGGCCCTGGATCTTGCCTTCGACCACACCAGTCTGCTCGAACAGGAAGACGTCCTGCATGACGATCACGTCGCCTTCCATGCCCTGAACTTCGGTGATGTACTCGATCCGGCGGGAGCCGTCCTTCATGCGGCTCTGGTGGACGATGAGATCGACGGCGGACGAGACCTGCTCGCGGATGGCCCGCAGAGGCAGGTCCACGCCGGCCATGAGGACCATGGTCTCGAGGCGGGCCAGCATGTCGCGGGGGCTGTTGGCGTGGCCGGTGGACATCGATCCGTCGTGGCCGGTGTTCATTGCCTGCAGCATGTCGAGGGCCTCGCCGCCTCGGCACTCGCCCACGATGATCCGATCGGGGCGCATGCGGAGGCAGTTGCGGACGAGCTCCCGGATCGGGACGGCGCCGCGGCCTTCGATGTTCGGTGGCCGGGACTCGAGCGTGACCACGTGCTCCTGGCGGAGCTGTAGCTCGGCGGCGTCTTCGACGGTGATGATGCGCTCGTCGTTCGGTATGAACGACGACAGGACGTTGAGGGTCGTGGTCTTGCCCGAACCGGTGCCGCCCGACACGAAGATGTTCAGACGGGCTTCCACGCACGCCCGCAGGAAGTCGAACATCTCGGGCGTCGACGTCCCGAAGCGGATCAGGTCGTCCACCGTGAACGGCGAGGCCGAGAACTTGCGGATGGTGATGACCGGTCCGATCAGGGACAGCGGCGGAATGATCGCGTTGACGCGGGAGCCGTCCGTGAGGCGGGCGTCGACCATCGGGCTCGACTCGTCGATGCGGCGTCCGATCGGGGCGATGATCCGATCGATGATGCGCATGACGTGGTCGTCGTTCTGGAAGACGACGTTGGTCAGCTCCAGGCGGCCGTTGCGCTCGATGTAGACCTGGCGCGGCCCGTTGACCATGATTTCCGTAACGGTCTCGTCGCGGAGCAGGGGCTCGAGCGGGCCGAGACCGATGATCTCGTCCGTGATCTGCTCGAGCATGCGGACGCGCTCGGCACGGGTGAGGGCGAGTCCCTCCTCGTCGATGACGCGGCCGAAGATCTCCTCGATCTGGCGTCTGACCTCGACTTGATTGGCCAGATCGAGCTTCGGATCGAGATCCTGGATGACTCTGGACTGGATCCGGAACTTGACCTCGCGCAGCGACTCTCGAACCGGTGCCTGGCTCAGGAGGCGCTGCCCGGCCGCGCCCGGAGGCATGCCGGGAGGGCCTGGAGGCGCTGATGGGGGACCGCCCGGCGCGCCGGGCGCTACACCCGGTCGCGCACTTTCAATTCTCTTCAGAAGGGACATCGCCTAAACCCCTTGCTGGCCCTGCAGAGCGATTACCTCCACGCGAAGAGCGACTTGCCCTTCTGTGGGGCCTTGCGGCCATCCTCTGCGCGTGATTCTTGACCTCCGACGATGGATGTGGCTAGACGAAGAACGTCCTGTGAGACTTGGCTCTCACGGTTGCTGAGTACGAACGGAACGCCGCGGTTGAGGGCATATACGACGGCCCGTCCATCGCTGACGATCGTGTGGTCGACCTTCCGGCCGATCGAGTGCTCGACATCGGCCACCCTTATCCCCAGCGTCGTGTCGGCGCGGTTGAGGACGAGGCGGATCTTGTGTGAGTAACCGAGCTGGTCCGCCACCTCCAGGAAGAGCCGCGTGTTCTTGATGCTCGTGATCTCGAGCGTGAGGACGGTCAGTACAACATCGGCCAGGTCCAGGATACCCAGGAGCGTGTCGTTGAACCACGCTGCGCAATCGACCACGACCAGCTCGCTGTGCTGGCGGAGGATCTCGATGACGTGCTTCACTCCGGCGGGCGTGATGAGTTCGGCCATTTCCGGCGAAGCCGGCGCGAGCAGGACCCGAATGCCCGACGAGTGGGTGAGAGTGAACTTCTCGACCAATTCGGGATCGAGGCCCTGCTCGAGCTCGGGCACCAGCTCGGCCATGGACTTGTCCTTCGGGTTCAGGTTGAGAAGGACCGCGACGTCGCCGAATTGGAACGACGCGTCGACGAGGGTCACCTTCTTGCCCAGCTCGGAGGCGGCCGCTACGGCCAGGTTGACCGCGATCGTGGTCCGACCGACGCCGCCCTTCGGGCTGAAGACGGCGACGACCTCGCCCTCCCGGGTTTGCTCAGCCGAGCGGGCCGCCTGCGCGACGACGGCGGCACGACCGGCCTTGTCCTTCTCGCGAGAGTAGACCTGGCGGATGGAGGCGGTCAGCTCGTCGCTGCTGAAGGGCTTGACGAGGAACTCCCGCGCCCCGGCCAGCATCGAGCGCCGCAGGTAGTCGGCTTCGCCCTGGACCGACATCATCACGACGGCCGCGGACGGAACCTGCGCCGAGAGGCGCTCGGTCGCGGTGATGCCGTCCATGTCGGGCATGTTGATGTCCATGAGGATGACATCGGGCACGAGGCTGGCAGCCTGCTCGATCGCCTCGGCGCCCGACGCCGCGGTCCCGACGACCTCGATGTCGGGCTCGAACCCGAGCAGCTTGGCCAGGTGGTCGCGTGTCTCCGAGATGTCGTCGACGATCAGGACTTGGATTCGGTCAGCCATCGAGGTCAAGTCGCTTCCGAGGTGCCGGAGAGGCCGATCCGCTCGGCCTCTCCCAGGTGCCTCCGCCCGTGGCCGGCGGAGATGTCTACCACTGGATGCCCTTGGCCAGGTCTGCGGGAAGGATGCCTCGCGGATCGGGCGGGAGCACGCCGTACTTGTCGACGAGCATCTTGAAGGTGATGCCCGGAGTCGTGACGTCCGGCTGCGTGGTGTCCTTGTCGGACACCAGCGCGAAGGACATGTCGATGTAGTTCTGTGCGCCCTCCCCCTCCGCGCGCTGGGCGTAGCGGATCACCTCTGCCTCGTCCGGCGTGACCTCGACGATCGCGAGCATGTGCCGCTGAGTGAATTGCACGATCGGGGTGGTCGGAACCGGGGCCACCGGAGCGGCGGACTCGTTCGGTCCGGGCGCGGTCGTGGGCGCGGCCGCTACCGGCGCCAGGAGTGTCGCCAGAACCTTACGGTTCTGGATGACCATCTTGGTCGTGACCTGCGAGCCGCCCGTGAGGGTGATCTGATCCCCGGCCGCGTCTTTGGCGTTGAGCGAGAGCTGGTCCGTGTAGATGCTCAGGATGATGTCGACGTGGTCGCCGGGAACGATGAGCGTGCCGACTCCGTTCGTCTGGTCGACCTCCATCGAAACCGCGACCATGCCCGTGGCGATCGCGCCGGAGATGTCCACGCCGTCCGTCATCGATCCCGGAGTCAGGAGGTCCCGGCTGGCGATGAGGACCTCACCGGCCGTGACCTTGCCGCCCGCGATCTTGCCGATGACCTGGTCCACGCTCGAGAAGGTGTCGGGACCCAGCGCCTCGGCCGCCGACAGCGTCATGCTCTTGGTGCTGACCATCGCCGCCGTGATCTGATCGCCCAGATTGATGTCGGTCTTGGCAATGACGACCTGCACGGTGGGCTCGGGCGTCGGCGTTGGCGAGGCCACAGGCCCGGCGGGCGTGCCTCCCCCGCCGCTTCCGTTGTTCGCCACGACGACCGCAAGAAGGCCGCCCGTGATGGCAATGAGGATTCCAAGCAGGATCAGCAATCGATTGGACCGCTTCACGACGACACTCCCGAGCGCATGTGACAGGCGTCACCAGGGTAGCCTTGCGGCCAACCTAACTACGACTATACCAATGGGCTACTTCCTCTGGGAAGGATTCTCACCGGCAGTCTAACCCCGCGCTTGCGGCGCGCAACAGAAAGCGGGCCGCGCAACGAGGCGGGGCCCGCCGTATATGGACCGCGCACCAGGTCTGGCCTGGCAGGTAAAGGCCGCACACCAGGCGCGGCCTCTCCGCAAAGTGAAGGCCGGGCAGCTGGCCCGGCCTTGCAAAGTGAAGGCCGGGCAGCGGGCCCGGCCTTCACTCGTAGTCGCAGCTTGTCGGCTACAGCTTGTTGCCGATCGTGCTCAGGATGCTCTGGATCGTGCCGCTGAGGAAGAGCAGCGCAACCACGGCGAGAATGGCGATGAGTGCGAGGATCAGGGCGTACTCGGCAAGGCCCTGGCCCTTTTCGGACCGGATAAGCATCAACTGCCTCCTGATAATGGCGCCCTCCGACGGGAGGATGATCAGCATTCTGGTCGCGTGGCACTCCAAGCGCCACTAGCCAGATCGTAATGGGACTGTACAGCACCCCACAAGGCCGCTCCTAAACGATGAGATCGGGGGTGCCTGCCGGCGCCCACGTGCACCGACGATCCCTTCCCGGGGGCGAATCCGCCGGCTCCTACACCGCGGAAGCGATCAAGCTCAGGAGCGAGGAGAGCTGATCGCCGAAGAAGAGCAACGAGACGACGCACACGACGGACATGATGACCAGGATCAGCCCGTACTCGATGAGACCCTGGCCGGCTTCACCGGACCGTCGCTGCGCTCCGCCGGCATGCCCCGCGCGCGTGCGCATCGACCCGAACCCCGTGGTCGCGGCCGCCCGACCTGGCGTCAACTTGCCGGCAGGACCAGGACGACTTCCCGGCCCTCGTCCGCGAGTTCCGCGGTGACGCCGATGGTGTCGGAGCGCTGCTGAACCTCACGCCACGTGTTGGCGGGGAGGGCGAGCGGCTGGTTGACCCGCTCGGCGCGCTTGACCTTGGCCGCCCGCGTCTCGTCGATCATGGCCTTCAGCGCCTCAGGGAGGTCGCGCTCGAGCGCCTTGCCGCGCTTGTCGGTCGGCGCCTCGTCGGCGACGGGCTCCTCCTCGTCGATATCCTCGCGCCTGGCCGCGATACGGACCTCGGTCTTGTCCGCGGCCCAGTCGAAACGGATCGAGACGCGATCCGGATGGCATGACAGGAAGCCCGTGACCGTCTCGTCGATGAGACGGAACAGGGTGCTCTCGACGTCCATGGGCAGACGGCGATCCGGGCCGTACGACTCGAACTCGATCGGGACCTGCGAGCGGCGGCCGCGGTCGCGAGCGACTCTCCGAAGGGTCGGCACCAGCCCGAGATCGTCGAGGACCATCGGCCGGACGTCGAAGATGAACGTCTTGGTGGCCTCGAGAGTGCGCTGGACCATGCCGACGAGTTGCTCGACCTCCGCCCTCGCCTGGGCCGGGTCTCGATCCAGCAGCCGGGACACGATCTGGGCCTGGAGGACGATGTTGGTAAGGCTCTGAGCCGGGCCGTCGTGCATCGCTCGCGCGATCTCGCGCCGCAGGTCCTCCTGCGCCGCCTGGACGAGCCGCGACACCGCCGGTGGGAGCGGCGTGCTGGTGTCGAGCTTGTCCTGCGTGTGCTGGGGGACGACCCCGCCCATCGACGCTCGATCGAGTTCGGCCCCGTAGCGGCGCAGGCTCTCCCGGAAGCGGGTCAGGACCTTGAGCTTGCCCTCGAGGATGTCGACCTGCGCTTCCATGATCGCGGAGCGCCTGGTCAGGGTCAGGAGCTGATCGGTTTCGTCGTTCTCGCCGTTCTCCCCTTCGGGGCGGCCGGGCCTCAGCTTCTCGGCGGCCGCGGCGCGCTTCTGCTCGTGATGAGTCGCCTCGGTGCGGGCCTGGTTGACGAGCGACTCGATCTCGCCGATCTCCCGCGTCAGGAGGTCGACTTCGCGCCTGGCCCGCTCCGCGATCTCGAGCAGCGGCAGCGGCAGTGGGTCTATGGCCACGGACGGCTCAATCCTCGGGCATGCGGATCCAGCCCTGCCGCATGGCGTAGACGACGGCCTGGGTCCGGTCGTTCACACTGAGCTTGCGCAGGATGCTGGACATGTGGTTCTTGACGGTCTGCTCGCTGATGGACAGGGCATAGGCGACCTGCTTGTTGGTCATGCCCTGGGCGATGTTGTCGAGGATCTCGACCTCCCGCGGGGAAAGCGGTGCGAAGATCGGGGCCGCTTCCTGGCCGTAGATCGCCAGCTCGCGGAACTCCTTGAGGACTCGGCTGGCGACGGCGGGCTTGGCGAAGACCTTGTCGTTGATCAGGTACTCGCCGCCGGCGACTCGACGGATGATGGCCACCAGATCGTCCGGGGCGACGTCCTTGAGGATGAAAGCGGCCGCTCCGGCCTTGATGGCGTCGAAGAGGGCGTCCTCGTCCTCGTTGACGGCCAGCACGATGATCCCCGCCGACGGCAGCTCGCGCTTGATCCGCTGGGTCGTCTCGATGCCGCCGGGAGCGGGCAGGGACAGGTCCATGAGGATGATGTCGGGCGAGAGCTGGACGGACAGGTCGAAGGCGCTGCGGGTCTCGTCGGCCTCGCCGACGATGTCGAAGTCGGGCTCCTTCTCCAGGATGTTGCGGACCCCGACGCGGAAGAGGGCATGGTCGTCGACCAGGAGGATCGTGGTCTTCTCGCCCGCCCGACTGCCCGGCCCCGGCCGGCGCCGTTCCGGCCCGGCGTACTCCATCGAACTCATGCGTTCTCCTCTCCCACTGGAATCGACAGCCCGACGACAGTTCCGCCGCCCGGCCGGGATCGAACCTCGAACTGGGCACCGATGAGCTCGGCGCGCTCTCGCATGAACTGAAGACCGAAATTGCGACGACCCCGGGCGGCGACCGCGCCCAGATCGAAGCCGCGGCCGTCGTCCGATACTTCCAGCACCCAGTTCGACGCCTCGAGGCGGCTCGCCACGACGGTACGACTGGAACCGGCGTGCTTTCGGACGTTTTGCAGTGCCTCCTGGACGATCCGCAGGACGGCCGTCTGCTGAGTTGGGCTGAGCCGGTCCCCAGGCGCCCTGAGATCCGTCTCGACGGTCGCCCCGGTCAGGGCCGCCATGCTTTCGACGGCATCCATGATCGAACCGTCCAGGCCCAGCTCGTCGAGCAACGGCGGACGCAGCTGGCTGATGAAGGTCCTGACCTCGCCGAGCTCGCGACGGAGCAACTCGCGCAGGAAACGCAGCTCGCTGCTGGCGACGCGCACATCCTCTGTGATTACGCGCTCGATGTACTCGACCTGGAAGATGGCGTTCGAGAGCGCCTGGGCCGGTCCGTCGTGGACCTCCTGAGCCAGGCGCGAACGCTCGGCCTCCTGGGCCTGGACGATGCGCATCTGCATGTCGGTGGCCAGTCCCGCGTCGGCGACCTCGGCCAGGAGGCTCGCGTCGCCGCGCTCGAGGAACAGCCACGCGTTCTCCATGCTCCGAACCGACAGCTCGAGCTTCGAAAGCTCCTGCTGGTGGCGTCCCAGGTCCCCGGTCAGCCGCTCCGCCTCGAATCGCAGCGCCTTCAGGCGGGCGTCCTCGGCGCCGGCTTCCGCGGCGGCCGCGGCGTCGCTGCTGTCCGTCTGAGCCAGCGGGGCGCGGTCGGCGACCTCGACCTGGTCGCGGAGGCTGTGCCAGCGGCCGAGAGTGTCGCGGTATGCCTCGCGATACCTCTCGGTGACGGAGCGGAGATTGTTGGCTCCGTAGCCCAGCGTGGACTTCGCTTCGGCGTACAACTCGTCGAAGCGCGAGTCGCGCGATTCTGAGGCGCCCCGTGCAGCGTCCATACCACCCGGAGTATACGGGCCGTCACTCATGGACAGACGATCCGGAATACGTGCATTCCGGCCAGGGCCGAGCCTTCCACGGGTTTCGCGCCGGAGTCGTCGGTCAGGGCGACCTCCCGGAAGCATTCCGAGGCCGTGTCGCCCTCCCCGAGGATGGCCGGCCAGGCCTCGTCGTCGTCGTCCCTCACGACCAGGATCGTGGCCCCGAAGCGGTGAGCGAGGTCCAGGACGGAGGCCGGCGATTCCTCCGGCAGAGCCAGCGTCGGGACATGGGCCGACTCGGCTAGCCAGATCGGATTGTCGGTGATGATCGGGCCCGCTCCGGCGAGAGGCGTTCCCGCGCGGGCCATTGCCGCCGGCAGCGCCTGGTAACGGTCGCGGACTTCATTCGCCTGGCCGGCGATGTCCGTCACGGCCACGACGCACAGAGGTCCGATCGCGGCGATGGCAAATGCGGGCCCGAGCCAGGCCACCGGCCGGGTCCAGTGGCGCAGCTTCCCGACCCTAACGATGAACGCGTCCAGGGCCACCACGCAGCAGACCGCCAGCAGCACGAAGGCCGACCCGGCCGAGTGCAGGTAAGTGCCCGAGAGGGTGGCAACGGGGAAGATGAGGCTCGTGACCAGGAATGTCAGGACCGAGGTCAGGACGAGGGGGCGGAGGGCGCGCCGGCGTCCGACCCACGGCAGGGCCAGGAGCCCGACGAGGCCGACCGGAAAGGCCGGGATCAGCAGAACGCTGAACAGGTCGTGGACGATGCCCGATAGATGGGCGCCCGCCAGGGCCACCGGTCCCTGGGCCAGATAGGAGGCCAGGCTGGGCACATCCCGATAGGCGAACACGTCGTAGTCGTGCACGAACAGCGCGTTCGAGAGCGTCTGGCCCGGCAGCGGCGTGCCAAAGGCGAGCCAGTCACGGACGATCCACGGTGCGACGACGACGAGGGCGACGATCGCAGGGACCGCGATGAGGCCGATCCGGCCGCGCCGGTCGCCGGGCACCCAGGCCCAGACGACGCCGACCCAGGCCAGACCCAGCCAGATTGCCTCGCTGCGGGCGAGCGCGGCCAGACCGAGCAGGAGGCCGAGGAGGATGAGTCGCCGGTCGAACCGGTCGAGCCACCCAGGTTGCGGGGCGGCCGCGGCGCCGCCCCGAGCCGAGCCGGCGCCGCCCCGAGCCGAGCCGGCGCCGCCCCGAGCCGCCTCGGCGTCGGCGATGCGCGTCATCAGCAGGCAGGCGGCCAGCGACAGCGCCGCGAAGAGGGCCGTGGAGTCGGGCAGGGCGCCGTAGATGACGAGCGGCCCAAGGACGGCGGCCACCAGACCCGTGCCCACGCCCATCGTCCGTGCCCGCCCCGCCGGCAGCCGCATTTCGGCGGCAACGTCGGCGCCCAGGCGCCAGGCCATCGCCGCGACCGCCGAACCCGCCAGCACCGACACGACCTGCGCCGCCCGGAACCAGTTGGCGGTTCCGGCCAGCGCCACCGGGATCGCTTGCACGAGCGACGGAAGCGGCATCCACATCTCGAACGCGGCCCGCGGCACCATCAGCGGCTGCGTCTGGTAGCTCCACAGCGCGTCGCTGATAAGGCCGCGGCCTTCGACGATGTTCCGCGCCACGCCGGCGTAGTAGGCCGTGTCCTCGGGCACGGGGAAGCCGACGGAAGCCGCGGCCACGGCCCGAACCGCCAGGGCGACGAGGAACACGGCGCCCGCGCTGAGCCACGCCTCGCGCCGGCTCATGACTCAGCCCCGGTTCCGGGTGCTGGTCCGAACCCCTGCGGCCCGCAGCGCGTGTCCCCGGCAACGGTGCAGATCGGATAGATCGCCAGGGCGGGCGCCGCGTCGGCGGCCGCATCGCCCGTCCTGGGACCCGTGTAGGCCACGGTGAAGATCGGAGCGCCTATCCATGCCGGCCGGACCTTCGACTCGAGTACCGGCGCCAGCGGATCGACGATATGGGCGCGCTCCAGCACCAGCCATCTCGTGTGGTAGTCGACCGCGACCTCGTGGATGACCTCGAGCGAGTCGTTCGGAGTGACGACTCCGCCTCGACCGGTGAAGTACTCGAAGCCGGCCGGGTCGGCGCTGAGCAGGAGGTCGGTCGTGGGGACGTGAGCCTTGTCGAGAGCCTCGGCCGCGGCGACGCGGTTGTCGCGATCGGCATTCCACGGCGGCAGCGCCAGCACCGTGAAGGCAGCGGCGTTGAGCACGACGGAGGCGGCGGCGGCGACGAGGAAGAGGCGGGCGGCGCCCTCCTCGGTCCAGCCCGGCCGGTGCCGGGCCGCCCAGCGCGAGGCAAGGACGGCGCCTTCCAGGCCCACGATGAACGTGAACGGCACGAGCGCTACGGCGGAGTGCAGGAAGGTCCCGTAGGGCACGTGCACGGCGAACACGAGCCCGGACGCGGCGAACAGGATCGCGGCGTAGGCGAAGAAGGGCCCGAAGTCGACCGATCGGCGCCGGGCCCAGCCGCCGATCAGAACGAACGGCGCCAGGACGATCGGGCAGGCGATGACGAAGTAGATCTGGACCGCCGAGACGAAGCCCAGGACGCGGCTCAGCAGCAGCGGACCCGGGCCCTGACTCAGGAAGCCGGCCAGCGAGGTATCCGACGTCACGCTGTTCATCTGCTCGTAGGTCTGGATGAGCAGGATCCGGCCCGACGTGGACGACGGCGAGAGGCTGCCGAAGACCGCCAGCTGCCGCAGATACCACGGCCCCATCACCAGCAGGAACAGACCGAAGCAGGCGAATGCCCAGCGCCACGGTATCGCCGGCAGACGCCCGCCTTTCGATCGCCAGACGTGCCACCGATCCCAGACGAACGCCAGGCCGACCGCGGCGCCGAGCAGGACGCCGTCGTTTCGGGCCAGCGTCGCCAGGCCGACGGCCAGCCCGGCCAGGGCGTACGACAGATGAGAGCCCTTCAGGGCGCGCGCCGTGAGCCAGAGCGCCGCCATGCCGAGGGGTTGGTAGAGGGACAGGCTGTCCGGCTGGGCCATGAACATGGAGGCCGCCGCGGGGATTGCCACCGCTATGCCGGCCGCGAGGGCAACCCGCGGAGAGCAGCCGATCTCGCGGGCCAGCAGCCAGGTCATCGGCGCGGCGAGTGAGCCCACGACCGCGAACGGAATGGCCGAAGCCAGCGGCGTGGGTCCCAGGAGCCACATCGTCGGCAGCTGGACTATCGCCGCCAGCGGCATCCAGTGGGCGTCGCTGGGGATCGGCAGCACCGGATTGAGCGGTATCCGGCCGCCGACGTCGACGAAAGACCAGATGAAGTCGATGTTGAAGCCCGCGCCGGCGTGGAGCGCCCGAGCCACGTCGACGTAGTAGTACGAGTCGGGGTAGGCGGCATCCGGGTGCAGGCCGAACAGAACCGCCCGAACGACGAGGGCGAGCGCATACAGAGCGATGGGGATCCGCACGGCGTCGCAGCGTAGCATCGGCGGGGTCCCACTCCACCGGTACGAACGACCTATACGGGCGTCCCGGACCCTGGACCTCGTCGGGTCGCGCCTTCGCCGCGCGCTCGGCCGCTTCCGCGTCCACGGTGCGGGCGACCGGCGTTACCACGTACACTCGCGCCCATGGTTTCGAGCCTGGCGATAATCCTGCCCGCCTACAACGAGGAGGCCCGACTTGGGCCCGCGTTGGACGAGCTCTTCGGCTACCTGCGCGCGGCGCCCGAGGGGACGCTGCCCGAGCTGGTGAGGGTGCTCGTGGTCGATGACGGCAGCACCGACGGCACGGCCGCTCTCGTGCGGGCCAGGCCCGAGTTCCAGGGCGACGGCGGCAGGCCCGTCAGGCCCGACTGTCCCTCGCTCGGGCTGCTGACGGTGCCGCACGGCGGTAAGGGCTCGGCGGTGCGGGCCGGGATGCTGGCCGCCGACGCCGACGTGCTCGTCTTCACCGACGCCGACATGGCCACGCCACCGGACCAGCTGCCCCGGCTCGTCGCCGCGCTGGAGACCGCCGACGTCGCTCTCGGCAGCCGAATCCAGCCGGACGGGTCCGACATGCGGGCCACCCAGCCGCGCTTCCGGCGGATGGTCGGCCGGCTGTTCCGCCTTGCCGCGCAGCTGTGGGTGACGGGGCCGGTGATGGACACCCAGTGCGGCTTCAAGGGGTTCCGCGGGGCGGTGGCGCGAGACCTATTCAGCCGGCTGCGGATCACCAGCATCGTCTTCGACGTCGATCTGATCTTCCTGGCCCGGCGGCGCGGCTACAGGATCGCCATCGTCCCGGTCATCTGGGCGGACCGGCGCGGTTCGCGACTGCACGCGCGTCCGAGGCTGGCGCTGCGGGTAGCCTGGGATCTGATCCGAATTCGATTCATCCATCGGGGCGTTCGCATGGCCGCCGCCGAAACGTCGGCCGAAGCGCCGGCCGATCGGGCGGGCGAACGGACCAAGCCACAGCCGTGATGCCCACGGGCCGGCATTCGCGAGCCCGCCCGGGAGCGGACATGCTTCTGCCCCTGGGGTCGCTGGCGCTGCTGGCTCTGACGCTTGGGACGGTGCTGTCCAGCTCAGCCGCGGCCGGCACGCTCGGCTATGACTACACGTGCTATGAGGGCGCAGCCCGCCACCTCGTCAACGGCCAACCCATATACGACACCGTCTTTTCGGTGACGGTCGGTACCTGCCCCGGCACGTACACGTACCCGCCGGCGTTCGCCGTGGCACTCGTCCCATGGTTGAACCTTGGCGGAGCGGCAGCGGGGCTGTGGTGCGTGGCCATGGCGGCGTGCTTTCTGGCCGGGGTAGCTTTGCTGCCGGTTCGACGCGACATCCGGTGGCTGGTGGTCATCCTTGGCGCCGTCGACTGGCCGCTGCTCAATGCCGTAAAGCTGGGCCAGGTGGAGCCGCTCCTCTTCCTGGGGTTCGCGGCCGCGTGGCGGTGGATGGAGCGGCCGGTGGTCGTTGGCGTGACGACGGCTATCGGCGCCCTCGTGAAGGTACAGCCGGCCCTGTTGGGGGTCTGGGCGTTGGCCACCCGGCGGTATCGGGCTGCCGCAGTGGCCGTTGCCGTTGCCCTGCCACTGGCCGGCGCGGCCACGCTGATTACGGGAATCGGTGCCTGGACGGCGTACTTCGGCCTCCTCAGGGAACTCAGCGGTACGTACTCCACCGGCGCCAACTCCGCGCCCGGGGCCGTGGCCTATCTGGCCGGCCTGCCCGAGTGGGCGGATACGGCCGTGCAGCTTGCGTCGGAAGCGCTGGCGGCCGCCGCGCTTCTGGCGGCCTGGCGGTGGGCTTCGCCCGCGGCGAGCCTCCAGGTCACCATAGTCGTAAGCCAGCTTCTTTCCTCGCCGCTGCGCGATCACTATGCCGTCGTCCTGTTGCTGCCCGTCGCGTGGCTGGTCGGTCGAGGCCGAACGTGGGTCGCATTCATACCGCTCGTCGCCTGGCTCTACACGTACACGGCCGTGGACGAGAGGGCGTGGCCCGCAGTCGCCAGCATCCCGATTACCTTCTTCGGGGTTCTGGCGGTGCTGCTCTGGGAGGCGCGCCGGGAGCGCCGGGAGATGGGGCGGGGGAGCGCTGATGGCGGCGGCGTCGCAGCCGACGCCGGGGTCTCGGCCGGCGCTCAGGCTGTGGGACAGCTCCCGATCTGAGCGGCACGGTCCGGCCTCGCGGCTCAATCGGGCTCGACCCGGCGCCGCACCGCTGCCCGACGCCGCACCCGCGGACCGGTAACCCCGTACCGCTCGGCGAACCATCGTTCGCATCGCAACCGTCTGCCGGGCCGCTCCGTGGCGTGGTGATATGCTCGGCCTCGTGACCGTCCGTTCCCCGGAAGACAGCGACAACCCCAGCTGTCCGAAGACGCCCCCTGCCGACATTCCAATTCCCGGATTCCCTCGCGCCCGCGAAACGGCCTCGGGGGCCTCCCGGGCGGGCGAGCGATGAGCGCGACGACCGGCGCGCGCCTGGTGGCGATTCGCCGGCCCTTCGATTCGATCGCCGAGGAAACCTGGGACGCGCTCGCCGAGCGGACGCCCTGGGCGACCCCGTTCTCGCGGCACTGCGTCCAGCGCGCCTGGTGGGACGCTTACGGAGCCACCGCCCACGACCAGACCCTGGTCGTGGTGGACGAGGACGCTCCGGAAACGATCGTCGGCATCACGCCGCTGATGCACCGCCACGAACTCGAGCCGGGCGACGTCGCGGCCCGCACCACCATTCGCCACCAGCCCGGGTCGGTCCTGAGGCCGGTCTCCGATTCGGCGACGGCCGTCTTCTTCGGCGCCTCGTATCACGCCGACTACGCCACCGTCCTGGCTTCGCCCGACGACCTGGCCGCGGTATGCCGGGCGGTAGTGGATGCCCTGGCGGCGCAGGACCCGGATCGCTGGGACGTCGTGGACCTGCGACGACTCCGGGATGGCGATCCCGCGGTCGACGCGCTGGTAGCCGCCTTCGAGTGGGCCGCTCCGAAGGCCGGCTGGCTCGTCACTCGAGAACAGGAAGACGTTTGCCCGGTGGTCACGCTGGCACCGGGGCTCGACTTCGACGGCTACCTCGCCACGCTCGGCAAGAAGGAACGCCACGAGATCAGGCGCAAGATCCGCCGGGCCGAAGCCGGCGGGGACGTGAGGCTCGAGTCGTCGGCCGACCCGATCGGGGACCTGGACGCGTTCGTGGATCTGCATCAGAAGCGCTGGGGCGCGGAGGGTCTGTTCCCACCGACGGAAGGCGGGGCTGCCAGCCGCCGCTTCTTCGCCGGGCTGTTCGAGGACTGCGCTCCGTCGGGCATCGTGGATCTGAGCTTCCTGACGGTCGGCGGCCGCCGCGTCGCCGCCGGGGTGACGTTCGATGACGGCCGGGTCCTCTACTACTACAACGCCGGCGTCGACCCGGAGGCTCGAGAGCTGTCGCCCGGCGTCGTCATGGTCGCCCGCTACGTCGAGCGGGCCATCGAACTGGGCCGGACCCGCCTGGACTTCCTGCGCGGCGACGAGCCTTACAAGTACGAGTGGGGCGGCGTCGACGCTCCCATCGAGCGTTTGCTGGTCCAGCGGACCGCGCCGGCCCCGGAGGGTCGCTAGCGATGGGCGCCGACCACGGCATCGCCGATCCCTGCGCCGAGCGCGATGACCGCCAGCCGATAGCCGGCGGCCGCGTTCGAGTCGTCGAGGTCATGGCCACCGGAACCAACGGCGGGGCGCAGGAGCACGTCTACTCGCTCGTGACCCGCCTCAACCCCGAGTGCTACGACGTTCGGGTCGTCTCGCTCTCGCACGGCAGCAGCGTTCGACGCCTGGAGAAGGCCGGCGTCGAGGTCGAGGTGATCGACGAGCCGGACGATCGGGCCGCCGCCCAGACGCTGGCCGAGTTGCTCGCGCCGATCGAGCCCGAGGTCGTACACAACCACATGTACCGGGCCGAGGTGGTGGGGACGCTGGCAGCCCTGATGCTCGGCGAGCAAGGATGCAAGCGGCCTGCCGTGATCTCGACGATCCACTCGAGCCGCATCCGCTGCGTCGACGACCGCCAGACCCTGCGCCAGCTGACGCCGCTGATGGATCGGCTGATCGTCGTGTCCCGGGCCATCGAGCAGAAGATCCGCGAGGAGGGTCGCCAGGGCGTGCCCGTCAGCCTGATCTACAACGGCGTGGATCTGCAGCGGTACAACCACCAGCAGCCGTGCTGCACCCTCCACGACGACTACTCGATCCCGGAGGACTCCCAGATCGTCGGCGTCGTGGCCCGGCTGGAAGCGGAGAAGGGCCATCGCACGCTCGTCGACGCGTGGCCGCTGGTCCTTTCGGCCCAGCCCAGGGCGTGGCTCCTCATCGTGGGCGAGGGCTCGGAGCGCAACTCGCTGGAGTCGCAGGCCGCGTCGCTCGGAGTCGCCGACCGGGTCGTGTTCACGGGAAGGCGCGAGGACGTCCCGGCCGTGACCGCGGCCCTGGACGTGGCCGTGCTGCCTTCGTACCGGGAGGCCCAGGGTCTCAGCGTCCTGGAGGCGATGGCGCTGGGCCGGCCCGTGGTGGCGTCGAAGGTGGGCGGGATTCCGGAGATGATCGAGGACGGAGTCAGCGGCCTGCTCGTACCGCCGAACGACAGCGAGTCGCTGGCGGGCGCGATCGTCCGGCTGCTGTCGGATCATCCCTACGCGGACATGATCGCCAAGCGCGGCCACGACCTCGTCCACGACCGCTTCTGCATCGAGCTGATGGTGAACTCGATCGAGGCGCTCTACGACGAGGCGGCCGTCAAGCTGCGCGCCTCGGAGGGCGTGCCTCGCTGAGTTGCCCGGCGGCCCGCCCCGCCGGCTCGGCCCGGCGGCTCGGCCCGGCGGCTCGGCGAAGGTCGCCGACGGCTACTCGGCGCTTACCAGGAAGTACCCCAGGTCGAACGCACCGCGTTGGGCCGCCTTGGCCGATCGCATCTCCTGGATCTGCGCCTCGGAGTAGCCGCGCTGCTTGGCCATCGCCATGATGACCTCGAGCAGGTCCGCCAGCTCCACCGCCGCCTGGGCGTCGTCGGACACGGCGTCGTATTCGGCGATCTCCTCGTCCCACTTGGCTCTGAGGGCCTTCTGCAGCTCCGCGCCGTGAATCGTCCTGGTGACCGACTTGCGCCCGCCAGCCAGCAGGATCGCCGGCACTCTGTCGCGAACGAGCTTGTTGTAGTGCTTCACGGTCTCACCCCACTCCAGTGCGACTGCGAAAGTGGCGACCTGCCGGTCGCGGCTGGAGGCTCGACAGGATCGCCGGATCCAGCCGGCCAAGTGGTTCTGCCCCCTGGCCGGCGCGGGCGGCGTTGATGGTCCCCCTACTATACGAGCAGGCGGTTCAGCCAGCTTCGGCGAGTCACGGCGTCTTCGCTGAAGCCCTGTTCGCCGATCAACGGCACGAAAGCGCAGGCGCCGCACTCGCTCCTCTCGAATTCATCGCCGCGCCGCACGACGAGGATCAGCTCCTGCTGCCGGCGCGGCCCGACCGGGACGACCAGCCTGCCGCCGTCGCCGAGCTGCCCGGGAAGCGCGTCCGGAACGCTTGGCGCGGCAGCCGTCACCACGATGCCGTCGAACGGGGCGTCGTTCGGACTGCCGACGCTTCCGTCGCCGACCACGAACCGAACCGCACGAGCGAGACCGAGCTCCTCGAGCAGGATGCGAGCCGATTCGGCCAGCTCCGCGTGCCGCTCCACGGATACGATCGAGCAGCCGATCTGGGCCAGCACCGCGGCCTGGTATCCGGAGCCGGTGCCCACTTCCAGGACCCGCATCCC
The DNA here is from genome assembly GCA_963838285.1 of uncultured Chloroflexia bacterium. GTDB lineage: Bacteria > Chloroflexota > Limnocylindria > Limnocylindrales > CSP1-4 > Fen-1039. The sequence goes on from CAWIQP010000009.1 coordinate 100,023, forward strand.
GGGTCGAGGCCGGAGCAGCTCGGTCATGCGGGCGACCATGTAGGGCTGGCTGATCGTCTGCCCCGACGCGATCGGCAGCGCGTCGTCGCTGTAGGCGCGCATTAGCTCAACCGCCGGAACGAACCGGTCGCGAGGCAGGACCGCCATGGCCGCCAGGACGCTCTCGTCGGCTATGCCGCGCCCGCGAAGCTGGCGCTCCACCATCTCCGCCCTGAGACGTTCCGAACTCGCGGGATCCACGCGCCGAAGATACGCCCGATCGACTCCGGCGGCTTCAGCCGGCTATCGCCAGGTGCTGCCGTTCGATCGAGCGACCGGCTATCCCCGGCCCCCTGAGGTGCCACCCGCCCTTTCGGCGAGCGCTACTTGGTCGGCGAGGCGCTGGGGGCCGCGGTCGGCGTGGCAGTGGGTGTGGCCGTCGGGGTCGCCGTCGGGGCCGTGGTGGCGCTCGGGGCGACGGACACGGAGGCACCTACGACCGGGCTGGCCGTAGGCTGGCCGGTCGGAACCACCAGGGGTGTCAGGGTGGGCCCCGCCGGCTGCGGCAGGACGCTCCCGACCCACGAGAACGCGAGCACGCCGAGGAGCGCGACCGCGCAAAGCAGCGCGTAGACGGCGGACGGCCGGTCGTCGATGTGAACCCGTTCGTGCGTCTCGCGAACCGAGCCGATCGGACGCCGTTCGGCCTCCTGACCGCCGCGGTCGGCACGGCCGCCCCGGCCGAAGCCAAAGCGCCGCTGCGCGCCACCGGCAGCAGCGGGACCCTCGCCTTCGAACTCTCCTTCGGGGGCTTCGCCCTCGGCCTCGGCGGCTTCCTCGGGCTCTTCCTCGAACTCCTCGTCGCCCGGCAGGTAATCCGGCGTGGCGGACGTCTCGTCTCGGTCCTTGTCGCGGTCGGTCATTGCCCTGGTGCCACTCCTGTATTGGCGGCCGCTGGGTTTCGGCTACCTGATAAGGGCACTTCCGGTGCCCTGATGATGTCGCGGACCGGTGCGGGCCGCCGCCGAGCGTGACGGTAGCAGGCGCACCACTGTCCGGCAGTTTAGCCGACGCGTCCGGAGGCCGCGTTGCGCCCTTGCGCGCCGCCCTCAGGCGAAGGCGGCTCAAGCGCGGCGGATGGGCCGGACGGCCAGTCCCGCGAGGCCCGTCGCCGCGGTCAGGAGACCGCATGCGGCCAGCACGGGGCGCACGCCGAAGGCCTGGGCCAGGGCCCCGGAGGTGGCCATCGCCACGGCCAGGACCATGCTCACGATGGCGAGCCGGATGGCCACCACTCGTCCGAGCATCTCGCCGGGCGTGCGTTGCTGGAACAGGGTCTGGCTGGGCACCACGAAGGTGGCGTTGGCCAGTCCGAACGCCGCAGCGAGCACCAGCGCCACGGGCAGGCTGACGGTCGCCGCCAGCGCGAACAGAACGATTCCGAAGGCCGTGAACGCAACGATGATCGACGGGCCCTTCGGCAGACGAGCTGCCGCCCAGCCCAGGACGATGCCTCCAGCCACCAGGCCTATGCCCATGGCCATTTCGAAGAGCCCGTACGCGGCGGGAGCGTCGGTGGTTCCGAGCGCGAGCGAGGCGATGAGCAACGGCGAGAGGGCGGTCAACGCGCCCAGCCCGTACTCGGCGATGGCCGCCTGGACGGTGGTCGCGAACAGCACGGTCTCGGCGCGGAGGAACTGCCAGCCGTCGGCGATATCGGTTCGCAGCGAGGCCGCGAGGTCTTCCTCCTCCGCGGCTCCTGCCCCGTCGCCCGGCTCCGTCCGGACCAGCGGCGGAATCACGACGGCCGCCACCAGCACGGCCGAGGCCAGGTAGCTCGCCCCGTCGATCCAGAAGGCCAGTGCCAGCGACGAACCCAGGAATGCCACGAAAAGCCCAGCCAGGCCGTAGCCCGCCATGTCGCTGACGGTGTCCGCGATCCACATGGCCGAGTTGGCGGTCAGCAGGTCCTCGTCCGGGACCACCTGAGGCAGCGCGGCCGAACGAGCCGGACGGAAGAACGACGAAACGGCCGCCAGAACGAACACCAGCCCGATGACGAAGCCGATGCTCCATCCCGACGCCACGGGGATCATGCCGACGATCACCGCCCGAATGAGGTCCGAGCCGACCATGACTCGTTTCCTGTCCCACCGGTCGACCAGGGCGCCCGCGACCGGCCCCACCAAGAAGGTCGGGATGGTCATGGCGGCGAAGGCCAGGCCGAGAGCCAGGGGGGAGCTGTCGGTCGCTCCGGCCACGAGGAAGACGAGCGCGACCTGGTGAACGCGGTCGCCGAGAGAGCTGACGACCTGGCCGAGCCACATCGCCGAGAAGGCGCCGTTGGTGGCAAGTCGAACGTACGGGTTGCCGAGCGCGCCGGCCGGTCGGGCCCGGCCGGCCAGCCTCTCGGCCTCTCGATCGGTCGGAATCGACACGGAAACCAGAACCGGCGCTCGAACGAGGGCCGCGAAGACGAACATGGCCAGCCCCGCCCCGAGCAGCAGGTCGCCGACGGACGCTACCGACTGCACGATCGGGAGCGGGATCGGAATGATGTCGACCAGCGGCCCGCCGTGGGCGAAGAAGCCGGCATCTACCGGCCCGACCAGCATCCGATGGAAGTTGGAGTGGAGCGCGTTCGGGTCGAAGCCGGCCGCGGCCAGGCTGGGCTGCCAGACCGGCATCCAGCCGCCGTTGGCGACGATGGCGATCCCGTTCGCCGCGGTCCCGATCGCGGCGGCCGTCAGGCCGGGCAGGCCTCGGTTGGCCAGCAGCATGGCCGTCAGCAGGACATACGCCACAAGTACGAGCCACAGCCGCAGGCCGTCGGGAATCGCCCCGGCCGACAACAGCGCGTCGAGCCCGAAGCGGGCGACTACCGCCCAAAGCAGGACCGGAAGCCAGCGCAGCCGGACATGAACCAGGTTGTCCAGCTCGCCGCCGGCCAGCAGGCCAAGGGCCAGCCCAAGGAAGACGCCTACTGCGGGCACGGATCAGGCGATTGCCGGGCGTGGGCGAGTCGAATCGAGGGCGTCCGCGTTGCTGCCCGAAGATGCCGCCGCCGATTTCGTTGCCGTGGTCGTCACCGCTTCGGCTTGCGCGCGTGCATCCGTTGTCATCGAGCCCGCAGCCGTTCCGATCAATGGAACGTTCCTGACCTCGGGCCGGCCGGCGTCGGGCAATTCGCGCGCCCACTTCGTCCGGACGAACGCGTCGACCACATCCGGGTCGAACTGGATGCCGCCGAACTTGCGCAGCTCGGCGAGAGCCTGCGTGGGCGTGAGCGGCGTCATGCGGTACGGTCGCGCCGCGGTCATCGCCTCGAACGCGTCGGCGACGTGGAGGATCCGCGCCAGCCTGGGGATCTCGTCGGCCACGAGACGGTCGGGATAGCCCGATCCGTTGAACCACTCGTGGTGATGCAGGATGATCGGCAGTTCGGGGGCGAGCCTGCTGACGGGGGCGATGATCTGCGCGCCGAGCACCGGGTGGGAGTTCATGGTGGCGCGCTCCTCGCGCGTCAGATGCTCCTTCTTCAGCAGCACCGCGTCGGGTACGCCGATCTTGCCGATGTCATGGAGCAGACCGCCCCACTCGAGTGCTTCGAGGTCCTGGTCGCTGACCTTCATCGCCCGGCCGATGTCCATGGCGATCTCCTGGACGAGGCGGCTGTGGCCGCTGGTAAACGTGTCGCGTTTGTCGACCGCCTCGGCCAGACTGCTGACCGTCTGGGTGAACATCTCGCGGACTTCCACGAACCTCTGATACGCCAGCCGGGTCGTGTACAGCGGCACGGCGAACAGCAGCACGGCCCACCAACCGGCCGTTACGTACATCTTCGCCATCAACCACGCCACCGGCGCGAGCGCGAGCATGTTCAGATAGGCGCCGCCGTCAGTCCGAACAAGTTTGGACAGCTGCTCACCATCTCTTGACCGACACCAGAATCGCCGTGACCAAGATGTTGAGGGCGAAGAAGATGCATGCGGCTCCAACCGTCGCGGCCAGATCTATCGCCGGATTCGATCGAGATGGGACCAGGCTTAGAGCGTAGGCGCTGACGAGCGCAGGCCCCGTAATGCCGGCATGGTTCGCGATGACGCCGTACCAGGGGACTTGGCGGCGCAGCTCGCGCGCCTGCGTAGTGCCCACGAGCGCGACCCATCCCGCGGCGGCTGGACCGCCGAGGCTCATGGCCGCCACGATCGGGGCGAAGCCGACATCCAGGAAGTTGCCATCGGGCATCCGCACCGCGAGCGGACGATGCGACGAGGGTCAGAGCGATCCAGAGGAGGATCCCAAGCCAGAGCCCGTTCGGCGCTCCCGGGATGGATATTCCAGGATTTGCGGGACAACGAAACAGCGCTGACGAACATGGTTGCGCTCGCCAGCGCCGCTATCGTTATGGACACTCCCAGCCGGCGGCTCATTGCCACTCCTCGCTCAGCCGCGGCAATCTAGCCGCGCGCAAGGTCGCGCGGCTATGGGAGAGAGGTACTCAGAACGGCCTGTAGCTCGCGCCAGCGCCCAACGCCACGAGTAGCGCGGAGCCCGTGATGAGCATCAGTCTCTGAATACGTCGCCACATGGCGTTCACCAGCCTCGGACGCAGGACTCGGGAGACACGGGACTAACTCCTGACCAGATCGACACGCGGCGGGTGGCACTGGTTGCTTGGTCCCTGCCCAAGTGCCCGAGTTCGGCTGGGGCCTCAAAGCGTCCTCGCGTCTTCACGTTCGGGTGCAGGAGTGCGGCCTGCACCGGACTTTTGGGAGGCTAGGTATCCGAAAGTACTCGGGTCAATACGGTACTTGCCCTAGGGGTTCTCCACGTCAGCTGGCCGCTGGCGGGCGACTGCTCGATGACTGCACCTAATGTGTTGGGTAGCCGAGCAGCGCGCGGGAGTCCATGAAGGTCCAAAGCCACGATCGCGCAAGGTCCAGGCTCGCCCCCTTCGATGTCAGATCGACTCCAGCGGTGGGGGCTCCAGCCCTAACTGGTCTCGCATCACGCTGGCATAGTGCGAGTACTGTTCGGCGGCCGCAGCGGTCGCGCCGGTTCGTCGATACAGGCGCAGCAGACACAGTTCGATCTGTTCGGCGTCGGGATCAGCCTGCAGTGCCAGTTGGGCTACTGTCAGCGCTCGGTCGAAGGCGCCGGCCCTGGTGTCCAGGTCTACGGCACGCTCAATTCGGTCCAGGAAGCCTGCATGGAGCGTGTCCCGGAACGACGATGCCCAGTCGTCGTATATGAAGTCGACCGCGAAACGGCCGGTGTACGACTCGGCAAGGCGGGTTACGAGGGCGGGATCGGGGTCTCGACGCATCCGGCCGATAAGGTCTAGACAGTCGGAGCTGCGGCTCTTGACGAGGTCGTTGTCCAACCATATCAAGTCCGCTCGGCTTCGGAGATAGCCGGCGCTCGTGTCGTCCTCACAGCCGGGCTCGATAATCCGCCGAAGGAAATACGCCGATTGATTCAGGGAATTTGCCCCCGCCTCTGGGTCCATCTCGGGCCAGAGTGCCTCGAAGACCTGCTCTCGGGTGGCGGTGAATTGGGGCCTGGTCAGGAGGAAGCAGAGCAGCGAGAGAACCTTCTTGCGGATGTCCGTGCCGGGCACGATTCGGTCGCCAATGCGCACGGAGACGCGCCCGAGATCTTCCACGTAGACTCGCGGTGCCAGTCGCCTCAAGAGTGCTCGACCGGCGTCGGGGAGGCGGAGTGCTTTCCTTTTCCGAAGCGATACCAGTCGGGCGACGTCCTCTAGGTCACCAACAACCTCAAGGAGTTCAGCAGCTCGTTTGACATCCAGTGGCCGGGTTCCGCCAGCCAAGAGGAAGCCTCTTAGTGCCCACCGCCAACGTACGGGACGCGTCGACGCCTCGACCCGGACCCTCTCGAAGCCGAGCTCCTCTAGGTCGGCCAGGCGGCGAACAACAAGCTCGGCCTGAATCGACAAATAGGCGGTGTCGGCCGCCTCAAGCGCCCGGACATAGCTGGTGAGATCCACGCTCGGCGAAGTCAACGCCCTAGTGAGGCGGATGCACTTCCACCAGAACCAGGCCTGCTGGTCGTGGGCAAACCTCAGGGCTGCGTCGAAGGCATCTGGAAGTTCCGGATCGCCCGGATCGGCAGTGGATTTCGCCTGAAGCTGGAGCGAGAGACGAGAGCTCCGGAAGCCCGGGACCCACACTTCGCCGTCTATTTGCTGAAGAAGCTCTTCGGCTCGTGCAGGCTGGCCGCATTGCAGAGCGATGCGTGCGGCGACATAGCGGCAGAATGGATCGTCTCGGCGCCGCTCAGTTTCCGAGAACACACGGTTGAGAATCTCCATGGCGCGGCCTGGATCTCCATACATCGCCTCAAGCTCGGCGGCTTCGGAGACCACCTCCGGCTTGGGGATCCCGTCCGCTTCGTCGATTGCCTCCCTGATTAGGGATTGAGCCTCCTCCCATCGGCCGAGGTGAGCCAAACCCTTGGCCGCGTTCACGCGTGCAGCAGAGATGTCAACGGAGTTTCCGGACGACCCAAGGATCCGAACAGCCTCTGTTCCCGCTTGGACAACCGCCTGCGGGTTGCCTAGAGGCCTTTGCGCATTAGAGAGATTCAGCAGCGAGATTCCCTGGTATCGAGAGTGGCCATGCTCTCGGTTCAGGCACACCGTCTCCAACAGTAAGTCTCGCAAGATGTCTAGGCTGCCGGCCTCGGCCGCCTCGTATATGGCTTGGGTTGCCCGCGCGATTGATCCCAACTCGCGATCATCGCTTTGCAGGAGCACGTCTGCCGCTGTGGATCGCATCTCGCTGTCGTCCAGCTCCGTGCCCAGATGGAGCTTCGTCAGCGCAACTGCCAAGACGAGGGACGGGTCGGATGACGCAATGACGGTGGCCATTTCGTCCAGGCGCTGAGCTTCTGCTTGGGCCTCCTTGCGATGCCCAAGGGCGAGGAGGCGCCTTGTCTGGATGATCGAGAACCACGGGTTCGGGGCGGGGTCTGGGAAACGAGTGACGAATTCGTCGGCGGCGGCAAGGTCGCCCGTGCCGATGATCGTCGGCGTGGCCGCGCAGACCACTCGGCGAACCTCGGTTGCGTCGCCGGCGGCGGCCCAGTGGCGGGCGGCCAGGCGCCAGGAGCGCGGCTCCATCACGGCCGCCAGTCGGCGATGCATCTCCGCCACGCCGTCTTCGCCGCGCTCGGCCTCGAGGTGAGCCAGCAGGAACTCCCGGACCAGCGGGTGAGATCGCCACGTGCCCCCGCGATTGCTGCCCCTGGACATGAGACCCAATCGCTGGGCGTCGGTCAGTAGACTTCGCGCCCTGGCGGGCGGGACCTCGGCAGCCACGACAGCCATGTCAGGCTCGATGTCGTCGAGGATCGAGGTTCGCACGAGGAAGTCGCGCAGCTCCGGAGGGAGGTCTCCGACGACTTCTTCGGCGAGGTAGTCGTACAGGTTGCCTTCCGCGCCCGATAGTTCGCGGACGAAGGCGCGCACCTCACCCGGCGACCTACCGTCGACGGCCGTCTTGACCAGCTGGAGCGAGGCCGCCCAGCCGTCGGTTCGCTCCTGGAGGTCGTGCAGGACGTCGGGTTCGAGCGGGTGACGGTAGGAATCGCGGAAGAGTCGATCCGTCTCGGACTCGTTGAACCTGAGCTCTTCCCGACCCAGTTCCGCGAGTTCTCCGCGGGCTCGAAGCGCCGCGACCGAAAGTGCCGGCGTCCGCCTGCTCGCCACCATCACCTTCAGCCGCGCGGGGGCGTTGGCGATGATCCGCTCCACGACCGAGCAGATCCCCGGAACGGAGTCGACCATGTGGAAGTCGTCCAGCACGAGAGCGGAGGGCATCTCGCCCAGGCTGTCTATCTCCGTCAGGAGCGTGTCGAGGACCACGGCTTCACTCGCCGGTTCCAGTGACGACTCCGCCAGCAGGGCGGCCGACCGAACCAGAAGCCTCGTGTCCACCGCCTGGCACGCGGCAACCAGATACCGGATGAACACGAGGCCGTCCGTGTCTTCCTCGTCGAGCCGGTACCAGAACGTCCGGAGTCTCGACCGGCGAAGGAAGTCCGCCACGAGGGTCGTCTTGCCGAAGCCTGCCTCGGCGATGAGGTAGAAGATGCGGCGGCTCGCGCGAGCATCCAGCCAATCGAACAGGCGATCGCGTTGAAGCGTTTCGTCGGGCAGATACGGTCGCTGGACCTTGCCCGGCCGCAGCGGGAAGCGCGGCCGCACTCGGGCGATCTCTTCGGCGAGGCGGTCGCCGATCTCGGGCTCGACGGACACCCGCAGCTCCTTCATCCCCCGCTCCTCGCCGAACGGCGGGGCGAAGGATATGGAGTCGCAACCGCGGGTGTCAACCTGGTCGAGCGCGGTGGTCTGCATGGGCGAATGGTGGTCGCCCGCGATCAACTGCCGCTTATCTGGGCGTGCGTCTCGTTCAGGAGCGCTTCAGCCCTAGTTAAGCCGATTAACCATGTCGGCGCGTTGCGCCGGCGACCCCGCCGCAGCCCCGTCCCGAGCTACTCCTCGTATTCGAAGCCGAGCTTCATCTGGACGCGGTACTCGACAATCTCGCCGCCTTCGACGCGGGCGGTCGACTGGACCACTTCCACGGTGCGGATGTTCCGGACCGTCTTGCTGGCCAGAGCCACGGCCTGGCGAGCCGCGTCGCTCCACGAGTGCGGGCTCACCCCCACCATCTCTCGGACGATGATCACGCCCATCGAACTCCTCCCGTTGCGGGCGAGCCGCGCCGCCCTATCGACGGCAGTGTAGGACCAGACCGGCGCGCCCCGGGTCGGTCGCCTTCGGCCGTCCTTCGGCCGCCGGCGTCCGCCCGCCCTCCGGACTTTAGACGGCTTCGGCGTAGCGCTCGGCGGCGTAGCTCAGGAAGCGGGTCTGGCTCTTGCGGAACCACAGCTTCACTTCGCCGGTGGGGCCGTTGCGGTGCTTGGCCAGACGCAGGTTGACTACCTCGCCGTCGATCTCGCCCTCGTCGCCGGGCTTGTCCCGCTCGCGCCACAGGAAAAGAACCAGGTCCGCGTCCTGCTCGATGGCGCCGGACTCGCGCAGGTCCGACAGGCGCGGCTCCCGGGACTCGCGCATCTCCGGCTGTCGCGACAGCTGGGAGAGGGCAATGACGGGGACCTTCAGCTCGCGCGCGAGCGACTTGAGGCCGCGGCTGATCTCCGAGACTTCCTGGACGCGGTTGGCGTCGCGGCTGCTGCTGGTGGCCTGCATCAGCTGCAGATAGTCGACGATCAGCAGGTCCAGGCCGCGCTCGGCCTGGAGGCGGCGGGCCTTGGTCCGCAGTTCCATGGTGCTGATGTTGGGCGTGTCGTCGATGAAGATCGGCGCATCCGAGAGGGCCTGCAGGGCCGGCGCGATGCGGGCGAAGTCGAGCTCCTCGAGGAAGCCCGAGCGGAGGCGCTGCGAGTCTATCGAGGCGACGCTCGACAGCAGGCGCAGCACCAGCTGCTCCTTGCTCATCTCGAGGCTGAATACGCCGACAGTCTTGCCCTCGCGAACCGCCGCGTATTCGGCGACGTTGAGGGCAAGGCTCGTCTTGCCGACGCTCGGACGGGCGGCCACGACGACAAGGTCGCTCGGCTGGAAGCCGGTAGTCAGCTGGTCCAGGTCCGCGAAACCCGAGGCGATGCCCACGATCTCGCCGCGGTGGGCATGCAGGTAGTCGAGCCGGTCGTAGGCGTCGTGGAGAAGCGTCCGCAGCGGGCTGAAGCCGTCGTTCGATCGATGCTGGCTGACGGAGAAGAGTTCGGCCTCCGACCGATCGATCGCCTCCTGGATGTCCGAACCGTCCTCGTAGCCGATGGCCGCGATCTTGCCGGCGGCCTGGATGAGGCGCCGCAGCACGGCCTTGCGCTCGACGATGCGGGCGTACTGGGCGACGTGGACCGCCGTCGGAGTGTCGTTGCCGAGGGTCGAGAGGTAGCCGGCCCCTCCGACCGCCTCGAGCTCGCCGTCCCGCTCGAGAGCTTCCGCCACGGTCACTACGTCGATCGGCTCGCGGTGCTCGAAGAGCCCGAGCATCGCGGCGAAGATGCGCCCGTGGGCCTGGCGGTAGAAGTCTTCGGGGTGGAGGAAGTCGGCGACCTCGATGATGGCGTCGCGATCGATCAGGATCGAGCCGAGCACTGCCTGCTCGGAGTCCAGGTTCTGGGGCGGCAGTCGGTCGATCACGGTTGGGCGGTCTCCGCTGGTTTCCTTGTTGATGTCGCTGGCGGCCCTAATGGTCGCCTGCCCGTGCCCGCGCCGCGTCCACGAACCGCCCGGGACCCGGCCCATCTATCCCCGAACTAACCACCCCTGTGGGCGGAATGTGGACGAGTTGTGTGGACGATCCTCGTTGGTTCGCGGTCATCACCATCTCGCCGGCCGGCGAGTGCAGTCCCAGGCGGCGACGAGCACCTGAGCGAGCGGACTCAAACGTCCGTGAGCGAAGGAGCGCAGGAGCCAACGACGGAATGCACCGCCCGACGGCGAGATGCTCAGTCGAGGCGGCGGATGACCCCGATCAGCTTCCCCTGGATCCGGACGTCGTTGTAGAACATCGCCGGGTAGTCCGGGTTGGCCGGCTGGAGGCGGATCCGCGCGCCCTCCTTGAAGAACTGCTTGAGCGTCACGGAGTTCTCTTCCACCTGGGCGACGACGATGTCCCCGTCGCGTGCCGTTTGCTGAGGCCGGATCAGGACGAAGTCGCCGTCCTGAATGTGGGCGTTGATCATCGAGTCGCCGCGCACGCGCAGAACGTAGGCATCGCCGGACGGGGCGAGAAGGTCCGGCACCGCCAGACTCTCCGACGCATCCTGGTACGCCTCGATGGGGCCGCCCGCGGCGATCTCGCCGACGATCGGCAGCACGTGCGCCTCCGAGGCCGTGGCCTGAGGCATCAGTTCGCCGGACAGTCCCAGCCGCAGCGCCGCCATCGGCGTCAGGCGGATGGCGCGCGATTGCGTCGCGCCGCGCTCCAGGTACCCCTCGCGTTCGAGCATCTGGAGGTGATGATGAACTGCCGAAGTCGAGGCGAGGTCGACGGCGACTGCGATCTCGCGAACGGACGGCGGGTAGCCGCGGGTCCTGAGCGTCGCCGCGATGAAGTCCAGGATCTTGCGCTTGCGTTCGGCGTCGTGCTTGGTCACAGGCGCCTCCTTTCCCTGCGGCGAGGATACAGAACGCCCGTTCGCTTGTCAAGACAGCGGCCATCGAGTCGATCGGGCACACCGGACTCGATCGCGACGCCGAACGCGTCGACATCCAGCGAACCGGCTAATCGCCTGAGGTTGCCTCCGACGGTTGATCCGCGGCGGCCGCAGGGCGTTGATCGAGCGCCTCGCGAACGTGCTTGAGCAGATTCTCCGCGGTGAAGGGCTTGGGCAGATACCAGGCCTTGAGGTTGCCACTGCCCCTCTCCGGGATGTCCTGGTCGGAGTAGCCGGAGGCATAGATGACCGGCAGGTTCGGGCGGGTGCCTGTCAGGTGCGCAGCCAGCTGTATGCCGTCGACGCCGGGCATGACGACGTCCGTGACCAGCAGGTGCAATTGCGGAAGTTGGCTCGCCAGGTCTATGGCGGCAGCGCCGTCCGGGGCGGCCGTGACCTGGTATCCCGCCCCGGTAAGGACGCGCTCCACGAAAGAGCGGACCGCCTCCTCATCCTCCGCCACCAGGATCGTTTCCCTGCCGCCGGTCGCCTTGGCCGCAACGCCGGCGGGCTCCGCGGGTCGAGGCAGTGGATCGAGACCCGGCAGGTACACGTGGAAGGCGCTGCCGGCACCGGGTTCGCTCTCCACCCGAACGAAACCACCGCTCGCCCGCACGATGCCGAACACGGTCGACAGCCCGAGACCCGTGCCCTTGCTGCGTTCCTTCGTCGTGAAGAACGGTTCGAATGCGTGCTCCATGACCTCCGGCGTCATCCCCGTCCCCGTGTCCGAGACGGTCAGGACCACGAACTTGCCTTCGGACGCTCCGACGTGGGTCCGGACGAAGTCGGCATCTAGATCGACGTTGGTCGTGGCGATGGTGAGAGTGCCGCCGGAGGGCATGGCGTCTCGGGCGTTGACCGCCAGGTTCATGACCACCTGTTCGATCTGAGTCGCGTCGACCCTCGCAGACCCGAGCCGTGGGTCGACGCGGACGATCAGCTCCACGTTCTCCGGAATCAGCTGGCCCAGCAGCGGCGTGAGCGCGGCCAGCACTCCGTTGATGTCGATGATCTGAGGCTGCGGCACCTCGCGGCGGCTGAATATCAAGAGCGACCTGGTCAGGGCCGCGGCCCGGTCTGCGGCAATTCGGATCTGATCTATGTCCCCGGCGACCGGGTGATCCTTTCCTAGCTCCATGGCGGCCAGCTCGCTGAACCCGCGGATCGCCGTCAGCATGTTGTTGAAGTCGTGGGCCACTCCGCCGGCAAGATTGCCGATGGCCTCCATGCGCTGCGCCTGCGCCAGCTGGATCTCGAGCGTCCGCTCTCGGGAGATGTCCCGCGAGACCGCCACAGAGCCGACCACGGCACCGAATGAGTCGCGAACGGGCGCGATCGCCATGTCCACGTAGAGGGTCCCCCCATCCCGGCCGCGCTGCTGCAGCCTTCCCTCCCAGGAATCGCCCCTCGCCAGGGTGGACCGCATCTCGACGAGTCGCGCCGGATCCGCGGGGTCGTCCAGGAATTCGGGGATCCGTCCCAGGACTTCATCGGCAGCGTAGCCGGTGATCCTGGAGAAGGCCGGATTGACGTATGTGATCCGATCGTCCCGGTCCGTCGTCAGCACCGCCTCGGCCGCCTGGTCGACGGCCGCCGCAAGGCGCTCCCGCTCCGCCGCGGCCAGGGTGGCGTTGTGGCGCGCAGTGACGCCCAGGCGCGCGATCACGAGCATGATCAGGAAGCCGGTCGCGGGAATGTGCTGGCGAAGCATGTTCAGGTCGTTCCAGTCGCGGATTGCGGGAGCGACAAAGGCCACGGCGACGGCGGCGTACGGCAACCACGGGAAGGACCGGGCATAGTCGAAAAGGCCGGTGGGCGGCTCCTTGGTATCCCTAATTCGCCATTGAGCGTAGGAGGCCACCGCCAGGAGCACCCACGCCACGGGGTAGAGCAGGTCGGAGAGGTTCCCCGGCGCATTGGTGCCCTTGAGACTCTGCAGGCTCGCGACCAGGTCCGCCGCGAACATGGACGCGATGGCGAACGCGGCGATGGTCAGGGCAGATCGGGCGCTCTGCGGCAGGCCTCGGACGACCAGGCCGGCGATCGAGAAGAGCAGCGCCGCGTCGTAGACGGGAAAGAAGGACGCGCCAACGGCCGCGATGGCGTCCCGGCCGCCGGCCTGCGCAGCCGGGAAGATGCAGAAGTGCCACAGCAAAATCGCGGCGCTGGCGGCCGCGATGGTGACGTCCAGACTGAACAGGACGCGGTCGTATCGAGTCCTGCCCGGTCTGGGCAGCAGCGTCAAGCTGATCGAGATCAGCGGATAGCATGCGACCTTCAGACCAACGCCGAGCGATGTCATGAGATTGGCGGAGGGCATCGAGCCGGCCGCAAGATCGACGACGGCCCCAAGGCAATACAGCGCGAGTGCCAGGGCGATTAACGACCAGGCGCGGCTAACGCGAGGATCCAGGCGCTTGGTGCGCCTCAGCCGCAAGGCCATGAGAACCACGATCAGGCTGCCGGCGGTGGACTCGACGACCGCAAGGCCGCCGCTCAGCGAGGCGTCGCCGAGCCCGGAGATCAACCAGGCCGACGCACAGACCGTGACCAGCGCCAGGATTGCGATGGCCCAGAACGTGGGATCCCGGCGTATTGCCGGCTCGGAGTCGATCGAGTCGGGCGAGCCGGTTGGTGCACGCGGATCCGGCGCCTGGGGCTCGATGGGTGCACTCATACCAAGGCTCGGCTCGAATTGAAACCGAGACCGGTCTGGCCCCCCGAGCCTGTCGCCTTCCGCCCGCTCATCTACCCCGTTCTGAAATGGCTCTCGCGGATTGCGCGATCGTACCTCACTGGTACCATCGCAGCCGGCTGCGCAACCGGTACTAAAGTAGGGTCGCCGACCTCCAATTCGGCTACTCGGGTGGAGGTCGCAATTGTCCGGAACGTGGGCACCTGATCGGGGCGTCGCCGCGGCCTGAGCTTCGACGGACAGCGTCCTCGGTCCATTCGGCCACCGCGGTCTCGTGGTCAGGGGTCGCGCCTGATAGACTCTCGATTCCCCGGAGTGGCCAGCGTGTTGGGCTGTCCGGCGGAAAGAGCCGGGGATGGCCAGTCCGAGGATGGCGAGCACGAGTCAGGTGATTTCGAAGCGTCGGCGGCGTCGCAAGGGCAGCCTTTTGCGGGCGCTGCGCTGGCTTGCCTTCGTGCCCGTCGCCAGTCGCGTTCCGACGTACGCGCGACTCGTTTGGGCGCTGGCCTTGGACGCCCGGATCCCGGCGACCCGCAAGGCGATCCTCGTCGGCGCGGCCGGCTACGTGCTCGTCGGTCGCGACCTCATCCCGGACGACATCCCGCTCCTGGGCGGCATCGACGACCTGGCCGTGGTCGTCCTGGCGGTCGAGATCTTCTTCGACGGAATCCCGAACGAGATCCTCGAGGAGAAGATCGAAGAACTGGACATAGACCTCGAAGCCTTCCGGCGCGACATGGAACAGGTGCGCCGTCTCACCCCCGCCCCGGTGCGGAGGATCGTTCGCCGGCTGCCGGACGCGTTGGACGCGGCAGGCCGGCTCGTCAATCAGACCAGGATCGGACCGCGGGTCCGGTCGTGGATCACGGACGTTCGGCCAGTCTGAGCGTCATAGGAGGAATCTTTCGCGTGAAGGTCATCCTGACCGCCGACGTCGACAAGCTCGGCAAGAGCGGCGAGATGAAGGAAGTCGCCGAAGGCTACGCCCGCAACTTCCTGATCCCTCGAAAAGTGGCAGTCCCGGCCGCCGGCGGCGCGTATCGGGCGTGGCAACACGACATCGCCAGCCGCGAGGAGAAGCGCAAGCGAGAGCGCGAGGAGGCCGAGATCGCGGCCACGCGCATCGGCAGCACGACGTTGACCATGGGCGTGAAGGTGGGCGAGGGCGGCAAGCTCTACGGCTCCATCACGGCCAAGGAGATCGCCGAGGCTCTGGGCCGGCGCGGCATCACGGTCGACCGCCACAAGATCGAACTACCGGAGCCGCTCAAGTCGCTCGGCACGTACAAGGTCGCGGTCAAAGTCTTCGCGGGCATGACCCCCGAAGTGACGGTAGTAGTAGAGCCCAAGGGCTAGCCCTCGGCGCCGAAGCGGGTAGCGCGGTTGGCGGACGCCAACCGCCAAACGTTGGTCGGCGGGCAACAACTCGTTGTCGTGGAGCCCAAGGGCCGGCGCTCGCGGGTCTCGGGCGCGGAGCGTCCCTAAGGATGGTAAATCTCGGCCGTGGCGAGGTAGCCCGTGGTCGCTTCGGTGTCGCGGCCGGGGTCCCCGCCAGCGATGAGGACTCGGCCGTCCTGCAACAGGGTCGCGGTGTGCCACTCGCGCGGATCCGCCATCGATCCGGCCGGACTGAACGTGCCGCTGGCCGAGTCGTACAGCTCGGCCGAGGCGAGCATGCCCTGATCGGTGCCTGAGTCGCCGCCGACGATCAGGACCCGGCCGTCGGCCAGAAGAGTCGCGGTATGGTCGGCGCGGGCCGTTGCCATGGACCCGGTCGCGCTGAACGTGCCCGTCTTGGGGTCGTACAGCTCGGCCGAGGCCACGGGCGTGTTGTCGTCGGTGTCGCCCCCGGCGATCAGGACGCGGCCGTCCGAGAGCACCGTCGCGGTGGCGTTCCAGCGGGCCGTCGCCATCGAACCCGTAGGTGTGAATTTGCCGGTCTGCGGGTCATACAGCTCGGCCGAGGCATAGGCCGCAGAGGCGCTGGTGCCGCCTCCCGCGATGAGAACCCGGCCGTCGGTCAGCAAGGCAGCCGCCTGATCGGCGCGGGCCGTCGCCATGGACCCGGTCGCGGTGAACTTGCCCGTCCCCGGGTCGTAGATCTCGGCCGTGGCCACGACTCCCGACGAATCGCTCTTCTCGCCGATTCCCCCGACGATCAGAACTCGACCGTCCGACAGCCGCGTCGCCGTGTCGAGGTAGCGCGCGATCGTCATCGAGCCGGTAGCGCTGAACGTGCCCGTCTTGGGGTCGTACAGCTCGGCCGACGGGACTGTCTTCCCAGTCGCGTCCTCCCCGCTGGCCACCAGGACGCGACCGTCCGTCAGCAGCGTGGCGGTATGGAAGGTGCGAGCGGTGGTCATGGAGCCGGTGGCGGTGAACGCGCCGGTTCCGGGGTCGTACAGTTCCGCCGACGCGAGGTCCTCCCCGTTTTCGTCGCTGCCACCGGCGATCAAGACGCGGCCGTCCGCCAGCAGAGTGGCGGTATGGAGCGCTCTGGCGGTCGTCATCGAGCCTGCCGCGCTGAAGCCTGCGGGAGCGGGTGACGGTGTCGGTGATGTCGTGGCGGTGGGCGCGGTTGGCGTGGCGGCGCCGGGAGCGGGGGTGCCGGCGGGCGCTGGGGCGAGAGTGGCGGCCGGGGCTCCTCCCGACGTCAGCGGTATCGACGTAACGCTTGGCCAGCCCTGCCCGGAGCAGGCGGCGGTCGAGACGACGACCGCGGCGACCAATCCAGGACCGATCACCCGGCCGATCGAGCGCCTCCGCCTCCGAACGAGGCCGTGCCCCGCGCGAAGCGGCACCGAACCAGGTGAATGCGTGCCCGCGAACGACCAGAACATCTCGTCCCTGCCTCTCGGCGCTGACCGCGAGCCCGTCGCGCGATCTCGAAGGGCCACCGGCCTTCCGCCTTACGCGGCGATGTTAGGCGCCGCCGCGGCGCGCCGAAAGAGCCAGTTTCCCGTCAGGGCAAAGGCAGGGCAAAGGCAGGGCAAAGGCAGGGCAAAGGCAGGGCAAAGGCACGGCCGCCGGGGTCGTGACCGCGGCGTTGCGGTTGGCGAGCTCCAAGGCCGATCGGTCCGATTCTGAGGAGACGCCGGCCGTGGTGGGCACCCGGCGAGGCTCGACTCCGTGCCCCGCGGTCGCCGAGCTGGCCGGCCGCGGATGCCCGCCGAGCCTGCCCGGCCGCGGATGCCCGCCGAGCTTGCCCGGCCGCGGTGCGGAAGTGGTCCGGCCGCGGATGCCCGCAGAGGCGCCGGCCGCGGATGCCCGCCGAGCCTGCCCGGCCGCGGATGCCCGCCGAGCCTGCCCGGCCGCCGCGGAAGTGGTCTGGCTGCGTATGTCCGCAGTGGCGCTGCCGCGGATGGCCGCCGATCGGCCAATTCTCGCCAGATGCCGGCCGTGGTAGCGCGCGGCGAGGCTCCCGGCCCGCGGCCGCCGATCATGCGGCCGCGGATGCCCGCCCGGCGGGCCGAATTCTCGCCAGATGCCGGCCGTGGTCGGCACGTGGCACTGATCTGAGGGACCCTGGACGCCCTCCGAGGTCCCAACCAGGCTCGACGATCGCGACGACCGGCCCTCGCGCTACAGGGGCCGGCATCTGGCCAAGTCCGCGGCGCTGCGCCCGCCCGGCCAATCGGCTGCGCCCCGCTGGCCGGCCCGGCATCTGGCCAAGTCCGCGGCGCTGCGCCCGCCCGGCCATCGCCGACCGCCGGGCCGCGCCCGCCCGGCCAATCGCCGACCACCGGCCGCGCCCGCCCTGCCAATTGGCCGCGCCAGACGGCGCCGCGGCAGCTCGGGCACGCCGGCCGCCGGCCCGCGCCCCCGGATCCGTTGCGGGCTTTCGCAGCCATCCCTCGAACCGCGGGGCATGCTACCGTTCCCGCGATAGCAGATCGCTCGCCGCGACGGGGCCGCGAGCATGCGCTGGGGAGGGCTGGCATGGCAGGGGATCCAGGGGCTCCGATCGGCATGGCCGCGCTGGCGGCGCATGGCCTTAGCAAGCGCTTCGGTAAGAAGGTCGCGCTCGATGCGGTCGACATCGCGGTCCCGACCGGAAGCGTTACGGCTCTCGTCGGTCCCAACGGGGCGGGCAAGACGACGCTCATCCGCGTTTGCATGGCCTTCGAGCGGCCCAACTCCGGCAGGGTCGAGGTCGACGGCGTGGACCCGTGGAAGCACCGCAGCGAAGCCCTGAGGCGGGTCGGGTACGTGCCTCAGACGCCGGCCGTGTACCGCGGCCTGAGCGTGGAGGACCATCTGTCGATGGCGCGCAGCCTCCATTCGGGCTTCGACGCGGGCTATGCCAGGCGGCGCCTCGAACAGCTCGGCATACCGCTGGGCCAGCGGGCCGACACGCTCTCCGGCGGCCAGGCCGCGCAGCTGGGACTCGCCATCGCGCTGGGGACGCGGGCCAACGTGCTGCTGCTCGACGAGCCGCTCGCCAACCTGGACCCGCTGGCCCGTCGCGAGTTCATCCAGGTTCTTCTCGACGCGGTCAAGTCGGAGGGTTCGACGGCTCTCCTCTCATCGCACATCGTCACGGACGTCGAGGACGCCTGCGACAGGCTGGCCATTCTGGGCAGCGGCAAAGTGAAGCTGGATTGCCCGCTCGAGGAGGCGCGGCAGACCCACCGGCTCACCGAGGCGGATTCTCCGCCGCCCGGAGCGACCGCCGTGGGCTCGTTCCTCGGCAAGGGCGGGAAGACCGTCATGACGCTGTGGCGGCTCGCGCCTGGTGATGGCGCGCGGGCCGACTCCGAGGGCGTCGAACCCGGCGACGGCCCCGGCGAGAGGTCGGAGGCCGCAAGCCTCGAGGACGTCGTCCTGGGATATCTCGCCGCGGGGCGTGGCGCCGGCCTGCAGCTCAACTGAGGGGACGACGGTGATTTCCCGAATTCGGCTGACCTTCAAGCAGCACCGCTTCGAGGCCCTCGCCGTAGCGATCGTCAGCGTCGGCTTGACTGCCGCGGCCCTGATAGAGGCCTACCGGCTCAACTCCCTGAACGTGCCGCTGACGTGCCTGCAGACGTATCAGGGCGGCTTCATAGACCCGTCCCAGGGGCCTATTACCGCAGCCCAGGCTCACTGCAACGAACTCGCGAAGTCGTTCTACGACATGAAGGGAAGTCTGGACATGAACCTCGTCCAGCTCCTGCTTCTGCTCGTGCCGCTGCTCGCCGGGATCGTTGTGGGGGCGCCGCTGGTGGCCAGGGAGATCGAGCAGGGGACGGCGCCGCTCTCCTGGGCCCTCGCGGGCTCCCGGCGGCGCTGGCTGCTCGGCAAGGTTCTGGCGGGAGTCCTGCTTCTGGCGTCGCTGATGCTCGCGGTGGGCCTGGCCGCCAACGTGCTCGAAGGTGCCCTGAACCCCGGCCTCAATCCCTACGCCTCGTTCTCCAACTATCTCGGCCGGGGGGTCATGGATGTCTTCTGGGCGTTGGCCGCCTTCGCCGGGACCTTTGCCCTGGGCACCCTTCTCGGTCGAACCATGCCCGCCGTGGTCCTCGCACTCGTCATCTGCTTCTTCGCGAGAGCTGCGTGGGATGCCGGTATGACCCACTTCGTCCTGAGGCCGTTCGCCGTCGAGCAGGACCAGCAGGACCAGCTGCAGCAAGGCTATGTGGTCTACGGCCCGGGAGGCGGCTTCCCCGACATGTACGTCTATTACAAGACGTTCATCGACGGCAAGGAGGTCACCGACGCCGAGGTCAATGCCTGGTACGACCAGAACATGGTGTGCGTGCCGATATCGCAGCCGACGTCAAGCGACTCGACTTCTCCTGCAGACTCCGGCTCACCGGGCGACTCGACTTCGCCGGGCGCCATGGCCACGCCCGACGAGTCGGGGGTGGTTAGCGGCGTGCCGTGTCAGAACCCGACCATCGATCCGAGCCACATGCCCCAACAGGTCACTTACGTCATCCCAGGGGGGTGGTACTGGCAGATCGTTGCCCTCGAGTCGGGCCTCCTGCTTCTGGGATCGCTGTTCTGCGCCGCGATCGCCTTCGTCTGGGTGGATCGGCGCCGGCCCTACTGAGGCCTGGGGGAGGGGCGAGGTGTTGGATCGCATTCGGCTGGCCTACAAGCAGCAGCGCTTCGAAACTGTGGCCGTGGCGGTGGTGTGCCTCGGAGCCGCGGCCTGGGCACTTCTGGCGAGCTGGCATCTCAACTCGATCGGCGTCCCGGCCTCATGCCTGGTGGACGGTCGCGTGCCCTATTGGAACGGACCCTCCGACTCATCCTGGATGGCCGCTGCCTGCCAGCTGCCAAGCCAGCGATTCACCGACGCGCTGAACAGCTGGGACGTACAGATCGTGTCGTCGTTGGGCGACGTGCTGCCGTTCTTCGTCGGCATCGCGATGGGCGCGCCGCTGGTGGCCCGGGAAATCGAGGACGGAACTGCGCAGCTCTCCTGGGCCCTTGCCGGGGCACGCTGGAAGTGGCTGGCCGGAAGAATCCTTGCGGCGCTGCTGCTGATCGTGCCGCTCCTGCTGATCGCCGGTCTGGCGGCCGACCTGCTGCGTCGCGCCCAGGAGCCCGGCGTCGATCCCCACGCCTCGCTCGACTACTTCACTTCACGCGGCGTGTTCTTCGTTGTGTGGGGAGTGGCCGCGTTCATGGGCACCGTGGCCCTGGGAGTGCTATTCGGCCGGACGATGCCGGTGGTGATCGTGGCCCTGATCGCCTGCGTCCTCGCCCGCGCCACCTGGGAGCCGCTGATGGATGCCTATGTGCTCCACGGCATGGCGGTTCTCGAGATGCCCGGTGTCTCTTCGCCGGGCGAGCTACAGGTTTACCAGTCGGACGTCCTGTACCTGGACGGCAAGGTGTACACGGGGACGGATTGCTGGCTCTCCAATGGAGTGACCGGGTGCCAGTACAACTCGGGTGACGAACCGGATCCTTCGTCGATCGGCCCGCAGCCGGCCTGGTATGTGATAACCGGTGACAACTACTGGCGGGTCGTGGCGCTCGAGTCGGCGATCATGCTGGCTGGGTCGGCGCTGTTCGCCGCGTTCGCCCTCTTCCGGGTCGGGCGGCGCAGGCCGTACTGAGGGCGCCATCGGGGACCCGACCATGGAGGTAATCGGGGCTCGCCAGTCGTCTCGTGCCGCGCCATGATTTGGCCATGAGCGGCGGCCGCCTCTGCATCATCCACGTCGATCTCGACGCGTTCTTCGCCGCGGTCGAGCAGCGCGACAGGCCGGAGCTGCGCGGCAAGCCCGTGATCGTCGGCGGCGACCCGCGGTCGCACGAGTACACGCGCGGTGTCGTGAGCACCTGCAGCTATGAGGCGCGCAAGTTCGGCGTCCATTCGGCGATGCCGCTGCGGACGGCACTCTCCCTGTGCCCGGACGGCGTCTTCCTCCCGGTCGACGGCGCCAAGTACCAGCGCGTGAGCCGCGAGGTGATGGCGGTCCTGCGCCGATTCACGCCCGCCGTGGAACAGGTTTCGATCGACGAGGCGTTCCTCGACGTGCGCGGTTCGGAGGCGCTCTTCGGGCCCGCGCCGGAGATCGCCCGCCGCATCAAGCTCGAAGTCGTGGACGCGACCGGCCTCACCGTCTCGGTCGGAGTCGCGACCACCAAGCTCGTCGCCAAAGTCGGCTCCGACCTGCGCAAGCCCGACGGTCTGGTCGTGGTAGACCCCGGCCAGGAGGCCGCCTTCCTGGCCCCGCTGGAGATCAGGAGGCTGTGGGGGATCGGACCCAAGACTGGCGAACGACTCCACGGGCTGGGCATTCGGACGATCGGCGAGCTTGCGGCGCTGCCGATAGAGACGCTCACCCGCGCGCTCGGGGACCACGGCGCCACGCTTCACGATCGGGCGCTGGGCATCGACATGGACCCGGTTGTCGGCGGCGGCGAGGCGGCCAAGTCGGTCAGCCACGAGACGACTTTCGCGGTCGACGTGACGGACCCGGCCGAGATCGAACGCACGCTGCTGGCCCTGACCGAAGGGGTATCCGCGCGCCTGCGGGCGGCCGGCATCCGCGCCGGTACGGTCGCGGTCAAGATCCGCGACTCGCAGTTCAGGACGATCAGCCGCCAGAAGACGTTGCCGGAGCCGAGCGACCTGACGGACACGATCTGGCGGGCGGCGCTGGAGCTGACACGGCCGGAGATCCGAGGCAAGAAGATCCGGCTGCTGGGCGTGGCCGCGACCCAGCTCGGGCAACCGCAGCAGATCGGCATGTTCGAGGTGGTCGACGAGAGGCGACGACGCGTGGTGGACGCGACGGACGCGGTCCGGCAGCGCTTCGGGGATCGCGCCGTCACGCGGGCGAGCCTTCTCCAGCGGGGATTGCCCGCCCCGTTCGAGCGGGACCCCGCGTCGGCGGTGGAGGGCCGCGTGGGGATTCCGAAGATCGAGGACGACGTGGAGTAGTGGCGCGACGGCCGGGGGGCGGCGCGGCGCCCCGGGGTGACGCGGCGGCCCGGCGTGACGGGGCGGCCCGAGGTGACGCGCGATGCGGCCCGAGGTGGCGCGGCGGCCCTTCCGGCGCGCGATGCGCGGCCCTTCCGGCGCGCGATGCGCGGCCCTTCCGGCGCGCGATGCGCCGCGATGCGCCGCCCTTCCGGCGCGCGATGCGCCGCCCGGGGGGAATCGCCAAGGCCTCGGCCCCGGAGTCTCATGGCCGGAGTCTCCGATTTCACACCACGACGACGTCGAGCAAGAGTTCGGCCGGCGAACTGCCCCTGCCTGTCGGTCGGAGGGCCGACTCAGCCTTCAGAAGGCCGCGAGCGGGGCTGGCGAACGGCTCCACGGCCTCTCCTCGGGGTCCCGGAGCCGTCGCTTCAATCGGCCAGGCCGCTCCACATCTGCCGTATGTCGTCCTGATGTGAATTGGGAAAGAACGGCGGCTTTCGGGGCCGCAAGGAACGATCGCCGATTGACGAGATCGGCCGCATCGCCATGCTCCACTCCATGACGCGTGTCGTTTCCTCGAGCGAGGACATTGCCACTCTCTTGCGGCGGAACCCTCCGCGCGAGGCGGTCGAATGGGCTCTCCGGGAGGTCGGCGGGCACGCTCGCGCGATTTCCGTCCGGCCTCTGCGCGGCGGCACCTCGCACGCCAACCACGTGGTTCGCGTCGAGGTCGGCGGCGCCGCCCGTGAGGTCGTGCTGCGGCGCTGGGTGCGGCCGGGCTGGCAGGAGACCGATCCGGAGTTCTCGCCCGCCCAGGAGGCCGCGACCTACGGCCTGCTGGCGTCGTCGGAGGTGCCGGCCCCGAGGCTCCTCGCGGCCGACGTCGCCGGCGTGGAATGCGACGTGCCGGCCCTTCTTCTAACCCGTGCGCCTGGCAGTCAACCGACGAAGCCGTCCGATCCGCATTCTTTCCTCGCGCAACTCGCCGGCGCGCTGCCTCCGCTCCACGGCATCGATCCCGAGCGCGCCCGCGGGACACCGCCGCCGTACAGGCCGTACTTCGAGCCCGAGGGGCTGCGCGTCCCGGACTGGACCGAACGGCCGTCGGTCTGGAGGCGAGCGATAGAAGCCGCGAGCAAGCCCGAACCGCCCGAGCCGCGGGCGTTCATCCACCGCGACTATCACCCGGGCAACACGCTGTGGGCCGGCGGCCGGCTCACCGCGATCGTCGACTGGACGACTGCCTCATGGGGGCCGCGCGCGGTCGACCTGACGCACATGCGGGTCAACCTGGCGCTTTCCTTCGGCGTCGAAACCGCCGATCAATTCCTCGCCGCCTACCGCGAACTCACCGACTCCACGGCCGATCTGGATCCGTACTGGGACCTGGTGGACGCGGTCGACTTCGTGCTCGACCTCGATTCGAGCCGCCACTCGGCGGCGCGGCTTCGCGGCCTGGACGACTTCGTGGCCGCGGCGCTTGCGAGGCTCTGAGGGCGGCGGATCTAGCGGGGCACGGCCCCCCGGTCGGAGGACGCCGCCCCGAGTCGCGGTGCCGCCGGCGACGCGCCCGCCTCGGCGTCGAGCAGCCGGCGCTTGCGCGCCAGACCGTAGGCGTAGCCGTGCAGCGACCCGTCCGAGCCCACGACGCGGTGGCAGGGGACGACCACCGCGACCGGATTGGCGGCGCAGGCAGTTCCCACCGCTCGAGCGGCGCCGGGAGCGCCCACGGCCGCGGCGATCTGTCCGTAGGAGCGTGTCTCGCCGAAGGGGATGCGACGCAGTGCCTCCCACACGCGCCGCCGGAACGCGGTGGCCTGCACGTCCAACGGCAGAGTCGCGGCTTCCGCGCGCCGCCGGCCAGCGGCCAGGTCGGACACGATGGCCGCCACCTCTGCGAGGGCCGCGTCGTCGCGGGCCAGGGCCGCATCCGGGAACTCCGCCCGCAGCTCCGCGGCGAGAGCGGCGACTCGGTCCCCGAGCCGAACGGCGCACAGGCCGCGGTTCGTTGTCGCGACCAGCGCCACTCCATCTGGTATCGGGGCCACGGTCCAGCGGATCGACTCGCCGGCCGCCCCCGTTCGATACCGTCCCGGCGCCATTCCCAGCTCTCCATTCGCGGCCTCGTACGCCGCGCTCGACGAGCCGTACCCGGCGTCGTACAGCGCCGTGGTCACATCCGGGCCGGCGGCAAGTCGCGAACGCAGCAGCTCGGCTCGCCTAGCGGCTACCCACGCCCGAGGCGTGACGCCTAGCGATCGCCGGAACATCTCGCGCAACCTGCGCTCGGGCAGGCGAAGCTGGCCGGCGAGCTCCCGATCGGTCGGGACGTCGTCTCCGTCTTCGAGGGCCGCCGCCATGCGCGCGATTGCCGTCTGGACTGGGTCGTCGGGGCCGGGGTCGTCCGGGCGGGGGTCGGCCCCCAGAAGGTCTAGCCGGACGGGGTCGCGACGGCCCATATCGGCCGCGGGCGCCGGACGTCGGCCGAACAGCCGATCCGGGCGACACCGCAGGCACGCCCTCGCCCCCACTTCGAGAGCCTCGTCGAGTCCGGCAACGACCCTCACCCGGTCTCGACCCGGCGTACGGGCCGGGCAGCCCGGCGTACAGACGATGCCGGTGCTGGTGACGACGAAGAGGAACGAGGTGGGCGGACGAAGCCGACTCGAGATCGCCGTCCACTCGGCATCGGTCGGAGGCCGGCCGGTCTCGCTCAATCGCCTCGACTCATTCATGCCGCCGAGCATAGTCGGACCGGTTTCGGGCGGCTTCCGGCCTTCGGCTTTGGCAATGGGCTCGAGCGCGCGACCGGGCTGACAATTCGGCTGCCCCGGGACGCCGGCGAGGTCCGTGACAAGCTAGGTGACGCGAGCTTCTCGCAATCTGGCGACCTGACAGATCGAGGCGAAGCCCGGGCTTGACATAGAACGGGTGTTCGCTTAGTCTGGCGAAGTTATAGAACGTCCGTTCTTCCGCTCGGTGCCCGGGCGAGCGACGGCCAAGCCATAGCGAAGAGGAGCGCCCGCGATGGCCATCGTCCGTATGGAGCCCGTGGATGTGCGCGTCAGGACCGACTGGTTCGACGGCAGGCCGCGAGAGGTCACATGGAACTCGGTTCGGCTGCCGGTAACCCGACTGTCGGCAATTCGCCGCGAGGACTCGGCGTATCGCGTCGACGTCGGCCCGCGGACCGTATTCGAGGTGGAGACTCCGGCAGCCAGGCTCGCCTTGAGCTTCCAGCATCGATCGCGCCGCTGGACGGTCGACGGCGTCGACGACGAGGTCGGGCTCGGCTGACGGCCTGAATCGGGCGTGCCGGCGCGGCGGCGGAGGCGAGTCCATCGATTGGTGAACGAAGATGGGCCCTTCTTGCCTACAATCGCCCCATGGAGCAAGCACGTAACCCCGCCGCGTTCGCCGATCTGACCGTCGGCCAGTTCGTGGAGCGTCTGTCCTCGGCCGAGCCAGTCCCAGGAGGAGGAGCGGCTTCGGCCGTGGCCGCGGCCCTCGGTGCGTCGCTGGTCTCGATGGTCGCCGCTCTCTCGAATGGAAAGCCCAAGTACGCGGCCTACGAGTCGACGCTCGTCAGGTGCGAGGCGGTCGGGCGGGAACTCTCGGCGGAGTTCCTGCGGCTTGCGGACCGCGACGCCGAGGCGTACGCGGGCTACTCGATGGCATTGAAGCTGCCGCGCGATACCGACGAGCAGCAGGAGGCGCGGCGCAAGGCCCTGAGGTCGGCGGCACGCGTTGCCTCGGATGCGCCCTGGGAGTGCGTCAAAGCCTGCTCGCGACTGGTGGTCGCGGCGGAGGCGCTGGCCGGGCGCAGCAACGTCAACGCGGCGAGCGATGTGCTCGTGGCGGCGCTCCTCGGCGAGGCCGCGGCGCGGGGGGCGGCCGAGAACGTCCTGATCAACCTGCCGTCCACCGGCGACGAGGACTATGCCGAGAAGATGCGATGGCAGGTGGACTCGACGCTCCACGAGATCGCGGCGGCGGCTGCACGGACTCGCGAGATCGTCCTTTCGGGCCAATCGCGCGAACCGGAGGCGGCGTGAGCGAGGATCGAGACGGCCTCGACGGCACGGCTGCGAGCCCTCGCCTCCTGGCCGGAAGTCCGATCGCGGCCGAGATTCGCGCCGGGTTGACCGCCGACTTCGCCGCGTTCACGGAGCGCTGGGGCTACGCGCCGACGCTCGCGGTCGTGCTGGTTGGAGCTGACGCGCCGTCGGCCGTCTACCTGCAGCAGATCCTGCGGACGTGCCGCAATGTCGGCGTCGAAGGGCGGCTGGTCGAAATCGGCGCCGAGGTGACGTCGGACGCGCTCTGCACGGAGATCGAGCGACTCAACGCCGACCCGGCCGTGGCCGGGATCATCGTCCAGATGCCGCTGCCCGCCCACATCCCGCTTCGGACCGTCATCGATTCGATCGACCCGGCCAAGGACATCGACGGCATCCATCCGCGCAACGCCGGCCTGCTCTCGCTGGGCTACGACGGCTTCCTGCCGGCGACGGCCCAGGCCGCGGTCGAGATCCTCAAGCGCTCCGGCATCGAGGTCGCCGGCAAACGCGTGGTCGTGGTCGGGCGGTCGAACGTGGTCGGCAAGCCGGCCGCGCTGCTGCTCGTCCGCGAGCACGGCACGGTGACGGTTCTCCACTCGAAGACTCGCGACCTGGGTCGCCACACACGCGAGGCGGAGATCCTGATCGTGGCCGCGGGCAAGCCCGGCCTGGTGACCGGTGAGATGCTGTCGCCCGGCGTCGTCGTGGTGGACGTCGGCATCAACGTGGTGAGCGACGGGCAGGGCGGCGAGAAGCTGGTGGGCGACGTGGACTTCGAGTCGGCGAAGGGCGTGGTCTCGGCGATCACGCCGGTTCCGGGCGGCGTCGGGCCGCTGACCAACGCGCTCCTGCTCACGCACCTGCTGCGCGCCGCCACCGACCAGGCGGAGCGCATGAGCCGGCCGGCCGCCACGGGAGCGACGCGATGAGCGGCCCAGCGATGCCGTCGAGCCCGGAGGCTGCGCTGTGAGCGGCGCCGACTTTCCGAGCAGCCTCGAGATCGCCCGCTCGGTCACGCCGCGCCCGATCATCGATCTCGCCCGCGAAATCGGACTCAAGGACGACGAAGTCGAGCTCTACGGGCCGTACAAGGCGAAGGTGCGCCTGGAGGGAATTACCCGACTCGAGGCCGAAGCGGCCGCCGCCGGGCGGCGCGGCAAGTATGTCGTCGTAACCGCCATCACTCCCACGCCGCTCGGCGAGGGCAAGACGACCACCAACATCGGCCTCGTCCAGGGGCTCAACCGGATCGGTCATCGCGCGGCCGTCTGCATCCGCCAGCCCTCGCTCGGCCCGGTCTTCGGGATCAAAGGCGGCGCCGCGGGGGGCGGCTACAGCCAGGTGATCCCGATGGAGGACTTCAACCTCCACCTAACCGGGGACAACCACGCCGTCGGCGCGGCCCACAACCTGCTGGCCGCATTCGTCGACAACTCGCTCACCCACAGCAACCCGCTCGGCATCGACCCGCTGGGCGTCCTCTGGCCACGGGTCGTCGACATCTCCGATCGGGCGGTGCGGAAGGCGATCATCGGCCTGGGCGGCCGCGAGAACGGCTACCCGCGCGAGACCGAATGGCAGATAACCGTCGCCTCGGAAGTGATGGCCATCCTGGCTCTCGCCTCGGACCTGCAGGACCTGCGCCGGCGTCTCGGCCGGACGGTCGTCGCGACCACCTTCGACGGCCGGCGGATCACCGCCGAAGACTTGAAGTGCGCCGGCTCGATGACCGTGCTGCTGCGCGACGCCATCAAGCCGAACCTGCTGCAGACGCTCGAGGGCGGCCCGGCGTTCGTCCACTGCGGGCCGTTCGCCAACATCGCCCACGGCAACAACAGCATCCTGGCCGACCGGCTCGCCCTGGCGACGTGCGACATCGCCTGCACCGAGGCTGGTTTCGGCGCGGACATGGGCGCCGAGAAGTTCTTCGACATCAAGTGCCGCCAGAGCGGGCTCCGTCCCGACGCCGCCGTCATGGTCGCCACCGTTCGGGCGCTCAAGATGCACGGCGGAGTCGGCCGCATCGTTGCCGGAAAGCCACTGGACCCGGCCCTCGAGCAGGAGAACGTCGACGCCGTGCGGGCGGGCTCCGCGAACCTGGCCGCCCAGATCGAGAACGTCCGCGTCTTCAACGTCCCGGTGGTCGTGGCGATCAACCATTTCCCCGGCGACACGGACGCGGAGGTGGCCGCCATCCGGGAAGTGGCACTGGCCGCCGGGGCGCGCGACGTGGTGGTGAGCCGCCACTTCGCCGATGGGGGCGCGGGGGCGGAGGATCTGGCGCGGGCCGTCTGGTCGGCGGCGGAGGAGGGAGCGCCGGAGTTCCGGCTGCTCTATCCGGATGACATCCCGTTGCGGGAGAAGATCGAGACCGTGGCGGTCCGCATCTACGGGGCGCGCGGCGTGGACGAGCTGCCGGCGGCGACCAAGGCGCTGAAGCTGTATGAAGACCTGGGCTTCGGGAATCTCCCGGTCTGCATGGCCAAGACCCACCTCTCGCTCAGCCACGACCCGGGCCTCAAGGGTCGGCCGACGGGATTCCGCGTACCGATTCGAGAGGTACGTCTCTCCGCCGGGGCAGGCTTCGTCACGCCGCTCCTCGGCGAGATGAGAACCATGCCGGGGCTGCCGTCGCACCCGGCCGGCGAGTCGATCGACATCGACGCCGACGGGAACATCGTCGGCCTCTTCTAGCAGCGTGCTCACCCTTCTGCTCACCCGCCACGGGTTGACGCCGGCCGGCGACGCGATACTCGGCGGTCAGCTGGACGTCCCGCTCGCGCCCGAAGGTCGAGCCCAGGCCGAGGCGCTGGCCCGGCGTCTGTCCGGCGTCCGGATCGACCGGGTCGTGTCGAGCCCCATGCTTCGGGCCCTGGAGACTGCCCAGACGATCGCCACCGGCCGGCCGGTCGAGTTGGACGAGCGGCTGCGGGAACTCGACTACGGACGATGGGAGGGCCTGACGTACGCGGAAGTCCAGGCCCGAGATCCGGAGTTGCGGTCCCGCTGGGAGCACGATCCGGCGGAAACGCACTCGCCGGGCGGCGAATCCGGCGACGACGTAGCCGCCAGGGCCCTGGCGTTCCTCGTCGACCTCCTGGCGGTCGAACTGGGAGAAGCGTTCGCGGCGCCGATCGGCGGGCGTCACTCGCCCGACCCCGGCGGCTCACGTGGGCAGGTCTCCGAGACCCAGGCCGAGGCCGAAGGCGAGCGGCGCGTCCTGGTCGTGGCCCACGGCACCTTCAATCGCATCCTGCTGTGCGTGGCCCTGGGAGAGCCGGTCCGCGACTACCGGCGCCGCTTCATCCAGGATTGGACCAACCTGACGGTGCTGCGCTACGAGCGCGGCGACACGCCGGACGGCGCGCAGCTGGTTCTGGCGAACGACGTTGGCCACCTGCGCGGCCCCGGCGAGGCGCCCTGGGGATAGCTCCTGAGGCCGGGGTTGCGAGGCGGCGCGGGCGCCGGCTGGGTCGCCGGTTTGGGCGCGGGCGCCGGGCCGGAGCGCCCGGCCTGGACGCCGGCCCGCCGACCTGGCCGCCGGGCCGGAGCGCCCGAAGTGCGTGATCGGTTCCCCGATGGCAGACTGACCGCACCGGTCGGATCGCCGTCGCCCGACCGACTCGGAGCCCACCTGGAGTTCGATCGTTGCGTCGCGCGTCCGCCGCCTACGCCATCCTCTACGTCGCGGTCGCCGCCTACTCCCCGTTCCTGCAGCCCTACTACAGGAGCCTGGGGATCTCGCTGGCCGCCATCGGCGCCCTGGTCGCGTTCACCTCCACCGTGGCATTGTTCGCCGCGCCGACATGGGGCGCCATCCACGATCGCTTCCCGACGTCCCGAGTCTTCCTCGCGCTGGCGGCGGCCATCGCCGCAGCGGGCGCGGCCGGGCTGGCCGTAGTCGGGGCGTCGCCGCTGTTGATCCCGTCCGCCGCGGCATTCGCGGTCGGCATGTCGGGGTTGAGCCCGATGATGGACGTCCGAGTCCTGGACATCGTCGGCGCCGACCGAACCCGCTACGCCCGCGTCCGCGTCTGGGGCTCGATCAGCTTCATGGTCTGCACTCCGATCGTCGGCTTCGCGATCGCCGAGAACTACCGGAGCCTCTTCCTCATCGCTATTCCCGCGATCTTGCTCGGCGGCCTCGCGGCGACGCTGCTTCCCGGACGGGCCGACGGCGTCAGAGGGGCGAGCCTCCGGCGGGCTCCCGGCCGCGTGCTCGGCCACCGGCCCATCACCATCTTCCTTGTCGGGGCGTTCGTCGGTTGGACGGCGATCTACGCGCAGAACGCGTTCTTCTCGATCTACCTGCGCCAGCTCGGCGCGTCCAGCGATCAGATCGGCTGGGCATGGTCGGTCCAGGCCTGGCTCGAGGTCCCCTCGATGCTCCTCTTTCCGCAGCTGGCCCGCCGCTTCGGAGCGGAGCGGCTCATCGTGCTGGGCATGGCCATCATGGTCGTCCGCCAGATCGCCAACGTCATCTTCGTGGCGCCGTCGCTGCTGATCGCCTGCTCCCTGCTGCAGGGCGCCGGATACGGCCTGCTCCTGGTCGGCGGCGTCGCGTTCGTGTCGCGCCAGGCGCCGAAAGGAACCGCGGCCACCGCCCAGGGGATCCTGAACGGGGTCGCGTTCAGCCTGTCGGTCATCGTGGGCTCGGGCCTGGGCGGCCAGCTGGCGAGCTGGTGGACCATCCGCGGGCTGTACGCGGTCTCGGCCTGTGTGGGCGTGGCCGCGATATTCCTCATCGCTCTGGCGGTTCTGCCGGGGGCGCGGCGAGAACCGGCTCGGACCGCCCTCGACCCGTAAGGCGCCCTCGACCGGCCGGTGCCCTCGACCGGCCGGCGCCGTCGACCCCTAGTAGCCCAGGCGGTGGACCCGCGAGTAGACCGTGTTGGCGACCGTCTGCGCGCCCAAAGCGCTGAAGTGGAGGCCGTCGCTGGTGAACTTCTTGACGTACACACCGGTGGAGGTCGACAGGGCGGCGTGCACGTCAATGACGGTCAGCTTGTAGGTGTTGCCGAGGTGCGTTATCGCGGCGTTGAGCGAATTGATGTCGGCGGCCATGCCCGGATAGGCGTCCGGCGGAATCGTCATCAGGAAGACGCGGATCTTCTTCGCGGTGGCCGCGACGATGATCGCCCGCAGGTTGGCGATCGTGGTCGCCTGGCTGACTCGCTGCCCCACATCGTTCGTGCCGCCCATGATGAAGAGGACGTTGGGGCTGTAGGCGAACACGTCGCTGTTCAGCCGGGCCCGCATGTCCGCAGTCAGGTTGCCCGGCACGCCGGCGTTGTGCACGAGGCGCAGGTTGGCGTCCTTCGCGTCGAGGAGCACCGGCCAGGGCCCGTCGGTCGGCCAGGCCGTGAGCGAATCGCCGAGGGCGACGAAGGTGTACGTCTTCGGGGCGGGCTTCTTGGCCGGCGCGGCCGTAGGCTTCTTGGTAGGGGACGGCAAAGGCGTGGCGGACGGCGACGGCATGGCCGGCTCCTCGGATGCGGCAGAAGGCAAGGCTTCGCTGGCCAGCGTTGGATCCGCCGAAGTCAGGCCGGCGACGAGCTCGGCCGAGGGGCTAGCCGACGGAGTCGCCGACGGCGGCGTGTCGGCCCAGCCGCCGGGAAGGCTGGCGGAGACTGCGGCGGCGGCGACCAGCAAGGCCAGCACGGCCACCAGTTCCCTGCGCCGTTGCGTTCGGTGACCGGCTCGACCTGGCGCCCGGGTCGCGGGGCCGATTGCCGCGGCACGACCCGGCGACAGGGTCGCGGGGCGGTTCGAACCCGGCTCGCCGAGCGACCGGGCCGCCGGGCCGTCCGGACCCGGCTCGCCGAGAGACCGGGTCGTGGGGCCACTAGACCCAAGCCCACCGAGCCTCGCCGCCAGGGCCCCGAAGGCGCGCCCGATCGACCGCAGTGGATTGGGCCGGACCGGGTGGGCCATGTGGCGCTTGGTCTGGGCCACCTTCGGGCTGAAGTGGGCCATCGGAGAGGGCTGCGTTCCACCGGACTCGGAACCCCGCCCGGGCTTCGAGTGCTCGCGAGGCGAGCTCACGCGCGCCCAATCGCGAGGGAGTGACCTCGTGGATCCGTATCGTCGATGCTCAGCGCCTGCAACTGGACGCGAGTTGGTCTACTGCGCATCAGCGTTCCCTGTTTCGCCGGCGACCGTCCCTGTGCCCCTGGCCGCAGCGTCAAGTCTGCCACCGAATAGGCATTCCGCGCTTGCCGCGAGACCCGGCCGCGAGAAAGCCCCGCCAAATCGGGGCCGCGCTCA
Organism: uncultured Chloroflexia bacterium; assembly: GCA_963838285.1. GTDB lineage: Bacteria > Chloroflexota > Limnocylindria > Limnocylindrales > CSP1-4 > Fen-1039. The sequence continues at coordinate 132,616 of CAWIQP010000009.1, forward strand.
ACCAGATCAGGCCTCCGCGCCGCGGCAATTCCAGCCCGGATGGCCCAGCCGCCACCACACGAAGAGCAGGACCGCGGCGGCGCAGGCCAGTTCGATCAACGTGTCGAATGGCCGCAGGTCGTCGCGGATCTGCGTCCAGTTCGCGCCGAGGACCGTGCCGGCGTATACGAGGGCCACGGACCAGGGGATCACCCCCAGCGCGGAGAACGCGACGAACGGCCGGAACGGCATGCGGCCGACGCCGGCGGCGAAGCCGACCACGCTCCGAACACCGGGCAGCAGGCGGCCGACGAAGGCGGTCGGCGCGCCCCAGCGCTTGAAGAAGCCTTCGGCATGTTCGATCTCGCTCTTGCGGATCAGCAGGTAGCGGCCCCACCGGTCGAGGAAGGGCCGGCCCAGGTGCGACCCCAGGAAGTAGCCGAAGCACGCTCCAGTGAGATCGCCCGCGACGGCCACGGCAACGACGATCCAGAAGTTCCACGCGGCGTGGGTCAGCGGCTCGACCTGCTTGGGGTCGCTGACCATCCAGCCGGCCATCGGCAGGATCAGCTCGGATGGAAGAGGTAGCAGTGTGGCCTCGATCGTCATCGCCACGAAGACGCCGAAATACCCGACGGCGGCGTAGAGACTCGTCAGGAACGGGATTACGGCTGTGTCGATGAAGCTGAGCACCGAGGGCCTCGCTTGTGGGGATGGACGGACGCTGCCGGGCCGCGACGTGCCGGCGGGCCTTGCGCAGGATACCCGAGTTGCCCCGGGGGGTGTCTCGGGGTGTCGCTGGCGCCCCGGCCCCGCGCTGGCGTCCCGGGCCCGCGCGTCGGCGCCCCGGCCCCGCGCGTCGGCCCCCGAGACCGGCGGCAACGAGTTCCGATCGCGTGCCAGGTGCGGCGGCGCGGGCCACGTTCGGCGGCGCCGGGTCAGGTGCGGCGGCGCGGGCCACGTTCGCCGTGGCCGGGTCAGGGCCGGGCGTCAGGAAAGGAGCGTCGGCCGTTCCCGTCCGGAGCAGCGGTCGATGGCCCGGCGGAGACGGACCTCGTCCGCCCCACCGGCGTGCTGGAGAGCCCAGAGTGCCGGAAGCAGCCGCGGATCGCCGGCGGCTGCGGCGGCGTCCACCTCGAGCCCACCCACGAGGGGCGACTGCAGCGCCCGGATCAGATGCGGCACCGCCCGAGGATCGCGCCGGACCGCCAGTCCAAACAGCGCCTCCGCCCGCGCCTCGTGGCTGGCGTCCTCGGCTCGGTCCAGCAGCGCCGCTCGAACGTCGGGGCCGTCGTCGTCCGAAAGCGTGCCAAGCCCGAATGTCGCCCAGTCCCGGACCTCCGAGTCGGAGTCGCGCGAGAGGTGTATCAGCGCGCTCCGCGCCTCGGGTACGAGCGGCTTTGGGCTGATCGTGGCCACGGCGAACGCGACCGCCAGCCGCACTTCCGCGCTGGAGTCCTCTGCCAGCGGGAAGACCCGTCCTAGCGTGCCCGGGTCTCCGACGTGGCCGAGGGCCGCGACTATCGACGCCCTTGGAGCGGCGGCTTCCTCGACGGCCAGGGCGTCCAGCAGCGCCCCAAGTACGACGGCTCGACTGTTCGGCTCGACACCCACCAGCCTGCCCAGTATGTCCGCGCCCAGTGTTCGCCCGCGCTCGAGATCGCCATGGAGCAGGCGAGCGCTGTCCTCCAGGACGTCGTCCGGGCACTCGCTCAGGATGCCGCCGATGAGATCCCAGCGGCAGTCCTCGTCGTATGTTCCGAGAGCGGCTTCGATACGGACGTCGAGCGGACGGATGTCTCACCTCACCCGTGGACGGCGGCCTGGTCGCGGCCGCTGGTGTTCTCCTGGACGGGACCGGTCCGGTCAATCCCCGTCGGCCGGACGTAGCGCCGTGACCTTAGCCTTTCCCGAGCACGTCGGGCCGGCAGTCGCACGTGGGGGAACGGCGTTGCGCGGGCCGGCCCGCCACGAGGCTGTGACTCGAAGAGCGGCTGACTTCAACCGCCACCCGATCGGCCGGCCGCAGAGTCGTCCAGACCGACGGATCGTCGATCCGGTCCGAAGTCGGTGCTGCAGTTCCACGCGAGACCGAACGCGCATCTCCGAGGGTAGGTCCACAAGTCAGCGCCCGTTCTGACGACTGGGATCTGGCACCGCGAGGCGACGGTCGCGACCGTGAACGTGATGCTTCCCATCGGCGATCCCTACCGGCTGCTGCAGGTGATCCCTGAGGCGGACTCGGAGGTGATCCAGGCCGCCTACAGAGCACTGGCGCGCAAATACCACCCCGACACTGGCGGGTCGGGAGTGAAGATGGCGATGCTCAACGCCGCCTGGGAGACCTTGCGCGACCGAGACGCGCGTGGCCAATTCGACCGGCAGCGTGCGACGAACACCGCCGCCAAGACGGCGCGGACGGAAGACACGGCAGACCAGCAATCCTCGACCGCGCCGCCGTTGCGGCCCCCGATGCAACCTGGCGGCCGCCCAGGCACGATCCTCGACTTCGGCCGCTATGCCGGGTGTTCGCTCGGAGACCTGGCGTTCCGCGATCCCGACTATCTCCTGTGGCTGGAGCGCACGTCCATCGGCCGCAGGTTCCAGCCCGAGATCGAGGCGCTCATGGCTGCCTCGCGGCCTGTCGCCCCTCGACCGGAGCAAGCCCGGTCGCGCTTCTCCCGCCGCAAGTAGACGGGTCCAGCCCGCCGGCCGCGGCGGCGAGACGCCGCGAAGCGGCGCCAGACACGAGGCAGATCGACCGGTCGGCCCCAACACCTGTCGGGACCGATCGACCTCCAGGACTCCAGAATCCGGAACGGGCGGATCAGTCCGCCCGTTCCGCTCTTCCATTCGAGGACACTGCGGCACGCGTGGGGTGGCGCCGCGGCTTCGCAGATGGGTCGGCTACAGCTTCTTGCCGACGACGCTGAGGATGCTCTGGATCGTGCCGCTGAGGAACAAGAGTGCGATGACCGCAAGAATGGCGATGAGTGCGAGGATCAGGGCGTATTCGGCAAGGCCCTGACCTCTCTCGGGCCTGATGAACATCGATGGCCTCCTGGTTTGAGCGTCTCCCTTGGGAGGCTGGCAACAACTCTGCGCTCTGTTTCCTCCGCGCGCCATAGACAGATCGTTCTTCGCGGCTTCTCGCTCCGCCCCGCGCCGCTCCCCGCCCCGCTCCCCGCTACCAGTCGAACAGGCCGCCGAAGAGCGATCGCAGGAGCGAGTCGATCGGATCCTGCGAGACGGGCTTCTCGCGGACTCGCAGGCCCAGCGCTCCATCTACGGTCGAGGTGGCGTCGGGCGAGGGCAGAACAGGCGCTATCGACGGACTCGCGCCCACGATCAGGGTCGCCTCGGTCGGCTCCGGCGAGACGGTCGGCGAAGCGCTCGGGCTCGGGCTCTCGCTCGGAGCCGGAGTCACGAGCGGCGAGGGAGTAACGGTCGGGCTCGCGCTCGCTCGCAGCGTCGGCTTCGGAGTGGGCTTGCGAGTGGGCTTGGGCGTCGGCTTGGGGGTAGGTTTGGGAGTCGGCGCGGGTGTGGAGGCGGCGGCCGGGGCCTGGGTCGCGACCGGAGCCGGAGCCGGAGCCGTGGCGCCGCACGGGACCGAGAACAGGACCGCGTAGAGCTTGCGGCCGTCGGCCGCCTTGTACGCTCCCACGCCCATGTCCACCCAGGCGCCGAGGATGTTGGCCCGGTGCCCCGGAGAGCCCATGAAGGCGGCTTCGATACGGGCCGTCGCGACGTCGTCGCCGTAGGTGCTCAACCCGATGTTCTCGCCCGCGACCTTGAAGCAGTAGCCGTCGGCCTGCATGTAGGTGAAGACCATGTTGTTGTCGGGCGGGATCTGATGGCTGAAGTAGTCGCGGTCGCCCATGTCCTGGGCCCGCCACTCGGCCTCCTTGTGGAGGTAGGCGTCGTCGACGAGGGCGTTGAGGCCGGCCGAGGCGCGGTCCTGGTTGGTCAGGGTGAAGAGGAGCTGCTCGTCGGCCGGGCTGAACGCCGAGGCGTCCCAGCCGAACGCCGTGCCGGCCGTGGCGATGACGGCAACGGCCGCGAGAGCGAAGGAGAAACCCGCAATTCGCAATCTGCGCGGCCAGGCACGCGACGCCTTTCCGGTGGCGCCGGTGATCACGGCAGCAGTTCCCAGCGACCGCACCGGAAACACCTCTGCCAGTCGGGCGAATCTCCGAGCCAGCGATGGCCCACTCGAAGCGGCCATGTGCCGTTGGGCATCCAGTCGTGGCCCGCCAGCGCGCAGACGAGGCGGTCAAGGGACCGCGCATCCGCACCGTCTCGTGCCTTGGTGGGCCCATGGGAGTCTGCGGTGACGACCGTCCGGTCGACGCGATCGATTGCCATGGCTTCCACATCGTGCTGCGGGCATCCGGGGAAGCGGGGCATCCAAGTCGACCGCCGGGAGAAACTCCGGCCACTGCTGTCACTGCATTGAACCACGCCCCAGGACCGCGTCAACCGTACCTACGCCGGGCCGCGAGCCAGACGGGTAGTGCCGCTACGCGGCCTCGGGCCGCTCAGGCCCGGTCCGCGCGGACCCCGGCGGGGCGGATCCCGTCCTACCTCAAAGGGACGGGGCGCCGCTGGGCCGGCGGATCGTCGGACGAATGGCCGCGCGGGACGCCGCGTCGTTTCTTGGCGCTCAGCAGGGCGGCGTCGGCACGGGCCGTGAGGCCGTCGAGCGTCTCGCCCTCGGCGAGCTCGACCAGGCCTACGCTGATCCCCACGCCGACCTCCTCCTGCAGCGACCGATCGATCGCGTCGAAGCGGCGCGCGACTTCCTCGAGGCTGATCCCCCCGATCCCGCAAACGAACTCGTCGCCGCCGTAGCGGACGACCGGGTCGAAGGAGCGCAGGTTCGATCTCATGGCCTGGACTGCCGCCTGCAGCACGTGATCGCCCGCGATGTGCCCATCTCGGTCGTTGACGAGCTTCAGGTCGTCGACGTCGACGAAGGCGAGCACGAAGCGCCCGTCGCCCCGTCGGGCGTGGTCGATCTCGAGCGTGAGGGCGAGCGTGCCGATCTCGCGGCGGTAGGCTCCCGTGAGGTCGTCGAGGTGCGCCTCCAGCAGTTCGGTCTCCAGGCGGGCGCGCTCGCGGGCGGCGTAGGCCCGGTCCCTGGCGGCCCTGGCTCGATCGGTCGCCGCTCGAGCTCGAAGCCGCTCGAGCTTCTCGGCGAGCGGCGCGTCGGAGGCCGCGATGGCCCGCTCGCTCTCCTCCGCCCGAAGATCCCTGCGCCGCGCCGTGTCGTCGCGCCTGGCGGCGGTGGCGTCGCGTCCGGTGGCCGCGGCGATTCGCAGGTGGGCGGCGCCGGTTCTGCCGGCTTGAGCGGCGAGGCGGCGGACCGTGCTGGTTTCGCGCGCGAGGCGCGTCGCCTCGTAGGTCGCCAGCGCCCCCGCGTCGCCTGCCGCGAGGAGCCGGTCCGAGCTGGCCTGATCCTCGTCCGACGCCTGTTGGTCGCTCGCGGCGTTCGCGCTGTCCAGCGCCGCCGAAACCTGGTCCTCGTCGGATCCGGTCTGGTCCTCGTCGGATCCGGTCTGGTCCTCGTCGGATCCGGTCTGGTCCTCGTCCGCGATGGACCAATCGGCGCCGAGGGCCTGCCGATCGGCGACCCGCACGACCTTCAGATGCCCAGGGCCGTCCCCGCCACCGCCCTTCATCGACGCCTCCGCGCGCCCGGCTCTCCAGCACTCGAGACGGCTGGGCGCAACCGAATCTTAGGGCCTGAGTCCACTCCGTCTTGCCCTGGGCTCCTGGACCGGCGATCCGGCGCACCACGGCGCGCGGCCGCCCGCCGCGCGGCCGGCGTCCGACCAGCCGCCCATACGTCGACCGGCTCCGGGCGCCCGAAAAGGTAGCCCTGGCCGAGATCGACCCCGAGGCCGAGCATCGTCTCGGCTTCCTCCTTCGTCTCGACGCCCTCCGCCAGGAGCCGGCAACCGGCCTCCGCCGCGAAATGCCGCATTCCGACGACCATCGCCTGGCGTCCGAGGTCTACGTTCACGTTCCGCACGAGACCGATGTCGAGCTTCACCAGGCTGGGTCGCAGCTCGACGATGTGACCGAAGTTGGCGACTCCGGCGCCCGCGTCGTCCACGGCGATGCGCACGTTGTGGCCGAGCGCCCGGACGGCGGCGAGAACCGCTCCGTAATCCTCGATAATCTCGTGCTCGGTGATCTCGAGGACGATGGGGCGGTCTGTCGGCCACAACACCGCGCTCAGTCTTTCGGGATCCGCCAGAAGGCGAGGTGAGACGTTGAGGGAGAGCCAGAGCCCGGCAGGCAGCCGGCCCGAAGCCGCGGTGGCCGCACCCAGAGTGACAAGCTCGAGATCGGGCCCCAGGCCCACCGACCAGGCTTCGGCGAAGCACAGGTCCGGTCGCCGGCCCGAGTCGAAACGCGTCAGGGCCTCGTAACCGACGACCTTGCGTGACTCGAGATCGACGATCGGCTGGAAGACGGGATGGAAGGCACGGAGGTGGAGCACCGCCTCGAGCGCCCCACGCAGCTCGGCCTGTCGGCGCATCTCGTGAAGGCGTTCCGCCAGCGCCGCGCTCGCACTTGCGCTGACCGTGACGACCGTCGGGGTATCCTCGACCAGCCGCCTGGCGTAGTCCTCGTCGAACGTCCCGATCGCCACCGCGCCGACCAGATCGCCCCCGTGCTCGATCGGTCCGGCGGCCAGGGTCTTGAGACCGGCCGCGATGAGTGCCGTCTTCCATGCGTCATCGGCCTTGTAATCCCGGATGTCAACCGCCCTCGGCCCCTTCGCCATCGCCTCGACCAGAAAGGCGGCCATTGCGGGCGGCATGTGGTCGCCTGCCTCCGTGGGGTAGCCGGGAGGTTTGCTGATTGCGACGAACCGAACGTCGTCCGGCGCCAGAACGACCCAGACAGCCGCGACATCGATATGCGGAAGCTTCACCAGCCCGTCGCAGATGGCCTGGGCGGATTCCGCGACTCCCGCATCGTTGGAGAGGCTGCGCAGCCCGTCGGCGACGACCGCTCGGACCCGCGCCTCGAGCGCCAGTTCGGCCTCGGCCTCGCGCAGATCGGTCACATCTCGGAAGATCGTCACGTCACTCGAGATGACTGCCGCCGCGTCCCTGCGCGGCGTGACGACGACCTGGATGTGTCGCACGGCTCCGTCGGGCCGTGTCAGGACGGTCTCGGAGAGCCACCGGCGTCCGCTCTTGATACTCCGGTCGATGGCCGACACCACGCCAGAACCCAGGAGACCGGTCACGAGCGCCGGCAGCATCTGTCCCCTGGGATCGCCCCGCCCGGCACCGACGCCGGACGAGAAGGCCGGGTTGGCATACAGGATGCAACCGTCCGGGTCGGATACGACGATGCCGTCATCCGCCTGTTCGACCACCGCCGCCAGACGATCGCGCTCGAGACGCGCCTGCTCGCGCTCGGTCACGTCGCGGAGGATTACCACGTAGTCCGCGACGGTCCTATCGGCGCCCAAACGCGGAGTGACGGCGAGCTGGAACCGCAGGCCGTCCCCTCCCAGCGCCTCGACCGCGACCTCTTCGATCCACCGTGTTCCGGAAGCCGCCTTCCCGGGCATGTCGGCGACGGCGGCGCCGAGGATCTCGGTCAGAATGGGCGGCAGCGCCTGTCCCCGGAGGTCGCCGCGCACGCGACCGACGTCATCCGCGAAGGCCTGGTTGAAATAGAGGATTTGCCAGTCCGGGCCGGCGATGACGATGCCGTCGATCGACTCTTCGACCACGGACCTCAAGCGATCTCGCTCGCGGTGTGCCGCCGCGTGAGCCAGGGCCTGCTGGACGGCCGGAACTAGGGCTTCCAGGCGGCCCTTCGGGACGTAGCCGACCGCGTCGTGCCGCAACGCCGCGACCACCAGGTCATCGCCCAGAGTTCCCGAGATCAGGATGCACGGCACGTTCGGGGCCGACTCGTGGGCGATGGCCAGGGCCGCGGCCCCCGAGAAACCAGGGAGCTTCCAGTCGCTGATGATGACGTCCGGTGCCCATGACAGGCAGGGACCGAATTCGGCCTCGGTGGCGACCACCCGCGGCTCGATCGACAGCCCGCCGGCGCGAAGCGCTCGCAGAACGAGCTCGGTGTCCTCCGCCGAGTCCTCGACCAGAAGGACGCGCAGCGGCGCCGGTCCGTCGGTCATCCCGGCACCTTGTTGAGCAGCAGCCAGTAGAGACCGAGATCGCTGACCGACTTCGTGAACTGGGCGAAGTCGACCGGCTTCACGACGTAGCTGTTCACGCCGAGCCGATAGCTCTCGACCAGGTCGCTCTCCTCCTGGGAGGACGTGAGCACGACCACCGGTATCCGCCGGGTCTCCTCGGACGACTTCAGACGCCGAAGCACCTCCAGCCCGCCGATCCGCGGAAGCTTGAGGTCGAGCAGCACGAGCTTTGGATAGCCGCCTTCCGGGGCCTTGTTCGTGCCGTCCGGCCAGAGGTACTCGAGCGCCAGGGCTCCGTCGCTCAACACCTTGACGTTGTTCGCGACACGGCCCCGCAGGGCGCGCAGGGTGAGCTCGACGTCGTCCGGGTTGTCCTCGATGAGCAGTATCTCGGTCGGCTGGACGTTCATATTGCCTCCATGGTCGCGGGGAGCGAGAACCCGAAGGTCGCCCCGGCGCCGGGGGCGCTGTCGGCCCAGACTTCGCCGCCGAGACGCCGCACGATCCGGGCAACGATGGCGAGCCCAATGCCCGTGCCTTCGAACTCGGACGTCTGGTGCAAACGCTGGAAAGGCTGGAAGAGCTTGTCGCCGTAGCGGGCATCGAAGCCGACGCCGTTGTCGCTCACCGTGAACCGACGTTGGTGGGGTCCCGATTCGCACCGGACTTCCACTCTCGCGTGCTCCACCGGACCGGTGAACTTCATGGCGTTGTCGAACAGGTTCACCCAGACCTGGCGCAGCAGGCTGGCATCTCCGATGGCGCCGCACAACGGCCCGATGTCGAATTGAACCGTGCGGTCGGCGTGGGCGGCCAGCAACTCCTCGGCGACCGACCGTGCGAGGATCTCCATATCGACCGGCTTGCGCTCAAGCTCTTTGCGACCGATCCGCGAGAGCGCGAGCAGATCGTCTATGAGTTGCCCCATGTGCTGGGCGTTGCGCACGACGACGTCGAGGACGCGCCGCGCCTCGGTATCGAGCCCCGCCGCATGCTCCTGGAGGAGGATCTGGCTGAAGGCGTCGATGGAGCGCAGTGGGGCCCGGAGGTCGTGGCTGACGGAGTAGCTGAAGGCCTCGAGCTCGCGATTGGCCGCCTCCAGGGCCGCGGTGCGCGCACTCACGCGGCCTTCGAGCTCGATATTGAGAGCCCGCAGCTCCTCTTCAGCTCGCTTTAGCTGGCCGATGTCGAGCACGAACGCCGCCATATCCTCGCCGGTTCCGGGCAGCCGCGTGTCGGCCAGGAACACCGGAACCCGACGGCCATCCCGCCGCACGTACTCCTTCTCGAACGGCCTGGACACGCCTCGGTCAATCATTTCGGTGACGGCCACATCCGTGTCCGGCAGCCACTCGAGCGGGGTTATGGCTCGCCAGTCGAGTTCGCCACGCTCGAGTTCCTTGCGCGTGAAGCCCACGAGATCGAGGAAGTAGTCGTTGGCGTAGAACACCCTGCCGCCCTGCCTGGCGAAGAAGATGCCGACCATGCCCGCGTCGACCACCGCCTGGAAGCGGCTGAGCGCGACCCGGAGCGCCTCATCGGCAGCCTTGCGCGCGCTGATATCTCGGATGGCGGCCGTGACGAGGATCCCATCGCCGCTGTCGAGGGGGCTCAGCATCATCTCGATCGGGAACTCGGTGCCGTCCTTGCGGAGCGCTACCAGTTCGATCCCGGTGCCTATCTGCTGGGCGAGGGCGTCGGCCGCAGGACGAAGATCGTCGGCGATCAGCCGCTCGGCGAAGCCCGAGGGAATGATGTTCGTGATGGGCTGCCCGACGAGTTCGTGGCGTCGGTATCCGAACTGCCTCTCGGCCTGAGCGTTGAGCAGGACGATCTCGCCGACCCCGTCCACCACCACCATCGCGTCGGGAGCCGCCTCCAGCAGCCCGCGATACTTCGCTGCCGATTCCCTGCTGGCCGTTAGGTCGCTGATGTGCCCGTAGACGCGCACGACCCGGCCGTGCTCGAGCTTCGGTCGCCCGGCCGTCCGGACCCAGATCTCGCGGCCCTTCCCGGTGACAAGGCGCAGCTCCAGGTCGTAGGGCCGGCCTTCCTCGACGGCGCGCCGGAACGCCTCGTCGATCGTGGCCCGGTCCTCGGGAGCGTAGAAGTCCACGTCCCGCTCCAGGCTGAGGCTGGGATCGAATTCGCGAGTCACCTCGTGAATTCGGTAGACCTCGTCGGTCCACGTGGCCTTGTGAGAGGCCACGTCGTACACCCAACCGCCGATCTTCGCGATCTCCTGCGTCTCGGTCAGGAGCGCGGCGCTGTCGGCGAGTGCTTCCTGGACGCGTCGTTCCTCGCTGATGTCGCTGAACGAGACGACCGCGCCGACGACGTCTTCCCCGGATCCGTCGCGAAGCGGCATCGCGCTGGTGCGCAGCCACCTGACGATCCCGGATGGATGGCGTACGCCCACGACGACGTCGCGCACGGGCTTGCCCGTCTTTCGTGCGATGGTCGACGGGAGATCCTCACCTCGCGCGGGTGTCCCGTCGCTCCAGACGGAGCCCCACTCCGGGTCGATCGAGGTCCTGCCGGCGACCTCCTCCACCTCGAGGCCGAGGATCGAGCGCGCGGCCGGGTTGCTGGCGACGATCCGGCCCTCGGCGTCCTGCACGAGCACGCCCTCCGCGAGACCGTCGAGTATCCCTTCGTGCCAGCGCTCGGCGTGGAGCGAGAGCTCCGGCATCCGCATGGGGGTCGAGGGTCGTCGGGGCTGCGGCGCGGTGGCGACGGGGCCACGGGCGCGCGGTTCGACGCTGCCGGAGGAGAGGCTGGGAGGACGAACCCGTCGTCGACGCTCGCTCATGACGCAACCAAGAGGAGCCACTCGCGTCGGCCACCGAAGCGGTGGCCAGGTCGGACGGGTAACTGGTCCGGGAACAACGTGCGCGCAACAGAGGTAGTTGTCAAGCAACCTTCAGACAGGCGGCGCGTTTTCGACGAGTCGCGGTGCGGTCGCCGCAGGCCGATTTCACCGCGCCGGAGGCCGGTCCGTCGGCGCCCGACACGCCGGTTGCCGTACAGTTGGCGGGCCATGACACGCTTCGAGATCGTGGACGTCACCGACGAAACCCGATTCGGGCTGATCCCGCCGTGCGCGGACCCGTCGTTCGACCACCGCACGTGCGACTACTGGGAGGACGCCGATCGAGGCTCGAAGGCGAGCCGGACGAGCTGGCTTCCTGCGGGCTTCGCCGATGCGGCCGGTCCCGCCGGTTCGGCCGCGGGCTCGGGCGACCCGTCGACGGACGGCCGATCGGCCAACCCGTTCGCGCCGCCGCCCAGGACCGAGGCGAATCCATTCCTGCCCGCCGCCAGGGCCGCCTCGAACCCATTTGCGCCGGCCTTGAGCCAGCCCGCTCGCAACCCGTTCCTCGACGACAGACCGGACTCGGCCCTCGACAACCCGTTTGCGCCCAAGCGCCCCGTCCGCCCGACGATCGCCGCCGAGGCGCCGCGCAAGCTGCAGCTCCTGGGCCGAGGACTCGGCATCTTCGGCAGCTACGCCAAGCTTCTCCTGGTCGACGGCGAGGCCGCCGGCTACTGCCAGTTCGGGCCGCTTTCGGCATACCCTCGGGCCCTGCGCCTGAGGGAGCTGTATCCGAAGCTGCCCGATGCGCCGCTGCCGGCCGTCATCACCTGCATCGCGACGACGACCGAGGCGCGCCGGCACGGCTACGCGCTCCGGCTCGTGGAGGAGGTCTGCCGCGACCTCGAAGGCCGGGGTTTCGCGGCGGTCGAGGCGTATCCCGAAGTGCGGGCCCGGGAGGACGCCACGCCGGCCGCCCGTCCCGAGTTCTGGCTCCGGGCGGGCTTTCGGCTGGCCGTCGACGACGACCGTTATCCGGTGGTGCGCCGTGAGCTCTGAGATGCGGACTTCGCCGGTGCGACAGTTTCGGGGGCGGACGTCGCCGCCGCGGTCGCCGCGCGCGGTCGCGCGAGCCGCCGCGCTCGCCGCTCTGCTGGTCGCGGCCGCCCTGAGCCTCGCCGGCTGCGACGGAGTCGGGGCCACGCCTACGCCGCAGTACACCGCCGTGCCGATCGGGGCCACGCCGTGGCCGAACGGCACGACCGGCCAGTACGGCCTGCACATAGCCCCGAGCCTTCTGACGCGGCTGCCCAAGTTCGTCGGCGCCCAGCCCCTGGTCGAGGATGCGGAGGGCGAAATCCAGGCGATGGGCAACGCCGACCTGGCCCAGACCTTCGACAGCTACGCGGCGGCCAAGGCGGGCGATATCGGCGACGACAACTGGCTCTCGCTGGTCATCGGCCACCTGCCGCCGGCGAACCAGAACGACGACTTCTACTCCTCCTGGGTGGACCAGTACGCCACCGCCGGGTGCTCTCAGGCGAACGCGGTGACGGGCACAAGCCAGGAGACGGTCGGCGACTTCGTCGTCGACGAGGCCACCTGCGGCGGCGGCCCGACGGTCTTCACGCTCCATCTGGACAGCGGGGTCATCCTGTCGATGGTCGCGGACGGCCCGCTCGACTACGGCCGCCAGCTGATCAAGGCCATCTACTAGCGGCCGGCGGCCGGCGGCCGGCGCCGCACCGCGCCGCACCGGCCCGCGCCGCACTCGCCCGGCCACCGAAGCTCGGGCGTGACGTTCCGAGCCAAACGGGGGCACACTGAGCCCGAGCGCTCGGGCCGGGCCCGAGCCGTCCATTCGGAGGCCTCCGATGGCGATCGAAACCGATTCCACGCCCCACGCCGGACCCCGCCCCGTCCGCGCCCCGCACGGCCCGGAGCTCAGCTGCAAGGGCTGGGCCCAGGAAGCCGCGCTGCGGATGCTCATGAACAACCTGGACCCGGAAGTGGCCGAACGCCCGGACGACCTGGTCGTCTACGGCGGCACCGGCCGGGCCGCTCGGAGCTGGGACGCCTTCGACGCGATCGTCCGCGAGCTTCGCCGCCTGGAGAACGACGAGACGCTCCTCGTGCAGTCCGGCAAGCCGGTCGGCGTCTTCCGAACGCACGAGTGGGCCCCGCGCGTGCTCATCGCCAACTCGAACCTGGTCGGCAAGTGGGCCAACTGGGACAAGTTCCGCGAGCTGGAGCGGGCCGGCCTGACCATGTACGGGCAGATGACCGCCGGCTCGTGGATCTACATCGGTACGCAGGGCATCCTGCAGGGCACCTACGAGACCTTCGCCGAGCTGGCGCGCCAGCACTTCGGCGGCACGTTGCGGGGCCGCGTGACTCTCACCGCCGGCCTGGGCGGCATGGGCGGGGCGCAGCCGCTGGCCGTGACGATGAACGGGGGCGTGGCGCTGATCGTGGAGGTGGACGAGGCGCGGGCGAGGCGGCGCCTCGACATCGGCTACGTGGACCGGCTCACCCACTCGCTGGACGAGGCGCTGGGCTGGGCCCGCTCGGCGGCGGCCGAGGGGCGCGCGGAATCGATCGCCCTGGTCGGCAACGCGGCCGAGATCGAGCCCGAGCTGGTCCGGCGCGGCGAGCGCTTCGACGCGGTCACGGATCAGACGTCCGCCCACGACGCGCTGAACGGCTACGTGCCGGCCGGCATGTCCCTCGCCGACGCCGTCGAGCTGCGACGCGAGACTCCCGAGGAGTACATCCGGCGCTCGATGGCGTCGATGGCCGAGCACGTTCGGGCGATGCTCGCGTTCCAGTATGCCGGCGCCGTCACCTTCGACTACGGCAACAACATCCGGGCCCAGGCCCAGGCCGCCGGCGTAGCGAACGCGTTCGACTTCCCGGGCTTCGTGCCCGCCTTCATCCGGCCGCTCTTCTGCGAGGGCAAGGGGCCGTTCCGATGGGCGGCTCTCTCCGGCGATCCGGCGGATATCCTGGCGACGGACCGCGCCATCCTCGAGCTCTTCCCCGAGAACGAATCGCTTCGGCGATGGATCGAGATGGCCGAGGCGCGGGTGCCGTTCCAGGGGCTGCCGGCGCGGATCTGCTGGCTCGGCTACGGCGAGCGGGCCAGGGCGGGCGCAGCCTTCAACGATCTCGTCCGTTCGGGCAAGGTGAGCGCGCCGATCGTGATCGGCCGCGACCATCTCGACGCGGGCTCGGTCGCCTCGCCCAACCGCGAGACCGAATCGATGCGCGACGGCTCGGACGCCATCGCCGACTGGCCGCTGCTCAACGCCCTGGTCAACACCGCCGCCGGGGCGAGCTGGGTGAGCATTCACCACGGCGGAGGAACCGGGATCGGGTACTCTCAGCATGCCGGCATGGTCGTGGTCGCGGACGGCTCCGATCTCGCCGCGCAGAAACTGGAGCGGGTCCTGACGACGGATCCGGGCATGGGCGTCATCCGTCACGCCGACGCCGGCTACGAACGGGCGGTGGAAGTCGCTCGGGAGCGTGGAGTCCGTGTCCCGATGCTCGAGGACGAGCGCTCGGGCAAGTCGTAGGGTCTCCGCACCGACAATCGACGGGGAGGCAGTTTGGGCTATCGCGTCCAGGGGGTGATGGTTCGCGCCAGGCCGGAGAAGGCCGGTCTGGCCGCGATCGAGCGTGAATACGGCTACCGGCTCTATCAGCTGGCGGGTCAGGAGCTGTGGCTGATCGATCTCGGCGTCGGGCAGCCCAAGCCGGGCGACCGCGCCAACATCCGAGCCGCGCGACCTCTGGCGCCCGGCTATGTCGACGCCATGCGCGTCCTCGGCGGCGACGAGGAAACCTTCGAACAGTTCGCCTGGCTGGCCGCCTCCGCAGCCGTCGCCAGGCAGCTTCGACAGCCCGTCTTCGGCTTCGTTTCGGACGACGATCTGCTCGACTTCGCGGCGGTGATCGCGCCCGACAAGGTCGAGGTCATCGGCGATCGGCTCGGCCAGTATCTGGTTCGCTGGGAGGCGGGCGCCCTGTCCATCCAGCCGTTCTACAGCGACGGCGCCGGCGCGGAGCAACCCGTCGCGCCGGAGGAGCTCGCGCTGATTCCGTCCGTAACGCTCCTGGCCAGCGAAAAGCTGGCCGGCGGATACCCGCTGCACGGCAACGTGACCGCCGAGCTGAGCGGCTTCGCCGAGGGTGCGGCCCGGCTGGGAATTCGGCACCTGGAATTTCGGCCCGACCGGGTCGCTGCGGCTGATCGAGGCCGCGGGCTTGACCAACAGCGCCTGGGATCGCGCGGCCGGCGAGGCGCGGTCCGGCCGCTGACTCCGCTGCCGGGTCGGGTGTCCGGCCGCCCGGCGCGCGTCCGGGCGCTACGCCTCGAGTGCCCCCGTCATCGTTCGGCCCGGCGCGTCCGGCGACGCGGCCTCGATCCCGTCCCGCGCCGATGCGCTTTCGATCGGGATGTCCCGGAGTGAGCGCAGCGGCGAGGCCAGGACCGGCACGACCGACGCGAACGAGGCGACCGCCGCCAGGATCAGGGCTACCCGCACGGGCATCAGCGTCGCCATCGCCCCGCCCAGGAGCGACCCGATCGGGATGGTGCCCCAGACGACGAAGCGCATCGTCGCGTTCATGCGGCTCTGCATCTCCGGCGGCGTGATGGCCTGGCGGAGGCTTATCTGGGCCACGTTGTAGATGACCTGGCTCATTCCGACCACGAACCAGCCCACGAACAGGGTCACGGCGGCGAGGTCCAGGCTGTCGGGCGTCAGGGTCAGGAGCAGGAACGAAGGCGCCCCGAACGCCGCCGAGACGACGATAGTCCGGCCGATGCCGATCGCGTCCGGAAGCCGGCTCGACAGGGCGGCGCCCGCCAGGAAGCCGACGCTGGCCAGGCCCATGACCGTGCCGTAGAAGGCCGGCGGCAGCTTCAGCTCGTCCCAGATCAGGACGGGGAAGACGCCGAAGAGCGCGGCGCCGAACAGGTTGGACGTCCCGGTGCAGGCGGCGATCGGTCTCAGGTAGCGATTGCCCAGGACGTAGCGCAGGCCTTCCGCTATCTCCGACCGCATCGACGCGGGCCGGCCCGACTCGTCCAGCCTGCGCTGCGGCACCTCCTCGCGGCGGCGGATGGCACCGATGAAGGCCCCCGAGATGAAGAAGCTCAGCGCGTCGGCGGCGATGGCGAACGGCGCGGCCACCATCGCGATCAGGTTGCCGCCGAGGGTCGGGCCGCCGATCTGCGCCACCGAGTAGCTGATCTGGAGATGGGCGTTGCCGTCGACCAGGTCCTCGCGATCGAGGAGGGCGGGCAGGTACGACTGGTCGGCGACGTCGAAGAAAGCGGTCAGCGTGCCCGTCAGGAACGCGACGACATAGAGCTGTTCCAGCGTGAGGGCGCCGGCCATGTACGCCGCCGGGATCGAAAGCAGGACGACTCCACGGCCGAAGTCCGCGGCGATCAACACCGGCCGGCGGCGGATGCGGTCCAGCCAGGCCCCGGCAGGCAGGGTGAAGAGCAGGAAGGGCAGCATCTCGACGGCGGCGAGCAGCGACACCTGGAAGACGCTCGCGCCCAGCATCGTCAGGGCGATGAACGGCAGGGCGATGATCGTGACCTGGCTGCCGACGACCGAGACGGTGGCGGCCGACCAGATCTTCAGAAAGTCCCGATGCCGCCACAGGGACGGCCTGGGGGCGCCTGTCATGCCTTTTCCTTCATCGCGCGGCATGCTATCTACGGCACCTTCTCGGGGCATTACGCGACCAGTCGCATTGCTCCTGTGCCACGATAGGATCGGCCGCGCGGACGGGTAGTGACCATTGGAGCCGGTGACCGGTACTTCCCGGCGGGTGGCTCGCATGGGTAGTCCGCGGGAAGGCGGTCGAGACGAAACGGAGGTAGCGTGACGAAGCTTGTCGAGTCGGTCCCGAACTTCAGCGAGGGCCGCCGGATGGAGGTCGTCGACAAGCTGGTCGCGGCCGTGGAGAGCGTTCCGGGCGCCTTCCTGCTCGATCGCACCAGCGACGCCAGCCACAACCGCAGCGTCCTGACGCTGGCCGGCGAGGCGGCTCCGATACTGGAGGCCCTGGAGCGGACCGTGGCCGTCGCGGTCGCCGAGATAGACATGGAGAAGCACTCCGGCGAGCACCCGCGCATCGGGGCCGTGGACGTGGTTCCGTTCGTGCCGCTCGCGGGTGCCACCATGTCCGACTGTGTCGAGCTGGCGCGGGCCTTCGGGTCTCGCGTCGCCGACCGGTTCCGCCTCCCGGTTTATCTCTACGGGGAGGCCGCCACGTCCCCGTCCCGGCAGCGCCTGGCGGACGTCCGGCGCGGCCAGTACGAGGGCCTCAAGACGCAGATCTCCGAACCGGGGCGCGAGCCGGACTTCGGCCCGGCCGCGCTCCACGCCACGGCCGGGGCGGTGGCGGTGGGCGCGAGGCCCTTCCTGATCGCCTACAACATCAACCTCGAGAGCCGCGATCTCGAGCTGGCCAAGCGGATCGCGCGCCGGATCCGCGAGTCGAGCGGCGGTCTGCCGCGCGTCCAGGCCAACGGCTTCTGGATCGACGAGCTCGATCGCGCCCAGGTGTCGATGAACCTGCTCGACTACCGGACGACTCCGATCTGGCACGTCTGGGAATCCGTCCGCGCGGAGGCGGCCGAGGACGGCGTCCACCTGGCCGAGTCCGAGCTGATCGGGCTTGCGCCGCTCGAGGCGCTGCTGGACGTGGCCGACCACGCCGGGGTGCCCGAGCGACTGCCGGAGGAGGAGCGTCTCGCGGGAGCGGCGGGGTTCCTGAAGCTGCGCGACTTCTCGCCGATGCAGGCGCTCGAGCTGCGGCTCGCGGCCGCACGAGGTCGTTGACGCGATGCCCGGGCCGTCCGACGCCGCCCCGCTCCCCGGACTGCTGATCGAGGGCGCCGCGTCGATCGCCACGCTGGCCGGCGGGCTGCGGCGCGGCGCCGCACAGGCCGACGCGGCGGAGCTCAGTGGCGGTTCTCTGACCGTGGCGACGTGGGAGGATCGGATCGTCGCCGTGGGGCCCGGCGCGGAGGTCCTCCGCCGGATCGAGGGCGAGGGCCGTTCCCTCGACGACTTCGCCCGCATCGACGCCGCCGGCTGCCTGGTCACGCCCGGGCTGATCGACGCCCATACGCACCTCGTCTTCGCCGGGACCCGAGAGACGGAGTGGCAGATGCGGTCCCGCGGCGCGGGGTACCTGGAGATCCTCCAGGCGGGCGGCGGGATCCTCTCCACGGTCGCCGCCACGCGTGCCGCCTCCGACGAGGAGCTGCTCGCCGGGGCGCGCCGCCGCCTGGCCGAGATGCTGGCCGGCGGCACAACAACCGCCGAGGCCAAGTCCGGCTACGGGCTCGACGTCGAGACGGAGCTGCGGCTGCTCGAGGCGATCGGCCGACTCGATCGGGAGGGCCCGGTTCAGCTCGTGCCCACGTTTCTCGGCGCCCACGCCGTCCCCGCCGAGTTCCGCGGCCGCTCCGACGGCGCCGGGGCGTACGTCGCCGACGTCGTCGGGGAGCAGCTGCCGGCGGTCGCGCGGCAGGGGATCGCCCGCTTCTGCGACGTCTTCTGCGAGGAGGGCGTCTTCGACGCCCGCCAGAGCCGGCAGATCCTGTCCGCGGCCTCCAGGGCGGGCCTGTCGGGTCGCATCCACGCCGACGAGCTGGTTCCTTCGGGCGGCGCCGAGCTCGCGGCCGAGCTGGGCTGCGTCTCCGCCGACCACCTCGCGGCCCCGTCGGAGGAGGGAATCGCCGCGCTGTCCCGGGCCGCCGAGGCGGGCACTCCGGTCGTGGCCACGCTGCTGCCGGCCACGAGCTGGTTCCTCGGCGCGCACCATTTCGCCCCGGCGCGCCGCTTCATCGACGCGGGCATCCCCGTCGCGCTGGCCACGGACCTCAACCCGGGCACGAGCCCTACGGTGGGCCTGCCGCTGGTCATGTCGATCGCCTGCGTGGAGATGGGCCTGACGCCGGCCGAGGCGCTCGTGGCGGTCACGATCAATGCGGCCCACTCGGTCGGCTTGGGCGCCGAGCTTGGATCGATCGAGCCGGGCAAGCAGGCCGACCTGGTCGTCTGGGACGTACC
Organism: uncultured Chloroflexia bacterium; assembly: GCA_963838285.1. Taxonomy (GTDB): domain Bacteria; phylum Chloroflexota; class Limnocylindria; order Limnocylindrales; family CSP1-4; genus Fen-1039. The sequence continues at coordinate 151,712 of CAWIQP010000009.1, forward strand.
GTCGCTCACCCAGATCCCCTACTGGCTCGGCGGTCGACACGCCCGAACCGTCGTCAAGCGCGGCCGGGCGGTACTCCGAGACGGTTGACCGGTCGCGGTCGATGCTGTCGGTCGCGCGCCCGCCCGGCCGGTCGTCGAGCGCGGCGCGCTCTTCGGCGCGCCCCTTCGGCGCGGGTTCCGGCTCATGTCCCGGCGTATCGTGTCGAAGCCTGGTATGAGCGACATTGACGCCCGATAACCGCGCGGGTACGACGCTAGGCTATGGTGCAGCGTTTCCCGTCGGTCACGTTCGCGCTCCGCACTTGCTGGAGGGTTCGGCGTGAGGTTCTTGAGAATTCAGACGAGCGCGCAGAAGACGGGGACGCCGCCTGAGCGCGTGCTCAGGGGCCACTCCGAGCCCGTGAACGCGCTGGCGATGACTCCCGACGGCACGCGCGTGGTCTCGGGCGGGGACGACCTCACCGTGCGAGTCTGGGACCTGGCGAGCGGCCGACTCGAGCGCACGCTGGACAGCCGCATCGAAACCCTCAACAAGGTCTCCGCCGTGGCGGTTACGCCGGACGGGGCCCTTGTCGTCTCGGGCGGCCACAGCCGAAAGGTGATGATCTGGGACCTGGCGGCGGGCCACGTCGCGGCCAAGCTGGAGGGCAACACCGAATACGTGAACGCGCTGGCGTTCACGCCCGACGGCACCTGGGTTCTCTCCGGCGGCGACGACGCGACCGTCCGGGTCTGGGAGCTCGAGAGCGGCCGGCGGCGGAACGTGCTCGTGGGCCACACCGCCGCGGTGCAGGCGGTCGCGGTTTCTCCGGACGGCAAGTGGATCGTGTCGGGCGGCCTCGATAGCACCGTTCGCATCTGGGACTTCGAGAGCGGCCGCCTCGAGATCACGCTCAAGGAGAAAGTCCATCCGGTTCATGCGCTGGCGATCACTCCGGACGGCGGCCGGATCGTCTCGGGCGGAAGGGACAACACCGTCCGCGTCTGGGATCTGTTGAGCGGCCGCCTCGAGTCGACTCTCGAGGGACACACGGGTTGGGTAAATTCGGTCGCGGTTACGCGCGACGGCGCCCGGATCGTTTCGGGCGGCGAGGACCTGGCGGTGCGCCTCTGGGACCTCAACAGCGGTCACCCGGAAGCCTCGCTCCACGGCCACACGAACTGGGTCCGGTCGGTGGCGGTCACCCCGGACGGCACCCGAATCCTCGCGGGCGGAGTCGATCACACGGTCGTGGTCTGGGGCTCGCCGGCCCCGGTTTAGGTCCGGCCGTACCGAGCGGCGGCCCCGGCAGCGAGCGACGGCCAAGCGGCCGAGGGGATGGCTCCGCATCGAGCGCCGACCCCCTACCGAGCGACGGCCCGGGCACAAGGTCCGGCCGTGCCGAGCGACGGCCCCCCCGCAACGATGGCCCGCTCGGCTTCGATCCGCCTAGACCCTGCCGCGTTGCTCCAGGATGACCGTGGCAACCTCGGCGGGGAGCGACGACGGCATCAGCGAGAGCTTCGACTGAGGTGCCGGCAGGGACGGAACGCCCATCTCGTGGAGGAACTTGGCCAGCGCCTCGTTCGCGTCCGCGTCGTCGCAGACGGGCATCGGCACGACAACCTTGGCGTCGAGCTGAGCCACCAGCTCCGCGGCCTTGTTGGCGGGGAGCGCGCCCCCGACCGCGATGCAGGCCACGTCCACGGGGCCGATGTCGGTCAGCTTGTCCTCGGTCAGGAGATGGCCGATGTCGCCGAGGTGGATGACGTGGACGCCGTCCAGTTCAACGATGAAGGCCACGTTCCGGCCGCGCTCTTTGCCCCGATGCTCGTCGCGGAACGTCCTGATGCCCGTGATCAGCACGTCCTTGACTTCGTACTCGCCCGGCCCGTCCAGGCAGAAGGCCTCCTCGAGGCTCCCGGGCAACAGGGTGGAGCCGTCTCGCGATCGCCGGCCTTTTGCCTTTGACAGGGGCGCGTCGTCGGGGTGGCTGTAGGTGACGATGTCGCCGGTGATCCCTCGACCCGTGGGGCCGACGACCGATTGATAGGCGTCGGCCACGACGACCGCGTCTTTGCCGCGAACGCGGACACAGGTCCGCCCGTACCAGGTGAGCTCCATGCGGGGATTCTTGCACAGGTCGCTGCCCGGCCGCTTATCCGGATGGCGCGAGGCCGATCGGGCGGCTGGCCGGCGGGCCGGCGGGGCGGGGCCCGGCAGCCGGGGCCGGGGGGCTGGGGGCGCCGGTCGTCGCCGCGGGGCGCCCTGACGACGAGCCGGCCTCCCGCCCCGAAAACCGGGCAAAAACAGGACCGGAGGCGCCTGCCCAATCGGCACCTCCGGTCGGAGGGAGGGAGGATGGAACGTTCAGGATCTATGTCCAGTGTTCCTGAAGAGAAGAGTACCCGCACTGGGTGAATGCGGAGCACCCAGAGCATAAAGAAACCATAACAAAGTGATCCGAACCGCCGCTGGACGCGACGTGGGCTCCGCCCCAGGGCCGGGAAGCGCGCCGGCCAGTCTGGGATCGAACCTGCTTGAGGAGCCTGGGACAATGCCCCAATGCACTCGCGTCGCCGAAGCCGGTCGCGGCTCGCTCTGATCCTGGGCTTCGCCGTCGTGGCGGCGGCGTGCGGATCCGCCGCGAGTTCGGGCGCCCCGACGCCGGCACAGTCGGTCGCCCAGTCGGCCATCCCGTCGGTCGCTCCGTCGGCGTCCGGCCCCGCGCCGTCGGCCCTCGGCTCGGCCGGTCAGGCCGATCAGGCCGATCAGGCCGTCTACGCCGCGATCGAGGGCCAGGTCGAATCGATTCGCCAGCTTCAGGCCCTGAAACCCGTGACGCCCGTGCTCCTCGACTCGCAGGGCGTCCGCGATTGGCTGACCAGGGCGAACGCCGAGCAGACCGACCACCAGGCGCTCGCGGACGAGAGCCGACTCTTCATCCACCTCGGGCTGTTGCCGGCCGGTTCGTCGCTCGAGCAGATGGAGCTCGATCTCGATTCCGGCCAGGTCGTCGGCTTCTACGACCCGGATTCGAAGGGGCTGTACGTGCTGTCCGAATCCGGCGGCGTCGGACCGACCGAGAAGCTGACCTTCTCGCACGAGTTCACCCACGCGCTCCAGGACCAGAACTTCGGCCTCGAGAAGCTGGCCATCGACACGGCCGACCAGGGCGACCGAGATCTGGCGAGGACGGCCCTGCCCGAGGGCGACGCCACGCTATCGATGACCATGTGGTCGGAGAAGTACATGTCGGTGCTGGACCTGCTCCAGGTCGCGGGCGACTCCCTCAGCGGACCACAGGCCGACCAGCTCGCGAAAGCGCCGGCAATCCTGCGCGAGACGCTGACCTTCCCGTACGAGCAGGGTCTCGCCTTCGTCGAGGGGGTCTACGCAAGCGGCGGCTGGGCCGCGGTCGACAAGCTCTACGCCAGCCCGCCGGACTCGACCTCGCAGATCCTGCACCCGCAGCTGTTCGCGGCGGGCGTGAAGCCGGTCGCGGTCACGGTCCCGCCCGTGCCCGCCGCGCTGGGGAGTGGCTGGAAACTGACCATGCAGGACACGCTCGGCGAGTTCCAGCTCGGCGTGTGGCTCGAGGGAGAGGCGCCGTCCTCCGCGGAGCAGAGCGCGGCCGAGAGCGCGGTCTCGACCTGGGCGGGCGATCGGGTTGGGCTGTACGAGGGGCCGGGCGGCTCGTGGGCGGTCGTGCTGCGGACGATGTGGCGAACGGCCTCGGGCCGGGCCACGTTCCAGACCGCGGCGACGCCGAAGACGGGGGAGCTGCCGGGGCCCGCCGTGCTGTGCCCGGACGGGAGCGGCGCGACGCTCTACGTCGCGTCGGACGTGGCGACGCTCGAGGCGTTCGCCACGTGCCACCCTCCGCTCTGATCGCCGAGGGTCCCTGGGCGGGCGGGGGCGCGGGCGCCGAGGGGGCGCCGGCGGGCGGGGCGGCGACTGGGCGCGGGCGCCGGCGGGGGGCGCGGGGCGCCGGCGGGCGGGGGCGCGGGCGGGGGCGCGGGCGGGTGAGTGACCGCGTGGCGCCTGTGGGGGGCGCGGGCGGGGCGAGCGCCGGCGGGGCGCGGGCGCCGGCGGGGGGCGCGGGCGCCGGCGGGGGGCGCGGGGGGCGTGCGGCGGCGCGGCGGGTGCGCGTCGGCACCGGCGAGGCGCGGCGGGTGAGCGGCCGCATGGCGCCGGCGGGGCGCGGGCGCCGGCGGGGGGCGCGGGCGGGGCGCGGCGGCGGCGGTGCGGCTGCCGGCGGTCGCCGGCGGGTGAGCGGCCGCGGAATCGGTGGTGGTTCCGGTCGGGGGTGGGGCGCGGGGGGCGCTGACTGGGACCAAAGACCATCCGGCCGGCCGCGAATTTCCCATTTCCCACCAGAACGACATCGGGCAACGGCCGGAGTACTTCAGGACCTCCTCCAAGGCCCGGCCGCCGCTTCCAGCCGGCCGCCGCGCCCGAAACGGCTCGAAAAGCGGCCTATTCGGCAATCCGGAGGCACTTTCAGTGCCGCTCGGGAAGGAGGAGGGCCTCGCTCGGGGCCATCTGGTTGCCCGATGTCGCCGTGGTGTGCATTAGGAAATCCCAGGCCGCTGGCCGCCGCGGAACGGTGATGGCTCCAGACCGGAACGTCGCGGGCGGGTCGTCGCCGGCCGCCGCGGAACGATGATGGCTCCAGACCGGAACGTCGCGGGCGGGTCGTCGCCGGCCCCGCGGGACGTTGCCGACCGCCGTGGGACCCCGCCGGCCGCGGCGCAACGGCTATGGCCCCGGGCGGGTCGTGGCCGGCCGCCGCGGGACGTTGCCGACCGCCGTGGGACCCCGCCGACTGCCGTGGGCCCCCGTCGCCCGCCGCGGCCGTCGCGTGCCCGGGCCGCCGGTCGGCCCTACATCGTCTCGGGCGCGGAGATCCCCAGCAGGCCCAGTGCGTTGGCGAGGGTCGTCCTGGTGGCGGCGACGAGCGCCAGCCGCCCCGCGGAGCGGTCCGATTCGTCGGGATCGATGACCCGGGCGTCGCGGTAGAAGGCGTGGAACGTGGTGGCCAGCTCCGTGGCGTAGGCCGTGATGCCGTGCGTCTCTTCGCTCGCGGCGGCGTCCTCCACGACTTCTGGCAGGCGCACGATCTGGCGGGCCAGCCCCGCCTCGGGCGCGCCCGGAAGGATCCCGGCGAGCAGTTCGCCAAGACGGGGATCGTCCGCTGCCGGCGGCATCATGCCCGCCTCGGCTGCCTTGCGCAGGATCGACGAGATTCGGGCGTGGGCGTACTGGACGTAATAGACCGGGTTCTCGTTCGACTGCTTCTTGGCCAGCTCGATGTCGAAGTCGATGCCGCTCGACGCGGCGCGTGAGGCGAAGAACCATCGAGCCGCGTCCACGCCGATCTCGCCGAGCAGCTCGTCGAGGGTGATGAACTCGCCCAAGCGCTTCGACATCGGGATCTCCTTGCCGTCCCGAACGAAGCGGACCCACGCCGTGAGGATCATCTGGACCTGATCGCGATCGAAGCCGAGCGACTCGGCGGCGGCCTTGACCCGGGCTACGTAGCCGTGATGGTCCTCTCCCCAGATGAAGACGATGCGCTGGTAGCCGCGGCTGAACTTCTCGACCAGGTAGCCGATGTCGGCCGCGAAGTACGTCGGGGCGCTGTCCTCGGTGGAGCGCAGGATGACTCGATCCTTGTCGTCGCCGTACTTCGTCGATCGGAAGACGACCGCGCCGTCCTCCTCGTAGACGTCGCCGGCGGCGCGCAGCCGATCGACCGCCTGGCCGACCCAGCCGTCGTTGTGGAGCGTGCTCTCCGAGCGCCAGACGTCGAAATGGCAGCCGAGGTGGTCGAGGCTGGCTTCGATTCCCGCGCGAACCTGCTCGGACGCCCAGCGGCCGATCGCCCAGGCCGGCGCTTCCCCGCTGCGCCCGGCCTCGGCCAGAACGCCGGCCGGCACTTCTCGGGCCATGTCGTAGACGTAGTCGCCGCGATAGCCGTCTTCGGGGATCTCGTCGCCGGCTCGGATGGCCACGACCGACGCGCCGAGGTTCTTGACCTGGCTGCCGAAATCGTTGAAGTAGTACTCGCGAGTGACGGTGTGACCGGCGGCGGCGAGGACGCGGCAGAGGAGGTCGCCGGTGAAGGCGCCCCGGGCGTTGCCGATGTGGAGCGGCCCGGTGGGGTTGGCGGAGACGAACTCGACGTTGATGTGCTCCGGGTGCTCGGCGGCGACGTGGCCCCACATCTCGGGATCGGCCAGGACGTGCCGGGTCGCGGCCGCCAGGGCGGTGTCGGCGAGTCGGATGTTCAGGAATCCGGGCGGCGCGACCTCGACGGACTTGATGGGAGATGACGGGTCCGTGGCGGTCGTGGCGACGTGAGCGGCTATGGCCCGGGCGATCTCGAGCGGCGCGCGGCGGTAGGGCTTGGCCAGCCGAAGGGCGATGCTGCTGGCGAAGTCGCCGAAGCCGGCGTCCGAGGGGCGCTCGATGGTGATTGGGGCGTCCGAGGCGCCGGGCGTTTCGCCGCCGGCGTCGGGGGCGGCCGCGGCCGGCGCGAGGTCCGCGCGGGCGCGCAGCCACGCGGCCTCCACGGCGTCTCGGACCTGGGCACGCAGACTGGCGGTAGGGTCGGGAGTCATGCCCGAATGGTAGCGAGCCGAGGCCAACGGCGTGGCCAACACCGCGGCCCGCGCCGCGGCCAGCGCCGTGGCCCGCGCCGCGGCCGGCGCCGCCAACACCGTGGCCGGGACCCCGCCCAGCGCCGAAGCGCGAACGCCGGGCTACTGTGGCCCGGTTGCGGCTAGAGTTGTCCTTCGGCGCACCGCCGGGCATCCGCCCGCGACGGCCGCAGGAGGCCAGACCGTTGGATCTGAAGGGCAGATCGTGCAGCGTTCAGCCGTTTTCCACGGAAGGAATCGTGCTGCCCGGATCGATCGACATCGGAGTCGTCGCCAGGACCTTCCAGAACGCGATCGAGGACGAGCTCGAGAGGACCGGCCTCAGGGTGCTGCGGGCAGTCCCGTCCGGTTCGGTCGACCCCGACGGGATCGTGATCGTCGGTCGATTCACGAAGCTGACCGCGGGCAACCGCCTGAAGCGCTACTTCGCGCCGTTCATGGCCGGTGCGGCGGCGATCGTCGAGGTCGAAGGAACGGTTACCGATCGCGAGATCGCCCTCGACGAATTCACCGCGATCGGCCGGCGTGGCCTGGGATCGATGGGCGGGGCATCGCGGGCGATGCTCGACAGCGCCGCGACGATCGCCGGTCGGCAAGCCGCCCGCCGGGCGATCGCCATCCTCGCCGGAGAGCGAGCCCTGGAATGAGGACTCGATCTCGAGAGTTGGCGGACGGACAAGGAGTAGAGCCGGAGGAAGTGGGCAGGTGAAGCGGAAACTGGGGCGTTCGGGGATCGAGATCAGCGCGCTCGGCATGGGCTGCTGGGCAATCGGAGGGCCGTTCTGGGAAGGGGTGACGCCGCTGGGCTGGGGTCAAGTGGACGACGAGGAGTCCATCCGCGCCATCCACGCCGCTCTCGACCTGGGCGTCAGTTTCTTCGACACGGCCAACGTCTACGGCGCGGGGCACAGTGAGCGGGTACTCGGCCGCGCCCTTGCCGGCCGCCGCTCGCAGGTCGTCATCGCCACCAAGTTCAACGCCGTGTTCGACGAGGCCACTCGCCAGGTAACGGGGTCCGATTCATCGCCCGAAGGAATCCGGAAGGCCTGCGACGAGTCGCTGCGCCGATTGAACACGGACTACATCGACCTGTACCAGTTCCACGACAACGGGTTTCCGGCGGACGCGGCACTGCCGGTGCGCGATACGCTCGAAGCGCTAGTCGTGGCGGGCAAGATCCGGGCCTACGGCTGGAGCACCGACTTCCCGGACCGGGCGGAGGTGTTCGCCCAGGGGCCGAAATGCACGTCCATCCAGCTTCAGCTCAACGTGCTCGACGACAACCCGGCCGTCCTGGCCATCTGCGAGCGGTCCGACCTGGCAGCCATCAACAGAGGGCCCCTGGCGATGGGACTCCTGACGGGCAAGTACACCGCCGAGACGAAGCCCTCCGCCGATGACGTGCGCGGTGAGAAGAGCCCGGAGTGGATGAAGTACTTCGTCGACGGCAGGCCGAGCCCGGAGTGGCTGGCCAGGCGCGATGCGATCCGCGGCATCCTCGGCAGCGGCGGTCGAACGGTTGCGCAGGGGGCGCTGGCCTGGTTGTGGGCGCGCAGCCCGCAGACCATCCCCATCCCCGGCTTCCGCACCGTCAAGCAGGTCGAGGAGAACGCCGCCGCGATGCGGTTCGGCCCGCTGGCTCCAGAGCAGATGCGTCAGATCGCCGAGCTGCTGGAGCGGCAGTAGCGGCGTAGAGCGGCCGCCGAACCGTGGGTCGGGATCGCATCCCGGCCGGGCCCGATGCCGGCGTCGACGCCCTGCCCGCCGATAGACGACCCGCAGGGCAGTCGGGCGCCGGCCTCGATTTTCGTCGACGACCCCCGCCGAAGACGACGATCCCCGGCGAACGCTACGCCGGCCAGACCCAGTCGCGGATCTCGGGCGCGTCCTCGCCTTCCGCTCGTGTGTAGGCCCGCGCTTCGGTGCGCTTGTCCTCCATAAGCTGGCGAACGTGCCCGGCGCGCGCGCCCAGCCCTGGGATGCGGTCGATGGCGTCGATTACCAGGTGGTAGCGGTCGAGGTCGTTGAGCATGACCATGTCGAACGGCGTAGTGGTGGTGCCCTCTTCCTTGTAGCCGCGGACGTGGATGTTGTCGTGGCCGTGGCGCCGGTAGGTGAGGCGGTGGATCAGCCACGGGTAGCCGTGGTAGGCGAAGACGATCGGCTTGTCGGTAGTGAAGAGGGAGTCGAACTCCGCGTCCGTCATGCCGTGCGGATGCTCGGACTCGGGCTCCAGGCGCATCAGGTCGACGACGTTGACGACGCGGATCTTCACGTCTGGCAGGTGCTTGCGCATCAGGTCGACGGCGGCGAGGGTCTCCAGGGTGGGGACGTCGCCGCAGCAGGCCATGACGACGTCCGGCTCGCCGCCCTGATCGTTGCTGGCCCAGTCCCAGATGCCGATGCCACGGGTGCAGTGCAGGATGGCCTGCTCCATGGTCAGCCAGTTTGGAGCGGGCTGCTTGCCGGCCACGATCACGTTGACGTAGTTGCGGCTGCGCAGGCAGTGGTCGGTGACCGAGAGCAGCGTGTTCGCGTCCGGGGGAAAGTAGACGCGGATGATCTCCGACTTCTTGTTGACGACGTGGTCGATGAAGCCCGGGTCCTGGTGAGTGAAGCCGTTGTGGTCCTGGCGCCACACCAGCGACGACAGCACGTAGTTGAGCGAGGCGATCGGGCGGCGCCACGGGATGTCGCGCGTGACCTTCAGCCACTTGGCGTGCTGGTTGAACATCGAGTCGATGATGTGGATGAAGGCTTCGTAGCAGTTGAACATGCCGTGCCGGCCGGTCAGGAGGTAGCCCTCGAGCCAGCCCTCGCACTGGTGCTCGGAAAGGACCTCCATCACCCGGCCGTCGACGGACAGGACGTTGTCCTTGGCGTCTTCGGGGATCACTTCGGCGTCCCAGGCTTTGCCGGTCACCTCGAAGATCGCCTGGAAGCGGTTCGAGGCGGTCTCGTCGGGACCGAACATCCGGAAGTTGTCGACGTTGTTCTTCATCACGTCGCGGATGAACGTGCCGGCCACGAAGGTAGCTTCACTCTGGGAGCCGCCCGGCTTGGGCACGTCGACCGCGTACTCGCGGAAGTCGGGCATGATGAGTTCGCGCAGGAGCAGGCCGCCGTTGGCGTGCGGGTTGGAGCCCATGCGATGGCGGCCGTGCGGGGCCAGCGCGGCAAGCTCGGGCCGGAGGGCGCCCTTCTCGTCGAACAGCTCCTCGGGCTTGTAGCTGCGCATCCAGCTCTCGAGCAGGGCGCGGTGGCCGGCGTTGGTGCGAGCCTCGTCGATCGGGACCTGGTGCGATCGCCACGTGCCCTCGACCTGCTTGCCGTCCACGATCTTCGGGCCGGTCCAGCCCTTGGGCGTGCGGAGCACGATCATCGGCCAGCGCGGTCGGCCGGTCTTCTTGCGGGCGCGCCAGCAGGCCTGGATTTCGTCGATCTCGTCGAGGACCGTGTCCAGGGTGGCGGCCAGCTCCTGGTGCACCTTCACAGGGTCGTCGCCCTCGACGAAGTACGGGTTGTATCCGTAGCCGAACATCAGGTCGCGCAGCTCCTCGTGGGGGATGCGGGCGAGCACGGTCGGGTTGGCGATCTTGTAGCCGTTCAGATGCAGGATCGGCAGGACGGCGCCGTCGCCGATCGGATCGAGGAACTTGTTGGAATGCCAGCCGGTTGCCAGCGGCCCCGTTTCGGCCTCGCCGTCGCCGACGACGCAGCAGACGAGCAGATCGGGGTTGTCGAAGGCGGCGCCGTAGGCGTGGCTCAGCGAATAGCCGAGCTCGCCGCCCTCGTGGATGCTGCCCGGGGTCTCGGGCGCGACGTGGCTGGGGATGCCGCCCGGGAACGAGAACTGGCGGAAGAGCTTGCAGATGCCGTCCTCGTCGCGCGTGATGCTCGGGTAGAGGTCGGTGTAGCTGCCCTCGAGGTACGTGTTGGCGACGAGTCCGGGGCCGCCGTGCCCCGGGCCGATGATGTAGATGGCGTTGAGGTCACGGGCCTTGATCTCGCGATTCATGTGGGCGTAGATCAGGTTCAGGCCCGGCGTCGTGCCCCAGTGGCCCAGCAGGCGCGGCTTGACGTCGCCCGCCTCCAGCGGCCGGCGCAGCAGCGGGTTGTCGAGCAGGTAGATCTGGCCGACGCTCAGGTAGTTGGCGGCGCGCCAGTACGCGTCGATGAGACGGAGATCCTCGGCGCCGAGCGGTCCCGCGGCCGTGGCGGCCGTGGCGGTTGCGGCTTTGGCGGCCGATCCCGCAGCCGAGGTGGGCGCCGCGGCGTTGGCGGCCCCTGCCGGTCGAGCTGTCGTTCCGCTGTCAGCCATGGCGCTGTCTCCTTCGAGTTGTCCGGCTCGAGTTGTCCGGCTCGTCGCGAGGGCCTACGGCCCCAAGTCCCGGTCGGTCCGTTCGTGCCAATCTTGACCGAGTCGGGGCGACGTGTCAGAAGAGGGGGGCGGGGCGGGGAGTGGCCGTCGAGTGGGGCAAGGTGGCCGGCGAGTGGGGCGGGGAGTGGCCGTCGGGCGGGGCGGGGTGGCCGCCGAGCCGGCGGCGCCGGATCCCACGCTGTGGCCGCCAAGCCGGCGGCGCCGGATCCCACGCTGTGGCCGCCGAGCCGGCGGCGCCGGATCCCACGCTGTGGCCGCCGAGCCGGCGGCGCCGGATCCCACGCTGTGGCCGCCGAGCCGGCGGCGGCGGCCAGGTATTCCTGCCAGACGCCAACGGGTGTAGCACGGGGCGCGCTCTTCGAGGTACTTGGCCACTCCTCCGGGGCGTCGGCGGTCCTCTGCACGTCGTCCAGGCCCAGGCTGAGCGCAACCGAGGAAGCTCGCGACTCGCGCACCAGGGCTGGAACGTGCGCCGCCGCCGACTGGCCGGCCCCGTGCTACCCGGGTTGGCAATTGGCCAGATCTGCGGCGCTCGCGCCGCGATCGGCGGGATCGATGCCACGTTGGCTGGCAACTGGCCAGATTCGCCGCGGCCAGCCGCGAGCGACGACCAGGCCGCGAGCGACAACTACCGGGAACCGTGCCGGCCTCTCGACGCGCACGGAACCTGGGAACGCCGGCCTCGCGACGCCGCACGGCGCCGGGGACCGACGGACAACCGGGACGGGTCATGCCGTTCCGAGCGACCCAGGCCTCCGAATCGGCAGTGCAGCGGCAGTCCCCGCTGGCTACTCTGGCAATCACAGTTCCGGCGGGTGAGTTGAGCCGAGGCGGCCAAGGCGGCGTACGAGAGAGGACTACATGACCGCAGGAGCGGCTGGGTCGAGCAGGACCTTCCGCGTCTTCGTCAGTTCCACGTTCGACGACTTCGTCGACGAACGGAACGCGCTGCAGCGGCACGTGTTCCCGCGGCTGGCCGAGTTGTGTGAGAGTCGCGGCGGGCGCTTCCAGGCGATCGACCTGCGCTGGGGCGTCGGCGCGGAGGCGGGTCCGGACCAGCGCACCGTCGCGATCCACCTCGCCGAGATCGCCCGCTGCCAGCGGCTGACGCCGCGGCCCAACTTCATCATGCTGCTGGGCGACCGATACGGTTGGCGCCCGCTGCCGTCGCGCATCGAGAGGGTCGAGTTCGAGGCGATTCGGGCAAATGTGCCGGGAGCCGCAGGGCCCGCCGCCACCGGGCTCGCCCGTGCCGGGTCCGCGGACAAGGGGTCCGCCCGAACGCGGGCCGGGGCGCGGAAGTCGGCCGCCGCCGCGGCCCCCACCTCCCCCGCCCCCGCACCCGCCCCCGCCGCGGCCGCCGACTCCGACCGCGCGCTGCTCGACCGCTGGTACCGGCTCGACGAGAACGCCGAGCCCGCCGAGTACGTCCTGCAGCCGCGCGAGGAGAGCCTCACGGGAGGCGCGACGACCGAGACCCGCAAGGCGGCCCAGGACGCGGAGGCCGCTCGATGGTTCGCCACGGAGGCGCGCCTGCGGGCGATCCTGCTCGCCGCCGTCGCCCGGCTCCGCTGGGGCGACGAAGACCAGCGGCTCGCCAAGTACGTGGCCTCCGCAACGGAGCAGGAGATCGTCCGCGGCTTGCTCGAGGCGCCGGGCGCCCACGAGCACGTCTTCGCGTTCAACCGGACGATAGTGATCCAGGACGGCAGGCCGCTCGCCCGTCTCGTGCCCCCGGACGGAAGCGCGCGGGCGTTCCTCGACGAAACGGAGGTCGACGGCCGATGGGTCCCGGACACGGCGGCACACGACCGGCTGGTCGTCCTCAAGGAGCGCGAGCTGCGCCCGCTGCTCGGGGCGAACATGATGGACTACAGGGCGGTCTGGACCGGCGCCGGCATCACGCCCGCTCACATCGGTGCGCTGCCGGAGAGCCTCGACGCGTGCCTGGAGCTGTTCAAGCGGACCGACGTGCCGCACACGCTCTGCAACGACGTCTGGCGGAACCTTGCGAGCGCGATCCTCGCCCAGCTCACGCAGCTGGAGGCGGAGGAGGCGGTCGAGGCCGAGATCGCAGCCCAGAGGCGCTTCGGCGAGGCTCGCCGGAGTGGCTTCGTCGGCCGGGACAAGCCGCTGGAGGCGATCTCGAAGTACCTGTCCGCCGACGAGCGTCAGCCGCTCGCCGTCATCGGCGAGCCGGGCTCCGGCAAGTCGGCGCTGATGGCCACGGCGTTCGAGCGTGCCGAGACCGAGCGTTTGGTAGCCGTCACCGTCGTCCGCTCTGTCGGCGCGACTCTCGGCTCCTCGGTCGGGCGCTCGCTGCTCGGCGGCCTGTGTCGCGAGATTGCGCGGGCCTACGGCGGCGACGAGTCGACCGTGCCGAGCGACTACGACGACCTGGCCGTCGATTTCGGCAGGCGCCTCGAGCTCGCGACGGCCGAACGCCCGCTGATCGTCTTCCTCGACGCGCTCGATCGGCTGGGTGCGGCCGATCCGGCCCGGACGCTGGGCTGGCTGCCGGCCGTTCTGCCGGACCACGTGCGGCTGGTCGTCTCGACGGCCCCGGGCGACTGCGAGGGCGCTCTCAAAGCCAGGCACCCGGGGCTCGCGTTCCTGACCCTCGATCGGATGACCCGCAAGGAGGGCGATACGGCCCTCGGCCAATGGCTGGCCGGGGCCGGGCGCAGGCTGACGGAGAGGCAGCGCAAGCAGGTCCTCGATCGCTTCGAGCCCGAAGGCCGGCCGCTGTACCTGAAGCTCGCGTTCGAAGAAGCGCGGCTCTGGCATTCCTACGACGAGCCGGCGGCCGCGAAGCTCGGAGCGGGCATCCCCGCCCTGATCGGTGAGAACCTGTTCGCGCGGCTGGCGGATTCGAAGAACCACGGCGGCGTGCTCGTCTCGCACGCTCTCGGCTATCTCGCGGCGTCGCGCCACGGCCTGTCGGAGGACGAACTGCTCGACGTGCTCTCGGCCGACGAGGCGGTGAAGCGTGACTTCCACGACCGATTTCCGCTCTCGCCGGCGTCCGACCGGCTGCCGGTGGCCGCCTGGTCGCACCTCTACTTCGATCTGGAGCCGTATCTGATCGAGCGTGTCGGGGACGGCGCGATCCTGCTCGACTTGGACCACCCCCAGCTGGCCGAGGCCGCGACTGGGGAGTTCCTCGCCGGGGCCGAAGGGACGGCCAGGCACGCCGCCCTGGCGTCCTACTTCCGGGCCAAGGCCGATCCGGCCGGCGACGGGACGTGGTCGGGTGGCTCCGTCCGCGGACTGGGCGAGCTGCCGTACCACCTCGTCGGGGCCGACCAGCCGGACGAGCTGTACAAGATGCTCACCGACTTCGTCTTCCTGCAGCGCAAGGTCTCCGAGGTTGGAGTCGCCGAGCGCGCGGGCGCCGACGGCAAGCCGGTGACGACCTACGGGGGCGTCTACTCGCTGGAGGACGACTTCGGGCTGGCCCTGGCGAACCTCGGCGGCGGGGCGGCGAGCGGCCGGAAGCCCCTCATCGTCACGGCCGTCGACTTGGGGAGTGGCCTGATGCTCGGCTGTCCGTGGTGCACCGAGCAATCGACGTTCAGGCAGGAATGGCGCGGAGCGGAGATCGCCTGTCCGGAGTGCGGCGGGCCGTTGAGGGTGAACGAGTTCGTCGTGGGGAGAGAAGCGTGACCACGCGTCTGGAGCAGGCACTGGTCGTCGAGGCGGCGAAAGGGGCGCTGCGGCTCTCGGCTCCGTATCTCGAGGCGGACCCGGGTCTGCTGCCCGCGCAGCTCACTGGCCGGCTGGCGGGTTTGCCCTCGCCCGCGATCGGCCTCTTTCTCGATCGCGTCCGCGAGCACACTCCGCGACCATGGCTGTGTCCGCTGACGCCGGCCCTGGCCCCCGCGGGCGGTCCGCTGGAACGGGTCCTGATCGGCCACGACGGAGTGGTGAACGCCGCCGCGGTCACGCCCGACCGCGCGATGGTCGTCTCCGGCGGCTACGACGGTACGGTGCGAGTCTGGGACCTGGCGAGCGGCAGTCTCGAGCGCAAGCTCGAGGGCCACGACGGCGCCGTCAACGCGGTTGCGATCACGCCCGACGGCGCGGGAATCGTCTCGGCCGGCCAGGACGGCACCGTGCGAGTCTGGGACCTGGCGAGCGGCACTCTCGAACGCAAGCTCGAGGGCCATACAGACGACGTTCGGGCTGTGGCGGTCACGCCCGACGGCGCCCGCATCGTCTCCGGCAGCTGGGACGGCACGGTGCGCGTCTGGGACCTGGCGAGCGGCGGTCTCGAGCGCACGCTCGAGGGTCACGCCGACATCGTGAACGCCGTGGCCGTGACTCCTGACGGCGTCCGCATCGTCTCGTGCGGCGACGACGGCACGGTCCGGACCTGGAATCTCGCGAGCGGCCGTCTCGAACGGACGCGCAAGGGCCACACCGGAGTGGTGTCCGCGGTCGCGGTGACCCCGGACGGCAAGCGGATCGTCTCCGGCGGCTGGGACCGAACGGTGCGCGTCTGGAACCTCTCCAGCGGCCGGTTGGAACGAACGCTCGAAGGCCACACGGATCTGGTTGCCGCGGTGGCGGTGACTCCGGACGGCGCCCGGATCGTCTCGGCCGGCTGGGACCGGACCGTGCGCATCTGGGGCCTCACGAGCGGCCGCCAGGAAGGTCTGTTCGAGGGTCATGTCGAACAGGTGTCGGCCGTCGCGATCGCGTCGGACGGCGCGCGGATCGTCTCGGGCGGGAAGGACTGCGCCCTGCGTGTCTGGAACCTCTCGAGTGGGCGGCTGGAGCACCGGCTCGAGAGCCACACCGAGCAGGTGTCGACGGCGTCGGTCACGCCGGACGGCGCCCGCATCGTTTCCGGCGGCTTCGATCGCACCGTTCGGGTGTGGGACCTCGCGAGCGGCCGGCTCGAGCGCACTCTGGAGGGCCACACGGACGTCGTGCTCGCGGTCGCGGTCACGCCGGACGGCGAGAGGGTTGTCTCGGGCGGTTACGACAAAACCGTGCGGGTCTGGGATCTGGCCAGCGGTCGCCTGGAGCGAACCCTGAAAGGCCACACCGACTCCGTGTTCGCGGTGGCTGTCACGCCGGACGGCCGGCGGGTCGTCTCGGGCGGCTCCGATCGCAAGGTGCGGGTCTGGGATCTCGCGAGCGGACGGCTGGAACGCACGCTCGTCGGACACTCCGGCCTGGTCAACTCGGTGGCCATCACCCGTGACGGCGCCCGCATCGTCTCGGGCAGCGAAGACTGCACCTTGCGCATCTGGAATCTCGCGAAGGGTCGTCTCGAGCGCACCTTCAGGGCTGTCTGCCAGGTATCCGCGGTGGCGCTGACCCCGGACGGCACGCGAATCGTCTCGGGCGGCTGGGACCGTACGGTGCGCGTTTGGGACATGGCCACCGGGGAAGTGCAGAGCACGCTCCGCGGCCGCAGCGGGCTGGTTGGATCGGTGGCCCTCACGTCCGACGGCGCCCGGATCGTGGCGGCCGGCGACGACACGGTGCGGGTTTGGGACCTGCGGAGCGAGCAGGAGATCGCGTCCTGGACTCCGGATCCCGGCGTCAAGATCGGGCCGTGCTGCACGGTCCCGACGAACCGCTCACTCTTCGTGCATGGAGACTCGAGTGGGTCCGTCCACGTCCTGTGGCTGCTCGAGGACCCGGGCTGAGCGTGCGGTCGGGACGGCTCGCAGGCCGGCCGGTAGGATCGCTCAGAATTCGAAGCGGTCGCCCTCTGTCACGAGCCGGACCGGGCCGGAGAATGCGGATTGGGCCGCGGAGAGGGCCTCCGGACGGGAGTGCCCCGAGAGGATGTGAGTCAGCAGAAGGCGGGCGGCACCGCCGGCCGAAGCGGCTCGCGCGGCGTCGGCGGACGTGATGTGCTGGGCGCCAGGCGCCACGGGGCCTGCACCGAAGGAGGCCTCGCAGAGAAGGGTGTCGCCGGGGCGGATCAGCGGGATGAGATCGTCGAGGCGGCTGCAGTCGCCGGAGAAAACGAGGCCCGGGCCCGCAACGGTGCCGGCCACGGGCGCGGAGCCCGGGCCCGCGACGGCCGCAGAGCCCCCGGGGGCGCCCGAGCCCACCCTGGCGGCGCCCGAGCCCACCGTGGCGGCAGAGGCCGCGACGGCGACCCGGAACGCGTAGCTCTCCTCCGCATGGGTCACGCGTCGGACCTCCACCTCAAAAGGCCCGACGCGTATCCCTCCCTCGGACAGTGCCTCGATGTCGAGAGCCTCGGCGGCGAAACCCGCATGACCGTTGAGAGCGTCGAGGCGGTCGGTCAGTCCGGCCGGGCCGAGGACCCGAACCCGCCGCGGCGGGTCGAACTCCCACTTGAGGTAGTGACGCAGCGGCACGAGGTCGACGAAGTGGTCGGGGTGGAGGTGGCTCACAAGAACGGCGGTCAGCGCGCTCGGTTCGAGCGTGGACGCCAGGTTCGCGAAGGCGCCCTGCCCCAGGTCGAGCAGCAGGGCCGCGCCGGCAGAACCCCCGCCGCCGGCAGAACCCCGCCGCCGGGAACCCCGCCGGCCGAACCATTGGTGCCGGTGGAACCCCCGCCGCCGGCAGACCACCCGGCGCGACCCGAGGCGCCGGCCCCAACCGCGCCGCCGGCGTCCCCGACCAGCAGCAGGTACGACGACGCGGCCGAACCCGGACGGTCGGTATATGCGGGAGCGGCGCCGAGCACTATCAACTCCACGGCGGCAAGCCTAAAGCCCCCCACAAGGGCGGAGTGTCGGCTGGCCGTCAGTAGCGCTACGAAGATCGGCCGCGGAATCGCTCGGGCAGCACCAGATCGCCGCGGTCCACGGCCCGCTGAAGCGTCAACCGATCGAAGCCCGCGGCGGCCACGATCTCGCAGGCCTCCTCGATCCCGAACGCGAAGCAGTGGGGCAGGTGCGAGTCCGAGCCCACCGTCACCCGCTCGCCGCCGAGTTCGCGGAACCGCGCCACGACCCAAGGCCCCGGGTACGTCTCGCCGGTCGCGTGCCGCAGCCCCGACGCGTTGACCTCCAGGGCCGTGCCGCTCTCGACGAGCGCCACCAGGAGCGGCTCGTACAACTGCGGCGCCGCCGCGTAGTCGGCGGGCTTGAACCACGGCAGCATCCAGCGCTTGCACTGGTCCATGTGGCCGAGCGTGTCGAAGAGGCGGCTGTGGATCGCCGCGGCGACCTCGCCGAAGTACGGCGCCACTGCCTCCGCCAGCGTCTTGCCCGACGCGAAAGACGCGACCCTGGACTTCGCGTACGGCCCGTCCGACATGGCGTGGACGGAGCCGATCGAGTAGTCGTACGAGTGCGTGCGGAGGTGCTCGCGAATCTGGTCCTCGTAGCGGCTCTCGTACGTCAGCTCTACGCCGAAGCGGATCGTGACCTTGCCGGCCCACCGCTCGGCGGCGCCGCGCACCTCGCTCTCGCGCCGCCGGTAGTCGGCGTAGCCGTAGGCCGGGGCCCCGGGCATGAAGTCGAGGTGGTCCGTGATGGCGATTTCGCGGACCCCGCGCTCCGCGGCCTGGGCGCAGTAAAGCTCCAGCGGGACGGCCGAATCGGGTGAAAGCTCCGTGTGGAGATGGGCGTCGAGCGGCACATCCCGCGCCTGCTCGACGAGGCGGTCGAGGTATTCGAAGGTCTTCGTCACCGCCGAATCATGCCGGACTCCGCCGCTCGTGTCAGAACGCGGGCCTGCGGTGACCGGCGAGCCTTCGGCACAAGGGGCGGCCGGCAGCCGTTGGAGCCGCCACCTGCGCGCGCACCGCAACCTCCGGCGTCCACTCGGTGCCGAATCGCCGGGACACCAGGGATTGGCGGCTCTCCACTCCGGGCCAGCTTCACCGCCCCGTGGCCGGCCCGGCCCCGCGGCCCGCCCCGCGCCCCGCGCCCCGCCCCCCGCGCCCCGCTCCCGTTCCGTGGCCGCTCCCGCCCGTGGCCGCCCCGCGCGGGCGCCGATCTGGCCAGATTCCAACCCGTGTAGCACGGGACCGGCTCGGAGCCCCGTCAACGGCCAGTGGAGCCGCTTCGAGCTCCTCTGTCAGCCGCAGGCGGCTACTTCAACGCGCTCGGTGCCCTGTCGAGGCCGTCGAGTCCAGACTGGCGCTACCGGGGTTAGCAATTGGCCAGATCGCCGGCGTCTGGTGGCCGTGCCCGCCCGGCGCTGCTCTCTCCGGAGCGCCGGCCGCCCCGGCCCGCGCCGCCCGCGCCCGCCGCCCGGCCGCGCCCGCGTCCCGGCCGCGCCGCACCTGGCCCGCGCCGCCGCCCCGCGCCGCCGCCCCGCGCACCGGCCCGCGCCCGCCGCTCCGCGTCCGTCAGCCGGAAATCAGGCCCAGCTCGCGCCCCACCTTGTCGAACGCTGCCAGGCAGCGGTCCAGCTGTTCGGTCGTGTGCTCGGCCGTGACGATCGTTCGAATTCGGGCCTTGTCCAGCGCGACCGTCGGGTAGACGACCGGCTGGGCGAAGACGCCTTCCTCGAACAGCCGCGCGCTGAAGCGCTGGGCCGTCGCCGAGTCGCCCATCATCACCGGCGTGATCGGCGTCTCCGAGGCGCCCGTGTCGAAGCCGCGGCGCCGCAGCTCGCCCTTGAAGTAGATCGTGTTGGCCCAGAGGCGGTCGATCAGCTCGGGCTCGTCGCGTAGCACCTGGATCGCGGCCACGCATGCGGCCGCCACGGCCGGCGGGTGGGAAGTGGAGAAGAGGAACGGGCGGGCTCTCTGGATCAGCATGTCGCGCAGAGCCTGACTCCCCGCCACGTAACCGCCCAGGACGCCGATCGCCTTGGATAGCGTCCCGACCTGGATGTGGACCCGGCCGTGGAGATCGAAGTGGTCCACCGTCCCGCGGCCGTTGCGCCCCAGGACGCCCGAGGCGTGGGCGTCGTCGACCATCACGGCCGCCCCGAACTCCTCGGCCGCCGCGACGATCCCCGGCAGCGGCGCGATGTCGCCGTCCATGCTGAAGACGCCGTCGGTGACCACGAGGATGAGCCGATACGGCGCCCCGCCGGCATCCGCGCGGCCCTTCTCCCGAGCCTCGCGCAGCAGCTCTCGCAGCGCGGCCGTGTCCTTGTGCGGGAAGACGACGCGCGGCGCCTTGCTCATCCGCATGCCGTCGATGATCGAGGCGTGGTTGAGCGCGTCCGAGACGATCAGGTCTTCCTCGCCGGTCACGACCGGGATCACGCCCGTGTTGGCCGTGAAGCCCGACTGGAACGTCAGGACCGCTTCCGTGCGCTTGAACGCCGCCAGCTCGATCTCGAGGCGCTCGTGGATCGTCATGTTGCCGGCGATCGTCCGGACGGCCCCGGAGCCGGCACCGAAGTCGCGGGTCGCGGCAATCGCCGCTTCCTTGAGCTTTGGGTGAGTGGCCAGGCCCAGGTAGTTGTTCGAGGAGAGGCTGATCAGCTCCGCCCCGTCGACCACGACCTCGGCGGCCTGCGGCGAACTGAGCACCCGCATCGGGCGGTAGAGGTTCTGGCGCTTGAGCTCTTCGATCTCGTCGGCCAGAAAGCCGAGCGGATTCGAATTCGGCGGGACGCCATCGACTGGCCCGGCGTTCGACGCCTTCGAAGTCGTCATCGCGCGCCTCCTTCCATTTCGATCGGCCAATTACGCATCTCTCAGTCCTCGCCCGGCAGCAGCACGACTTTGCCAGCGATGCCCTGCGCCAGCAGGTCGAAGGCTTCATCGAACCGTGACAGCGGCAGCCGGTGTGTGATGATCGGGCTCACGTCGAGACCCTCGCGCAGGAGTGCCGCCGTCTTGTACCAGGTGCCCCACAGCTGGCGGCCGGTGATGCCGTAGACGCGTACGCCGCGGAAGATGATCGCGTCGTTGAGGTCCAGCGTCACCGGTCGCGACGGCAGGCCCAGCAGCGAGACGCGGCCGCCGTTGGTCGTCATCTCGAAGGCCTGGTGGATCGCCGACTCGGCGCCGCTCATCTCCAGCACCACGTCCACGCCGTTGCCGCCGGTCTCACGGCGGATCTCCGCCACGACGTCGGTCGCGGCGTCCAGCACGCAATCGGAGCCCATGCGGGCGGCCATCTCGCGCCGGTGCGGCATCACGTCCGTGGCGAAGACGCGCGACGCCCCGGCGAAGCGGCAGATCGCCACGGCCATGAGGCCGATGGGTCCGCAGCCGAGCACCGCGACCGAGGCGGTGGTGATCTCCTCCACGAACGTGGCGAAGACGGCGTTGCCCATCGGTTCCTGGATGGCGGCGATCTCCGGGGAGAGCCCCTCGCTCGGCCAGGCGTTGCGCTCGGGCAGGCACATGTACTCGGCGAAGGCGCCGTCGGCGTCCACGCCCAGGATTCGAAGATTGGCGCAGACGTGCTCGCGGCCGGTCCGGCACTGATAGCAGGTCCAGTCGACGAGGTGGGTCTCGGCGGCGACGCGAGTGCCCAGTGGGACGGCTCCGGTGCCCGGTCCATGCGCCACGACTCGTCCGGCCATCTCGTGGCCGAAGATCCGCGGCAGGTACTTACCGAGGCGGCTCTGCGCCCACGGATCCCAGCGGTAGATGTGCAGGTCGGTGCCGCAGAGGGAGACGGCTTCCAGGCGGATCAGTACCTCGCCCGGGCCGGGTCGCGGGACCGGAACTTCACGGAGTTCGGCCCCGGCTTCGGGCTTGACCTTGACCAGGGCACGCATCGTCTTCGGGATGCGCAGGTCGATCGAGGTCGCGGCGGCGATCGGGGAGGTTGCGCCGGGCTCGGTCATCGCGTCGCCGCCTTCCCTGCTGCGGATCGCTCCGCCATGAACTGCGCCGCCGGCGATCCTTCCGGCGCGCCGCCGTCCTCGTCCGTGATCGGGCTCACCAGCGCTCCGATCCGCTCGACCTCGACCTCGACCAGATCGCCCGGCTCCAGGAAGATCTGCGGATCGCGGAAGACTCCGACCCCGCTGGGCGTGCCGGTGACGATTACGTCGCCCGGGTCGAGTGTCACCTCCCGGCTGATGATCGAGATGAGCTCCGCGACGCTGAACAGCAGGTCGGACGAGTTGCCGTCCTGCATCTGGAACCGCTCGCCCGCGTCCGGGCCGGCGGCCGCCGTTCGCCACGACCGCACCGCGAGGCCGCGGCCGTCGCCCAGTTCGTCCGCCGTGACCATCGAGGGGCCGAGCGGCAGGAAAGTATCCGAGCCCTTGGCCCGAAGCCACTGGCCGTCGCCCTTCTCGCCGGGCCGCAGCGCCTTCGCCTGGCCCTGCCAGTCGCGGGCGGTGACGTCGTTCGCGGCGGTGTAGCCGGCGACGCAGCCGAGGGCATCTCCGGGCTTGACGCGGCTGGCTCGCCGCCCGATGACGACCGCCAGCTCGGCCTCCAGGTCCAGGGCGTGGGTGCCCGCGGGGTACCGAATCGGCTCGCCGCCGGCGACGACGGCGTTGGCGAACATCGAAAAGAGCACGGGCCGCGCCGGCCGCTCCAGGCCCTGCTCGTGGATGTGGTCCAGGTAGTTGTAGCCGACGCCGACGATCTTGCCCGGTCGGGGGATAGGAGCCGCCAGCCGGACCGTCGCCGGGCCCACCGACGCCGCTTCCAGGTCGTCCGGATCGGCTGCCGCGACGGCGTCTCGAATCGCGCCGAGGTCCGGATCCGCCGCCAGCACCGCCGCCAGGTCCATCCTGCCGATCTCGTCCGGCAGCCCGGCCGGGGCCGCGTCGGCAAGAGCCCCCAAAGGCAGGAACCGACCGCCCGGCAGGACCACCGCCGGGCGGTGGGCGGCGCCCGTCGGCCACTCGCCGACCACGGGCCGAATCGTCACGAGTCGCATCGGCGAGCCTCCGAAGTGCGGGCCCTGGCAGCTGGACGCCGAACCGCGACGGGGCGTCGGCGGGCCACCATCCGGGCCGTCTCACCGGAACGGGTTTCCCCATCGCTGAGCACGGTTCCATTCTCCCACGGGTCCGATTCGGAGGCCCGGGACGCGTCTGGCCGAACGGCCCGGCCACCAGCCAGATGCCCACGTTGACAGTCGCTCCGGGCACGGATAGCGTGCGACGGCGGACGCGCGAGATGGCGCGGCGCGAGACATCCCGGCAACGGGCGCGGATCGGGAGCAGGGAGGCGTCGTGGAGGGCAAGGCGAAGCAGCCCCGCACCCGCATCGCCGACGTCGCCAGAGAAGCCGGCGTCTCGAAGACCGCCGTGTCATTCGCGTTCAACAATCCGGAGCGCCTCAACCCAGCCACCGGGGCGAAGATCCGCGCGGTCGCCGACGCCCTCGGCTACCGGCCGCACCTCTCGGCGCGGACGCCGGTCCAGAAGAGCACGATGAACATCGGCCTGCTCACGCCGCAGGTCCTGAGCGTCCTCTTTGCCAACCCGTTCTACGCCGAGTTGTGCTCGGGCGTGGCCGAGGAGACCGACCAGGCCGGCTACGGGCTCCTCTTCGTCTCGCCGTTCCACGGCTCGCTGGTTCGGGCGGTGAGCCGCGCCACCGTCGACGGGTTCGTGGCGGTGGGGCTGTCGGAGGACCAGCCCGAGGCCGAGCAGATACGCCGGTCCGGCCTGCCCATGGTGCTCGTCGACGGCGCGGCGCTGCCGGAGCATGGCTCGGTCGAATCGAACGACGAGGTCGGCGCAAGGTCGGCTGCTCGCCACCTGCTCTCCCTTGGCCATCGCGACTTCGTCGTCATCGGGATCGAGCCGCCCAACGTATCGGGCAAGTTCGAGTACTCGTCCGGACCGTCGGAGAGCGTGACCTGGCGCCGCCTGACCGGCTACCGCCAGGGTCTCGAGCTGGGCGGGGTGAGGCTCCGCGACGAGCGCATCGTCGTGGGGCCGGCCACTTTCGACGGCGGCCTCGCCGCGTTCCACCGCATCTGGGAGGACGGGCTGCGCCCCACGGCCATCCTGGCCATGAGCGACGTGACCGCGATCGGCGTGATGTGGGCCGCGCGCGAAGTGGGCCTGCGCGTGCCCGACGACCTGAGCATCGTCGGTTTCGACGACCTGGACGTCGCCAAGCACGCGAGCCCGCCGCTGACGACCGTACATCAGCCCATCCGGCAGAAGGGCGAGGAGGCGGCCCGGCTGCTGCTCCGGATGATCGCCAACCCGGACCTCGAACGTCCCGAGCACAGGATCCTCGAGACTCGCCTGATCATCCGCGGTTCCACGGCTCGGCTGGCGGCCCGGCGAGGCGCGGCGGGCGCTTCGGTGACCGGGCTCGAGCGTGGAGCTCTGGGGCGTTGACCGGGCCGGCGGGCTCCGGCGGGGCGGCCTCCGGCTCCGCGGGCGGGGCGGGCTCGGGCGGGTTGTCGCGCTATTACGGGGCGACCTCGGGCCGAGCGGCCGCGGCCGCAGCGACCACTTCGGGGCCGGACTGGGTCCGCGACGCGGTCTTCTACCAGATCTTCCCCGACCGCTTCGCAGCCAGCACGCGAGTGCCCAAGCCCGGCCCCCTGGAACGCTGGGACGCGCCGCCCACGCCGCACGGCTTCAAAGGCGGCGACCTCCTGGGCATTGCCGAGCACCTGGACGAGCTGCGCGAGCTCGGCATCACTGCTCTGTACCTGAACCCGGTCTTCGCGTCGGCGTCCAACCACCGCTACCACACCTTCGACTACGAGCTGGTCGATCCCCTGCTGGGCGGAGACGCGGCGTTGCGTGAGCTGCTGGACGCGGCCCATGACCGCGGCATGCGCGTGATCCTCGACGGCGTCTTCAACCACGCCAGCCGCGGGTTCTGGCCGTTCAACCACGTCCTGGAGAACGGCGCGGGATCGCCCTACCGCGAGTGGTTCCACCTTCATCCCGACGTGCTGTCCGGCCGACGCGGGCTGATCGCCTACCCGGGGCGGGCGGAGGTCGAGGCGATAGAGCGCCTCCAGGCCGGGCCCGGCGCGGGCGCCGACTCTGCGGCGGCCCAGCTCGTCAGTCCCTCCGAGCGCATCCTCGGCTACCAGGCGTGGTGGGACCTGCCGGCGCTGCCCAAGCTCAACCACTCCAACCCGGCCGTGCGCGAGTACATCTACGGCGTCGTCGAGCGCTGGACCCGCTTCGGCATCGACGGCTGGCGCCTTGACGTGCCCGAGGAGATAGGCGAGCCCGGGTTCTGGGAGGAGTTCAGGCGCCGCGTTCTGGCGGTCAACCCCGAGGCGTATCTCGTCGGCGAGATCTGGAACCCCGCCCCGGAGTGGCTGGCGGGCGGCCGGTTCCACGCCGTCATGAACTACCCGCTCGCCGAGGCCGTCCTGTCGTTTACGGGTGCCGGCCGCCTGGACGAGGCGCTGGTCGCGAAGACTCACGAATATGCGCGCCACGTTCGCGCCGTCGACGGCCCCGAGTTCGGACGGCAGCTGGCGGGTGTCATGGCCACCTACCCGCCGGACGTGACGTCGATGCAGCTGAACCTGCTCGACAGCCACGACACGCCGCGCTTCATCTCTCTGGCGGGCGGCGACGCCACTGCCCTGCGCCTCGCGACGTTGATCCAGATGACTCTGCCCGGCGCGCCGTGCGTCTACTACGGCGACGAGGTCGGGCTCGAGGGGCGCGAGGACCCGGACTGCCGCCGCGCCTATCCCTGGGATCCCGTCAGACAGGACCGCGGCCTTCGGGACTTCGTCGCCGGCCTGACCGCTCTTCGGAGGGACCGCCCGGTGCTTCGCCGGGGCCGGTTCGAGCTGCTGGCAGCCGAGGGTTCGGCGGTCGCCTACGGGTTGTTCGGCGTTCAAGGTTCGGACGTCTCGAACCAATCGGTCGGAGGCCGCCCGGTCGATTCGATCCCGTCGGGCGAAAGCCGCCCGACGGAGGGTGCCGCGGGCTCGGCCGGCCGGTCGATTCTCGTTGCCGTGAACGCCGGCGACCGGCCCGCTCGACTGCAGTTTCAGGTTCCCGGGCAGGCAGGCTGCCTGGCCGAGCAGGTAAGCTGGTCCGGACGCGGATGGGGGACGACGTTCGCGTCCAGGTCGCTCGAGAGGGGGACTCTCGAGGTTGAACTGGAGGCTCGAGAGGGAGTCGTAATCGAAATCGAGTCCGCCATCTAGGAGGACCCATGCCCGACCTTTCGGCCGTGTTGCCAACGACGGAACTGGAGGAAGCGTTTCTTCGCGTCGTTGACGTCGAAGGGAAAGTGACCGCCGCGCTCGAGGACCTCGGGCCGATCGCGGGCCGCGACGTCCTCCTGCTGGATGCGGGGCGGGGCCATCGCGGCCGGCATCTCGCCGAGGTCGGGGCGCGCGTCACGGCGGTGGAGTTTCCGGACCCCCGCGACGAGGACGCCGCGCTGGCACGGCTGGCCGAGCTGCCGGAAGGCGAAGCCGACGCGGTCGTCGTCTTCTGGTCCGAGCTGGCCTCGCCGGGCTCTCGGTTCATCGCCGCGGCGGAGCGCCTGCTTCGGCCGGGTGGCCGCCTGCTGCTCGTCCACGACTACGGCCGCGACGACGTCTGGAGTCTGTGGCCGTCCCTGCGCGATCGCCAGGTTGAGTGGAGCCGGCGCCGCGGGCCGTTCCTCGGGGATGGTTTTCGGGTCAGGGTGATCCACTGCTGGTGGACGTTCGAGTCGATCGAGCAGGCGCGAGAGCTGCTGGAGGCGGGCTTCGGCGAAACGGGCGTCGAGCTGGCCGATCGCATGAAGCGGCCCCGGCTCGAGTACCAGGTGGCCATCTATCACCGCTCGGTCCCGAGCGCGGCGATGGCCGCGGCGTTCGAGGCGCCGGTCGCGGTCGCGGTCGGCGCCGAGTAGCGCTCTCGGGGTCGAGCGCCGGCCGGCCCGCCCGGCCTGATAACCTCATCCTATGAGCGACGACTCTCGGGACGCCCAGAGCAAGTACGACCGGCCCGCCGCGACGAGCGGCCTGCCCAGGCCGGCCGCCCCACCTGTTGCGCCGCCCGCCGCAACGCCCGCCGTTCCACCGCCCGCCGTGCCGCCAGCTGCCCGGCCGCCGGCGCCGCCCGCCGCTGCCCGGCCGGCCGCCCGTGTCGCCGCCTCAGCTCCCCCGTTGAGTTCCGCGGCCACCGCGCCGGACGAGGATGCCGACGCGGATTTCGACGAGGAGGACGTTTCGCCGTCGCTCGCCGACCGACTCCGCCGGCTCTCGCCCGCGCTGGTCACGCTCGGCGTTGGATCGCTTGGGTCTCTGATCTTCCTCGCCATGGCGGTGACCAGCCACACGACCCCGGTTCCGATACTGCTCGGCGCCGGCGTCGTCACCGGCCTCGTCTTCGGACTCGACTCGGTCATCGCCTCCGTCGCGACCTACCGGGCGGCCGAGGACGGTGAAACCGGCCGGGCGGTGCTCCTCGCGCTGGCCGGCGGGATCTGCGCCGTGGTCTGCGCCGCCGCGCTGGCGGGCTCGTTGATCATGGTCCTGGCGCTCAACGGCTGACGCCGTTTCCGGGAGGCTGGGTCGCCGCCGAGTCGCGTCCGCACTTGGCCGGGCTCGCCGCCCGTCGCCCGTTCGGGCTAGACGTCCAGGCCAGGCCACCGGTCCGGCCGCGCCCGACCGCCCGCAAAGCCATCCCGCCCGCCCTGCTACACTCCCGTTCGCGCCGACGCCCCCATCGTCTAGAGGCCCAGGACACGACCCTTTCAAGGTTGAGATCAGGGGTTCGAATCCCCTTGGGGGCACCATCCGCGCCGGCAAAGAACGGCCGGCCAGCGGCGTCCCTACGATCTCCTCGATCTCGCGGTCATCCACGACACCCGCTCGACCTTGGTCGCCAACCCGCTCAGGCCGCGCCAGGAGACCGAGATCACATGGTCGGTGAACGGTAGCCTCCGGCAGGCTGGAGTCGGGGGGTCTGTACGGTGGCCTCGCCGTGGAGTTGCTCTCGGTGGTCGCACGGGTGGGGCTGCGGCTGTGCGTCGGGTGCGGAGACCCGCTCGAGAAGGGCGCGCGAAAGTGCTGTCCGTCGTGCCGAACCGACGGAGTACCGGAGCGGGACCGACAAGCTCAGCGGCCAGCCAGCCATTCCAGTGCGTCCGGAAGGCAGGACGCTGGAACTGCGACGCAGCGTCTCTGAGTCGGCACGCTTGCCGCAGCCCCTCA
Source organism: uncultured Chloroflexia bacterium (assembly GCA_963838285.1). Taxonomy (GTDB): domain Bacteria; phylum Chloroflexota; class Limnocylindria; order Limnocylindrales; family CSP1-4; genus Fen-1039. The sequence goes on from CAWIQP010000009.1 coordinate 179,720, forward strand.
CCGGCTCGAGTGGCGTCGTCCTGTATCGGCCGGTCGCAAAGCGGAGCCCGACCCGCGCGCAACGTATCAGGGCCCGATTATCTGGCGCTTATCTCCCTCGAAACGTTGCCGTCTCTGAGTGCGCGGTCGAGGGCTGAGCCTGCCAGTCAGCACTCAGTCTTTGGGGTGTCAGTGGCCAGCTTCGTTAGCGAGGCATTGAGCTGATCGACTAGAGCATTGGCAGTCGCGTAGTCGCCGTTGCCGGCATCGGTCATCGCAGTTGCAAGTGTCTGGTTGACCGATAGGTAGTCGCCATAGACAGCGGCGTAGCAGGGCGCTGGCGGGTTGGCCTTGAGCCAGGCCACTTCACTTTGGGCATCGACCCTGGCGGCATCCACTCCCGAGCTCGTGGCGGTCAGGTAGCCAGCCGCACCCCCATTCGCCAGCGTATTGATGTCACTATCGAGGACGGGCACTGCAGAGGAGAGGTGAGCGTGGAACGCCTGCCAGGATGCACCGGCGGCGTCGTTGGCTGGTGCGGCCGCATCTGGAGTGGGTGTGGCCGCGGTCGAGCCGGTAGACGATCCAACCAAGGCGAGGCCGCAGACAAAGGCAACCGCAAGAAGGGGGGCCATGAACTTCCTGGGGAACCGCAACACCGGGACCCTGCCTCATCTAGAACTCCGAAGCCGACTCACTCTACGCCCTCCGCCGCTCCTGGACCCCAATCACCTTGTCTACATCAGAGGGGAGCCTGCAGCCGCCCCCTCACCGGCTCGTTCGCCATCGTCCTGTGTTGGCCCGCCGCAGAGCGGAGCCCGACCCGAACCGACCCAAGCCTGGACGACCGGGCTGGTGAGGAGCCACGCTGCGTCGTCGTGAGAGAGCAGGCTGCTGTGTTCGTGGCCATCTAGTCTGCCTGCGGGCGGCCGTGAACCCGCCCGGCCGCGGCCATAGAATCTGCCCACTGGCGGCCACTGAACTTGCCCACTGGCCGGCACTGCAGCTGCCCGGTCGCAGACCGCGTGTCGATTGACCGAGGACTGAGAATTGACCGCGAAAGGCGGTTCAACAACGAACAGACACGGCCTGTGGCTCCTTGGAGCGGGTCTGGGAATCGCGACTGTTCTCGCGTCGGCCCTGGGGTTCATAGTGGCGATCGCCGTCGCGCTGCTCATCATTCCGCTCGCTCGCCGACCTGGCGGCATGGTCGCTGTTTCTGGCGAGCTGACGGCGTTCGGCGCTCTTTGGGTCACCCTGATCGCGCGGGAGTCGACATCAGGCGGGACGCTCGACAACGCAACGTTCTGGGCGGCTGTCGGCGTCGTGCCGCTGCTGATCGGAGTCGCGCTCCTGGTCTGGGTTCTTGCCGCGCCAGGCGAGCGGAGCAACGGCGCGAGCTGACCTTAGGCGCTTGTCCGTCAGGGAGCGGGAACGACCCGCTCGTGTCGGTCCGCGGATGGCGACGCTAGCGCGAAGGCGATGCGGTTGGCGTTGCGTCCGGAACCTCGATGCTGACTGTGAAGTTTGTGTCGACGGTGCTCGACGGGTTGCGGACCGCGACCGCGGAGACGGACTGGAAGGCCCCGCTGATCGCCGTCAGTTCGACACGGCCCTCGCCTGGGCACGAGAACTCCGCAGCTTGAAGTGGCTGGCTCCCAAGCGGACTGATCTCCGCAGCCGTGCTGACCAGGACGATGACTTCGTCGGGCCCGCTGCACACGACATGGACGGCTATCTTGGGCGCGGGTAGCAGACCGGCTGCGACCGAGAGACCATCGGCGCCGGGCGATCCGAACGACTCTTCGAATCGCCACCCGGGCGGCGCGCTTGGAATTGCAGTCGGACTTGGCTGCCCCGTCGGGCCGGCGCCGATGCCGGTACCGCGTGGAAGGACAAGGGTGAGCCCAAGCCCTACGGCCACGATCGCGACGACTGCAGCCGGCAGCGCCGCCGAACGGGCGCCTCTGCCGAGTCCGTTCCAGGTCCGTCGATACCAGGCGCGTCCCTCGGTCGGCGTGCTCACTGAGATCTCCCTCAAGTAGTCGTACAGCGCGTCAGGTGCGCCCGGAGTGCGTTTGTCGTCGAAGATCTCGTGCAGTCGAGCGTCAAGCGCGGGGTGCTGCGCCGAACCTTCCATCGGTCCGTGCAATCTCATCGCTCGATCTCCCGTCCCAGCAGCTTGAGGGCGTAGTGGAGTCTCGACTTCACCGTCCCGAGCGGGACATCCAGCCTGATCGCGATCTGGTCGAGCGGCATGTCGCGCCAGTAGCGGAGCACCACGACGATGCGTTGTTCCGCCGACAGCCGGTCGAGCGCCCTGCCAACGGCGTCACGGGCGAGAGTGGCCCGAAAGGGATCGTCTGCGGCCACCTGCAGCCCATCGTCAAAGGCGAGAGTGCGAACCCCCTTGCGTTTCCGAATGCGGGTCTTGCAAACGTTGGCCACGATCCGGTCGAGCCAGGGACCGATGCTGTCCGGGTCGCGCAGCTTGGGCCATGCCCGCCAGGCGCGAGTGAGTGCCTCCTGCAGCGCGTCTTCGGCCTCGCCTGCGTCGCCCAGCATGTACCCGGCCAGCTTGTATGCCCCGTCGAGATGACGATGCGCGAGTCGGACAAACTCGACGCGCAGCAGCGCGGCGTCGCCCTCATCGGCCGGGCTGAGTGCCCCCTCGATCACTTGCGCCTCCGGAACGCGCGAGATGCAGCTCTCCATTGCAGCCTATCCAGACTGCCGAGGAGCAACGTAAGTTCATTCTGCGCCGCGGGGGCGCCGCGTTGCGGGTGATCGGGAAAGGCGCCTACACGCCGGCTTGGTCGTATCGATGGTCGGCACTACAGCTACTACAAGTCTTTTGCCACGTAGAGCCCGGCGCCCATCTCATCCGGTTTCAGAGGGTCTCCTACCATCACCACGTTCGAGCTCGACCTGGCGAGGTGGGGAAGGGGATAGACGGCCATCCCGTGGAGGTAAGACGGCTCAGGCTCGCCTGGCGGCAGCAGCCCTTGATCCGTCCAGTCGACGGCGTTTGTCGAGAGCAGCAGGCTGCTCGTGAAGTCCTCGTTCGCCTTGGCTCCGACCAGGTATCCGTCCATGGCCACGACTTCGTCCGGCAAGGACGTGGAGAGCCTGCCGGTTGAATGCATGATCGAAGACCCATCTTCGATCCAGTAGATCGTCTGCCAGGTCGCGACCGGTGTGGATGTGCTGGCTGGCATCCCAAACCCTCCCGGGCTCCAGCCAGCCGGCATCTGCCGGTATTTGGCCAGCACGTACCAGCGGTCCTTGAAGTGGAAGACCGTCTGGCCGCTCAAGTCCTGTGTCGCGTACACGTGATCGGGATCCTCAACGTCCCGCCACGTCAGGCCGTCGCTGGATAGGGCCATCGCATCATCTGAATTGCCCGGCGTCCCGTATCCGCCCATCAGGAACCAGCCGGCCGTGGGATCGCTGTAGGCAAGGCCGGTTTCGAGGGGCTGGGAGCCAGCCTGGAAGCTGACGCCCTTCCAGTCTCGGCCGTTCGGCGAGAAGACGATCCGAGGCTTGCTGGTCTGCAGCGCGTATCCCGACATGACGAAGCCGTTCGGGCCGGCGGTTATCGATGTCTGGAAGAGATCCGGAGACGGTTGCGCCTCACCCCAGCCATCGCCGTCGACCGTGACGAGGACGCTCCCGTTCTGGGGGAACTCGCTGACCACGACGCAATTCGAGCCGCGGCAGGCCACGTTCGAGTCCTGCTGGTCGCTCGGCGTCGGAACGCTCATCGAGCGCCATACAACACCATCGAAGCTGCGATAGAGCGTCACGTGGTAGATGTTGTCGCCGCCATCCGGGGCGGAGCCGTAGTCCTCGATGAAGATCGCTCCGTCCGATGCAGATCCCAGGCGCTCGTGCATCGCCGCGGAACCGGTCGAGACCTCCGGCTCGGCGACATCGAGGACCGACTCGAATGGGCCCAGTCCCAACCGTGTCGCGGCCGGCGAAAGCCGCTCAGTCGGCTCTGTCGACGGGGACGGCGTCGTCGTTGACGACGGGACGGACGGCGTCGCCCCTCCTGCGCAACCCGCGCATGCGAACGCGACCCACACCGCGACTGCCAGTCGGATGGTTCCACCCCGCACCAAGTTCATGCGTGCACCCCCTTGTGACGACGCGGCAATCGTCACGGTTCCATCATGCTCCGCTCGGCGGAGGCGATCCGGTAGTGCTCCGATCATCCCGCAGTCCTCAACGACCACTTCGGCACCGCGCTCGGGTCGTCCGATCAGCTGTTCTTCGGCCAGATGGAAGTGACCTGGCCAGGCGACGAGCAGATCGTCGCCAAGCCCGCGCCGGCCCGATCGAGAACTTCAAGCTCGTATTCGCGGACGCCTTCATCAAGAGCATCGTCGGCCGCATGGACGACAACGCCGACATCTCCCAGCGCTTCCGAGTCCGAGTCGAACATCCCTTCGACGAGGTATTCGGGAGTCAAGACAGCGACCAACAACATGGCGCCCATGTCCCACCTCTCACCCTGCGGACGCCACATGGCCAGCGTCCATCGCTCGTTTCGGATGATGGCCAGGCCAGGCTCCAACTGTTCCGTCCCCACGCGCTGTCGTCATCACTCCGGTGGCCCGGGAGACGCCATCCGGCTGAGACACGAGGTCGGCGACGAGCTGCCCTGCCCTGAGCGTGAACGGGCACACGCTGCCTCCGGCCTACGGCTGGTACAGCTCGGCCGAGGCCAAATAGTCGGAGCCGTCGGAGCCGCCGGCGATGAGGACGCGACCGTCGGACAGCAGCGTGGCGGTTTGATAGTTGCGGGCGGCGCCCATCGATCCGGTCGCGCCAAAGGTGCCGCGCGCGGGCTCGTACAACTCGGCTGACTCCAGACCGGAGAACAGGGAACTGTCGCTTCCCCCTGCGACGAGGACACGGCCATCGCTCAGCGCTGTGGCGGAATGCCAGGCGCGGGCGGTGGTCATCGACCCTGTCCCGCGGAAGGTGCCGGTCTGGTCGTCGTAGAGCTCGGCCGAGGCGAGGCCGTTGGAGTGGGCGTCCATGCCTCCGGCGATGAGGACGAGTCCGCTGGGAAGCAGGGTGGCGGACTGCGAACGGCGAGCGATCGTCATCGACCTGGTCGAACTGAAAGTGCCGGCTGCCGGGTCGTACAGCTCTGCCGAGGCGGACGCCGTGAGGCCGCTCAGTCCGCCGGCGATCAGGACGCGGCCGTCGGGCAGAAGGGTGGCGGTGTGGTGCTCGCGGGCGGTCGTCATGGACCCGGTCGGGGTGAACTTGCCGGTCGCGGGGTCATACAGCTCGGCTGAGGCGAGGGTTGCCGAGCCGTCGTAGCCTCCGGCGATCAGGACGCGGCCGTCCGTCAGTAGAGTCGCCGTGTGGTTGCCGCGGGCCGTGACCATCGAGCCGGTCGGGCTGAATGTGCCGGTCGCCGGGTCGTACAACTCGGCTTCCGCGACCGGTATGTCACCGGAGGGGTCGAGGCCGCCAACGATGAGGACCCGGCCGTCGGCGAGGCGGGTCGCCGTGTGGTCGGCGCGACCGTGCGCCATCGAGCCCGTCGGGCTGAACTTTCCGGTTGCGGGGTCGTACAGCTCGGCCGAGGCGAGGCTTATGCCCGAGTTGCCGTAGCCTCCCGCGATGAGGACCAGTCCATCCTGCAGCAGAGTCGCCGTGTGGTCGCCGCGAGCGTCCGCCATCGAGCCGGTCGGGCTGAACCCCGCAGGCGCCGGCGAGGCCTTCGCGGCGGTCACGGTGGCATTGGAAGTGGCGGTTGGGGTTGCGCTCGGCGCTGGAGAGCCCCCGCCGCACCCGGCGAAGGCAACCGCGGCGAGCAGGCCAGCGAGCCCCACTCGTACCACGGCCGGACCCAGGGAAGGGATCGTTCGCGCTCGCGCAGGCGCCGCGGCCATTGCCGGGACAGGGGTCAGGGCGATCAGAGTGGCGAGGTTGCCGACACGATCGGGACAGTGGTTTTCCCCGGACGTGAGCGGCTTGTCACAGGAGGCACGAGACTCGCTCGAGTTGTCCATCACTCTCCCCAGTCTGTACCCGCAGATGCGGAGCGCCCTTCCTCGGGCGCCGATGTCCACGTGAGGCGTCCCTCACGGCCTCGCCGCAACGCAGCGGGAATCGTACATCCGCCGAATCCACCCAATCCGCGACCAGGGTTTCATCCTGACGGCCGGACGGCAGATCCCACGCCTGAGCGGCTCGGCCGAGCCTCGGGCGGAACGTGAAGACACTGGTCATGAAGGAGTGGGGGCGGCACTCCGGGGAGGCGCGTCGAACTCCTTGCCGAAGGCGGCCGCGCCGTCAGACTCTTGTGCCCGACTCGAGATAGTGGAACTCTCTCCCTACCGGCCTCCAGTGTGCGCCGAGGCTGCCGTAGAGGATGGCTCGTATGCGACACTCATTGCCCCGTAGGTCGATGGCTGTGGCCCCCATAGTGCTGGTGGCCACCTTGGTCTCCGTGTTGGCCTGTTCGGGCAGCCAGGCGACGGGGTCACCTGCTGCGTCTGCCGTCCCGGGCACCAGCAGCACGGTGGCCTTGGGGACGAACAATCCCGCCCAGGGAGACTGCACTACAAACACCAGCGAGGCGGCTACCTCTGTCGGGTCTGTGGCGCTACTCCTTACCCCCAGCACATTCGAGGCTGAGATCCAGCTGCAATCGGGCTTCCCGAACATGGCCTACGGGGTGTTCATGCAGCAGGTGCCCGGGTCCTGCCCGCAACCGGCGGCCAACGCCGGCACGCTGACCACCGACTCGACCGGTCGTGGCCAGGCATCCACGACGGTGCCGCGCGTGCCCGGCGCGACCACTTTCTACGTGCAACTCGTCCCCGGCGGAGCTGGGGCGCCCAACTACACCAGCGACCGTATCTCAACCGTGCCGTGAGGTAGCCGACCGAGGTCGGTTCAGAAAGGGCAGGCCGGAGATCTAGAGGTCAACGCTCGACTCGAGGTCGGCGAGAAGTCAGGCGAGGAGCCGAGCCGGGGACCCAGCCTAGTCCTTGACGAGGTCCGCAAGCAGCGGCTGGGCCTGGAAGAGGTTGACGCCGCTCGCCAGCAGATCGAGAAGGCCGCGCATCGTCCGCTCTTCCTCGACCTGTTCGTCGATGAACCACTGGAGGAACTGGAGGCCGCGATGGTCCCCTGCCTCGGTGGCGGCGGTTGCCATGGCGTTGAACTGGCCGGTCACCTTGACCTCGCTCGCGAGCGCGACCCCGACCGCGTCGCTCGCCGACTTGTAGTGCGTGGTCGCCGCCGGCAGCCCGGGTAGATCGAACTCGACTTCGTTGTCGATCAGGAAGGCCATGATCTTCGAAGCGTGGCCTGCCTCTTCGACCGACTGGTCGCGGAAGACCTTCGCCCACCCGTCGAGGCTCTGGCGGTCGAAGTAGAGCGAGATCCCCATGTACACCTGGTGGGCGCCGAACTCGCTTGCCATCTGGGCTACAAGAAGCTTTGCGAGCGGCTCGCTGATCATGTCGTCCATCTCCCTTGTCCGCTGGTGGCCCCGGAGGCCAAGAACGCACCCAGCCAAGCCTCGCTTGCTGGTATCCGGGTCACTATAGACGCGCCGAAGCCCGTTCCCGCGAGGGCCCGCATCATGGGCCGGACCAGCCCCAGCAACCGTCCAACCGTCCGCTGCTACGTCTCGATCCCCGGCTCCGGCTCCGGCTCCGGCTTCGCGACGATCATCGCGATGCCGGCGATCAAGAACCAGACCAGCATCAGAGCCTGGGCGATGAAGGTCACGTAGCCGTTTGCCGTGTAGAACCTTGTCACGTCGGTCCCCGCCAGGATCGTCGGCGCGGCCGCGAGGTTCACCGCCGCGGCGGCGTAGGCCAGCCAGCCGATCCAGCGCGGGAGCATTCTCGTTGCCAGCGTCGCGGAGCCGAGCGCAGCCAGCAAGAGAGCCGACATCATCAGCCCGATCGCACCGTAGAAGACGATGCTGCCTTCCCAGAGGGCTCGGACTACTGAGGGGTCGGCCTTGACCGACGTATCGAGCGCCGCACCGCCTGCCAGGGCGTCCCCCGCCAGCTCCAGCGTGAGTACGACCAGGCCGGCACCGAAGACCACGGCCGCAAGCCATTCGAGGTCCGGCCGCGCGCGCCGAACCAGGCGGCTGAACCCGGCGACGAAGACGAGGAGGCACGCCAGGATCAAAGGGTCGGCCAGACTCGTTCGGGCCAGGATCAAGGTGTTTACCTTGCCGACGTCATCGGCGAACTGAGCGCTGTCCGCCAACCGGCCCATCGGCTGGGAACCCAGGAAGTAAAGGGGAAGCGCGACCAGGAAGACGACAAATCCGGCAACGCCAACGATGCCCGTCCACCGACGCATTTGCCCTTCACTCATCACCGACCTCCTCCTGGGTTTTCCGAGGCAGCTTAGGAGCTTCCGACGATGACCCCCCGGCGTCCGCCCGCCGTCGCCACGGTCACTTCTCACACCCGTCGAGTCGCGGCCGCCTGCGCGTGCGCCAGGCCAGGTAGGAAGCGGCGGCCAGAGAGCCCAGCAGAGCCGCGAGCAACGAGCCCGCATCGTCGCCCGAGGAGGACGGCGTGGCGGTGCTGCTCGGCGGCGGAGTGACCGCGAGGGTGGGCGCAGGCGCCGGAGTCACCGCGAGGGTAGGTGTCGCAGTCGGAGTCGGCGCGGCCGCACCAACCACGGTGAGACCGGCAGAGCCTGCGGTACCTGCGCCGCCTTCGGTCGAGCCGACTGGTCCGGTGCTGTCGGTGAAGCTGCCGGGCGAGACACCGACTATCGAGACCGAGAAGGTGCAGGAGGCTCCCGCGGCGAGAGTGGCGCCGGAGAGGCTGATCGTCGTGCCGGCGGCCGGAGCGGTGATGGTGCCGCCATCGCAGGAGCCTGTCAGACCGTTGGGCGTGGCGACGACCAATCCGGCGGGCAGGGTGTCGGTGAAGCCGATACCCGAGAGCGGCATCACGCCGGGTGACGGCGGGCTGCACGTCCGGCACGACGTTGCTGTTGGGGTTGGTGAGGGTGAACGACAGGGTCGTCGAGCCACCGGCGGTTATCGAGGACGAGCCGAAGGCGGCGCCGATCGTGGGCGCGACATAGCCGACGGAAAGGTAGGCTGCGGCATAGATGCCAGTGGCCCCATAGTCGTCCGTGACGGCGCTGGACACGCCCCAGAAGTAGCCAGGGGCTGCGACGTGGACAGCTGCCGAGAAGGTGCACGCGGTACCGGGGGCGATCGTGGCCTTGATGAACTGTACCCACTGGCCCGCGTTTACGATGCTGGCACTCCCGATGCCGCAGCCCGAAAGGGAACTCAGCGAAGTCACGGTCAGGCCCGGCGCGACGGTGGCATTGAAGCCCACCCCGGTTAGGGCCACGTCATTGGCGGCCGGGTTGGTGATGGAGAAGTCCAGGCTGGTGTCAGCTGGCGAGGCCATCACGGGCGTCGGGAAAACCATGCTGAGCGAGGGGGGAGCCACCACGTCGATGCTGGAGTCGTTGACACCCAAAGAGCCGCCCTGATCTGAGGTGCTGGTCAGATTGTCGGTCTTGGACCCGGGGCTCGTGCCGGTGACGTCGACGGTCACGTACGCGGCGGGCTCCACAGTGCCGAACCCGGTCAGGCTGATAGTGCTGCTGCCAGGAACGGCTGTCACGGTTCCTGTTGTCTGCCAGAAGCCTTCAGTCACGTTGGGCACAGCCGCGACCACGAGACCCGCGGGCAGCTGGTCGGCGACTTCGATGCCGGTGTCGCCGGAGGCATTTGCCACCGTGATACTCAGCGTCACTGTCCCGTTGAGCGGCATTGACGAGGTCAGGACGCCGCCCAGGTTGAAGCTAGAAAAGGCGTGACTCGTCACCGGCCCAGCTGCCGCTCGGGCCGGGCACAGGAAGCTCGCACTCAGGGCCAGGGTAATCAGCAAAGCGGCGACGACGCCGGACCGACGTGCCATCTCGATCCCACCTCCAACGGTTGGTCAATCAGCTCGCAGCGCGCTTCTCTGCGGTTCGTGACGGTGCTCACGCGAAATCTACTCCCTGGCGCACGAATGGGAGGCGACTCTTCCCGCAATGGGTCCTTGCCCGACCGCCACAATCCGCCGTGCCCTGTAACCTTCTCCCATCGTCTATCGGAGACGCCGACGCCGTGTCCGGCAGTAGTAGGCCAGACAGATCGCGGCGTTCGACCAATGGCAGGTTGCACATGACCGGGAGGTCGACCTGATGCGCTACGTGGAGACCGGCGGCCTGCGGCTCTCGGTCATCGGACTCGGGACCTGGCAGTTCGGGTCGCGCGAGTGGGGATACGGCGCAGACTACGCGAGCGACACCGCGCCTGCCATCGTCCGGAGGGCGATCGAGCTCGGGGTCACCCTGATCGACACGGCGGAGGTCTACGGCTTCGGGCGCTCCGAGACAATCGTGGGCGAGGCGATCCGCGGCCGGCGCGAGGGGCTGATCATCGCCTCCAAGCTTGTACCTGCGCTGCCAATTCCGTCGGTCGTCGGCTGGCAGGTACGCGGGAGCCTGAGGCGTCTCGGCATCGACGCGCTCGACCTGTACCAGGCGCACTTCCCGAATCCGTTCGTCTCGCCCCGATCGACGATGGCGCCCATGCGTACCCTCCTGGAAGAGGGGCTCGTTCGCCACATCGGCGTCAGCAACTACTCGCTCGAACGATGGCGGGCCGCCGAGCGGGGCCTCGGCCGACCCGTCCTGACCAACCAGGTCCGCTTCAGTCTGGCCGCGCCGTTGCCGCACTGGGAGCTGGTCCCCTACGCGAGAGACGAGGGGCGCGTGGTCATCGCCTACAGCCCGTTGGGGCAGGGGCTCCTGAGCGGAAGCCACGCCCTGAACGGCCCGGCGCCGGCCGACGTGCGCGGGCGCAATCGGCTGTTCCGGCCGAGATCGCTGCGCAGCGTTGAGCCGCTTCTCGACGCGCTCCGGGATACGGCGACCGCCCATTCGGCCACGCCGGCTCAGGTCGCGCTCGCCTGGCTCATCGGGCACGGCAACGTCGTCGCCATTCCGGGCGCTCACAGCGTGGCGCAGCTCGAGGAGAACGTCGCCGCAGCGGAACTCGAACTAAGCGGGGCGGAGATGGAGCGACTCACCGCGGCAGCCATGCGCTTCGAGTCCGCCGCCGGGCGCTGAGCGCCGGGGCATCCAGCCGCCGCGGCGACCGGCCGCGGCACCCGTCGCTCTACTTGCAAGCCAGGTCGCGAGCGGACTCTTCGCACCGCCACGCTGACCCCATCGCGTCGGTCGCCGCCGAGTGTCTAGTCGTGCGCAGGGGCGTTGTCGTGCGCTTGACACTGTACGCAGTGACGAAAGGATCGGACAATTCGACCGGGTCCTCGAGGAGGAGAGGCGAGTTGTGAGTGTCCGCGGCCCCGGCGTCCCAGTCGTGGCGCCCGCGACCTCCCCGTCATGAGAGGACCTGTGCGCACCAGGACGGCCGGCAGCATGTTTTGGCCGTCAATCGACTTCAGGAGGGACATCCTCATGAATGACGTCAGCGCGAAGATTCCAGGGGAGGAGTCGATAATGAGTCCGGGCAAGCCACGGCTGAATTCGGCTGGGCGTTGTCGGACGTGGACTGATGGCCGCCGTCGGCGTGGTGGCGCTTCTCGGGGCGGGAGCTGGCATAGTCGGCGCCAGGAGCACGTCGCCTCAATTCACGGTGGCGCCAGCCCCGAACTCGTACGTCCCGGTGACCCCGTTCCGCATCCTCGACACCCGCAACGGCACGGGGCTGTCTGGCACCTTCAGCAATCACGTAGCCAGGACCCTCCAGGTGACCGGAGTGGTCGTCGGCGGAGGCGCGGTGCCCTCCAACGCCACCGCCATCACGGGCAACCTGACCGTGACCGCGCAGACCAGCGGCGGCTACCTATACGCCGGTCCGGTCGCAATGAACAACCCCACCAGCTCGACGCTGAACTTCCCGGTCGGTGACGATCGAGCCAACGCGGTCATCGTCGGTCTCGGTGCCGGAGGCACTATCGCGATCACCTACGTCGGTTCGGCCGCGGTCTCCAGCACTCACGTCATCCTCGATGTCACCGGCTACTTCGTGACGGCCGTGAATCTGGCCGGTACCGCCGTGATCGATGCCGGCGATCAATATGTCGAGATCGATTTCTCGAGCCCTCTCCCCAACAACACCCAGTTCATCCTCTCTCCCCACGGTGGACCGATGCCGGCAGGAGGCTACGCGGTCTGCAACTGGGGCCAGGACAACGAGTACGTCGACATCTGCCCGTACAACGCGGCAGGCGCCATGATCGATCAAGGCGGCGCCAACACGACCATAACCTGGCTGGCCGTCCCGGCCTACAACCCCTAGCGGCAGCGCCGCGCGCGAGTCGCGTTGCGCTGACAGGGCCGACAACTACCCGGAGCTTGCCGCCAACCGCAAGGCAGGAGGCCTCCGGGCGCCACATACGAACCAACCCCGGCGGGGCAACCTGCCGGGGTTCGGTTTCGATGGGCGTGCGTACGGACAGCCAGCAGGAGACCGCGAAACCCATGAAGAAGATCCGGGATGACCTTGGGTCGGCACGACGACCGGCGAAGCAGAACGGACTCCTTCGACACCATGCGTGGATCGTGTACTCGGCGTCGACAGAAGCGGCAACGCCGTAATCGTGGCTTGTGGTCTGTCGGCCGACCTCTGCGCACTGCACGATCAGGCCATCGTGTCGGGACTACGTGTCGATCCTGGCGGCGTCCCCGAGCGACTAGTATTCGCCACCACCGCGTGGCCCTCTTGAACAGGCTCACGCTAGAATTCCCGACGCAAGTGCACGGGCATTTCAAGCGGTTTGCGCCCGGTGGGTCAGAGGGAGACGTGTGGTGAGGGGATTTGGGCCAAGTATTGCCGTCGCACAACCCTGATGCTCCGTCAGCGCCATAGAGAGGCAGAAGTGGCTCGTCTGACCAAGAAGAGAAGCACACCGACGGTCATCTGCTTTCGATGAGTCGATCCGAGGCTGAAGCCCTCGCACGTCGCATGCTGACGGTTCTCGTTGGTCCGGCCGGTGTCGCGGGCGTGGCCGCGTTCGTGGTCGTGTCATCGGTCGTGTCGGGGACCATGGACTCGTCTAACTCGACGCTTGTGTTCATGGGCTTCGACGCAGATCGGGCTCAGCTGATCACGTCATTGCTGATCGCGGGGGTGGCCGCTGCCGCGGCGACCCTGGCCTCCAACAGGAGAGGTCTGGCTACGCTCGCGGGCCTCGGCAGTCTCGCCGCCCTGTTCGGCCATGTCTTCCTCGAGGAGACCCGCCACGCCCTGGCGTCGACTGGCGTCGACGGTTCGTTTGATCTCGCTGGATGGCTGTCAACCTCGGTGACGCTATTGGTGGTGGGCGTCATCGCTGGCTGGGCCGGAGCTGCGCTGGCCCAGGCGCTGCGCCCGGGATTGATCGGGGCTGGCTCCGACATCCGAGACGCGATCCGGAATCGACGCCTCGACTCTCGTCTGTGGCTGCGGCCCGTCACAGTGGCCGTAGTTCTGATCCTGCTGGTCTTTAGCGCGCCAGTCTTCGGTGACATGGTCAACTACACGCCCAATTCGAGAATGCTGCATGGCGGGGCCCCGGCGATGGGACTCATTCCTGTGGAGCCGAGCGAGTCCCCAACTCCCGCCTATGGCTTGCCATCTGCGGGAGCATCGCAGGCAACCCTCAGTCCCCAGCCTGGCGCGTCCCTGCTGCCGTCGGTATCGGGTTCGCCAGCCGGGGGCGCTTTGTCCTCAGGCCCCCCGGCTCAGGCTGCGCGGTCCGTGCAGCCCAATCAGCGACCGTGGCTGCTTTGGAGGCCCTCTGGAGGTGGCTCAGTCACAACTCTGAACATGCCGGCGCCCTGGACGGACGGCGCCGCAACGACGGATGTCAGCATATACACGCCGCCAGGCTACGACCCGAACGGCAGTCGGCATTATCCCGTCCTATACGAGGCGCCGACCGCCTACAGCCTCTGGGATTCGGCCACCAACTCCAAGATCGCCCTCGACACGATGATCGACAGAGGAACCGTTCCGGCGATGATCGTGGTGTTCATCAACTCCGGCAACGGGCCATACGGGGACACTGAATGCGCCGATTCGTTTGACGGACGCGACCTGATGGACACGTTCATCAGCGTGACGGTCGTGACCTACGTTGACTCGCACTACAGGACAATTGCCCGTGCCGACGCACGTGCCATCACCGGTTTCTCGCAGGGCGGCTACTGCGCGGCTATCCTCGCCCTCCGCCACCCCACGGTGTTCGGCACGTCGATCCCGTTCTCGGGCTACTACCGAGCGGGCGACGCGGACGCCAATGCACAGGCGCCCTTCGGTGGGGACCCGGCCGCCCTTGCCGCGGCCTCACCCATGATTGTGGCCGCCGAGCTGCCGGCGGCCGAGCGGGCAAATCTCTTCTTCGTCGTGATTGCCAAGCCAAGTGAGCCTTTCTTTGGCCCAGAAGCCACCGGTTTCGAACAACTGATAGCCGCCGACGGGTATCCGTATGTGGCCCTGAACGACAAGCTGGGGCACGGTTGGGACGAGGTTCGGGAGGAGTTCATGGCTGCCCTGGAGTCGTGGGCATCACGTCTCGTCGCGGTGGGGGTGTTCTAGACTCCAGTACAAGGGTTCAGCAAGGTCTCGGCACAGCCCCTAGTGGCGGCCTGCGAGCAATGCAGCGATCTGGTCGCCGCGGGCTCGCGTCATCGAGCCAGTCAAGCTGAAGGTGCCGGACCTCGGGTCATGGATCTCGGCTGAAGAGAGAGAGTTGGCCCCTGGTCGCGCCCGTACTCTCGCTAGATCTGCCAGCCGCCTGCTCTCAGCTGAACAACGATGCATTGCGATTGCTGAGCCGGCCCGTATCGGCTCAGATACACCGTGGGCACATCTGAAGCCGCATAGCACGCCTGCAGCACAGCGGTGTACGGGAAGACCTCTTGCTCGAACACTCGAGGGTCGAAATCCATCAGGCTCGTGTCGTAGACGATCACGTCCGGGGGGTGGGCCACCAGGTCGGACCGAAACTCCCTGTCAACCTCCGGGTCGGTCAGCAGGTCCGAGAGGAAGTAGCGCGAACACGGGTTGCTGTGCGTGTACATGTAGGTGTTGCCCGCGTCCCAGCCATACGCGGTCTGCGCGCAGCCGCCGACGGGTATGTGCGCGGCTATGAACTGGAACTTGCTCATTGCAGCCGGGCTCTCTAGCGTTGTCAGGGTCGACCATTCGTCCGAGCTGCTGAGCGCGCGAAGGCTGTCGTTCCCGCCCTTGACGACCGAGACGGACGGGACAACGGAGAAGATCATCACCAGGACCAACAGGCCGCTCATCGGCCGGCTGCTCCTGAACCGAGGTACGGACTTCGGGATCACTTCGGTCACGTACGTCAGAGCAACCGCGACGAGAAGCGTGAACGGGAGGGCGATCAGGATGAGGTTGTGGCCGACGCCCGGCTTGTCCTGCCAGGCGTAGCCCACTAGCAACGCTCCCCACACCAAGAAGACGCACAGCGCCAGACCGTCCTTGTAGAGGGCCAGCTCGCGGACAGCGGTTCGGACACCCGCGGCCTTGGCCCTCAGGAGGAAGGCGGCTGCCACGACAAGGGGTAGGGCCGGCCAAACAAGGAACAGGTCCGAGCTCTCGTCACGCGCGAATCTGACGAGTCTTCCAATGAAAACCACCGGACTCGGAATCGGGAAGACTTCCGCCTTATATCGCAGGACGTCCTCGTAGCCGCCCATCGCGCCAAGCGCGAGTACCCCACCGAAGATCAAGGCGGTCATCGTCGCCCAGCCGGCAACGAGACAGCCCACGGCGCGTACCCGGTTTGTTCCCAGAAGGGCGGGTACCGCGAGAGCCACAACCGAGAACAGCCAGACCTCCTTGACCTGGGCGCAGAAGGCACAGAGCGCCCCCACTGCGAAGAATGCGAGCGGATGTGCTCGCAGCCGCACGGCCAGGCAGGTCGCCAGCAGGAAGAAGAAGCTCCCAATCGTCTCTGACAGCAGGAACATGCCGCTGAAGAGCTGGAGCCCGAAGCTGCTGGCAAGGGTGAGGGCGAAGATCAGGTCCGCCAGCAGCGGCTGCGAAACCTGGCGAAGAAGGGAGTAGAGGAGAGCCAGATCGCCCAACAGCAGGAGCACGTCCAGCACGACAAGGCCGGGCAGCGAGGAGCCGAAAATGGCGATCCACGGCACGAAGAAAAAGATCAATCCGGGCGGCTTGACGTCGAAGTAGTTGACGTACGGGACGCCGTACCCGTGGACGATGGCGACTGCCGGAGCCAGATAGGACGACAGGTCCGTTCCTACGACTCCTCCCCGTCCGACGAGGCTGAGCACCAGCGTTAGGTAGACGAAGAGGACCGATCCGATCGCCAATGCCACCAGACGGACACGAGGCCACCCGTCCCAGCTCAGCACCGGTGTCACAGATGCTCCTCCACGATGCGAACACGGACCGAAGGATCGTCCCGCTCGCCCAAGCCCGGGGCAATGTAGTAGGGGACGTTGGCCCGCACGCCTCAAGCGTAGCGCCGACGCCCGCCGAGAGTACCGCGGGTTCCTCAGGGGGGCGGTGCACCAGGAGTCCGGTTTGTGGGGCGCTTGCCTTCGGAGGACCGTGACGCCACGCTCGCGCATTTTCGACCCCGGGTGCAGAACTGCGCACCTTCCGCCGCAATACCGTCGCGAGGTTGCTCGCGTTCTGGGAGCCGCCGCGAATCGTCTAGGTCCCTCGGCTCCGAGGAGGTCATCGACAGGTGCGCTGACGCCGGCGACCGCGCCCTCTTCGGCGCTGAGTTCTTGGACCGTACGAAACGCGACCTGCTGCCAGCGGAGTTGTTCAGCAGGTGAACCTCCTCCGCCAGGAGGAGCTCTCGACTGGACGCGCTCCTGGACGCAGCTGTCGAAGACGCCCGCCAGGTAGGGGTAAGGGAGCGCGTCTGGCTGCATGAACACTTGGAGGCGACTGGCATCGCGGAAGGCAACAAGATGTGTCAAGTTCTCCAAGACTTTTCGATGGCGACGCATCGGAACCCTCCCGTTCGACCGCACGATCCAAAGGCGCTCGAGGACAAACGCGCGTTCGCAGCCCGAAGGTCCGAGCTCAGCGGCCCTTCGTCAGTGGGCGCGTATGCTTCGACGCAGATGGCAGCCACGGCCGCGCACCCATACCACCGCCGTCTCTCCACGATCGCCGTTCCCTGGCCCGCGATAGCAGTTGCCGTCGTCATGTTCGCCGGGTTGATGGTTTTGTCCGGCGCCTATGGCTTCCACGGCGACGAGATGTACTTCGTCGTCGCGGGCCAGCATCCTGCTCTCGGCTACGTCGATCAGCCACCCCTCACTCCGCTCCTGTCCGCCGCGTCGGTGGCGCTGTTCGGGGTCTCGCCGACGGCCATCCGGCTGCTGCCCGCCCTCGAGATGGCGCTCGTCGTGATCCTCATCGCGCTCATCGCGCGCGACCTCGGCGGCTCGCGGCGGGCGCAGATCCTGGCGGCGATCACGGCCGCCCTGTCAGGCTACCTCGGCGCCGGCCATCTCGACACCACGACAGAGCCCGATCTGCTCGTCTGGGCGATCGTCCTCTGGCTTCTGGTGAATCTGCTCGAGGGCGGCGATCGGCGCCTCTGGCTGGCCGTTGGCGTGGCGACCGGGATCGGCCTTGAGAACAAGGACACGATCCTATTCCTGGGAGCGGGTCTGGCCGTTGGGCTGGTCCTCGCCCGACGCTGGGACGTCGTCCGCTCCCCCTGGGCCTGGTCGGCGATTGGGATCGCGGTCCTGCTATGGCTGCCCAACCTCGCCTGGCAGGCGACGAACGGCTGGCCGCAGCTCACGATGGCCCAGGCCATCTCCGCCTACGCGGACGACAACCGCGGCCAGATCGTGCCGCTGCTCTGGCTCTTCACCGGCCCGCTCCTGTTCCCGGTGACTGCGGCAGGTTTGGTCTGGTTCCTGAGAGCGAAGGCCGCGGCTCCGTGGCGCGCGCTCGGCATAGCCGCCCTGGTCGCGCTGGCCCTCGTCGTCGTCAGCGGTGGCAAGGCCTACTACGCCATCGGCAGCGTGCCGGTCTTCATGGCGGCCGGGGCCATCCTCCTCGACCGCTGGCTGGCCCGTGGCAACACGCGCGCGAAGGGCGCCACCTTCGCCACGGCCGCCATCTTCTCGGGCGCCCTCATCGCGTACTTGACGCTGCCGATCCTGCCGCTCGCGACGTATGCCAAATCGTCGCTTCCCGCCACCGTCCCCGATGTCGCGAACACAGTCGGCTGGCCGCAGTTCGTCTCCACGGTGGAGGGCGTCGTGGCCGATCTGCCCGCGGACGAGCGAGCCCACGCGGTGATCCTGACCAACGATTACAGCGAGGCGAGCCCGCTCGTGCTCCTGGGCACGGGACTCCCTCCCGTCTACTCGGGCCACAACTCGTTCTGGGACTGGGGACCGCCGCCGGCCGACCTGACGGTCGTCGTGCACGTCGGCGACTGGAGACCTGCCGACCCCCACGAGTTCTTCGTCGGCTGTCACGTCGTCGCGACGATCGACAATGGGCTCGGCGTCCTCAACGGCGAGCAGGGAGAACCCGTCTCGGTGTGCACCGGATTGCGTGCGCCATGGACCACGCTGTGGCCGGAGCTCAGGACGATCAGCTAGAGACGAGCCACCGGGCTCGTTGCTCGCGGTTGTGTGGTGGGCGGGATCGAAAGATCACCCGCTCGCGCGAGGCCCGGAGACCACGAATGAGCCCAGGGCCGCTTCGGGACGTATGCATATCGGTGCCGCCGCCCGGTGTGAGTGGTGGACTCCGATCCTACATAGCAAGCAGATTGTCCCCAGGTGCCGCAGGCATCACCACGGATCACGATCTCAGTCGGCCCGCGGTTCCTACCCTATCGACGCGCTTCGACCTGTGTGTCGCTGGTGGCCCGCCAGGTGGTCTCAGTTGGCCGGTCTTCGCCTCAGGAGGTCAGGCAGTTCGGCGACTGAGTCGATCAGGTAATCGGCGTCGAGAGCCACGCCCTGGTGCACCTGGTCCGCGAACTTGCCGGTGCGCACCTGAACGGCACACGCCCCGACGCTACGCGCCATCGCGATGTCGGTGGTCGTGTCGTCACCGACGACGATCACTTCGCTGGCTGCCGCGCGAGCGCTGGCGGCCGCTAGAAGGAGGAAGTCCGGAGATGGTTTGCCGAGTACTCGGGCGCTCTGTCCAGTCGCGTATTCCAGTGCCGCGACGATCGCGCCCGTGTCCAGATGATCGCCATCGGCGGCCTAGAAATAGCGACCTCGCTGCCGGGCGAGCAACTCAGCGCCCTGGCGTGCGGCTCGAAACGCCGCGTCGAGCAGAGCGTAGTCGAGCCGGTCCCGGCAATCGCCGATGACGACGTGAGAGTACGGCGCGTTGCCGGCGTCGAACGGTGCGAACGTCTCCCCCAGCGCGGCACTGACCATGGCAAGCGCATACGCGCGCGGGATCGAGGCCAGGACCTGGGTAGCCGCGGTCACCGGCGTGAACAGTTCCTCGGCTTGGATTTCAAGGCCGTACCCGCGCACCTCCTCCCGTACCTGATCCGGCGTCCTGGAGTCGGTGTTGGTCAGGAATCGAAGGGTCAGACCGGCATCGCGGAGTTGCCCGACAGCCTCGATCGCTCCGGGAATGGCCTGGCCGGCCGCGTAGAGGGTGCCATCGAGATCGAGAAGGACCGTTCGAGGCTGCATGGATTGACGTTACCTCGTCGGGTCCGCTGGACGCACGAGCGTCAGGCCGTCACGTGCACCACGACGGAGGCACGCAGGGTTTGATCGGGTCCCGCGCAAGCGCCGCTCTCCATGAATGATGCAATCGCCGTGATGGTCCAATCGCCAGCCGGCAGATGGATTTGCGGATTCGCGAAGAACGACTGGAGGAAGGCGACGTTTGGATCGGCCGGCCCCCAGGCCCCGGATTTCGTCAACGGCAAGGTGATTGGGTTCTCGGCATCGAGGTCGCGCGTCGTGCAGACACCTTCAGATGTCGGGACGACGCGTATGCTCCCTTCGATCTCGTCGAACTCGAACAGGATGAACTCCGATCCCGATATCGTCACGCTGCCAGACCCCAGCAACGACAGCGTGGCCTCACCGGTAATCGAGTCGGTCGTAGTCCAATCGGTCCGTGGAACCCTGAAGTCGAGCTCGAACCGGGAGCCCGAGTCCACGGCACGAGCCGACGCAATCGGCGCCGGAGGGGTCGGAGCACCGGATGACGTGGCGCTGGGGGCGTGCCTCACCGAGGCGGTGGCCATGGGCGACGCCGGTGGCGCGGAAAGTGGCGGCGTCGTCAGGGAGCTTCCGCATCCGGCAAAGGCAAGGAGAGCGATCAGAACTGCCGCGGCTGTCCTCATGGTCGCTGGACGCTCCATGGCGGGTCGAGAGCTCCAAGTCTAGGCGCCAGGCTGTGCCTCGTGGCGGGCTCGCAGGCTACAAACGGGCATCAGGAGGGAAACCGAGCAGGTCACTCGACCGAACCGCTGGCCGGAGTGCCTCGCACGCAAATTCGTGATCGTCCATGCCGCGGATATGGAGCCAACCGCGCGTGAGCCTCGCCGTTCCACTCAGGTCGCCAGGTAACGCGCTGCCGCCCCGCTTGCCGTCAGTCGCCGGGCACACCAAGCCAGAGGGAGGATCCGTCGGAGCTCAGCACGACCAATCCCGTGGGCCCCAGGGCCTCTGTCGTGTCCTCGTTGGCCCACGCGTAGTCGGGTCCGTCACCGGTCTGGACCAGCTTGACCAGACTCAGGTCGTCCTCGAAGGCGTAGATCTGGGACGGCACGGGCTGCGCGGCCGGCTGGCCATTCGCGTCGTAGCTCAAGCTCGGCGAGACAAGCAGGAGACCTCGTTGACCGTTGGTCAACACGCTCATGGCGGGACCCGGGAAGGTGGCCGAGGGGAGCGAGACGGAGCGCCATGTGCGGCCGTCGGTCGAGGTCCAGTACGAGTTCACGGTAGCGTTGGTAGACGAGTTGGTGCTCGACTCGGACGCCAGCAGGGCGTGGTCGCTGATGCGGCAGACGCTTATGTCGACCTCGTCGCCGCGAGTCGCGCCCGACAGACTGTCGCGGGACCAGGTAGTTCCGTCGGCCGACGACCAGAGAGCCCCGGTGACACTTGTCGAGGCGCCACCGCAGCCGGCCGGTGTGTTCCCGAGGGCGGCTCCCGCGATCACGTAGCCGCCGGCGAAAGCCGTGCCGCTCTCGATTGCCTGGACGCCTTTGAACACGCCGGCCGTGAGGTCGACGTGCTTCCAGTTCGCGCCGTCCGAAGAGAGCCAGGCTTCGTTCACGTCCCTGCTCAAATTGCCGGTGGCGATGTAGCCGGCGGACCCGCCGTCGATGTCGGCCGCGTCGACGGTGAAGACCGCGACCTGACGCCAGGTCATGCCGTCGGTCGATCGCCAGACGGCCGCCACATCCGGCGCACCGCCGCAGACGGCCGGGACGTAGGTGCCAACGGCAAGGAGACCGGCGGGCCCCTCGACTACGCCCGAGAGGTAGATGGCTGCGGCAAACTTCAGGACTTGACCGCTCTGCCAGTGGACGCCGTCGGTCGACGAGAAGGCATAGATGTCCGACGAGTTCGAGGGTGTGTCGGCCGGGTAGCCCTCGTAGAAGGCGACGTAGCCCCGGCTCCAGCCGAAGACGCTGAAGCGGCCCTGGTCGGCCTGTGTCTGTGGAAATGCCTGAGGCGTCGCGACTTGCGTCCAATGGAGGGATCTCCACTTGCTCGCGGTCAGCGGTGCGACGCTTGACGGTGCGACCGGTACGGCAGTCGGGGCCTCGCTCGGAGCCGTGACGTAGCTCGAGGTCGCGTCGGCTTCGGGCGTGACGGCCGGGGATGCGTCGAAGGTCGGCGCGGCGAGCCCGGGCGTCGAGAGCGGGGTGGCACTCCCCGTTGTCCCTGTGGTCGGGACGGCCGCTGAGGGAAGTCGGGCCGCCGTGCACGCCGCCGCCGATAGGAGGAGCGCCGCCGTCGCGACCCCGCAGAACAGCCGCCGCGCATTGCGCCAATCAGGTCCCCGCTCCATGTGATCCGCTCCCGCTGACTGCCGTCGATCGACTCGGTTGGGACGCCGCCTGGGGTCAGCTCGTTACGGTTGACGGAGCGTCGTTCCCCGCCAAGCTTCGAGCCAACCGTCGTCAAAGACAAGCCGTCACGGCAGGCGCTCGCCCCGGCCGACTCGACTGACGGTCGGTCGGTCGTTGCCCAGCGGAGCCCGGGCTCAGAACGGGTCGATGTCGCCGAGCAGATTCTGAACGGGCGATTCGTCGCCCTGCTCCTGGGCCTCTACGCGCTCGAGCGCGACGCAGATCGCCAGACCGAGCGGCACCTCGAAGCCGGCCGCGATCTGGATCCCATACGCGTCGTGGATGCTGAACCACTTGCGAGACGCGTCGATGACCTGCCCGCCGGCCTGGTCCTTGACCTGAAACTCCCGATTCGACCAGTTGCCATGGACCGTGAGCTCCTGGCCGCCGGCGAGGGTGATCTTGAACTTGTCGCCCCCCAGGTGAAAGATCGCCTCCTGGACGGTGGCCGATACCTTGCCGTCCTTCTTGATCTCGATGGTCTTGTGAAGATGCGGGGCGAGCGGCTTCGAGATCTCGTAGAGCGGCTGGCCGTTGAGATCCTTGAGCACGTGGGTGCCGTGCAGGCTGACGAGCTTGCCGTCGACTTCGAAGGCGTGGTTGCCCTGTCCGTCCTCGATCCACAGATCGCCGGTCAGCGAAATCAACTTCTGGTTGAGAACGAACGTCTGGACTTGACCGACTGGCATCGCCGCCGCGGGAACGATCGGAGGCATCCCGGCAGGCGCCTGCGGCGAAGAGGGCGAGTCGAGTGAGGCGGGCGAGTCTGGCGAGTCGGCGACCTTCTGCTGGGTGAAGGACGTGGCGCCGCACTGCGGGCACTTCGCGGCATTGGCGAGCTGCTGGTAGTGCGCGCGGAGCGCGGTCTGCTGGTCGAACGTGGCCCCGATCGTCGATGTGAACTGACTCGCGAGCGACTGCAGGTTTGGCCTCTCTTCCGCGATGCTGGCGGGAACAGACCAGGTGCGGTGGCACCGATTACAGGTTCGCTCGTAGACGCCGTTCGCCATGTCGACCTCCCGGGTTGCGTGCGCATGTTTCGCGATCATGTCCGACGCGCCGCACCCGCGACGTTCAAGATCGTCGATCATTGTGCCACCGACCTTCACGCGTCCCGTCCGTCTCGCTGTGCCGATGCGAATCCAGGAGATTTGCCATGACGCGGTCGCCTCAGAAGAGCGCGTTTGCCGTTCCCCGGGAGATCGCACCTGATGCGTACTGCCTGGGGCCGCAGGGACGCACTCAGACCAACGTCTACTTCATACGCTCCAGATCGTCGTGGGCGCTGATCGATGCCGGGTGGGCGAACGACGGTCCGTATATCAAGAAGGCCGCGGACTCGGTGTTCGGGGCCGACACGCGTCCGGCGTCGATCCTGCTGACGCACTTCCACCCCGATCACGCCGGCGCCGCACTCCAGCTCGCGAGGATCTGGGACTGTCCGGTCTACGTGCATCCCGACGAGCTGCCGCTCGCAAACGGCGACTTCGGAGCAATCGCGAGATACGCGGGCCCGGTCGACCACTGGGTCGTCGTGCCATTGATGCGTGCCATGGGTCGGCGGCGGCGTGAGGCAATGATCGCCCGATCGAGCCTGAGCGATGTCTCGCGCAAGTTGGAACCGGACGCCGAGCTTCCGGACCTGCCGGGCTGGGAGTGCATTCCCACGCCCGGCCATACGCCGGGCCACGTCTCGTTCTTCCGAGCAAGCGACCGCGTTCTGATCACCGGCGACGCCGTCGTGACAATGAAGC
Source organism: uncultured Chloroflexia bacterium (assembly GCA_963838285.1). Taxonomy (GTDB): domain Bacteria; phylum Chloroflexota; class Limnocylindria; order Limnocylindrales; family CSP1-4; genus Fen-1039. The sequence continues at coordinate 203,589 of CAWIQP010000009.1, forward strand.
TCAACTCCGTGTCGGGTCTCCTGCTGCAGCGGCAAGGCCTGTCGGGGCCGCCGCGGTATACGAGTTGGAGCTGGCCGGCGGTCAAGGAGTCGGTCGCGAAGCTCGCTCGGCTCGAGCCGACCGTGTTGGCCGGCGGCCACGGAAGGCCGATGATCGGCGCTGAGACGGCGGGTGCCCTGCGCACCTTCGCCGATCGCTTCTAGAGGAGATCGGGATGCGCAGCGGGAAGTATCCGAAGTGCGGGTCCACCGAACTCTTCCATTGTCCGGAGCAAGGGCTCGCGGCGTACACGTAGGAACGAAAGCCCTGCTGGCGGCCGTACCACACAACCAGGGGGTCTGCTACGGTTGCCGGGCCAGGTCGCAATGCGCTCGAGGGTACCGGAATGAGCACTTCGATCTCTGCTCCTTCTCCATTCGACGCCATGAATGGGCCTACGGAGGACAACCACCCACTTCGCACGGTTCGAGTCGAGGGGCTGGTAGATCCGAGCTCCGGAGCCGTGTCGGGCCAGATCGTTCTCGACGGTCCCGCTCGAGTCGGGGATCGGATCACCGGTCGGATCCACTTCACCGCCCGCCGTGAAGTCCACGCCCGAAGCGCGAACCTCCGTCTCGTTGGCCTGCGGCTTGACGAGCGGACCAGAAAGGACGGCGTCTGGATCGAGGGATCGCTCTTCTACGAGGAATCGTTCCCGGGTTTGTCGATCCCGACCAGCCTCCAACCGGGCGCTACCTGGGAGGCGCCATTCCAGATCCCAACACCGCTACACGGACCGCCGGCCGTCAATCTGGGTCAGTCGATCATCGCCTGGGCGGTCGAGGTTCGATGGGACATCGCGGGGGCCTCGGATCACTGGCTGGCTACCGACCTGCCTCTGGCCCAGAACCCGGATCTCGTCCGCGCCGGCATAGGCGAGGACGGCCTCCTCGGTCTCATGGCGAGCGTCCCCGTCGGGGACGCGACGATCAACGTGAAATCGATCCTCCCGGCGCCCGTCGGGCAGGAAGTGGATGTCTTGGCCTCGTGGCCGTCGGCCCCGTCCGGCCAGGGAGCCCGGATCGAGATCCAGCAGTCGGCCAACCTCGCCGACAGGGTGGGTCGTCTGACCGTCGCGTCGGCCATCGTCGATCCCAAGCTGCTCGCGAGCGGCGCCGCCGAGGCACGGCTGCTAATCCCGGCCGGATCGGCGCCGACGTTCGAAGGTGCCGGAATCGAGTGCGTGTATTTCGTTCACGTCCTGATCGATCGCCACCTGCGATCCGACGTTTCGATCGAGCGCCCGATAGCGGTCATCTAGACTCGGCCTCGGGCGAGCCGGACGCGGCGACGGCGTCCGAACCTACGGGGCCAGCCACACGCCGTCGTATCCGACCCCAATCGACGCTTTCTGGCCTGAGACGAGGTCGAACAGGTCCAGGTTCACCGTCTTGCCGTCGTATCGGGACGCCACGATCGCCTTCGCGTCCGGAGAGATCGCGGCCCTCACGGACATGCCCTCCTCGATCCAGGCCGCCTTGCCCGTCGAGCCGTTGATGACCCACTCCTGCATCAGGGCCTCGGAGCTGGCGGTGATCGCGGTGCTGGCGACGATCCAGGAACCGTTGATGCGCGCCGTGCCCTCCACGAATGCGGCCCTCGAATCCATTCCCGATAGCGACCGCACCGACCCGCTGGCGAGGTCGAGCACTTTGAAGCCCGCCGGGGATGCCCCCGAGCCACTCAGCGCAAAGAGCTGAACCTGTGCGGCCACGCCGCTCGTCGTCGTCAGATATCCCGCCAGGCCGGACAGGGGGCGGGCAGTGGCGGCCACGGTGTCGACTTCCAGCCACTGAAAGTTGTCCTTGGCGTCGCGGTATGCCAGGAGGGCGTACCGGCGGTCCGTCGACCAGCCGACGCTGACCACGGAGTCGATGGTGGCGGCCGTCGAGACGAGTACCGCCTTGCCGGAACTGACGGTGAAGACGGCGATCCCTTTCGTGTCGACGATCAGGAGATGGTCGGTGTCCTGGGCGAACTCGGCGATCAACGGCACGGACGAGTTCAACAGGGTCTGGCTGTCGCTGCCGTCCATGGACTCGGAGACGACGTTCCAGCTGCTTCCGGATTTCACCGTGTAGATCACGCGGGCGCCGTCAGGCGAGAACGAGGCGCTGGAGGCCTCGCCCTGCGCAATGGACCGAACGACCGCGGGAGAGCCGATCCGGATCAGGGTCGGGCCCGGCGCGTAGGCCAGCAATGCGCCCTCGCCGGGCGCGAACGTGGGCGAGGCCAGCTGGTCGATGCCCACCGACGCAAGGTCCTGGAGTTTGCCCGACTGGACGTCCAGGAGGTACGCGGGGTGGCCGGAGTCCGTGCCGAGGACCCACCAGAGGCCTGCCTGCGAGAGGACGTGGATGTCGAGCGGGCTCGTGGCGCCGAAGTCGAGGGTCACCGTCTTTCCGCTGGCGAGGTTGGTGACCATCCAGCTGTCCATGCCCTCGATCAGGACCGTCTGGCTGGCCGCTGTCCCGTAGAGCAGCATCGGCTCTTGAGGAAGCGTGACCCGGCGCAGCACGTGCCCCTGAGCATCTCCAACCACGACCACCGAGGCCATTCGGAGCGACCCCGTTGAGCTCGGGGATAGCCAGGCGAGGACGCCGGCCGACCCCTGAGAAGGTGTCGCGCTCGCCGTTGGCGAAGCCGGGACGGGCGTGGCGGTCGCGGTCGAGGTCGGTGCGGCCGCGCTCGCTGCCGCAGAACTCGGCGCGGCAGTCGTCGCCGCGGCCGAGCTCGGCGCCAGCGGCGACGGTTTTCCGGTGGGCCAGGTCGTGGATGAACAGGCCGCGACCGCGACGGCGGCCGCGACGATGCCGAGGGTTGCCCGCCAGCCTCGAAGCGACAGAATCATGCGTGACCTCCCCAACTCCGCGCATCCGCGCCCCTCAACTCTAGCGCCGGCGCAGTAGCCAGTGGGGTCGACTATCGTCGCAAGATGAGGGGTTCTGGCGGCGGTCGCCGAGGGCGCGTCACCCATCTACACCTGGGTCGGCGCTGATCCACCGAAGCGAATCGAGATCCCTACCTGCGCACTCACCCAGGCGTCCCCAGCGTGGCGGTGGTACCACCAGAACAGGAGACGAGCCTGCAGGCCGTAGCGCTTCCGGATCAGGGAGATCGTGGCCGCCGTCTCCGCCTCATCCTGGAGCCGGGCCGTCGCCTCGACGATCTCCCCCGTGGGGCGACCGCGCATGTCGCACGGGCCGACCAGGACGCGGCTGGTCGAACGAAGCCGCTTCACCTTGCCGGTCGACCGTAACGTGTAGACCACGAGTTCTTCGCCCTGCGGCGCCATCCAGACCGGCGTGGCAACCGGCGTGCCGTCCCGGCGAAAGGTCGTGAGGGAGATGTACCTGCTCTTCGCGAGCTTCCCGACATCCATGGTCCGCTGCGCGGTCCTCCGGCCTTCGGAATAGGGAGCACGCCCCACCTATAGGAGCGGCGACTCGTGCATCATGGCGGATCGGGCCCGCTCCTCGCTCAGATCGCCAACACCACTTTGCCCCGTGTGCCGGCCTGGAACGCCTTGATCGCTTCGTCGGCCCGATCGAGCGGATAGGTCGCCTGGATCTCGACCTTGAGACTGCCCGACACGGCTAACTCCGCAAGGGTCTCGAGCCTCGCGGGCGTCGGTGCCGTCCGACCGAAGTCACGTCAAGCCGTATTCCGGTCTGTACACGCCGCTCCGGCGCTGGTAGGTTCGGCGCGCGCGATCGGATGACCCGCGTCCGCTAGCCCTGGGTTGCCGGTCGGGGTGGGGCCGTCGGAACGGTCGGCGGCAGACGCCGCGGAGGTGGGACATGGTCTCGCGGGTCGTCCGAAGAGCGGCGCTGCTCGCCGCCGGCCTCTCGATAGTCTTGACGGCCTGCGGGGGGCCTGGAGGGACCGGTCAACCCGGGGCGACAACGCCCGGCGGATCCAGCGGGAACGGAGCGCCGATCTCGAGCGCACAGCCCCAGTCGACTGCCCAGGCGCAGGGCTCACAGGTGCTGCCCGTTCCGTCGGACATCGAGCAAGCCGTCTACTTCCTGGCGCAGGACTCGTCCGGCACGAGCGTGGCCAGCGGCTCGCGGATCGCGCTCATGTTCGAGCCCGACGGTCGCGCGACGCTGTATCTGGCCAGCTCGACTGAAGAGCTCGCCTATCACGGGGCCTGGAACTACGAGGACGGCCAGCTCTCGTTGAAGTTCACAGCCGACGACTTCAAGCCGGACGCCACGTTCGAGCTGAACCTCGCCGACAGCACCGTGACGATGCCCTTCCTCGTCTTCGGCACCGGAACGGGCACTTCCACATGGAAGCGCGGATCGCTCTCTGTCGTCCCGAAGACGATGGCCGTCTTCGCCGCCGACGCCGCCGACCCCGACGCGGGAGCCACGCCGGACCAGGCGCTCGACGAGGCTGTCGGCGTAGCCCAGGCGATGATCGATTCCGGCGACCCGAACGTGGACGTCGTGCCGGTGGCCTCGAGTGGCGCCATGCGGCTCACGAGCGCGGGACGGACCGCCGCGGACGCCGGCCTCACCGTCGGATCGCCCTCGCCGAAGATCGACTCGGTAACGAAGCTGGAGGACGGGCTGCGCATCGAGTACGAGGACGGGCCGTCCATCGACGTCGCGCTCGCGGGTTGGACCGCGGAGCCGACCGACGCGACGGCGCTCACCGTTGGGCCGATCGCGAGCGATCCTCGCGTCCGTCTGGATCCCGCTCGGCCGGGCGACGGCACGGACGATCCGGCGAACAAGAATGCCGTGTTCATCGTGCCGTTCGCCAGCCGGAAGTACGTGGGCCGTAACTGGACCACGCTGCTGCCGAACAAGGTGCTTGCGTGGTCCGGCGTCGAAACCGGCCTGATCAAGCCGGCGGGCGGGTTCGCGTGGAACACGGAGGCCGCAAAGCTCAAGGGGGTCGGCTACAGCGTCGCCACGGCGTTCGACGCCGACGCGAGCCTCTCGAAGATCATCGATCTGCTGGGCGGCAAGTCGTCCTCGGCGCCCGGCGTCGTCGTCTTCAACACGCACGGCGCGTCGAACGGCGACCTGTCGACGGGAGTGGACCTAGGCCCGACCGACGACCTCGCCGGCGCCGAGGGCAAGCTCGCGGCAGCGCTGGCGGAGGTTTCCGCGGCGTACCCGGACCTGGCGACGTTCGAAGGCGGAACGGCGGCGAACCCGAAGACCCTTTCGCTGTTCGCGGTCGAACGCTCCGACGACCCCAGGATGGGCGAGTTCTTCCTCGCGATCACGCCGGCCTTCTGGCGCTGGCTCGACTCGCACGGGGCGAGCTTCAGCAAGAGTCTCGTCTACATTGCCGCCTGCTCGACCGACGCTACGCCGGACCTTCGAGAGGCTGTCCATGCCCGCGCCTACTTCGGCTGGGCTACAGACATCAACTCCGCGCTCGCCGGAGCGGTCGGGAACTACCTCATCGATTCGATGATCAGGCCCACTCACACGGCCGAAGAGGCCTACTACAACATCTTCAGGATCGTCTCGACGCAGCAGCGGATCTACGACGAAGACCAGGACTTCGAGGACGCGATCGCGAGCGGGTACGCCAAGAGCACGGGCTTCCTCGATCTACTGCACGGCTACGGCTGGGACGGCTCGACGCTCGTTCCCTACGCGACCAGCGGCTGGCTCGACCGGGAGATGAACCCGGGCGACGTCTGGTGGCTCGTCTTCGCGGGTCGCTGGGACCAGAGCGCCGCCGACGGCGCCAACACCCTCCTCAAGTGCGAGATGACGTACTGGCAGGCGGGAGAGCAGGCAGGGCTGAGCGACACGTTCTGCAACGCGGCGGCACCCGGCGGCGTGCCGACCTCGGACGAGGTCGGGTACGCGACCTTCGTCCTGACCGGGAAGCAGCTCGTGCCGTACTCCGGGACGGCGGTTCCGCGACTGACGCTCGACGACGGCGGATCCTAGCGGCGTCGCGCGGCCGGCCGGCCGTCATCCTTCCGCTCGGCCGCCGCGTAGTAATGGCAGGGCTACCGACGTGTCGAACCAGACAGGGGGGATGATGTCCGACCAGGCTGACGCAATCGGGACCAATCCGACACGAGGCCGTATTCGCCGTCGACTCGGGTGCGCCGGCGCCGTGCTTGCCGGCCTCGCGGTCGCTCTCATCGTTGGAATCTCCGCCGCTCTTCTGATACCCGTGGACTCCTGCGCCTGTTCAACGCCATTGGATCTCGTCGTCCAGAACTACAGCCACCAGGACGCTTCCGTGAGCTGGAGCCAGCCCGGGCTGTTCGGCACGCCCCTCCGGGGACTGTCGGGCGGCGCGGCGGCCGCCGGCTGCCGGACACTGTCGGCGGGGCTTCGGAGTGGAATAGTCGAGGTGTCCGTCAACGCGGCCGGGGCGAGCCGCACCTTCTCCTTGCATGTTCGGGATGGAGCCGCGGACGCTCCCGCCGTGATCGTCATTGGCGCCGACGGGCGCATTGCGGATCCGATCTACGGAGATCCCCCTGGTGGGCTCCGCCAGCAGGATGCGCTCTGCTGAGCTCTCGTCGTCTTCGACGCGGCGGAGCTCATCTCGGGCACGGTCCACGACGGCCGCCGCGGATCGGAGTGGGTTGTACTCGAGGAGAGCGCGCACTTCGCTCACGCCGAGGAACTGGAACGAGACCTGCAGGTCCTCGGCGAATTCCTCGCCCGCACGATCCTTAGGACCCGACCTCGACGCCCGGGCGCGGAAGACGGGATCGACGGCCGACTCTATGACCGCCTCGTGAGCTGTCACGGCAGGTGCGCGGACAGCTCCAGCGTGATCACGCATACTTCGCGCAGACCGAGGCGCCCGAGTTCTTGGCTGTCCGGCAACCACAGCGGAGGCGAGGACTCGGATGCATCACCTCGCGCTCATCGTCGCTGTAGTCATCGTTGTCGCCGTCGTGGCAGTCGCGATCTGGTGGGTGCGCTTCCGCAAGAAGTAGGCAGTCGGTGCGGTCTTGGTGGCTGCCGAGGCGGGAGAAAATTCGGGCGTCTGATGGCTCGTCAGCAGGAGGTGGACCTTGTCGATGTTCTGCACACAGTGCGGCGGCGACCTGGCCGACGACGTCAAGTTCTGTGTCAGCTGCGGCGCCCCCGTCGGACAGCGGACGGCACCCGCGTCCGACGCCTCGGCTCCGCCTCCTTTCGTCGCGCCTTTCGTCGCTCCTGCGCCGGCTGCTGGTGCCGCTGAACAGAACGCTGCCGGCGGGACGTTCGTGCTGAACCAGAAGCTGATCTCGATGACCGGCGATCTATGGATCGACGACGCGAACGGGAACCACGCCTTCGAGGTGGACGGCAAGCTCCTCGCCATCCGGCGCTCGCTGCTCCTAAAGGACACCTCGGGCCAGGAGCTCTACGAGATCAACAAGTCACTCGCGCACGTCCACAGGACCTTCGAGGTCAAACAGGGCGACAAGGTCGTCGCGACGGTCCAGAAGGCCTTGATGTCGTTCATCGGCGAACACTTCACGATCACCGCGGCGGACGGCGGGCAGATGAAGGTCACCGGCAACTGGGCGGGTCGCGAGTTCCACATCCAGAAGGACGGCACGGACGTCATCTACGCCTCCCGCAAGTTCTTCTCCCTCCACGACGCCTACGGGATCCAGGTCGCGCCCGGCTTCGAAGCCCCGCTCGCCCTGGCGATAGTCGTTGCCCTCGAACAGATCGAGAAGGAAGAGGGAAACGAGTCGTCGCCGCTCGGCGGTGTCCTGGGCGGCGGAGGTCTGTTGGGCGGCGGAGGTCTGGGCGGGATCCTGGGCGGCTAGGCTCAAGAGCCGCGGGCTCGACGTCGACGGCGCGGACGCAGGCCGTCGAACCTTCCGTGCCGCCCCAGGCTTCGGAGCTCCAGGGTCCCCTCAAGCGCGGACAGCCGTCACCGGCAACCTGACCGTGACGGCGCACGAAGGCTAGTCTGTGTCCGGCTTCGGTTTCACTCGGTCCGTGTCAGACTAGGTGCAGGAGGGTTGAATCGTGCCCCTGTTCGGACCGCCAAACGTCGACAAGCTCGTGGCCAAGAGAGATCTCCCCGGGTTGATCGATGCGCTAGACGATCCGAGCCCCTGGCGCGTGCGCCGGGACGCCGCACTGGCTCTGGGAACGATGGGGGGCGCGGAAACCGTCAAGCCACTCATTGCCGCGCTCACCGACGACAATGCGAGCGTTCGCCGCGCGGCCGCGGAAGCGCTCGGCAAGCTTGGCGACAGGGGCGCGGTCGAGCCCCTGATGGAAACGCTGGCAAGCCAGGCGGTCGAAATCCGCAAGGCCGCCGCCGATTCTCTGGGCCAGATCGGCGACCCTCGGGCCCTCGAGTCCCTCGTCGTCTGCCTCAAGGACGCGAGCTGGAGCGTGCGCCGAGCGGCTGCCGAAGCGCTCGGCCGGATCGGCGACCCGCGCGCCGCCACATCGCTACAGGACGCGCTCGAAGACGGGGACGCGAACGTGCGGCGTGCTGCCGCCGAGGGCCTCGCGCGACTTGGCGGCGGCGAGATCGGTCGGTGAATCCGGCACGCCACTCAGCCGTGGTGTTGAACCCGCGATGACCTGCTCCGCCACCCAGGGCGGTCGCGACAACCCATCCCGGCATGGAACGAGCGCGTCGCGCTGGACCTGGCAGAAAGCGGGTCTCGCCAAACAGGACCATCGTCGGGGTTCCGGGCCCGATCGCCCGACTCCGGGCCCGTTTCTCGTCGAGGTTGAGCGGGTCCCGTGGAACTCGACTCGGACCGTCGGCCGTTTGGCCTCGACGACGGCGTCGTTGCCGTACCATCGGGCCCGGAGGATCTGAGTCCGTGGATTCGTCTTTCGCCGCTCGTATCCGAGCGCTGTTCGAGACCCCGCCTGGAGCCGCGGCGCTGTCCTTCGTGTTTCCGGGCCTCGGCCAGGCGGCGGCAGGGAGTCGGGTTCGCGGCGCGATCGTGGCGATCCCGGGGCTCGCGGTCCTGGGCGCCTTCGGGCTGCTCCTGGTCTTCGACCCCGGCGCCCTTTCGGGCGTGACCGCCGACCGCGGTTGGCTGACGAACCTGCTGATCCTCGATCTGGGGCTGTTCCTGTACCACCTGTCGGCCGTCCTCGACGCGTACGGGCAGGCCGGCAGGGCGAGCCTCGACAGGCTTCGAAAGTCGGCGGGCAGGTGGGCCACCGTCCTCGTGGTCGGCGCCGTTCTCGCAGCCACCGTCGGGGTCCACGCGGCCGCGGCGGAAGTCGACCTGGGCTGGCAGCACACTCTCGACTGCAGCTCCGGGGCGGTACCGTGCTGGTTCGACATCTCCTACCCGCAGTGCAAGGGATCGTTCCCCGCCGGCGCCGAGTACGGGATCGTGGGCGTGAACAAGGGGATCGTCTTCAGCCCCAATCCGTGCCTGGCCTCGGGCGATGGGCCGCCCGAGCTGACGTGGGCGGGCGGAGTGAAGGCGCAGCTCTACGCCAACACCGGCAACCCCGGACCCGCCCTTTCCGCCCGCTGGCCCGCCGGCCAGACGTCCCCGCGCCAGTGCGCCACGGCAGCGGCGGGATCGGACACGGCCGAATGCGCGTTCGACTACGGCTGGAACGCAGCGGCCGACTCCTACAAGACGGCGGCCGGCGCCTATGTCGCCGTGGGCCTGGCCTCTCCGGGAGCGACCCGCACGCCATCCCCGAACATGTGGTGGCTCGACGTCGAGATCAACAACAGCTGGCGGACCGACGTCACCCTCAACGTGGCGGCTCTCCAGGGAGAGGTCGCGTACCTTGAATCGGTGAACGTGGCCGGCATCGGCTTCTATTCGACTCGGTACCAGTGGAACCAGATCACCGGCAGCACGACCGTCTTCTCGGCCTATCCGAGCTGGGTGGCCGGTGCCGGTTCCGCAGGGCAGGCGGTGGTCGACTGCGCCGCCGGAGGCTTCACCGGCGGCCGCGTGGCCCTGGTCCAGTACCCCGCCGGCGGCTTCGACGCGGACCTTCTCTGCTAGACCGGGCCCGCTCGGACTGACCGGTGACCGGCGTGGAGCACAGCCGCGCCGGCGGCCCAGGTCCGGCGGCCGCGCTCCGGCGGTCGCGCTCCGGCGGCCCGGGTCAGGACGGGCCAGCGGGTGGCTCCGCCGGCATTGGTCGCCAGGCGTAGCCATCCCACCACCACCTTCCATCCGGCGAGATCAGCGGCGGTCCGGTGGAGGTCGGACCGGGGCGGGGCAGCGCGAAGGCGAGCACCAGCGAAACGATCCAGCCGACGACGGTCCTGCCGGTCAGGAGGTCGACCATACCGACCAGCCGCCAGCGCTCGGGACGGCGAGCCACGACCACGATGGCGGGCAGGAAGTACACGAGAAAGAACAAGCTGACGGAGAGGAGCACGATCGCCGCGACCTCGACGTCGCCGGGTCCCGTATCCCACCAGCGCAGGGATGGATCGTTGGTGTCGAAGGCGACGGGGGCGCTGGGGGTCTGGCCCGTGAGCACAGAGGTGGTCTGCCCCGGGCCGAGGATGACGGCCCCGCGGTGATACAGATCGGAGACCTCGACCTGCCCCGCGAACACCCGGAAGACGGTGGCCTGGGACGAGACCGTCACCGTCAGTTCCGTGCCTTCCACGAGAGCGCCGGCCTGCGGAGTCGTTACGGTGCGGCACCGCACGCCGATCCAGTCGGCCAGCGTCGTCTCGGGCGAATAGGGCTGCGTCCACGGCGGACAGTGGAAGCTGGCCAGGTCCTCCTGCAGGTGCATCTGCCCGAACCGGACGTCGAAGTTGTAGGGCGGGTTCGAGACGACTTGGCCTTCCGCCCCGACGTCGACCTGGCCGCCACCGGCGGCCGCGAAGCGACCGGGACCGTTCATCGCCAGCGGAACGGTCGAGCCGGGCACGCCGCTCGATCCGGGCTGGCCGCTCGAGTCGGGTCCACTCGATCCCGGCGACGTCGCCGGCGAGGTACCCGCTCCGGGCAGGACGGTGAGCTTGAAGACGTCGGAGTAGTGCGGCGACAGGCACTCGGTGGGCAGGCCCTTGTCCTGGTAGCTGCATGGTTGCCCGGTCTGATGGTTCTCGCCGGCCACCGTGACCTGGAAGTAGTAGACGCCCGGGACCAGCTCGTTCCAGGTCGTGGCCGTGGTCGCCGTGTCGGCGACGTCCTGTCCCAGGCAGTGCCGGCCGTAGTTCCATTGGCCCTTCGTGGAGTCGCCGCCGAACGGGTTTCCTTCGAGTGGTTCACCGTAGCAATCCACCAGCGGGAGACCGTAATGGTCGTCCCAGTTCGGGTCCGGCGCGGCGACGCTGCCATCGCCGGTGCTCCACCTGACGCTCATGGACCCCTGCCAGGGCTCCTTGCTCCACGTCACGACGGCATGGTTGTCGGCATCGAGCGTGACGCCGACGATCGAAGGGCGCGGGTCCGCAAGAACGGGCCCCGCGCCACCGACGGTCAGCAGACCGGCCAGAGCGAGCGGCAGGGCCAGCAACGGCGCGCGCTTGCGGATCGTCACGGCAGATCGGCTCCCTGAAGACCCAAGCTGCGGAGGAACTCAGTTCAGTCTTGGCCGCCCTGGGAGACTGTCAACGGCCCGTTGGTGCTACCGACCACGGCCCCGACCGGCGAGAGGGTCAAGGCCGAGACCGCACGCCAGCCGCCGCTTTCCCGCCGCACGCGACCGGTCGACTACAGGAGATGCCGCGGGCTCGGCCGCCTCGTTGCTCAGGTCTCGCGCAGGCCGGCTCCAGGGAATCCGCCAGTCGTCGCGGACCGTGAGAACGTGCCGCTAATTCAGGCTTTGTTCAGGTTTCCAGCAGGCAATGCGAGCCTCAGCAGGAGCGGACAGATGAGCGAAGACGCCGGGATCGGAGAGCCCAGCCGGGCGACAGACCGCGCGCCGCGAACGGCAAATCCCAGGGAAGCGACGGAGAGCAGCGGGTCTCGTCTCAGCCGCCGCGGCTTTCTCCGTGCGGCCGTGGCCGGCGGCGCGGCGGTCGGCGTAGCCTCGCTCGGATACTGGGGCGTCGAGTCCGAGGCTCTGTTTCCCTCCGAGGCGCCGGCGACGCCTGCGCCGTCGACTCCGACGAGTTCGCAGGCCTTCCGCTCGCGGCCGGACCTCTCGGCTCCGCTCGTCTCGGTGACGACGCCCGGCCTCCTTGCCGCGGCCGGTCAGGTTCTGATCACTCCTGCCGCCGGACCTGGGCCCGTCGTCGTCGACAACGCCGGATCGCCCGTATGGGTCCACTCGACTCCGGGAAAGCGAGCGCTCAACCTGCGGGTCGGGACTTACCAGGGGGCTCCGGTTCTGACCTGGTGGGAAGGCGCGATCGTCAACGGGACCGGCCAGGGCGAGTACGTGCTGGTCGACGGATCGTATGTCGAGGTCGCGCGCATTCATGCCGCGAACGGCCTCCAGGGCGATCTTCACGAGTTCATCACGACGGCCGAGGGAACCGCGCTCTTCACCGTCTACGCGCCAAGGCCGACGCCGGGGGCGACCCTGGCAGTCTCATCGGCCTCACCCGAGACTTCGCCCGGGATCCCACAGCTGCTCGAGTCGATCGTGCAGGAGGTCGACATGGCCACGGGCGACCTCCTCTTCGAATGGCACAGCGCCGACCACGTGAGCCCGGACGAGTCCTACGTCGGGCCGTCGACCGGTCTGCCGTTCGACTACTTCCACATCAACTCGATCGACGTGGACACGGACGGCAACCTCCTCATCTCGGGGCGCCACACATGGGCGGTGTACAAGATCGACCGGCGCAGCGGCGCGGTGATCTGGAGGCTGGGCGGCAAGCGGAGCGACTTCGCGATGGGCTCCGGTACGCAGTTCTCCTGGCAGCACGACGCCCGGCGACAGCCGGACGGCTCGCTGACGCTCTTCGACGACGGCAGCGACGGATCGAAACCGCCGACCGAGGCTCGCTCGCGCGGTCTGATCCTGGAGGTGAACGAGTCGGACCACACGGCGACATTGCGCCGGGCGTACAGCCATGTCGGCGGCATCCTGGCAAACAGCCAGGGCAGCATGCAGCCCCAGCCGAACGGAAACGTCCTGGTCGGGTGGGGCGATCAGCCGTACTTCACGGAGTTCGCGGCGGACGGAACCATGGTTCTGGATGCCAGCCTGCCCGAGGGGTCGTCCTCGTACCGGACCCTCCGCTTCCCGTGGCACGGCCGGCCAACCGACCACCCGGCGGTCGCCACGGCTCAGAGCGACGCCGGGGCCACGACGGTCTACGCCAGCTGGAACGGGGCGACGGAGGTGGCGGCGTGGGTCGTCCTTGGCGGCGACACTCCCCAGGCCCTCGTTCCGATCGGTTCGCGGCCCCGGTCGGGCTTCGAGACCGACATCGTCGTTCCGGGCCGTCCGCGAACAGTCGCGGTCCAGGCCCTGGACGGCTCCGGGACCCTGCTCGGACAGTCGTCGCCAATCGGCACCTGAACGCTCGCCGCGCCCTCTCAACTGGATCGCCGATCTCACAAACCGGCCGCATATCTAGGCGTTCACCCTTGGCCGGGGTCCCCAAGAGCCGATCGACCACCGACACTTGCCGGTGGAGGGTCCAAGACTGCCAGCCGGGAGCCATTCGTGGACGCCATATCAGCCATTCAGTTGAGCACCGCTCAGGTCGGCGCGGTCGGGCTGTCACCGGTTCTGTCGCAGCAACCCCTGACGCCGACGGCTCCGGGAGCCGCGTCGGGAGCATCCGGAACGACCGCGACCCACGGGCATCACCACCATCATCACGGCGGAGGCGCGATGAGCGCAGCCGCGCAGCTGCTCGGAATGAGCACGACCGACCTGGGGTCCGCGCTCCAGAGCGGTCAGAGCCTCGCCTCGATCGCATCGTCGCAGGGCGTGAGCCAGAACGCCCTGATCAGCGCGCTGGCCGCCGCCATTTCGGGGTCGAACTCCAACCTCACATCGGACCAGGCCACCCAGATCGCAACCCAGATGGCCAACCGAACGCCGGGGACGCAGAGTCAGCCGGCTGCCGGCGTGCTTCAGGCCGCGGCCGGCGTCTGGACCGCCGGCACCCAGCAGGCCCCGGTCAGCACCTTCGAGGTAGGCGCCTGACACCTCTCCGGATGCCAGTCGGCCGCGGCTGACGACCGGGGCCGACACCCCGCATAGGATGCCGCGCGCGAGGCCTGCGGCGGGCCGGCAGGATCTACGTGCGGACGGGCGCCCCGTGGCCCGTGCAGAGAAGCGTGGTGTGCAGCGCCTTGATCCGCTCGGCGGATGCGAGCGCCAGATCCGGATCGAGCGAGAGACGTGAAGAGGGCGGGCGAACCCGCCCCCGACCGTCACTGAGCAGCGCGTCTCCGGAGAAGACGACGCCGTCCTCGCGGTACAGGACGATGCTCCCCGCGGTGTGCCCCGGCACGTGCATCACCCGGAAGCCACCGATCGTGTCGCCGTCCTTGAGCAGCAGGTCCGGCGTCACGTGCCGGATCCGGAACAGCCGGCTGAACGCCACCATCGCCCGCCCGCCCTTCTGGGGCTTCTGCGCCCCAGAGAGGACCGGACCATCGAGCTCGTGGATGGCGACCTTCGCCCCGGTGAGGTCCTTGAGCGCCGCGGCGCTGCCGATGTGGTCCATGTCGCAGTGCGTCAGGACGATGTAACGGAGGTCGGCCGTCCCACGGCCGATGCCCTCGATGAAGGCCACGATCCGCTTCGCGTTGCCGGGTATGCCGGTATCCACCAGCAGCAGGCCGTCGTCGATCGCGACGAGGTAGACGTTGGCGGCCCTCACGCCGTCGACCTTGTAGACGCCATCCGCGAGCTGCATCGGCGGCATTATGGCGCGCTCGATCGAGCCGTGCGTTCCGCGCCGCGTACCCGCGGCCTGGCCGCGCCTCCCCACGTCGCGAATGCACGATAGTCAGCGGGAGCGGGATCGACGGTGTCGAGATCGGCCTCGTTCCTCCGCTCGCGATGCGGGTCGACGCGACGGCAAAGGCCGCGTCCCCGCCGATCGGGAGATCGACGATGTGCCTGAACTGCGGCTGCATGGCCGCCCACGACGACATGGGTCAACCACACGTCAACATCACCTACGAGGACATCAAGCGGGCCGCGGACGCCAACGACATGACCGTTGAGGAGACCCTGGCCATGATCGCGCAGACGGCCGACGAGGATCGCCGCGATCATCCGGAGGAGTACGCGGCCAAGTAAGCCGCCTGCTGGGACCGGGCCGCCTGCTCGGACCGCCGGTCAGACCGCGCCGCCGTCGCGGGGTGGCGCCGCTTCTCGGCGCGGCATCGCGCTCATGGCCCCGATGGTGAAACCGCCGTCGACGAAGAGCAGCTGGCCCGTCACGTACGCCGCCGCGTCCGACGCCAGGAACAGGAGAGCGCCGTCGAGGTCGCCGGGGCGGCCGGTGCGACCCGTCGGGATCCTGGCCACCACGCCGGCGACCCAGTCCGGATCCTCGTAGAGCACGGCGTTCTGGGCCGTCTTGAACCAGCCCGGAGCCAGCGCGTTGACGGTGATCCCGTCGGCGGCCCACTCCGCCGCCAGCGCCTTGGTGAGTTGCGTGATTCCGCCTCGAGCCGCGCAGTAGGGAGCGATCCCCGGCATCCCGAACGCGGACGTGCCGGAACCGATGTTGACGATGCGCCCGTACTTCTGCCGCTGCATCGCCGAGCGAACGACCGCCGTCGAAACGAAGAAGGTGCCTCGCAGGATGGCGTCGACCACGCCGTCCCAGTCGTCCGGCTGCATCTCGATCGCGGGTTTTCGAACGTTCGAGCCGGCGTTGTTGACCAGGATGTCGAGCCGCCCGAAACGCTCGAGCACCCGATCGATCGCGGGCTGGATCGTCTCGACCTTCGTGGTGTCGAGGGTGCAGGGGAGGACCTCGGCGCCCAGGGCTTCAAGCTCGCGCTGCGTATCGACCAGCAATTCGACGGTGCGGCTGGTGATGGCCACGCTTGCGCCGCGGCCGGCCAGCGCCGCGGCGAAGCCTCTGCCGAGCCCGCGGCTGCCGCCGGTCACCAGCGCTACACGATCGGTCAGATCGAACGAGTCAGGCATGGGCCACCTCCGTCGATGGGAGTCCGCCGTCGGGCTTCAGCACGATCTTGATCAATCCGGCCTCCGCGCGGTGCAGCGCGTCGAACGCGGCCTGGCCGTCGGAGAGCGGCATGGTTCGGCTGACCAGCGGCGCCGTCGCCAGCCGTCCGTCCGCCATCAACGCCAGGCAGGTCGGATACTCGCCCGCGCTTGCCGCGGAGCCGCGGATCGTCAGCTCCTTCGACACGATCGCCTGGAGGTTCTGTTCGATCGTGGGCTGGACGTTGCCGATCAGCGTGAGATTTCCGCCCGGCGCCGTCAACTCGGTTGCGAGAGCGACGGTCCTGCCGATTCCGACGGCCTCCATGACTACTTCGGCCGTGGCCTTGCCGGTCGCCGAGCGAAGCGCCTCGAGCGGATCGCCCGCCTGCGAATCGATCGCGACGTCCGCACCGAGCCGCCTGGCGAGCGCCAGTCGCTCCTCGCGCACGTCCATGACCACGACCGTCCCGGCGCCGCGGATCCGTGCCGCCTGGAGCGCCAGCAGACCGATCGCGCCCGCCCCCACGACTACCACCGTCGCCCCCGGCTCGATCGGCGTTATCCGGGCCGCGTGCATGGCCACGGCGGCCGGCTCGACGAGCGCCGCCTCCTCGAAGCTCAGTCCATCCGGCAGCCGGTGGAGGATCCAATTCGGAACGGCCACGAACTCGGCCATGGCGCCGTCGCGGCGGAAGAGCGGCGTGGACACGCCCAGGATCTGACGCCGCTCGCACAGGTTGACGCGGCCGTGCCGGCACTCCGCGCATTCGTTGCAGTAGATCGTCGAGTCGAACGTGACGCGGTCGCCGGCCCTCCACCCCGGGGCTTGCGGTCCGGCCGCCTCCACCACGCCCGAGGCCTCGTGGCCCATCACGATCGGCGGGATGCGCCGGCCCGTTGAGCCCGTGTAGCCGTGGACGTCCGAGCCGCAGATCGCGACCGCGGCCACCCGAACCAGAACGTCCTGCGGCCCGAAGTCGGGCGTGGGGCGCTCGACGTACTCGAGTCGCAACGGAGCCGTGTGAACGAGCGCCTTCACGCGCGCCTCCAGGTCTTCAATCGGCGCGGTGGCCGCCCGCGCACTCCGGGTCTGACCCGGTAGAGGCCGCCGGCGTGGGGCTCGGCGGCACGCTCCCGGTCCGTGGCGTCCTCCCAGGCCGTGGTGATGAACAGGTCGCCGAGGTCCTCGCCGCCGAACGCGCAGCTGCTCACGCGCGAGACCGGCACGTCGATCCGACCGAGAAGCGCTCCGTCGGGGTCGAACCTGAGTACGCAGCCGCCGCCCCAGACGGCGATCCAGACGCAATCCTCGTCGTCGACGGTGAGGCCGTCGGGCACGCCCGGCCGGGGCCACCCGGGGACGTCGGCCATTCGGAGGAACGGGCGACGATTGCCCGCCGAGTCCGACTCGGGGTCGAAATCGAGAACGGAGACTGCCGGATCGCGCGAATCCACGAAGTACATGCGGGAGCCGTCTCCGGTCCAGTCGAGCCCGTTTGGAATCGTCAGCCCGGGCAGGATCGTCTCGAAGCCGGCGCCGTCGAAACGAACCAGCGAGCCGGCGCCGGGCGCCCGGTCGAATGCCATCCGGTCCACCCAGAGCCTGCCGCGCGGATCGCACTTGCCGTCGTTGCAGCGGACGGCGACCGGCCCGGGTTCGAACGGCGCGAGCGTCTCGACCTCCTCCGTTTCCGGATCGAGCGTCAGGAGAACGTCCACGGCTGCCACGGCGAGCCTGCCGTCGTCTCGGATGGCGACGAAGCCGACCGGCACGCCGATCTCGACGGCGCGGTCCAGGAGGCTCACCGGGTCGAAGCGATGCACGCGGCCGGCGTTGATGTCCACCCACCACAGGACGCGCCGCGTCTCGTCCCAGACCGGCCCTTCGCCGAGCTCCGCGTGGGCGTCCAGGACCAGCTCCACGCGAGCGTCGACGCGCGGGCTCGGGCCCGCCGCCTGGCCTTCCGACTGCCCAACGCTCCGCATCCGAGTCGGACTCCTTCCCAGCTTCGCGCATGCTCCGAATCCGGAGGCGCTCAGCCTAACGCCTGGGCCGGCCGATGCGCGTTGCGCACGCCGAGATCCCGAACTGCCGCGGACCGGCCGTGGAGCGCCGTTCCGTGACCTGGGGGCGCGAGTCCGACGCTCTCGTCCGGCTACAGAAGCTGGTTGACCAGGGCCTCCAGCTGGGCGAGCGATGCGGGAGTGGCGGTGGCGGTGATGTCCACCAGCGTCGATCCCTTCGTGGCAACGATGCCCTCGTTGTTCTTCCCGCCGCCAAGGGGCGCAAGGAAGGAACGAGCCTGATCGCCCACGCCGGACACGCTTGCGTACGGCACCGGGAACTTGCTGCTGAACAGCGAGATCGACGACGGGTCGATGTTCGAGATCATCTCGATGATCACGTTGAGGCCCTTGCCCGCGTACTCGCACGCCATGCCGGTCGCGCCGGCGGGAAGCTGCGTTCCTCCGCCGCCCTTGACCCCGACCGGATCGGGGAGGGTGACACCCAGGGCGGCGCCGACCGTGGCGCCGCTGGGGCAGCTTCCGGCGGCGGTGGTCGTTCGCCGTGCGTGGCGACCGGGGCTGCGGTGGCTGCCGTAGTGGCCGCGGCGGTCGCGACCGTGGTCGCCACGGGTGTTGCGGCCGGCGGGGCCACGGTTGCGGCCGCGGGCGTGGCCGCCGGCGCCGGAGTTGCGGTCGAACTCCCGCAGGCGGAAACGGTCAGGCCGAGAACCAGCGCGGCTGCCGCCGCCCAGAGAGGGCTTCTGTGTGACACGCGAGGCGCCTCCTTCCGAGAGGGTGGCGTCCCGAATCCGCAGGAAAGGCGGGGGCGGGGGCGGCTCCTCGGTACTCATAGGTTACGGGATTCGCTCTTCCGCGCTCGGAGCGAGCTGCCCGTCCCGGCGGCCATCCTTCGATGAGACTGCCACCGATCGGACGTCTTCAGACCTGAACCGGGCCCCGTCGCCCGGCAGGACCCTAGTCCGAACAGGTCCAGGTGACGGTCCCGGAGATCGTGACGCTGCCCGGATCCTGCCAGCCAGAGAAGTCGTACGAGCCCGACGCGTCGGCGTCGACCGTCATCGAGCCCAGACCCGCCACCGGAGCGAAGTTGTGGGTCTCCTCGTCGCCCGCGATCGGGTTCACCCAGATCTGCGTCCCGTTGAGCTGGCTGCCCGAATAGCTGCCGGGCCCCTTGTAGGTCGCGGCGACGTCGGTCGTGAAGCTGTTGCTCCCACCGACGCTGCCCGCCGCGCCGCCACTCGTCGGGGGCGTGGGCACGTAGAAGAGGTCGCCGTTGTTGAGATCCTGGGGATTGCTTCCGTGGGCGGCGACGTCGGCGCACGTGGGCACTGTCAGCCGGTCGTCGTAGGACCCCGTGACGCCCAGCCCACCTGTGACGGTCAACCGGGCGTGGAGGACCGCGAAGCTCCCGGCGGGACCGAGGGCGCTGGCCACCGACGAGGCGGCCGCTCCCCCCGATGAGCAGGCCGCCGCCACAACGAGGAGCAGCACGGCTGCGGCCGGGAGGCGCACGGAGCGCGCCCGGGCGGGGCCGAAGGCTGGGACGCGCATCGCGATCCTCCGTCTGATCCGCGACGGGAGGCGCCGCGGTGGGCGGATCGAGCCACACGCGCGCCAGGCCGTCAAATCGGGAGACGCGTCGTCCCGTTGGGTGGCGCCGGGCGCACGGGTCGGTTGGCATGGTCCGGACTCTCCGGCCGGGCCCGATCCGGGTCGGCTCGTCTCGTCGGCGCCTCCGCTGCTATGGTTGTCGCTAGTCAGAAGGCGAGGAGATCGAAAGCGCATGCGCATGACGGACCTGAAGGCCGGGTGGGCGATCGTCGGCAACGACGGGCGCCGCTTCGGCACCGTCGAAAGCGTGGGCCAGAACTACATTCTCGCGTCGAGACCCGGTCTTCGCGGTCATACCTACGTCCCCGCATCCCACATCGCCAACGTCGAGCAAGAGGTGCTCTACCTCAACGTGGCGAAGCGGGAAGCGGACGAGATGGGCTGGGAGCAGCCCCCGAGGGACATGGACGCGCCCGAGGCTGGGCCGGAGGCCGACCTGCACCGGCACGTCTGACCTGCGGCTCGGCGCGCGACACCGCTACGTTTCGGGGCCGACTCTCAATCCGAGCGTCCGAACAGGTTTCCGACCGCGACGGCGAGATCTCGCGCGGTGAAGGGCTTCGCTAATGGCTTGGGCGCGCCCGCCGGGAGCGCCCCGGCCTCGTAGCCGGACATGAAGAGGACCGGCAGGTCCGGCCGGGCCGCGAGAATGCGCTCCGCCAGGGCCGGGCCGCTCATCGACGGCATGACGATGTCGCTCACCAGCGCGTCGTACGAGCCCAAATCGCGAGTCGCGGCTTCGAGCGCGGCGGCCGGATCGCCGTAGGCGTGGACTCGATACCCACGTTCCTGGAGCACGCGCTGGGCGAACTGGCGCACGGCGGGTTCGTCCTCCACGAGAAGGATCGTCTCGTTTGCCCCACGGTGGGCGTCGACCGCCGACGGCGCAACCTCCGCACTCGGCGTCGCGCCCTCGACCGCCGGGAAGTAGGCGCGGAACACGCTGCCATGGCCGGGACGGCTGCGTACGTCGATGTAGCCGTCGGCGACCTTGACGATGCCGTACACGCTCGCGAGTCCCAGCCCCGTGCCCTCTCCCGACCGTTTCGTGGTGAAAAAGGGCTCGAAGATGTGGGCCCGCGTCGTCTCGTCCATGCCCACGCCTGTGTCGGACACCTCGAGGAGGACATAGTGGCCGGTGCGTGCCCCGGCGTGCGACTTGACGAAGGCTTTCGTCAGCGTGGCAGGCTTGACTGCGATGACCAGCGTCCCGCCCGCCGGCATCGCGTCGCGGGCGTTCGCGGCGAGATTCAGCAGAACTTGCTCGATCTGAACCGGGTCGACCAGAACCAGCGGCACGTTCGAGTCGGCGTCGAGGCGGATGACGACGTCCTCCCCGACGAGTCGACGCAGGAGCGCCATGGTGTCGCGCACGATCGCCGGCAGATCGACTTTCATGGCGTGCGCCTCCGCCCGGCGCGCGAACGCCAGCAAACCGGCCGTCAGCTGCGTGGCGCGGTCGGCGGCGCGTTCGATCTCGAGCACATCCGCGCGCCCGGCGTCGCCCGGAGGATGGTCCGCCAGGTGGAGCTCGGCGAACCCACGAATGGCCGTCAACAGGTTGTTGAAGTCGTGGGCGACTCCACCCGCGAGCCGGCCGATAGCCTCCATCTTCTGGGCCGACGCCAGCTGCTCCTGGAGCTCGTTCCGTTCGGCCTCGGCGCGGCGCCGTTCGCCGACGTCGCGGGCGATGCTCAGAACGGCCGGGTCGCCGCCGAGGTCGATGATGGTCGCGCTCACCTCGACCGGTATGACCGTCCCGTCCTTCCGTATGTGGGCGGTTTCGAAGAACGACGTCCCCTCGCGCTCGAGGACCGCTTCTCGCTCGGCGACAAGGGGCGCGAACTCGGGCGCGTCGATGTCGGTCGGCGACATGGCCAGGAGCTCGTCGCGACTGTATCCGAGGCGCTGGCAGGCGGTTCGATTCACCTCGACGAAGCTGCCGCCGACTCCGTGGATGAAGATGGCGTCGCTGGCGAAGTCGAACAGCGTCCTGAAGCGCTCTTCCGACCGACGCAGGGCCTGCTCGGCGGCATGGCGCTCCGTGATGTCCTGGTCGGCCGTGACGGTACCCGTGATCTCGCCGCTCGCCGAGCGTATGGGAGCCTTGATCACGACATGGCGGCGAACCGTGCCGTCCGCCATGTATCGGTCTGCCTCGTAGACCTCGGGCACGCCGCTGCGCATGGCCTTGCGATCGTGCTCGGCGTGCATCGCGGCATCGCGCTGGCCCAGTTCCCGGTTGGTCTTCCCGACGACCTGGTCCCTGGGGAGGCCGTAGTTGCCGAAGGCGTAGGCGTCGTTGCAGACCAGCACCCGGCCGTCCCTGTCCTTGGCGGTGATCGGCGTAGGTATCGCGTTGAGCAGCTCCTGGACGAAGACCGCCTGGTCGCGAAGCATCGCCTCACCGGCATGCTTGGGTGTGATGTCGCGAATGGACGCGACGACTCCGACCATCCGCCCGCCGGCGTCGCGGTGCGGCTCGTACAGCGCCCGCGCCCAGCCCTCTCGACCACCCGGCAAGCTCGGCAGCACGAACTCGCGCCATTGCGAATGGCCTGTCTCCAATACTTCGACGACCGCCCGTTCCTGGTCTACAGCGACGGCCTCCGAGGAGGCGTCGACCAACCGCCGGCCGAGAACCAGGTCCGCCGTCAGACCGAGCATCTCCTCCATTGCCGGATTCCAAACGGTTACGCGCAGGTCGCGATCGAAGACGACCAGCCCGTCGCCGGTGCTCGCGAGGATGGTCTCGACGAAGGCATTCCGCTCGCGGAGGGCGGCCTCGGCGCGGCGCATCTCGGTCAGGTCCTCGATCGTGGCCAGCAGCCGGTTGGAGCCGAAGTGGGACAGGCGAATGAGGACGGAGCGGTCGGTCCTCGGGTCGCGTCCTTCGAATTGCTCCGGTTGCCCTCCGGCGGCAACCCGGCCGAGCCGCTCGATCAGGTCGTGCCTGAGATCCGGGCGCAACTCCGAGACGCGTCTGCCGACCACCTGTTCGGCCTTCACGCCGATCAGCCTCTCGAACGCCGGATTGACGGCGACGACGCGGTAGTCGACCAGAGCGCCGGCCTCGTCGAAGACGACCTCGCCGATGGCGACGGCGCTCGGTACTTGTTCGAAGAGCAGCGGCTGGATGTTCTCGGAACCGTGGCCGGCGCCGCCATCCGTGGGCGCGCCGTCCCCAACCCCTACCATGGCGGCGGTACCGGGGTTCGGCCCTGCCGCGACCTGGGCGTCCTCGCGCACCGGTCGCTTCGATCGGCACGGCCCGCCTTCGGCACGCTCAGCCTCCTACCCCTGTCCGGATTCGGCCCGCTCGCGATCTCGGGGCGTGGCGCGCCGCCACCGCCCGGCGATGGTCGACAGACCACGATATGTTGGCATTGCGGCAGGGCCGAGTCCATGCGGCATTTGGGTGAACGGGGAGTTTGCCCGCCGCGGCGCCGCGGCGCCGCGGCGCCGGCGGAGGGGCGCCGACGCGGCGATCCGACTATGGCTGGAATAGCTCCGCCGAGGTGAGGTTCACGAAGTCACCCGAAACGAATGTCATGCCGCCGGCTATCAGCACGCGGCCGTCCTGCAGGAGAGTGGCAGTGAAGCCGTCCCGGGCGGACATCATGTCTCCGGCCGGGCCGAAGGTGCCGGTGTCCGGGTCGTAGAGCTCCGTTGCATCCGTCATCTCGCCGCCTCCGGCGATCAGGACTCGGCCGTCGGATAGGCGGGTAGCGGATTGAAAGTCCAGCGCCGTCAACATCGAGCCGGTCGGCGCGAATGTTCCGGCATCCGGGTCGTAGAGCTCGGCCGAGGATATGCCGCCTCCACTCCCGCCTCCTCCCGCGACGAGCACCCGGCCATCGGATAGCAGCGTCGCGGTAGCTTCCGCCCGCCCGACCGTCAGAGACCCGGTGGCGGCGAACGTTCCGGTCGCCGGGTCGTACAGCTCGGCCGACGCCAGCCCACCGAAGCCCCCGGCGACCAGGACGTGCCCGTCCTGCAGGAGCGTGGCGGTCGTGTCGCTGCGGGCGACCGTCATGGGCCCCGTTGGGACGAACCTTCCGGTGTCGGGGTCGTACAGCTCTGCGGACGCAAGGGGAACGAATGTGGGAGGGACCGAGGCGTTGGCAGCCTTCGCCCCGAGTTGGGCCTCGCCTCCGGCGATCAGCACGCGGCCGTTCTCAAGAAGCGTGGCCGTCTGGCCGTCTCGCGCGGTCTTCATCAGCCCGGTCGGGCTGAAGGCGCCCGTCTTCGGATCGTAGATCTCGGCGGAGGCCAGATCCTTCGACGCGCCGTCCAGCCCCCCGGCGATCAGGACTCGGCCGTCCGAGAGGCGTGTCGCGGTGTGGTCGTATCGACCGGTCGCCATCGATCCGGTTCGGCTGAAGGTGCCGGTATTCGGATCGTAGAGCTCGGCGGAAGACAGGACGCCGCCCGCCGGGATGAAGCCGCCGGCGAGCAGGACGCGCCCGTCCATCAGCAGAGTGGCGGTGTCGTCGACCCGAACCGTCGTCATCGACCCGGTGGCGTGGAACGCGCCGGGCGCCGGGGTGGGCGTCGGCAGGACCCTCACGGGCGGACCGGCGGTTGCCGTTGGGGTGGAGATCGCCGTCGACGTGGCCGCGGCGGCAGCCGGCCGGCCGCCGTGCCAGGCGCCATAAAGGGCCGTGCCGGCGACGACGACCAGCACCAGCGCGATCGACGTCGCGGTCCAGCCGACCGGAGATCCGCCGCGAGTTCGGACCGTGACCCTGAGCGGTCGCATAGTCTCGATCAGATCCGGCAGAGGACGGCTGTACGTTCGCTCGCGAGTAGGCCGGGTGCGGAGTAGCTCTTCGATGCGTTCGGTGTCCATCACGTTTCCTCTTGCCCGAGACGGAGGCGCAGGGTTGCGAGCGCGACCGTGCTGTGGCTGCGCGCGGCGTTGGCGGTGATGCCCAGAACAAGCCCGATGCGGTCGAACGGCAGGTCGGCGCGATAGCGCAGGTAGAGGACCGCGCGCTGTCGTTTCGGAAGGCAGTCGACCGCCTGCCAGAGCGCGGCGGCCTCGGCCGAGTCCGCAGGGTCGGGGGCGTATCGGGCGCCTCGCTCTTCGAGCCGTCCGAACAATCCGGCCAAACGCCGGCGGAAACGGTGGCGGTCCATGGCCAGGCGGTAGGTGGTCCGGAAGGCCCAGGCGTCCAGGTCGCTGAGTTCCCGGCCGGAGCGGAGCTCGCGCCAGACCCTGAGCATCGCCTCCTGAACGGCGTCCGCGGCGTCGGAGTCGGAGAGACCGAGGCCGACCGCAAAGCCGTACAGATCCTGCCCTCGCCGATCGTGCAGCGATCGGACCAGGCGCTCGCGCTGCGGTTCCCGGGCGGCCAGGACCGCCGCGTCGGCCAGGGGCGAGAGCTCCTTCGTCATCACAACCAATAGACGCCGGGACGAGGGGAAAAGCTTAGGCCCCGGCCGGTCGCGCCCGTCGGCCCTCGTATGGCGTAGCCCCTCGTATGCGCAAGGCCCTTCCCGGCGCCCGGAGCGCCTCAGGCGAGCGGCCCCACCGCCTCTTCCACAGCGTCGAGGATCTCGCCGGAGCGGACCAGCTCCTTCATTCGGTTGTGGTCGGCGTAGAGGGGCCGGTCCTCCTCTAGGTGCGCCACGCGCCGCCGCACGGCTTCGCGCGCAGCCGCAACTCCCCGACCGAACTTGAACTCGCGGAAGTCGAGCGCCTGGGCCGCGGCCATGAACTCGATCCCGAGGACGCCGTAGGCGTTGTCGAGGATCTGGCCGTTCTTGATCGCCGTGTTCATGCCCATCGACACGAAGTCCTCCTGGTCCGCCGCGGCCGGGATGGACTGGATGGAGGCCGGCGCGGAGAGGATGCGCTGCTCGACGATGAGATGGTCGGCCGTGTACTGGCTGAGCATCAGGCCGGAGAACATGCCCGCGCCCTTCGTCAGGAAGGCCGGCAAGCCGACGCTGAGGGCCGGGTTGGTCAGGCGGTTCAGGCGCCGCTCGGAGAGAACGCAGACCATAGTGACGGCCGCGCCCACCATGTCCATCGGCAGCGACACCGGGCTCCCCTGGAAGTTGGCGCCGGTCAGGGTGAGCCGGGCCTCGGGCAGGAAGATCGGGTTGTCCCCAACGCCGTTCAACTCGATCTCGACCTGCCTTCGGGCCCACCCCACCGCGTCGACGGCCGCGCCTATGACCTGTGGCGAGGAGCGCATCGAGTAGGCGTCCTGGACCTTGGTCTTCATCTTGCCGGTGGCGAGGTCGCTGCCTTCGACACAGCGCATGATCGCCCGCGCGACCTGGACGGCGCCCGGGAACCCGCGGAGCTCGTGGAGGCGCGTGTCGTAGGGCTTGAGATTCGCCACGAGCGCCTCGAGGGACATGGCGCAGGCGATGGTGGCCTGATCGAGCCAGCGCGAGATGTCGTACAGCTGGATCGCGCTCATGGCCGTGAGCAGGTTGGAGCCGTTGATCGTGGCGAGGCCGTCGCGTGCCTGGAACCCCGGGATCGGGATGCCCGCGCGCTCCATCGCCTCCCGCCCCGGCAGCCGCTCGCCGCGGAAGAAGGCCTCGCCTTCGCCCAGGAGCAGCAGCGCGGCCTGGGCCATCGGAGCCAGGTCGCCGCTGGCGCCCACGGAACCTTTCTGGCAGACGACCGGCGTGACGCCCTTGTTGAGCATCTCCACGAGCGTCAGCGTGATCTCCGGCCGGCACCCGGAGTGTCCCCGGGCGTGCACGTTGATACGGCCCGTCAGCGCGCCGCGTACCGCCTCGATCGGCGCCGGGTCCCCGATCCCCGCCGCGTGGTTGTAGACGAGGTAGCGCTGGAACTCGCGGACCTGCTCGTCGGACAGGACGATCTCGGAGAACTCCCCGATGCCGGTGTTCGTCCCGTACATGACCTCCCGGGCCGCGAGCTTCTCCTCGAGCATCGTGCGGCAGGCGCGGATCCGATCGAGTGCCGCCGGATCCAGCGAAACCTCCTCGCCGTGGCGGGCGACGCGGACGAGCCGGTCGATCGTGAGCGACGATCCGTCGAGGACGATGGGCATGGCCGATCACTCCTGTCGGTTCGAACCGCCCTTGGAATCGTGGAGACTCCCGATCTCCCTTCCAGGCGGCATCGGGTGCTGTTACCGACGATGGTAGGCCTACTCGCCCGAGTTGGCCGGGAGCGCGAACTTCACGCCCCCGACACTGTCACTCTGAATGAGCGGCTGGTCCCGCCTCGCCGCTGGAACCGGCCGATCCCGGCGTCCGGGCTAGGTCGTCGCGCCGGAAGGGGCGCTGGAAGGGCGCGGACCTGCCGACCCGCCGCGGCCGCCGAAGCCGCGGCCGCCCGAACCGCCCGAACCGCCCGAACCGCCCGAACCGCCGCCGAAGCCGCGCCCGCCGGATCCGCCGTAGCCGCCCGAACCGCCGAATCCCGGCTGGCCGCCGGCGAAGGCCTGAACCACCGACGCGTTGAGCGAACCGTCGGCGTTGAACGTGCCCTGGGCCGAGATTCGGCTGCCGACGGCGATGCTGGCCAGAGTCGGAGCGGTCACGCCGCGAACCACGTACCTGGTCGTGGCCGAGACGTCGACCGTGACCGTCTTGCCGGCGGTCGTCGTGACCACGATGGTCGAGTCCGTCTTGCTCGCCACGGTTCCCTGGACCCCCGTCGCCGTCCCCGGCGCTGTGGGCGACACGACCGAGATGGCGGTGATCTTGTAGGTGCCGTCGGACTGGCGAGCCTCACGGAACGTGATCTGGTCTCCTACTTTGAGGCCCGTGACGGCGATCGTCTGCCCGCCCTTTGCGATCGTGGCGCCGGTGGCGTCGATCGTCCGCGTCCAGCCGTCGGCGGTCTGCAGCGAGAGCTGGTTGCCGTCGATCTTCGTGATCGTGATGGTCTCCTGGCCGGTGGATCCGCCTGGGGTGGACGGCGACGTCCAGCCGGGACCGAGTTCCGGATGACCCGGGATTGTCGATGCCTGCGCGGCCAGGGTCGTGGGGGACCCTCCGGAAGCGACGCCGAGGGCGTACGCGACGGAAGCCACGCCCACGAAGAGCAGCGCGACCACGAGCGGGATGAAGAGCCAGCGAGAACGAGAAGCCGCCATTTGAAAGTACCTCTGGTTGTCCGCCCGTCTCTCGACGGAAGAGCTGGGACGCGGGCGAGAGGACGAGTCGCCCGCGTCCCGTGGCGCGTTTATCGCATTTTGACGCCGGATATGTCCTGAAACCAGCCGGACCCGGTCGTCGCCCGCGCCCGAGAGTGGATTCGGCCATCCAGGTCCCGCACCGGGCGGCCGCCGGCGGTCGCACCCAGCGGCCCGCGGAGCCACCGGCAGAGGGATCGCGAGCGCCCCAACTACCATTCACCCATGCTCGTACTGATAGTTGTGGCGGTCGTCGCCGGTCTCGCGACGGCCGTTTCGCCCTGCGTCCTGCCGATTCTGCCGATCGTCCTCGCCACCGGCGCGGACGGCGACCGCCGGCGCCCGTTCCTGGTGATCGCGGGTCTGATCGCCAGTTTTTCCTTCTTCACGCTGGCCAGCGTCCAGATCATCGACGCGCTCCATCTGCCCAGCGCCAGCCTGCGCGACGCCGCGATCGTCGTGATCGCCCTGTTCGGTCTGACGCTGCTCGTGCCGGCCTTGAACGTTCGGTTCGAGAGGATGACCGCGCGCCTGCCCGCTCTCGGGGCCCGTGTCGCCGCGGCGGGACGAAGCGGCGGCACCTCTCTGGCGGGCGGCACTTCTCTGGCGGGCGGCACCTCTTTGGCGAACGGCCCCTCTCTGGCGGGCGGCGACCCGGCAGCCGAGACGGCGCCCGAGATCCATCGAAGCAGCGTCGTTGCCGGCCTGATCACCGGTGTCGGCCTGGGCCTCGTCTGGACACCGTGCGCCGGCCCGATCCTCGGCGCGATCACGAGCCTCGCCGTCACGGCCCCGGGCTCGCTGGCCACACTCGCCCTGGTGATCGCCTACGCCATCGGAGCCGGGCTGCCGCTGCTCGCCATCGCCCTTGGCGGGCGGGCGGCCCTGGCCCGACTTCGCCTCCGCTCCGCTTCGGCCTGGGCAGGCCGAGCGATGGGCATCCTCGTCCTGGCTACGGCCGCCCTGATGGCCGTCGGCGCCGACACGGCCATCTCCGCCGATCTCACCGGCGCCCTGCCCGACTGGACCGGCACGCTCCAGACGCTGGAGCGTACGAGCCAGGTACAGGCGGCTCTTCACGACATCGGCGCCGCGCCGGGCGCCAGCTCGGCCGTTGGCGGGTCGAGCAACTCCACCGATTCGGGCCAGTGGGGGCTTCCCATCGGCCCCGCCGCGCCCGAGTTCACCGGCATCGACAAGTGGTTCAACTCCAGCCCGCTGACCATGGCCGGGCTGCGCGGCAAGGTCGTGCTGGTCGACTTCTGGACCTACTCCTGCATCAACTGCATTCGCACCCTGCCCTACGTGGAGGGCTGGTATCAGAAGTACGCCGCCGACGGGTTCGTTGTCGTCGGGGTCCACACCCCCGAGTTCGCCTTCGAGCACGACGCCGGCAACGTCGACGCGGCCATCTCACGCTTCGGTATCACCTATCCCGTGGCCCAGGACAACGAGTACGCCACCTGGACGGCGTACAGCAACGAGTACTGGCCGGCGGACTACCTGATCGACGCCACTGGCCACATCCGCTCGACGCACTTCGGCGAGGGCGACTACAACCAGACCGAGGACGAGATCCGCAATCTCATCGCCGAGGCCGGGGCGTCGGCGTCGGCTCTGCCGAGCGCCGCGCCTTCGGCTCCGGCGCCGCCCTTCGTGGCCAACGAGACGCCGGAGACGTACATCGGGACCGATCGAGCGCAGACCTTCGCCTCGCCGGAGACCGCCGCGGCGGGCTCGAACCACTACACCTTCCCGCGATCTCTCCCCTACGACTACTTCGCGGTCTCCGGCACGTTCGACTTCCAGCCGCAGTACGCCACGGCGAGCGCGGCCGGCGACCAGCTCGAGTTGTCGTTCTATGCCCGGGACGTGTACCTGGTGGCGGCCGCCGACACGCCGGTGTCCGCGACCGTGGTAGTGACCGGCGGGTCGATCGCCGCGCCGACCGAGGACGTGGCCGCCGACGGCTCGATGACGATAGGCGCGGCCCGGCTCTACCACCTGGTCCATCTGCCGGCAGCGGCGCGGGCCACGGTGATCGTCACCTTCAGCTCCCCAGGCGCCCGCCTCTACTCGTTCACGTTCGGGGGATGATCCGGCGGCCGATGCGCCGGCCGACCGCGGCGCGAGGACCGACTCGTCGGGAGATCGGCCGGGACGCCGATGTCTCCCGACTTCCCTTCGGCCTCCCGGGCGCGCTTGACCTGGGCGTCGAGGACCTGCTTGAACTGCTTCGCCAGGCCGGTCTTCATTCCGGCCCGCGCGTGAGCGTCGGCGTCGCGATCGCGGCGCCTGTCCCGGGCCGCCTCGGAGGGCGGCAGGTCGTCGCTGCCTTCCATGGTGCGAGTTCGCTCCTTTCCGGCGGCGACCTGCTACGATCGAGCCGCATGGAACTGTATGGCGTGCGGATTCCGACGATATTGGCCGACAACACGGCCGCCCGCTGCTCCGGTTGTGGCGAGGTCATCGAAGGCCGGCCGTGGCGAGTCAGCATCCTCGACTTCGTGGCCCCCGAGGCTCCGGTCGCGTGGACGGAATCCGCCGCGCTGAACCCCGGGCCCTTCGAGTTTCATGCCGACCCGAGCCACGTCCTCGCCTGGATGGCGCGCCGGGGAATGCTCTTCTGCCGGCGCTCCCAGGTACGGGAGATCATGCGGCCGGTCTGGGTTCCCACGGAGCCGCGCCGGCTCGGGCTGTGCGACGGCATCCATCGCGACGATCACGAGTTCATCGACCCCGCCGTTCCGGCGCCCGGTCGAGGCTGAGGGCAGATGCGCGTACGCAAGGCGGTCTTCCCGGCTGCGGGTTGGGGAACTCGCTTCCTCCCCGCCACCAAGGCCCAACCGAAGGAGATGCTCCCGCTCGTCGACAAGCCGGTCATCCAGTACGCCGTCGAGGAGGCGGTCGAGGCCGGCATCGAGCAGGTCATCATCGTCACCAGCAGCCAGAAGCGGGCGATCGAGGACCACTTCGACCTGAGTCTCGAGCTCGAGCAGCTCCTCGAGGCGCGCGGCGACATCGACATGCTGCGCAAGATCCGGGCCATCTCCGATCTCGCCCAGATCTCCTACGTTCGCCAGAAAGAGCAGCTCGGGCTGGGTCACGCGGTGCTCGTCGCCAAGGAGCTCGTGGGGCACGAGCCGTTCGCGGTCATCCTCTCCGACGACGTCGTCGTCGGAGAGCGCCCCTGCATCGGCCAGCTCATCCGCGCCTACGAGCGGACCCACTGTTCCGTCGTGGCCGTCATGGAAGTGCCCCATGAGGCCACCACGCGGTACGGCATCATCGCCGGCGAAGCCGTCGGCCCCGAGGACCCCGGCCTGTACAAAGTCACGGGCCTGGTCGAGAAGCCGGAGCCGGGCGAGGCGCCGTCCAACCTGGCCATCATCGGCCGCTACATCCTGACCCCCAAGATCTTCGAGAAGCTCGAGCAGACGCCCCGCGGTGCGGGCGGTGAGATCCAGCTCACGGACGCCATCGAAGCGCTCATGCAGGAGCAGGATGTGTACGGCTACGCTTTCGAGGGCGTGCGATACGATGCCGGGACCACGATGGGCTGGCTCGAAGCGTCTGTAGAGCTGGCGCTCCAGAGGCCGGACATCGGAGGCCAGTTCCGACAATACTTGCAGACGCTCGACCTGAGTTGACCAGCCGGCAGCGCATGAGGGCGCGGGCGAGCGGGGGCGAGACGCAACAAGCGGCGCCGCGGCGCCAGCCCAGAGAGGATCTCTCGTGGCCGAGATCGGACAGGTAATAGGGGGGCGCTACCGGCTCCTGGAGCTGCTGGGCGAGGGCGGCTTCGCGACGGTTTACCGGGCCAGCGACTTCCAGCAGAACCGGCAGGTTGCCCTGAAGCTGCTGCGGCCGGAGTACGCCGCCAACGCCGACTTCATGTCGGACTTCCGCTGGCAATCCCGAATCGCGGCCAGCCTCGACCACGACAGCGTGGCCGCCGTCTACGACTTCGGGACGGACGAGGCGGGGACTTACCTGGTCACGGAGTTCGTCGACGGGGCCGATCTGGCCACGCTGCTGGCTCGCAACGGGCCGGTCCCGCCGCGCCGAGCCGCCCGTGCGGCGGCCGAGGTGGCGAGGGCCCTGCAGGCCGCTCACGATCGCGGGTTGCCCCACGGCGATCTCCAGGCTCGCAACGTCATGGTCACTCGCGACGGCCACATCAAGATCACCGACTTCGGCGTGGCGCGAGCGGCCGCGGCCGTCACCGACGCCGCTTCCTCGAACGTGAAGCACTTCGCCGGGGATGCGGCCGGCGCAGGTCCGGCCGTCTCGCCGGGCGCCAGGCTCGGCTCGGCTCCGTCCGAGGCGTCCGACGTGGAGGCCCTGGGCTTCCTCTTCTACGAGATGCTCACCGGCCGCGCGCCGTGGGGAGGAACCACGGTTGAGGAGGTCGTGGCCGCCCGGCGTGCCGGGCCGCCGCCGCGCCCCTCGGCGCTCAACGCGGAGGTCCCCGCCGCGCTCGACGAGATCGCGCTGCGAACCCTTTCGACGGCGCCGGACAAGCGATTTGCGTCCGCGGCGGCGGTCGCCACGGCTCTCGAGTCGTTCCTCAACGGGGGCGTCGAGGCCGGGGCCGCGCCCGGTGCTTTCGCCGGTGCCGCTGCCGCCGCTACCGCCGGCGCGGCCGGCGCCGCTGCCGGCGCCTCGGCGGCCGGCCGGGCCGGGCGAGTGGCCTATTCGCCGGACTCGTACGCCTCGGGGCCTGGCGTGGCAGGCGAATCGGAGTCCGAATTCGACGCCGCGGGCGGCTACTCTCCCGAGCCCGAGCGTTCGAGCCGGCCGGTGCGCCGGCTCCAGCCTGTCGAGCCGGAGCCCGAGCCGGCCGGAGCGAGTCCGTGGGCCTGGGTCGCCGGCATGCTCGGCATCCTGGTCATCGCCATCATCGGCTTGATCGTCATCCTGCTTGCCGGCAAGAGCGGCACGGCGACGGTCTACGCACCCAACCTTGTCAGCGAGTCCCAGATACAAGCCCAGGCCGACGCCCAGCGCTACGGCCTCAACGTCACCGTCACCACCCGTGCCAACGACACCACCCAGCCCGACAACACCGTCGTCGAGCAGAACCCTCCGGCCGGCACCCAGATGCACCAGGGCGACACGATCACCATCGTGGTGCTGAGCGGGCAGGCTACCGTCGTGGTCCCGAACCTGATCGGCATGACGGAATCGGATGCCATCAACGCCCTCACCACGGCCGGACTCCAGGCGGGCGTCCGCACCGACGACAACGACCCGACGATTCCCTCCGGTCAGATCGTGAGTTCCAATCCGCGGGCCGGAATCTCGGTGCAGCGCGGCTCGACGGTCGACTACGTGGTCTCGACGGGGCCCGCTCCGACGCCAACGCCCACGCCAACGCCAACCCCAACGCCCACGCCAACGCCAACCCCCACGCCCACGCCGACTCCTACGCCCACGCCCACGCCGACTCCCACCCCCACGCCAACGCCGAAGCCGACTCCGGAGCCCACCCCCGTTCCGACGCCGTCCCCCTCGCCCACCTCCGCCTGAGCCCAGCCGCCCAGCCCCGGCTAGCCCTTTCCGCCGATCTGCCTGATCCCGCGCCGCCAGCCGGTCGGCTCCGTCAGGCCGGGCACGCGTCCCCAGGGCCGTGACCGAATAGAACTTCCGTGCTGCTGCCGGGGCCCGTCCGTCTTCTCGACGGTGTCCGGGCCGGTCCACATGCCATGGCCGGGAGCGGCCCGATCCGGCGGCACGTCGGTCGGAATTGGGGTTCCCCACAGGCCGTGGCCGCCCGTCACGGCTGCGTCCGCCGACTCGCTCGCGGCCGGATCGGCGGCGTCCACCGCCTCGGCCGGCGATCGCTCCCAGCACGCTCGCTCCTCTTCGCCGCTGAGAGGAGTGCGGTGCTTGTCGAGGGCGCAGTACCCCAGGCGCAGCGAGACGGCCCTGCGGTAGTGGCGGCACGAGGCGCACGAGGTCGTGGAGAGATGGCAAACCCAGCACCGCGCCGCTTCGGGCTGCGGCGCTCCACAGTGCGGGCAGCGCCAGCTGACCATGGCGCGATTGTAGCTGCGATCGGCCCGCCGGAACAGGGCTACGGGAGCAGGCGCACCCCGCGGGCCGCGTGTCAGGTGGTGGTGATTCCGGCCGTGCCGGTCACCTGGTCGCCCGCCGGCGACGTCACGAGCACGCTGGCCTGACCGGTCCCGGGCGAGGCGCCCGATATCGATACCTGCCACGTCGCGGTTCCGGTCGAGTCCGTGGTGAGCTCGGGCGAGACGATCGGCGCGAGGCCCGTGATCGTGACCGTGAAAGTGGCCTTGGCGTTGGCCAGAGGACTGCCGTCGAGCGACGTGGCGTGGAGCGTCAGCTTGAGAGTGGCCTGCATCGACGCCGTGAACTTGCTGGGCGCCACCGCCAGATGGGCGGCGAGCTGGCCGTAATCGCGATCGACCGTGATGCTCGTCGAGGAAGAGTTGGTGGCCTGGTCGGTGGCAGTCAGGTCGATCGTGTTCGGGCCGGCGACGACCGGAACCGTCAGCTTGAACTTGCCGTCGGATCCGACGACCTGGCTGTTGAACGCGCCGCCCGGCGCCTCCTCGTTGCGGATGGAGATGGTCGCGCCGGCATCGCAGCTCCCGCTGACGGCGACCGTCGAAGACGTCAGCTTGGCCCCCTGCGCCGGCGATGCGATCGAGATCTTGGGGGGCGTTGTGTCGAGTATGTAGGTAACCTCGGGCGACAGCTGCCCCTCGCCCGTCGGGGCGGCGAGCGTCGCAACGAAAGTGTTGCTGCCCTCGGACAGGGGTACGGCCGCCGTGCTGAAGCGCGTCGTTCCTCCGACCTGGACGATGGCGACCTGAACCCGTGAGCCCGTCTTGCCGAGGCGATATATGTGCACCGTGTAGCCGGTCTTGCCCACAGCGGCGCCCGGCACGCTCCCCAGGAGAGGTATGGAGGACTGGTTCGTGTAGCCGCCGTTGGGCGGAGTGTCGAGGACGGGCGTATCCAGCTGAACCCCCGAGGGCGGCGCCGTGGCCGGAGCCTGGGATCCAAGCTGGGTGATGGCGCTGCCGAAGGCCCCGGCGATCTGGCCGATCAGGTCCGTCATGAGTCCCAGAGCCCACGCTCAAGGTCACGAGACCCAGCATCAGACAGCCGCCGATGACGACCATGGCCAGGGGCGGGGAGACTCTCCCGCCGGTCCTCACGGGCCGGTATCGGCGCATGACGTCCTGGGGTGGCGCCGACGACCTGATCGACTGCGTCGACATCCTCTCGCTCGACGGCGGCCTGGGCCGGACGTGGGCTGCTCGTCTCTGTCGCATCGGCATGCTCGGTATTGTCGCATCCCCTGACGGCGGTCTTGGGCGGATCGCTCTGGTCCACCGGAACGCCGCCGACTACTCGTAAGTAGACGAACATTCGTGACGCGCACAAGCCATGCGCGCGTCGGGCGGATGGATGTACTCTGGCGTAGAGAGCGGCCGTCCAGGAGCGTTCGCTCAGGTTCGAGGCGACAGTGCAGGCACGCGACCCAAGGCCAGATCGGCCCCGACTCCCCGATGACGGATTCGCCAATCCGGCGGCCGGGCTTGGGCATCGGGTCGCGTCCGTCGACGGCGGCCAGCCCGCCACGCGGCCGGCGAGCGGACCGCCGGCCGGCCGAGTCGCCACGCGCCCCGCTCCCCGCTATCCGATAGCCCCTCATGCCGAATTGACCGTGCCGCAGCGCTACCCGATGCTCCCCGTCGCTCGCGGTGGGTTCGGTCTGCCCAACCTGCGCCGCAACGTCTGCCCCCACTTCTACATGACGGGCAGCCGCGGGGCCATCCCGATCCAGGCCCCGCACCTTCTCAAGGCCCTGATCCGCCAGGAGCAGAACGTCTCGCGCTGCCAGCTTCGCGGCGGCGTCCACCTCGAACAGGGCTTCGTCAACGACGTCTGTCTGACGCCCCGCTTCAACCAGTGCGTCTTCTACGAAGACGACCTGACGAAGGATTGACGCCCGAGACGTTCGGCTACGCCGAGGCCCTCTCCGCGCTCGAGTCCCGCGGTCGATTTCGGGATTCGCCTGGGGCTGGCCCGGACGCGCGCCCTGCTGGCCGGGCTCGATCATCCCGAGCGAACGTTCCGCGGAGCCCTGATAGCCGGCACGAACGGCAAGGGGAGCGTCCTGGCGCTGATGGGCTCGGCCCTATCCGAGGCCGGATACCGGGTCGGGCTGACGCCCAAGCCGCATCTGGTCACGTATCGCGAGCGGCTGCAGATCGGCGGCCGGCCCGTCGATCCGGAGACGTTCACGCGGCTGGTGCGCGAAGTGCTGGCCGTGGCCGATCGGGTGGCCCGCCGCCACGGCGATCCCACCGAGTTCGAGCTGCTGACCGCCATCACGTTCCGCTGGTTCGCCGAGGCCGGCATCGATCTGGCGGTGGTCGAAGTGGGGCTGGGCGGCCGGCTGGACGCCACGCACGCCTGGGACGGGGGCGTGGCGGTGGTCACCAACGTCACCCTCGACCACACCGACCGGCTCGGCTCCACCGTCGAGGCGATCGCGAAAGAGAAGGCCGCCATCATCACCAGAGGCGACCTGGCGGTGACCGGCGCCTGGGGTTCGGCGCTCGAAGTGATCGAGCGTCGAAGTCGGCGAGTGGCGGCTCCGCTGACCGTGACGCCGCCCGCGCCGCTGAGCGGCCACGATCGGGACGGCATCGACGTCGAGCTGGGGCGGCTGGGTCGGGTCCGGGTTGGACTACGGGGACGCCACCAGGCGGCCAACGTGGCGGTCGCGGACGCGGCCCTCGACGCGCTCGAGGCTGCGGGGATCGCCCGCGTTCCGGACGACGCGCGGCGAGCCGGCTACGCGGCGGTCCACTGGCCGGGGCGGCTCGAGTTGATCGAGGCCGCCGGCCGGGAGGTGCTGCTCGACGGCGCTCACAACCCGGCCGGCGCGGCGACGCTGGCCGAGGCGCTCGACGACCTCGCGCCTTTCCTGCGCCCGGGCCGGCCGGCGCTGCTGCTGGCCGTGATGGCCGACAAGGACGTCGACGGGATCGTCCGGGCGCTGGCCGGTTCCACGCTGCTGCGCGAGGCCCGGGTGATATGTACCGCGCCGGCCGGCGGTCGGGCGCTGCCGGCGGATCGGCTGGCGGCCCGCTGGCACGCTCTGGCGGGGCGGGCCGCCGAGGCGGTCGCGGAACCCGGGGCTGCGTTAGACGCGGCGCTCTCCCCGGGGAGTGGCGTCGCGGCTGGTGCGGGCCCAGTTGTGGTGGCCGGTTCCCTCTACCTGGTTGGAGCGGTCAGGGCCATACTCGTCTCGGATCCAGGGCTCGTCCCCGATCCGCCACTGCCGCATCGCGAGGTCGTGCCGTAGCCGCCGCCGATCGCACCAGTTCACCGGAGACCGTGCCCGCGCACCCTGCGCCGACTCGCATCGGTCCGCGCCTGTTCGAATGGGGCGTCAAGACGTATGTCATGGGCATCGTCAACGTGACGCCCGACTCGTTCTCCGGCGACGGTCTCCTGGCGGGCGTCGCCGGTCGAGGCGGCGCGGTCGTCGAGGCGGCCGTGGTCCAGGCCCGCGAGATGGTCGAAGACGGGGCCGACATCCTGGACGTGGGCGGCGAATCCACCCGACCCGGCCACGAGCCGGTCGGCGAGGACGAGGAAGTGGCCCGTGTTCTGCCGGTCGTAGCGGCCATCCACGCGGCTCTCCCGGATGTTCCGCTGAGCATCGACACGACCAAACCGGGCGTGGCCGCGGCGGCACTGGACGCCGGGGCGGCGCTAGTCAACGACGTCTGGGGGGTCTCGACGGACGATGCCATGGTCCGCCTCGCCGCCGCTCGCGGCGTGCCGCTCGTGGTGATGCACAACCGCTCACAACCGATCTACGGCGACTTCATGGCCGAGCTGATGGAGGACCTGCGCGCCGCTCTGGGCCGCGCCGAGTCCGCCGGCGTCCCCCCTTCGGCCTTGATCGTCGACCCGGGGTTCGGCTTCGGCAAGACGCCGGAGCACAACCTGACGGTGCTGCGCGAGCTGGCGACGCTGCGGCAGCTCGGCCGGCCCGTCCTCCTCGGAACCTCCCGCAAGTCCACCATCGGGCGGGTTCTGGGCGGGCTGCCGACCGAGGAGCGGCTCGAGGGGACGCTGGCCACCACCGCGCTCGCCGTCGCCGCCGGAGTCGATATGATCCGCGTGCACGACGTGCGGGCCAACGTCCGGGCCGCGCTCGTCGCCGACGCAGTCTGCCGAGGGGAACGGCCGTGACGGATCGCATCGCCCTGGTGAACATGCGCTTCGAGGGCCGGCACGGCGTCCTGGAGGAGGAGCGCGTCGAGGCTCAGCCTTTCGAGGTCGACGTCGAGCTCTATCTGAACCTCAAACCCGCCGGTCTCGCCGACGACATCTCCCGGACCGTCGACTATCGCGATGCCTTCCGAATCTGCCGCGAGATCGTCGAGGGGCCGAGCGTGGGGCTGATCGAGACGCTGGCCGAGCGGATCGCCGAGCGCCTGCTTACCAGCTACGCGGCTGTGGACGTGTCGGAAGTCGTGGTCCGCATTCGCAAGCCCAGGGTCGCTCTCCCGGGGGAGCTGGACGGTGCCGCGGTCGAGATCAGGCGCCGGCCCTAGCTCGTCCCGGCAGGCCGCGTCCCGAGCGTGATCATGAGCGTCAGATACTTGCCGCCGCGGTAGATCTCGACGCTGATCGTTCGGCCGGGCGCGTACTGGATCAGCAGGTCCTCGAGGGGATGCGCCGCGTCGACCGCCTGACCTTCCAGGCTGGTGATGATGTCGCCGGTCTGTATGCCGGCCTTGTCGCCCGGGCTGCCGGGCACCACGGCCGCGATCGAGTTGCCGCTCGTCGTCTTCCTTGTGGACCCAGGCGCCCTGATCGAGCGGCAGGTTGTACTGCTCCTTGAGGCCCTCGTCGATCAGGTCGTAGGTGACTCCGATGAACGGCCGCGACAGCGGCTCGCCGGCGAGCGCCTGCTGCATGATCGGTTTGGCGATGTCGATCGGGATGGCGAAGCCGATCCCCTGGGCGGTATCGGCCTGGGCCGTCGTGACGCCGACGACCCGCCCGGACCCGTCGACGAGCGGCCCGCCGCTGTTGCCGGGATTGATCGCCGCGTCCGTCTGGATCAGATCGTGGAGGCTGGTCGAGGTCGAAGCCGCGCTCTCGGCCGGAACCGAGATGTCGCGGCCGAGGGCCGAGACGATCCCGGACGTGACGCTGTTGGGGTACTGGAGGCCGAGCGGGCTCCCGATCGCGATGGCGAGCTGGCCGACCTCGAGCGTCGCCGAGTCGCCGATCGGGGCGACCGCCAGATTGGCCACCGCGTCGATCTTGACGATGGCCAGGTCCGTGAGGGTGTCGACGCCGTAGGTCGTGCCGGCCTGCTGCCTGCCGTCCGCGAGCCGGACGGAGATGGTCTTCGCTCCCGCCACGACGTGGTCGTTGGTGAGAATCCAGCCGCGCGAGTCGTACACGATCCCCGATCCCACCGACGTGTCGCCCGCCCCGCCGTCGGTCGAGATCTGGACGACCGCCGGGCCGACCCGGCTCGCCGCGGCGATGATCGTGGAGGCGTCCGACTCGATCGACACCCGGGTGCCGGTGCCGGTTCCCGGGATCGACGTCGCCGTGTCGAGCGCGCCGGAGGCCCGCAGGGCCAGGTACGTTCCGGCAGAGCCGATGATCGCCGCGATCAGCGACACCGCCAGCATGGTCGCGACGAGACCCCGACCGTAACCGCGGCTCGCCTCTGGAGCGCCGCCGCCGGGTCCCGCCGCGGGGTTGGGCTCGAACCACCGCTCGGGGGTCGCGGGGTAGGGGCCGGTCGGCGACCCGCCGCTGAAGGCAGCGTTCCAGTACGGACGCCGGTCGGGCACGGGCTCGAACCGCTGGATCTCCGGAGAGTTCGAATCGGACATGCGAGTGGCGTCACCAATGCGTGGATGTGCCAGGCGCGAATGCTATTTGGCGGGGCCGATTCGCGCCGGAATGCGGCTCCGCCGACCGGGCGTCGCGACCCATCGAAGCTTGAGGGGAGCGGCGTTCACGTTCCAGACGCGGGAGGGTGAAGATTCCGCCACCGACGCCGGCCGAATCGGGCCTTCACCGGCCGGCGGGGAGGCCGGCGGGGAGGCCGGCGCTCACTCGGGCCGGATGCGGCCCTGCGTCTTGTCGGCGGGACCGGGTGTGGCCTTCTCGGCTTTGGCGCCGGCTTCGGCCGGAGCCGCCGGCGGAGCCGCGGGAGCCGCCGGAGCCGCGGGAGCCGCCGGAGCCGGCGGAGCTGACGGAGCCGTCGCCTTTGCCCCCGCCGCCTCACCCGCCGTGCCGTCGGCAACGGTCCGCGGGTCGGAAGGCAGCGTCACCGTGAACGTGGACCCGGCTCCGACGCGGCTCTCGACCATGACCCGGCCGTTGTGCATCTCCACGACCGAGCGGACGATCGCCAGCCCCAGCCCGCTGCCGCTGCCGCGAGCCTCGTTGGCGCGCGAGCCGCGATAGAAGCGCTCGAAGACGTGCGGCAGCTCGCCGGCGTCGATACCCACGCCGGTGTCGATCACCTGAATTCGCGCTCCCCGGGGATGCGGGCCGAGCGTGACTCGGACCGATCCGCCGCGGGTCGTGAACTTCAGGGCGTTGCCGATGAGGTTGGTCAGCGCCTGGCCCAGGCGCTGCGGGTCGTGCCGGGTCACGAGCGGCGTTTCCGGCAGCTCGGCGGTCAGGCTGATGCCCCGTCGCACGGCGGAGACCTGCGCTTGCTCCACGGCCGACTGGATCGTCGCGCGGAGGTCGTCCGGCCGCAGGTCCAGCCGTATCAGCCCGGAATCGAGCTTCGACAGCTCGAGCAGGTTCTGAGCCAGCCAGTCGAGCCGCTCGATCTGCTGGGCGCTGGCCTCGAGGAACTCCGTCCGAGCTTCGACGTCGCTGCCGGCCTTCTCCTGGAGCAGCTCATTGAAGGTGCGCAGCGCGGCAAGAGGAGTCCGTAGCTCGTGCGATACGTCGGCCAGGAACTCACGACTGATGTCGCGGTCGCGCCGGATCTCCTCCATCGTCTCCTCGACCTGGTCGGCCATGGCGTTGAACTGGTGCGAGAGCTCGGTGATCTCCGCGCCGCCGGTCCGCGCCCTGTCGGCGGGCACGCGGCGGGCGAGGTCGCCATCGGCGAGCGCCCGGGCCGCCTCGGTCAGGCGGCGCAGCGGCGTCGTGAAGCGGCGGGCGAGCAGGGCGGAGACGACGATGGCCAGCGCGAGAGCGCCGATCGCGGTGAACAGCAGGAAGACCACCACGCTCTCGATGGTGCTGGCGCGCGTGGTGTAAGGCGCCCACAGGCTCACCTCCAGGTACCAGGTCGGCTTGACGCCGTCGGGGTCGATGAACTGGAAGACCTCGGTGTAGCTGACCGAGTCGCGGGCCTGACCCTGTCCGGGCTGCGCCGTGAGCGGCGCGCTGAAGGTCGATTCGGGCACCGACGGGATGAAGTCGGTGCCGCTCGACGTCTCGGAGCCGAGGCCGAACCGGAGTCGCAGGTCCGCCTGGGCGACGTTGTTGGCGTAGTCGGTGAGCGTGGCCGCGTCGAGGGCGGCGCGCACGTCGTCGTTGAGCGTGTCTCCCGCGGAAACGACGGTGACGTTGGACGGGTCCTCGGCGGCGGTGGTCTCGGCTTTGACCCGCACCACCGCGGCCACGGCGTTGGCGCGGGCCGCGAGGTTGGTCATCTCCTGGCTGCGCAGGTCGTTGTCGACGACGAAGACGGTCACCACCGACACGATGCCGACGGCCAGGGCGAAGACCATGACGAAGGCCAGCGACAGGCGGCCCTGGAATGTACGGGGCAGCGCCCGCTCCACCGGAACGGCCAGGCCGCGCGTTACGCGGGCGGAACGGGGCTTCGGCTGAGCCGCGCTCGCCGCGGGGCTTCCGGGCGCGCCCGCGGTCGAACGCTGCGCCGCGGCGCGCTTCTTCGCCCGAGAAGAAGCGCCGGGCTTCTTCCTGTTTCGACCCGGGGCCACCTCAGCGCCCCGCCGGGCGCGGTCGGTGAGTATCGGGGATCATCGTTCCGCGAACGCGTACCCCGCGCCACGGACCGTCAAGACGAACCGCGGGCTGGACGGATCGTCCTCCAGCTTCTCGCGCAGGTGGCTGACGTGGACGTTGATCGTCTTCTCGTCCTGATCCAGGGCCTCGTAGTCGCGGATCAGCTCGAGCAGCTCGCGGCGCGAGTAGACGCGGCCGGGCTTGCTGGCCAGGTGGCGCAGGATCTCGAACTCGGTGGCGGTCAGGGCGATGCGGCGGTCGCCGCGCTGGACGCGCCGCCGCTCCAGGTCGATCAGCAGGTCGCCGTGACGCAGCAGCCGTCCGCCGCCGGCGTCGGATAGGTCGCCGTAGGCCCGCCGCAGAAGTGCCTTGATGCGGCTCATCAGCTCGCGCAGCCCGAAAGGCTTGGTCATGTAGTCGTCTGCGCCCAGCTCGAGCCCGATGACCTTGTCCATCTCCTCGTCGCGAGCGGTCAGGATCAGCACCGGCGCCTTCGAGCCGCTGGTCCGCAGGCGGCGCAGGACCTCGAACCCGTCGATGCCGGGCAGGCGGACGTCCAGGACGACCAGATCCGGCCCCTCGCGCAGCGCGAACTCCAGGCCTTCCTCGCCCGATCTCGAGACCGCGACCTGATAGCCCTCCTGCTGAAGGGCGTACTGAATCCCTCGGGCGACGGCGTATTCGTCCTCGACGATCAGAATCGTGGCGGCCATTGGCCGAATCTACACCCCGGCCGCACTCTCGGGCCGTGTCGACGGCGCCGTTCCACCCGACCTGCGGGGTCCTTCGCCGGCCGGCCGACGGTCCACGCGGGCCGCGCGGCGGGCTCTCGGCGCACGCCTTCCGGCACGTGGCCGACCCTCACGTGGTAGGCTCCTACTCCGAAGCGCCTCCGCAACGGTCAGTGCGCTCGATCGACCCGCGCAGAGAGGTTCCAACACGTGCCTGCCCCGTCAGTACTCAACGCCACAACCCGGACCGAGACCGGCAAGAAGGTTTCGGACCTGCGCAAGGCCGGCCGCATTCCCGCGGTCGTCTTCGGTCATGGCCTGGCCTCGATCCCGGTCTCGCTGGATGCCCACGAGTTCGAGCACTTCCGCCGGACCGCCCACTCCAACCTGATCGTAGAGCTGAAGGTCGACGGCAAAGACAAGCACCGCGTCCTGGTGCATGGCGTCCAGGTCGACCCGCGGACGCGGCACCTGCTGCATGTCGATCTCTTCGAGCTGAAGTCGGGCGAGGAAGTCACGATCGAGATCCAGCTCCACACCACCGGCGAGTCCTACGCGGTGGCCCGCCTGGGCGGCACGCTCCTGCACAACATCGACCGGATCAAGGTCCGCGCGCTGCCCGAGAAGCTGCCGGAGGCGCTGGAGTACTCGATCGAGCCGCTCGTCGACTTCGACACAGCGATCCACCTCCGCGACCTGCCGCTGCCCGCCGGCGTCACGCTCCTGTCCGATCCGGACGAGGTCGTGGCCAAGGTGGCGCCGCCGCACGTGGTCGAGGAGCCGGTGGCCGCCGCCGAGGAGACGACCGAGGCTGCCGCCGAGACCGAGACGGAGTCCAAGACCGAGGCCTGACGGCCCGGCGGGGCCGGCCCTCGCCTCGAATACGTTTCGACGCTCGCGCATTCGCGGCTTGCGAATACGATTGGCGCGTGCCCGGCCTTTCGATCTCACGCGGCGGTCTGCGTCGGACCGTGCCCGTCCTCGCCGCCTTCGTCGTCGGCGCGGTGACCTATGCCCCGCTCTACTGCTACCCGCTCCTGGCGCCGCAGTTCGAGTCCACATTCCACGCCTCTCGCGAGCTGGGCCAGATGCCGTGGACGATGTTCCTGCTCGTCTCGATGCTCTGCTCGCCGCTCCTGGGGCGTGCCTTCGACGTAGTCGCCGACCGCATC
This sequence comes from uncultured Chloroflexia bacterium, assembly GCA_963838285.1. Taxonomy (GTDB): domain Bacteria; phylum Chloroflexota; class Limnocylindria; order Limnocylindrales; family CSP1-4; genus Fen-1039. Next base: position 247,364 of record CAWIQP010000009.1, read on the forward strand.
CTGCTGCTCATCGGTGCCGTGCTGCTCGCGGCCGGCTGGCTGGTGGCGTCGGCGGCCTCGGACGTGGCGTTCCTGATGGCCGCCTACGGCGCGCTCATGGCGATCGGCGTCCAGCTCGTGTTCGTCGGCACGAGCACGGCCATCGCGCGCCGCTACGCCGGAGCGGCCGGGCTCGCGCTGGGCGTGGCCTACGCCGGGCCCGGCATCGGAGTCGCGCTGGCCCTGCCGGTCGCGGCGGGCGCCATCCCGGACATCGGCTGGCGGTCCACGGCGGTCGTCTTCGCCCTGCTCTCGCTCGTGGCCCTTCCGTTCGTGTGGCTCATGACCACCGGGCCGGCCGTGCTCGTGCCGGAACGGGGGAGCCGTGGCGCCGCTCCGGCCGGCGGACGCGGACGCCGAGCGGAGCGCCTCGCCGCGCAGGCCCGCCGCCTCGCCGGGCCGCGGGCTTCACGAGACCTCAGGTCCGGGCGCCATCGCCGCTTCCCAGGAATCGCCGCCACCGGGGAGCCGCTCGCGACCCGACGCGCTTCGCCGCACCATCCGGACGCGCCGGTTCCTGATCCTGCTGATCGGCGCCGTCGGGATCGGCTGCATCGACGAAGGGGTCTTCCAGACCTCGTCGCGCCACGCCGTCAACCAGGGGATCGACGCCGGTTTCGCCGCCTCGATGCTGGCCCTGCAGTGCTACGCATATGTCGTGGGGCAGGTCGTAGGCGGCGGGCTGTCCGACAGGTTCGGGCGGCGCTACGTCGGTCTCATCTGCGCCGCCATGATCGCCGTCGGGGCGACCGCGATCTTTTCGGCGACCGGCTCGCTGCTCGCCCTTGCGGTCGCGGGGAACGCGATCTACGGCTTCGGCATCGGCGCGACGATCGCCATCCGCTCGGCCGCGTTCTCGGACGTATTCGGCGGCCACAACTTCGGCGCGATCTTCGGGATCATCGCGGTCGCCTACCCGGCCGGCGGGATCATCGTCATGAACGCCGGCGGCATCCTCTACGACCGCATCGGCAGCTACTGGCCGGTGTACTTCATCGCCATGATTTCGCTGGCGGCCTGGTCCACCGCGCTGTACGTGGCCGGGCCGCGCCGCCACGGACTGCGCAGCCGGCTGCGCAGCGTGAGGGAGCGGATCCCGGTTTAGCCGGCCGTCATCGCAAGGGTTGGGGGCCGCGCGGACGCTCTCGTGGTCGGAGCTACGCCACCTCCCGCCGGATCGTGGCCGAGGCGAGGGCGACGAAGACCGCGGCGATGCCGACGAGCACGACCAGATCCAGTTGCACCTGGGCCGACGACAGATCGGCGCCCGCGATCATCACCTGCCGCAAGCCGTCGATGGCGTAGGTGACCGGCAGGATTCGGGCGACCGGCTGGAGCAGCGCCGGCAGCTGTTCGATCGGCCAGAAGAAGCCGCCGAGCAGGCCCTGCGGCACTATGACGATCGGGATGAACTGCAGAACCTGCAGTTCCGTCCGGGCGAAGGTCGACAGGAAGATGCCCAGGGAGACCGCGCCCAGGCCCAGGACGAGCACCAGCAGGTAGGCGATGAGCGGGTTGCCGGCCGTTCGGACGCCCAGGCCGATGGCGAAGGCGGGGATCGGCCCGAGCGCCGGTATGTCCAGGCGGCCCAGGACGAAGGCGAGGACGATCGCGACCTGCAGCGTCGCGAAGAAGCCGAAGCCCAGGCTGTAGCCGAGCACGATTTCGGCCCGGCTGACCGGCGTCGCCAGCAGGCGCTCCAGCGTCCCGCCGATCCGTTCGCGCAGGAAGCTGATGCCGGTCAGGATGAAGACGAAGAAGTAGGCGAAGAAGCCGACCACGACGGGGGCGAGCGAGTCGAGCTGGGTGGCGTCGGGCGAGCCGTACACGGTTGCCCGATCGATCTCCGGCATGACCGCTCCGGCCTGGGCCGCGAGCTCGGCGAGCAGAGCCTTCTGGACGACCGGCAGGCTCGACGCCTCGGCCGTGGGATTGAGCCCCAGGGTCAGGATTTCGATGGAGCGATGCTGGGCGTCGAAGTCGGCCGGGACGATCACGACCATGTCGAGGGCTTTGTCCTCGAGAGCCTGGCGCGCGGCCGAGTCGTCGGTGATCGACGTGTCGAGCGTGACCGTCGGCTGATCCGCAAGCGCGTTCGACAGACGCGTCGCGACCGCCTGGCCGACCGTCTGCTGCTGCGCTTCGTTCACGACGGCGAGCCGCACCGAGTTGCTCTGGCTGCTGCTCAGGACCCAGCCAAGCAGGGCGATGATCGCCAGCGGGGCAACGTACAGGAGGGCCAGCGATCGGGGATCGCGGCGGAACTGGGCGACGATGCGGCGGAAGACGGCCATCACGCGCAGCGGGTTCATCGCTCGGCCTCCTGCACACCGTCGGCCGAACCGGCGGTTGGGGTGGAGCCAGCCTGACCCGCGAAGCCCAGGAACGCCGTTTCGAGGTTGTCCGTGCCCGCTCGTTTGCGAAGCTCGCCCGGCGTCCCCTGCGCCAGAACGTGCCCGTCCCTGATGAAGAGCAGCTCGTCGCAGCGATCTGCCTCGTCCATGACGTGGCTCGAGACGACGAGCGTGGCCCCGTCCGCGGCCAGTCTGTGGAAGTGGTCCCAGAACTGGACTCGCAGCGCCGGGTCCACTCCCACGGTGGGCTCGTCGAGGAAGATGACGTCCGGGCGATGCGCCAGCGCGCAGGCCATCGACAGGCGGCGCCGCATCCCGCCGGACAGGTCCTGGGCGGGCGTCCCGGTGCGCGTGTCCAGCTCCACCAGCTGGAGCGCGTGCATCAGCGCGGCCCTGTCCGTCTGGCCGTAGAGGGCGGCGAAGAAGCTCAGGTTCTCCCAGACCGACAGTTCGGGGTAGATGCCGTCGGACTGGGTCATGTAGCCGACATGGGCCAGGTTCTCGCGCGACGGCATCGCCACTCCCAGGACGCGGGCCGTCCCGGAGGTCGCGGACGCCAGGCCGGTAAGGAGCCGGATCAGGGTCGTCTTGCCGGAGCCGTTGGGACCCAGCAGGCCGTAGATTCGGCCGGGCGGAAGGCTCATGTCGATGCCGTCGACGGCGTGGATCGGCCCGAAATGCTTGCTCAGGGCGACGGCTTCGACGGCCGGGGCGGGCGCGGGGGATGCGCCTGGCGCGGGCGGCGTCGGGGCCGCGGGAGCGGGGGGCGTTGGTGCGACGGCCATCTAGCGACCTCCTGAGCTGCTGTCGGGCTGCGCGGCGCCATTCAGTAGCAGATCCACGTAGGCCTCGACGTTGTCGATTGCGGGGTGGATGCCGATCCGGGCCAGCTCGTCGAAGACGGCCGGTCCGAGAACGACGAGCAGGAAGACGGGCCCGAAGAGACCCTGGATCAGCAGGGCCGGATCGACCGGGCGCAGGTTGCCCTTCTGGATTTGAAGTGCGAACCAGGCCACCATGAGCGGCGCGCCCTGGCCGATGATCTCGGTCATGACGGCGCGGGCGAGCTCCGGGTCCTGCGACGAGTTGGCGGCGAGGTTGCGGATCAGATCCGCACGGGTCCGCATCGCCGCGTAGTAGGCACGGGCGATGGCGATCAGGCCCTCTCGGGCGCCAAACTCGGCGGACGGCTCGATCTGGGCGCGCATCTCCTCGACCGGGCTGACGCTGCGGGCCACCGCGCGAAGCAGCTCGGCCCGATCCTTGAAGTGGTGGTAGAAGGCGCCCTTCGTCAGGCCGGCCTCCGAGGCGATCGCCTCGATCGAAACCAGGCCGCTGCCCGGCCTGGACAGCAGCCGAACGCAGGCGTCGATCAACCGGTCGAGCGTCGGCTCGTCCCGCTCAGTGGAGACGTCCAGCCCTTCGGCGGCGAGGGCGGCGCGCAGTCCCCTCAGCCCGCCGAAGTAGTGATGGACGGTCTGGCGCGAGACGTCCGCTTCGGCGGCCACGCCCTGGATCGACAGGAGTCCGGGTTGGCCGCGAACTGGCGGCGGGCAGCGGCCAGGATGTCGTCTCGCCTGGTCGTCTCCGGGGCGGCCGATTGAGCGATCGTGGCCCCGCGGCCCGTGCGGTTCGTGCGGCCCGGCGGCCCGTGCGGTTCGTGCGGCCCGTGCGGCCCGTGCGGTTCGTGCCGCCCTTTTCGGCCTGCGACTGGTCAGACATGCGTACCAGTATGAATGTCGTGTCAAGGAGTGGCGGTGGGCGTGTTCCGGCGGTGGCGCGCGGCTGGTGGGAGCGTCCTTCGACGAGACTCCGGGGAGAGCGGCGGAGCGCGTCTCACGCTTTTCGTCGAGTGGAAACCGCAACCGCTACTCGGCCGCCAGGCGCCGAACCTCGGCCGCGATGGCAGCGACGAACGCGGGCAACGCCGCCTCCACGGCCGCCGAGAGCGGCTCGCCAAACCCGAACTCGGCGCCGCCGATCCCCACGAAACTGCCCCGGAGCTGCGAGCCGCGCATCTCCCCGGCGAGCGCGATCACCTGGTCGGGAGGCAGAGAGTGGGACGAAGCCGGGGACGCGGAGCCGGCACGCGTCACGTCCTCGAGTAGCAGCGTGACAACGGATCCGGGCGAAATCCCGACCGCGGCATCGACCACGACCAGCGCCACTCCCTCCGGGACGTCGAGCAGCGATTCAACCGAGAGCTGGCCGACCTCCGCGATCTCGGCGAGCGATCGCGTCGCGTGGTCAAGGGCTGCGACCGCGCGGATGGCCGCCCCGTCGTCGCCTCGAGATCGTTCGCCGCAGACCAGGACTCGGACGCGACGGAGTGCGGGTTGCTCGTTCACCCGGCGAGTCTACGGCCCGCGGCTGCCGGGGCGCGTGCCACGACCGGGATCAGCCCGCCGGCAGTTCGATTCGGAGCAGACGGTCGTCATTGGCCTGGGCGTTGGCAGTGCCCGTCGAGATGAAGCAGGCGCCGCCGGTCGACCAGGTCGCAATGTTCAGGTTGTTCACGCCTGTGTTGAGCGGGATCGACACTTCGTCTCCGTCGCGGCGGACGACCGCGGTCACGGGGAAGGTGACGTCCTCGTCGGCTGCCGGCAATGTGGCGATGTCTCCGGGCTTCGGCCCGAAAGCGGCCCACTCGAATGCGTCGAGGATCACGGCTGATTCCGGCCGGCGTCCACAGAGAGACCCGATGGTCCTGGCCGACGAGGACGAGCGCTCCGCTGGGGGCCCAGCCGTCGGCGTTGCCGGTCAGCTGCGTGCCGCGGCCGCTCGCGAGAGTCAGAACGAGCCCGTCGGATGTGGCAAGCCGGCTGCCATCCGGCGAGAAATAGACGTCGCCTCGGATGTCGGCGAGAGGACGCGAGAGGACCACCGTCTTCTGCGGGAGCTTCAGCACGCTGAGGTTGCCCGGAATGGGCCCGCCAATACCGCCCCCGCCGCCGGCCGATGTCGCGCCGAATCAGAGCCAGCAGCCGACCGTCCGGCGACCACGCCATCGGGTAACCGTAGCCGGAGATGCGGGGTCCGAGCTGCTCGTTCGACCAGATCTGGAAGCTCTCCTTGGCGGGAGCCTCATCCGCCGCGATGGGCGCCTCGAGGGCAACCGAGCCGTGGCCGTTGCCGAGCATTCCCCCGAAGGTTCCCGGCACCTCGCCGCTGACCGTTCCGTCGATCGAGAAGACGGTGACCGTCCCGTGAGTCGTGTCGTCCGGGGAAACGCCCAGGGTCATGAGGTGGGTGTCGTCGACCCAGGCCATGTCGACGGCGACGAAAGAGGCGATCGGGTGGCCGGTGAGGTCGAGGATGTCTACGCGGCCGATCCCGACCGTTCCGCCCCACGTCAGAACGGCCAGGAGCTTGCCGTGCGGCGACCAGTCGAGACGCTGGATGCTGCTGGCGGTGTCGACGATGGTGACTCCAGGCGGCAGCGACGCGCCTGGCGTGGCCTGGACCGGGGTCGCGGGTGGAGTCGACGAGGCGGTGATCGCCGCGCCCGCGGGGCCGGTCGTCGGCGCCGCGCCCGTCGCTTGCGCGGCGGTCGTGCCGGGTCCGGGCGCCTGTGACGCCCCGCCGGGACCGCCACACCCCGCGACGAGCACGACCATCGCCGTGATTGCCCATCGGCCCGGTCCGTGGATTCCTGCCATGCCCCGATCCCCCGTTCTGCGCCGCATCAAGCTACCGCGCCGGCGCGCAACTCGGACGCTGACGCCTGCAGCCGCTGTGATCCAGAGCTCGGGCAGAGTACCCGGTCGCTCGTGCACCTCTCCGCCTACTCGGTCGCCTCGGGGAGCCCCAGTTCCGCGGCGACTTCCCCGGCTACGTCGCCCGCGGGCCGCCGCGCCCGGAACGCGGAGCGCAGCTCCACGAACTGGACGACGACCACGGCCACCGCCGCGAGCGCGAACGACCGAACCACCCCAAGCGGCACGAGCGTGGCCGCCACCACCGTGAGGAACGAGGCGAAGCCGACCAGGCCGTGGGTCATCCCGCGCATGACGCCGATCGTCCGGTCGGGGCCCTCCTGGGCGTGGGTGAAGAGCGCCATGACCGCCGCCACAGTAGGGATGGTCGTCAGCATGCCGCTGATCGTGGCCCCGAAGAGCGGCCCTGCGGTCGTGACGAAGACCACCATCGCGGCACCGGCGACCATCCGCGTCGGCAACTCCGACCTGGCCGTGGCGCGGCGCGGCACGGGCGGAGCGGCGGGCAGCAGCCGCCGCGAAACCAGCAGAATGGCGATCGTGGCCACGAAGGCGGGCGCAAGGCCCAACGCCGAGATCGGCAGCATCACAGCCCACGTCGCCGCGAATGCCCCATACGCGGCCGCGCCCGCGATCGGCCAGCCGACCCGTCGGCAGACCAGCGCGTAGACCAGACAGAAGACGCCACAGCCGCCGGCGCCCCCCAGCGACGCCGCGGCCGAAGTCGCGGCGAACGACGTGTTCTGCTCGAGGGCAAGGAACAGGAGGATCGGGCCGCCCTTGGCCGGAACGGCACCGAGGATGCCGCCGACCGCCGGCCCATACCTATGGCTGGCCAGCGTGACGATGCCGATCATCAGCACCGGTAACCCGATCTTGAAGAAGAGGTCGATCATGTGCGGCCCCACGGTAACCCGCCGGAGCGTTCGGTCGCCCGGTCGCCGGGTCCGCGGCGGCCCCACCGCCACCCACCGGAGCGTTCGGCCGCCCGGTCTGGCGTCGACGCCGGGTCGGGCGGCTGGCGCCACCAATCAAACAGTCTTGTCCTGCGGGCCTCGTCGAAACCGAGCCGGTTCAGGCCGCCGCAACTTCCCCAAGCACAGGCGCCGGACGTCGCGGCCAGAGCGCCACCAATCCGACGAGCGTGAACGAGGCAAAGGCCAGGATCGAGACGATGGGCGAGACGACGGCGACAACGAAACAGCTCAGTCCGAACATGAACCCGAGCCGAATCCGTCGGGAGGCTCGGGGCATCGCGTAGAGCGCAAAGGGCAGCAGGACCACGGTGTAGTGGTACCAGATCGCGCCCGGCGCCAGGATCGAGGCGACGACCGCGGCGAGTAGGGCGGCAGGCCACCCGCCGGGCTTGCGGGCCAGCCAGACCGAGAGTCCGATCAGCACCACGGCCGACCCGACGAAGAGCATTCGCGCGGCGGTTGCGAGGAACGCGTATGGCGCCAGCTCTGGGGTCGACACCAGAGCGCCGGCCGGAGCGAGGTTGTTGGTGTAGTCGGCGCTACCCGCGAGCATGTTTGGCAGAACCCTGGCGTAGTCGACCCAGGCCCCCGGCGACAGTAGCATCGACGGGATCGCGAGAACGAGGCAGCCGGCGGCGAACCCGATGAGACCCTGCCGCCCCCTGGCGACGAGCCCCGCCAGCGCGAATCCGGGCACGACCTTGATCAGGGCGGCGGCGGCCACGGCGACGCCGGATGCCCGCTCGGACCCGACCAGCACGATCGCGATCAGCAGCGCCATCGGTCCCTCGACGTTGCCCTTCATGAGCGAGTCGTAGATCGGCAGGTAGAGGCTGAAGGCAAGCCCGACGACGATCGCTCGGTCGATCCGGCTTCGAACGCCACCGGCGGACGTGACGACGTAGAGGGCCACCGCCAGCGTTGCCGACTGGAAGCAGAACCACGCGAACGCGGCCGTCTCCTCGGGTAGCCAGGACAGCGGTATCAGCAACTGTGCGAACAGCGGTGGATACAGATACCGGAGCCCCTGGGCCGGGATCGGGCCGGTGAGCATTGCCGCGTCGTACGGTGATTGTCCGCCGGCCATTCGACTCGCGCCGATCCAGTAGGCCTCGAAATCGCCCCCCATCTGGACGTGGTTCGAAGTCGCGGCCCCGATCATGGCGCTGCCGAAGGCCAAGGCAAAGACGCCGATCACCATCCCGGCGTAGATCCGCAGGCTGCGTCTGTCGTGGCTGATCATCCGCAGGATCGCCAGCAACGGGTTGCGGGCGATGGCCTCGCCGTCTGCGCTCGTAATACCGGCCACGGCTAGTGGGCCGCTTCCTGCATCGGCAGCTCGGCTGCCAGATCGTTGCCCCGCTCGGCGGGGAGCAGGATCGGGCCACCCTCGGAAGAAATCGGGCCAACCTTGGAAGGAACCGCGCACAGCACTGCGCGTACCGCCGGGCTCAAACGATGGGCGGCGACCGTGACAGAGCCGATCATCAGGATCGGCGAGACGATCTTGAAGGAGAGGTCGACCATGGCCGGTTCAGGCTAGCGGGTCAGGCGCGTTTCGGCACGGTCCAATTGCCGCACAGGCCAGAGCCCCCGGCCGCCAGGCCGCCCGGTCGCCGTGTCCGCGGCGGCCCAATCAGGCCAGATTCCAACCCGGGTGGCACGGGTCCGTCACTTGGCCCCCGATCGGTCCAGACTCCGCCTATCGGGCCCGAAAGTACGCCACGAATTGACTCTGAGTGAGACTCAGAAGGCTCAATATCGCGCGTAAGTGGCCGGACCCGAGTCCATCGCTTCCACGTCCGACAGGGGATTCGGATTCGCGCTACGGGGTTGGCAACTGTCCAGACTTCTCTGCCGGCAGGGGTCGGGCCTCGCGCTGTTGCCCGTCGCCCCGGTGGACGCCGCCGCGGTGGTCGAGCTCGTTGTGCTCGGACTACGGTCGGTGCAACGCCCCGCTCGCCCCGTTCGCGCCGTTCGTGCCCGCTCGCCCCGCCGCCCGGCTACCCCGCTGCCGGGCGCCGGCGCCGCGAGGCCGGGTCAGTCGCGCTCGATCTCGAGGGTGAGGAAGTGGGTCGCGCAGCTGATGCACGGGTCGTAGGAGCGGATCAGCTGCTCCAGCCGCACCGTGGCCTCGGCGTGAGGTAGCGAGAGAACCTGCGGCGCGAACTCCGCCAGATCCTGCTCGATCATGCCCTGGTTCTGGCCGGTCGGGGCGATGATCTGGGCCGCCGTGACCTTGCCGGAGTCGTCGAGGTCGTAGTGGTGCCAGCAGATCCCGCGCGGCGCCTCGGTGCCCCAGCCCGTCTCGCCGCCCCGCGGCGTCCACGGCGTGAACGGCCGGGCCGGCTCCTCGTAGGCGTTGACGAGGTCCAGGGCGGCGGCCGAGGCGTGGATGAGCTCGACCGCCCGCGCCGCGATGGACCAGTAGGGGTTGCGGGCGATCTGCCGGGCCAGGCCGCTCGCCTTGAGGGCCTCCTGGGCGAGCGGATGGAGCTGATCGGCGTTGAGCGTCACGCGCGCCGACGGGCCGAGCATGTACGTCCGGCCGTCGTTCGCTCGGGCGTGGAGGGCGTTCGTCCCCTCGTGCTGCTCCTCGTGGAAGGCGTCTCGCCAGCCCCAGAGCGGCACGTCGATCCCGTCGGTCGAGACGATCCGGCCTTCGTTGAGGCCGTACTCGATGGGATGCTTGATGGCGACGAAGAGCGGGTCGCGCTCGAACCTGGGGGCCTTGAAGGCGCCGACGAGCTTGAGGGTCGCCTGCGAGAGAGCCAGCGCCTCGGTCAGCGGCGCGCGCAGGGCCGCTATCTGCTCCTTGCTCGGCGTCCGCGAGAACCCTCCGACGCGCATCGCGATCGGATGGATGGCCCGGCCGCCGATCAGCTTCATGATCTCGTTGCCGGTTCGCTTCAGCCGCAGCGCCTGCTCGACGACCGGCTTGTGGTCCCGGGCCATGGCGATCGCGCTCTCGTAGCCCAGGAAGTCGGGGGCGTGGAGCATGTACACGTGAAGGGCGTGGCTCTCGATCCACTCGCCCCAGTAGAAGAGCTTCCGGAGCGCTCGAACCTGCGGGTCGATCTCGACTTCGAACAGGTGCTCGAAGGCCATCGACGCGCCCATCTGGTAGGCGACCGGGCAGATGCCGCAGATGCGGGCGACTATGTCGACGACTTCGTTGGGCGTGCGCCCGACAACGAGCTTTTCGAAATAGCGGGGCGCCTCGAAGATCGACAGGCGCGCCTCGAGCACTTCGCCGTCGGTGATGTGCAGCCGCAGCGTGCCTTCGCCCTCTACTCGCGCGACGCCGACGACCTCGAAGGTGTGCTCGCCGGTCGCGATATCCGCTTTTGGCATGGGACCCACCACCTGGCTGTTCCCGCCCGCACTCGGACCGGGCCTTCGGAGGTTGCCCCATCGTCGCCCGGCCGGACTAGGGCCGTTTGTCGCCCGGAACCGGGCCGCACGTGGCTACCGAGCGACGGTGTAGGAGCCCTGTGCGAGCACCTTCCCGGTCGCGTCCAGGACCTGCATCGTGTGCGTGCCGGGCGTGAGGATGCTGAAGCCGCCCGAGGTGCCCCCGGCGGCGCATAGCGATTGCACCTGCGAGGCATCGGTCGTGCTGACGATGATCCAGCTGCCGTCGGGCTGCTGCGTGACGTCGCTCCCACTGGCGTCGACCTGCGTGGGTCCGGCGGCCTTGCCGTCGAAGGTGATCGTGATCGTGTCCGTGCCCTTCACCGTTGCCGGTAGATGGGCGGTGGTCGTGAAGGGGAGCGGGTTGGAGCAGCTCACCGTCGACGGAGAGAAGGTGATGCCGCTCGAGCCGGAGCCCTTGTTCAGGTAGAGGTAGCCGGCGACCAATGCGACCACCACTACCGCGCCGATGAGCAGCATGATTGGGGTGATCTTGAAGCCGGTGGCCGCCGGCGGGGGCGGCGCGGGGTAGGAAGGAGTCGGCGGCTCGTAGCCCGGCGCCGGTGCGGCCGAGTATGCAATTGCCGGACGCGGCGGAACGACGGGCGAGGCCTCGGGCAGAGCGGCGGGCATTGGAGCCGGGGCGGGCCAAGCCGGGGCCGGTATTGAAACCGTGACCGGCGCCGGCGTATCGGCCTGCGCCTGCGCCGCGTTCGGCGAGAGCGCCGAACCGCAGACGGCGCAAAACTTCTGGTCGGCCCCGATCCTCGGTGTGCCGCACCTGGCGCAGAACCCGAATCCCGTCGTCATCGCGAGTCCTCTCGATACGCCCGTGGGAAGAAGTGGTCGGTTTGCCTCCGGGACCGCCTCCGCGCCATGGTTGGCTGGCACGGCCCTGCCGGAACGCGGCCATCGTAGCCGGCCGGCCGCTTCGACGACACGTCAATCGCGAGCCGCCCCGTCTCGCAGTGGAGGCGCCGCGGCTCGGGAATGGCCCGCCGGGATCCTGACGGCCGCTATAGTCGGCCCGTGAACCTGCCGTTTCAGCCGCCGCTCGAGCCGATGCTGGCCAAGCTGACCGAGTCGATCCCGACCGGCGACGGCTGGCAGTACGAGCCCAAGTGGGACGGCTTTCGGGCCCTGGTCTTCCGGGATGGCGCGGAAACCTACATCCAGAGCCGCGATCTCAAACCCCTGGATCGCTACTTCCCGGAGCTGCCGCCGGCGCTTCGGGCGGCGCTTCCGGAGCGGTGCGTACTCGACGGGGAAGTGGTGATAGCCGGGTTGCGCGGCTTGGACTTCGACTCGCTGCTGCTGCGAATCCACCCGGCCGAGTCGCGGGTCAAGATGCTCGCCGCACGGTCGCCCGCAAGCTACGTGGCCTGGGACCTGCTCGCCCTGGACGGCCGCGATCTCCGCACCGTCCCGCAGGGGGAGAGGCGCGCGCTGCTCGAGGAGGCTCTGGCGGGTGCGTCGCCGCCGATCCATCTGACGCCGGCGACGTCGGATGCCTCGGTCGCCGCCGACTGGTTCGATCGATTCGAGGGCGCGGGCCTGGACGGCGTCGTCGCCAAGCGCCTGTCGGATCCCTACATGCCGGGCAAGCGGGGTTGGGCCAAGATCAAGCACGCCCGCACCGCCGACTGCGTCGTGGCCGGGTTTCGATGGCACAAGAACGGACCGGGAACCCTGGTCGGCTCTCTCCTCCTTGGGTTGTTCGACGATACCGGCCGATTGAACCATGTCGGGATCACCGCGAGCTTCACCGCGGATAAACGCCGCCAGCTGGTGACGGAGCTGGCGCCGCTTCGGGAGAATGCCCTCGATGGGCATCCCTGGGCCGAATGGGCCGAATGGGAAGCCGCCGCTCGAACGTCCGGCCAGCGCATGCCCGGCGCGACGAGCCGCTGGAATCGCGACCGCGATCTCACCTGGGAGCCGCTGCGACCCGAGCTGGTGTGCGAGGTGGCGTACGACCATCTGCAGGGCGATCGCTTTCGCCACGCGACCACTTTCCTGCGATGGCGACCCGACAAGCGCCCGTCCGACTGCCGGTACGACCAGCTCGAGTCGACGGCGCCGTTCGAGCTGGCGGCCATCTTCGGCCGGTAGGGCGGGCAGCTCGCCCCGGCCGAGTGGCAGCCGGCCGAGCGGCGGCCCCGGCCGAGAGGTGGCCGCAAGATAGGAACCGGCCAAGCGCGACCTGCCAACGAGCAACCCCGGCACGCGCCCGCCGGACGAGGCGTGGCCCCGGCCGAGTGGCAGCCGGCCGAGCGGTGGCCGGCGGCCGAGGAACCGGCCCAGCGCGAATTGCCGACGAGCAACCCCGGCACGCGCCCGCCGGAAAACGACCGCCCGCGAGCCCGGTTCTTTCCCAATTCACACCAGGACGACATTGCGCAACAGCCGACGCCTGATGACCCTCGACTCGGCCGTCAAGACCGGGTAAATAGCCGGTACTCGGGTCGTCGGGCAGGAGTTATGGGCTCGAATTCCGGCGCCACGAGGGCTTCGGAGGGTCTCGCAGCCCTGACTCCCTGCTCAATGCACACGTGATGTGAATTGGGAAATGTCCACCGAGGACGCGGCACCGGTGTCCGGGGCCCCGCGCCACGTGCGGGGTAGAGCGGCCTGGCCCGGCGCCACGGGCGGCCGG
>CAWIQP010000010.1:0-72744 GCA_963838285.1 uncultured Chloroflexia bacterium
TCGAGTAGGTGGCTGGCAGAGCTGCCAGATTTCGCGCTCGAATCCGGCTTTCCCCTGTCGACCGCCAGGAGTGCGTGCACCTACCCGATTGAGGGTGATCCTGAGCCGACCGACCTGAGTGTCCCGAATCCCAGTCCCTCGCCGCGTTTGTGACTGCCGTCTGTCTGTAGGCGCTCGGCGCCCGAGGCGGCCCGGCTGTTCTCGAATCGAGCGGATCAAGCCGCGAGGTTCATTCGCGCGGTGACGGCCGGCGATGGAGTCCGGCGATTGAGACGCCGGCCGGGCATCGAACAGCCGCTCGTTCGTCAGGTTCCAGGATCCGGACGGCAATGGGTGGGTCCTCCCGCATCTGCCCCCGCGCCCGGCTTCGCGAGGGCCGGCCCCGGGCCGCCGCACGTGTTCAGATGCCGGGCTCACCGGACTCGCGCATGAACACGTCGGCTTCGATTGCACCGATGATGACATCGGCCTGACTAACCATTCGCGCGCCGCCGGTCAGCGTAGGGTTCGATATCTGGGGCGGCGGGCCGGCCGATACACTCGAATCAGCGCCCTGCCAGAAGGACCGACGTTATCGGGCCGAGGTGCTGCTGGGGCTGAGCAGGCCATCGAGGACGGCGGCGGCTTCGTCGGCCGAAGGCAGGCTCACCAGATACTCGCTGCCATCTCTTGCTGTGACTTCGAGAGCGGGACCGGAGCGCAGGACGCAGCGCCGCGCCCACAATGGGACCGGTAGACCCGGCGTGGCATCCACTACTCGGACGCTATCGATGTCGGAAACCGGGACGACCCAGCCGGGGGCGCTTTCCAGCGATCGGCCGACGACCCTGACTCCGGTTTCGGTGACGAAGACGACCGCCGTTGGGCCCATTCCGACGCCGACCCACCAGATTGCCGCACCCCACACGGCCAGGAACACAGGGAAGCCCTGCGACGCGGTGACCCACCCAAGCAGGAGGAGCAACACCGCGCCGTACACGAGGCCGTACTTGATCCTCCAGTTGCCGTCGACGTGGACCGTGGCCATCCAGGAGAGCCGCCTGGCGGGCCGGGCCAGGCGAAACCGCCTCGCCGAGGCCCCGGCTCCGAGCCGGCGTCCCACCATGGAGAAGAGGTACACGCCGGTGAAGATGACGACCATGCCGAGCGGCGACGGGAATGAATTCCGGTCGGCGGGCACGTCCAGGTTGTCCGCGATCACGGACAGCATCATCGAGAACAGCGCGCCAGTGGCCAGGAAAGTGTGGGGCAGGACCCGCTCCGCGACTTGATCGACGGCTTCGCCACGGACCCAGGCGGTCCGGACGATGTACGCCGCGATCAATCCGAGCAGGATGACCAGGAATGCCGCCCATGTCCCGACCATGGTTTCCACGCCGCCGGGCAGCCTCTGCCCGAAGAGAAGAACGAGCGCCAGGCCAAGGACCACTAGCGACGCGTGCGCGACCACCAGGGTCGCGAGGGGCCAGTTGGGGCTTCGGCCCGGCTGCGTGTTTGCCCCCGCTGTCATTCGATCGCCTCCAGCATCTTGACGAGCTCATTGGTCGTGACCCCCTGTTCGCGAGCCTCCGCGAGGAGGTCGCGCAGGATGGCGTTCAACCGAGCGAACGGGATGGCCGCGTTTCTGGCGACGATGGCGCCTCGGCCCTGCCGCAGCTCGATCAACCCCTCGTCGCGCAGCTCGACGTACGCGCGCTGCGCGGTGTGCATGTTGATGTCCAGTTCCTCCGCCAGGTCCCGGATGGGCGGCAACCGGTCGCCCGGCTTGATCGCCCGGCTTCCGATGGCGCGTCGGACGCATGCCGCGATCTGGCTATAGATGGGGACGGCGCTGGCGGCGTCGATCTCGATCAACATGTGCTAATACTACTAGCACAATCCATCGCCGTCAACATGGATGCCGTTTCCGTCCGCACTCGGAGGTGGTGCAGGATGGTCCGAATCTGGATCCCCGAGCCGTGAACCGGCAAGTAACAACGAGCCGTCGACCTGGGAGGCGCAAGATCACGCCTCTCATCCGGTGATCGGGAAGGCCAAGCCAGAGATCGCGCTCGTGTGGAGCACCGGTCGAGCCCGCAATCATCTGGAGCCGTGCTACCGGTTCGAGATCTGGAAGAGCGCCTCGGCGTGTTCTCGAAGCGCGGCGCGTAGCTCGGCCGGCTTCACGATGACGAACGCCCACGACACGGCCGCCAACATCCTGGCCGCACCCGACAGGTCCTCGGCGCGGACACGCACGAGCACTCCGTCGGGTCGCTCCTCGAGCTCGGCGACGGTTGTCGGGATGTCCCTTCGAACCTGGTCCATGCTCGCATCGGCGACCAGCTCAATCTCCCACCGCCACGGCACCCGCGCCAGCGAGCGCGAGACGAACGACACGGCATCGAATCCGGGTGGCACGGGGGCGGCCTCCAACCCCAGCTTGATGCTGAGGATGCGGTCGACGCGGAAGACCCTGACTTCCGCGTGCCCATGGTCCAGCGCCGCGAGGTACCACCGTCCTTCGATGACCGCCAGTCCGTAGGGGTCGACCTCTCGTTCGCGAAGCTCGCTTCTCGGTGAGGCATACCGAATCGCCGCGCGACGTTGTCGACGGATTCCCTCGGCGAGCTCCAGCAGCACCCCGCCTTGCGCGCCGCCGTCCGCGGCGACACGTCCGGAGAACCCGAGCGCCTCCTCGAGCGCTTGCACGCGCATTCGAAGCGAGGCAGGTAGAACACGACGGATCTTCGCGCTTGCGGTCTCGATCGCCGGTGCGGCCGTCGCGAACCCGAGTTCGCGCGCCGACCTCAGCGCCAGGGTGACTGCGGCCGCCTCGTCGTCACTGAGCATGAGCGGCGGCAGGCGGTAGCCGGGCCGGAGGCGGTAGCCGCCGTGCCGGCCGCGCTCCGACTCTATTGGGATGCCGATCTCCTGGAGACGGACGAGATCGCGTCGCAACATCCGCGGCTCGACTTCGAGTCGTCTAGCCAATTCCGGTCCCGACACCAACCCGCCGCCCTGGAGCAGGTCGAGGAGTGCAAAGAGACGAAGGGTGGCGACCATACCAACAAGGATACCGATAATGAGGACTGTATCTGTCCTCATTCACCGGCATCGTTGCGACCGAGGCGCCCACCTCGGACGCGCCGATCGAAGGAGACAAACCATGGGCACATTCGTCCTCGTACCCGGAGCCTGGCTCGGCGCATGGGCATGGTCGGAAGTCGCGGCCGAGCTTCGTCGCCGTGGCCACGACGTTCGCCCCGTCACGCTGACTGGCCTAGCCGAGCGCGCGGGCGAGGGGACGCACGATACGACCCTCACGACCCATGTGGACGACTTGGTGTCCGTGTTCGAGAAAGGCGACCTCCGCGACGTCATCCTCGTCGGCCACTCGTACGCGGGAGCCGTGATCACCGGGGTCGCCGACCGTATCCCAGAGAGAATCGCGCGCCTCGTGTACCTGGCCGGCGTCGTGCTGCCGGACGGTCGGTCGATCTTCGATACGTTCGGTCCGGACGTGCAGGCAGAGATGGAGGCGGGGGCGGCCGCTGCGGGTGATCCGTTCCGACTGCCGCTTATCGGGCGGGCGGAGCTCGATCTCTACTACGGAGCGCACGGCCTCGACGACGGGCTGTTCGAGGTTCTAGCCACAAAGGGAACGCCACATCCGATCGGAACCTATCGGGAGCGCCTATCGCTCGGCAATCCGGCCGCCACGGCGATCGACCGCACCTACCTCCGTGCGACGGCGGACGCTTGGTCGCCGATTACGCCCGAGACACCCGGATGGGACTACACGGAGATCGATACCGGTCACTGGCCGATGTTCACGAAGCCTCTCGAGCTGGCCGCCCTCCTGGATGCGTTGCCGGTCGTCGCGCCTTGACGACGTCCTGACAACGCGTGACGTCCGTGACCAACGACGCGGGCCGTTCCCTACTGCGCTCACTCGACGCCCTCCAGCCACCGCTCGCGACCGACTACCTGACACGTGAGTGCCAATGGGACATTCAGGTCGGTCGGTGCGGGTTGACTCCTCTCGCCCCCACCATTCGAGTAGGTAGCCGCTTCGGCTTCTCGATTCCACGCTTGAATCCGCCGCGTTTCGGTCGCTCGCGTGACCTGCCCTTTCTAGCAGCATCTTGACTTGACCGACCTGGATGTCCCGATTTCGCTACTCGGGAATGACCTTGAGCGTCGCGCTGACGGCCTCCGCATTGACGACCGTGCCGACCATCCTGGCGCCGTAGTGGTCGTACTTTTCGTGGTAGGCGGAAGTCACGGCGTCTGCCTCGTCAGCCGCCGGTTGAATGAACAAAGCATCGCGTTCCAGTCCCCCGCCTCGGATTCGGCCTCGCCCCGCTTTGAGGGCTCGCTGGAACCAACCGTTGTTCCAGCCATAGGCCGAGCGGACGTAGATGGCATCTCCGCTTGGAACTGCCCAGATGGTCACGAACGGGCGGAGGCTGCCGTCGGGACGGCGCGAGGAGATCTCGATTTCGGTAGCGCGGCCGATGCGGCCGAGCTCGTCCTCTGTCCAAGCGCTCATCGCGAAGCCTTCGCCGAAGCCGAAGCAGCCACGTAGTCGGCATCGCTGACCAGCTCGCCCCAGTCGGCCTCCGCTCCGTCGTCGGCGGCTTCCCAGATGGCGAGGTGGGTCATGAAATGCTCGGGCGTCGCACCGTGCCAGTGCCACTCCCCTGCCGGCCTGAAGATCGTGTCGCCGGGATGCATCTCAAGCGCGGCCTGGCCGCGGGATTGGATGAGGCCAATGCCTTCGGTCACATGAACGGTCTGGCCGACGGCGTGTGAGTGCCAGGCGTTGCGGGCGCCCGGCGCGAAGCGAACCATGCTCACGCGAACGCGGGAAGGCTCCTCGCCCCGAACGATGACGTCGAACCAGGCGTCGCCGGTAAACGTGTTCGAGGGTGCCTTCGTGGTCGGCTGCGGATGAAGTCGTTGCATCTGATCTCCTCGACCTAAAGCCCCGTTCGGTCTTCGAGCGCTTCTGGATAGCGGGCGCCCTGGACCTCGAGCCCCTGGCCGATGGTCCTCGATGGGATTGTCATGTCGGTCACCTCAATTCGGGATTTGGAAGGCGTGACGGCGGGCATCTAGCGAGGCGGGTTCCGGCCCGCCGCGGACTCCGGTATCGAGTCCATCGATGGCCAGCATCTCGTCCGCGCCCAGCTCGAAGTCGAAGACGTCGAAGTTCTCCGCGATCCGGGCCGGCCGCACGGACTTGGGAATCGAGGAAGTGCCGTGCTGGATATGCCAGCGGAGAATGACCTGAGCCGGACTCTTGCCATGTGCCACCGCGATGCGTGTGAGAACCGGGTCGTCGAAGACGTTGCGTCCACCGCCGGGGCCGGAGGCCTGATACACATAGATCTGTCCCAACGGCGACCAGGCCTGCGTAACGATGCCGAGCCGTTGGTGAACCGCCCGCAGCTCGGGCTGAGCGAAGTACGGATGGACCTCGATCTGGTTCGCCGCCGGCACGACGCCGGTCGCGTCGATCAGCCGCGCAAGGAGTTCCGCGTTGAAGTTCGAGACGCCGATGGCCCGTGTCCGGCCATCGTCGAGGAGCTTCGCCGCGGCCCGGTAGGAGGCGATCGTGGCCGCGAAGTCGCTCGGCAGCGGTTGGTGCAACAGGTAGAGGTCCACGTAGTCGAGGCCGAGCTTGCGCGCGCTCACGTCGAAGGCTCGCAGGGCTGACTCGTACCCGTAGTCGCTGAGCCAGAGCTTCGTCGTAACGAACAGCTCGGCACGCTGGAGGCCGCTCCGCGTCACCGCTTCGCCGACCTGGCGCTCGTTGAGATATGCGGCGGCTGTGTCGATCAGCCGGTAGCCGACGCGCAGGGCTTCGGACACCGCTTCCATCGTCACGTCGGGCGGAGTCTGGAAGACACCAAATCCGAGCAGCGGGAGCGTGACTCCATTGTTGAGTGTGGCCGTGGGCTGGGTGCTCTTGCTGCTCATGCCGTCGCTCCAATCCGCAGCAGGCTCTTGATCGCCCGCCGCTCGTCCATCGCGGCGTACGCCTCACCCACGCCCGCGAGGTCCGTCTCGAAATCGAAGACGCGCCCAGGATTGATGTAGCCAGCCAGGATGTCGTCCATCAGCGCGGGCATGTACGCGCGGACCGGTGCCCCGCCCCCCTTCACACCCCAGTTCTTTCGAAAGATGTGACTGATCGGGACGTCGTTGTGCGGGACGCCGACCGCGCCCACCATCGATCCGGCACGCGTGATGTCGAGGGCGGTCGTCAACGACTCGCTGGTCCCGACGCATTCGGCGGTGGCGTCCGTGCCGATGCCGTTCGTCATGTCCAGGACCGCCTGCACAGCCCGATCGCCGCGCTCGGCCACGATGTCGGTTGCGCCGAAGTCGCGGGCAAGCGCCTGGCGAGCCGGGTTACGGCTGAGGGCGATGATCCGGCCGGCGCCGAGACGCCGAGCGGCGAGAACGGCGCACAGCCCCACCGCGCCGTCCCCCACCACGGCCACGGTGTCTCCCGGCTTCATGCCGGCGCAAACGATCGCGTGGTGGCCCGTTCCCATCACGTCGGACAGCGTGAGCAGCGATCGAAGGGTCTCGTCGGAGTGTCCGGCTCCGGGCGCCTTGACGAGCGTGCCATCGGCGAGCGGGACGCGGACCTTCTCCGCCTGGCCGCCGAGGCCGTTGCCGCCGAAGAAGCCGCCGACCAGGCACGCCGTCTGGAAGCCGGCGTCGCAGTTCGGGCAGACGCCGCAGCTGTAGGCGAACGGGGCGACGACGAAGTCACCTTCGGCAACCGTTCGAACGTCCGCGCCCGTCTGCTCGATGATGCCGATTAACTCGTGGCCGATGAGGTCGCCGACCTCATGCGGCGATTGACCGCGGTAGTACCAGAGATCGGAGCCGCAGACGCACGCGAGCACGACTCGGACGATGGCGTCCGTTGGTTCCACGATCTGTGGATCGGGCACGATTGCGATGCCAATGTCGCCGGGCCCGTTGAAGATGGCTGCTTGCATGAAGTCCTTCCTGGATTCGTTTGATTGGGCCATCCAACCACGCCACCGTCACGACAAGAGAGACGCTGGCTAGGGGTGGTACTGCCGGTACCTGGCTAGTGGCAGCCTCTACCATGCACCTGTGAGCGCAGAAACAGACATACGAAACTTCCTCGCCTCGCGACGGGCACGCATCACGCCCGAACAGGCCGGGCTGACCACCTTCGGCGGGCGCCGTCGGGTGGCGGGTCTTCGGCGGGAGGAAGTCGCGATGCTGGCGGGCATCAGCGCCGAGTACTACACCCAGCTCGAGCGCGGCGACATTCGCGGTGTCTCCGAGGAGGTCCTCGACGCGGTCATCCGCGCCCTGAGGCTCAACGACGCCGAACGCTTGCATCTCGCCGACCTCATGCGGGCCCTGAACAGCGCTCCAGTGCCAACTCATCAGGCCGGCCAGCGGGAGGTGCCTCTAACCGTTCGGCTCGTCGTGGACGCTCTTTCGGTTCCCGCCCTGGTGCGCAATCGCCGCCTCGACATCGTCTACTCGAACCCGATCGGCAAGGCCTTCTACTACGACTTCTATCCCGAAGACCTCGGTCATCCGGGCGAGCCGCCGAACCCAGCCCGCTTCCTCTTCCTGGATCCGGCTGCCCGCGAGTTCTTCGTCGACTGGGAGCGCGGCACCAGAGACATGGTTGGCTTGCTCCGTGCCGAAACCGGTCGTAACCCCTACGACTCGGGGTTGTCGGCACTCATCGAGGAGCTATCGGCGAAGAGCGAGGTCTTCCGGGTGCGCTGGGAGGATCACGACGTGCTGTTCCATCGCGCTGGGGTCGGGCGCTACCGTCACCCGGTCGCGGGCGAGCTCACCCTGTCCTTCGAAGACCTCGATCTGCCGCGAGATCCCGGGCTGACCATCCTCGTGTTCACCGCGGAGCCCGGGTCAGATTCGGAGGCAGCGCTGAAGCGACTCGGCAACGGGATTACTGCCAGGTAGTCCACTGCCCGACTCGCTACCCTGCGAGCTCGGTCCATCGGCTCCGGCCGACAAGTCGGCACTCGAGCAGGAGTGGGACATTCAGGTCGTCGGTGTCGGCTTGTCTCCTCTCGCCCGACCATCCAGGTAGGGTGTGACCTACCCCGTGCGCCGCTCCGCTGGCATCCCTCTCGTCAGGAAATGGCCGATCCCGCAACGACTGTGACCCGGATCGGCAGGGATGGCCATCCGGCGTGGGTCGTGAGCAGCAGGGCTGCGTGCAGTTCGACCGCCGTGGCTACGACCAGCGCATCCCGCAGCCGCAACTCGGCTCCGTGCTGGGCCCTCAACCTCGCCGCGTTGGCAGCGATCTCCCGAGTCGCCGGCTCCACTCGAGCCGGAAGAGCTGCGAGAAACTCATCGACCTTCGCAACAGCGCTCGCGCCCTGTCGGAACGGCCCGACGAGCACTTCAGCGTAGGCCGAGGCCGGGATAGCCAACTCCTCGCCCTGACTGCGAGCTCGCGTCAGAGCCTCCCTGGCCGCCGCGTGGTGGGCATCGCTCGAATCGAGAATCGCGATGATGACGCCGGCGTCGAGGATCGTCAGCGCCATTCGCGGCGCAGTTCGTCAAGATGATCCGGAGCGAACGCGCCCGTCAAGGCGCCGGCAACTCGATCGACCGGGTCCTCCTCACGAACCACTGAGGCCGCGACGCAGCGCGGGCGACGGAAGTTGCCTCGCGGCCCGGAGTTCTCGCACGCCGCGGCAACTCCGCCATCGTGTGCGGCACCGGTCCGGCTACGCATCGGGCGTGTCACGGACCCGCTACGGCGCCCCGAGAAGCCCCCGCCACGTCTTGCCGCCGTCGATCGTGGCGTACACGTGATCCAGCTCCCGCTCGCCGCCGACGAAAGTTCCGCAGGAGAGCCAGGCCTCCTTGGTCGAGACCACGACGTACTGGCCCCCGCCGCCGACCGTTTGCGAGCCGTCATCCGTAGGCCACTGGCAGACCGTCGTGGGAGGGTCGATGGTGGCGCTGAATGCAGGTTCCAGGGGGTCGAAGAACGTAACGGCCGGACCCGGGAACTGACCGCTCGCCTGCAGCCAGAACAGCGAGCTCGACTGACCCACGCGAGACGGCTCCCTACCCTCCGGTAGGGGCATGGTCGAACTCAGGTTCCAGCTGGCGCCGCCATCGTCGCTCGAGACGAGTACAAAGGCGGTATACGCAGGGGCCTTGGTCGAGGTCGCCTCCGCGAGTAGCTCCAGTACCATCCGACCCCCTGAAACGACCGGCGGCTGGTACATGGACACAAACGTTGGGTAGTCCGCAGGCAGCGGCAGCGGGGCCGACGTCCACGTTCGTCCACCATCGAGCGTGTGTACCGACCTCGCGTCGCTTATGCGCCCGGAGACGATCGTCCCGAGCCATCCCCAGCCCTCGTCTTGCGAGACAAAGGTGAACTGCGGCCACCGATTTGACCTGCCGCTCAGCCTCAACGACCAGGTTGAGCCCCCATCCGTCGTGGCCCAGAGTTCCATCTGGCCGTTTGCGTCCAGCTGGGCCCAGATCCTCTGGCCGTCGAGCATCTCGACCGTTTCGACCTCGAAACCGGCCGGGGCTGGCACCGTCGAAGGTGTCCACGTGGATCCGCCGTCGCCGGTCAAGTACACCTTCTGACCGGCTGCGTAGGTGCCGTGATCTCGGTCGGCGAACTGCATCGAGCCCGGCGAAATGCCGAGGTCCGGCGGTGTGCTCGTTTGCCAG
Organism: uncultured Chloroflexia bacterium; assembly: GCA_963838285.1. GTDB lineage: Bacteria > Chloroflexota > Limnocylindria > Limnocylindrales > CSP1-4 > Fen-1039. The sequence goes on from CAWIQP010000010.1 coordinate 9,730, forward strand.
GTCCCTCCGCCGTCCCTGGTGACGTACAGGTTCTGGGTCCCATCTCCGTCGGACGTGTTGCCCACCACCCACCCGAAGTCGGAATCGAGTCGCCCGATATCGGAAACGACAACCGGCTGTCCCGCCCATGTCGGAACGTGCGTCGGGATCGCGGTCGGGCTCGGAGTCGGACTGGCAAGAGCAATCGGCGAGGCCGTCGACGGCGCGGCGGCGACGGTCGCACTCTCCCCCACTGCCGGACCGGGATTGTGCGAGGGCCTCCAGGCCAGGCTCACCGCCAGTAGTGCGGCTATGCCCGCTGCACCGGCCAGACCGCCGAGGACCCCGACCGAACGGCTCACAAGGTGGAATCCCCTGCGGGCTCGCGGAGCCTCGGCAGCCCCGCCGTCCCCATCGCGCCCCATCCGGTCGACACATCGAAAGAGTCGACCGGGGGCTTCAGGGGCCACGACCCGCCGGTGGAGTTCGTCGCGGATCAGCAACTCCAGCTCGTCGTCATTCATCGGAGTGCCTCCAGGGCGGCCCGCAGCCGCAGCATCGAGCGGTGGAGTCGAGATTTCACGGTCCCGGCCGGGACACCGAGCCGGTCCGCGATGTCGTCGACGGTTAGATCGAGCCAGAACCTCAGCATCACCACGATTTGCTGGTCTGGCTCGAGTTCCGCCACGGCCGCGAAGAGCTCGTCGCGCTCCAGCGTCGAACTCGAGTGGTCGGGTGCGACACCCTCTACGACGGGGCTTGCCAACCGCCGCGCCAGAGCCCGCCGACGGAGTCGATCACGACAGCCGTTGATCAGGATCCGACCGAACCAGGCATCGAATCGATCGGCGTCGCGCAGCGTCGAGCGCTGCCGCCAGGCCGACATGAACGCATCCTGCGTGGCGTCCTCCGCGTCGCAGTCGTCGGCGAGGATCGCCCACGCCAGCCGATAGGCGGACTGGACGTGACGCGCCGAGAGTTCGCGAAAGGCTTCGTCCCGGTCCTCAACAGCCAGTCCGGCCAGCCGATCAGCGATGGCGATCCTCTCAGAGTTGGTGTCCATGCCCGAAACGACGAGCCACCCTCGAATTTCGTTCCCCGGTCCGTCTTGGCGGGTCCGTGGGTACGGATACTGCCGCAGCCACCCCAAGCCCGTGGCGCAGCAACGCGACGGCCGGCGCGTCCCGCGAAGTCTAGCGAGCAAAAAGACGTTGAGCCGGAGCACCATCGCCGCAGTTTGGGCCGGCCAATCGCTTCGCTGGGGCGGCCCGTACCTGCCGGCCTTCAAACGTCAAAGCGGTCCAGAGACTAGCCTGCTCCACAGCATCATGATGCTATGATGCTGGCATGGCGAAAGTACGAACCACACTGACGGTTGACGCGGACCTTCTGCGCGCAGTGAAGGTGCGCGCCGCGCGCACGGGAAAGGGCGACAGCGAGGTCATCGAGGAGGCCATCCGGCGCGACCTCGGCCTGGAGCTACTCGATCGCATCTGGGCCGCAAACAGCCTCTCCGAAGATGAGGCGCTCGCCCTGGGGGTCGAGGCGCAGCATTCGACTCGTCCGCCGCGGCCGTAGCACGTTGCGAGCCATCCTCGATGTCAACGTCCTGATTTCGGCCCTACTGTCGCCCTCAGGCAGCCATGGCAGACTCCTGCTCGCCTGGCAGGAAGGTCGGTTCGAACTGATCGTGTCGCCGGCTCTTGTCGTCGAGTTGCGACGGGCGCTCGCGTACCCGAAGCTCGAGCGCCTCATCGCGCCGGCGGATGCCGACGCCTTCGTGGCCTGGCTGTCGCGATCCGCGGTCCTGGCCCGCGATGCGGCCGCCCCTCCGCCGATTCACGCGGCCGACCCCGACGACGATTACCTGCTCGCGCTGGCAGCCGAGCAGCGAGCGGAACTCGTCAGTGGGGATGGGCATTTGCTCGCGCTGGCAGCCGACTATCCCATTTCTAGTCCGACGGACTTCCTCGCGACAATCCTCGGCCCAAACGACTGACCACGCGAGCGAGTTGGAGGTCCCCGCGCCAGATCTCTGCCCCGGTAGAGCTCGCGCAATCCAGTCGCGTTGGTCGTGAGCTGCCTTGCCCAGAGGACATCGCCCGGTGAGTCCACTCGGAGCCACGAGGTCTTCGAGTGTTCCGTTGACGAGCCTCGGCCTGAACGCGATCGAAGCCTCCGTGAGCTTGACTCGGCCGGTGTTAGGGATGTCAGCCGCGAACCAACGGAAGGAAGATCCGGTCGACGATCTCGACCAGGGTCGCGTCGGGAACGGGCTGCTGGGTCATGATCACGTCATGGCGGACGAGGTCTACCGGTAAGGAACGGATCCGAGGACTAAGCCTGGTACGGTCGATCTCGCCCCTTGCGATAGCGCGATCGATGACTTGTGCCGTTCCCGAGATGGAGACTTCGGCGAGCGCTCGTTGGCGCAGATCAGCGGGCGAGACTCCAGCCTCGGTGAACGAATTGGCGATGAGGAAGCTCAGGACTCCGGTTACCTCGCCGACGCCTGCTGACATGTGGCGGAGCAGAGCCAGAAGGTCTTCGCGTAGCGACCCCGTGTCGGGCGGCTCAAACGGCGTCAATTCCATCCTACGCGCGAGGGCGGCAAGTACTAGCTGCGGACGGTTCGGCCAACGCCGGTACAACACGGCCCGGCTCGTCTTCGCCCGGGCCGCCACCCCCTCCATCGTGAACGCCGCGTAGCCGGCCTCTGTCAGCTCATCCCAGGCCGCCTGCAATAGCGCGGTCTCGAGCTTCGACCCTCGCCGACGGGTCGGCGGCCCTGCCTTTTGCGTGGCCAGCGTCGGGGTGCCGGCACTTCCATTGGCTGACATCGGGCTCTCCATAGGATGCGCTTGTGTTTCTTACGTGTTCATTGTACAGTGCTTGTTAGACACAGTAGCGTATCTAATGCAGTGCGTGAGGCCCGGAATTGAAAGAGCCAACGCAGAACGAGGGGCTCGATCCAGGGTTCCTGAAGCTTGCGGTGCCCCTGCTCATCGGGGCGATGGCGGTCATGTTCGACACGACCATCGTCAATGTTGCTATAGACACGCTGTCGCGCGAGCTGAGCGCGTCGGTGTCGACGACCCAATGGGTCATCAGCGCCTACGTGCTGGCGCTGGCGATGGTAATTCCGGTGAGTGCCTGGGCCATGGATCGCTTTGGCGCCAAGCAGACCTGGATGGCCGCTCTCGGTCTCTTCGCGGTCGGGTCGATGCTCTCGAGCCTGGCCTGGAACATCGAGGTCCTCATCGCTTTCCGGGCGCTGCAGGGCATCGGCGGTGGCCTGATGCTGCCGGTCCTCCAGACTCTGCTCGTCAATGCCGCAGGCCCGGGCAACCTCGGGAAGATGATGTCCCTGGTTAGCCTGCCGGCGCTGCTCGGGCCCATTCTCGGTCCAGTGATCGGCGGCGTGATCCTGAGCCAGCTCTCGTGGCACTGGATCTTCTGGGTCAACATCCCATTCTGCGTGGCTGGTCTCTGGCTGGCGTGGCGCAACCTTGCGCCGACCGCGCCCAAGAAGAGTTCGCACCTCGACGTGCTCGGCCTGGCGCTGCTGTCGCCCGGGCTGGCCGCCATGATCTACGGGCTTTCTCAGGCCGGCAATCACGGCGGGTTCGATAACTCGGCCGTCCTGCTACCCGTCGGCATCGGCGCCGTGCTTCTCGGTGGCTTCGCTTTCCATGCACTGCGCACCAAGCTACCGCTCCTGGACCTGCGGCTCTTCGCGGTGCGCTCCTTCACGGCCTCAAACGCCCTGCTGTTTCTCTCGGGGCTGTCCGTATACGGGGCGATGCTTCTGCTCCCCCTGTACGAGCAGCAGGTCCGCGGCCAGAGCGCCCTCGACGCCGGTCTCCTACTCGCCCCGCAGGGCTTGGGCATGCTGTTGACCCGGGGCTATGCGGGCCGGCTGACCGACCGGATCGGGGCCCGACCCGTCGTGCTTGTCGGCTTCGTTCTCACGATGGCCGGCACGCTCGCCTACACGCAGGCCGGCGTGAACGCCAATGAGCTTCTTCTCGGCGCCTCTCTGGTCCTCCGTGGGGCCGGCCTCGGCGCGGTGACCATCCCCGTCATGGCTGGGGCCTTCCTGGGCCTGAGGCCGGGCCAGGTGCCTCACGCGAGCATCGCCACTCGGATCACGTCGCAACTGGGCGGCGCCTTCGGCGCGGCCGTCTTCGCCCTGATCCTCCAGACACAGCTCGCCGCGAACGCCGCCGGCGGTCTTGCGGGTCGCGCCACCGCATTTGACAACGCGTTCTGGTGGTCGATCGGTCTCACGGCCCTCGCCCTCATTCCCGCGCTCTTCCTTCCCGGAAGGAAGGAAGTCGCCTCAATCCGCGCGGCGCAGGCTCAGAAGCTCGCGAGTCAGGTGGCCGATGCCGGCTGACGGCCTGCTCCGCTCGCAGGCCGAGCCGACCCCTTCGGCCGAGCGCGCAATCGCCTTCGAGCAGCCCGGCCCAGACGTGGCCGACGCGGTCACCGCCGCCTACCACGCGAAGTACGACCGCTACGGCCCCTCGATCGTCGGGACGGTCATCTCGGCCGAGGCCGTCAAGTCAACGCTCCGGCCGATACCTCGATAGAGAAAGAGCCATCGCTGTCATCCGGTTCTGCGAGACATGGTCGAGCCGGACCCTGCCGCCCGGCTTTCCTGTTGTCTGGAGAGAAGCCCGCTCCAGCCACCGGCGAGCAGTGACAGGCGGCAGTGGCGCCCCGACGCCTCCTCGAGCCGTGGGATCATAGATCGCGTGACTGATCCCAGCGCCGCCGACGAGACGCGCATCGACCGCTGGCTGTGCGCGGTGCGCCTCGTGAAGACCCGCCCGCTCGCGACGCGGCTGTGCGAGGGCGGCCACGTCCTGCTGAATGGGTCGCCGGCGAAGCCGTCGACCAAGGTTCGGGCAGGCGATCGGGTGGAGGCCCTCATCGCGGATCGCGAGCGCGTCGTCGAGGTCGTGCGGCCGATCGAGTCGCGTGTCGGGGCCCCCGCCGCCGCGACCTGTTACGTGGACCACAGCCCGCCGGCCGTGAGGGAAGCCGAGCCGGGGATGAGGCGCATCCGCGGGGAGGGCCGGCCCGGCAAGCGTCTCCGGCGCGAGCTCGAGCGCCTGCGCCGGTCCGCCGACGCCTAAGCCCGAGGCCGGGAGCGTCCTAATCGAGCCCAGGCCGTGGACTTCTGCCTGGCCGCACCAGTTGCAATCTGCGACTCGGGAGTTGATAGTTCGAGTGACTCGTCGGCAGCGTCCGCCGCTCGAGCTTGTCGGAAGTAGCAGGTCAGTGAGCGAGATCCCGGAACGTAGCCATCGACGCTCCAGCGTTGTGGCATCGGCAAGGTGGCCATCGATCGGATAAGCGCATGCGCTCCCCCGGTTGCTGCGACCACCGCGTTCGACACCATCGAAGCGGTGGTTTTCTTATGGCCACAGGGACGTCACTCCCAAGGGAAAGGAGGTCATCTGGATGTTAGGTCCGATACCCAGACCCGACCTCCGGGCCTCCCATCGCGGCGACCGCTGACCTGCCGTCGGTAGCCCATCGGAGCCCAATCGGTCGGGTATCCACGCGAGATCGCTCGCACCGCAAGCGTGCGTAGATCTCCTCCGCCCCATATCGGAGCCCCGACGATGAACCTGCAAGCCCCCCTGTCCCTCCTCGGGCGGGTGAGCCCCAACCCGGCACAAGGACCGACGGACCGCGTTCGGCCTCATCCCGAGAGTGGCGACATGGCAGCGCCCATAGCTGTGGACGGCCTGGTCAAGAACTTCGGGTCGACACGCGCCCTCGACGGGCTCGACCTGAGGGTAGAGGCCGGCGAGGTCCACGGCTTCCTCGGTCCCAACGGCGCCGGCAAGACCACGACAATCCGCGTTCTGCTTGGCCTGTTGCGGGCGGACGCCGGGAGCGCGTCGCTGCTGGGCGGCGATCCATGGCGCGATGCGGTCGAGCTGCATCGGCATATCGCATACGTGCCCGGCGAGGTGAGTCTGTGGCCGAACCTGTCGGGCGGAGAAATCATCGACCTGCTCAGCCGCCTGCGGGGCGATCTCGACAAGCGCCGACGCGATGAGCTGCTAGAGCGCTTCGAGCTGGATCCCAGGAAGCGTGCGCGGACGTACTCGAAAGGCAACCGGCAGAAGGTGGCTCTGGTGGCGGCGCTCGCCTCGGATGCCGAACTCCTCATCCTCGACGAGCCCACGTCCGGCCTCGATCCTTTGATGGAAGCCGTTTTTCAGGACTGCATAGGCGAGGTGAAGGCCCAGGGCCGAACGGTGCTGTTGTCCAGTCACATCCTCGCCGAGGTCGAAGCCCTGTGCGACCGCGTGAGCATCATCAGGTTGGGCCGCACCGTACAGAGCGGAACCCTCCGGGAACTGCGCCACCTGACGCGGACCTCCATCAAGGCCGAGCTTCGGGGGTCGGCCGACGGCATCGACATGCTGCCCGGCGTGCACGGCCTGGAGATTCGGGAGTCCCAGGTTCGGTTCGAGATCGACTCGAGCCAGCTCGACGCCGTGCTCCGTCGGCTCGGAGAGATCGGGGTGAAGAGCCTCGAGAGCCATCCGCCAACCCTGGAGCAGCTCTTCCTCAGCCACTACGGCGATGAACTCGCGAACGAACCGGACCGCCGGCCATGAGCACCGAGACTCTCACGGGGACCATCGCGCTGCTGGGCCTCATCCTGCGGCGCAATCGGATCTGGATTCTCATCTGGGTGGCCTCGATAGGGCTGCTCGTCTTCCTGACCGCGGTCGGCGTGGCGGGACTGTTCCCGACCCAGGCATCGATCGATCAAGCGGCCGCCGCGACCCAGAACAACGCGGCAGCCATCGCTTTCAACGGCCCGGCACAGGGTCTCGACACCCTTGGCGGCGAGGTCGCCTTTCAGGTCGGCGCAATGGGCATGGTCATCGTCGCCTTGATGAGCCTCTTCACGATCGGCCGCCTCACGCGCGGCGAAGAGGAGGCCGGGCGACTCGAGCTAGTGCGGTCCCTGCCGGTCGGCGTCCATGCTCCCACCGTCGCGGCGCTGCTGACCGTAGCCGCAATGAACGTCGTCGTGGCCGCGCTCACTTTCATGGCGCTGGTCGCGGCCGGTCTGCCCACGATTGGGTCGCTCGTCCTGGGCGTCTCCTTTGCCGCCGTGGGCATCTTTTTCGGCGGAGTTGCCCTCGTCGCCGCTCAGGTAACGGAGAACACCCGCGCCGTCTACGGCTCCGGCGTGGCGCTGGTCGGCCTCGCCTACGTGATCAGAGCGGTCGGCGATGTCGGAGATGGCACCCTCTCCTGGTTCTCGCCCATCGGGATGGCCCAGAAGGCACGGCCCTACGCCGATGAGCGCTGGTGGCCACTGCTGCCCCTGTTCGCGGCCGCAGTGGCGTTGATTGCCGTCGCGGCGCGCCTCGCGGCAATGCGCGACCACGGCGCGGGTTTGGTCTCGCCGCGTCCCGGGCCGGCCGCCGCCGCGCCGAGCCTCGGACATCCCTTTGGCCTGGCGATACGGTTGCAGCGCGGCATGGTGCTGGGCTGGGGTGCGGCGGTGCTGGTGGTCGGGATCGCGTACGGCTGGATCGCCCCCACCATCGACAGCTTCGTCGCGAACAACCCGACGATGGCCAAGTTCATGGCGAGCGCGGGCGCGGGCAGCCTGACCGACACCTACTTCGCCACGTCATTCCGAGTCATGGCACTCATCGCCTCCGGGTTCGCGATCCAATCGGCCCTCCGTCTACGCGGCGAGGAGTCCGCCCTGCGAGCGGAGCCGCTGCTGGCCACCCCGGTGTCGCGATGGCGATGGGCGGCGAGCCACCTCGTCATCGCGCTGGCGGGAAGTCTGGCCTTGCTGGCCGTCGCCGGTCTGGCCACAGGCCTGAGCTACGCAATCGCGGGCGGACCGTGGAGCAGCGTGCCCCGCCTTCTTGCCGCAGCGCTCGTGTACGCCCCCGCGATGTGGCTGCTGACGGCGATCGCCGTGATCATCTTTGGGGTCGCGCCGCGTTGGGTCGACGCGACCTGGGCCGTCCTCGCCGCGTGCTTCGTCGTCGCGCTCCTCGGCGTCGTCATCGGACTTCCCGACTGGGTGCAGCAGCTATCTCCGTTCGATCACATCCCGGCGCTGCCCGCCGCGAGCCTGGACGCCCTACCTCTCGCGCTCTTGACCCTGCTCGCTTCGGTTATCGTCCTGGGCGGGCTGGTCGGGCTGAGACGGCGGGACATTGGCTAGCGGAAGGAATTCAACGGGACGCGCGATCGCATCGGCCAGATCGAGCCCCACGCCTGCCCGAGCGCCGCCACCCGTCTCGGTCGCGGCAGCTCAAAGCCTTGGAGCTCTATCTACCCGGCCAGCTTCACTGTTGGCTCGTCGACCATGCGGCGGCCGCAGCGTTGCGGGCTCCGCCTCCGGTCGCGGCTCGAGAAGCGCCTGCCACCGCCACCGGCTACATTCCAGACTGCGCGGAAGTCCCACGTCGCGGCCTGGAAGAACTGTCCACGCGACTACTGCGTTGGGTGCGCGACGGTGCCCGACGTCGGACGCCGCCCGGAGGCACAAGGAGCGAGTCATGTCCTACGTCGTGGATTTCACAAAGGTCTCGACCATCGGCCTGGAGTCCTCTCCCGTCGCTCCCGCCCTAGCCGGCCTCCGGGCGAACGAGGCCCGCTACTTCAAGAACAAATACGACCACGACTTCACGGTCGAGCCGGCGGCCGAGGCCAGGGAGACCATCGACTGGGTGCACCGCATCCTGCGTGAGGAGCGAGAGCTCGTCATCTCGTCCCGCCCGCTCGAGGCGACGATCTTCCAGGTCGAGAACATCAAGTGGGCCTACGTCTTCTACGAGAGCGGCCTCTCGGTCAACGTGCTGTACAACCTCGACGACGCCGGCAAGCGGGCGGTTGGCTTCAAGCTCTCGGATGGAATGGAAGTTCCCGCCGAGCTCGCCTCGCGGTTCAAGTTCGCCCGGCAGAAGTCCAAGCTGGCCGGCACGATCCGGGGTTCGTTCTTCGTTATCAAGCGCGAGTACTGATCGCAGCGCTGACTCGACCCGCGGTCGAGATCTACGCTCGGTCGGCCCCCACCGACCGCTCTATGAGTTCGCGAAGGTCGGGCGCGTCTCCGCTGGACGTTCGTTGGGATCCAGTCCGGCGCCAAGGGCGACCAATCATCCCTTGCGAAGATCGGTCGCGCGCGACGCCTGCCACGGATCGGCGGCCTCGTGTGGCCAGCTTCAGCCCGCCTTCCTCGGCGCCATCAGGATGGCCGGGTCAGCCCCGCAGACGAACGGACTCGCCCCGCGCGAATCCCGGGGTCAGGCTGGGCTTGGAGTCTCGTCCGCCGAGAGTACGGTGACCCGGTTTCGCCCTGCCAGCTTCGACTCGTACAGGCCCTTGTCCGCGCGTGCCATCAAGGCCTCGGCTGTCAGGTCGCCGGTTGGTGTGACCGTGGCTTTGATGGACATGGTCACGTGGACACGGCAGCCTGCGGTCTCGATGTCGGTATCGGCGATGCACCCGCGAAGGCGTTCGGCAAGGTGCTCGATTGCCGCGACGCCGCATTCGGGAGCGACCAGGAGAAACTCGTCGCCGCCGATCCTCGCAAGGACGTCGCAGAGTCGGATGTGCGCGCACATGCGCCGGGCGGCTTCGCGAAGGACGCCGTCGTCGGCGGCATGTCCGCGTTCGTCGTTGACCTGCTTGAAACCGTCGAGGTCTAGCATAGCCAGCGCGAGCGAGCCCCTTCCGCGCCAGGTCCCGGCGAGCTCGGCGTCCAGGGCTTCGAGTCCGACCTCACAGTGCGCGCGTCGACACCCTCCGTCAACAGAGCTGTTGATTCTTTCGGGTCGGCGGTCGTTCGGCTTCGGCCAGTCCCTCATCGAATCTGCCAGGCGGACGCTCCCTAGGTGGTTGGCCCGAGGCCCGTTTCTGCCGGACCACGGATTCACAGGCTCTAGGACATTTGGATGACGCGGCACCCGACTTCAGCCGCGTCTCTTGTGACGATTACGCCACTGTTCCTATTGCGGGCAGCAAGGGAAGGTGGGCTGGTTCCCGGGGCCGTTCGAACTGTCGGTGGTTCGGGCCCAGACTGGTTCGAGTCCTGTCTAGTGGCCACGCCACTGATGGACGCTGGCCGCGAGCGGGATCGTGAAGCGGGACAATGGAGGGGGACCGATGAGCGAGTCCTTCGAGCCAGAAGACGAAGCCGTCGAGTTTGCCAGCCGCTGCGCCGAGCCGGACCTTCTCCCACGCCCCGGAGCGCCGGCCGCCTCGAGATTCGTCGAGGTCTACACGGAGAGCGACCGCGAGAGCCTGACAGGGCGTTCCAGCCTGGGCACAGGCCTAGCCCAAATCACGTCTCGCCTGCTCGATCAACTCGCGACCGGTTGGGTACGCGCCGCGAACGGCAGCGTAGTAACGGCCGGCGACCCCCAAATGGACCTGCGCGGCAATCGCGTGCCTCGGGACGACAGCCCACTTGTCTCTTGGAAACGCGTCGTCGCTGTGTCTCCCGCAGACAGTCTGCTGGCGTTGGTGAGCTTGCCGGTTCGGCGTTGAAGTTCTCGCATTCCTACCGCCCAGGCGATATCCAACAGATGCCGTGAAGTGTGCCGGCATGGCCGCCGCGTCAAGCGTCTGAAGGGGTTCCGCAGAAGCCGACGCCGGCGATCGGACACTGCCGAGCAGGGCCTAGATCGTTGGTGCCGTGATCGTCACGCCTGACAATGTGTCGATGCGGATGTCCAGGGTCACTGTCTCCCGTGAGGGCGTGCCGAAGATCTTCTGATCGAGGGATGCCGCGATGCTCAGGCCAGCCGGAGTCCCGTCGTCCTCCGCCCAGAAGGACAGACTGCTGATGGCGAGGTTCTCCTGACCGGGACCGGCTGCGATGCCGAAGGAAGAAAGGTCTACATCCGCCGTGTCGGCGATCGAGAGCTGGTGAAGCTGTCTGCCGAACTTGCCCTCCACGCCCTCATCAATCAGGACGATGCCGCTGGCCACGAAGCTCTGAAGAGTCCTGCCCGAGGCCGGCGCCTCGGTCCAGGTGCCTCCGTTCGTCCGCGAGTACGCCCGGCCGCCGACGACGACGTTGTCGTTCGATGCCGTGATGCCCAGGATCTTCGAGGCAATCGAGACGTCACTGTCTCCGCCCTTGACCTTGAATGTTCCCGTGATCGCCCCCGAGCTCGAGCCGATGATCAGGGCCACCTTGATGGATCCGACCACCGAGCCTTGGGCCTGGAAGTCACTGCTTGCGATCCTGGCCTTGAAACTGTCCAACGTCGACATTGGTGTCGGAGTTGGCGTGGGCGTCGGAGTTGGCGTGGGTGTCGGAGTTGGCGTGGGTGTCGGAGTTGGCGTGGGTGTGGAGTTGGCGTGGGCGTCGGCGTGGCAACGACTCGAGCAGATATCAGGGCGCCGGTGAGCATCGTGCTTCTGCCCCACCAGGCCGCCACGGACCCAACAACGAGGACGATGACCGTTCCCAGGGCAACACGGCGGACGGCAGACACTATGGGACGCTTCTCTCTTCGCGCTGGGTGGCGTAGATGGCCTCGGCCTGGTCGGCCGCTTCGGCCAGGACCTCCTCCGGCGTGGCTTCAGGGTAGGCCGCGCGAATCGCGGTCGTGACCTCGCGCAGGTCCATGCCCTCGACTTCCTGAACCGCCTGAATGTTGATGACATAGTTGGCCAGCATCGAGATGACCGCCGCCACCGGCAGTCCAAAGAGCGCGCCCCAGATTCCGGCAACCTGCGCTCCGACCAGGACGGATAGGAGGGTGACGAGCGGATGAACTCCCGACGTCCTCTTCATCAGACGCGGCACCGCCAGATTCATGATCAGCGCCTGTCCGATGAAGAGCACGAGGGTGACCGGGATGAAGGCACCCGGCACGAAGGCCGCGGCGATGAAGATCGGCGGCAGCAGCGCCAGGCCCGGACCCACGAAGGGGACCGGCATGCACAGCGCCGCAACAAGGCAGATCATGAACAGGTACGGCAACCCGAAGATCAGGCCGACGACGATCGTTAGGGTGACCTGGATGGCGATGAGGATCACCTGGGACCAGAGCCACCCTCTGAAGGCTCGGCCAACCGACCGATCGAAGAGATCGAGCTGGGTCTCGAAGCGGTTTGGGATCACCCTGCGCCACTTGGCCTGCAGGCCGTCAGCGTCGGAGACGATGAAGACGGACAGGATCAGGATCATCGAGAGGGTGCCTACGACCGAGGCTACGGTCCCGGCGATGGCCCCAGACTGAGTTCCCAGGGTCGCCTTGATGTCGGGTAGGATCCTGGCCTCCCCCTGGCGGAACAGGGCTGCCAGGTCAATCGTCCCGGTGCTGATTCCCAGGCTCTTCTGGAGCGAGGCCAGGCTGGCGCTGATGGTCGCTGTGCCCTCGTCGAGTCGATTCACGAGACTCGTCGCTTCGGTGATGCCGATGGACCCAGCCGCAAGAACGAGACCGACAAGGGTCAGGGCTACACAGGCGTAGACGAGACCGACCGCGATGCCTCGTCCCAGGTGCAGGCGCTTTGCCGCCCCGTCGACGAGGGGGCTGACGATGAACGCCAGCAGCCAGGCCAGAAAGCAGATAGTGACGATCCCGCTGAAGGCGCTGACGAGCGTCAGGAATCGGTCGAGAATGAGCAGGACGAAGACGACCGACCCCGTCACGAAGAAGATCGTCCCGAACCGCCGGAGACTGTTGGCCGGGCGCAGGTTGATCGAACGCAGACCGGCCAGCCGAAGCTTAGGAACCGCGGTTGCCATCTGGGTCCTCCGTTGGTCGCACGCGACTGCGCGGGGCATGGATCCTCATGCTTCCGAGAATTCGATGCCAACCGGGGGCCCTCCGCGAGGATGAGAACCCTGCGTTAGGCCGGCTTCTCACGTCCCCGGCGAATCGCGCTGGCGAGGCCCCAGGCGCTCACGACGAGCGAGACCGCGAGCAGTACCGCGGACGATCCGAAGAAGTCGGCGGCCGGCCCCACGACCATGATCGGGAGCAGGCTCGAAACCGACACGAGCATGTTGAGGATGCCGAAGACTCGCCCTCGGACTTCCTCCGGGAGCTCCTCCTGCAGCTGGGTCTGCGCGGAGATGGCGACGACGGCGTAGCAGATGCCCGAAACGAAGGCGATGGCTACGACTATCGAGAGCATCGACAGAACCTGGTTGAGGTCCTGCAAGCTGTTGGTGCCGGCCGCCGCGGCTATCTGGACGTTGAGGAAGTGCCAGATAGAGCCCAGACCGGAGAGCAAAGCGAGCAGAAGACCGAGGACGATCAGCCCCGCCTCGATGATCCGCCGCCTCGGGAAGTTGTGGCCGTAGGCGTTGACACCCAGGACCCCTGTGACGATGCCCACGCCGAGAGGCAGAACGACCACGACCAAGCCTTTGTCGCCGAGGCCCAGAGACGTCTTGGCAAAGTCCGGGCCGAGCACCGCAAGTATGCCGATCAGCGCCCCGGTGACCCCCATGTAGGAGAGCGACCAGCCCACGTTGTGATGCTCGCGGATGTAGGTGATGCCCTCGACCAGCTGCCCGAACGTGCCCTCTACGGCCTTCCCCGCGACCACCACCGTGCGACCGGATGCGACTTTGGAGACCGGCCTCGGCAGGGCCGCCGGCAGCGAGAACGGGAGAGTCGACGGCAGCAGCGGCGGGGGCGGCTCCGACGGCAGAGACGCCGGCAGGATCACGCAGAAGACGGCAGCGACGAAGTACAGGGCGGCTACGATCAGGATCAACGTCTGCGGGCCGGCGATGGCGATCACGAAGGGCCCGAACAGGGCGAAGCCCAGCGCAAACGCCGCGTTGGAGGTCAGGGCGAAGAGGCCGTTGGCTGCCAGCAGCTGGGACTTCGGGACGAGGAACGGAATCATCGAAGCCTCGGCCGGGCCGAAGAACGTCGTGAGGGTCGAGACCAGGATCATCAGCAGATACAGCAAGAGCAGGTTGCTGCTGACCAGGAAGACCGCCACGAAGGCCACGCCGCGGAGCACGTTGGTGATGACCAGCACGAGTCGCTTGTCCACCCGGTCCACGAAGACGCCGGCCAGCGCCGAGAAGACGATCGCCGGAGCCAGGAAGCACAGCAGAAGAACGCTGATGGCGATCTTGGAGCCGCTATAGGTGGACGTGATGATGACTAGCAGGCCGAGCATGACCATGTTGCCCCCGACCTGGGTCGACAACTGGGCCAGCCACAAGAGCAAGAACGGCCTGTTGCGCAGCACCGCGATGCCGCCACCCTCCGGAGAAGGAGCAGCCTCTCGCACGTCCGTTGTCGCTGTCTCAGGAGATGGGGTCGGCATGGAGACGAATCCGCCACTTCCATGACCAATTGGCGTCGGCGAGTGCATGGTATCTCGCGATCCGAGGCCGTCGCATGCCCCTTTCCGGAACCCTGACCGGCTCCCGCCGTGACCATCGTCGAGGCCGACTCGCCCTGAAAGGCCTCCATCGCGACGCCCCGAATCGCCGGTGGTGCGATGGACTGCGCAACTGGCTCGATTGTGAGCCGTCTCGTCCGTTCAGCCAGGGCGTCCGTGATAGACCGCGCGATCGGCGAGAGTATCCATCCTCATCTTCCGTGGCCAGAGCGAGCAGTCTGACCGTGAAAGTAGGTGCCCCGTGTTGGAAGTCATCGTCATCGTATTGATCGTTCTGTTTCTGTTCGGTGGGTTGCGCTTCAGCCACCGCTGAACTCCGACCGCCCGACGGGCGAGGCCACGGGGGCGCGAGCGAATAGCGCTTCATACGAGCCCCGCCTACGGTTGTCTCGGAGCGTCTGGGTCAACTTCTGCTCTCCGAGTGTAGCTGCGTCCGCCACACCATAAGCTGGCGGTAGACGGCCGGCGCCCCCACGGGCGGATCATCCGTCAGCGTTAGGTTTGCGGGGCACATGATGAACGGCTGGCTCTGCCAACCACCGAGGCCGCCGTGCGAGCCGATCAACTCCTCGAAACCGGTAACCTCACCCGAGACGCTGTCGACGGCGCCCAGCAGGATCAGGTCGCCGGCGCTAGCGAAGGCCTCGAGGTGCAGCAGGTTCTCGGCCGCGCGCGGGCCGTAGTCGGCCAGGGGATTGTCGCCGTCCGCCCACCCTCCGCCTGGTTTGGCCGTACCGCCGGCCGGGTCGGCCCGGCCCGTCGTAAGGTCCAGCCGACCTTTCTGCCCAAGCACCACCGCGTGGCCGGCCGCCGATCTCACGAGGATCGCTCCGATGCCCGGATGACGCGCCAGCGCCTCGATCAGGCCCGGGTAGCGCACCTCGATCGTCTCGGCCGTCATCCGGCCCGGCTCGCTCGTGAAGTACACGTGGGCGAGGCTGCCGGACGACGCCACGACCACGTCGGGTGGAGCCGCCACTACGCGCCCGGTTCGGCGAGGCAACCGTCTCGCAGCGCGCGGCAGCAGGCGTGCCAGCATCGATCCCATGCCCTGGCCTCGGCCCAGCTCGGCCACGATGCGTCGGCCCATGCCGGACGATTCGACCGAGTCCGTGGTGCCGACGACGCTCATGTGGCCGGGTAGGAGGGCGGCGATGATCGCCTCGAGCGGCTGGCCATACCGCTGGCTGAAGGTCGCACCCAGGCACTGGCCATGGTCCGAGAGCACGACCAGGCGATACGCCCGGCGGGTTTGCTGACTGGCCTTGAGCAGCGACCCGATCGCCCGATCGATGCCCTCGAGCGCGTCGATCGCCTCCTGGCGCTCGGGGCCGCAGTGGTGGGCGATGGCGTCGTAGCCCGTGTAGTCCACGTAGATCGTCGGCGCCCCGCCGTACATCTCCTCGATGACGAAAGCGGTTGAGGTGGTGCGCAGGGCAATATTCGTTACGGCTCGCTCGACGGCGTACTTCAGGTCGCGGTGCATCCGAGGCTCGACCGACCGGGCCCGCTGGCGTTCGGCCTGATACAGCTCCTTCACCATCTCGCCGGCCATCAACACGAGCAGCCGCAGGTAGTTGACCGACGTGGCCAGAAACCCGCGCAGCCGCCTGGCGTCGTCGGACGGCGCGCCCTCGCCGATCGTCGCCATGGTCAGGTAGCTGCGCGGTGCATCTCCGTGGAGGAGGTTACCGATGCTGGCTCCATCGTCGGCCAGCAAGCCCGTGCCATCGCTGACGCGGCGCGCAATCTCGGCCGCATCGTCTGGATGGTTGGCTACCAGCAGCCTGGCGGTTGCCTTCTCGTACCAGCGGAAACCGGCGATACCGTCGTTGCGGCCGTGGAGAATGCCGGCCTGGCTGGCAGGGGTCGTGGGGGGCAGCAACGCGACCCACGGGTGGATTGTTGCCGCGCCGTCCCGCACGAGACCGCCGAGCACCGGAACCCGCCCCGCCCTCATGGCATGGCTCAGGACGGGCAGGCTCAGCCCATCGACCTGCACCACGAGCAACCCCACCGACGATTTCGCCGCGTGCTTGAAGTTGCGAGCCACCAGGCGGCGGACCAACACGCCGTAGTAGGAATCGTCGTCGCTCACCGCCACGAGCTCGGCGAACAGGCTGTTGAGGACGGTCAGCAAGACCGCGGCCCAGACTGCGGTCGTGTCGCCGTCCACGCTCACGCCCGGGACCACCCGGCCCACGGCGAGGATGGCCATGAACTGCACGAGGAGCCCAAGGGTCTGAGCGACGAGGATCGGCCGCGAGACGAACAGCCACTGGAAGAGGACGCCGGCGCAACTGTCGAGGGCCAGGAGCAGGAGCGCCACGATCACCAGGGCGGCGGGTCCGTCGATCCTCAGCCCCCGGAGCACGGAGACGGTGATTATCAGAGCCAGGCAGGCCCCCAGGTAGGACAGGATCGTGCGGCGCAGCATCGCCAGGCGGGTCGGCCGCCACGTCCACATGAGACGAGCCTGGAGCCGGTAGAAGGCGAACAAGCCTCCCGCCGGCGCTGGTGCCGCACGGACCCGGGGTGTCATCGTGCGGACCGCCCGTCCAGCGGCATGGATTGCCCCGGCTGCAGGACGCGCACGTCGATACCCGCTGCGCGGGCAGTAACCGCCTCCCGAAAGGCCTCGCCGGGCCGCCGGAACCTGCGGCCGGCCACTCGTCTCATGCCGAGCGGGTAGAGAGTGCCCCAGTGGATCGGCACGGCGACTGCAGGGCCGATTCGCACGGCCGCCTCAGCCGCTCGCTCGGGATCCAGGTGACCGCGTCCGAGTCTCGGGCCCCAGCCTCCAACCGGCAGCAGCGCCACGTCGACTCGCCCGGCCAGCTCCGACATCCCAGCGAAAAGGCTCGTATCGCCGGCGAAGTAGATGCTGGCCGACCCGGCGATGAGGATGCCCAGTGGGTCTTCCGCAAACGTGAAGAGCGATCGGCGACCACCGTGTTCGGCATGGACGGCCTCCAACGTCAGCCCGCCGACTGCCAGCTGGTCGCCGGGCCGCATCTCGTGGACGACTCCGCGGGCCGCCTTTGCGACGATGCGACCGAGGCCGACGGGGACGAAGAACTCCGGCTCACCCTCGAGTGCCCGCAGGGACTCGAGATCCAGATGGTCGAGGTGACCGTGGCTGATGAAGACCGCCGAGAGGCCCATGAGCGCCCCAGGGTCAACGGGAGGCACCTGGCGCCGGATGGAAACGGCCAGGTGGCCGAAGAGAGGATCCGTGAGCACTCGCACGCCGTCGAGCTCGACCAGGACGGTCGAATGGCCGAGAAACGTCAGCCGATCCACCACCTAGCCCTCCGATACTGAGGCCGGTTCCAGGGCGGGCGCCCTATGCGCCGGCTTCGAACGACACCCTCGTCGCAACCTGCCCGCCAGCGTGCATCCAGGACTCCTCTGTCAGCGAGGCTACGACTACTCTGGGCTGCATCTGAAGCGCTCCTGGCCAACGCGAAATAGCCTTTCGAGCGGCCACCTCGACGACCGTCCGAACCTCTGGAACTTGGGGATGGCTAACGCTTCAAATTCGCGGCTCCACTTTCGTTTCTGCTAGAGGAAGCAGGATCGGCCCTCGTAGGGCGCTGATATCTGCTTGATGTCTTGCGGGAAGGTGGCATGGCGTCATGGGCATCGATCCGTGCTCGAGACTCGATGGTGGACCGACCGCCAGCCCAGAGCGAGGATGAAAACCCCACCAGGCAGTGTCCGCGAGTTCAGCGACCCGGGCGGAGGCCCTGGCGACCAGGATCGAGGGCGAGGGCGGCGGGCGCGTCGTGATCTACACCGCGGCCGATCCAGCTAGCCTGCCGTCGAGCGAGACGCTGGCCGAGGCCTGGAACGTAGATGGCCTGCTCCTTTACCGCCGCCCCGGACGGAACGGGGACGCTCACGATGGGCTCGAAGCTCGACGACGAGCTCAACGGGGACATGGCCACCGTGATCAACGACATGGCCGCGCCTGTGGGGCAGACGGTCGAGGGCTGGGTCATGAGCACTCTGGCTCGCGTGGACGCGTTCATGAGCGGGCTGCACGTATTCGACGGTCCGGGCGTCTTGGACGCGAGCGGGCTGCAGAAGGCCGAGTCGGCCGCCAATGACCTGTCCGAGAACGTCGGCGTGCCGGTCTACGTCGACATCTCCATCGGTGGAGACGACCCCGCCACCGCCGCCTCTCTAACGCCAGGTACATCAGCGGCAGGTACGACAGCGTTCTCGTCATCGCCCTGGCCGTGTCGGGCGGTCGCATCGGCGGGCAAATCGACTCGGCTGGGACCCTGAGCAACCCCTACGGGGCCGATGCCCCGTGGGCCGGCAGCGCGCTCGCGGGTCAGCCCGCGGCCGGCGGCGACGTCCAGACGGCGCTTTTGAAGGCGATCTCCGCCGTCCATGCCAACATGCCTCCCGCCGTCGTGAGCTTCCTGGGCTCTACGACCGGAGAGATCGTGCTGACCACGCTGTTGATTCTGTTGCTGATGGGCGGCATGTTGCTGCTCATGGCGTTCCTCATCCAGCGGCAGACCAGCTGAGGCCTGGCCGACGCGGGTGGCACGCGCGACCGCGTCGCGCCGCGTTCGTCGCCGGCATGTTCGGTTTCATGGCCTTCGGCCTTGCCGGCGCGCGTCCCGCGGGTTCGACCACCGCGGGCCCGGCGGGTCGTTGTTGCACGCCTCGGAAACTGCGTCCCAGGGAATGCGACCGGATCGTCCCGCCGGCGCCGATAGCGGGACGATCCGGTCCTGTGTAAACCGCACCCTGGGAATCCGATGAAGCAATCGCCATTGCGCCTGATCGTTCTCTCCGCCGTGTCGGCCCTGGTGCTCGGGGCGTGCAGCGCCTCGGGCGCGACCAGCTCGCCCGCGGCAACGTCCCAGCCGGCTCAGACCGTCTATGCCGCCACGGCCATGCCCACGCCCGCGCCAACGGCCGTGCCCGTGCCCACTGAAGCCCCGTCGGCAACGCTCGCGCCAACGCCCGCCCCGTCGCTCGCCCCCACGGCGCTTGGCCTGACCGGGTCATGGAATGGGACCTGGCAGGACACTTCTCCGGACACGTCGGGCGGCACGTTCGCCGTGACTTTCACCCAGTCGGGCGGCAACCTGTCGGGCACGATCGTCGTCAAGGGCACGCCGTGCCTGACAAGCGGGACCGTGACCGGGACCGTCACCGGCAGCACCATCAGCTTTGGAGCAGTCTCGGGCCGGGTGACGATCACCTACGACGGCACCATCTCCGGCAGCAAGATGCAGGGAACCTACTCCGCGCCGTCCTGCGGCGACGCGAAGGGCAACTGGTCGGCCACTCAGGGTTAGCGCCGCACGCCAACGGCCGCCGCCCCGACTCGTCACCGGCGAACCCGGCATCGACTCTACGGGACCGTTAGGAAGTAGACGTTGGTCGCGGCCGCCTCGATCACCGTGCCGGTGGAGGTCGAGATGGCCTCGACCTTGATCCTCCATGAGCCCGACGCGATCGGCCCCGTCCACGTCTGGTCGTCGAGGTTCGAGTCGGACCATGAGCCGCCGTCCTCGACGTAGCCGAAGCTGCCGCTCGGGGTAGTCGTGCCGCTTATGATGTAGGCGACGGTAAGCGGCCCGGTGTAGGCATTCCAGGCGATCGTGTAGGTGCCGTCGGCATTGGCCTGAACCGCGACGAAGTCGCCGAGGTTCACCACCGCAGGCGGCGTGGGCGCGGTCGTGGGAGTGGGCGTGGCGGTAGGAGTGGGGGTCGCCCCCGTGTAGGGGATGATCGTGACCTGCGTCTCGCCGGCCTTCTGAGCGGCGGCGGTGGGCGGGAAGTACAAGGCCTCGATCTTGACGCGAAGGGTGGCCGCCCAGGGGAAGGTGCCCGTCCATGTGGTCGCGGTCTTGGCCACGCTGATGGCTCCGCCGAAGCGCTCCACGTAGCCGAAGACGACGTTCTCGTTGGTCGTGTAGCACAGGGCGTAGGAGGCGATCGCGAGCGGCCCCGTATAGGCGTTCCAGGTGATCGTGTAGGTGCCGTTGGCATTGGCCGTCACGTTGAGCGGACCCATGTCGAGTGGCGCCGGGGTCGCGACAGGAGTGGAGTCGGCGTGGGCGTCGGAGTGGGCGTCGACCGGGGGGTCGGCTGGGG
The DNA here is from genome assembly GCA_963838285.1 of uncultured Chloroflexia bacterium. Lineage (GTDB taxonomy): Bacteria > Chloroflexota > Limnocylindria > Limnocylindrales > CSP1-4 > Fen-1039. The sequence goes on from CAWIQP010000010.1 coordinate 30,241, forward strand.
GGTCGCCGGACTCTGGGTGGGCTTGACGGTAGGCGTCGGTGTCGGGACGGCGGAGGGACTCGCCGGTTCGATCGGGCTCGGAGTCGCCGCGTACGGCAGGTGCGGAGTCGAGCTCTGCGACGGCAACGGCTCGATGAGCGGGGCGAGCGTCGCGGTCACCGTCGCCGTCGATGACGGCGACGGTGTGGCCTCGAGGGTGGGCGTGGGAGCCGGCCGGGGCAGCCAGAACGGCGCGGCGGCCGCCAGGCCCACGATCGCGAGGCAGGCGGCCAGACCCGCGACGAGGGAGCGCGAGAATCGAATCCCCGGCAGGCGCGTGCGGACGACCGGCCGGAGCAGGATCAATCGACGATCTCGACCGGGGTCTTCATACTCGGCGTCCCCTTGCTCGTCAGTCTCGCCGAGCAGCTGAGCGCGGAGCCGCCCGACGATCTCCTGCTCGCGAGCGGGATCCCGTCGCAGCGCGTGTTCGGCCCGGCGTCCGGCGGCCTCGAGCCGGCGTGAGAGGTCGTCCAGTTCGGCCATCTGGGTCAGCTCGTCACGCGACATCGGCCGACTCCTCGACGATGGCGGCTCTCAAGGCCCGCAGGGCACGCTGGAGCTTGCCGGAGAGCGCTTCCTTCGAACAGCCCAGGACGACGCAGATCTCGTCCGCGTCCAGGTCGTCGAAGTAGCGCAGGATCAGCACCTCGCGATGCATCTCGCGCACGGCATAGAGGCCGCGGCGGATCTCGTCGCGATCGAGAGCGCCCGCCAGGATGTCGACGCACGGATCATCGATCTCCTCGCGATCCAGGAGCGACGCGAGCGACAGGGTGCGGCGGTTCTGGCGGTAGTGATCGACCACGGCGTTCGACGCGACGCGGTAGAGCCAGCCACCGAACGACTGGTTTCGGAAGCTGGCTCGTCGCACGTTCTCGAAGGCCCGCTGGAAGGTCACGGAGGTGAGGTCCTCCGCGACGCTGTAGTCGCGAACACGGCGGTAGATGAAGCCCAGGATCCTGGGCGCGTAGAAGTCGTAGAGCCGACCGAATGAGATCGGATCGGACCGGGAAGCCGCCACCAGCGACCGTTCGAGGTCGATGTCCATGCGGGAAGCACGGTCACTCTGCATGAGGCATCGAACGGTAGGAAGCCACGGAGGCCGGGGCAATCGCCCAGGCGTACTGCTGGCGCCTGGCTGATGGCGGCGTCCACGTTCCGACTCCCACGGCTAGGGCGTCACGGCTGCGTGGTTGGGGTAGGGCTCGCCGTCCCCGTGTAGGGAACGACTGTGACCTGCGTATCGCCGGCCTTCTGAGCCTTCCCGGTCGGCGGCCAGTAGAGCGCTTCGACCTTGACCCGCAGGGTGGCCGCCCACGGGAAGGTACCCGTCCAGGTGGTCGTGGTCTTGGGGATGCTGATGACTCCGCCCAGGCCCTCCACGTAGCCGAATGTGGGGTTCTCATTGGTCGTGTAGCAGATGGCATAGGCGCCGAAGTCGAGCGGCCCGGTGTAGGCATTCCAGGCGATCGTGTAGGTGCCGTCGGCATTGGCCGTCACGTCGAGCGGACCCATGTCGACGGGAGTCGGGGTCACGGTCGGCGTAGGCGCGGTCGTGGGAGTGGGCGTGGCGGTAGGAGTGGGGGTCGCCCCCGTGTAGGGGATGATCGTGACCTGCGTCTCGCCGGCCTTCTGAGCGGCGGCGGTGGGCGGGAAGTACAAGGCCTCGATCTTGACGCGAAGGGTGGCCGCCCAGGGGAAGGTGCCCGTCCATGTGGTCGCGGTCTTGGCCACGCTGATGGCTCCGCCGAAGCGCTCCACGTAGCCGAAGACGACGTTCTCGTTGGTCGTGTAGCACAGGGCGTAGGAGGCGATCGCGAGCGGCCCCGTATAGGCGTTCCAGGTGATCGTGTAGGTGCCGTTGGCATTGGCCGTCACGTTGAGCGGACCCATGTCGAGTGGCGCCGGGGTCGCGACAGGAGTGGACGTGGGCGTCGGAGTGGGCGTCGACCCGCTGAGGGTGATCGTCAGGGAGTGGCTGGAGACCAGAACCACGTACCCGGCACTCGTCGCCTTGTCGACGAAAACGCGGTACGTATACGTGCCCGCGGCGGGGCAGTCGAGCGTGGTCACCTGGGTCGCGTCGCGGATGGATGCGACCAGGGTGTCACCCGCTCCGAGCGGCCATTCCACGCCGGCGTCCGTCGAGCGGACGACGCGGTAGTAGGCCCGGCTCGGGTGGTCGAAGGGCGCCCAGTTGAGCCTGGCGCAGCTGCCTTCTGCCTGAACCGAGAAGCTCAGGTAGCCCGAGGGCGGAAGGGTCGGGTGGGTTGCCGGACGCGGGGTCGAGGTCGGCGTCGGGCTCGCGGTCGGAGCGTCCGTCGGGCTCGAGGTAGGAGGATCGGTCGGATCGAGCGCCGGCTCGAGACCGGCCGACGCCGGTCTGGACGCCGGCGAAGTCTCCGGAGCCAGGGTCGGCGGGGCGGTCGAATTCGTCCTGGTTCTCGAGCGCGACAGGGACGACGGAGGAGGGCTGGCCCGACGCCTGGCCCGTGATTTGGTCCCCACTTTGAAGGGCCGGCAGCATCTGGGCGCCGAAGGCCAAGCCCGATGCCGCCAGCACGGCGATGGTCGCAAGCACCAGACCGGCCGGCCAGCGGGCGTTCGATCTACCGGCGAGTCTTGGCAGCAGCCGCGTGATCGGCCGCAGCCGGTCCGACTCCACGCCGGCGTCGCCTGTTTCCGGGTTCGGGCCCCGGTCCGCGTTGACGTCGTCCATGACTGGCACTCCATTCGGTTGATGAGTCCGGGACGGACAGGGAATTTGCCGTCGACTACACAACGCGAGACGGAGCCGAAAGTGGTGTCGCGGTGACAGAGATCACCGGCGCCGGCCGACCCGACGTGAGGCCACGGCCGAATGAGCGTCCGGCTGAAGACGGGCCGGCGGCAATGGCTACCTCGCCCCCGACCGGACTCCCCTACCTGACGACCAGCGTGTACCCCTGAGTGGCGGTCTGCCCGCCGACCTGCGTGCCGTAGCACCAGACGGAGATGGTGAAAGTGAACGTGCCGGAGGCGCTGGGCGTTCCAGAGATCTGGATCGTGTCGATGGGCTCCCGGGCCAGCGTGAGGTCGAGGCCCGGGGGAAGCGCACCGTCCTGGACGCCGGCGCCGCCCACGGGCGTCGCGGCTTGGCTCACGGTGATGGTGGCGGCGTACGGTGAGCCGACCTGGGCGTCGGCCAGGGCCGTGGGCGAGAACTCGAGCGCGGACCGGGGCGTGCAGCCCGACAGCGCCGCCGTGAGCGCGAGCGTGAACGCGATCAGCGCGGAGATGCGACCGCGACGCCTGCTCCTGCGGCGGCGCACTCCGTCCGGCGTCTGTGCATGGACCTGCATACGACAAGACTAGCGCGCGGAGTCCACGGCAACGAAGCCGCCAGTGCCTCCAGCGGCCCGGGAAGGAAACTCCAGAGCGCGCCGTCCAGGCCGATGACTCCCGCGTAGAATGCCGTGCCCTTGGCGTTCTGGCGTGGGAAGTGACGGTTCAGTTGACGACACCCGTGGAATCGAGCGAAACGGCGGACGAGGAGGGGTTCGACGACTTCCGCATACACGACGAAGTCCGCGTAGGAACGCGGCTCCACGGTCGCAGCGTCACGTTCCGGGGCACCGTCATCCGCGTGGACGACACGGAGCTCTGGATCGGGCTCGCCAGCGTGGACGAGCGGCTGATCGAATGCGAGCGGGGCCAACCGCTCAGCGTGGCCACTCCGCGAGGCACCAAGGCGCTCGTGGTCGACACGACATTCACGCGGCACATCGGGCCGCGACGAGGCCGCCTGTTCGCGACGACTCGCCCCGGCAAGGTCCGGAAGACGCAGCTGCGGGCCTATCTGAGGATCGAAACGGCGCTGCCGATCGAGATATCGGCGAGCGTGCGAGGCAAGCTCTACGGCGAGACGACCAAGACCGTTGACATAAGCGCGGGCGGCGTCCGCGTCGAGAGCAAGCTACCACTCGTAGTCGACGATCCACTGACGGTCGTGCTGAGGGCAGGTCTCCTCAAGGCCTCGGCCAACGGTGTCGTCGTTCGAGTCGATCCACCCGACCAGGGCATGGGTCGGCCGGTCCGCTGCCTGGCGATTCGGTTCGTCTCGATCTCGCCGTCGGATCGGGATGAGATAACCCGCTACATCCACGCCGAGCTGGAGTGGCGCCTCAGGCACGGCGAAACCTCCGTCTAGCGCCAACGGCCCTGCGCCCGCGGCGACCGCGGATCCTTTCGCCGGCGGCCGTAGCCAGGCGCTCCCCCGCACGAGGCGCCCCTCAAGAGGCGGTCCGATTCCAGGCTATTGACACCGCGCCTAGACTCTCAACTAGACAGGTCTAGACAGGCTTGCTGCCAGACCGCCCGTAGTTGAGGAAGCCCGATGGGAGCCAACGCGTCGGCCGCAATTCCGTCCTCGGGAAGCGGTCCGGGAACGTTCCAGATCGAGGTCAACGGCATCAACGTCGTAGCCAAAGAGGAGTTCAAGGGCAAGGCGAGCGACCTGTTCTGGCCGTGGTTCGCGGCCAACATCTCCGTCTTCGGCATCAGCTACGGCGCCTTCCTGCTTGGCTTCTCGGTCTCGTTCTGGCAGTCCACGATCATCGGCGTCATCGGAATCATCATCTCGTTCCTGCTGTGCGGGATCGTCGCCGTGGCAAGCAAGCGCGGCCACGCCCCCACGATGACGCTCAGCCGGGCCGCGTTCGGCGTCAACGGCAACAGGCTGCCGTCGGTGCTGTCCTGGGTCCTGACGGTGGGCTGGGAGACGGTCCTGGTCGCCCTCGCCGTCCTGGCCACTGCCACGATTCTCACCACGCTCGGCTGGCAGGGGGGCGACGCCGCCAAGGTGGTGGCACTGCTCATCGTGGCGGCGCTGATCATCTTCTCGGGCGTCCTCGGCTTCGACACGGTCATGCGCGTCCAGCAGTGGATCACCTGGATCGTCGGCATCCTGACGATCGTCTACGCGGTCCTCGTCTTCAACCAGATCAACTGGTCGACCGTCTCCGCCATCCCGGACGGCACGCTGCCGCACGTGATCGGCGGCTTCGTGTTCATGCTCACCGGGTTCGGCCTGGGCTGGGTCAGCATGGCCGGCGACTACGCCCGCTACCTGCCGGGCAAGACATCCGAGCGCGGAGTCGCGGTCTGGACGACGTTCGGTGCCTCTGTTGGCCCGGTCATCCTCCTGATCTTCGGCCTGCTGCTGGCGGGCTCGTCGTCGGCCCTGAGCACGGCCATGGCCAGCGACCCGATCGGCGCCCTGGCCCAGAAGCTGCCGACCTGGGCCCTGATCCCGTTCGGCGTGGTGGCCGTCCTCGGGCTCGTCGGCGGCGCGGTGCTCGACATCTACTCGTCGGGCCTTGCTCTGCTCAACGCCGGCATCAAGCTGCCGCGCTACGTGGCCGCCGGCATCGACGGCACGCTCATGACCCTCGGCGCGATCTATGTCGTGTTCATCGCCGCCGACTTCCTCGGCCCCTTCCAGGGCTTCCTGATCACGCTGGGCGTCCCGCTCGCCGCCTGGTCGGGCATCTTCATCGGCGACCTCGCGCTGCGACGCCGCGACTACTCGGTGCCCGATCTGTTCGACCCGCGCGGCCGCTACGGCAACGTCGACTGGACCTCCGTGATCCTGCTCGTAGTCGCCTCGGTCATCGGCTGGGGCCTCGTCACCAACACCTACGCCGACTGGCTGTCCTGGCAGGGCTTCCTGCTCGATCCGACCGGCCTGGGCGGCAAGACCGGCGACTGGGCGTATGCGAACCTCGGCGTCCTGGCCGCGTTCGTGATCTGCCTGGTCGGCACCATGGCCCTGCGCTTCCGCAAGGTCCGCAGCCAGGAGGCCCTGCCGATCGCGACGCCGGCCGGCACCCTCTCGGCCCAGCCGGCCGAAGAGACGACCCGATGAGCACCGCCCACGGCCCGGTCCGCGACGGGGCGCGGCTTGTCGTCATCGACATGCAGCGCGTTTTCGCCGAGCCATCGAGCCAGTGGGCGACGCCGGGCTTCGAACGGGCGGCGGCGGGAGTCCGCCGCCTCGTCGAAGGCTTCCGCGACCGCACCGTCTTCACTCGCTTCGTGCCCGGGGCGCCGCCCGCCGGCGCCTGGATCGAGTACTACGAGCAGTGGCCCTTCGCGCTCGAGCGGCGCGACGCCGACATCTTCGACCTCGTCCCGGAGTTCGCCGCCGTCGCCGACGCGACCGTCGACTGCCCGACATTCTCGAAGTGGCCGGCGCTCCGTGAGCGGCTGGGCGATGCCGATCAAATCGTGCTTACCGGCGTGAGCACCGATTGCTGCGTCATCGCCACAGCCCTGGCGGCGGCGGACGCGGGGATGCGAGTCCTCGTGGCCTCCGACGCGTGCGCCGGCCTGAGCCCCGAAGACCACGATCGCGCCCTGGCGGCGATGGCGCTGTTCCCGCCGCACATCGTCGTGGCGACCGTGGACGAGATCCTGGCGAGCTTCGCGGAGACGGAATGACCGGATCCGGCCCGAAGAAGGGCGCGCCCCTCAAGCACGAGGGAATCGCGGCGACCCTGGGAGAGCGCATCCGGGCGGGCAAGATGCCGCGGAAGCTCCCCGGTGAGACGACCCTGGCGGCACGCTTCCAGGTCAGTCGCACGACGATCCGACAGGCGCTCGACGAGCTGGGCCGGGACGGTCTCATCACCACCCGGCCCGGCAAGGGCTCCTTCGTCACCTACGACGGCGCGCCGCTCTCGACGGAGCGGGGTTGGGCGACCGCCTTCCGGCTCCATGGAATCGAAACGACGGTGGAGGTTCGAAGGATCTGCGTCGTCGAGGATGCCGAGCTCGCCAGGCGCCTCGGGCAGACGTCGCCGGAGTTCGTCGCGGTCGAGCGCGTACGGCGGACCGTGAGCGGCGGTGCGATCTCCTACGAGCGCAGCCGCCTCGCCGCGACCGACGCAACGCGCTGCCTGCCCGAGACGGGCCTCGTCGAGGGGTCGATCACGGCGACGCTGGCCTCGTTCGGTTTGTTCGCGGAGCGGGGCGAGCAATGGGTCGAGGCACGCCATCTGACCGCGGACGAAGCCGAGGCACTGGGCCGCGACGCGGCCGAATGGTTCCTCATCACGCAGCGGCTGACGCGCAACTCCGCCGGCGAGTTCGTAGAGTTCGTCGAGAGCGCGCTCGATCCCGAGCACTTCCGGCTTCACCTCAATTTCGACTGACGAGGCCGAGCCAATGACCCAGGAGACCTTCGACCGAGGGCTCGGCGCCCTCTACGGGCTGGCCATCGGCGACGCCCTCGGAATGCCGACCCAGATGCTCGACCGCGAGTCGATCAGAGCGCGTTTCGGAGCGATCGACGGGTTCGTGGACGCGCCGGCGGACCACCCGCTCGCGGCGGGCATGCCGGCGGGGTCGATCACGGACGACACGCTTCAGGCCCTGGTCCTGGCCGAGGCGCTGATCGACGGCGGAGGCCACCTCGACCAGGAGGACTTCGTCAGGCGGCTGCTCGCCTGGGAGGACGGGATGCGCGCCAGCGGCTCGCTCGACCTCCTGGGACCCTCGACCACACGGGCGGTTGCGGCCGTGATCGACGGCGCGCCCGTGACGGAGTCCGGCCGTTTCGGCACGACCAACGGCGCGGCCATGCGGATCGCGCCTGTGGGCTTGATCGCCGGTTCCCGCGACCTCTACGCGCTGGTGGCGCTGACGGTCGAGGCCTGCCTGGCCACTCACAACACCTCGGTCGCGATAGCCGGGGCTGCCGCGGTCGGCGCGGCCGTCAGCGCCGGCATCGACGGGGCCGGCGTCGCGGAGGCGTCCGAGCTTGCCGTTCGCGCGGCCGATGCCGGGGCGCGGCGGGGCTACTGGGTGGCGGCCGGATCGGTCGCGCGTCGCATGAGCTGGGCGATGTCGATGATGCGACGCGATGCGGTCGAGGCGTCGCTGGACGACGTCTATTCGCTCGTCGGTACGAGCCTGGCGACGCAGGAATCCGTTCCGGCGGCATTCGCCCTGCTGGCCCTGTTCCCCGACGATCCGTGGAAGGCGTGCACGGCGGCCGCCTCGCTCGGCGGGGACACGGACACGATCGCCGCGATGGTCGGCGCGGTCGCGGGTGCCTGCCACGGGATGCGCGGCTGGCCGGCCGGCGCCGTGGAGCGCATCCGCTCGGTGAACCGCCTCGATCTCGAGGCCGTTGCGGAACGCCTCCTCGCGCTGCGGCACGCGACATGAGCGAGCCCACCGGAACCATGTCCGGCCCGGCGCCCTTCAGGCGCCTGGTCAGCTTCGGCACCGTCGTGGTCGACGTCGTCGCCTACGTCGACGAGTTGCCGCCGCGCGGCGCGGACCTGCTCGCGCGCCGCGGGTTGATCGACGCCGGCGGAGCCCGGAACGTTCTCGCGGCGGCGGCCCGCCAGGGTCTCTCGACGGCCTACGCGGGGCTGACCGGCGCGGGACCGATGGGCGACGTCGCCCGCGCCGCGCTCGCGACCGACGGCATCGAGGTCCTCCAGCCGCCCTACCCCGGCTGCGACACGGGCGTCTGCCTGGCTCTCGTCGAGCCCGACGGGGAGCGGACGTTCGTGACGATCCCCGGCGCGGAGGGACGCCTCGATCGCGCTGCCGTGCGGGGCATCTCGCTGGGGGCGAAGGACGCTGTCCACGTCTCCGGCTACACGCTGCAGCACGCGCCGAACCGAGATGCCGTTCTCGATCTGCTCGGAAGTCTCGACGCCGGCATAACGCTCTTCTACGATCCGGGGCCGCTCGGCCACGAACTGGACGCGGAGGCTCGAGGCCGGGTCGCGCGACGGTGCACCTGGTGGAGCGGCAACGCGGCCGAAGCCCGGGCCGCGACGGGTCGCGGCGACGCCGCGTCGGCCGCCGACTCCCTGGCGGCCTCGATGCCCGGGGCGGGGATCGTCGTCAGAGACGGGGCGCGCGGCTGCCTGGTGGTTTTCCCCGGCGAGAGCGTGGTGCTCGTACCGGGCTTCGTGGCCCACGCCGTCGACACCAGCGGCGCGGGGGACACTCACCTCGGGGCCTTCATCGCGGCCATCGGCAGGGGGCTGGGCCCTCTCGACGCGGCGCGGCGCGCCAACGCGGCCGCCGCACTGGCCGTGGGCCGGACCGGCCCCGCCGCGGCCCCGACCGCCCGCGAGCTGGACGAGTTCCTGGGTTCGAATGCCCGGCAGGGCGCGATCGACGACTGACGAACCCTGGCGCTATCGAGCCTCCGGGAGTCTCTTCTCGATGCCCTCGCGCACCTGCAGCGAAACCTGCTGGCAGCGGTTGCGCAGGCGGCCTTCCATCCCGATCAGCCACCCCATGCCGACGTCTTCCGCCGCATCCACGACGACCGTCCGCTGGCTCCCGGCGTCCTCCACCTGGACCGAGATACGCACCGGATACCACTCCGGAGAGCCGAACATGCCGCCGACCACCCGCATCTTCACCTGCGAACCGAGATGCCCGACGAGCCCGGAGCCCTCGGGACTCGGTCCGGCTCCCATGTCGGTGAGGGCACGGCGCCCGGCCTCGACACACTCGGCGGCCGAGGCCGGCGTGGTGGTTCTTTCCTGGTAGGAGAATCGCGACATCGCCGCCATTCTAGCCGGCGAAAGCGCCCTGTCGAGAGGTGCCGCGGCGCGGCCGACAGACCGACAGACCGGCTATTCGAGTCGCGCCGGGCCGCGTGGGACCTGGGCCGCTCCCTAACCGACCTCGTCCAGCAACTCGCCGTCCGGCCCCACGAGCTGCAGGACCATCGGGACCACGCCGAGGGCGTGGCTGGAGCAGCTGAGACACGGGTCGTAGGCGCGGATCACGGCGGAGACGCGGTTGACGGCGCCTTCCTCGATCTTTGTGCCGTCGACGAAACGCTTGGCCACCTGCAGGATGCCGCGGCCGATGGCGAGGTTGTTGTGGCCGGTGGCCACGATCAGGTTGGCCCAGGTGACGGCGCCGTTGTCGTCCACCTTGTAGTGGTGGATGAGCGTGCCGCGCGGAGCCTCGATGACGCCGGTGCCCTCGAGGTTGTTGACGTCCGCGTGGGCGCGGACCTTGGTCCCGAGGATGGCCGGGTCGTCCAGCAGCTCCTGCATGCGCTCGAGGGCGTACATGGCCTCGATCAGTCGCGCGTAGTGGTAGTGGAAACCGCTCTGGACGATGCGGCGCCCGGCTCCGATGCCGAGACGTGCGCGGTACTCCTCGAGCTCGAGGTCGGCCTGCGGCGTGCCACAGCGATCGGCCACGTTGAGGCGAGCGAGCGGTCCGACGCGGTAGATGCCGTCGGGATAGCCGATCGGCTTGTAGTACGGCGCCTTCAGATAGGAGTCGGGCAGCGACGCCTCGCCGATGTAGGTCGCGTAGTCGTCGGGCCTGACCTGGTCGGCGACGATCGCGCCGTCGGGGCCGACGAAGCGCAGCTTGCCGTCGTAGAGCCTCAGCGAGCCGTCCGGCCCCACGAGGCCGCAGTACATCGTGGGGAAGTTGGAGAAGGACTCGATTTCGTTCGGGAAGCCGTCGAGCGTGTTCTTCCAGAGCGCCAGCGCGCGCTTCACGATCGCCATGGCCTCGGGCCACTCGGCCAGCGTCTTCTCTCGGGCCTCGGGGTCGAGCGGGGCGTTGACGCCGCCGGGCACGGTCCACGAGGGGTGGATGCGTTCCCCGGCGAGCCGCTCGATCACCTGCTGGCCGAACTTGCGCAGGGCGATCCCGTCGCGAAGCGCGTCGGGGTGCTCCTCGAGCAGCCCCACGATGTTGCGCTTGGCCGGATCGAAGTCCATGCCGAGGAGCAGATCGGGCGCGGAAAGATGGAAGAAGGACAGCGCATGCGACTGCACGAATTGAGCGCAGTGGAGCAGCTCGCGCAGCTTCGCCGCGGCCGTCGGGATGCGCACGGCCATGATCGCGTCGCATGCCTTGGACGAGGCGAGCAGGTGGCTCACCGGGCAGATGCCACAGATGCGTGCCGTGATCGACGGCATCTCGTAGTACGGCCGTCCCTCGACGAACTTCTCGAAGCCGCGGATCTGGGTTACGTGGAACTGGGCATCGGTCACCTGCCCCGCGTCGTCGAGCTTGATCGTGATCCTGGCGTGACCCTCGATGCGGGTCACGTGGTCGATCGAGATCCTCTTCACGGCTGGTCTCCTGGTCGCCATGCCCTGCCCTACCCGAACCGTAGCTTGGAGCCGAGATCGGGCTCGCGGCCTTCGAGCAGCTCGGTCAGGACCATCAGGATCGCGCCGGGCTTGGGCGGGCAGCCGGGGACGTGGACGTCCACCTCGATCGCCGCGTGCAGCGGCTCGGCCTGTTTCAGCAGCGCGGGCACGCCGTCGGTGGGCACGCCCGGATGTTCCGTGGCTCCCTCGACGTAGACGCGCTCCAGCAGCTTGCGGGTGGGGATGCCGTTGCGCATCGACGGCACGTTGCCCGTCACGGCGCAGTCGCCGAGAGCCACCACGACCCTGCTGCGGGCCCGCGCCGTCTTCGCGAGCTTGAGGTCGTCCTGGCTGCTGACCGCGCCCTCGATCACGGCCACGTCGACGCCCTCGGGCCACTCCTGCGCGTCCACGAGCGGGCCGAACACGATGTCCGCCTTCTCGAGCAGGCCGACGATCGCCTCGTCCATGTCCAGCAGCGACATGTGACAGCCCGAGCAGCCGTCCAGCCAGCAGGTTCCGATCCTGGGCTTGTCCATCACTGACCCTCGCGCATCGAGGTCAGGCGGCTCACGGCGGCCCGCTTCTTGGTCATCTCCTCGACCGCCCAGCCCTTCTCGGCCATGGCGCCCGTCGGGCAGGCCTGCACGCACTTGCCGCAGCTGGTGCAGGTGGTGGCCTCGCCCCACGGCCGCTTCAGCTCCGACACGAGCCGGGATTGGATGCCGCGGCCGGCGATGTCCCACACGTGCGCGCCCTCGATCTCGGCGCAGGTTCGCACGCAGCGGGAGCACAGGATGCAGCGGTTGTGGTCGAGGACGTAGCGCGGGTGCGTCGTGTCGACCGACAGGCGCGGGAAGCTGTACGGGTAGCGGACATAAGTCACGCCGTGCTCCTGCGCCAGGGCCTGCAGCTCGCAGTGGCCCGACGAAACGCACACGGCGCAGACGTGGTTGCGCTCGGCGAACAGCAGCTCGAGCGCCATCTTCCGATAGGACTGGAGGTGCGGCGAAGTGGTATTGACCGCCAGGCCCTCCTGCACGGGCGTGGTGCAGGCAGGCAGCAGGCGCGCCACGCCGGAAACCTCGACCATGCAAAGCCGGCATGCGCCGACGGCGCTCAGGCCCTCCATGTAGCAGAGGGACGGGATGTACTTGTCGTTGGCCCGCGCGACCTCGAGGATCGTCTGGCCGGCCGTCGCCGCGATCACCTCGCCGTCGATGCGGATCTTCACCGTCTCGGTCAAGGCGATCTCCTATCTCTCGGCGCTGCGGATGTCGCAGCGCAGGCAGCGGCCCGTCTCTTCCAGGGCCGCAACCGGGGTGAGTCCGAGCGACACCTCGGCGTACGACTGCACCCGCTGTGCGGCCGGCATCTCCGCGGGCACGTGGCGACCGCACTCACTCGGCGTCTCAGGCGGATCCATCTGGTACTCGAAGTCGGGGATCAGGCGGGCCACCCGCTCCTCCCCCATGAGCCGGCGATCGATGTTGCGGGCGGCCTTCTTGCCGATGCCCATCGCGTTCGACACGTTGGAGGCCCCGGTGATGAGATCGCCGCCCGCGTAGAAGAGATCGCGGCTGGTCTCGAGCGTGTAGCGGTCGACCTCGATCGTGCCGGACTCCTTGACCTTGAGGCCCGAGGCGTTGCAGAAGTCCGGGTCGACCTTCTCGCCCACCGCCAGGATCACGGTGTCGCAGTCGACGCGGATCACCTCGTCCGTCGGCACCGGCCGGCGGCGGCCCGAGGTGTCGAACTCGCCGAGCTTCGTCTTGACGGCCTCGAGAGCTATCACGCGGCCGGCCTTGTCGCCGATGATTCGGTGCGGGGCCGCGAGATAGAGGAGCCTGGCGCCCTCGTGCTCGGCGGCTTCGATCTCCTCCGGGATCGCGGGCATGTCCTTGCGCTCGCGGCGATAGACGATCGTCACGTCCGCCCCAAGCCGGCGGGCGGTGCGCGCGGAGTCGATGGCGGCGTTGCCTCCGCCGATCACCACGACCTTCTCGCCGATCGGCAGTTTCTCTTCACGCTCGACGCCCTCGAGGAAGGGCAGCGCCGGCATCACGCCCGCCAGTTCCGTGCCGGGCAGATACACCCAGCCTTCCTTCCAGGTGCCGATCGCGAGGAAGACGGCGTCGAACTGGCCGGCGAGATCGTTGAGCCCGAGGCGCGTCGCCGACGACCGTGTTGAACTGGAACTCGACGCCGAGGCGTTCGATCAGTTCGATCTCCCTGTCGAGAACCTTCTTGGGCAGGCGGTACTCCGGCAGCGCGTAGCGCAGCATTCCGCCGGCCTGCGGCCGCGACTCGTAGACCGTGACCGAGTGGCCGAGGAGCGCCATGTAGTAGGCGCAGGCCAGGCCGGTCGGACCGGCACCGACGACCGCGATGCGGCGGCCGGTCGCCTCGAGCTTGCGTTCGAGCACGCGCTCGACCATGGCGTCGAACCTGTCGGAGAGAAGCACCTCGTCGGCGATCAACCGGTGTACGTCGCGCATGTTGACGGACTCGTCTATGGCGGCGCGGCGGCATCGGTTGTCGCAGGGGTGCTGGCAAACCCGCCCCGTCGAGGCCGGCAGCGGATTGTCCAGGATCACCGACATGAAGGCATCCTCGAGCCGCCCCTCCTTGTAGAGCTGGAGGAAGCGCGGGATGTTCATGTGCAGCGGGCAGGAGTTCTCGCACGGGCTCAGGGCCAGGTCTTCGCAGACGCCGGCGCGGCAGCGCTTGGCCAGGATGTGGTCTTCGAACTCCTGGCGGAAGTGGCGCAGGCTGGTGAGAACCGGGTTCGGGGCGCTCTGGCCCAGGCCGCACAGGGAAGTGTCGCGAACCATCCGGCACAGCTCGTCGAGGCCGGCCAGGTCCTCGACCGTGGCCGTGCCGACAGTGATGCGGTTGAGCATGCGCAACGCCTGGTCGAGGCCGACGCGGCACGGCACGCACTTGCCGCAGCTCTCCGAGTGGGTGAACTCGATGAAGAACCGGGCGACGTCGACCATGCAGTTGTCTTCGTCCATGACGACCATGCCGCCCGAGCCCATGATCGAACCGAGGCGCGCGAGGTTCTCGTAGTCGACCGGCGTGTCGAACATCTCGACGGGGATGCAGCCGCCCGAAGGCCCGCCGGTCTGCACGGCCTTGATGTCGCGGCCGTTCGTCCCGCCCTCGCCGATGCCGTAGACGATCTTCGCCAGCGGCGTGCCGAGCGGCATTTCCACGAGGCCGGTGCTGTGAACCTTGCCGACCAGCGAGAAGACCTTGGTCCCGGCGCTCTTGGCCGTGCCGGTTTCGGCGAACCAGGCCGGGCCCTTCGATCACGATCGGGGCGACGTTGTACCAGGTCTCGACGTTGTTGATGTTGGTGGGCTTGCCGAAGAGCCCCTTCTGGGCGGGGAACGGCGGCCGGGGCCGGGGCCTGCCGGACTGCCCCTCCAGGGAGGCGATCAGGGCCGTCTCCTCGCCGCAAACGAAGGCGCCTGCGCCTTCCACGGCCTGGATGTCGAAGTCGAAGCCGCGGCCGAGGATGTTGTCGCCGAGGAGGCCGTAGGTCCGGGCCTGCTCGATGGCATGCTGGAGCCTCAGGACGGCGAGGGGGTACTCGGCGCGGACGTAGACGATCCCCTTGGTGCGCGCCGGTCACGAAGGCGGCGACGATCATCCCTTCCAGGAGCGCGTGGGGATCCGACTCGATCTCGTTGCGGTTCATGTAGGCGCCGGGGTCGCCCTCGTCCGCGTTGCAGATGATGTACTTCTCCGGGCCGGGCGCGTTGCGCAGGAACTCCCACTTGTTGCCGGTCAGGTATCCGGCCCCGCCGCGGCCGCCCAGCTTGGCGGTCTTGATCTGCTCGATTACCGCGGTGGGGCTCTGGTCGATCAGGACCTTGTACAGGGCCTGGTACCCGCCGACCGCGATGTACTCCTCGATGTCGTCCGGGTTGATCAGGCCGCAGTTGCGCAGCACGATCTTGACCTGCCCGTTGAAGAACGGGATCTCGTTCCAGTAGGGCACGTCGGGGTAGCCGGTGCCGTACTTGACGTGGCCGGTGAGGTGGTCCCACTCCTCGATCTTGCACAGCACGATCTCGTCCGGCGGCACGCGGCCGTGGCTCAGGCCGTTCAGGATGTTGTCGACGTGGTTCGGCTGCACCCGATGCAGGATCAGCAGCGGGTGGCCGGGCACCCACACGTTGACGAGCGGCTCCTCGGCGCAGAAGCCGAAGCAGCCGACCGGCTCGAGCTGCACGTCCAGGCCGCGGGCGTCGATCTCGGACGCGAAGGCGCTGTAGACCGCCTCGGCACCGTTGCCGGAGCCGCAGGTGCCCATGCCGACGGCGATGCGCGGTCTGCCGGGGAGCAGCTTGGTGAGGCCGGCTTCGCGCACGGCGGAGAACGCGGCGAAGTCCTGGATCATCATCGAGCGTGGTCCTTGCGCAGCGCCTCGACTTCGCGAATGAGGGCCTGTTCCTTGACGTGGCCGCGGATCGCGTGGTCGACCTCGACCACGGGGGCGAGCGCGCACTGGCCGAAGCAGGCGACGGTGCGGATCGTGAATCGCCGGTCGGGCGTCGTCAGCGTGAGCTTGTCGGCACCTTCGCCCACTTCCTGCAGTCCGAGCTGGAGCTTCACGCGCTCCAGCAGCGCCCGCGAGCCGCGGGTGTGGCAGGCGGTTCCGCGGCAGATGGCTACGGTGTGCGTACCCTGCGGGTCGAGGTTGAACAGCGCGTAGAACGTCGCGACGCCGTAGACCTGCGACTGCGGAACGCCCGTGCGCGCGGCCACGTATTCGAGCGTCTCCATCGGGAGGTACTTGTGGGGATTGCGGTCCTGCAGCTTCTCGAGGATGCCGAGCAGCGCGCCGGGGCGGCCGGCCCGATCGGCGATGATCCGGTCGATCAGGTCCTGGTCCTCCGGGTGCGGCAGCGCCGTCACGTGTCCGGTGCTCATCGAGCCCTCCAAACGGAGACCGTGCCCTGCAGGCGATGCAGTGGCCATCTGAAGCACGGCAGTGGCCGCCAGAGTAGGTTTTCGGTCGGTCGGCACAACAGGGCCATCCGGACGAGAATGGACCGGACAGGCGATGCGCGCGGGGAGCCGGACGGCAGGCTACCCGATTGGTCTGGCCGGCGGCCGAGACCGTTCGCGAGCCGGGCCGTCGCCGGCGACCGAACCCAGCAGCGTGAGGTAGGAGAGATGCAACAGCGCCCGACCGGGATCGCCATTCTTGCGGTTGCCGCCGCCGTTCTCGGTGTGCTCGCCATTCTCGCGGCCGGCGCGTGGTGGAACGCGTCCGAGGGGCTTGCCTGGCTGCCGCGCATTCACGGCGGCGAACGGCTGATCGCGCTGGTCCTGCTCGCGGCCGGGATCGCAGAGCTCGTGCTCGCCTACGGCGCCTGGTCGCTGCGGCCCTGGGCCTGGATGTTCGGCGTGGTACTCGAGGCAGTCGTGATCGTTCTGGCCGTGCTCCAGCTGGGCCGGCTCGAGTTCGTCCGCCACGTCGTCACGATCGTCATCGCCGGCGTGGCGCTGTGGTATCTGTCGACTCCCCGCGCCCGGGCGGCGTTCGGGCGGTCCTAGGGAGCGCGGTACGCGGCGTGGACGCGACCTCGCCTGAGAGCGGTCTCTCGGCCGGCCGGACGGCCAGCCGGACTGCCCTCGGAGCGGCCCGGCTGCGAGCCGTCCATCTGCTCCTCGACGACCCACCGCCGGTGTTCGAGGACCCGCTGGCCCTGCGCCTGCTCGACCCGGGAGCGGAGCGGGCAATCCGGGAACACGCGGATCGATTCCGGACCGCGGCCTCCCGCGCCATCCGCGCCGACGTAGTCGCGCGGAGCCGCTGGGCCGAGGATTCCCTGCGGGAGGCGGTGCGACGCGGAGTCCGCCAGTACGTCATCCTCGGGGCGGGACTGGACACCTTCGCGTACCGGCAGCCGGACTGGGCTCGCAGCCTGACGATCGTCGAAGTCGACCACGCCGCAAGCCGGGAGGACAAGCTGGCCCGTCTGGGCCGCGCCGGGATCGAACCGCCGCCAAACCTTCACTTAGTCGCCGCCGACCTGGAGGGCGAGGCCCTCGCCCCGGCGCTCGACGGGGCAGGTTTCGACACGACCGAGCCGGCGTTCGTGGCCTGCCTGGGCGTGCTCATCTACCTTAGCGAAGGCGCCGCCGACGCCATCTTCGAGATGACCGGCGGGCTTGCGGCGGGCAGCGAACTGGCATTCACGTTCTCACGGCCGGACGCGTCCACCGCCGCTCCGCCGGCTGCGGGGTCCGCGGCCGCGCGCATGGAAGCGATCGGCGAGCCGTGGCGGACCCGCTTCGACGCCGCGGCGTTGACCGAGCGACTGCGGTCGGCCGGCTTCCGCTCGATCGACTTCCTGAACGCCGAAGACGTCACGGGCCGATACCTGCGAGGACGCGGCGACGGCCTCCGCGCGCCGTCGCGGGTCGTCTACGCCGACGCCCTGGTGTGACTGCCGAGTTCAAGCATCGATCCGGACTGGAGGGCGGCCGCCACCGATTCCCGTTGGGGCCCTAACCCATGCGCGCCGGGGCCCGGCCCATGGCTCCCTCGACGGCCTGGAGGAGAGCCTCCGACTTGAACGGCTTGGCCAGGAACTGGATGTCCGGCTCGAGGGTCCCGTCGTGAACGATGCCCTTGTCCGTGTATCCCGACATATACAGGACGCGCATCCGGGGCTGAGCGGCGGCCAGCTTCGCGGCAACGTCCCGACCGCTCATGCCGGGCATCACCATGTCGGTCAGGAGCAGCTGAACCGGCCCGCTCCGCGACATCTCGACGGCCGCGGCGCCGTCCTCCGCGACCAGCACCCGGTAACCCGCCGCCCGCAGGACGCGGCTCGCGAAGCTCCTGACGCCGGCATCGTCCTCCACCAGCAGAATCGTGCCCGTCCCGGCGCCCCGCGACGGTCCCGGTCGAGGGGACTCCGGACCGGGCGCGGTCGCGCCGTCGACGAGCGGCAGGAACACCGTGAACGTCGACCCCTTTCCGGGCTCGCTGCTCGCGGTGATCGTCCCGCCGGAAGCGCTGACGATTCCGTACGCCGCCGACAGTCCGAGGCCCGTGCCCTTGCCTGGCTCCTTCGTGGTGAAGAACGGCTCGAAGAGGTGGCTCATGACCTCGGCGTCCATGCCGAAGCCCGTGTCCCTGACGGACAGAGTCGTCATCCGGCCGTTCGCGGACGGCGCCGTCGAATTGGCCGTCTCGATGGTCAGCGTGCCCCCGTCCGGCATGGCGTCGCGGGCGTTCACGGCCAGGTTGACGATGACCTGCTCTATCTGGCCCGGATCGGCCAGCACGCAGCACGATCCGTCCGAGGTGACGGTGACCAGGCGGACGTTCTCACCGAGAAGTCGTCCGAGCATGGACTCGAGGCCGCGCACGATCGCGCTCAGGCTGACCACTTCCGGCTGGAAGACCGCCCGTCGGGCGAAGGCGAGGAGCTGGCGGGTCAGGCCGGCGGCTCGGTCGGCGGTCTTCTCGATCTCTTCGAGATCCTCGCGCACGCCCGAGTCCGTCGGAAGCTGGGCCAGGGCCAGGCTGGCGCTGCCTCGAATGGCGGTCAGGAGGTTGTTGAAATCGTGGGCGATGCCGCCGGCGAGCTGGCCGATCGCCTCCATCTTCTGGGCCTGGCGCAGCTGAGCCTCCAGCGCCCGAAAGCGCTCCTCGGCCTCCTTGCGGTCGGTGATGTCCCTCGTCATCGAAAGGATGCACGGCTCTCCGTCGACCTCGATTACCCGCGCCGACATCAAGCCCGTTCCGAGGCTGCCGTCCTTGCGCCGGAATCGCATCTCCAGGTTGTTGACCACCCCGTCGGCCCGCAGCCCCGCCACGAGCGCGTCGCGCGTTTCAGGATCGGCCCAGATCGCTATTTCCCCCGAGGTCTTGCCCTCGACGTCCACCCAGGTGAACCCGGTGGACGCGGTGAATCCGTCGCTGATGTCGAGGTAGAGCCCATCCGACATTCGATTGAGGTTGACCGCGTCCGGGGAGGTGTGGAACGCGGTGGAGTACCTCAGCTCGGACAGCTCGAGGGCGGTCTGGATCCGCTTGCGCTCGGTGACGTCACGGGCGACGACCACGTGGCCCTCGACACTTCCGTCGGACGCCAGGCGCGGCGTGATCCTCAGGTCCACCCGGCCGACCGTCCCGTCCGGTCGACGCCAGTCGGCCTCGCCCACCCACGGCCGGCCCGACTCGGCGATTTCGACGATGGCCGCAATCATGGTCGCGTCCACGACGCCGCCGACCAGGTCGAGCACGTCCAGCCCTGCCAGATCGGACGGCTCACGTCCGAGGTCTCCGGCGAACGCGGAGTTCGCGTACACGATGCGCCCTTCGGCGTCGGCGACGAGGATGCCGTCCGGCGACTCCTCGACGACGGCGGCCAGGCGTTCGTGCTCCCGACGCGCGCGCTCGACCTCAGTCACGTCGCGCTCGGCGATCACGTAGCCATCGCCCATCCTGGCCACGCGCTGCTCGAGGAACTGGTCGAGCGGCCCGCCCGGGGCGTCGGGGTCGACGTAGTGGAAGGCGGCCGACTCGAAGGGAATCCCGGTCTCGACCACGCGAACGTAGGCATCGAAGAGACCGTTGGGAACGTGGGCCGGGAAGAGCTCGAGGAGCGTGTGCCCGATCTGCTCGTCCGCAGGAACGCCGGATATCGCGCCCATCGCGGGGTTGGCGTAGTCGCGCCGGAAGTCGACGACGCGGCCGCTCTCGTCTCGAATGGCCGTCGTTACGGCGACGCCGTCGAGAAGGGTATCCATGGCTGTCCGGAGGGTCGCGAGCGAGGCCCGAACCGCTTCCCCGGATCGTTTGCGTTCTGTGGCGCGAGACTCGGTGCGCTCGTCGGCATGGATCAGAGGCGATCGTTGCGATGGCTCCGATCGCTTCGGTCTGCTCCGGCTAGCTCCCGCCATGCCCTGGGCCCCTCTCTTCGGCTCGACGGGTGCCAACCCTGGCCACCCGCACCGATGCAGAACCCACCTACTTCTCCGAAGATCGTTCTCCGGCGCCCGCCTGGCTGCGGTTCAAGAGGCACGCGTATCTTCGCACTATGTCGGAGCGGCGCCTATAGCGCGGAATCGGCTGCCGACGTCCCATCCCTGCGCCGGTTGGGTGAGCGGCCAGCGCGCGTGGGTCCGGTGGGATACAGGACCCTTGGGCGGTTGCCTCACGCCTTCCACTGCGTTGATATGGTCTCAATGGGGCACTCTAGGCGCGCTCATGGCACGGACGCGGTTGGCCCGAATCGGCATCTGTCGACCGGGCCCGGGTCGGGCCGTCCGCCGCTCCGGCGCCCACTCTGGACCGGCTTGCGGGAATCCTGGGCGTCTTCACTCGCGAACAAGGACCAGCTGTTCGCCCGCTTCGCCGGGCTTTGTGCGGTCGCCACCGTGACCTTGATGGGCGCCGGGCTGGTGGCCGCCCCCGTCCACGAGCGGCCCGGGATCATGGTCGTGGACGGACTGGCCGGCGCCACCGCAATCCTGGCCATCATCTTCGTCCGGCGCGGCCTCTCCAGAGGACTGCTGCTCGTCAGCGGCGTGGTCCTGATGGCCCTCGGAGTGGTGGCCGGCGCGTCCCTCACGGACGGCCTCGACGGCGCCGCGGTGCTGCCTCTGGCCGGGGCGATGATGGTCATCCCGACGCTGCGCGGCCGTTCCCTGACGGCGGTCTTCGTGCTCGCCTTCAGCGCCAGCATCGTCGGCGAGATGGCCGCCTACACCGTCGGCGGAATGACGCATCTGGCCGGCCTCGTGAGCCCGCCGCTTTCGCTCGCCGAGTCGGCCATCATGCTGGCCTTCACATACGGCCTGGTCTGGTGGGTCAGCAAGGAGTGGCAGGTCGCGAGCGCCCGCAGCGCCCGCGTGCTCGCGAGCGAGCGGCAGTTGCTCGCCCTCAACGAGCGTCTGCTCGCGACGCTGGATCCCCAGAAGGTCCTGAGCCTGATCGCCGACTCGCTCAAGTCGGTGGTCGCGTTCGACAACCTGACGATCTATCGAATCGACCGCGAGGCGCGCCTGCTTCGCCCCGTCCTTGCGCGGGATCGTTTCGCCGCGCTCATCCTCGACTCGACCTTCTCCATCGACCGCGGCATCACAGGCTGGGTCGTAACGCATGGTGAAGCGCAGTGCGTCAACGACGCCCATCTGGATCCTCGGATGACTCTCATTCCGGGCACGCCCACAGAGGCCGAGTCGCTCGTCATCGTGCCGCTCCTGATCGACGGTGAGGTCGGAGGCACTCTCAACCTCGGGCGCATTGGCGGGGAGGAGGCGCACTTCACGGCGAGCGAGTTCGAGATCACCCAGCTCTTCGCCAAACAGGCATCGATCGCGCTCCAGAACGCCGAGGCTCACCAGGCCGTCTGGACCCGGGCCGAGACCGATGCGCTCACCGGGCTGCGGAACCGCGGAGCGTTCGAGCAGGACATCGCCGCGTCCCTGGCCGGCGCCGGCGTGCGGCCGCTGACGCTTCTCATGCTCGACCTGGACGGCTTCAAGGCATTCAACGACAAGAACGGCCACCCCAGGGGCGACTCGCTGCTCGGCGCCATCGCCCGGGCGATCAACTCGGGTGTTCGTGCCGGTGACCGCGTCTACCGGTACGGCGGCGACGAGTTCGCCGTCCTTCTGCCCGACACCGCCCCCGGCCTGGGACTCGAGATCGCCAACCGCATTCGAGGGGCCGTTGCCGCGCTCGACTCCGGGCCCGGCGGGCCGATAACCGCCAGCGTGGGCGTGGCCAGCTGCCCCCGCAGCGCCGTCACTCGCGACGGCCTGGTCGCCGAGGCCGACGCCGCCCTGTATCGGGCCAAGGAATCCGGGGCAAACCGCGTCGCGGTGGCGAGTTCGCACGGACGGCCCACGAAGGCAATCCGCTCCGCGACCCCTATCAGTCGCGCGCACTGACCCCGGAGACCGCCGGCCGAGACGGTCGGTGAATCCCGGAGTATCGGATGCAGAATGCCGGTTCGGCCCGGCTTCCACCTGTCAAAGCCGGCGTCGCAAGCAACCACGAAAGAGGCGACAAGTGGCTGAGATGGCCCCGGCGATCGACAAGCCCATCTGGATCGACCTGTCCAGCTCCGATGCGGCTGCCTCGCGCGAGTTCTACGCGAGCCTCTTCGGCTGGCAAGTCGAGGTGAACCCCGATCCGCTCTACGGCGGCTACGCCCTGGCCAGGGTCGGCGGAGCGGACGTGGCCGGCATCGGGCCGAAGATGATGCCCGAGGCGCCGACCGCCTGGTCGGTCTCGATCGGCACTCGCGACGTCGAGGCTCTGGCCAAGAAGGTCGAGGCAGCCGGTGGCAAGGTGATCGCCCCGCCGATGCAGGTTGGCGACCAGGGTCGCATGGCTGTCTTCCAGGACCCGTCCGGCGCGTACTTCGGAGCGTGGCAGCCGATGGCGATGGGCGGGTTCGCGACCGGCGGGCCGGGCATGTATCGCTCGGCCGAGCTGAACTCGCGCGGCCTCGAGGCCGCCGTCCCGTTCTACTCCGCGGTCTTCGGTTGGGCTACCCGCACGGTCCCGATGGGTGAAGGTCAGCCGCCGTACACGCAGTTCTTGCTCGGCGGCGAGCCGGTCGCCGGCGGCATGGCGATGAACCCGATGGTTCCCGCCGAGGTGCCGAGCTACTGGCTGGTCTACTTCGCCGTCGATGACGTGGACGCCTCCTTCCGAAAGGCGATCGAGCTGGGCGCGAGAGAGATGCTGGGCCCGCAGGACTTCCCGAGCGGGCGTTTCGCGATCGTCGCCGACCCGCAGGGCGCGGTCCTGGGACTCCACAGGGCGACGTCGCGGTAGGCCACCCGGGATTTCGAGAGCGGAGGCCGCCCGCCGAAGCGAGCGGCCTCCTGGTTTTGGGCCGGGAATGCGGCGCCGGCTACTTCGGCAGCACTGCCACCCTGGCCGAGTCGACGACGAGCTTGGACGGAGACCCCGTCATGGGCGCCGCCAGGTCGACGCCGTGAATCGTCTTGACCCGCTCGAGGAACCAGGTTGTAAACGGGTCCCTGGCGCTGACCAGCTGGCCGAAGGAACGCTCCGGATCCTCGCCCTCCATCGTCACGATCACCACGTCGCCCATCGGGGTCGACTGCAGGAACGTGCGCTCCTGAACGCCTGCTCGCCGCCGCGACTCCACGAAGTCCGCGTGCCGTGGGCCGTTGATCTCGTCGATGAAGGCGCGCCAGTCGGCCGCTTTTCCGGGCAGGATCGGGAAGACGATTGCATTCAATTCCGTGGAAACCTCTGTTGGCACGTCCATGCCCGGCGGCGGGGAGTGGGACTCGCCATTGGCCCTGCGCGACGGTCTAGGCGACCGTATGGGGACGCCGCGCAGGTGGAAACCCGCTGGTTCCCGTGCCTCTCCCCGGTCCCCGGAGAGTGCGCGCTTCAACCCCGAATAAGATACGGACGCAGAAAATGTCCCCCGGCGCGGGCACCGGTCTGGCGGAGCCAACCGGCCGGAACCGGGCCGCGAGCCGGCACCGGACGGCCCTCGAGCCTTGTCGGAACCGGGCCCGGACGCCGGCTCGATAGGGCCCCATCGGCAGGCCCTGCGTCTCGCCTGTCGACCGGCCGAATATGCGATCCGCGGTGCGCAACCAGCGGGGACCTGGCGGCGTAATCGACCTAAGCTCCATCCGGCCTAGCGTGGCCGAGGCCTATCTCGGCCCGCACTGCCCCCTCGCGCCGCCCCCCAATCGATCACATGGCGTGGCCTCGAGGATCTCGCGCACTCGTTACGACCTTCCTCGTCCTGAGCAGGATGGGTCGGAACCGCGCCACCCGTGACTGGCCACGCCGGAGCGTGGAGGAAGAGAAACCCGTGTATCTAGCAGCGTTTGGGCAGCCCCTCTGGCTCGTACTGCAGCGACAGGGAGAGTTGATCCACGAAGCTCAGCAGTACCGACTCGCCAGAGCCTGTACGGAATTGCCCGCCGATCACCGCGCCGTCGGTGCGTTCATGGACATCGGCCAATCCGTCGGACGGCGGTTCGCGGGCGTCCGCCGCACGCTTTCGGACTACGACGCGCCGTGCAACGAGCCTTGCCCGGACTGTGCCCCCTGCTGACGTTCGGCCGGCGTGCTGCCCGGCAACCGGATCGGCCCGGAACGGAGAGCTCCCGCGGGTCGGCTATTCCTCCGGCGGCTGCCCATCGTGCCTGGCGACGAAGGACGGAATTTGCGTCCGCCGGTCGAGGCCCAGCTTCGCGAGGATCGAGCTGACGTAGTTCTTCACCGTTTTGTCCGAGAGGAAGACCGCGGCGGCGATCTCCTTGTTGGTCTGGCCCGCGGCGATGAGCGGCAGGATCTCCCTCTCGCGCACTGTCAGGCCCGGAGCGTCGTCCGAGTCGGTTCCGTTCGCCATGCGCCGGATGCGCTCCAGGACCATGCCCGTTATCCCGGGATCCAGCAACGAGTCGCCGCGCCCGACGGCCTCGAGGGTGCGAACGAGCTCCGCCGACCTGGTCTGCTTGAGTACGTAGCCGCGCGCGCCGGCCACGATCGCGGCGAAGACATCCGCTTCGTCGGGCGAGCTCGTCAGGAAGACGATCGGCATGGCCGGAAACTCGTCCCGGACTAAACGACAGGCCTCGATCCCCGATGCATCGGGCAGGCGGACATCCATGAGGACGAGATCGGGAACGAACTTTCGTGCCTGCGAGATGGCATCCGCGCAGGTGCCGGCCTCGGCGACCACCTCGAACCGCTCGTGCCTGTCGAGAAAGGCGACGAGCCCGCGCCGCACGACCTCGTGGTCGTCGACGACGAGAATCCTCAGTGGACGGTCGGAATCCGACATGGTGGCGCGGGGATGCGCGGTCGGTAGGCCGACCGCGACGGCCGGCCCGAGGGACCGAGTCGGCGGCCTACGTCGCGGATCTCTGAGATTGCCTGCACTTGTCGCACAGCGGGCGATCGTCGGTGCCCGCCCGGATGTCCTTGTCGGCGATTCGCGAGCCGTCCACGCAATCGGGCCGGTTGTGGTACCTAGGATCGAGCTCCTGCGCAACCGTGTAGTAGGCGCTCCAATCCTTCCGCGCCTCGATCCCGTGCCGGATCACATCGTCCATTGCAGGACTCCTTGTGCCGCTTCCCGCCAGAAGGTGCCAGGCTGGAGCCGGACCGGCCGGAGGTGGCTCCATCATCGCCAGAGTCGGTTGATGCCGCAAGAGCCGTCGCACCCTCGAGCGACCGCCGGCGCTCGAGCCCGGCATCCCGGGAGGCCGCGCCGGTCCCCGGCGGTCGGGCTCCGATCGCCGCGAAAACGCCGGCAGTCATAGACTTGGCGGCAGTGGCCCGGCTCGTGGGGATGGCAACGAGCCGCGGCCGCTCCCGGCACTCGACTCACCAGGAGGCATCGCGGGATGGAGCTCAACGGCGCGGTCGTCATCGTCACGGGGGCCTCGTCGGGGATAGGCGCGGCGACCGCTCGCCTGGCTGCCGGACGCGGAGCGAGGGTAGTGCTGGCCGCACGCCGCTCCGACCGCGTCAAGGACCTCGCGGCCGAACTGCCGGACGCGCTTGCGGTGCCGACCGATCTACGCGACCCGGCCCAGATCGCCGGGCTGGTTGAGGCGACCCTCGACCAATTCGGACGCGTGGACGTCCTGGTGAACAACGCCGGCCAGGGCCTCCACGTGCCGGTCGAGCAAGTCCGGCTGGACGACCTGCAGGCAATCACCCAGCTCAACTTCTACGCGCCCCTGCTCGCGATGCAGGCGGTCATACCGCCGATGCGAAGGCAGGGCGGCGGCGCCATCGTCAACGTCAGCTCCATGACGTCGCGGATGGTCCTGCCGGGCGTCGGCGGATACTCGGCCACGAAGGCGGCGCTCAACATGCTTTCGCAGGTCGCCCGTCGGGAGCTCGCGCCGGACGGCATCGTTGTGTCGATCGTTTATCCGGCCGTGACCGCCACGGAGTTCCACCAGTCGCTGGCCGCCGGCGGCCGGGTCGGTGGCGGAGCCTGGGCGCCGAAGCCGCATTCGGCGGAGTACGTCGCCGAGGCGATTCTGGGCGTCATCGCCTCCGGCGAGGAGGAGGTCCTGCTGACGCAGGGATGGGATGGTGCCGCCGGAGAACGCCGCGACGCGGGTGGGGCGAAGTAGCTGGTGAGACACCCGCCGGCGGGCAGCGACGCCCGCCCAGACGCCCCGACCGTAGCCCGCCCAGACACCCCGACCGCCACCCGCACCTGCTCCGAGGCTCCTCGATGACACCGACCCACCGCCAACGCCGTCTCGCCCACATCGACTACCGCTGGATCGCGCTGTCAAACACGACCCTCGGCGTCTTCATGGCCGGGCTCAACGGCAGCGTCGTACTCATCGCCCTGCCGGCCATCTTCCGCGGCATCGGCATCAACCCTCTGGCGCCCGGCGAGTCCGACTACCTGCTCTGGGTGCTCGTTGGCTACACGCTCGTGACCGCGACTCTCCTCGTCAGCGCGGGGCGCATATCCGACATGTACGGACGCGTCCGCCTCTACAACGCGGGCTTTGCCGTGTTCACGGCCGGTTCGATCCTGTGCTTCTTCGTCCAGGGCCAGGGCAACACCGCGGCCCTCGAGCTGATCGCCTTCCGGATCGTCCAGGGCGTGGGCGGCGCCTTCCTCTTCGCGAACTCGGCGGCGATCCTGACCGACGCCTTCCCGGCCGACCAGCGCGGCCTGGCCATGGGCATGAACCAGATCGGCATGCTCGCGGGAAGCTTCGGCGGGCTGATCCTGGGGGGTGTGCTGGCAACCGTCGACTGGCGAGCAGTCTTCCTCGTCAGCGTGCCTTTCGGGCTCTTCGGGACCGTGTGGGCCTACCTGATGCTCCACGAGACGGCCACGATCCGCGCCCACCAGCGCCTCGACATTCCGGGCAACGTGCTGTTCGCCGTCGGGCTCACGCTTCTTCTCGTGGGCTTCACCTACGCCATCCAGCCCTACGGCAGTTCGAGCATGGGTTGGGGCAATCCGTCCGTCATCGGGGAGATCGTGGGTGGCATGGCCCTTCTGGCGCTCTTCGTCGCGGTGGAGCGGCGCATGCCCGACCCGATGTTCCGTCTCGAGCTCTTTCGCATCAGGATGTTCGCGGCCGGCAACATCGCCGGCTTCCTGTCGTCGCTCGCGCGGGGCGGTCTACAGCTGATCCTGATCGTCTGGCTGCAGGGCATCTGGCTGCCCCT
The DNA here is from genome assembly GCA_963838285.1 of uncultured Chloroflexia bacterium. Taxonomy (GTDB): domain Bacteria; phylum Chloroflexota; class Limnocylindria; order Limnocylindrales; family CSP1-4; genus Fen-1039. Next base: position 57,637 of record CAWIQP010000010.1, read on the forward strand.
GCATGGCTATCGGTTCGAGGACGCGCCTCTTTGGGCCGGGATCTACATGATCCCGATGACGGCAGGATTCCTGATCGCCGGACCTTTGAGCGGCCGGCTGTCCGACCGGTACGGCGCTCGCTACTTCTCGACCGGTGGAATGCTGATCACGGCGGCCGCCTTCTTGGGCTTCCTCACTCTGCCGGCCGACTTCGACTACGCCCCCTTCGCGCTGCTTCTCCTGATGCTCGGGCTCGGCATGGGCGCATTCGCCTCGCCCAACACGGCGTCGATCATGAACGCCGTCCCGCCCGAACACCGAGGTGCATCGTCGGGGATGCGTGCGACGTTCCAGAACGTGGCGTCCAGCCTGAGCCTCACGCTCATCTTCACGCTCGTGGTCGCGGGGCTGTCGAAGAACCTGCCCGGAGCGCTGTACGGACATCTCACGTCCGCGGGCGTCCCGTCGGGGGTCGCGACTCAGGTCTCGGGCCTGCCGCCGGTCGGCGCGCTCTTTGCGGCATTCCTGGGCTACAACCCGATGGCGACCCTCATCCCGGCATCGGTGCTATCGGCTCTCCCCAGTGCCGCACAGGCGACCCTGCTGGCCAACTCCTTCTTCCCGAACCTGCTTGCCGGTCCGTTCCACGACGGACTGCAGATCGCCTTCTCGGTCTGCGTCGTGCTGTCGCTCGGGGCCGCGGCGGCGTCGTGGATGCGGGGGCCGCGCTACATCCACGACTACGAAGTGGCTCGGGCGGAGACGGGCCCGGCCTCGACCGGGCGTGAGTCGACCGGGCCCGCGGCGCAAAGCCCGGCGTCAGGAGCCGGCCGCTCCTGAGGGATCTCCTGAGGGCTCGGCGGCGAGCACATCGGCCAGCCTGCGGGTGCCGATCGACGCGGGCAGGACTGTGAGGCAGCCGGCCAGCACGATGGCTGCCGCGACGGCCGGCGACAGTACGCCCGTGCCCAGGCCGAGGGAGGCGGCTGCGGCCGGCAGCCCGAGCTGAGCGGCGGCGGCCAGACCGAATCCGCTCCACGGGTGAGGCGCCACGGCCCGGCCGGCTGCCAGGTGGATCGCGAGGACGCTCACGGCCATGACGACGGCCAGCAGGATCGCCGCCGGATCGCCGGCCAGGGCCCGAAGGTCGAGCTCCGAGCCGATGAGGACGAAGAAGGCCGGCACGAAGAACCCCTCGGCGATGCCCGAGAGCTGCACCTCGAGGCGAGTCGGCTCGCGAAGCCGGGCCAGAACCAGGCCCGCGCCGAAGCCGGCGAGGAGGGTCGAGCCGCCGGTCTGGGTGGCGATGAGAGAAAGGACCACGAGTATGAGCAGCGTCACCCTGAGCTGAAGCGCCCAACCTCGCGTCTGCGAGCGGTCCCGGAGCGTCAGACCGAGCCGGGAGTTCTCCACCCGCTCGCCGAGCCACAGAGCGCCAACGGTGCAGACCACGATGAGCGCGTCGCCTCCGAGCGCGGCCGGGATCTTCGAGGCGCCGATGAGGGTGAGGGGCATCAGGAGGACGGTGAAGGCGTCGGCGAGAGGGATCCACACGAGCAGAAGCCCCACCCCCGGCCCGAGCAAGCGGCGCTCCTCGAGGATCGGGAAGGCGACAGCGGCCGAGCTTCCGGCGAGGAGGACCGGGAACAGGAGCGAGGGCGCGCCGGGTTCGAGCACAGCGCCGATGGCCAGCCCGACCGGCAGCGACAGGACGGCGACGAGACCGGCCGCGATCACCCCCGAACGAACGCCCGCCCGGATTCCCGGCGCCCGCAGATCCACGCGGGAGCCGGCGACGAGCATGAGCATCGCGAACCCGAGGCCGTAGATGAGGGCGTTGGCGGGCGTGGTGGCATCGATCAGGTCGAGGCCCGAGCGGCCGATGCAGATACCGGCAACCAGCTCGCCGATGACCGCCGGGACGAGGGGCCGTTGCCCGGATGCCAGGAGCGGCCCGACGAGCCCGGCCACGATGATGACGAGAAGGGGCTCGAACATCAGCGATTACGCCGCTGGGTGCACATGGCGGGGATGCTCATGGGAACGCGGCCCCACGTCAAGCGGAACGCGGCGACATCCGATGCGGCGCGCCGCGGCCGCGGCGGAAACAGCTTGCCTGGGCGGTTGGCGCGGCGCCGGGCTGTGCCGGTCCGGCTGCCGCGCCCCGCCGTTGCGTCTTCAGGCGGCTCTCGAGGCAGGTTCCGCGCCGACGTATCGATCCGCGACGCCTCGACGCCCGACCGCGGCGGCGCCGTCGGCCTTCGACTCCGACTCCGAAGCGGCCGCGAGCTTGAACCGCGCCACGAGGGCATCGAGTTCCGAAGCCATGTTTGCCAGGCTCGCCGCCGACGCCACGACCTCTTCGGCCTGCGCGGACATCTCCTCGGTGGCGGCGGAGACTTCCTCGGCGGCGGCCGAGTTCTCTTCGCTGACTGCGGCGATGGACTCGATCGAGGTGGAGACGGTCCCGGCGGCCTCCGCCATTCGACTGGCGGCGGCGTTGGTCTGAGTCGCGATCGCGGCGATGGCGTCCGACGCACTCACGACCTGGCTGGTGGCCCCGCCGATCTCGGCTAGTGCCGCGAACACCTGCGCGACCGAGCGGTCCCGCTCGACGGCGGCCGTCTTGATCTCGACCAGCGCGTTCGCCGACTTCTCGGCGAGGGCCGACCCGGACTTGACCTCGTTCGCGCCCTGGTCCATGGCGGCGACGGCACGCTCGGTCTCGCTCTGGACCTCGGCGATGAGCGCCGCGATCTCCTTTGTCGCGCGGCTGGAGCGTTCGGCCAGCTTGCGGACTTCGTCGGCGACCACGGCAAAGCCCTTGCCCTGTTCGCCGGCCCGGGCCGCTTCGATAGCCGCGTTCAACGCCAGCAGGTTGGTCTGCTCTGCGATGTCGTCGATGGTCTCGACGATGGCCCCGATCTGGTCGGACTTGGCGCCGAGCTCGCCCACGCGGCTCGCCGTCGTCTCGACCGCATCCCGGATGCGGCGCATTCCGGCCGACGTCTGGTCAACGGCCTCGATGCCGTTCTCGAGAGCGACGTGGACGCGCTCCGCGTATGCCTTCATGTCTTCGCCGGCCTGGTCGGCTCGGTTGACGGCGGCGGTGGCGGCCTGGACGGCGTCCGCGGCCTCGTCGACGCGCTTGTTCGTCTCGCCGGCTCCGGCGCCGACCTGGGCGATCATGGCCGTGAGTTCCTGGGTGCTGGCCGACGTCTCCGAGGCGGCCCGGGCCTGGTCCGCGGCTCCGGTCGCGACCTGGTTGATCGTGTTGGCGATCTGCTGTGTAGCCATCCCGGTCTGGTTCGAGGCGCTGTCGAGCTCGAGACTGGTGCGCGTTACCGAGTCCGCGGCGGCTTTGACCTCGCCGATGACGTTGGTGAGCGTGGCCCGCGACACCTCGTAGGCGCCGACCATCTTCTTGATCTGCCCGAGGAGTGAGTTCAGCTTGTCGGCGGTCTCGCCGATCTCGTCGCTGCCGATCCGATCCATGAACGTGACGTGCGGCCGATAGACTCGCGTGAGGTCGTTCTCCGCAAGACCCTCGAGGTCGTAGGTGAACTCGACCATCGCCTCCTCTATGGCTCCCATCTGGAGGGAGACCGCCTTGGCGCCGCGGGAGATGCCGCGCGCGATGAACAGGCTGGCGGCGACGCCGATCACGAAGGCAATGACCAGCAGGACCAGGGTCGCGAGCATGCCGAACTGGTATGTCGAGCCGATCTGGTCGTTGAGGGCCACGGCCCCCTTCTGCATGGACGTCATGAGCGTTGAGACGTCGGTCATCACCTTGCCGCGCTGCGTGGCGGCGGCCAGGATGCCCGACGAGGCCTGGGCGAAGTCGCCGGCCTTCGACGAGGCTCGGATTGGATCGACGAGCTTCTGGTAGTCGGCGTACTGAGTCTGAAGGTCGGCCAGCGTCGAGGCCTGGTCCGAAGTGAGCGACAGGGCGGAGAGGTCCCTGAGGCTGCTCGCGATCGTGGCGTCGTCGGCGGCGATCTGCGAGTCGACCGTGGTCTGGCCGTCGGCCTGGCCGGCGACCACAACGCCGTAGGTCACGGCGCGAGCCTTGTCGATCAGCGCCGTGTCGAGCGCGGCGAGCTTCTCGACCGGAGTGAGCCCATCGCTGTAGGCCTCCTGGGCCTTGCCGTTTACCGAACCCAGGTTGGCAATGGCCAGCAGGCCGACCGCGGCGATCAGGACCAGCAGGATCGCAGACCCGCCGAGTATCTTTGTACGGACGTTGAGGCTCATGTCGAATACTCCTTGAAACCGTGGGAGATCGGGACCGGCGCTCCCAGGGTCGCCCCGCTAGAGGCGAGCGACAGCGGAGGCGTCGGTGCGGTATTTGCGTCGCGAAATGCTCCAAAATCCGTAAATTGCACGGGCCGTGCACTTTGATGAGGTGGATGCATGCCATCCGCGGACCCTCGGACGCCGGCACAGCGCAGGAAGGGGCGACGCGGTCCCTCGAAGAAGCTCGACGCCGCCATCACCGAGGCGACGCGGCGCCTGCTCCGGAGCGTAGGCCCGGCGGGCGTCACCTTCGAGGGCGTGGCGCGCGAGGTCGGCTGCTCGAAGGCCAGCCTCTATCGCCGCTACTCGTCGAAGGAGAGCCTGATCCTGGCGGCGACGATGGACCTCTTTACGACTCCCCCGAGCGAGCCCCTCGACGGCCGCGTCCTCCACGAAGTCATCGCGAGCCGGGCCAAAACCCTCATGGAACCCGGATCCGTCCCCGTCCTGACGATGATGATGAACGAGGCCATCGCGAGCACGGAATTCGGCAGGAGCTACCTCGAGGTCGTGTACGAGCCGATCCGGACGCGGCGGGGCGAACTACTCGAGGCAGCGGCCGCGAAAGGCCAGATCCGGCGTGACGCGGACATCGACCTGCTCCTGGACGTGATCTCCGGAACGCTGCTGTTCCGCCGTGCCCACCACCAGGAGTACGAGCCCGACCTGCCGGGGCGGCTGACGGCCTTGCTCCTCGACGGCCTGCGGCCCACCGGCGAGTAGGGCCGGAGTCTCGACCGGGCGGCCGCCGTCAGTCGATCGCGGCCATCGCGATGGCCACTTCCGCCTCGTCGGTTTCGGTCAGGTCGAGGAACTTGAAGACGGCAAGCAGCCGCCTGCCGCTCGGGTCCTCGGGCGCGTCCGAGATGCGCATCACCTGCGCCTGGCACGACAGCGTCGTGACCGGACTCAGGGCCAGCGAGACACCCATCACCTGACCCACCTCGAGCCGGATGTCCGTCATGCATTGGAAGCCACCGACGCTGATGTCCGTCGTCCAGCCCGATCCCATGTCCTCGTTTCCAGGCCGCCGAAGATACGCCGGCAGCCGCAGGACGACTCGCCCGTGAACGCGGCGTGCGTCGGAGGCCCAGGAAGAAGGGCGCCATAGCGCGGCGACGCGTCCCCCGGCGCCCATCACCCGCCGGAGAGTGGTGTCGGCCCACGCGGTTCCGCCGTCGTTGCGCATTATCACCAGGCGGACGTCGGTCAGGCGCGAGAGCTGGGCGTGGTGCGGAGGTTCGACTCCAACCCAAACCTCGTCGGGAGTGACGTTGGCCACGGTGCCGACGAGACGGAGCGGCTCCTCGTCGACGATCGCCTCGAGACGCGCGCGATCCCGGATGGCCGGCACGACCGGTTGGTCCTCGCTCACGACACGCTGCCCCTCGCTTCGACTCGAACCTATGCCGCTTGCTTGCGCGGTCGATCGATGGAGGACGCTTCCGTGACCGGCGAGCGCTCGTTTCCCAGGTCACCCTCGCACATCGGGCAACCGTGCTTGCGTCGATTATGGCGCGACCGGCGGGAATCGATCCAGCGCCAGCCGGTCCGGACCGCTACCGAAGGCCCCACTCCTCGGAGAGGTCGAGGACGTGCTGCCCGGCCTCTGCCTGGAGGACCTGGGCCTGGGCGTCGGAGACTCCGCCGCGGAAGCTCAAACCAACCGGGCTCTGCCGGAAGATCGAAGCGTAGAAGACGCACGCGGCCAGGTACGTTCCCGCCGGGGTCGGATGAACGCCGTCGTCCTGCCACAGGACGATCTCGGGGTGGTCGTGGCGGACCTGGTACCACGTGTAGCCCACGGGAGCCACCGGCACGCGCAGAATTTCTGGGCGACCTCGATGTAAGAGGCGTCGACCTGCTGCTGCATCGACTCATAGGTCGGTTCGCCGGCGTCGGGCTCACCGTTCTGGTGGGCCCACGTCATGAACAGCAACGGCACGGCGCCGACCGCCTCGGCCCGGCCGGCGAGCGTCTGGGCCGCCGGATACATGTAGGATCGGCCGCCCGAAGTGGCAGGCGTATCGCTCTGCTCCTGGAGAACCACGTACGTCCAGCTCTGAGAGGCGATCTTGCCCAGATCGTCGGACGAGGCGGCATGCTGAGCCAGCGTCTCGCCGCCGTTGGCGACCATGTCGACCTGGACCGGGCGCCCGCCCGACTGGGCAAGCTGGGCGAAGGTCGAGGGCAGATCGTTTACGTAGGTGAAGCTGTTGCCCAGGAAGAGGACGCGGGTGCAGGATCCGGCCCCGGCGCCGCTGCCGCAGGTGGGTCCGGCCGCGCCGCTGCAACCGGCCGCGAGCAGAAGCACGGCGCCGGCAGACAGCCCGATCGCCCGTCGGACCCGGAGAGAGGCGGATTCGAACATCGCCAGAAGTATCGGCCCGCCAGTCCACTATCCGAAGCCCCCGGCACGTCTCCGGCGAGGCGGCAGGGGTCGCTGTCCCTACGGCGTCCAGTAGTCGGCGCTGAGCTTCGTCGGGAGCCCCGACGCATAGCAGCCCGGGACCGGCGCGACGCCATTCGCCTTGGCCACCAGTCGCCCCAGCCCAAACGGCATGTAGACGGCGACTGTCAGGTTCTGCTTGGGTGCCGACTTGCACCAGTTGTCCCATTCGAGGATGTCGTAGATGATCCCATTCGGGGCCAAGGTGTAGACCGTGTCCGCCGTCGAGATCTCGGCGCCTCCGCTGCCGGCGTCGACGATCACCGCGCCGCTGCCGTCCAGGATCTGGCTACGCGGCTTGCCGCGCATGTTGCAGCTGCCCGAGGAGACGTTCGTCAGGTCGATGTGGGGGTAGCTCGGATTGCCAGAACTGCCGATCCAGTAGTCGAGCGTAAGCTTGAGTTGGTCCCCAGTGCACAGCCCGATGGCCAGGGCCGGCAGAGGAGTCGGCGTCGGCTTGGGCGTAGCCGGAGGCGCCGTCTTTGCGGCGGTCGGCTTGGGCGTGGCCGCCGGCGGGGCGGTGGGAGCGAGAGTCGGCTGGGCCGTTGCCGAGGGTGCGGGCGTCGCCGCGGGCATGGCGGAGGGCATCGGGGTCGCGGTCGCCGGCGACGCGCCGGCCGCGGTAGGCGTCGCCGTTACCGCGGCCACGGTCGCCATGGGAGCCACGCCGGGTGTCGCCACCGCCGAGGAGCAACCGGCCACTGCCGCCGCGAGACCGATTCCCAGGGCAATTCGGCGCCACGCCTCGATTGCGCCGCGAGGGAGCGCGCGCGCTCCCGATCTCGAACTGAGCATGATCCTCCTCCGCGCCGTTCCGCTCCGGTCTCTCCGGCGGGATGCGTCGGAAGCGGCGAGTGCGGATTCTCGCAGCCGTCCTCGGTCGCGGACAGGGAGGCGCGTCAAAGGCCTGACCGGTGAGACGCGCGGCTCACAGGCCGGGCCGACAGGTCTCGTGCCGGCTCGGCCGCAACGGCGAACGCCGTAGACCGAATCCGCGCAAAAGAAGAGAATCCGGGTGTCGACTCGTCAACCCGGAGGGCACCGCGTGACCGAGGTCATTCGCACCGAGAAGCTCACCAAGTCCTACGGCTCTCACCGCGGGATCGCCGAAGTGGACATGGAGGTCTCGCAAGGCGAGGTCTTCGGCTTCCTCGGCCCCAACGGCGCCGGCAAGACGACCACGATTCGCATCCTGCTCGACCTGATTCGGCCGACGAGCGGCAAGGCCTTCGTCTTCGGCATCGAGTCGTCCGCGGATCCGAGCGCGATCCACCGCCGCATCGGCTACCTGCCCGGAGAATTCACGCTGTACGACCGGCTGACCGGCGGGCAGACGCTCGAGTACTTCGGCAACCTGCGCGGCGGAGTCGACAAGGCCTACCAGGCCAGGCTCGTCGAGCGCTTCGACCTGGATCCGAGCCGGCGGTTTCGTGAGTACTCGAAGGGCAACAAGCAGAAGGTCGGCCTGGTGGCGGCGCTTCAGCATCGGCCGGAGTTGCTCCTGCTCGACGAGCCGACCGCCGGCCTGGATCCCCTCGTCCAGCAGACCTTCTTCGCGGTGATGCGGGAAGCGGTCACGGGCGGCGGCACCGTCTTCCTCTCGAGCCACATCCTGAGCGAGGTGGAACGGAGCTGCGACCGCGTCGCCATCATCCGCGAGGGTCGCCTGGTTCAGGTGGATCGCGTGGACGCGCTTCGCGATCTAGCCCATCACCAGGTGGAGCTTCGGTTTGCCGGCGATCCGCCGGCCGGCGAGTTCGCCGGGATCCCCGGAGTCAGCGACGTCCAGGTCGAGGATCACCTGCTGCGGCTGCGCGTCTTCGGACCGATCACGCCCGTGGTCATGGCCGCGGCCCGCCTGGGCGTGACGGACTTCCTCAGCCGCGAACCCAGTCTCGAGGATACGTTCCTGGCGCAGTACGGCCACGCCGGCGGGGCTCCCGCGGGCGAGGCTCCCGCGCGCGAGGTGAAGTGATGGCTGTGCAGGCTGGCAGCGCGCCGGTCGGGCGGGCGCCTTCGATTTCCTTCTTCAGCCGCCTGTACGGCTTCGGCAGCATCTACGGCAAGACCGTCCGCGACTCGCGCGTGGCCTTCATCGTCGCCGCCGGGATCCTGGGCGGGATGATGCTCGTTGCCGCGGCGGCAGTCGGAAGCGTCTTCCCGACCCCCGAGTCGCGCCTGGAAGTCGACAAGCTCGTCGCCACCATCCCCTCTTCCATGTCGGGCCTGTTCGGCAACCCCGTCAAGGTGGGGACGCTGGGGGGCGTCATGAACTGGAAATACGGGCTTTTCTTCGCCCTGGGCGCCGGGCTCTGGTCGATCCTCGCCCTGTCCGGGACCCTGGCCGGTGAAGCCAGCCGGGGAAGCCTGGACTTCATCGCCTCGGCCCCGTTCGGGAAGCGCCGGCTGGCCATCGAGAAGCTGACCGCGCATCTGACGTCGCTCGGTCTGGCCATGGCGATCCTCGCCCTTTGCGCCTGGGCCGGCGCCACGATCTACGGCGACGCCTCTCTCGGCGACGCGATCCCGCCCCTGGCCGCCGTCGGGTTCGCGCTATGGGTCGGGTTCATCGCCCTTGCTTTCGGCGGCCTCGCCTTTGCCCTGGCCCCGCTCCTGGGCCGGTCGGGCGCGGCGGGCGTTGCCGGCGCGGCGATGGTCGTCTCGTGGATCTCGAACGGCTACTCCGCCCTCGCGCCCATAGCCTTCTTCAGCCCATTCCACTGGACGGCAAGCCACGTGGCACTGGTCGGCCAGTACGACTGGCCTGCGCTGGCGCTGGTGGGAGCGGTGGCCGCCGTCCTGCTCGTGGCGGGGGTTGAGATCTTTGCGCGCCGCGACCTGGGCGTCACCGCCGGCCTCTCGGCACCGGGGCTCCCCGCCGCGACGCTGGGCGTCCGCGGCCCGGCGCGCCGCGCCTTCGGCGATCAGCTGCCGCGGGCACTCGCATGGGCCCTCGGCCTGGGTTTGTTCGGAGCGGTGCTCGCGGCGATGGTCGGCTCGCTGGCCGGCCAGATGTCCTCCTCGCCAAGCTTCCGGGACGTCTTCACCACGATGTTCCCGGGTTACGACCTGACTCGCGCCGGCGACTTCCTGCAGCTCTACGCCCAGATGTTGTTCATCTTCGCCGGCTACGCGGGAGCGACGCTTGTCGCGAAATGGGCCTCCGACGAAACCGAAGGGCGGCTCGAGATGCTCCTGGGCACGCCGCTCGCTCGGAGCCGCTGGGTCGTCGGCGGCGGACTGGGCGCCTTCGCCGGCATAGCGATCATGACCACCGGACTCGCGCTGGGGATCGGCCTCGGAGCCGCCTCCGCCGGCATCCAGACCGGCGGCGCAATGTCGGGCACCGTCGTGCTCGGGCTGTACGCGGCGGCTGTGGCGGGCGTGGGGTTCGCCGTGGGCGGTATCTGGCGAACGTCGCTCGCCGCGGAGACCGCCGCGGTCCTGGTCACGGCCACGTTCCTGGTGGACCTGCTGGCACCGGCGCTCAAGCTGCCCGACTGGGTGCACCAGCTGGCCCTGACGGCGCACATGGGCAAGCCGATGATCGGAGACTGGGATCCGACCGGGATCGCCCTTTGCGTCGTCATCGCCGTGGTCGGGGTCGCGATCGGCGCCTGGGGAGTGCGGCGGCGCGACATAGTCTGACGGCGGGCCCGGTCGCCGCCTCCACGTGTCGTCGTCCGCCGCCCGCGCGTTTTCGCGCCCCGCCCCGCGTGCCACTCGGCCGATCACCACTCCTCCGGCGCGCCCTCACGATTCCTTCACATCCGATCGCCAGTCTTCGGACTGAGATTGGCGACCGCTCCCGGCCGATCTCGAAGACATCGGGAGCCACGTCGCACAGGAGATCGAGATGCGAAACGGAGGCGGCTTCCGGGTCATTGCCGCATTGCTGCTGCTCGGGTTCATCGGGCTCATAACCGCCGGTGCCTACGGCGCCGGTTTCGCCGCCGGCTCGGCGTCCACCGCCACGACCGTCCCGGCCTGGGCCTACGGCGGCGCCTTCGGGTTCGGGCACGTGCTCGGCTTCCTGCTGGCGATCCTAATCCTCATCGTCCTCTTCAGGCTGATCGCGCTGGCCTTCTTCGGCCATCGCCACCGGGCGTGGTCGCATCGCGGCTACTGGGCGGCCGACGGCGATGCCGGTCGCGGCGGGCCGGACAGCTGGAACGGCGGGCCCAGCGGATGGCAGGGTGGACCGGGAAGCTGGCACGGCGGTTGGCGTCGAAGCGAATGGCGTGAAGCAGGTCAGGCAGCCTTCGACGACTTCCACCGCCGCGCCCACGGCACGGAGCCGCCGGCCGCCGGCGGTCCCTCGGCCGGCCCCACGGCCGCCGGCGGTCCCACCGCCGGTCCTTCGGCCGGTCCCACCGCCGGCACATCCACGGACACGCAACCGCGATGAACTCGACACTCCCCGCGACCGCCGCGGAGAGCCGGCATGCAGGAGCTCGGTTCGCCGGGCTCCTGCCCCGCGCCTTCGCCGTCTTCGTCGCCCTCCACGGCCTGGTCCATCTGGTCGGGTTCACGGTCCCGTGGCGACTCGGCGGCCCCAGAAGTCTCGAGTACTCGACCCAGATCCTCAACCACTCGGTCGAGGTCGGCGACACCGCCGTGAAGCTCATCGGGCTCGTCTGGCTGGCGGCCGCGATCGCGTTCGTCGCGGTAGCCGTCTTGCTGTGGCGAGGCCATCCGCTGGCGCGGCGAGCCGCGATGGCCCTGCTGCTCATCTCGCTGGTACTCTGCGTCGCCGCCTTCCCCGGCGCGATCGTCGGCCTGGCGATAGACGTGGTCTCGCTCGGGCTTCTCGCAGTGGCGCCGGATCGGGTGATCGCCCGGAGACCGGATCGGATCGCCGGCGAGCGGCCGCGGCCGCCGCGGCCCGCACCGCCGGCCGGCTGATCGGCGCGCCGGATCGTTCGCGCCACGGACGCGGCGCCGTACGATGAGGTCATCGTGAAAACCGTTCTGGTCGTCGACGACGAACCGCGCATCGTGGAGCTTGCTCGCGACTACCTCGAGCACGCCGGCTTCGGTGTGATCGTCGCCACCGACGGCCCCTCGGCCCTGACCGCCGTCCGGGTCCGCAAGCCCGACGTGCTCGTGCTGGACCTCGGCCTGCCGGGCATGGACGGTCTGGACGTGGCCCGGACGATCCGGCGCGACTCGACTTTGCCGATCATCATGCTGACCGCTCGCGACGACGAGCTGGACCGCATCCTGGGGCTGGAGATCGGCGCGGACGACTACGTCACCAAGCCCTTCAGCCCGCGCGAGCTGGTCGCACGCGTCAGAGCAATCCTCCGGCGGATCGACCGCCAGGAGGAGCCGAGCGATCGAATCGAGGTCGGCAGCGTCTCGATCGACATCGCCCGGATGCGCGTCGCGGTGGCCGGCCGAACGGTCGAGCTGACGCCGACGGAGTTCCAGCTGCTGGTCACGCTGGCCCGTCAGCCCGGTCGAATCTTCACCCGATCCCAGCTGCTCGACTCGATCCACGGCGTGGCCTTCGAATCCTACGAGCGGGCGATCGACGCTCACGTCAAGAACCTGCGCCACAAGCTGGAGGACGACCCCAGCCGTCCCCGCTACCTGCTCACCGTCTACGGCGTGGGCTATCGATTCGCCGAGGAGCCCGAGTGAGCGAGCCCGAGAATCAGAAGCCGCTTCGGGGCCGCAGGCTGCGGTCCGCCCGTCGCGGATACTGGCGAGCGCTCGAGCGCGACACGGCCCAGCGCACAGCGCTGCGTTCCGAGGACGGAGGCCCGGGCGGGCGCGCCTGGCGGCGTGACGACTGGCTCCGAAGACATCGATCGCGCCCGGGATGGTGGCCCGAGGACGAAGCCTGGCCGCCGACGTCGGAGTTCCCCTGGCGCAAGGTTCGGCGGAGATTCCTGGTCCGGTTCGCCGTCGGCGTTGCGCTGGTCTTCGCGCTGGTCGTGCTCGGTCCGATCCTGCTGATCGGCTACCTGCTGTCGGCGGTCGGCCTGGCGGCGCCAGGCCCCGCGATAGTCGCGGTTCTGTTCGTGGCCATCGTCTTCATGGCCCTCGGCAGCACGGCGCGCGGGGCTCGGCGATTCGCGCTGCCGTTCGGAGACTTGATCGAGGCCACGGGCAAGGTGGAAGCGGGCGACTACAGCGCCCGGGTCTACGTGCCCCGGCGTGGCATGCGCGAGATGCGCTGGCTCGCCGAGGCCTTCAACTCCATGGCCGCTCGCCTCGAGACGGACGAGCGGCAGCGGCGGACACTCCTCGCCGACGTCAGCCACGAACTGCGCACGCCGCTGGCGGTGCTGCGCGGCGAGCTCGAGGCGATGATCGACGGCGTGCACCCCATCGACGAGGCCCACCTTTCCGCGGCCGTGGACCAGATCGCCATGCTGACCAAGCTCGTGGAGGACCTCCGAACGCTGACCCTCGCCGAAGCCGGCACGTTGACGCTGCGCAAGGAGCCAACGGATATGACGATCCTTGCCCAGGAGGCGGCCACTTCCTTCGAGGGGCTGGCGGCGGCGGCCGGCGTGCGTCTGCGGGTTGAGATGCCCGGCGAGATGCCGCTCGTGGACCTGGACCCGCTCCGGATTCAGCAGGTGATCGGCAACCTCGTGGCCAACGCCCTCCGGTACGCGCCGTCCGGGAGCACCGTCACGATCGCCGGCGAGGCTCGCCCGAAGTCGGTGGTCGTGTCTGTCACGGATGCCGGCCCCGGCATCGCACCCGAGCTGATGCCCCATCTGTTCGAACGATTCACCAAGGCCGAGGATTCGCGCGGATCCGGCCTGGGCCTGGCGATCGCCCGCCAGCTGGTGGAGGCCCACGGCGGGTCGATCAGGGCCGAACGTCCGAAGGAGGGCGGGACGGCCATCGTCTTCGAGCTGCCGGCCTAGGTTTGGCCGCCGGTGGGCGCGCGACGCCGGGCCGGCCGACCCATCGCGACCTATCGCCAAGCGGTTCCATTCGGGCGGACATGAGAAGAGGCGGCCGGGTGGCCGCCTCTCTTCGTGTCGTACTGCGCCGCGAGCCTTCCGCCCGCGGACGACCCGCGTCAGCTGGGAAGCTGCCCGAGGGTCAGGCTTACGGTGGCCGTCGTACCGGCCTGGTGCTGCACCTTGATCTGGACGACGTCGCCCGGCTTGTGAGCGGCGACGGCGTCGATGAGCGTCGCGCTATCCGGAGTCAGAGTGCCGTCGATCGAGAGGACGAGGTCGCCGACCTGAAGACCGGCCTTGTCGGCGGGGCCGCCGGACACGATCTGCACGATGACCGGGCCGGTGGTCGCGTCGCGGAGCTGGACGCCCATATAGGCGCGGCCGGAGTTCGTGACCTTGCCGGAGGCGATGAGCTGGTCCGCGATCGTCTTGGCGCGGTCGCTGGAGATCGCGAACCCGATGCCGGGAGCGCTGCCGCCGAGGTCGGGGTCGGTGGCGGCGAGGGTCGGGATGCCGACGACCTGACCGTTGAGGTCGACGAGCGCGCCGCCGCTGTTGCCCGGGTTGATGGCGGCACTGGTCTGGATGACGTCGGGAAGGGCGTTGCCGTTGGGCTCGCTGACCTGGCGGCCGAGAGCGCTCACGATTCCTTCGGTGACGCTCGACTGAAGCCCGAGCGGATTGCCCATTGCCAGCACGAAGTCTCCGACGGAGAGCTGGCCGGAGTCGCCGAAGGTAGCTGGCGAGAGCCCGGTGGCGTTGATCTTGATAACGGCGATGTCATCGGGCGTGTAGCTGCCGACCAGCGTTCCGGGGTAGGTGTGGCCGTTCGACAGAGTGACCGTGAACGTGGTCGACGTGCCGACGACGTGCGCGTTGGTGACTATGTCGCCCTTGCTGTCGTAGATGACGCCGGAGCCGAGTCCCGAATCCGTCTCGATCTCGACGACGGACGGGCTGACCTGCTTGATCACGGCGACCATCTGATCCTGTAGCGACGTGGCCGAGCCGGACGCCGTCAGGTTCGGCGACGCGGGCGTGGACGTGGCTGCCGGCATGACGGCCGGAACGGTCGTCGCCTGTGCCGGGGCGGTAGTGGCGACCGCGGCAACGGTCCTGGTCGTGGTCGCCCCGAGATCCGCGACCACTCTGGTGGTGCTGCCGGTTGCGGCTGCGCTGCAGGCAGCCACGACCATGGCCAGGACTGCGAGCGCGGCGATGGGAGCGGCGACGCGGCGACTGACTCGCCTCGTATCGGACATCTTGAGAACCTCCTGATGCCGCTCTCTGCGAACCTTTGCGGCATCGAACCGAGGAGCATGGTCGGCCTGCGCACTGAAAACAACCTGAAGCTGTCGGCGCGCGCAGAGCGCCCTCGCGGCGGCCGAGCTTTGTTCCGAGGGACGGGCCGGCGCCGAGGAGTGGGCGCGCGGCGAGGATGGGCCCGG
>CAWIQP010000011.1:0-161522 GCA_963838285.1 uncultured Chloroflexia bacterium
GGCGGTCGTGTCCACGAGCCAGGTGTAGCTCGCGGAGCCGCTGTTGCCCGCGGCGTCGGTCAGGGTGACGGTGAAGGTGTGAGAGCCATCGGCGAGCGGGCCGGTGTAGGCCTCGCTGGTGAGGCTGTCGCAGGTGGCCAGGGTGCCGCCATCGAGGACGCAGCTGGCCGAGGCGATCGGCGAGCCGCTCGAGTCAGCCCCGAAGACGAAGCTGGCGCTCGTGGCGCTCGTCGGGTCGGCCGGCTTGGTGGTGATCGTGACGACCGGGGCGGTCGTGTCCACGAGCCAGGTGTAGCTCGCGGAGCCGCTGTTGCCCGCGGCGTCGGTCAGGGTGACGGTGAAGGTGTGAGAGCCATCGGCGAGCGGGCCGGTGTAGGCCTCGCTGGTGAGGCTGTCGCAGGTGGCCAGGGTGCCGCCATCGAGGACGCAGCTGGCCGAGGCGATCGGCGAGCCGCTCGAGTCAGCCCCGAAGACGAAGCTGGCGCTCGTGGCGCTCGTCGGGTCGGCCGGCTTGGTGGTGATCGTGACTACCGGGGCGGTCGCGTCCACGAGCCAGGTGTAGCTCGCGGAGCCGCTGTTGCCCGCGGCGTCGGTCAGGGTGACGGTGAAGGTGTGAGAGCCATCGGCGAGCGGGCCGGTGTAGGCCTCGCTGGTGAGGCTGTCGCAGGTGGCCAGGGTGCCGCCATCGAGGACGCAGCTGGCCGAGGCGATCGGCGAGCCGCTCGAGTCAGCCCCGAAGACGAAGCTGGCGCCCGTGGCGCTCGTCGGGTCGGCCGGCTTGGTGGTGATCGTGACGACCGGGGCGGTCGTGTCCACGAGCCAGGTGTAGCTCGCGGAGCCGCTGTTGCCCGCGGCGTCGGTCAGGGTGACGGTGAAGGTGTGAGAGCCATCGGCGAGCGGGCCGGTGTAGGCCTCGCTGGTGAGGCTGTCGCAGGTGGCCAGGGTGCCGCCATCGAGGACGCAGCTGGCCGAGGCGATCGGCGAGCCGCTCGAGTCAGCCCCGAAGACGAAGCTGGCGCTCGTGGCGCTCGTCGGGTCGGCCGGCTTGGTGGTGATCGTGACGACCGGGGCGGTCGTGTCCACGAGCCAGGTGTAGCTCGCGGAGCCGCTGTTGCCCGCGGCGTCGGTCAGGGTGACGGTGAAGGTGTGAGAGCCATCGGCGAGCGGGCCGGTGTAGGCCTCGCTGGTGAGGCTGTCGCAGGTGGCCAGGGTGCCGCCATCGAGGACGCAGCTGGCCGAGGCGATCGGCGAGCCGCTCGAATCAGCCCCGAAGACGAAGCTGGCGCTCGTGGCGCTCGTCGGGTCGGCCGGCTTGGTGGTGATCGTGACGACCGGGGCGGTCGTGTCCACGAGCCAGGTGTAGCTCGCGGAGCCGCTGTTGCCCGCGGCGTCGGTCAGGGTGACGGTGAAGGTGTGAGAGCCATCGGCGAGCGGGCCGGTGTAGGCCTCGCTGGTGAGGCTGTCGCAGGTGGCCAGGGTGCCGCCATCGAGGACGCAGCTGGCCGAGGCGATCGGCGAGCCGCTCGAGTCAGCCCCGAAGACGAAGCTGGCGCTCGTGGCGCTCGTCGGGTCGGCCGGCTTGGTGGTGATCGTGACGACCGGGGCGGTCGTGTCCACGAGCCAGGTGTAGCTCGCGGAGCCGCTGTTGCCCGCGGCGTCGGTCAGGGTGACGGTGAAGGTGTGAGAGCCATCGGCGAGCGGGCCGGTGTAGGCCTCGCTGGTGAGGCTGTCGCAGGTGGCCAGGGTGCCGCCATCGAGGACGCAGCTGGCCGAGGCGATCGGCGAGCCGCTCGAGTCAGCCCCGAAGACGAAGCTGGCGCTCGTGGCGCTCGTCGGGTCGGCCGGCTTGGTGGTGATCGTGACGACCGGGGCGGTCGTGTCCACGAGCCAGGTGTAGCTCGCGGAGCCGCTGTTGCCCGCGGCGTCGGTCAGGGTGACGGTGAAGGTGTGAGAGCCATCGGCGAGCGGGCCGGTGTAGGCCTCGCTGGTGAGGCTGTCGCAGGTGGCCAGGGTGCCGCCATCGAGGACGCAGCTGGCCGAGGCGATCGGCGAGCCGCTCGAGTCAGCCCCGAAGACGAAGCTGGCGCTCGTGGCGCTCGTCGGGTCGGCCGGCTTGGTGGTGATCGTGACGACCGGGGCGGTCGTGTCCACGAGCCAGGTGTAGCTCGCGGAGCCGCTGTTGCCCGCGGCGTCGGTCAGGGTGACGGTGAAGGTGTGAGAGCCATCGGCGAGCGGGCCGGTGTAGGCCTCGCTGGTGAGGCTGTCGCAGGTGGCCAGGGTGCCGCCATCGAGGACGCAGCTGGCCGAGGCGATCGGCGAGCCGCTCGAGTCAGCCCCGAAGACGAAGCTGGCGCTCGTGGCGCTCGTCGGGTCGGCCGGCTTGGTGGTGATCGTGACGACCGGGGCGGTCGTGTCCACGAGCCAGGTGTAGCTCGCGGAGCCGCTGTTGCCCGCGGCGTCGGTCAGGGTGACGGTGAAGGTGTGAGAGCCATCGGCGAGCGGGCCGGTGTAGGCCTCGCTGGTGAGGCTGTCGCAGGTGGCCAGGGTGCCGCCATCGAGGACGCAGCTGGCCGAGGCGATCGGCGAGCCGCTCGAGTCAGCCCCGAAGACGAAGCTGGCGCTCGTGGCGCTCGTCGGGTCGGCCGGCTTGGTGGTGATCGTGACGACCGGGGCGGTCGTGTCCACGAGCCAGGTGTAGCTCGCGGAGCCGCTGTTGCCCGCGGCGTCGGTCAGGGTGACGGTGAAGGTGTGAGAGCCATCGGCGAGCGGGCCGGTGTAGGCCTCGCTGGTGAGGCTGTCGCAGGTGGCCAGGGTGCCGCCATCGAGGACGCAGCTGGCCGAGGCGATC
Organism: uncultured Chloroflexia bacterium; assembly: GCA_963838285.1. Lineage (GTDB taxonomy): Bacteria > Chloroflexota > Limnocylindria > Limnocylindrales > CSP1-4 > Fen-1039. The sequence continues at coordinate 2,849 of CAWIQP010000011.1, forward strand.
GGCGAGCCGCTCGAGTCAGCCCCGAAGACGAAGCTGGCGCTCGTGGCGCTCGTCGGGTCGGCCGGCTTGGTGGTGATCGTGACGACCGGGGCGGTCGTGTCCACGAGCCAGGTGTAGCTCGCGGAGCCGCTGTTGCCCGCGGCGTCGGTCAGGGTGACGGTGAAGGTGTGAGAGCCATCGGCGAGCGGGCCGGTGTAGGCCTCGCTGGTGAGGCTGTCGCAGGTGGCCAGGGTGCCGCCATCGAGGACGCAGCTGGCCGAGGCGATCGGCGAGCCGCTCGAGTCAGCCCCGAAGACGAAGCTGGCGCTCGTGGCGCTCGTCGGGTCGGCCGGCTTGGTGGTGATCGTGACGACCGGGGCGGTCGTGTCCACGAGCCAGGTGTAGCTCGCGGAGCCGCTGTTGCCCGCGGCGTCGGTCAGGGTGACGGTGAAGGTGTGAGAGCCATCGGCGAGCGGGCCGGTGTAGGCCTCGCTGGTGAGGCTGTCGCAGGTGGCCAGGGTGCCGCCATCGAGGACGCAGCTGGCCGAGGCGATCGGCGAGCCGCTCGAGTCAGCCCCGAAGACGAAGCTGGCGCTCGTGGCGCTCGTCGGGTCGGCCGGCTTGGTGGTGATCGTGACGACCGGGGCGGTCGTGTCCACGAGCCAGGTGTTGGCGGTGCTCGTGCCGGTGTTGCCCGCGGCGTCGGATTGGGAGGCCTGGGCCGTGTAGGTGCCCTCGGCGAGGACGGCCGCGTCGACGCTGTAGGCGCCGTTGTTGCCATCGGCGGTGGCGGTCAGGGTCTGGACCAGAGCGCCCGAGGTGTCGGAGCCGCTGTAGATCTTGACGGTGACCGTGGCCTGATCGCCGGCGAGGATGCCAGCGGTGCCGCCCAAGGCCGGGGTGGTGTCGTTGGTCGAGCTGCCGTTAGCCGGGCTGACCAGGCTGACGATCGGGGCAGTCCGATCGATGCCGAAGCTGACGGTGAAGGCCAGGGCGTTCCACTCGGCGTTGCCGGCGAGGTCGGTCGCCCTCGAGACGACGACGTACTGACCTTCGGCCGGGAAGGTCGTCGCCGGGAAGGCGAGCGACCAATTGGAACCGTCAAGGGTTGCCGGCACGAAGATCGCGCTGGCGCTGTCGAAGAGGCCGCTGACCGGGTTGAAGTAGTTGCTGCCGTCGACCTGCTGTAGGACGACATCGACGCTCGCGACGCCGCTGCCCGAGTCGGCGGCCGTGCCGCAGATGGTGCCGGAGCAGCCCGAGTCGAAGGTGGCGTTGTTGTAGCTGGCGCCATCGACCGGGAAGGTGATGGCCGAACTCGGAGCCGTTGTGTCGATCGACCAGGTGTAGGTCGAATTGCTGCTGGTGTTGGTGGCGAAGTCGATGGCGTAGACGGTGAAGGTGTGAGAGCCCTCGAGGAGGCCGCTGTAGCTCACGCCGCTGGAGCAAGGGCCGAACGAGCCGCTATCGAGCTTGCACTGGTAGCCCGCGACACCCGAGCTCACGCCGCCCGCCGTCGGGTCGGTCGAGCCGAAGGTGAAGGTCGCGCTGGTTGAGTTGGTCGGATTGGCCGGATGGCCGGAGATCGACGGTGCGTTCGGGCCAGTCCGATCGATGGTGTAGACGCCACCGGCGGTGAACGTCCCGGCCAGAGGATTGCCGACGCCGTCGACGACGCCGCCCGAGCTCGTCTGATCGAGCCGGAGAGTGCCATCACCCGTGCCGGTATTGACGGTGACGGTCCAGGTCGTCCCGGAGCCGGCCACGTTCGAGACCGACGTGCCGCTCAGGGTGTTGCCGGTGCCAGGGGTCAGGCCGAAGATGCTGGTAGTGACGCCGCTGACCGGCTTGGTGAAGGTCACGGTGTACTGGACCGAGCCCGTGTTGTTCGGGCTCGTGTTCAGTAGCGTGACCGAGCTGACGACGGGAGCGGTCTTGTCGATTGTGAAGGTTGAGCTACCAGCGGTCGTCTGGACGTTGCCGGCGGCGTCGGTGGCGTAGACGCGAACGGTGTAGGTGCCGTCGGTCGGGAAGTTGCCGAGCGCGAAGGCGGCGGTCCAGCTCGTCGTGCCGGAGGCGGCGAACTTCTGCTCGGTGCCCGAGCCGAAGCTGCTGCCGTTCCAGTAGTTGCCGCTGCCCTGCTGGACGCTGTAGGCAACGGAAGCGACGCCAGAGCCGGCGTCGCTAGCGGTACCGGTCAGGCTGCCGGTCCAGGTCGAGGAGCCGTAGCTGCCGCCGTTGGCCGGCAGGGTCACACCCGAGGCCGGGGCGGTCGTATCCACGAGGACGGTACCGGACGTAGCGGTGCCGACGTTGCCGACGTTGTCGGTAACGCTGGCCTGCCAGCGATAGCAGGTGTTCGTGACCAGGCCGGTGTCGTTGCGCGGCGAGGCGGTCGTAGTGGCCGCACCGTCATTGGCCCAGGTTGTGCCCGTGCAGGCGTTCGCGACCGGGGCGCCCGACTGGCGCTGGATGGAGCGGCTCGCGACGCCGGAGCCGGCATCGCTCTCGGTCCAGGTGACGTTGTAGGTCGTCGAGCTCTGGACGACCGCGCCGCTCGGCGCGGTGAAGGCGACCGTCGGGGCGGTCGTATCCACGAGGACGGTACCGGACGTAGCGGTGCCGACGTTGCCGACGTTGTCGGTAACGCTGGCCTGCCAGCGATAGCAGGTGTTCGTGACCAGGCCGGTGTCGTTGCGCGGCGAGGCGGTCGTAGTGGCCGCACCGTCATTGGCCCAGGTTGTGCCCGTGCAGGCGTTCGCGACCGGGGCGCCCGACTGGCGCTGGATGGAGCGGCTCGCGACGCCGGAGCCGGCATCGCTCTCGGTCCAGGTGACGTTGTAGGTCGTCGAGCTCTGGACGACCGCGCCGCTCGGCGCGGTGAAGGCGACCGTCGGGGCGGTCGTATCCACGAGGACGGTACCGGACGTAGCGGTGCCGACGTTGCCGACGTTGTCGGTAACGCTGGCCTGCCAGCGATAGCAGGTGTTCGTGACCAGGCCGGTGTCGTTGCGCGGCGAGGCGGTCGTAGTGGCCGCACCGTCATTGGCCCAGGTTGTGCCCGTGCAGGCGTTCGCGACCGGGGCGCCCGACTGGCGCTGGATGGAGCGGCTCGCGACGCCGGAGCCGGCATCGCTCTCGGTCCAGGTGACGTTGTAGGTCGTCGAGCTCTGGACGACCGCGCCGCTCGGCGCGGTGAAGGCGACCGTCGGGGCGGCGCTATCGGCGTTGATGGTTAGGGGGGTGCTGGCCGAGACGCCGCCCGCGTTGTTCGTCGTCGTCACCGAGAGCGACGTGCTGACGGCGGTTGACCCGAAGGTGGCGGTCTTGACCGCCGGATTGCCAGCCACAGTACCGGCGGTGTAGGTCCAGCCGGTCGTCGCCGAGAGGGCGCCAAACGTCGAGCTCGCAATGCCTGACTCGGCATCGGTGCCGGTGGAGGTCAGCGTTAGCGTGCTCGCCGCCGCAGGCCGGAAGAAGATCGTGCCGTTTGCGGACCCCTGGTAGACACCAGTGCCACTGCCCGTGACCGAGGGGGCGGCCGGGGCGGTCGTATCCACGAGGACGGTACCGGACGTAGCGGTGCCGACGTTGCCGACGTTGTCGGTAACGCTGGCCTGCCAGCGATAGCAGGTGTTCGTGACCAGGCCGGTGTCGTTGCGCGGCGAGGCGGTCGTAGTGGCCGCACCGTCATTGGCCCAGGTTGTGCCCGTGCAGGCGTTCGCGACCGGGGCGCCCGACTGGCGCTGGATGGAGCGGCTCGCGACGCCGGAGCCGGCATCGCTCTCGGTCCAGGTGACGTTGTAGGTCGTCGAGCTCTGGACGACCGCGCCGCTCGGCGCGGTGAAGGCGACCGTCGGGGCGGTCGTATCCACGAGGACGGTACCGGACGTAGCGGTGCCGACGTTGCCGACGTTGTCGGTAACGCTGGCCTGCCAGCGATAGCAGGTGTTCGTGACCAGGCCGGTGTCGTTGCGCGGCGAGGCGGTCGTAGTGGCCGCACCGTCATTGGCCCAGGTTGTGCCCGTGCAGGCGTTCGCGACCGGGGCGCCCGACTGGCGCTGGATGGAGCGGCTCGCGACGCCGGAGCCGGCATCGCTCTCGGTCCAGGTGACGTTGTAGGTCGTCGAGCTCTGGACGACCGCGCCGCTCGGCGCGGTGAAGGCGACCGTCGGGGCGGTCGTATCCACGAGGATTCGGGCCGAGGTGGCAGCCGTGCCGGCGTTGCCGGCGTTGTCGCTGCCGGTCAGGATCCACTGGTAGCAGTAGCCGTCAGCCAGGCCGGTTGAGCTGACCGGCGATGTGGCCGGGGTCACGGGGCTGCCGTCGTTCGTGTAGCCCGAAGTTGGACAGGAGCCGGCGGTCACGACGGCCGCGCGCTGGCGCTGCAGGCTAAGGGTCGAGGTATTGACGCCCGAACCCGCGTCAGTCGCCGTGAACGTGACGTTGTAGCTTGTGGCCGACTGCGCCGCGAAGGCCGTCGGGGCAGTGATGGTGAGCGTCGGGCCTGTCGTGTCGGTGTTGCCTACGACGAAGCCACCGAAGCCCGGCGTACTGCTGAACGTTGCCGCATTCGTCGTGCTGGTCGCTGAGCCTTGTGAGCTCGGTGAGGCCCAGCTGGAGTTGTACTTCCGCATGACGAAAGTCGTCGGGGATGCACCCGCATCTATGTCTCCGCTGACGAACGTCACGGTCGCCACGTAGGTGGTGACGGTGAGGGTGCCTGCCGGAGTCAACGACCAATAGCGGTTGGCATCCTTCGACGGGTCGAGCGAGCTTGTGGCTATCTGCGGATGCTCGCTCGCGGTCGTCGTCGCGGTCAGGCTGGCGCCCGTCGCGGCGCTCACGGTCATCGAGGTCAGTGCTATCGGCGTGTAGTTGGCTCCGGTCCCGACATCGAATGTGAGCGATGTCGTGCCGGTCGTCACCGGCTTCTGCAGGTTGCCGACGACGTAGCCGCTCGTCCGAGTAACCGTGGGCGTGCTGGCGATCAGTGTGTTGGCCCCGGTCGCAACAGCGCCCGACGTAAGAGTCAGGGTGCTCGACACGGTCATGTTCCCCGTGGCGCCGGAGAAGTCCACACCGTTGGAGTTATTGACCGTGAGCGCCGCGAAATTCGGTGTCGTGCCGGTGATCGTCTGGAGGCCACCGCCGTTGAGGGTGACAGTTCCGCCCGCGGTGGGGGTGAACGTGCCGCTGTTGGCGATGTTGCCCTTGAACTGATGCGAGTAGGCGCCGGTCGCGAACGTGGTCCCTGAGCCGATGGTCAGGTTGCCGTTGAGGGTGATTGCCTGCGCCGCTGTTGCCGACGCACTGCCAGACAGCGTGAGGTTTCCGGCGATGGTCATCGCAGAGCCGGGCATCGTCTTCGCGCCGCTGCCGCTCAGCGTGAGGTTGCCGTAGGTCTGGGCGCTGACGGTCTGGGCTGCACCTGCGTAGTTGACGGTGCTCGTCGCGTTGAGCGTGACCGTGCCGAAGCCGGTCGGGAAGGCGCTTGTCGTGCCCGCAGTCGAGCTGAAGGTCGATCCGGTGTTCACGGCGAACGTGTCACCGCTGCTGCCGGCAATCGCGAAACCGCCGTTGTTGAGGAGAGCGGAGTTCGAGCCGTTGCCGACGGTGAGGTTGCCGGTCACGTTCGTGGTCGTGATGGCGGCGCTCAGGGTGGCGCCCGACGCGCTGGTGTTGTCGATGCTCAGGTTGTTGTAGTTGAGCGAGGGGATCGTCTGGGCGGACGTCCCGTTGAAGTCGACGGTGCCCGTCGAGGCGGTGAAGGTTCCGGGAACGTCGAGAACTCCACCGACCTTCAATGTGCCGGCGCCAGAGAAGACAATCTGGGTGTAGCCGGTAGTGCCGCCAATGGCGACATTGCCTGCGATGGTGGCCAGGCCTGTGCTGATGTCCAGGTACGCCTGGTGGTTGGTGTTGCTGCCGCCGTTCAGAGTCAGACTCCCGGCGTTCAGCGTTCCTGCTCCAACACTCAGTGTGCTGGACGAGAAGGCTGCCGACCCACCGGAGACAGTCACGGCGCCGGAGACATTCAGGACGTCGCCGCTAGAGATACTCAAAGCGGTTGTCGTTCCGGCGGTCATCGTCACGGATGCAACGAGCGGGGTAGTTACGTTGACCGTCACGGCGCCGCCGTTGATCACAACCGTATCGCCAGCAGCAGGCCCATTCGCAGTGCAACCTGTCCAGTCGGCGCTAACGTTCCAGTTAGCCGTTGAGCCGTTCCATGTGCACGTCGCTGCCGCTACGTAGGGCCCAACCAGCGGGCCGCCGCTCTGACCCGGCGCGGCGCCGGCGGGCTCGACGGAGGTCGTGCTCGTGTCGGACATGGCGCGGGCCAGGTTCAGGCGGCCGTTGCCGGTCTGGTCGGCGGTGCCGGCCGCGTCGGCGCTCTCGGCCAGGCGGGAGACGATGACGCCGTTGCTCGCGCTCGGGTCGGCCGCGCGCAGGAGGGCGGCCGCGGCGGCGACTTCGGCAGCGGAGGCCGAGGTGCCGGTGATGGAGGTCGTCTGGTTGTCGGGCGTCAGATCGGTGCCGACGGCAAGGGTGGCGATGTCGGTGCCGGGCGCCGCCAGGAAGGTGTCGGTGCCGTAGTTGGAGGTCGAGTTGAGGGCGTCGTTCTGGTCCGTGTTGGAGACGCCCATGACGCCGCGATCGCCGGCCGGGTAAGTGACGGCGTTGGATCCGTCGTTGCCGGTGGCGGCGACGACGACGACGTTGTGGCTCCAGGCGTAGTCGATCGCGGCCTGGAGGGCCGGCGAGTAGCCGGGGTTGCTGAAGCTCATGCTGATGACGTTCGCGCCGTGGTCGGCTGCATAGACCACGCCGGCGATGATGTCGCCGTCCTGCCCGAGGCCGTTCGAGTCGAGGACGGTGATGGGCATGATCTTCACGCCCGAGTAGTCGATGCCGGCGATGCCGTAGCCGTTGTCCGTCGCGGCGGCGATGATGCCGGCCATTGCCGTGCCGTGGCCGTTGGGGTCGACGTCGGGGTTGGAGCCGTCGACTATGCCGGTGCCGGCGACGAGCTGGTTGGCGAGGTCGGGGTTCGTTGCGTCAACGCCGGTGTCGAGGAGGGCGACGACGGCGCTGCCGGAGAGACTGGTTCCGTCGACCTGGTCCCAGCCGATCTTGGGGAGGGACCACTGGCTGGCGTAACCCGGGTCGCTGGGGGCTGCCTCGGCGGCGCGGGTGTCGTCCGGGGTAACGGAGCTGACGGAGGCGTTGGACGCCAGACTGGCAGCGGCCGAGCCGCCGGTCGGGAGGTCCACCACCTGCATGCGCAGCTGCGGGATCGAGTCGACGACGGTGCCGCCCGCCGCGGAGACGATGGCCAGCTGGTCCGCCGCCGACGTTCCCGTATTAAAGGAAACGATGAAGCGGGCGGTGGGAACGAGCGTGGGCTCGGGAGTCGGGGTCGGCTCGGGTGTCGCGGCCGGCGCTGGCGTGTCCGTGGCTGCCGGGGCGGCCGTGTCCGTTGCGGCCGGGGTGTCGGTAGCTGCCGGTGCCGGAGTGTCGGTCGGCGCGGGCGTCGCGGCCGGAGTGTCGGTCGGCGCGGGCGAGGCAGATTCGTCGGGCGACGTGGTGGGGTTATCGCTAGGAGCGGGAGTCGTGACCGGGGCGGACTGATCCGATGTCGGCTGAGCGCCGAGCGCCGTGACCGGCGCGAACAGCATCGAGATCAGCAGGATCGCCTGCGCGACGGCAAACGCCGTCCAGAGGGCGCGTCCGTGACGCGTACCACCAGTGGGACTCATTGCAGCCTCCAAAACCCCTGGGCTGCTCGGGTAACGGCCCCCGAACATCCCTCGAACCCCGCACGCAGTGGGCGTGCTCCCCATGGCAAGGCCCGACAAGTGGCGACGGGGCGAAATGACGGATGAGATGAGTGCCCTGAGTACCCCGGCGGCTATCGGCCTGCGCCGATTACCTTAGCATCGCCAGGACCCTTGGCGACCGTTTTCGGCGGTACTTTGGGCGATTCTTCGGTGCAGTTGGTCACCGGCGAAGTCCACCAAACCTCACCGGACACCACCAAACCGCTAGTACGTCTGCATTACGTCCCCGGGGCTTCCCTACTCCACACCGCGCCCGGTCCGTGTCAGACTTGCCGCAAAGGAGGCCACGCCACGCCGCTGTTTCGAGCGCTCGATGCCAGGAAGATGGGAGCCAGGGGCGACGTCCCGGGACTGATCCGGGCGCTCCGCCACGAGAAGCGCGGAGTGCGCGAGGCGGCCGTGGAGGCGCTCGGTCTGGTGGGCGAGCCGGCGGTGGAGCCGCTCCTCGCGGCGCTGAAGGATTGGGATATCCGCGAGGCCGCGGCCGACGCTTTGGGGCGCGTTGGGGCGCCGGCGGTGGAGCCGCTCGTGGCCACTCTCTGGCGGGGGGAGCAGGACGTGCGCATGTACGCCGCCCGGGCACTCGGCCAGACGGGGGACCCGCGCGCGGTGGAGCCGCTCGTCGCGGCCCTCGGCGACAACAGCCCGCTCGTGCGCTCGGCCGCCGCGGAGGCGCTGGGGCGTGTCGGCGCCCCGGCCGTTGAGCCGCTGGTCGGCGCGCTGACGGGCGCGGCAATGGCCGACGCGGAGGTGTGCGAGGCGGTCGTCGACGCGCTGGGCCAGGTGGGCGAGCCGGCGGTGCAGCCGTTGCTGGCCGTGCTCGCCGGCGCGGCGCCGCGGGCCACGAAATCCCGGAGCGCCGCCGCCAGAGCCGCCGCTCTCCGGGACCACTCCCTGCGCCAGGCCACGGTCGCCGCCCTGGACCGCGCCGGCTGGAAGCCGGATCGCTCGGATGCCGGGGCGGTCTACTGGTGGGTCAAGGGCGGCTGGGAACAATGCGGGCAGATCGGCGCCCCGGCCGTGGAGCTGCTGCTCATCGCGCTGAAGGACCCCAGCGCGGAAGTGCGGCGAAGCGTCGCGGACGCGCTCGGCGTCACGGGCGACGTGCGGGCGGTCGGGCCGCTGGTCGCCGCGCTCAAGGACGGGGATCCGGAAGTCCGGAAGCGGGCGACGCGGGCACTCGGCCAGATCGGGGCGGGCGGGGCGGTCACTCCGCTGCTGGGCATGTTGCGCGACCGCGACCCGGACATTCGCAAGCACGCCGCGCGGGCGCTCGGCCAGATGTGCGACCCGCGGGCGGTCGGTCCGCTGGTCACCGCCCTCAAGGACGAGAACTCCTGGGTGCGCCACGCGGCCGCCACGTCGCTGGGCAAGATCGGCGACGGCCGATCGATGAAGCCGCTGGTTGCTTCGCTCTCGGACGAGAACGTGCTGGTGCGCATCGCGGCCGCCACTGCCCTGGGCAAGATCAGCGACCCGCGTGTGACGCCGCTCATCAACGCCTTCAAGGATCGCGACGTGCTGGTGCGCATCGCCGCCGCCGAGGCCCTGGGCCGGATCGGCGCCCCCGCGGTGGAGCCGCTCGAGGAGGCGCTCGACAACCTGGACGAAGACGGCCGCGACCACGCGGTCGACGCGCTGGGCCGGATCGGAGTGGCGGTCCCGGAGCCGAGCACTGGCGGAGTGGCGGGCGCGGGCGGAGTGGCCGGCGCCGCCGAGGCGGGCGCCGCCGCCCCCGCGGTCGAGTCGGGCGGTCTGATCGGTGCCCCCGCCGCCGACCCCCACACGGAGCCGGCCTCGTCCTAGTCGCGGCGCCAGCCGGACGACGCTCCCGTCCCGGGCAGTATTCATCCAGCCTGCCGTATCGGTCAGGCCCGCAGTAGATCCATCGCTTTAGTACGCCGCTGGCGTATGATACTGACGTGGCTGAGTTCTTCTCCTCCCGGCGTGCGATCGAAGTCTTGATCGCGCTAGACCAGACGCCGTCGGCGTCCCTGGCGGATCTGGCGCGCGTGCTCGAGGTGTGGCCGTCCGGAGTGCAGAAGGCGCTGGCTGTGCTCGCAGAGTCGGGCCTCGTTGAAGCGAGGCGCCAGTCGAAGCGACTCGTCCTGTACTCGATCTCCGCGCCTGCGGCGGATGTGAACGGCCTGCTGAACATCGCCGTCGGCTCGATACCGGCCGGACGCCACCTCGCCGTCGCCTTTCGGGCGAATCCGGGCGTTGCCTACGCCGGCTTCGATACCGACGGCTGGGTGGTGGTCCTCGGACGGTATGCGACTCCCGCGAACGGAGTCGCGGTCGAGCGCGCGGCGAGCCGCGAGTCGCGAGCGGCCGTTGCCACGTACACCAGGGACGACATCGCGGACCGGCTACTCCGCGACGACACGACCATCGCCGCCCGGGCACGGAAGCAAACGGTGCGCAAGGGGAGCGTGGATCGCGTCTTTGCGGATCCGCGCCGGCACGCGGACCCGGACTCGCCCGTTCTCAGGGCCCTGCATCCGTCGCTGAGCCACCCGTCTCGACGCTCCGTCGCCGCGATGGCCAGACAGCACGGTCTCAGCAAGATCGTCGTCTTCGGATCCGCGGTTCACGCCGACTTCAGGCCGGACTCCGATGTCGACGTCCTGGTGAGCCATCGGCCCGGCGTCGCCCGCTCTCTCGAGTCCGAGTTCGCCCTCCAGGAGCAGCTGGAGGCATTGTTCGACCGGGACGTGGACCTGTTCGAGGAACGGGTGGCTGGCCCGACGATCGCGCAGCGGGCAGCTCGGGAAGGGGTCGCCCTGTATGGACGATCGTGATCGCCAGAACCTGCGGTCACTCGTGGCCCATGCGACCAGAGCCCTCGACTACGTCCGCCGACATGGCCCTGAGTGGTACTCGAGCGACGAGACGGTCGATGCGGTCATGATGCAGATCACCCAGGTCGCCGAGGATGCCCGACGGGTTTCAGACGGAACTCTTGGGACGATCCCCGGCGTCCCCTGGAGGCAGGTGAAGGGAATTCGGGACAAGATCGTCCACGACTACGGTTTCGTAGACGCCGAGATCGTCCGTGACGTCGTCGACCATTCCCTGCCGGAGCTCATCGATGCCGTGGAGCGGGCACTGGAGTAGGCGATCGGGCGTCGCCCCTCTAGATCACGCCCGCGTTCACCAGGTGGGCCGCCCACGCCTCCAGGGCCGAGGGGAGAAGCTGGCGCACCTGCTCCCAGCCGTGCGGCATGTCGGCCTGAAGCGCGACGTAGTGGTAGCCCTCGACCGACAGCAGGTGCTCGAACGCGTCGGCCTCCGGGCCGTACAGCGGCTGGGTCGGGTCCGCGATCACCACGAAGTAGAGCTTCGCTCGGTCGGGCGGCGCCAGCCTGGTGGCAACCACCATCGGCGACGCGTCGTCCAGCAGCAAGGGGTCGTTGCCGAACGGAATCGTGGACGTGGAGTTGCCCTCGCCCGCCCAGTAGTAGCCGGAGAACGGGATGGACGTGCCGAACACGTCGGGATGGCGGAGGGCCAGGATCGCCGCGCAGTAGCCGCCTTCGGAGAAGCCGGTGAAGGCCCGCCCGCTCGCCTGCGGGATCGTCAGGTAGTGAGAGTCCACGTACGAGACGACGGTCTGGCTCAGGAAGGTGTCCATCTGCTGGACGCTGTCGATCGAGTTAGCGCATTCCGTGTCGGCGAAGGGGGCGTGGATGTCGTCGACGAAGACCACGATGATCGGCGGGATCGTGCCGGCGTCGATCAGGGCGTCGAGGGCGACGCTGATGTTGATGCTCGAATCCCACATGCCGTAGGCGAAAGGCGCCTCGTACAGGACGGGGTAGCGGCGCTGGCCGGACGGGTCGTAGCCGGGCGGCGTGTAGACGCCGATGTCCTCGGTCGGGAAGTTGCCCTTCCACGGAGACGGAAGATTCGCCATCGCGACGGAGCCCTTGCCCGTCGGCAGCCACGACAGCCACGGCCGCTCGCTGGGGAGCGCGGCCGGGTTGACCGCATGAGCGGCGCCCGGAACGAGGCCCGCGGCCTGCGGTTGGCCGTGGAGCATCCGCGCGTCGGTCGTGTAGTTGACCATGTCCCCGAACACCGGGACGGAGACGACGAGCAGGATCGCGACGACGGCGACGGCGAGCGGCAGCCGCATCTGCCCGAGGTCGAGACGCCTCGCGGCCACGGTTTCGCGCAGGGCCGAGCCCGCCTGGATCAGCGCCGGCCGAACGGCCAGCGCCAGGGTCGCTCCGGCCCAGCTCGAGATGACGCCGGCCAGCAGCAGCGTCTCGAAGGTCAGCACCCACCCGGTGAGGTCGAAAGCGCCGCCGCTCGCCGTCCCGACCAGGGCGGCGTGGGTCTGGTGGAGGAACGTGTAGCCGAAGAGCGCCGCGAAGCTGCCGAGGCCGGCCAGCGTCGCCCAGGCGTTCCTGTTGGCGGTGAGCGCCGCCGCGGCGGCCGCGGCGCCTGCGACGAGCAGGGCGGTGATGAGCTGGGCTCGATCCCAGTCGAAGCCCATCAGCACCAGGGTGGTGTTGGAGGAATCGACGGTCCCGGAGACGACGGCCAGGACGACGACGATCGCCGCCGTGCCGGCCGCGAGGCCGGCGATTTGGGCGGAGCGCAGGAGGGCCGCGCGGTTCAGCGTGGAGTGGCGGGCCGCGAACCGGCTCACGACATCGAAGCGGCTCATGCCTCGAAGCGGCTCGCGGCCGCGCGGCCGATGGCCCCGAATTGGATCATCGGGCGGGCGCGGTGGATAGGCCGGACATTGAAATCCTCGACTGTCCCCCGACGATCGTTCTGCGTGCCGTCGACGATCCGGCGCGCCCCGGGCTGGTCGCCTGCCGCTGGCGAGTTGCCCGGCGTTGGCGGTTGCGTCGCCCGGAGTCTAGCCCACGCCGGCGCAACCGCGCGGCTCGGCCCCGGCCCGCGCCGCTCGGCCCCGCCCCGGCCCCCGCCCGCAACCGCGCCGCCCGGCCCGCCCGATCAGCCCGCCCGGGCCGGCGTCTTCTCCGCCGCCTTCTTCGGCGCCTTCTCCGGCGGCCCCGCCTGAGGCCGCGCCGGCGTGGCCGACTCGTCGTGGAGGTACAGGCCTCCTCGCAGCCAGGACGCCCAGGCGGCGACGAGCGCCATCGCTCCCGCGGCGAAGAACACGATCGCGAGCCCCTGCTGCAGTGGCGACGCGATCAGCTGCGGGAAGAACTCCTTGCTCGTCAGGATCGCGGCCTGCGACGGCGGCAGGGCGCTGAGGACCCCCGCCGGCAGGAGCGACGCCATCGGGTTGAACCCGAGTAGCGCGGCGAACAGGCTGGCGACCGGCGGCAGGTGCGAGATCTGCGACGCGTCCGCGACCGGAACCCCGTGAGCCGTGAGGCCGCTGTATAGCGCGCCCGGCAGCGAGGCCGACAGGCCCGCGATCATCAGGGAGAAGAAGACCCCGATCGACACCACCGTGGCCGAGTTCTGGAAGGTGGCTCGCATCCCGGCCGCGGCGCCCCGCTGGCGCGCCGGCACGCTGTTCATGATGCCGGCCATGTTGGGCGAGAAGAACAGGCCGCCGCCGATGCCGCTCACCAGCAGCACGCCCCCGAACTGCCAGTACGGGAAATCGATCGGCAGCAGGATGAGGGCGAAGAAGGAGACGGCGGCGATGAGCATGCCGCCCGTCGCGAACGGCCGCGCACCGAACCGGTCCGACAGCATCCCGGAGACCGGCCCGAACACAAGCGAGCCGAGGGTCAGCGGCAGCATGTAGATGCCGGCCCACAGCGGCGTGTCGGCGAAGGAGTAGCCGTGCAGCGGCAGCCAAACGCCCTGCAGCCAGATGACGAGCATGAACGACAGCCCGCCTCTCCCGAGAGCGGAAAGGAAACCGGCGAGGTTGCCCGCGCTGAAGGCGCGGATCCGGAACAGGGCCAGGTCGAAGAGCGGCTCCGCGACGCGGAGCTCGACCACGACGAACATCGCCAGGAGGATGACGCCGCCGACGATCATCGAGATCACGAACGGGTTGGTCCAGCCCATGGTCTGGCCGCCGTACGGCTGGATGCCGTAGGTGATCCCGATCAGCAGCGCCGTCAGCCCGACCCCAAAGGTCAGGTTGCCGGGCCAGTCGATCTTCGCGTGCGTCACCGTGCCCAGCTCCTCGAGGCGCATGTACGCCCAGATCGTGCCGAGCAGGCCGACGGGCACGCTGACGAAGAACACCAGCCGCCAGTTGATCGCCGCCAGGACGCCGCCGACGACGAGGCCGACGAACTGGCCGGCCAGGAACGAGATGCCGTTGACCCCGAAGGCGAGGCCGCGCTGCTCGGGCGGGAAGGCGTCGGTCAGGATGGCCTGCGAGTTGGCGAACAGGAACGCGCCGCCGATCCCCTGGACGAAGCGCATGAAGATGATCCAGATCGCCCCGGCCGGACCGGTGAACGGAGTCAGGGCCAGGAGCAGCGACCCGACGGTGAAGATGACGAAGCCCGCGTTGTACATGCGGACCCGCCCGAACATGTCGCCGAGGCGCCCGAAGGCCACCACCAGCACCGCCGTCACCAGCAGGTAGCCCATCATGATCCAGAGCAGGTAGCTGGTGCTGCCGGGGTCGAGCGGGTTCAGCTGGATCCCGGTGAAGATGGCGGGCAGGGAGATGATGACGATCGACCCGTCGATCGCCGACATCAGGACGCCGAGCGTGGTGTTCGACAGCGCCACCCACTTGTAGTTGGGGTCGTGCTTGCGGGTGCGTCGTCCGCCGTTCGTCTGAGCGGGAGCCGGCGGGAGGGCCGGCGCGGCGGCCCGGTCGGGCTGGTTCTGGGTCATGCACCTGGTTCCTGTGTTGGGCGATGAGTCGATCTTCGACGATGGGGGGTCGCCGCGGACGACGTTCGGCGCGGGCCGCCTGCCCGCGAGAATTCGGTTCGGCGGGCCGAGCGGACGGGACCGATCGGGCTGGCGCACGGCGGAGGCGGCGTCGACCGCCTGGACGCACGATCAGTTAAGTCTATTCATCATCGCCCGAGAGTGCCCGGCAGGGCGTCGGCGTGCCGGATCCGGGCTACCGGCGGTTGCCGGGACAAGATGAAAATGCAAGCCTTCCTTGCAGCGCCGAGTAACCGGTGGCTGAATCCGCCGTGCCTCGGCTCCTGCCAGGTCGACGGCGATCGAAGGGGATCCGATGTCCGACACGCGAAGCGAACCCAGCTGTCCGAAATGCGGCGCGCCGATGATCCGCCGACGGCGCGGCCGAGACGGCGCCAGTTTCTGGGGCTGCCCTCGCTTCCCCCAGTGTCGCGGCACGCGCGAGTGGGAGACCGACGACCGGACGGAACCGGCGTTGCCACCCGCGCCGGCAAGGATCACGTCAGTGGTTGCCCCGCGGCGCCTCCTCGCACCCCAGGCCGCTCACCGCGATCAGGCCAGCTCGGCGTCCGTTGCGGGCTCATCTGCCAGAGCCGAGTTCGAACGAAGGTCGGCGCGAGATCAGGAGCGACTTCGACGCGTCCGCCCGGCGCTCCTTGCATTCGGACTCACTGCGGCCGTCGTCGGACTCCTTCTGGCCGCCTTCGGGCCGACTGCGCCCGGTCCGGCCGGAGGTACCTTTCGGCTCCTTTTCTTAGTCATCGTCATCGCGGCCATCGTGATGACTCCGGTCGCGATGTTCGCTCTTCCGCGGAGCACGGTCGCCTGGCGAACCGGGGCGATCGGCGAAGAGCGCACCGCCGAGTTGCTGCGAACGCTTGAGCCCCGCGGCTATCGAGCCATCCACGACCGCCTGGTCCCTCACTCGCAAGCCAATATCGACCACATCGTCATCGGGCCACCCGGCATATTCGTCGTCGAGACGAAGAGCTACGGGGACCGACTCAGCTGGCGGCGCAAGGAACAGTTTGCCGCCCAGGCTAAACGCGAGGCCGCTGTCGTCGCGGCCGTTGTTAAGCCGGTGCCCGTGACGCCGCTCGTCTGCGTCCACCGCGCCGACCTGGGATGGTTCCGGGTCCAGGTAGATGGGGTCCGCTTTGTCAGCCCGCGAGAACTCGTCAGGGTCCTGCGCAAGGCTCCGATTCGACTTGCGCCCGATGAGCTGACCCGGCTGACCGACCTAATCGACAGGTCGCTGGAACCGGCAGTCGCGCGCCGGTCGAACCTCTAGCTGCAGGTCCAGGTCTCGGTGCCGTTCACGGACTTGTCCATCATCTGGTCCTGGAGGTTCTGGAACGTCGCCGTGCCGGAGCCGTCGGCGTTGACCGTGATCGAGAGAACGCTCGCGTCCACCTGATCGAACTCCTCGCCGCCGGCCCCGTCGAACTCGACCGAGTTGTCGTAGGCGGAGGCGTCGGCGTAGGTGCCGGGCCCCTTGTAGCCGTCGACGTTCCAGTTGAGCTTGAAGTCGTTCGTGTTCGGCTGCGGGATGCTCCAGGTGCCCGAGAAGCCGGCCTGGGCGAGAGTCGCGCACGGCGGCAGGGCGGTCAGCGGCTGAGTGAAGTCGACCTTCTTCGTGACGGCTCCGGTGACCGTGAGCGTCGCCTTGAACTGGTGCGTTCCGCCGCCCGCGGCGGAAGCGGTGGTCGGGCCCGCGGCCTGGCTCGTCGCGACGGGCGCGTTCGTGGCGTTCGCGGCACTCGTCGGGTTCGCCGCAGGGCCGGTGGTCGCGCTCGAGGAGCCGCAGGCCGAGACCGCGACGATGCAGGAGGCGAGGGACAGAGCGACGACCGCGCGCTTGCCGAGTTGCATGGGGACCCCCTTGTCGGTTCGGAGACCGCCGGACGGTCCGGCGTGTGCCGCCGTTCCGGATGTTGGGCCGAATGCTAACAGGGTGAATGGTTGCCGTAGGCAAGGGCCTGCCGCTCCGGCCGGGGCGGGTTCGGCCGGCGCCGCGCGGAGCGGCGCGGCCCGGAGCGGCGCCGGCTGCCAGCGGGCCGAATTCGAAACGGGGTCGCGGGTTGGATCCCACGGCCCCGTCGTCGGTTGGGGTTTCGATTGCGGCCGATCTTTCGGCCGGTTGTCAGGTCAGCCCTGGAAGGTCCGCCGTCGCCGCCGATCGGCGAGGAGCAGCAGACCGCCGAGGGCGGCGACCAGGGCGAACGGCAGGAACCAGATGGTGCCGCCGGAGCTGCCCGAGGTCGATCCCGACGTGCTCGTCGGCGGAGGCGTGGGGGCCGCGGTTGGGGCCGCGGTCGCGGCCTCGAGGGATGCGGCCGGGCTGGTCGTTGGGCCTGGCGTGGCGGCGGGCGCCACGACCTGGACGGTGGCGGTGCCGTCGCCGCAGACGGATGTCGGCGCCTGGGCCGGCGCCGGCCGCGCCCCGATCTGGGGAATCTCGACCGCCGGGTAGTTGACGCAGGCGTCGCCGCCGGCCGTACCCGGAGTTCCGACGTCCGTCAGGGCCGGTGTGGCAGTGCCGGTCAGGACGAACGTGAGGATGTCGCCGGTTGCGGAGGCGGGTATGAGACCGGGGAATCCGGCCTCGAAGTTGGCCAGGGTGCAATCGGTCTGGACGATCTCACTTGCGGTGTCCGAGCAGGTCAGGCCGCCGGCGGCGAACCAGCTCGGCACCAGCCCAAGCAAGGCCTTGTAGTTGTTCGCTTCGGCGCCGTTGGCGTACGTCATCGTGGCCGTGAGAGTCAGCGGCGTGCCGGTGCCGGCGGTGACCTGAGGCTTGTCCCACTGGAGTACGGTCGACGCCGTGTCGACGTAGGTTCGGAAGGTCCAGTCGTCGTTGCCCCCGGGGCCCGCCAGGGACCACGGGCCGGCAGTGCTACCGCCAGACATGAACCCCTGGCCGCCGTGGTAGGGGTTGGCCTCGACGGTGTACCAGAGGGCATTCGACGTCGAAAGCACGATCGCGTACTGGCTGTTGGCGGTGACGCTCAAAGGCGTCGGGAACGAGAAGTAGTACCAGGCGTTGGTTTCGAGTCGCTCGAGCCCGACACCGTATCGCTCGTAGGACGTAGCGACGATCGAGCCGTCCGGCTGTGCCGAGCCGTCGACTCCCTCGATGTTCACGTCGACGGACTCGGATCCGTCGATAGCCAGGCTCAGACCGACCTTGCTCAGCATGCCGGTCTTGCCGGCGGTGAAGATCTGGGCCATC
Organism: uncultured Chloroflexia bacterium; assembly: GCA_963838285.1. Lineage (GTDB taxonomy): Bacteria > Chloroflexota > Limnocylindria > Limnocylindrales > CSP1-4 > Fen-1039. The sequence continues at coordinate 20,741 of CAWIQP010000011.1, forward strand.
GTCTGGCCGCCGGCCCAGTCGCTGCCCGACGGTTCGTTGGATTGATCGAGGTTGCTCGTCGGGGGGATTGCCAGGGTCGACCCCGGGATCAGGGCCACGATCAGGAGGCTTGCGCAAATCGCGAGCGCGCGACGTTTCATGGCCGACGACCCTTCTCGGTCGGCCGCGAGGGCTGGGTGGGACTCAATCCGATCAACTCCTCATCTCCATCGCCGCACTGCCTCCGGGCGTGGGCGGAACTCCGCGGGGACGCGGAGATTGCCGCCAAGAGTGGGCCAGCCGGAGGCTCGGTGAACGCGCTCGGCGCCGGCGACTCACCTGACGGATCGGGTGGGTAGCGGGGTGGGCAGCGCGGCGACGGTTACAATCGATCCTGCTCTCGAGCGCCACGCCCGATCCGGATTCCGGTGGCGCGATGGCGACGCCGAGCAGTCCGGAAGGAGGTCCCGGCATGCCGGAGATACCCGAGGAGCTGGCCTACCTGTTGCGGTCGAACGTGCTCGCGCACGTGTCGCTGACCGAGGCGGATGGATCGATCGTGACCCACGTCATGTGGGTCGACTACGACGGCGAGCACATACTGACCAGCTCGCCGACCCAGTCGTACAAGAGCCGCGCCTTCCGCGCGCGCCCCAACGTCTCGATCTCCGTGTTGGACCCGGCCGACGCATGGCGCCGCCTCTCGATCAGCGGCCACGTCACCGACATCCGCGAAGACGAGGGGCTCGCCTTCATCAACAAGATGTCGCAGCGATACTCGGGCACGCCCTACCCGCGCCCGGGGCCGCGCGAGATCTTCGTCATCACGCCCGACAAGGTCCGAGCGTTCTCGGGACGGCGCTGATCCGGGACGGCGTGCGGTAGTTCGGCCCGACAGGCCGGGCCGCCCGGCCGGACCGGAGCCAGGTCGCGGAGGCGGCCCGACGGAGGAGCAAGGGATGAACGACGTTCGACTTGGCGCCCTCTGCTGGAACCAGTACACCGACTGGCCGTCGCTGCTCGAGGCCGGCAAACGCGCCGACCGGCTCGGGTACGACACCCTTTGGACGTGGGACCACGTCTATCCGATCGTCGGCTCCGCCGACGGCCCGATGCTGGAGGCCTGGCTCACGATCACCGCCTGGGCCATGGCCACGGAGCGCGTCCGGATCGGCCTCATGGTCGGGGCCAACACGTTCCGCGAGCCGTCGCTCGTGGCCAAGATGGCGACCACGCTAGACCACATCAGCAACGGGCGGGCCATCCTGGGGATCGGCGCGGCCTGGTTCGAGACCGAGCACGTGGCCTTCGGCTTCCCGTTCGGGAGCGGCTTTCCGGAGCGGCTGCGCTGGCTCGGCGAGGCGCTGCCAGTGATGCGCGGCATGCTCCACGGCGAGGGGCCCACGGCCCGCGGCGAGCGGTACCACGCCAGCCACGTCCGCAACGACCCGCCGCCGCTCCAGCGCGCGCTGCCGATCCTCGTCGGCGGCGACGGGGAGAAGGTGACGCTGAAGCTCGTCGCGAAGTACGCCGACGCGTGCAACATCGGCGGCGGCATCGACAACGTCCGGAAGAAGGAAGCGGTGCTCCGGGACCACTGCGCGGCCGTGGGACGCGACGAGCGCGAGATCGAGCGCACGACCGGCATCGGCGCGGTGGTCATCCGCGATTCGAGAGCGGAGGCGGAGCGGGTCTTCCGGGCGATCTTCGAGCGGAACGGCAAGGCCACTCTCTGGCGGGACCAGCCGGTGGGCACGCCCGAGGACGTGGCCGAGCACCTGGCTCCCTTCCTCGAGATCGGCTACCGGCACCTCGTCGCGGGGTTCCCCTCCCCGTACGACGAGGAGTCGATGACGCGGCTCGTGACCGAGGTCAAGCCGGCCCTCGAGCGCGGCTGACTCCGGGGCGCGGCCTGGCGGACGGCCGGGCGCGAGACCGTCAGCTCCTGGGGCGTGGTGCGGGTCTGGACCGTTCGCCGGCTCGCGTTGGAACTGCGGCGGTCGCCTCGAAGTCGTCCAGCAGGGCCACGATTTCCGGGCACTCCCACAGGCGGTCGCGCCGTCGTTCCCCCCGGATCGGACGGAGGACTCCGGCGCTCTCGAGCCGGGCGATCGCCTCGTTCGTCGCCTGGTAGCTCGCTCCGGTGACCTCGCGGACGGTCCGAACGCTCAGCACCGGATGCCCGGGGAGACCGGCTATGAGCCGGGCTGCGCCCGATCTCGCCCTGGGCCGGACCGCATCGAGCCAGGCGGCCTGAAGGTCGTTGAGTCGCTCGCCCAGCTGCCGCGACGCGGCGGCCGAATCGGCCAGAGCCCGGGCGAACAAGACGATCCAACCGTCGACGTCCCCCGATCGGAAGGCCGTCAGCCCTTCGACATACCGGCTTCTGTTCGTCGCAAGCACGATCGAGACGGGCGGAACAACTCGGCCGGCCAGCCGCCTCCGACGAAGGACGACGTGGATGAGGGCGCGGCCGACTCGGCCGTTACCGTCGACGAATGGATGGATCGTCTCGAACTGAGCGTGGGCCAGCGCCGCCTGGACGACAGGCGAGACATCCTGCCGCCCCAGGAATGCCACGAGATCCTCCAGGAGCTCAGGCACCTCGTCCTCGGGCGGGGGTATGAACTCGGCGTCGCGCGGCGATGCGGAACTGGTACCCAGCCAGTTCTGAACCTCTCGGACGTGGCCGGCGAAACGCCGCTCGCGAGGCAGGACCATGAGGGTATCGTGGATGACCAGGACGTCCGCGACCGTCACCGGTCGCTGCTCGACCGCGAGTTCCACCGCCCGTTGCATGGCGGCGATATTCGCGACCACGCTCCGCGCCGTGTCGTCGCGCTCGTCGCCGCCGGCGAGGGCCCTGGCGATGCGCCGCTGGCTCATCTCCAGACCCTCGATTCGGCTGGACGCGAGAGCCTCGGCTCTGAGAAGCTGCCGGCCGACCGCCTCGAGGCCGCGAAACGTCGGGCTGGATTGCAGTTCGCGAACGGCAACCGCGGCGGCTTCCACTTCCGCCACTGTCGAACTGGCGAGTCGAGCGTCCGAGTCGCGAATCGGGTCCGGCACGAAGGCCCGGTACGTGAACGGCGTGCGCGCCGAACGAGGGCCGTAGGCGTCGAGCGACGGCATCCAGACTCGTTCGACGAACCGAGACATCCTTGAACTCCCAGGCTAGTTATTCAAGGTTGCCATTATAACCTTGAATAGCGCCCCGGGCGGTGACATGGCGCCCCGAAGGGGACCGGCCGCCCACGGGAGTCTCGGTTACAGGCCCGCGTTGACGTCGCTCGCGGCGGGGGCGTTGATCGTGACCGGCTGGTCGAAATTGCTCAGCGTCATCGTGAAGGTGAGGCTTCCGACCGTCGACGAGGCGACCGCGATCTGGACCTGCGCCAGCTCGTAGTTGTCTGTGTAGATCCAGACCCCGGCCGTGGCCGTGTCGATCTGAGTCGTCAGCAGCGACGGGCTGATGGTCGTCGTGCGGTCGGACTTGGCCGCGGCTTCGGCGGCGGCGAGGTCGCTGTTCAGCTGGGCGACCGGCACGACGAGGTTGATGTGATACGCGGCCCGGCCGCCGATCTGGTCGGTGCCGGCGAGCTGCGGCGTGACCCCGTTGGCCTCCAGCTGCTGGCGCACGTTCGCCACGATATCGGCGATGCCAACCAGGGAGGAACCGCCGGCGGTGGGGATCGCAACCGGAACGTCCAGCAGCTCCTTGGTCATCGTGCCGAGCTTCACCTCGCGGTACTTGGCCCCGAGGGCGGGCAGCTTCAGATAGAGCATCGAGTCTTTGATGATCAGGTCGCCCGACGTGGCTGCGACCCCGATCGCGGGCATCGCCGGGATGTCGATGGGCATGTGGAACGCCAGGTTGACGGCGTCCACGTCGCCTTCGATGGCGATGCCGTCCAACGAGACGTCGCTCGTGAGCTTCTTGAAGGTCGGGCTGCCCGTGGCCTGCAGGAAGGACGCCTTGATGGTCCCGCCCAGCGCGATCTTGAGATGGAAGGACTTCCAGGCCGGCCCCTCGGCGATGCCCCGGGTGAACAGATCGTCGGGAGCGGGCGGCGTCGGGGTAGCGGGCGCGACGGTCGGGACGGCCACGGCCGGGGCCACGGTCGCGGATGTGGCGGGCGATGGGGTCGCGGCACCGCTGCTGCTGCAGCCACCGACGACGATCGAAAGCCCGGCCAGAACGGCCAGAACCGGCTTGCGGATGCGCACCATTTCAGCGCTCCTCCCCTGCGATAGTCCTTGCTCGACTCAAGGGCATCTGCCGCCAAGGATACAGGCAGTCCGCCTGAAAGCCGGTCGAGGCGGGTCGGTCGAACTCTCGATCGGCGCCGGCTACTCCGCCCTGGGCAGGTACGACAGCCAGGCGATCGACCACTTGACGACCATGATCGCCCCGACTCCCACGATGGCGGCCCGATAGAGAGAGACCGTCTGGCCCGGGCCGGCCATGGCGTTCGCGATCGGCTGGAGGAGCGGCGTCCAGCCGAACAGGCCCGACAGGATGAAGACCGTGCCGAGCAGGCCGAGCGGGACGCCGACGAGGCTCGACCTGGCGAGTCCGAACCTTTCCCTCATCGAGGCGATGCCCCGCGCGCACATCAGCGACACCAGGATCCACAGCGCGACGAGCGCGCCGAGGCCACTGCCCACGATCGGCAGGCTGGCGTCCTCAAGCGCGGCGACGACTATTACGGCGGCCGGGATGCCGAAGACGGTGGCCACGATGGGCCCCGAGTCGAAGCCCGGCGCGGACCTGGCCGACGCGGTGGACTGCATCTTCCCTGGCTCCTTGCTGCTGGACGGTTCCGCATCGGTAGACCACGGCCAACCCGCCCGGGTTCGATCCGCGGCGGCCGCACGCGCCGTAAACGTTCCGCCTCGCGATCACAACCCCTGTGATACGAAGTACCCGGTGAGGTCGAAGATGGCCTGCGCGGTCGGTCCGTTCGACGGTGCCACGAAGGTGATCGAGAGAGTGCCGTTCGTGCCGAGTTGCACGGCGACGGCGTTGGCGCGGTCGTCACCGACGGGGAAGTTCAGCGTCGAGCTGGTTGGGTTGTTGGTAGCCGCGGGTCCTATGAACAGGAAGCCGCTGCTCGTCTGACCGGTCACGGTCAGGTTGCCGGTGACGGCCGTGGCACCCGAAGGGATGCCTGCCACCGTGAACGTTCGGGCGGTGTGGTTGGTGAATGGACCGGACAGTCCGCCCGTACCCGAGCGGGTGTCGAGATCTCGCGTCGGCGATAGCGGGACGTAGGTCGCACCGGTCATGTCCTGGGTGAAGTAGCCGGTGACATCGAAGATGGCCTGGGCGCTCGGTCCGTTGGTGGCAGACACGAAGGTGATCGAGAGCGTGCCTCCGGCTCCGAGCTGGACGGTCACGGCGTTGGCGCGATCGTCACCCGCGGGGAAGTTGAGAGTCGAGCTCGTCGGGTTGTTGGTAGCTACCGGACCGATGTAGAGATAGCCGCTGCTCGTCTGGCCGGTCACGGTCAGGTTGCCGGTGACGGCTGTGGCACCGGCGGGAACGCCTGCCACCGTGAACGTTCTCGCGGCATGGTTGGTGAAGGGACCCGAGAGTCCACCTGTACCCGAGCGGGTATCGAGTGCTCGCGTGGGCGCGATGGGGTGATAGGTGGCACCGCTCGTATCTGGGGTGAAGTAGCCGGTGACATCGAAGATGGCCTGGGCGGTGGGGCCGTTGGAGGGTGCCACGAAGGTGATCGAGAGAGTGCCACCAGCTCCGAGGGCTACCGTCACCGCGTTGGCCCGATCGTCACCCGCGGGGAAGTTGAGAGTCGAGCTCGTCGGGTTGTTGGTAGCGACCGGACCGATGTAGAGATAACCAGAGCTCGTCTGACCGGTCACGGTCAGGTTGCCTGTGACAGCGGTGGCGTTGCTCGGTACTCCGCTGACCGTGAACGTTCTCGCGGCGTGGTTGGTGAAGGGGCCCGACAGGCCGCCCGTGCCGTTGCGGGTGTCGAGTGCTCGCGTCGGGGTGATGGCGTGGTAGGTGGAACCGTTGATGTTGAGCGTGGTGCTGCCGTGGGCATTGCCATCGCTGGCGGCGACGATCGCGGTGCCGGCGTATGTCGGGGTGCACACGGCGCCGGCGCAGGAGCCGTTGCCGCTCGTGCCGAAAGTGGTCGAGGACGTAACATCGCCCAGGCTGTTGCCGGAGCCATCGACACCGATTGCGGTGTACGTCTCGCTGGCCCCGAGTTGGATCGTCGCGTTCGCCGGGCTCAGGATCAGGTGGTCGGGCGTCCACGTCACCGTCACCGTGCTGGAAGTCGCCAACGGCGACGAACCGTCGCTGCCGCCCACGACCGCGTGATAGGTCTTGGACGCAAGGGTGCTGCTGCTCACCGTCGTGGTGCAGGTGGTCCCGTTGCCGTTGAACGCCAGAACCGTGTTGCTGCTGTCCTCGATGACGCAGTAGTAGGGCGTGTTATCGAGGGCCTGGTTGGCGGTGCCCGTGAGCGTGACCGAGGTTCCAACCTTGACGGTCGTGGCGCTAGCCCCAAGGGTTATCGTCCAGGGCTTCTCCATCGTCACGGTAAGAATGGTCACATCCGATCCGGAGACCGCAACTGGTGTGTCCGAGCCTTCGGCGGCAGTGATGTGGCCGAGGACGTTGCTGGCGTAGTAGCCGCCCGTGTAGGTGCCGTAGGGGTCGACGATAGCCACGGTGTAGGAGGCGCTGCCGGGGACGAGGGCGGCGAACGTCCCGTTGGAAGCCGTCGTCGTGACGGCCTGGTAGCCGCTGGAGATGTACGCCTGGACCTGGATGTTCGTGATCGGTGATCCGAAGGTGTCGTCGACGGTGCCCTTGATGTGAAAGCCCGATCCCAGCTGCACGTTGATGTTGGGCTTGCTCGGACCCACCGTCACCGTGGTCTCGGCACCTGCGCTGGTTGTGAAGTTGCTGCCGCCGACGGCGCTGCTGTCGTAGTAGCCGTTGAGGTACCTGGCCTGAGGGTCGACGAGGCTAAGGACGTAGGTGCCGGCGGGAACGTCGATCGTGTAAGTCCCGTCCGCAAGGGTTGCCGCCTGGTACGAGTTGGGGCTCGACCCCGCCGTAACGATGACGCCCTGTAGTAACGGCGACCCGCCGGCCCCGGTGACCGTGCCCGAGATCGTGTAGCTCGCGGCAGGTTCGACGTCTGCCGCCCTGGCCGCGGCTGCGGTCGGATGAGCGGCAGAGGCCCCGACGGCCGATGAAGTGAGCCCGGCGCTCAACGCCAGGCCCAGGAGAAGAGACGCGCCCACGCGCGTCACGCGCGACGTTCCCACTTGCTCTCCTCGTCTTCTCAGACACGCCGGCGTGCCCGAGCGCTCCCAAACCAGAACTCCACACCAGACGGTCGGTTGTGGTCGTGGCGGCTGATATCGGTCCATGCCGCCGAGACGCCCCAAAGGTCGCGGCACGGTACCGTGCCCATCCATCCTAATCCCACGCACAACCCGGGCGGCCGGCTGAGGGCCCAGATATCCCCCCGCGGCCGCCCGGGGCGCGAACGTCAGACGGTGACGACGACCTTGCCCCGCGCGTGCCCCGCTTCGAGATGGCGGATCGCGTCCGCGGTCTGGGTCAGCGGGTAGGTTCGATCGACGACCGGCGCGACCTTCCCGGCCTCGACGAGCTCCTCGATGGCGGCCAGGTCCGCGTCGTTGACCCCGGCGAAGAACGTGACGACGCGCTGGCTCGCGAACCGGCCGACGGCGCGAGCCCAGAGCAGACCCGTCATCGGGCCGAGCAGCGAGCCTCCCCCGCCGCCGACGAGCACGATCGTGCCGTGGGCCGCCGTCGCCCGCCGCAGGTCGGAGAGCGATCGATTGCCGACCGCGTCGACGACCAGGTCGTACCGCCGGCCGCCCCGCGTGAAGTCGGCCGCCGTGTAGTCGACGACCTGTTCGGCCCCCAGCGATCTCACCAGGTCGACGTTGCCGGTGCCGCAGACGCCGGTCACTTCCGCGCCGAACGCCTTCGCCATCTGCACGGCGAACGTGCCGACTCCGCCGGCGGCGCCGTTGACCAGGACGCTCTGTCCGGCCTGGAGCCGCCCATGGTCGCGGAGAGCCTGAAGGGCGGTGCACCCGGCGACGGGAATCGCCGCCGCCTGTTCGAACGTCAGGCCGGCCGGCTTCGCCACGAAGCTCTTCTCACCGCCGCACACGTACTCCGCCAGAGAGCCGTTGCAGCCGCCGAAGACTTCGTCGCCGGGCCGGAACCGCGTCACGCCGGCGCCGACCGCCTCGACGCGCCCCGCCACGTCGACGCCCAGGGCGCTGCTCTTGGGCCGCCTCAGCCCGAACATCGCCCGCATGAAGTAGGGCTTGCCGCGCATGAAGTGCCAGTCGAGCGGGTTCACCGAAGCCGCGGCGACCCGCACCAGGACGCCGTCGTCGCCGACGGCCGGACGGTCGACTTCCTCGAGCGACAGGACGTCGGGGGATCCGTAGCGGTGGTAGCGGATCGCCTTCATCTTCGTCTCCCGATCCGGCTCAGTTGCAGACACAGCCCTCTCCTCGATGCCGGTGGACCCGGCTCCCGACGACCCGGACCCGACCCTCGTAGATGCTACGCAAAAGAAAGAGCGGCGGGCGGTCGAAACCGCCCGCCGCCTTCAGCGACGATGGACGAGAGAACCTGCCTACGGCGTGGCGCCGAGCCAGCTGCCGCGGCCGCTGCAGAGGTCGTAGCCGACCAGGCACGAGGCCCCGTTGTTGCCGCTGGTGATGTCACGGTAGGTGATGGCGGAGCCGTAGACGAGGGCCGCGTTCACGACCACGCCGGCATCGGCCGAGCGAGCCGCCCAGATCGGCGACGAGACGCTCGTCCCGCCGACGACCCACCAGCCGCTCTGGCCGCTGTACCTGGTGCTGTCGTAGACGGAGACGCCCGAGGCCGGATCGGCGTCGAGAGACACGTCCGGGGTGGCTCGCTTGCCCTTGCAGTTGACCTGGGCGTAGCCGCTGAAGCCCGACTGGGCAGCCGGGGCCGTCTCGTAGGCGCTGCAGCCGCCGCCGCCGTCGGCCCAGCCGGTCTCGGACGTGACGTTGCCGTCCGCGTCGAAGTGGAGGGTCGTGCCGCCGACCGAGATCACATTCGGGGAGGTCGACGGCCATTCGGCCGGCAGGCCGTTGTCGCCGGCGGAGACGAAGAAGCTGACGCCCGCCTGGACGAAGTGGGAGTCGCTGGAGGTTTCGCTGCGGGACTCGCTGCCGCCCCAGCTATTCGAGACGTACTGGGCGTGGCCTCGGGCATAGTCCTCGGCGGTCATCAGGTTCGCGGTGCTGGCAGTGCTGGCCTCGACGAGGAGCACCTTCGCGGCCGGGGCGATCGCGTGGGCCCACTGCACGTCCAGGCTGATCTCGAGCGCCCAACCGGCGTTTGCGTTCGGATACCTGGTCGTGCCCGTCTGGCTGACCTTCTTGAAGCAGCCGTTGGCCGTGGTGCACGCCGGCAGGCCGAACTTGCCGCTGAAGACGCCCAGATCGGCCTCGGCCGTGGGATCGTCGTAAGCGTCGACGATGGCGATGGTCTTGCCCGCTCCGACCGTCGCGCTGGTCGGGAAGGCGTACGCGGCCTCGAGAGCCGCGGGCGAAAGCCCGGTCGGCGCGCTGGTTACTGCCGGCCGGATTCGATACATGGGGCTGGCCCAGTCGCCTGACTGCGCGCTCGCCGCCGACGCCGACGCCGACGCCGGCACCGTCACGAGCAATAGACAAGCCGACAGAGCACCGAGAATGAGCTTCATGCGTTCTCCTCCGTGGGTTTGCTCGGCGGGTGCGAAGCCCGGTTGTCAGCGTGGATGGTAGCGACGGCAAACCGGCCGACGCGACGCCGGACCGGGCTAGACCGGGCGCTGAGACGGGGATCGCGCGGCGGGCGGCCTGCCGAGCCTGGCGCGAGGGGAGCCGGTTACCAGAGTGGCGCCCGCGCGGTGAGCCTGCGACCCGCGAACGCTGAGGACGTTCTTATCGTGGCATTAACACGCCGATATCCTCGCCGCCCGAGACTCCGCTCGACCGCCTCTTCTCCCGGGCGGCCACTCCCTCCTCCAGAACCCCCGCTGCTTACACCCGGCAGCGGGGGTTTCTCTCGAAACCGGCAGTCAGGCGACCTCGGCGGCGCTACTTCGTTTCAGGACTCTGGACCCACTCGTTGACCGAGGCGATGATCTCCGACATCTCCGCCCTGGTTCGCTCTGACGTGGCCGTGACCTTGTCGAGCTGGCGCTTTCGCTTGGCCTCCTGACGGCGAAGCTTGCCCAGGCGTTTCTGAAGCGGGACGATCTTCGTTGCCTGTTGCCCGACTTTCGGCTTGGCCGGTTCGGTCGGGGCGGTTGGATCGGTCTTGGCTGCTTTGGCCATGGGTCTTGCTCCTTCGAGTCGCTACCGGCGGATTGGGCATGTGGGTGTTCGGGACCACACGACACGACCGTACCGCTGCTCGGAGCGATCCCAGACGTGCGCGCACGCTCCCGGGGCACCCCGAGCGCGACGGCACTCTACCGCCAAAGGCGCTTATGTTATGCAAAGTACGGGATATTTGGGACATCCGTTAACAAACAAGTGCGCAGGCCGGTCCGACCGCGATCACGTGGATCGCGTAGATCTCCGCTCGCCGGCGGTCGGTCTTGCCGCTCCACCAGGCCGATCCTGCCACCAGGTGTCGCCTTGCTCGAAGGCTGCGGCGACCATCCCTTCCCGAAGCCCTTCGGGCACAACGACAACCTCGTCAAGGCCGTAGTGGGAAAGGATCGCGGCGATGATCAACAGGCCCGGCGGCAGGATCTCGACCCGGGCCGGGTCCTCCCCGCTGCGGCGGGCGATCTTGCGTGCCGGCTCCGCGAGCAGGTGCGTCGCGATCGTCGAGAGCTCCGCCATGGTGAGGCGCCGGTCGCGAGCGCGACCTCTGGCCAGGGCGATGCCGGCGAGGTTGTGCGCCGAGCCGCCGGTCGCCCAGGCCCGCGATGGCTTGCCGACCGGGGCCATCGAGAGGACCGACCCGATGCGGGCGCCGCCGAGAGCCCAGCTCAGGGCCTTGGGCGGATCGCCGCGCAGACCCGCACCGAGCAGGGCCGCTCCGACAGGCAGCGACGCCGACGCAACCCGACGGCGGCCGTCCGTCAGCGTCAGCTCGGTCGAGGCGCCGCCCGAGTCGATCAGCAGCTGCGAGCCGGTGGCGTCGAGGCGATGCACCGCGCCGGCGAGACCGAGAGCCGCCTCCCTCGCACCCGAGAGAACGCGTACCGGCTCGCCCAGCTCTTTCGTAAGTCCCTCCACGAGGGCCGGTCCATCGGTGGCACGACGCAGCGCCTCGGTCGCCCCGATGACGACTCGATCGCTGCCGCGACGGGCGAGCTTCAGGTAGCGACTCACGATCGCCTCGAGTTGCGCCCCCGCACGCTTGCCGACCGCTCCCTTCGTCGCGACCTGCCGGCCGAGCTCTATGAGCTCGCCGCGCTGCTCGACGTCGTCGACGACCGGGCCATCCGGCGACCCCGAGACGTCGGCGATGAGCAGGTGCACCGTGTCGCTGCCGATGTCGAGCGCGGCGATTCGGACCCGCTGGTTCAGGGCGTCTGCCTCCCGTCCAGGCTTCATTGCCGCGGCCGAGGCCAACCTCGCCGGGCAACGAGCGAGCGCCGCCGGCCGGGGGTTGACTGCCGGCCGACGCGGCGATGGTCGTGCGGACGCCGTCTCACGTCAAGCGGGGCGCGCCGGCATCGCCCCCGATATTCGTAGGCGCCTAGCCTGGACGCGCCGGCCGGCGCGTGCGCGAGTCGTCAGCTGCAGGCGCCGTTCACGCAGGACAGGTCGAAGGACCCGCTGACGGTCGCCGCGGTACCGGCGTTCCCTATTGCCGAGATCTTGAACTCAAAGCTGCCCGCGAACCTGCCCCCGGTCAGGGTCGTGACCGTGAAAGTGCCCGGTTCGGAGACGGACCAGATGTTCTTGTCATGGGTGTTGACAAGGGTCTGGATCGCGCCCGGCGCGGCCGTGGCCTGCGTTGCCTGTGCCAGGATCGTGTATGTGCCGGCGCCCTCGGGGAATTCCTTTGACGTAGTTCCGTCGGCGGTCGAGAGCGATACGGACGCGGCCGTACCCTGGCAGTTGAGCAGGAAGCCCTCGTCGTCGCCGGTCACGCCGAGCATGGCGCGTGCGTCGTCGGGGAGCCAGTAGTCCATCTGAAGCGTGCCCGCGTCCTGCGGGGCCTGGAACGACGCGGTGACGGCGCCCGAGATCTGGACGCTGCAGGAACCTCCGGCCGCCGCCGGGGCTCCGGTCATCGCGGCCGGCGCCGCCGTCACGCCGGCCGGCTCGCCCGATCCCGCTCCCGTCGTGCTTGGAGCGACAGTCGAAGCGCTACCACCGCATGCGGCGACGACAAGGGCCAGCACGGCGACCATCGGAACCGGTCTCGCGAAACGCATGCGGAGGAACTCCTGACTGCGGGCTCGGACAGTTGTCAGGATGCTGGGCGCGCTTCGTTAACAGAGTCTTTGGGCAGTGCTAACGGATGGCCCGACTCATGTGCGGCCGCCGCTCGAGCGCACACGTTGCAGCCGGGCATGCGAGGGGCCGCAGGATCCTCCCGCAGCCCCTCGTGTCAGGTTCGACTGGCGGCCAATCCACGGCCGCTCGCCCGAGGCTCCCGAACCTACAGGTAGTAGCCGGTCACGTCGAAGATGGCCTGGGCCGTGGGTCCGTTGCTCGGAGCCACGAAGGTGATCGATAGCGATCCCGGTGGAGCTCAGAGCGACCGTCACCGCGTTGGCCCGGTCGTCGCCCGCCGGGAAGTTGAGCGTCGAGCTCGTGGGGTTGATCATGGCCGTTGGGCCGATGTACAGGTAGCCGTTGGAGGTCTGGCCGGTCACGGTCAGGTTGCCGGTCACGGCCTTCGCGCCGGCCGGGACTCCGCTGCTGCCGCCGGTGACCTGGAAGGTCCGGGCGGCGTGGTTGGTGAGTGTGACCGGAGAGTCCGCCCGTGCCGTTGCGGGTGTCGAGGACTCTCGTCGGGGTGATCGGCACGAACGAGAGAGTCGGCAGGGTGTACTGGATGACGGCGCCAAGAAAGCCGCTGGTGTTTGACGTGGTTCCGAGGACGATCTGCCAGTCGTGGCCGGCCGCGAGCGTCTGGCCGCCCTTCGGGGCATATGTCCCATGGAGGATCCCGCTACCGGAGCCAGGATAGATCCCCTGGGCGCTGGCAACGTTCCCGATGGTGGCGTCTTCGTCGTAGAGAGACCAACTCTGATATGTCGTGTTCACCGAGTACCCGTAGATGTCGACCTGCCAGATCGTGGCACCCGCCGGGAGGCCGAGGGGAGCCATGACGTTGCCTCCGTTGCTGTTGAAGACGAAGTAGGCCCCGCTGTCCCCGGGCTGTGCAGCCGCCTCGATGGTGCCCCCGCTGATGGGGTTGATTACCGCGTCGTCTGAACCGACCGTGCGGATCGTCGCGCCCGAGACCAGGCTCGGCGCCGCGACGGTCGCCCCACCGGGCAGCGTGACCTTCGCACCGGAATCGGACAGGGGTTCCGTCCCCTGCTTCGTCCCGGCCGAGCCGGCCGCGTAGCCGATTGCCGGCAGGGCGAAGAACGGGATGACGAGCAACGCAATGGAGAGCAGCCGGATCCTGGACCTCATCGAATCCTCCTCGGGCGCGGCCGCGCCGCAGGCACGAGTCGGTCTCGCCAGTGGCTCGGCGCCGTCCCGGCGGCCTGTGTTCGGACCGCGCGTCAAAGCCTCACGTGCTCCGCCCATTGTTCCACCGGCGCCGATCGGCTTTCCGGAGTCGGCGCAGCCACCGGACGCCCGACCTCTCGCAAGGTGGCGGAAAAGCGGCGGAAAGCGGCGATCCGCGCGGTACACTCCCATGGATTCGCTGCGACTGCGACCGAAGGGGGAAGGTTCGGCCGCCTCTGTCGCTCCCGTCCAGGTGAGCGCCGAGAGGGTTGATATGGGCACAGGTGGCGATCGCGATGCCGTGACACCCGGCCGCGACCAGGCGGGCGAGGCGCCGTCGGTCTCGGACGCGCCGTCGCATGCCGCTTCGACGGCCGCGGAAGCCGCCCTGGCCAGAGTCCAGGCCCTGTACCGCATCAGCAGCTCGCAGGTAGCGGCGGAGAGCCTCGAAACGCTGCTGCAGCGCATCGTCGACGTCGTGGCCGAAACGCTCCCGGCCATGCGAGTCAATCTGTTCGGCGTCGACATGGACAGGCGCACGGTGACGGGCAGCTACAGCGCCGGCCCCGTGGCCAATCGGTTTACCGACATCGACTTCGACGAGCTGATGGACGGACTCGCGGGTTGGGTCATCCTCCATCGCGAGGCCACTCTCTCGCCCGGTGGAGTCCGCGACCCGCGAGAGTCGGATCGGGTCCACGAGAGGCGCCAGGCCACCGGCCCCGGTCCCATGATGGTCACCCCCATCCTCTACGGGGACCGTGCCCTGGGCGTCGTCGTCGCGTCCAATCGGCCGCAGGATCGCGAGTTCGATCGGGCCGACCTGGACCTGCTCTCGGCAATGGCGAGCCAGTCCGCGATCTCGATCGAGAGCACGGCCATTCGGGAACAGTTGCGAGCGGCTCGCGACGAGCTGGAGGACCGGGTCGCCCGGCGCACCGCCGAGCTCCAGGCGAGCGAGGAGCGATATCGCGCCCTCTATGCCGACATCCCCTCGATGTACTTCACCGTCGATTCGGAGGGGACCGTTCTGTCTGTGAACTCGTTCGGGGCGAGCCGGCTCGGTTACTCCGTGGACGAGCTCGTGGGCGGCTCGGTGCTACGGGTGTTTCCGCCCGACCAGCGGGCCGAGGCGAGCGCTCACGTAGCCGAATGCCTGGCGCACCCCGGCGCGCTGTTCTTCTGGGAGCTGCGCAGGGTCCGCAAGGACGGCAGCGTGATCGACGTGAGGGAGACCGCCCGAGCCGTGCCGGATCGGCAGGGACGGCTCATCGTGCTCACCGTCTGCGAGGACGTGACCGAGCTCAACGCGCTCCAGGAGCGGCTGGCGTCGGCCCAGAAGATGGAAGCGATCGGCCGCCTGGCCGGCGGAGTCGCTCACGACTTCAACAACCTGCTGACGGCCATTCGCGGGTTCGCCGAACTCCACCTGGAAGAACATCCGCCGGGCGACGCGGGTCGGGACGACGTCCTCGAGATCGAACGTGCCGCCGAGCGCGCCGCGCAGCTGACGGCCGGTTTGCTGGCGTTCGCCCGCCGGGCGGAGGCCCACCCCATGCCGCTCGATCTCGCCGCGATCGTGCGCGACGCCATGGCGCTGCTGCGCCGTCTCGTCGGGGAGGACGTCGTCATCCGCCTCGACGCCGACTCGAACGTGCCCCTGGTTCTGGTCGACCCGGTTCAGATCGAGCAGGTCCTGCTCAACCTTGCCGCGAACGCCCGCGACGCCATGCCGGCCGGCGGCACGCTGGCCATCGCGGTCAGGGACGTTCCCGTCGGGGACGAGATCGCGACGCCCGGGTCCGCAGCGAAGCCGGGCCGCCGGGTCCTGCTCGAAGTCGCCGACACCGGCACCGGCATGGACGAGGCGACGCAGGCCCACCTCTTCGAGCCCTTCTACACCACGAAGCGTGCGGGAGAGGGCACGGGCCTCGGACTCGCGAGCGTGTACGGCATCGTCAACGTGGCGGGAGGAAATGTCGAGGTCGAGAGCGACCTCGGCGGCGGCAGCGTGTTCCGGGTCTACCTCCCCGCGGTCGTGGACGCGCCGCCGAGTCCGGATGCGACCCACCCGGTCGAGCCCGCGCATCGTGGAGGCAACGAGACGATCCTTCTCGTGGAGGACGAGCCCGCCGTGCGCCAGTTCGCCCAGCGCGTGCTCCAGGGGCACGGCTATCGCGTCCATGCCTTCGGAGATCCGGTCGCCGCGCTCGAAGCCGCGACTCGCGACCCGGGCTCCTACGACGCCCTCGTCACCGACGTCGTCATGCCCTCGCTCCGCGGCCCGGCCCTGGCCGAGCGCATCCTCGCGGCCCGGCCGGACCTGCCGGTCCTCTTCATGTCCGGCTACGAGGCGGGGGAGCTCCCGCCCGGCGCGCCCAAGCCGCTCTCGAAGCCCTTCACCGCGCGAGACCTCGCGGCGGCCGTCGGGGCTTTGTTCGGGCGTAAGGATTAACAGCCGAGGCCGGGCGCGCCGAGACTGGGCCGCAATGGGTCTTTGGCCGGCACGCTACTCCGTGGCGCCGGCGCGTAGGATTGCCGGCGAGCGCACCGGCGCCAGACGATCGGCCGGGGCCGGTCGCCGGAACGGGCGGATCGGGAGAGGAAGGGACGACTGGATGAACGGGCCCCGAACCAGGACTTCACCCGCCGAGACGCCGACGGCCACGCTAGCGCGGTCGGCCCGCGCCCGCTTCGCCGTCCCGGCGTTGCTGGCCGCCGTGGCCGTGGGCGTGGCAGGCTGCTACAACCCGGCCAATCCCGATCAGGTCCAGCCGTTCGTGATCACTCTGCTGGCCGTCATATTCGGCTCCATCGCCATCCTATTCGTGGTCATCCTGCTCATCGTCCGCTACTTCCTCAAGAAGCTGGGCGCGAGCACAACGCCGATGGCAAACGGCGTTCCGGCGGAGGCGATCATCGAGACCATCGCCGACACCGGCTTCACCGCGAGCGCCCCGGGAATCGGCGCCTACTCACCGCGCTACCGGCTCGGGCTGCAGGTGCTCCCGGCCGACCAGTTCACGTCGCCCTATCAGGTCGAGATTACGACCTTCGTGCCGCGGATCTACACCCCGCAGATCGTGCCGAGGGCGAAGATCGCGGTAGTCGTCGATCCGGCGAACCCGAACAACGTGCGGCTCGATCTGGCCCGCCTCGGCCGGCTCCAGACCCCGGACGGCCGCTGACCGCCGGCTCCGACAAGGCAGGCGCCTGCTGCCGGGCCCGCAAGCTGCGGCTGAGTGGACAATGGGCGCCGCGACAGCCTCGCGGCGTCGTCGGCGCCCGACTTGTCGGGTCCGGCTACTTCTTGATGTAGATGGTCATCGGCGGGATCATCCCGTACCGCTCCATCGCCGCGGCCAGCTCGGGCGAGGCTCCGGTGGTCTGCGCCGCCATGAAGGCATCCATGTCGGGGACGTCCCACGTGCTGGCGACCCGGTTGCTGCCGTCGGCCGCGACGTAGCTGCTCCCGTCCGACGCGACGGCGGACAGCTGGGCGATCATCTCCGGCTTGAACTTCAGCCAGGCCTCGACGTCCTTGACCGCGGCGGTAACCACTATCTTCGGCATGCCATCTCCTTCGGGAGGCGTGCCTCGAAGCCTGATGGCGGGGACGCCGACCCGGTGCGCGGCCGGGAGTATGGGCTGCGCCACCTGCCCCGTCCCTCCCCAGGCGAGTTGGATCGCGGGATGGACTCGCGGATCCGTCAGGCGGTACCGGACCTGCGCGCTCAGGGGCCGAGTCGGGGCCTGCCACTCCCATGCCGCTCAAGCGGGCGGCTTTCCCCTGTTCCGCTAGTTCGCGGGCGCCACAGGCGCCGGGCGGGCTCGACGAGGAGCGGCTCGCGACCGCGAGAGTGGCCGCGCCCGGCGGGCGTTGGACTACGAGGCGCAGGGCGCAGGAACCACGCCGGGCCTGTTGTAGTAGAGGCTCTCGCTACCGAAGAGGTAGACCGAAAGCCCGGCCACCCGGTCGATGTCGAGCCGACTGGTCCACGTGCCGCCGGTGGTCGAGCTGTCGGGGTGGTAGCTGTACGGCGGCCCCAGGACGCACTGGGTCGGCGTTCCGACACGCCTGAAGGCGGACACGAAGTTGCGCGCGTACTTCATCGGGAAATCGGTGGCGATCGTCGTGCCCGCGAGGGAAAGCAGCTGCGGCAGCTCGGGGACGATCTCGGGCGTAACCACCTTGCGGGCAAGGGCGACCAGGAGATCCTGCTGACGGCTCGACCGTGCGTAGTCGCTGCTGCTCTCTCGAGATCGCGCGTACTTGAGCGCGAGGTGACCGTCCATGTGGATGAGTCCCTTGGGCACGTACGTACCCGTGAACGGGTCGTTGACCGCCGTGGTGACGTTCACGTCCACGCCGCCGATCGCCTGCACCATCGCAACGAAACCGTCGAGATCCACCGCGGCGTAGTAGTCGATCGGCAGGCCCACGAGGAACCCGATCTCCTTGGTGAGGGTTTCCACCCCCGAGTCGGGCGAGCCGAAGCTGGGCGAGGACGCGGCCGTCATCAGATCGTTGAGCTTGAACTCGCTGCCGGCCGAACCGCCGTAGTAGAGGGCGAAGTCGGCGGTGTCGCGGGGCACGCTTATGAGCGTGGCCTTGTTCGTATGAACGTCCAGCGTCGCCAGGATCATCGTGTCGGAAAGGGCGTGCGAGCGACCCGGCATGAAGTCCACGCCTATGAGCAGGAAGGTAATCCGATTGGGGTTGGACGGGTACGTCGGCGAAGGGGCGGGGCTGGGCTCGCTCGCAGCGGACGGCACGAAGGTCGACGTGCTAGTCGGCGTGTTGGCTGGCGTGTTCCCTGCCGTGGACGTCGGCAGCGGGGTCGGCGTGGCCGAAGCCCCAAAGGTGGGCCCGCCCGCCAGAGAGGTGTCGCTGAGCATGTCGTTTGCGTTGACCGCGGCGCCGGCCGAATAGACGGCCCAGGCTCCGGCAATCGCGAGAAGGTGCGTCGCCACGATCGAGAGCACCAGGACCGCGATCAGGGCGCGCTCCACCCTGGGCCAGCGGCGGCGGCCGGGTGCCGTCAGGTACGCGTGACCGACCGCGAGAACCCGCCAGATCCCCAGGAAGGCTACGATCGCGACCAGCGGCGCGACGAACGAGTCGTCGAAGAGGCTCAGGCCGAACCAGGCCAGGCCCTGACCGAGCTGGACGGCGATCCAGCCCAGGCCCAGCAGGGATGGCACCAGGAAAAACAGCGCCCAGCGGCCGCGGCCAATCGCCAGCTGACCGAGACCCGGCAGCAGGTAGGAGAGCAGAGAAGCTCCCAGCGGCGAACTCAGGCGCGGCACCCGACCAGACAGACCCCCGCTCCTCGACGGCCGGGCTGGCTCGCCGGTATCCGAAAGAGAGAGTTCGGTGTCAGTGTCCGTGGCAGTACAAGGTCCGTGGCGCGGGTGGGGTCTGTGTCCGGTGTCAGACGAACCTGGACCACGCGCCGTGACATGATGGCAGACTCCGGCAAATCGACCAGGTCACGTGCCGACGGACGCGCCGGGGCCGGCGCGGATCGAGCGCTCATCCGCCGGCCGCAGGCTGCGGGCCAACCCCGCATCGCTTGCCCGCCCTCGACCTCTGGGCAGCGCCTGGGCGACCCGTGCCTCAGCCGTCGATCTGCGCAGGAGTTGGGCAACCGCTAGGCTGGCGGAAGACTTCTGGCAACGCGGGGGGTCTGGCCATGAGCAACGAAGGCTGGGCGGCAGGCTCGCCGTCGCCTCAGAGCGGTTGGCACACGCTTCGGATAGCAGCCAAGGCCGTTGGGGTCGTGGTCTTGATATACGGCGCGTTGTTCGCGGTGGGAGCTGCCTACAGGAGCGGCTGGTTCCACGGGCGCCTTCCGCCGGACACGCTGGCCCAGACCGAATCGCAGGCCGAAGACGTGGCCTTCAGCGTGGCTTCGAACGCGGGCTGTGGAGATTTCGACAGCGAGGAATCCTACGCGTTCGACGACGCCTGGCAGTTCGACTGCACCATCGGCGGCGTTTCCTACCGCGTGTACGTCTACGGCGGCGACCAGGCGCGGTCCCAGGGTCTTGCCCAACTGCAGGCCGGCGGTCGCCCGTACGTGGCCAGGGCGTACTACGCCGTGACCGCCATTCCGTCGGGCGCCAGCAAGGACGAGGTCCTGAACGCAACACCGCCGCCGGAGTCGATCGTGGATCCGTTCAGGTAGGCTCGCCGTGCGAAGAGGGCAATCTGGCGCGCCCGACAGGATTCGAACCTGCGACCTTCGGCTCCGGAGGCCGACGCTCTATCCGCTGAGCTACAGGCGCGCGGCGCGACCGCGGCGACAACCGCGATCGGGCGGCAATGATACCCCGGCCCGGCTGCGGCGACGAGACACGGAGACGGCCCCGGACGCCACCCGCCCCAATGCCCCGGGTCCGATCGGCGCTACATGCGCCGCTTCAGGCCGCGGTTCCGCGCCCCGAGACCGCCCAGGGCAATGAGCGTGAAGCCGGCGAAGGCGATGCCGAGTACCCACAGCGCCAGGAACCCGGGCGCGGGCGGGCCCGGGTCGGCGTCGTGCGTGACCGTCGTAGGGGGCGTCGCTCCGGCGGCCGAGATTCCGGCAACGGCTTCGCCGTCCGCAGGAACCGGGTCGCGCTGATCAAGCGCCGCGACCTCGGCCGTGTTGACGATCGACCCGGCCTGGCCGACCCGCACCGTGATCGTCAGGGAAGCGGAGCTTCCGCTCCCCAGGCTGCCCACCGTCCACGCGCCGGTCGTCGGATCGTAGTTGGAGTCGGAGCTGCTGACGAACGAGACGCCGGCGGGCAGCTGGTCGCGCACGATCACGCCCGAGGCCGCGTCGGGTCCCTTGTCGGTCACTACCAGGGTGTATGTCGCCTGGTCGCCGAGGCGGACCGTCGTCGGCGAAACTGTCTTGGTCAGGGCCAGGTCGGCTACGCCGTGCGGGTTCACCGTCACGCTGGCCTGGTCGTTCTCGCTCGGGTCGTGGTTGTTGGGAGTGGAGTTGGGATCCGGCAGGTCCGAGGCGGTTACCTCGGCCGTGTTCACGATCGGTCCCTCCAGGGCCACGGTGGCGGTGACGGCGAGGGTCTGGACTTCGCCGACTGCCATGCCGCCCACCGCCCAGTCGCCGGATGTCGGGTCGTAGGTCCCGACGCTCGGGGTGTCCGAGACGAAGGTCAGCCCCGCCGGCAGCAGGTCGGCGACGTGTACGCCGGTCGTGGCGTTGGGGCCGTGGTTGGTCAGGGTGACGGTGAACGTCACGTTCGCGCCCTTGTCGGGCTTGCTGTTGTCGACCGTCTTGGTCAGGGCCAGGTCGGCCGCCGGCGGAACCTGGATCGTTGCCGTGGCCTGGTCGTTCTCGTTGTTCGGGTCCTTCTGCAGCAGGCCCGAAACGGACGCCGTGTTGTCGATCTGGCCGGAGCCGACGACGCGGGCCGTGATCTGAAGTGTGGCGCTGGTGCCGTTGGCGAGGCCGCCGACCGTCCAGTCGCCCTTGGTCGGATCGTAGGTCCCGGCCCCCGCGCTCGGAGTGCTGGAGACGTAGGTCAGGCTCGCCGGCAGGGCGTCGTGGATGACCAGCTGCGTCGCGTCGTCGGGCCCGCCGTTGGTGGCGGTCACCGTGTACGTGACCGTCGAGCCGACGGCCGGCGCCGGCTTGTCGGCCGTCTTGGTCACGCCTATGTCGGCCACTCGCGTAGTCAGCGAGGCCGAGGACGTGTTGTTCGCGGAGTTGGGGTCGTACTGGTCGGAGTGCGAGATCGAGGCCGAGTTGGTGTAGTCGCCGTAGTCGGGCACGTTCGCCGTCAACGTGAGGGTGGCGCCGGCCCCGTTCGCCAGCGTACCGACCGTCCAGGTCCCGGTGGCGCTGTCGAAGGCGCCCTGGCTCTCGGTGTCGGACTTGTACGTCAGGCCGTCGGGGAGCACGTCCGAGAGGGCCACGTTGGTAGCAGTGTCGGGACCGTTGTTGGTGACCGTCACCGTGAACGTGTCGTCGTCGCCTTTGTCCGGACGCGGATTGGCGACTGTCTTGGTGACCGCCAGGTCCGCGTAGAGCGGCGTGACGGTGACGCTCGATGTGTCGTTGGTCGGGTCGGATTCGGGCTCCTGCACCGACTTGACGGAGGCGGTGTTGGTCAGGGTGGTCGGAGCCTTCCCCGCAGCCGGGCTGTCGACCTGGGCTTGAACGGACAGCGTCGCCGAGCTATCGGCGGCAATCGAACCGACGGTCCACAAGCCGCTCGAGTGGTCGTAGGCGCCGGCGCCGTCGTCCGAGACGTAGGTCAGACCCGCCGGCAGGGAATCCTGGATCACGACCTGGTTGGCGATGTCGGGTCCCGCGTTCGAGACGACGACCTTGAATGTCACGTCGGAGCCGACGTTCGGCGTCGGGTCGTCGACCGTCTTCTTGACCGACAGATCGATGAGTTGCGACGTATCCGTGCTGGCCGTGTTGTTGCCCGGAACCGAATCGAACTGGTCGCCAGCGATGGTGGCGGTGTTGGTGATCGTGCCGGTGTTCTTCACCTTGGCGGTGATCGTCAGGGTCGCCGAATGACCGTTGGCAAGAGGCCCGATCGTCCACACGCCACTCGTCGAATCGTAGGCGCCGGTCGGCGTGCACGATTCATAAGTCATACCCGACGGCCACGTGTCGGTAACCTTCACATTCGTGGCGTCGACCGGGCCGTTGTTAGTGGCGACGATCGTATACGTCACATCAGTTCCGGGATCCGGATTGGCCACGTCCACGGTCTTCGTGATGGCGAGATCGGAGATGTTGGGAGTGACGGCCACGGAATCGTAATCGTCCTCGGTCGTCACATGATTGTTGGGTGTTGAGTTGTTGTCGCGCTGATCCGAGTGCGTTATCTCGGCCGAGTTGACGGACGGCTGATATGACGTGGCCTTCGCGGATATCGTCAGCGTCGCCGACTTGCCCACATCGATGCTGCCGACCGTCCAGATGCCGGTGGAGTTCACATAAACCCCGCTCGGGCTGGAAGTGACGTACGTGAGCTGGCTCGGCAAGACATCCTTGACCTGAACGTTGGTCGCCTGATCCGGGCCGGCGTTGGTGACGGTCAGCGTGAAGACGAGCACGTCGTTCGCGTTGGGCGTGGCGGTGTGAATGCCGGCGACGGTCTTGGTCAGGGAAAGGTCCGCCTCCGGGATGGTGTCGACATCCGTCGCCGTGTTGTTGTCCGGAGTAGGGTCTGCGTTGGCCGTGCCGTCGTCGGCGATCGCGGCGGTGTTGGAGATTTCCGTCAGGCTGGGCGGAACCGGATCCACGACCGTGACGGCGAAGTTGACGCTGCCGGAGCCGTTCGCCGCCACGGAGCCGATGGTCCGCGTGCAGGTGCTGCCGGCGGCGCTGCTGGTCGCGCCGTGCGAGTCGACGCAGGTCCAGCCCGAACCTGTGTAGGTCGTCCCGGTCGGGACGGTCTCGGTGATCTTCACCCCGGTCGCGCCCTGGTTGCCGGCGTTGGTGTAGCCCAACGCGTAGGTGAGAGTGGCGCCGGCCGTGGCCGTGGTCCTGCCGTCGTCCTTGGTGAGCGTCAGATCCACGCCGCCAACCGTCACCGGGGCGGAGGTCGTTGCCACGTAGTCGTTGAGCTTGCCCGGGCCGTCGGCGCCGGTGCGCTCACTCGAGACGTTCGGGTCGGTGCTCGCGAGCGAGGTCCAGTTGGCGTCGACGCTGTTGTTCAGCGTGTCCCCGATGTGGACCGCGGGCGAGTCCGCGACGGTGGCGTCGTACTTGAAGGTGGAAGTGCTGCCGAGCGGGAACGAATCGAAGGTCATGGTGATGGTCTGGCCGACGACGGTCGGCGTGGCCGAAGGCGCGAGGCCGGCCGTGTTGTGCAGCGAGCCGGAGACGTAGGTCAGTCCGGTCGGCAGGGTGTCGGTCAGGTTCACGGTGAAGGCGTCCGAGTTGCTGGCGGTCGCATGGGAGATCGTGAGCGTGTATTCGACGTTGCCCTTGAAGCGCGGCTTCGTCACGTCCGCGGTCTTGGAGACCTGCAGCACCGGCTCGATGACGGTGACATAGGGGGCCTGGGGCGCGGCCACGGTCTGGGAGCCCGAGTCGGGGTTCGTGTACTGGACGGACGCGTGGTTCGATGAGCTTGTCGCCGGACTGGTTGCCCTGAACGTTGGCCACCAGGACGGTCATCTGAAGCAGGAAGGAATCGTCCGTCGTGTCGCCGTCGGCGGGAACGACGGTGGACGTGCCGAAGCTCACCGTCCAGGCTCCGCCCGCCGAGCCGGGCGGTTCGCTCTCGCCGGACTTCGTCAAGGTGCCGCCCGAGAAGTCAGCCGTGAGGCGGCCGTCGCTGTCGGCCTTGTCGGTCACGACGGTCGAGCTGACCGGAATCAGGCCCGCCGGCAGCGTGTCGATCACGGCCAGGTTGCTGGTGGTGCCTTCCGGCAGCGTCACCACGAGATCGAAGGTGGTCGTGCCGCCGATCGTCGCGGTCGCGGGCGCGGGCCCGAGCTTGGAGATGGACGGCGCGTTCAGGGTGGTGTTCGCGGCTGAGGACGTCAGGTAGTCGTTGGGCGATACGCCCGAACCGGTGCGTTCGCCGGTCGCGGCGCCGGGCGTGCCGGTATTGGCGGAGCCCGTGGTGTTGTCGATGCCGACGGGGGTGCCGTTGTCGCCGGGAAGGCTGGTCCAGGCAGCGTGGGCGGTGTTCGGAATCGTCTTGCCGGCGGCGACGTCGGGGGCGACGGTCGCGGTGATGGTGATCGTGTTGGCCGCCGCCCCTGGCGCGAGGGCGTCGAAGGTGACGTCTACGGTGCGAGTCAACGGGTTGGAGTTGTTGTGCCAGGTGCCCGGGCCGGCGATCGAGATGTCGCTGATGTCGGCGATGCCGAGGCTGGCGTCGAGCGTGTCCTGGACGCGCAGGTCGTAGGCGGGCGAGACGTTGGCGCCGGAGCCGTTCTGGATCGTCAGCTTGTAGACGATCGTGTCGCCGCCGTCGTGCGGAGTGGTCGTGATGGCCTTGGCGAGGGTGACACTCGGGTGCGAGACCGTGACGGCCAGCGGATCGGAGGTCGCCAGCTGGGTCCCGCTCTTGTAGATCGAGATCGTGTCGGCCAGGGACGTGCCGGGGGTGTCGTTGCTCGCCACGTTATCGACGAGGACGTTGAACTCGATGACGACCGCCTCGGAGTCGGGGTCGCGGTCGGCGTTGGTCAGCGTGCCCAGGTTGAAGGTCGGGTCCGTGCCGTCGCCGAAGGGCCCACCGGTGATGTCGCCGGACGGGATGGCATAGGTGGGATGGCCGGCCCAGGTGGCGTCGCCACTTACGGCCAGCCCGTCCCCCGCCGGTATGGTGGTGGAGCTCATGTTGCCGGCCGGGTCGACCGTGCCGTCGGTGACGAACGCGACCTTGGCGGTTCCGTCGTTCAGGAAGCTGAGACCCGTCGGGATGGCGTCGACGAGGGTCACGTTCGGTGTGATCCCCTCGGGGATGACGACGGATACGCGGAGGCGGGCGATCTCGCCGATTGCCACGCTGCTGCCCGAAATCCCCGGCTCGGAGGTGGAGACGAGGGTCTTGACCGGCGCCGGCTGCGGCACGTTCACGGTCACGCCCTTCTGCGCCATGTAGGTGTTGGCCGTGTTGCCCGGATCGCCCGTCGAGCCGGTCCGCTCCGTGGACACGCCGTTGTAGCCGCTCTGCGGCGTCCGCATGTCGCTCGGCAGGCTGGTCCACGTCACGACGGCGTTGTTCGTGTAGCTGGACCCCGATGGGACGTTGTCATCGAGTTTGGCCTGGTATTTCAGCACGCAGCTGGAGCCCGGGCCGAATGTCTTCCAGGTGGCGGCCAGGATGCCATCTGTAGCCGTCAAGCGAACCCGTGTCGGGTTGCGTATCGCAGCTGCCGACGACGTATTTCAGCGAGCTGTCGACGTATGTGAGACCGGTGGGAATCGTGTCCGACCACGCGGCTTCGTATGCGATCGCTTCATTCGTGGCGTGTGGATTTGCGACTGTGACGGTGAAAGTGAACGTGTCGCCCGCGTCGCCGGATGTGCCATCGGCCGGATAGTCCGCGTTCACGGCCGTCTTGTCGACGGTCATGATCGGCTCGACGACCGTCAGATTCGACGCCGAGACAGAGGCCGAGTGTCCAGTCCAGGAGAGAACGGCGGTGTTGTGCAGGAGTGTGCCGCGAGTGTTCGTGACGACATTGAGAACGACTGCGTCGTAGTCGATCTTGATCGTTTCGGCGGTGCCGTTGTCGTTGTTTGCGTTGGTGATCGTGCCCAGGTCGTATGTGACGAGCTTGCCGTTGTTGGCGACTATCGGGTCATTCGGCGAGCTGGTGCCCGCGTTGCATGCGACGCTGAAGTCGGGATCCAGAGTCGTCGTCACCTGGCCGGGATTCGAGTTCACGATCGAGTCGCATTGCTTGAAGGCCAGGCCGGCCGGCAGCGTGTCGGTGACTTTGGCGGCCGGCATGGTCCCTTCGGGGATGGTGATCACGAGCTCGTAGGTCACGATCTCGCCGATCGCGACGTTGGAGCCGGTCGTGTCGGCCAGGTTCGTTGTCTTGATCGACTTGGTCATTGCCCCGGCCGTGACCGTGACGTTGCAGCTGCCCGAGGCGCGGTAGTCGTTGTTGTTCCCGCCAGGGTCGCTCGTGGAGCCGGTTCGCTCGGTCGCGACATCGCTGAATGCGCTCTGGGTCGTGGTCACGACTCCCGGGAGGCTCGTGTAGGTCGCGTTGGCGGTGTTGGCGAAGACTTCGCTGGGGGTCGCCGTGCCGTCGATCGTGGCGGAGAACTGGAAAGTGGCGCTGGAGTTCTTGGGGAACGAATCCCAGGTGGCGCTGAGCGTGCTGCCGACCGCTGTGACGGAGGTGGCCGTGGCCGTGCCGGCGGTCTGACGCCACGCCGAACCGGGCGGAGCGGCGACGTACGTCATGCCCGTCGGGACCACGTCGGACAGGGAGACGTCGTAGGCGGTGGTGCCGTTCGCGTTGTTGTCGTTGGAGATGATCACGGTGTAGGTGATCGTGTCGAAGGCGTCGCCGGTGGCCCCTCTCGCCGGGACATCCGCGTTCACGGCGCTCTTGGTCACGGTCATGAGAGGCTCCACAACCGTCAGGTTGGGCGTCGTGACGGCGGCTATCGTGCCGCCCGTCCAGGACAGGACGGCGCTGTTGTGGAGCAGCGTGCCGCGGTTGGTGTTGGCGTCGTTCACGATCACGGTCTCGTACTGGATCGTGATCGTCTCGGCCGTGGCGTTGACCGTGTTGGAGTTCGTGATCGTGCCCAGGCCGAACGTGACCAGCTGCCCGCTGACGATCGGGTCGTTCGGCGAGCTGAGGCCCGCGTTGCAGGCGCTGCTGAAGTCGGTGCCCAGGGTGGTCGCGACCTGGCCCGGATTCGAGTTCGTGATGGAGTCGCACTTCTTGAACGCCATACCGGCCGGCAGCGTGTCGACGACCTGGGCGCCGGGGAGCGTCCCCTCGGGGATCGTGAGCGTCAGCTGGTAGGTCACGATCTCGCCGATCGCGACGTTGGTGCCCGTCCGTGTTCAGGCTCCGGCCCGTCATCGCCTTGGCCGCGGCCGGCGGGGCGATCGTGACGGTCGCCGTGTCGGTCAGCGACGTGGTCAGGTGCGGAGCGGTGCCCTCGGCGTTCGTGAAGTCGTCCAGGCTGGCCGTGTTCGTGATTACGCTGCTCGGCACCACCGCGCCGGTGAGCTGCAGCGTGTACGAGATGACCGCGACGTTCGTGCCGGCGGAGTTGGCGACTCCGGCGCTGCTCGCGCCGGCCGCCAGAGAGCCGTTCGTCGGATCGTCGACCAGCTCCAGGCCGCTGCCGAAGAGGCCGCCGCCCAGGTCCGTCGTGGCAAGAGCCGTGCCGGCGCCGTTCGCGACGCAGAGGTCCAGCCCGCTTCCGGACGGGATGGCAAAGCCCGCCGGCAGAGAGTCGTGGAACGAGACGCCGAAGGCGTTGGCGTGGCCGGTGTTCTGGAGCGTTATGGCGAAGCGGACATAGTCCCCCGCATCCACGTGGCTCAAGTTGCTGTCGATCGGGTTGGCCGTCAGGCCGGCCGAGGTTATCGGGCCGCCCGTGAATCCGGGACAGCCCACCGACGAAACGCCGGTGGGAGAGGTGAAGGCGACGCCGGCCGGACCTTTGGTAGCCGGCGTGAACGTACCGGCGGTGTTGTCCGTGCCGACGACGCCCTTGGTGACAGTGACCACCGGCTGGTCCAGCGTGATCTGGACGATGGCGTCGGCGGTTTCGATGGTGCCGACCGCGTTCTTCGTCTGGCTGCGCGCCTGGTTGGTCAGCAGCAGGCCGTCGGCGAACGGATCGGTCGAGACGGTGACCGTGAACAGGATGTCGGCGACGCTGGCGGCCGGGTGGTAGAGCGCGAAGTCGCCGTAGGTGAAGGTGACGCTGTTGGCGCCGACCTGGCTCGTGACCGCCGGCGTGGGCGCGTCAACCGGCGGGTCGACGCCGTCATCTGAGATCAGGGAGTGGAAGGTATCCGAAGGGCCGTAGTTGGCGTGGCCCGCGGCCGGGATCGTCCCCGGCGTGGCCTTCGACGCGTCGTCGAACGTCGTGACTCCAGCCGCATAGAAGACGGGCAGCGGCAGGTAGTCGGTCATCACGAAGTCGTCGGTACGGCTCGTCGGGAACGTCTGCTCGAGTCGGTAGGTCAGCTGGCTGCCGGGCGACACGTGAATCCCGGTCTGGGAGCCGACCGCGACGCCGTTGACCGCGTAGATCGACTTCTGCAGCGAGCCCCGATCGATCGAGATTGAGGCGCTCGTGCCGGCGGTGGCGACGTTCGCGCTGCCGTCTCCGATGGTGTTGCCCGTCGAGGCGAAGCTGCCGGTGTTGAGGACCGTTCCGGTGGCCGCGGCCTCGTTGACGAGCGTGTCGCCCTCCACGACCTCGGCGCCGCTGATGTACGTCTGCTGGACGATCGAGCGGAAGACGATCGTGGCGGTGGTGGGCCCGTCGTTGTGGGCCGAGCAGTCGGGCGTGGAGCTGCCCGTGACCGGATTGACGCAGCCGCCGACCAGCCTGTCGAGCTCGCCCCGGGTGACCAGCTCGTCGGAGAGGCGGAAGCGGATCGGCGTCTGGCCGGAGCCGTTGACAGCCGAAACGACGGCGTGGCCGGAGGCCATGCCCACCGCGGTCAGAGGGGAGCGTGCGCCCGAAGAGTCGACCGCTCCCGTCACTGCCAGCGTGGGCGTGAAGCTGCCGTCGACGCGCGTTCCGTCGCCGAGCAGGTCGTCGACGATGACGTTGTTCAAGGCGAAGTAGTCGGAGACCTGGACCGAGATGGTCCACTGAAGAGTGTCGCCGGGGCTGACGCCGGGCGGCGTCGTATCCGTGACCAGCGACACGGACTTCTGGACCGCGATCGACTTGTCGGTGAGGGTGTGGGTGGCGGGTCCCGCCGTGACCGTCGTGGGCCCGCCGTCGCGCGTGTCGATCGGCGTCCAGGACCCGGAGGCGCCGGCATTGTCGACGGACGTGTCGAAGGCGCCGGTGGCCGGGTCCAGGATCGCGGCGCTCCCGGAATCGACGCGCGGCACGTAGAAGCTGAACGTGAGAGCGGCATCGGTGCCGCCCGTGCCGGTCACCTGCCCGAAGTTCACGGACAGTGTCCCGCCCGGTCCCGGCGCCGCGGGCGGCGTGACGGAGACGGGCGTCGGAGACGTCGACACGACCGCGACGTACTGGATCGTGTTGGGCAGGACATCGGAGACGGTCAGGTTCTGTACGGTCTGCCCGGGGGCCACCGTCACGTCGATCGTGTAGGAGCGGCGGTAGTTGGGACCCGTGGCGGTCTCGTCCTCGGGTCCGTTGTAGGTCTTCGTGATCCGCATGACCGTCGGCGTTACGGTCGTGGTGATGCCTGTGCCAAGCGTGCTCGGATCGGTGGAGGGATCGTTCACCGCCGTGGCGCCGAATTGGAACCCGCCGTCCGCTCCGATGGTGAGGGCGTAGCCGGCATTGGCCTTGTTGCTCAGGGCGGTCGTGACGTGGACCACGGCCGCGGGCTGTCCGGGCGTGAACGAGCCGAACGGCAGCCGCAGGACCACGTAGGACTGCCCGGCGACCAGGCCGCACACGTGAACGGGCGACCCGGTCTTGTCCACCGCGTAGGGGTGGTAGACGCAGCCGCCGGCGTCGGCGGTCAGCAGGACCGGAGTGATGGTCGAGCCCAGGTACGTGGCGCTGGTGAAGGTCAGGCCGTCATCGAGGTCGTGGCCGCGCGGCAGCTGCAGATCCACGTACGGCCCGTAGCCGGTCACCGTACCCGTGTTCACGAACGAGACGTCGAACGTCACGCTCTGCCCGATAAGCGGCGAGCTCATGTTGGAGAACGACACGGTGGGAATCGGCGGTGGATTGTCCGCCTGCGCGCCCGGCAGGGTCAGGAAGGCGGCGAGAACGGGCGAGAGGAGAACGGCGAGCAGTCCGGTCGCGAGGCGGCGCCAGGCCCAACGCGCAGACATATGACATCGACCTCGATAGAGAACGCACCTGAACACGGGCGGGGCAGGCGACCCCAGTGCAGGGTAGGAGTCGGCCTCCCGGCGGCAGTCCTGCACGTCCGTACCGGTTCCGGCGAGCGTTCGAGGGGGTTCTTCTAGTGCGAACGGCGCAGAGCCCGGAATGGGTCCCACGGGAAAGGCGCCGGCGGACGGAAGCGGCGCCGGAAACGCGCGGTCGGGCCGCACATTCTCCCCGCCGGCGGCCTATCGTTGCGGCAACCCGCGGCTTCGGGGGTCATGGTCGTTCCATGGCCCGAAGGTCGGATAGGCGAGTACTGCCGCGGAGGATTACGGTGCGCCGTATGGAAGAGACGAACCGCATCTGCCCCTGGTGCTCCACCCCAATTCCGTCCAGCGCCACCGCCTGCCCGAAATGCGGCGCCCTGGTCGAAGGCGCGGTCGTCCAGGACATCCCCGGCCTGACCGTTGTCGACCCGAAGGCAACGATCGGGGCGGACGAGGGTCTGGTCCCGGACTTCGTGGACCCGAAGGCCCTGCTCCGGGCCGGCGTGGCCGCCGGCGCGGTCAACCCGGATGCCATCCGGCCTCCGAGCGAGGCCGTGCGCCTGGAGATGCGCAAGATCGAGCTCGAGGCCCAGATCGAAAACGCCGGCACAGAGGTCATGAACCCGACCGGCGACGAGTCCCGCGACGCCGGCGCGCCCTCGGCCGAGGCCATCGAGGCCTACGAGGCGGGGCTGCTCGACAAGACCGGCCCGGCGGGCGAGACGGATCTCGGCGATCTCGCCGCGCCCTGGGAAGACCCGGAGCTGGAGAAGCGCGTCTCGACCTGGAAGGACGTCGAGCCGAAGTAGCCGGTCCGGCGCTCCGGCCCGCCGGGGCCCGGGCTGCGGCGTTCCGGTCTCTCCGGGCCGCCCATTCCCCAGTGGGCGTACGATTGCCTCTGCCAGATGTCGAGGGTCAGCGCATCCTCGCCGAGTTCGAGGTGTGAGATGGAAGCCAACGATCCGAACGGACAGGACGAGCAGCCCGGCGCCGGCGAGCCGTCCGGCGGCGGGAGCACCCGCCGCGAACAGGCGGCCCGAGCCCGGGAGATGGGCGAGCGCTGGATCGGCCAGCTGCAAGAGATGATCGAGGAAGCCGGGAAGACGGCCGGGCCGGTACTTCGGGACGTGGCCGCGAAGGCCGCCGAGCTCGCCGCGGTGGCGGCCGAGAATGCCGGTCCCGTGGCCCACAAGGCGGCCGACGTGACCGAACATGTGGGCGATCGTTTGGCCGCGCGCAGCAAGGACCTCGCCGCAGATCTGCGACGCGCAGCCGAGGCAGCCCGATCCCAGACGGCCGGCCAGACCGGCGAGGCGGAAGAGCCCAAGCCGGACGACGCCCCCAAGTCGTAGGCGATCGCCGGCCGACGGCGGATCACTCGACGCTCGGTTCGGCTATGTCCGAGTTACCCTCGCGCGGAATATCTCCGTGCCGTCGGGCCGGCTGAGCCGGTAGGCGCAGCCACCCTCGATGGGCCACGTGCGGCCGACGAGCCGGTCTCCTCGCTCGGCCGACGCCACGAAGTCGATCTCGTAGCGGCGGGGAGTAGCGGCAAGAAGGTCGGCTTGCCCGGCAGTCTCGAGCGCCTCCTCGACGTAGTCGATGTAGACGCTGTTGTTGACGTGGTCGAGCGGGTCCAGGTCGCGGCGCCGAACGTGGAACGACCGCTCGACGGCGTCCGGCGGCGTCTCCGGC
Organism: uncultured Chloroflexia bacterium; assembly: GCA_963838285.1. Classification (GTDB taxonomy): domain Bacteria; phylum Chloroflexota; class Limnocylindria; order Limnocylindrales; family CSP1-4; genus Fen-1039. The sequence goes on from CAWIQP010000011.1 coordinate 52,671, forward strand.
AGGGACGCCCTGAGCATCTCGAACGTGGCCGACCTGTCGGCCGCGAACTGCAGCATCTGGTCCGGAACCCGCGTCGGCACGCCCCTGTCGTTGACCATGACCCAATCGATCTCGAGATCGGCCAGGAGCTCACCCGACTCGTCGCGCACCTCGCTGTGGCGGCGCGCCGCGATGCGGCGAAAGCCGCGTACCTGCGTCGACACGAGGACATCCTGGTAGGTGCGGATCGGCCGCAGGACGTCGAGCCTCACCGCCCTGACCAGCCAGAAGAGACCGCGCTCGGAGTACCAGTCTCGCCCGAAGCCGCCCAGCGTCGAATGCTGCCAGGCGACGTCCGCGGTCCAGGCGAGGATGACGGCGGTACGGGCCGTCTCGTGGAGGGTCGCCTCCTCGAATCGGACGCGGTACGGCCGCACGATCCGATACGGCGGACTGTCGGCCAGGCCGTTCGGGTCGCCGTCGGTTTCGGGGGACGGCGTGCCGGCACCGGCGTGAGCTGGGCGTTCGATCAAGCCCTGGCCTCCCTCAGCTCGTCGAGCGACTCGAGGGCCACGAGCCGGGTGCGGTCGTGCCGTGCGGTGGCTCGGGCAAGTCGCAGCTCACAGCTCCGGCGCGCGTCGAACACGACGATGGCGGCGTCGAGGTCGACTTCCTCGTCGGCGGCATGCTCCCGGGCGTCGTCGAGCTGGTTGAGGACGTCGGCGTTGATGCCGCGGGCGCCCCACTTGCAGTCGTAGACCTCGGGCCGCGTCGCCGATTCGACGGTCACGTCGTAGGGGTGGATCTCGGCCCGGACGCCGTCGAAGAGAACACGTCGCTCTCGTCGAATGGGGGCGTCCGGGGCGGCACTGCGGGCCAGCAGCCGGGCGGTCAGCTCCTCGACGACGGCTCCTCGATACTGGCTTCGGGCGGACTCGCCGCGCTCCGCGACCTCGAGCGACGCGGCCAGCAGCTGCTCCGCGTGGCGGCCCGGCCCCAAGCCCGGCCCCTCGCCCGGCCCCTCGCCCGGTCCCTCGCCAAAGAGAGTCGGGAAAATCCGGCGCCACGTGTCGGGATCCGTGCGCTCCCCGTTCATCGCCGCCCTCGCCATCAACCGCTCCGCGGACGTGGCGTCGACCAGCAGAGAGGCCACGCGGGCGACGAGCGGGTCGGCCTGGATGCCCGCGTATACGACGGTTCGGGCGTCGCGGGCGGCGTCCTGGAATCTCATCGGCCGCGTCTCATCGGCCGCCCCGGAGCATCCGGAAGGGCGAATCCCCGTCCTGCTCGGACGGTTCGGGCTCCGCTCGTTCGGGCCCGGCTCCGAGCGCGCCGTCGGCCGACCCGGCCGGGCCGTCGACGTCTCCGCCCAGCGCCAGCGCCACCACGTGCGGGAAGGTGGACAGCCAGTCGATCGCCTTGTGCGGGTCCGAGATCAGGCCGATCTCGGCGATGGCTTCGTCCACCGCGGCGACCTGGGCTGCCGGGAGCCGCCGCTCCGGGTCCGCGGCGGCAAGCGCCCGGATGCCCGGCAGGTAGGCGTCGGTCAGGTCGGTGACGTATTGCCACTCGTCCTCGACGGTCTCGGCGAGGTCGGCGAGGGTGACATAGGCGTCGGCGGCCCGCTCCGTGACCCGTTGCAGCTCGTTCACTCCACTAGCGTAGCGGCCCGCCCGAGTCCATGGCACCATGGGTCGCGCGAGAGAGGAGCTTCGAGATGGATCTGGGACTGCAGGGTCGGACCGCTCTGATTGGGGGCGCCTCCGCGGGGCTGGGGCGAGCCACGGCGGAGCGGCTCGCGGCGGAGGGCTGCAAGCTGGCGCTGTGGTCGCGCGGCGGCGAGGCGCTGGAGCGTGCCGCCGAGGAGATTCGGGCGCTTCATTCGGTCGTGGTGGTGACCATCGCCGGCGATGCCGCCGATCCCGCCACCGCGGAGAAGGTGGCCTGGCAGGCCGAGCGCAGCCTCGGGCCCGATCGACATCGCCGTCCTCAACGCCGGCGGCCCTCTCGCCTCGGAGGCGACGAAGTGGGACGGGGCGGAATGGCGCCGCTCGTTCCAGCTCCTCGCCCTCACGCCGATCGAGCTGGCGACCGCCCTTCTTCCGGGAATGCGCAAGCGCGGCTGGGGCCGGATCGTCTCGATCATGTCGTCCGGAATCCGCCAGCCGATTCCGGAGCTCGCCTACTCGAACGCCTGCCGGAGCGCGCTCCAGGCCTGGCTCAAGACCATCGCGCCGGAGGTCATCGCCGACGGCGTCACGGTGAACGGCGTGCTGCCGGGCCGCCTCGACACGACGCGCGTCGCTACTCTCGACAAGGCCCTCGCAGACAAGACGGGCTCGACACCCGACGAAGTGCGGGCTCGGCTGGAGAAGTCGATCCCGGCCGGCCGATACGGCCGGCCCGACGAGCTGGCGGCCTACGTCGCCTGGCTCTGCTCCGACACGGCTCGATACCAGACGGGCACGTTCGTCCCGATCGACGGTGGGATGCTGCGCGCCCTGCCGTAGGCGAGAGGGCCGGCCGTCAGGCCAGACGGGCTACCACGAGTGAGAGCACGACGACGACCGTGGCCACGGTTGCCACGAAGGCGCCCACCGGGAGGTGCATCGCACCTACCGGGACGGGAACGCTCATCCGGGCAAGCGTGTTTGGGATGCCCTGATCGTGGAGGACGTTGACGGGCGCTTCGAGCGTCTGGTTCTGCAACAGCGTCATGACGTCCGCCCCTCTCGGGCAGCCCGCCTGGCCGGGCGCAGGATCATGGCGGCGCCCATGACCAGCGCCGGTCCGACTCCGGCCGCGACTGCCAGCCGGCGCCTGCCGGCGAGGTAGAGCCCGGCGCCGAGGCCGATCGAGGTGGCCGTCAGGGACCGAAGCGTCGTGTCGGGAAGTGCCTGGAGTGCGCTCGTCGTCGCTCGCGCTCCTGCCCGCGTCGCGCCGAAGGTCCCGGGCACACGAGCGACCAGCGCCCTGGCTCCATCGCGGGCGATCCTGACGGGCCCCGAAACGCGCCGCAGAACGATCGTCAGGCGCCGACCGCGCGAATCTGGCTCGAAATCGGCGGTGGTCATGTTTGGCTGCCTTTCCGCACCGGGTGCAGAACCGAACAGGACCGACCCTCCACGAGTCGGTCCCGTCCGCTGTTGATCTAGATGGCGGCCCCATGGGCCGAGATCGCCGCAGAACGTTGGCGGACAACGGCCGCCGCTGCCATTGCAGTAGACCACGCGGCTGTGCTATTGTCAACTGTAGTTCTTATTACACACTGTAGGAGGGCAGCTTGACCGGATCGCTCGGCGCCGCGCTGAGGCAGGCTCGTGAGGTACGTGGCTTGTCGGCCATGGACGCGGCCCGGTCGGCCGGCATCTCGGCCGCGTACTTGAGCAAGCTCGAAGCCGATGCGGTCAAGAAGCCCTCGCCGCCCGTCCTTCACCAGCTGAGCCAGGCCCTGGCCGTGCCGTATGCAGACTTGATGCGCCTTTCCGGCTACCGCGTTCCCGGGGAGTCGGACGGCGGTCCAAGCACCGTCGGCTCGGCGCTCTTCGCCGACCTGTCGGATGAAGAGCGGGACGAACTGCTGAAGTACCTGGCCTGGTATCGGGCCCGGCGTCGATCGGCTCGAAGCTCGACCGACACGAACTGAGATCCCGGTCCCGGCGAATGGCCCGGACCGCGGTGAGCGGCCGTGCCGGTCGACAAACCGCGTGTCAGTCGCCGCGGTGGCCGCCCGATTCGATGCTGAACGTTCCCCAGTGGCCGGTGTACGGCAGCCAGGCCTCGTCGACGCGCTCGACGATTGCCGACGCCGGTCCTTCGCGGAGCGCCTCCATCAGGTCCTCGAGATCCCCACGCGAGCCCTCGGCCACGACCCGGACGCTGCCGTCCTGATCGTTGGCGACGAACCCGGTCAGGCCCATGCGCATGGCTCGCGTGACCACGAAGTAGCGAAAGCCGACGCCGTGGACGCGGCCCCTGACATTCGCCTCGAGGCGGGCCCTGTCGTCCGGCTTCATCGTCGATCGGCCTCCGCGGGGTCGACGGCACCGGTCGCGGCGACGGCGCCGGGCGCGGCGAGAGTTCGGGCGGCCGCTCCTGCCGGGCCCTTCGCGGCGCCGGTCGGACCCGCCGGCTCGACGCGCGGCCAGCTGAGAGCCAGCACATCCAGGGCGAGCTCCGGGTTAACGTTCTCGTCGAGTTGAGCGGCGATCGTCGCGAGCTTTCCCATGAAGGAACCGAGCGACGCGGCGGAGACGGCCGGGGCGATCGCCCGCAACTCGTCGACCAGGCCGATCTCCCGGAGCTGTCTGGCTCCGCCGGCCAGAGCGACCGCCAGATCACGTCCAATCGAAGCCCAGATGTCGAGGAGCGTGCCGGCGGCCGAGCGGCGATCCGCCGCGGCGAGCTTCGGAGCGGCCTCGTCGGCGGCGCCCGAATCGGCGGCGCCCGCGTCGGCGGCGGCACCGCCACTGGAATCGGCCGCCGCTCCGCCCGCCTCTGCCGTGCCCGCGCCCGCGGCTTTGCCTCTCCGGCCCCGGACGGAGCGGGGCGCCACTGTCGTGTCCGCGCCCTGCCCATCGCGCCCCGAACCGCCCCGCGCCGCGTCGAGAGCCGCGTCGAGCTTGGCCGCGGACGCCATCAACTCGCGGACCGCGGCCAGCCGGGCCTGTCTGCCCTCCGCCAGCATGTCGAGGATGCCGCGGGCGATCTCGCCCCGAAGCCGCTCGGCGTCGGCCGAGAGCGCGTACGCCAGAGCCAGGCCGGGCCTGCCCTCCGCCAGCCTCGCCAGGCGGGCGGCCCGCGGCGCGTCGGCAACGCCCAGCTCGCCGAGCCAGCTCTCGATCTCCCGGCCGCCCACCGCGCCGAGTCGGACTCGAACGCAGCGCGACCGAACGGTCGGCAGCAGGCACTCCTCGTCGTCGGCGCAGAGGACGATCGTCACTCCGGCCGGCGGCTCCTCGAGCATCTTGAGGAGCGCGTTCTGGGCGTCGTCGTTGAGCCGGTGGGCCTGCTCGACGATCGCGACCCGCGCCCCGCCTTCGACCGGCAGGAGCGCCAGCTCGCCGATGAGGTGGCGCACGGTGCCCGGCTCCGGGTCCGTGGATTTGCCGATTCGGACCTGCCCGCCGGGTCCGTCCGGGGCGAGGCGGTGCAGGTCGGGGTGATTGCCCGAGGCCACCTGGCGGCAGCCCCGGCAGACCCGGCACGGCCGCGCGCTCGGATCGGGGTCACCGCAGAGGAGGCCGGCGGCCAGGTCCAGGGCGAGCGTCGTCTTGCCGACCGAGCCGGGCCCGACGAACAGTACGGCATGCGGCGCCCGGCCGAGGATCATCGATTCGACCTCGGCCGAGGCGCGTGGCTGGCCGCGCGTCGCGGCGTTATGCACGATTCACCGACTTCGCCCGGCAGACGGAGCGGTCACTCGAACAATCGAGTGCCGGTTACTCGCCGGTCGGCTCGCCCGCAGGAGCCTCGCCCGCAGGAGCCTCGACGGTCCTGCGACGGGCCGGGGCGCGCCTCTTCGGCGCAGCCGGCTCGGCGGCGGAAGTCGCATCGCCTTGCGCATCGACGCCTGCCTCGGAGGCACCGCCGGCCGCCGGCTTGCGGCGTCCGCGCGCCGCGGGCTTGGCCTTCTCGGCCGGGGCTTCGGCAGCGCCGGCCGTCTCGACAGCGCCGGCCGTTTCTGTCTCGCCGCCCTCGGCGGGCTTCCGGCGTCCTCCACGTCGGGCTGCGGTCTTCGGCTTCGGCTCCTCGCCCGACTCAACCGCGGGAGCCGCCTTCGCGGCTTCCTCGGCGCCGGTCGCGGACGCCTGCCGGCTCGAACCGGCTTCTCCGCCACCCGGCCTGCTCAGCTTGGTCGAGAGCTGGGCGCGCAGGAGCTCCTCGAGCTCCGGCGGAACCTCACTCCACGGCTCGGCCGAGTCGCGACCGCCGCCACGAGGCGTTACGACGCCACCGCGGTGCTGCTGCGGTTGCGGCTGGCGCTGCGGCCGATCGTCGCGCCGCCGAGGCTGCTGCGGCTGCGGCTGGCGCGCGGGCTCCGGATAGCGCGACGACGACGCCCCACGGCCGTACCGCTCCCGGTCCACGGCCGAGGCATAGGCACTCCGCACTCCGCGGCCGCCTCCGCCCTGGCCGCGGCCTCCGCGTCCACCGCTACGGCGTCGCTCGGCGAGCAGGTACTCGGGGATCTCCGGTTCGGCGTAGTCGTCCTCGTCCGCGGAGATCGGCGCGAGCCGCTCCGGTCGACCGGCCATTCCGATCTGTGAGTCCCAAACCGACCCGAACTGGTTGGGACGCGCCGGCGGCGCAACCGCCGGTTCGCCCTCGTCGGATTCGCTCGCCTCGCCTTCGCCGACCTCGTCGGAGGCCTGCGACCGGCCGTGGCCCCGGCCGCGACCGCCACGTCGACGGCGTCGACGCCCGGTGGACTCGGCACCTTCGGCGCCCTCAGCGCCCTCGGCACCCTCTGCGCCTTCGACGATCTCGACGACGTCGACTTCCTCACCTTCGATGAGACCGGCGCGGGATTCCTCCGGCAGCGCCTCGTCGGGCGCTTCGCCGTTCCCGCCACCGGCGGCACGGGACAGCTTCTCGCCCGGCAGGGCGACAAGATGCCCGCCGGAACGCGGCGCGGGCCGGCCGGAGACGCCACGCGCGGCGGGTCGGGCGGTACGGCTCTCGGCGGCCGCCACTTCGTCCACGCCCTCCGCTCGACCCCCTCGGCTCCGACCGCGGCCTCGCCGGCCACCCCGACCCTCGGTTTGCTTGTCGGGGACCTCGGTCATGGAGAGGTCCTCGTCGTCGCCGGAGACGCGCCGTCCGGAACGCGAGGAGTCGCGGTCCACGCGGGCCAGCTGGGTGATGTCGTAGAAGACGTCGGCGGCCTCGATCAGGTCCGAGCTGGTATTGCCCCGGAAGCTGATGACCTCGACGCGCACGCCCATTTCCTGGACCGCCCGAATCGCGGGGGCGAAGTCGCCGTCGCCGCTGACGACGATCGCGACGTCCAGGTTTCGAGCCGTCTTCATCATGTCGACGACGAGCTCGATATCGAGGTTCGCCTTGACCTTGCCGTCTCCGTACTTGCGGATGTCCTTGCTCACGACCTTGTAGCCGTGGCGGGCGAGGAAGGCGTGGAAGTTGCGCTGGTTCTCGTTCTCGGGGTCGAGCCCCGTGTAGGCATACGCCCGAACGAAGTCACGCCCGGCGACAGCGGCCTTGAGAAGCGTGACGTAGTCGATGTCCGCCCCCGCCGCCTTCGCCGCGTAGAAGATGTTCGCCACGTCAACGAAGACGGCGACGTTCTTGCTCACAAATGAACTCCTTGATTGACTGGCCGGCGACGCGATCGCTGGCCGTGTAACCCTGGGCGCCGGCACTTCACACGCCAGCCGCAGCTGGCTCCTGCACGGCTACCCGGGCGTATTCAGCGGCTGGTCGGGGTCCTGACGGCGACCGTCGCTCTGTAGGTATTGGTGGCTGACCTGGTGAAGCCATGACCCTGCCAGTTCGAGAAGTACTCGGCGTCCGGCGTCAACATGACTTCGACCGATGTGCAGCCCTTTCTTCGTGCCGAGTGCAGCATCTCTTCGATCAGCAGATCGGCGACCTTCTCGCCGTCGTGACCGCTCGCGACAACCAGCACATCGACCGTGCCGACGAACCCGCCGGACCTGACCGATGGCCGCAGACCGAGGACCGCACCGCCCGCCAGCTGATGGTTCGCCTCGACGAGCGCCACGCTCGCGTTCGGCAGGTAGACCAGCTGCCGCATCAGGCCGATCGCGTCCATCGGAGAGTCACCGCCGGGCACAGCCCCTTCTTCCGCGCATAGCGCGTACAACCGATCAACGTCGGTTATGCGGGCCTGCCTGACCAGGTACTCCACTCGAACAGACGAACCTCAAGACGAGAGGGCGATCGCACTGCTCGCGACGGCCGGAACGGCCGGCGGTCACTTGCTTGCCGGTGCTCTCGGGGTGGCGAACGGCTTCCCGCTCGACAGCCACGCCTCGGTAGGTCGGCGACCGTGCAATGTGCATCCGGCTCGCCGTGACCTAACTATACGGCAACTGTGTCCACCGGAGGAAGATGCCTCGCGGGCTAATACATCCGGAGGCGGCGCTCCTCGAAGACCTCGAAAACGCCCCGGGCGAAAATGAGCAGGCCGACGCCGGCGAGCCAGAAGCCCGGACCTCGCTGGGGCGGCCAGATGAGCCCACCATCCCAGCTGAACGGCGATACCTGGAGCTGGATGAGCGTGAGCAGGCGCAGGACGTAGCCGACGACCAGCGCCCCGAACAGCGCCAGGTAGACGAGCGGGTGGTCGATCGCGACCGGCTTCTCCGAGGCGAACGGCAGCGTCACCAGCAAGAGGCTGGCCATGGACGCCAGGAACATCAGGAAGACGCGCCCGTCGGAGATGCCCATGCCGGTCGTCCGTGGGAGCTCGCCGGTGCCGCCGCCGATCTGCCACCACTGCAGCATCGTGGCGCCGACGATCACGATCGCGCCGATGGCGACGAGCCAGTGACCGCGAGTGGCCGAGGTGTAGTGCATCGTCGAGTTCCTTACGACTCGTAGGCTTCCGGGCGGAGCACGCCCACGAAGCGGAGGTTCCGGTAAACCTCCCCGAAGTCGAGACCATACCCCACTACGAAGGCGTCCGGGATCTCGAATCCCACGTAGTCGAGCGGAATCTCGACCAGGCGCCGGGCGGGCTTGTTCAGCAGGGAGCAAACCTTGATCGAGCGCGGGTTCTTGCCCTTTAGGTAACGGATCAGGTAGTTCAGGGTCAGGCCGGTGTCGATGATGTCCTCGACGAGCAGGACGTCGCGCCCTTCGATGGGTGCGCTCAAGTCCTTCAGGATGCGGACGAGGCCGGACGACTCGGTCGCCGTTCCGCCGTAGCTCGAAACCTCCATGAGGTCGATCCGCAGTGGCAGGCTGACGCGGCGCATCAGATCCGCCATGAACGGCAGGGAGCCCTTGAGCACGCTGACCAGGGTAAGGTCGCGGCCGGCGTAGTCGGCGCTGATCTGCCGCCCGAGCTCGGCCACCTTGGCCTCGATCTGCGCCTCGGTCAGCAGCACTTCGGCGACATCGGAGACGAGGTCCGGGGAAACTTTCATCTCTTCCTCTTACATCACGTGGCGGGGGCGTGGACGGCGGCCGCGGCCGCTCTCCGACCGGCACGACGGCGCGCGGCGCGCGAGCGGCGATCGTGGCGAGAGGGCGGCTCCGCGCCCGTCGGGGGAGCCGTCGGATCGGCGTCGGGCGCGCCGCCCGGTCGATCCAGCCCGTCGGTCCGGAATTCCGGCTCCGGCTGGCCCTCGGACTCGCCGCGGGACGTCACCTGGCCCAGGGCGCCGCTCAGTTCGGACAGGAGGGCGGCCCGCCCGTACTTGAGCATCAGGGCCCGGAAGTCGCGGGCGTAGAAAAGCTTGATCCGGAGGCTCGGGTAGAGCTCGCGAAGCCGGCGGACCTTGCGGTTCTTCTTGCGCACGAGCCTCTGCTGGAGCGTGGTCAGCTCGATGAAGATCTCCAGGTCGGGCAGGTAGAAATCGGGCGCGAAGCTCTCGAGGACGTTGCCGTCGAGGTCCCAGAGGATCGGGAAGACGCTCGGCTCGTACTCCCACGCGACCTGGTAGAAGTCCAGGATTCGGGCGAACTCGGCTTCACTGGCGTGGGCGAAGCCATGGTCCGGCCGCGGACCGATGGTCGCGTCCTCGTCGGTCATACCGCCCGGCCTGTGCTCGGCTGCTCTCGCGGATCCACCGCGCAAGTCTATCCGCTCGCCGCGTTCGAGGAGGCCGCGGGCGGCCGGAAAACGTTGCCGTGCGACACAACCGGGTACCACGCGGGCGGCCCGGAGGGGTCGCGGCGCGACACGGCCTTCGAGGCTCCCGCCGGGGCCAGGGCGTTGCCGCCCATACTCCCCGGGGGTATCATGACCGGTGGCGGGCGCCGTCTCACTCAGACGGAGCGGCCCGGAGCATCCGGCGAGGCGAAGTTGGCTGTACAGGACGAAGTCGCGAAGGTTACGACCGGCGGCCCGGTTGCGACGGCTCTAGAAGGCCTGGAGACCGGCTCGGACTCCTCCGAGCTGGATCCCACCTTCCGCCACTCCTATTCGCGCGACCAGGCGATCCTGATCCGGCGGTTGCGCCGCATCGAAGGCCAGGTTCGGGGCATCGAGCGGATGATCGAGCGCCGCGAATACTGCATCGACATCCTGCAGCAGACGGCCGCCCTTCGCGCCGCGGTCGACTCTGTCGCCCTGCTGATCCTCGAGGACCACGTCCAGGGTTGCGTCCGAACCGCCGCCGAGAAGGGCGACGCCGATCGGTACATCGAGGAAGTGCTGGACGTGGTTCGCCGGACGCTGGGAAAGCCGGTCCGGAACCCGCGCGTCTGAGCCTGCGGCGACGCGACGCGCCGCGCCGGCGGCGGAGAGCCCGGCCGCCGTCCGGCTTTCTCCACGTACGTTGGACGACGTACGGATTTATCCACTTTCGTGGATGACTGCTCCGGATTGGTGGAAAACCTCGTTGACGGCCTAGGGGACGGCGCCTACTGTCCGACATCCGCACCGCTGCTGCGGACCGTCATTTGGGTAACCGCGCTGGCGAGGGGCTGGGGAAACCCGGCCGGTAGACTGGACCAGAGCGGGAAGACCGAGGGACGCCGGGTGCGAGAAGAGCCAACGCCGGGAGCGGCGCGACCGTGAGGAACGGGAGTCCGGAGACGACCCCACCTCCCGACCGCGATCCGCTCCCGACGTGCGTCAGGGACCTGGATCCGCTGCCCGACGCCTACCTGGCCACGGTCCGCGCCGGGCTGGCGGTCGGGTCGGCGGCAGGGCGGCCGGAAGGGCGGCCCGCGGGGCTGCCGATCGAGCTGTCGGAGGCGCAGCTCGAGGCGATCGGCGACCATGTCCGGCTGCTCCTCGCCTGGAACGAGGCGATCAACCTGAGCGGGATCAGGGTGCCGGAGATGATCGCGCGGGAGCACGTGCTCGACAGTCTGGCCGCGGTCCCCCTTCTGCGGCGGGCCGGCATCGACGAGTTCGTCGACATCGGCAGCGGCGGCGGATACCCGGGCCTGCCGCTCGCGCTGGCCCTGCCGGCGCGCCGGGCGATCCTGGTCGAGTCGATACGCAAGAAGGCGCGCTTCCTCGTCGCGGCCGTGTCGGCTGCGGGCCTCGCCGACCGCGTCGAGGTGGCCGCCGTCAGGGCCGAGGCGCTTGCGGCGGACCCGGCCCATCGCGGCCGGTGGGAGGCCGTCGTGGCGCGGGCGGTCGCCGATCTGACCGACCTCGCCGAACTGTCGCTGCCCCTGCTTCGCGTCGGCGGGTTGCTCGTGGCGTGGAAACGCCGGCCGATGGACGAGGAGCTGGCCCGGGCGGAGCGGGCGCTGCGCGGTCTGCGCGGCCGCGTGGTGGACGTGGAATCCGTGGCCGTCGCCGGTCTGGAGGATCACGTTCTGGCGGTCGTCGAGAAGGTTGCGGAGACGCCGCCGCAGTATCCCCGCGACCCGGCGGCGCGGCGCCGGCGTCCGCTGTAGCGTGGGCCCATGCGGATCGCGGTCGTCTCGGACATCCACTCCAACCTGGTCGCGCTCGAGGCTGTGCTGAGCGCGATCGGCAGCGTGGACGCGATCTGGCATCTCGGCGACACGGTGGGCTACGGCCCGGAGCCACAGGCGGTGGTCGACAGGCTGCGCGCGGTCGGGGCGACAGGCGTCCGGGGCAACCACGACGACGCCGGGGGCGGCGGCAGCAGCATCGAGTTCTTCAACCCGGACGGACACCGGGCCATGGAGTGGACCCGCACCCAGATCGACGAGCCGACGCGGTCGTACCTGGCCGGACTTCCCGAGCGCCTCGTGCCCGAGGGGTCGGGGTTCACGCTCGCCCACGGTAGCCCAAGGGATCCGATCTGGGAGTACCTGGATTCGCCGCAGGCCGCCCGGGCGAACCTGGCCGCCTTCGAGACCCCGTACTGCCTCGTCGGCCATACCCACGTCCCGTACGTCTTCCGCGAATCCCGGGGCCGGATGCGGGCGGTGTCCGTGGATCCGGGGAGCCGCCTCGCGCTCGGCGAGGAGCGCCTGATCCTCAATCCGGGAAGCGTGGGCCAGCCCCGCGACGGCGACCCGCGATCGAGCTACATGCTGATCGACACCGGCGCGGGCCACGTCGTCTGGCATCGGGTCGAGTACGACATAAGGGCAACTCAGGCGGCGATGATGACCGCCGGCCTGCCGCCGCGACTGGCCCGGCGCCTGGGTTTCGGGCTGTGAGCGAGGCCGCGGCATCGCCTCCGTGGACGGGCCGCGGCGGCGCTCGATTCTGGCCGGCGGCGTGGCTTCGGAGAGCGGGCGGTCGTGCTAGCCTAGCCCGGTTCCACCGGGCCGCTTGGTCCGGATGGGCACGGGCGTCGGGAGGCGTGGAGACCGCCTGTCCGACCGGCACACCAGACTTCTGCACGGCCGCGCGTCACGGAGGATCCTGCGCTCGATGACCGCTCCCCGCCCGCCTCTTCACGGTCGCAAGCTGGGCGACCGGCGCGTGGTGGTCGATCGGCCGCACTCCGTCTATTTCCGCTACGCCGGCCCGGGCACGATGGTCGCCAAAGCCGCGGCAAGCGCACCGACCACGGCCGTCGGCCGCCGCGTGGCACGGGTCAGGGCGATCGTCTTCGGCAAGCCGCTGTCGAACGCCCAGGAGATCGGGGAGCGCCTGTCGAAGAAGCTGGCGCTGCCCATCTTCAGCTCCGACGCGATCTCGTCCTCGGCCTATGCGACCGACGAGATCCTGCGGGTTCTCGTCCTGGCGGGCCTGGCCTGGATGACCTGGTCCATCTGGGTCGCCGCGGCCATCGCCCTGATGCTGACCATCGTGGCCTTCAGCTACCGACAGGTCTGCCGCGGTTACCCGTCGGGAGGCGGCGCCTACGTCGTCGCCCGTGAGAACCTCGGGCCCAACTTCGGCCTGATCGCGGCGGCGGCGCTGATGGTCGACTACGTCATGACCGTCGCCGTGTCGAGCGCATCGGCTCTCGCCAACCTGGCGACGGCTTTCGAAGTGATCGCGCCCTACAAGGTCGAGCTTGGGGCGCTGGTGATCGTCCTGGTGACGGCGGCCAACCTCAGGGGCGTGCGCGAGTCGGGCAACATCTTCGCGATCCCCACCTACCTCTTCGTCGGAACCGCCCTGCTGGCCATCGCCGTCGGCCTGGTGAACACCGCAACGGGCGCGGCGCACCACCTCGCCGCGCCGCCGTTCGCGGAGCAGCCGGGCACCCAGGTCTTCACCATCCTTCTACTGCTCAAGGCCTTCGCCGGCGGCTCGGTCGCGCTCACGGGCGTCGAGGCGATCGCCAACGGGGTCCCGGCTTTCAAGCCGCCCGAGGCGAAGAATGCGGCCAACACGCTGATCATCATGGCCCTGCTCCTGGGCACGATCTTCATCGGGCTGACCTTCGTGGGCCTGCAATACGGCGTCATGGCCACCACGGCCCAGGGCCCGACTGTCCTGGGGCAGGTGGGCAGCGCGGTCTTCGGCGGCGGCTTCCTGTTCATCCTGCTGCAGATCAGCGCCGCCCTGATCCTCTTCCTGGCCTGCAACACGAGCTTCAATGCCTTCCCGCGCCTGGCGGCCATCCTCGCCCAGGACGACTGCATGCCGCGCCAGTTCGCCTTCCGCGGGGACCGGCTGGCCTTCTCCTGGGGCATCGTCGTCCTGGCCGCGGTCGCCATCGGCATGCTGTACGCGTTCAACGCCTCGGTCGACGCGCTGATCCCTCTCTATTCGGTCGGCGTCTTCATCTGCTTCACGCTGTCGCAGGCCGGCATGGTCGTGCACTGGCGCAAGGAGCGGAGCTCGGGGTGGGCCTGGCGCAGCGTGGTGAACGGCTTCGGCGCGATCCTGACCGGCGTGGTCTTCCTGGTCGTCGCCTCCGAGAAGTTCTTCAACGGGGCGTGGATGGTCCTGATCTTCATCCCGTCCCTGATCGCCATGATGATGTTCATCAGGCATCAGTACGCCTCGTCGGCCCGACAGCTCGAGATGAAGCCGGGGGCCGCGGTGCCGCAGCCGCACCGGCACAACCGGGTCGTGATCCCGATTCCTGGTGTCAACCGGGCCGTGATCCAGGCTCTCAACGTGGCCCGATCGATCACGACGGATATCCGCGCCGTCTACGTCTCCGAGGACCCGCAGAAGAGCGACGACGTTCGCCACCGCTGGGCGGAGGCCGTGCCCGACGTTCCGCTCGTCGTCGTGGAGTCGCCGTACCGCGCCGTGATCGCCCCGCTCGTCGCCTATCTCGACGTCCTGGATCGCTCCTGGCCCGCGGAGCAGGAGGAACCGATCACCTTCGTCCTCATCCCCGAGTACGTCGCCCGCAGCTGGTGGGAACGCATGCTCTACAACCAGGCGGCCAAGCAGATGCGAGCCACGCTCCTGGGCCGGTCGCACACCGTGGTCATCAACGTCCCGTATCGGCGCGACGAAGCCCGGGCCGCCGCCGTGGCCGCTCAGGTCGAGCCTGCCGGCACGCTCGTCGCCGCCGACAACGGCCGGGGCCACTAGAGGCGGCATCGCGATGCGCTGTCCAGGGTGCGGCGCGGATGTCCCGGACGTAGGCGAGCTGCGTTCGGATCACCTCTACGTCGGAGCCGCGCCGGGCTGCTGGGCTGCCTACACGGAGCTTCTCGGCTTGCAGCTTTCCGACGCGGCTCTGGCCGAGGCACGCTCGCTCAGCGTCGACGCCTTCATGGCCCAGCACCCGGGCACTCCCGGCCGGCAGTCGAGCCAGTCGGTCTGGGTTCACCTCGTGGGCCTCTGCCTCTCGCTGGAGCACGGCTTCGAGGGTCCGGCCTCGGCGCGAGCGAAGGCGCGCCTCGCAGTATCCGGCGCCGAGTTCCCCTGGCTCGAGCCGCCCGAGTCTCGCGGGCCCCTGACCGTGTTCGACATCGCCCTGGATACCGCGGCCGCCCGCCATGACGCCGCCGTCCGGCTCTGGGCCGAGTCGGTCTGGAACAGCTGGGGACCCCGCCAGCCGGCGATCCGCCGGCGCGCGGCCGAGCTGCTCGCATCGGGGTCGCCCGCCGTGCCGAACGGCCGGTTGGGAAGGTCGAAGGGCCGGCATCGGGCTGGCCTCTGACCCCGTCTCGCACCTACGTTCGGCCCGTACGCATCCACCGGCCAGTGGTATCGTTCCGGCTCGTACGCGGTCGAAGCCGCGACCTGGTATGTCGCTGTCGCGACATCTGTCGAGAACGGAGGTTCGGTGCCCGAGGCGAGTGCGCCCGTCTTCCGGCGGGCAGTGATTGCGCTCAGCGGTGGCCCCGTCGACGACCCCGTCGTCCGTCTTGCCCTCGAGTTCGCGCGACACACCCACGCCGAGCTCGTCGCAGTCCACGTGGTCGAGCTGGACTGGACCCAGCCGCTCGACGCCGACGTGGCCGAGCGTTCGGAAGAGGCTCAGCGAGTCCTCGACGCGGCCGAGGCGATCGCCGAGACCCTCCACGGCAAGCTCGAGTCGGTACTCGTCCAGGCTCGCGACGTCGGTGCCGCCATCGTCGACGAGGCGGCGGCGCGCGACGCGGACCTGCTTATCCTTGGCCTGCCGTATCGAACCAAGTTCGGTGGCGATTTCGCCATCGGGCGGGCCGTCCCCTACGCATTGAAGAACGCCCCCTGCGCCGTGTGGGTGGTGCGAGAGAAGATGGGCGAGGAGCCGAAATGAAGATCGTGATCGTGGGCTGCGGTCGCGTCGGGTCGACGCTGGCCGAGAACCTCGACGCGTCGGGCCACGAGGTCATCATCTTCGACATCCAGACGTCGGCCTTCGACCGCCTTCCGGAGACTTTCAAAGGAGCGGCCGTTCGCGGCGACGGGACCGACGAAGAGGTCCTGCGACTTGCCGGCGCTCACGGGGCCGACATCTTCCTGTCGCTGACCGAGGGCGACAACCGCAACGTCATGGCCGCCCAGATGGCCATCGAGTCGCTCGGCGTGCCGCAGGTCATCGCCAAGATCAACGACCCGGTTCGAGCGGCGGCGTACGCGGAACTCGGCATTGTCACGCTCTGCCGGACCAACCTGATGGTCGACTCGGTGTCCACCTACCTGAACCTGCCGATGCAGACCGGGCCCGGCATCGACATCCCCGAGACGCCCGGCCACGAGCATCCCCATCCGACGGCCGCGACAATCGAGAGGCCGCCTCTGATCGCGGACGATGCGCGGGCCGCACTGACAACCGGGCCAGCCGGCCGCGGGCCGGCGACGACAAACGAGGGCGACGCGGCCCGAGCCCGGCGGCTCGGCTTCGGCCGCCGGCGCGGCTGAGCGCGGGTAGGAGGTCGACGTGTTCGTCATAGTCGTAGGCGGCGGCAAGGTCGGGTACTTCCTCGCCCGTGAGCTGATCAGCGCCGGGCACGAGGTCGCCCTGATGGAGCGCGATCGGGCCCGCGCCGCGCAGATAACCGAGGAGATCGGGTCCATCACGATCCCGCACGACGGATGCGAGGGCAAGTACCTCGGCCAGGCCGGCGCCAATCGGGCCGACATCGTGGCCGCCGTGACCGGCGACGACGAGGACAACCTCGTCATCTGCCAGATGGCCAAGCATCACTTCGACGTGCCGCGGACGATCGCCCGGGTCAACAACCCCAAGAACGAGGGCCTCTTCAAGCACCTCGGCGTCGACGAGATCGTGTCGCCCACGCGCATGATCCTCGGCTCCATCGAGGCCGACATCCCCGTTCACGAGCTGCTGCACCTGGCCGTTCTCGGCGGCGGCGAGCTGGAGCTCGTCGAGGCGCAGCTGCGCGAAGGATCGCCGGCGATCGGGAGCCTGGCCGGCAGCCTTCAACTCCCCGACGGCTGCTCTATCTTCGCCATCATCCGCGACGAGCGGGCGCTGTCGGTTCGGTCCGACACGGAGCTGCGAGAGGGCGACAAGGTCATCGGCATCGGCCGGACCGAGTGCGAGGAGGAGCTACACCGGATCCTGCTCGGCGAGTCCGAAGAGACCGACTGACGGCCTGGGCCGCTCCACTCGAGCGCTCAGGACTCCGCCTTCCAGGCGTTCACGCACTCTTCGACCTGGCTCTTCAGCGGCGCCGCGTTCCGGCCGAGGCGCGACTGCATCATGTGGAAGACGTCGACGGGTTCGGAGCCGTCCTTCGAGCCGGCCGGCGGCAGAACCAGCCACTGGTCCGTATCCCCCCAGCCGCAGCCGTAGGTACGCACCATCGTCTCGCCGAGATAGGCGATGCCGAGACCGATGATCTCGTTCGACAGAGGGCCCGCCGCGAGGAAACGCGTCAGGATCGCGTCGAGTTGGCCGAGGCCGTCCGGGGTAAAGTCGAGCTTTCCCCATCCCTGGGTCGCGGCGGTCGCCGCGAGCCGGTCCGCGGCCTTGACCAGGTTCGCAACCGCCTGATCGTGTGCTTCGACTCCTGAGCTCGCCTCGGCCGGGTCGGACACGATTCTCTCCTTGGTACGTTTCCCCCAGGGGGTAGGGGCGGATTCTAGAGGAAGCCACCAGAGACGGCGCGTCGCCCGGCGCAAACGGGACCCGGCGATCGATCGCGCACCGTTGGCGTCGACGAACGCACGGCGCGGTCGGAGCCGGACGGCGGATCGACGGCGGATCGACCGCGGACCGGTGGCGCTAGGTGTTGAGGTCGACCAGCACGAGGCCGACGATCGCGACCGCGGCCCCCAGGTACCAAAGGCGCGGCGGCTTGTGGCCTTCCAGCCAGAACGCGAACGGCACGCTGATCATCGGCGCCATGGCGACGATCGACTGGACCACGCCGGCGTTCATCGTCTGCTGGGCCCAGACGGTCCCGGTCACCGCGAGAATCGGGCCGAAGAGCGAGTTCAGGGTGCCCCAGAAGAGGGGCCGAGTGGTTAGCTTGCCGGCCTCGGAGCCGAGCACGGACCTGGTGGAGCCGTCGGCGGCGGTGAAGCCCCACTTGCGACGCCAGACCCAGCGAGCCGCGGCATAGACGATCAGCGCGACGAGGAAGCCGCCGATGAGCCGCTGGAAGGCGACGGTGATGACGTCCGGCGGCGTCCCGGCATGGATCATGAGCTGCATGCCGTGCCGCGTGGCGGCGAAGCTGATCCCCTGCGCCGCCGCGGCCAGCAGGGCGAGCCCGATGCCGAGCGCCACGCCCCTGGACGCGACGCCCTTCCCGACCGTGGCCCGAACGTAGGGCAGGAGACCGATGACGACGCCGACGAGGATGACCGCGCAGAAGGCTATCTGGGCCTCGGTCAGCTGATCCGAGTACCAGATCCAGGCCACGACGGCCGCTACGGGCGCCGCCACCGTCTCTTCGACGAGGGACGCGAGTGGCGCGCCGAGTCGCGGCAGGGCGGCGAGGAGCGACAGACCGCCGGCGCCGAAACCGATGGCTCCCGCGGTCACGAAGAGGAGCGTCTGGCCGCGCAGTCCCTGGCCGAAGGCGAAAGCCCAGATTCCAAGGATCAGGACCGCGAACGACAGCCGAATCACGTTCGTGCGCACGAAGCCGATGAGCCTGATGGCGCGACCCGCGACGACGGGCGTGATGCCGGAGAAGAGGGCAGCGACGAGCGCACCGAACATGAATCCGCTCCTGGAGGTCGGGACGTCTCAAACGCTCAGGTGATCAGCGTTCGTTGGCGGCCAGGTTCGAGAGTCTACAGGCGGCGCATCGCGGGGCCCCCCTCCTCCAGGCCCGTTCGCCCCTGCCGGCGGTCACATGCCGGCGGGTTCCGAAGGACCCGGCCCGAGCCGGGACGCGTCCCGCGGTCAACCGCTCCGGCTCCGAGCGAGCGGCTCGGCCGGTTCGGGACTCCGGATCGCCGGCGTGGAGCGGCGATCCGCGCACGCTCGGAGTTTCGGGCTACGTGGCGGCATCCAATTCGTCGCGGTACAGCGCCGTGCCCGACGCGCCGCGCATGGCGTCCTCGTCCAGCACCAGGACCATGAAGGCATCGTCGGGGACGTTCCACTTGCATCCGATGCCCAGCCCGGAAGCCCGCACGAACCCGAAGCGCGGGTAGTACGCGGGATGTCCGAGCACGACGACAAAGGGGCACGGTTCCCTCCGCAGGACGTCCAACCCCACCGTGACGAGCTGCGTCCCAATTCCCTGCCGCTGAAACTCCGGCAAGACGGCCAGCGGCGCGAGACCCATGCCGGTCACTTCCCCGCCGCCCTCCGTCTCAATTCGCGCCGGGCTGAACATGACGTGCCCAACCACCCGGCCTTCGGCCACGGCGACGAGGGAGACGAGCCCGTCGCAAGCGCCGCGCAGGCGGTCGACGACGGCCCCCTCCTCCGGCCGTCCGAATGCCCGATCGTGGACGTTTCGGATCGCGGGGATGTCTTCAGGTCGCTCTGGCAGAATCTCGGCCACGCTTCGCGAACTCCCGTCGTTGCCGTGGAGGCTGCCCGGCTCAGGAACGGGCGGCACACCGCCGGATCATTATCGGCGCCGCCCGGAGGGTCCTCCCCCGGGAGGCGCGGCGCGGCAGATCGCCACCTCGCAGCGCGGCCACGGGCCGGTTCCGGCGGCCGTGCCAGGGTTTCCGTCAACGCGGCAGCATCATGACCTCAGAATTGGGAACACTCTTGACAATGGGATTGTCAAGGTTCTATGGTCTGGGCACGAATTCGGTCGAGCGGCGAGGCCCGTGGGGGCCGCCGGGAACTGAGAACCCGACCGAGACCGGACGCTCGCGTTCGGTGTTGGAGGTGAAGAGATGACGATCATTCGACGCAGCGGCTTTGGGGACCTCCTCTCTCTCCGCCAGGCGATGGACAGGCTCTTCGAGGAGAGCTTCGTCAATCCGCGGACGTGGCAGTTCGGCGAAGGCCAGCTGGTCCCTGTGGACGTCTACGCTACCAATGATGAGATCGTGGTCGAGGCGATCCTGCCCGGCGTCAAGCCGGAGGAAGTCGACATCACGATGGAGGGCAACGCCCTCACCCTCGCGGGCGACACCAGCTCCGCCATGCCTGATCGCGAGAGCCTGTTGCTGCAGGAGATCAGGCGCGGCCGCTTCGTGCGGACGCTGACCCTTCCCGAAGGCCTCGAGCCGGACAAGGCCACGGCCACTTTCGAGGACGGGGTTCTGACCCTCCGGATCCCAAAGGCCGAGCAGGTCAAGCCGCGACAGATCAAGATCACGACCGACCACGGTCAACCAGCCGGCAATGGCCAGCATGAACAGCTCGCCAGGGCGGCGGTCAAGTAGGCGAACGATGTCCGAGCGGCGATTCCAGCGGGATCCCGAGCGTCCCTGCTTCGTGATCAGCGTCGCGGCCGGCCTGGTCCAGGCCCATCCGCGAACGCTCCGAATCTACGAAGACGAGGGCTTGCTGGCGCCCGCCCGGACACCCAGCAACATCCGTCTCTACTCCGAGAACGACATCCGCCGGATCCTGTGGATCAGGCGACTGACCCAGGAGCGAGGCGTCAATCTGGCGGGCGTAAAGCTGCTCTTCGAACTCGAGGAGCGGCTCGGGACGCGGCTCCTTGAGGCGCTGTTCGATGAAACCCAGGCCCGCCAGGCCGGCGCGGCCGCGGCCGCGCTCGGCTCGCAATCGGGTGAATCCACCGAGACTCCCAGCCACCGGGCCGCCGAAACCCCTCCTGAAGGGAGTGGCTACGACGGCGGCGCAAGGGACGGCCGGACCGCCGGCCAGACCGAGGTTCCGGCGATGCCGGTCGCTCGGCCCATCACACGTATAGTGGCCACCCGCGTGACCACGACTCGATCAGGAGATTCCAATGACTGACCGCCCGGCCGACCAGAACGACGAGCGCGTCCAGGACGGCCAGGACGTCCAGAAGGACGCCGACGTCAAGAAGGACGAGCAGCAAGTCCACGTGCCGGGCATCCGGGAGCTTCCGCTCGTTGCCCTTCGCGAAACGGTCATCTTCCCCGAGATGATCGTGCCGCTCCAGGTGGGCCGCGAGAAGAGCGTGGCCGCGCTGAATGCCGCGACCGCCTCGGGCGGCCCCATCGCGCTGGTGACCCAGCGTCAGGCCGAGCGCGAGGAGATCGAGAATATCTCCGAGCTGTACTCGGTCGGCACGCTCGCCAAGATCGCCCAGGTCGTGCAGCTTCAGGACGGGACCGTCAGGGCAATCGTCCAGGGCCAGAGCCGCCTGCGCGTGATCGGGTTCACCCAGACCAGCCCGTACATCGTCGTCAAGGTCGAGGAACTGCCGGACGTAACGCCCGAGGGCATCGAAGTCCAGGCGTTGATGCGGACGGTCCAGGCCCAGATCGAGCAGTACGTGGCCAACGGCGCGCCGGTTCCGCCGGAAGCGGCGGTCGCGGCACGCAACATCAGCGAGCCGGGATTGCTGGCCGACATGGTCGCCTACAGTCCGGACCTCTCGACCGAGCAGCGGATGGAGCTCCTCGAGACGACCGACGTCGTCGAGCGGCTCAAGATCGTTTCGGCTTTCCTCGGCCGCCAGATCGAGATCCTCGAGCTGAAGGGCAAGATCCAGTCCGAGGTCAAGTCCGAGATGGACAAGACCCAGCGCGAGTACATCCTGCGCGAGCAGCTCAAGGCCATCCAGCGCGAGCTCGGCGAGGACGATCCGCAGCAGGCCGAAGTCAACGAGCTGCGCGACAAGGTCGAGCAGGCCGGAATGCCCGAGGAGGTCAAGGCTCGGGCGCTCAAGGAAGTCGACCGCATGAGCCGGATCCCGTCGGCCTCGCCGGAGGTCGGCGTCATTCGGACCTACGTCGACTGGCTGGTCGCCCTGCCGTGGAACGTATCGACCACGGACAATCTGGACATCAAGTCCGCGGCCAAGATCCTCGACGAGGATCACTACGGCCTGGAGAAGATCAAGGAACGCATCCTCGAGTATCTGGCCGTCCGAAGCCTGGCCGAGACGCTGCGCAGCCCCATCCTCGCCTTCGTCGGACCGCCCGGCGTCGGCAAGACCTCGCTCGGCAAGAGCATCGCTCGGGCAATGGGCCGCAAGTTCGTCCGCATGAGCCTGGGCGGCATCCACGACGAGGCCGAGATCCGCGGCCATCGGCGAACCTACATCGGCGCCCTGCCGGGTCGCATCGTCCAGAGCATCAAGACGGGCGGCTCGAACAACCCGGTCTTCATGCTCGACGAGGTCGACAAGATCGGCATGGACTTCCGCGGCGATCCGAGTTCGGCCCTCCTCGAGGTCCTCGATCCCGAGCAGAACAACACCTTCCAGGACAACTACCTCGAGGTGCCCTTCGACCTCACGAAGGTGCTCTTCATCACCACGGCCAACCTGCTCGACCCGATCCCGGCGCCGCTGCGCGACCGCATGGAGGTCATCCAGCTGCCCGGCTACACCGAGACCGAGAAGATCGAGATCGGCAAGCGATTCCTCATCCCCAAGCAGATGAAGAACCACGGCCTCTCCGAGAAGACGATCGCCATCACGGACGAAGCGATGGTCGAGCTGGTCCGGTCCTACACGCACGAAGCCGGCGTCCGCAATCTCGAACGTGAGATCGCGAACGTCATGCGCAAGGTTGCCCGGGCGGTGGCCGAAGGGCGCAAGCGCAAGACCATCGTCGATACCAAGAAGCTGGTCGAGTACCTGGGGCCGCAACGCTTCGAGTACGGCGAGCTGGAATCGGAGGACCAGATCGGCGCCGCGACCGGCCTGGTCGTGACCGAGGTCGGCGGCGACGTGATCGCCATCGAAGTCACGCTCATGGAAGGCAAGGAGGACTTCATCCTCACCGGCCAGCTGGGCGAAGTCATGCGCGAGTCCGCGCGCGCCGGTCTGTCGTGGATCCGCGCTCACGCCTCGCAGCTCGGCATCAAGCGCGAGGTCTTCGAGAAGAACACGCTCCACATCCACGTACCGGCCGGCGGCATCCCCAAGGACGGCCCGTCGGCAGGGATCACCATGGCCCTGGCCATGGTCAGCGCCTTCACGGGCATTCCGGTCCGCAAGGACGTGGCCATGACCGGCGAGATCACCCTCCGCGGCAGGGTTCTGCCGATCGGCGGGCTCAAGAGCAAGATCCTGGCGGCCCACCTGTCCGGCGCGAAGATGATCATCCTGCCCAAGAAGAACGAGAAGGATCTGCGGGACATCCCAGAGGAGATTCGCAAGCAGATCAAGCTCGTGACCGTCGAGAGCATGGAGCAGGTGCTCGATGCGGCCCTGCGGCGCAAGCCGACGCCACTTCCCGCCGAGCCGGACAAGACAACCGAAGGCGGCAAGAAGCCGGAGACGGAGACCGAGACCGAAAGCCGGGTCCGCCGGGGTTTCCCGCCTCCGGTGGATCAGCCGCCAGCGATGGCCTGATGGCCGGCGCCGGCCAGGGTGCGACGATGGACAGCGCCGGGGCGGCCGGTCTCGGCGTTGCCGCCTGCGGGCGCTGACGGTCTGGCGGCCGAACTGAATACGGGCGTGTCGTCGCCGCTGCGGCGGCGAACCAACTGAATACGCGCGTCGCCGCTGCGGCGAGTTCAAGCCTGGGCGCCGGCGAGTACGCGAGCGAGCGCACATTGAGGTGCGTGAGCGAGCGGCGGAGCCGGCAACGACGGCATGGGCCGCCCCGGCGGCGACCCCTCACCTGCGAGAGGGGCCTCATGGAGTACAAGGACTACTACAAGACGCTGGGAGTGCCGAGAGCGGCCACTCCGGCCGAAATCAAGAAGGCCTACCGGCGGCTGGCGCGCGAGCTTCACCCCGACCGCAACCCCGGCGACAAGACCGCGGAGCGCCGGTTCAAGGATGTCAACGAGGCCAACGAGGTCCTGGCCGACCCAAAGAAGCGCCAGCAATACGACATGCTCGGCTCCAACTGGGATCAATTCTCCCGCGGCGGCGGGGCCTCGAGCGGAACGGCTTCCGCCGGCAGCCCGTTCGGCGGCGATCCGTTCGGACCGGGCGGGCCCTTCGCCGGCTACGGGGCAGGCGGCCAGGGCGGAAACGTCCGATACGAGTTCCACTCCACCGGCGAAGCGGACGATTTCTCGGACTTCTTCAACATGTTCTTCGGCGGAGCCGGTGCGGCGGCCGGGGCGGCCGGACGATCGCCAGGCTCCGGGTCCGCATCCGGCTCGGCGGCGGGAGCGCGGTCGGCCGGAGCGGCCGGTTCGACGGCCACCCGGCCGAAGGACGGCGGCCGCAGGACGGGCAACACGCTGGACGATCTGCTGTCGCGACTCCGGCCCAATGCCGGGTCCGGGGTGGACTCCACCGGCTCGGCCGGACCCACCGCCCGGCACAAGGGCGCACGCCACGGCGACGACGTGGAAGTCGAGGTCGACCTCAGCCTTGAAGAAGCTTTTCACGGCTCCGCCCGACTCGTGCAGGTCGGCGGCCGACGCCTCGAGGTCAAGGTCCCGGCCGGCGTGGAGACCGGGAGCAAGATCCGCCTGAGCGGCAAGGCCGGCTCCGGGGCCGACGCCGGCGACCTCTACCTGATCACGAAGATCGGGCCGCACCCGGTCTTCACGCGAAACGGCGCGGACCTCACTCGCGAGCTTCCGGTGACCCTGGGAGAGGCGCTGCTCGGCGGCGAGGTGGACGTGGAAACGCTCCGCGGCCGCGTCCTGCTCAACCTCCCCGCCGGCACGCAGCAGGGCCAGACCTTCAGGCTGGCCGGCCAGGGCATGCCGCGTCTCAAGGGCGAAGGCGCAGGCGACCTCTACGCTCGGGTCAAGATCGTCATGCCGGGCAAGCTGGAGGGGCGGCAGCGCAAAGCGGCCGAGGAGTTCCTGCGCCAGATCGTCCAACCGAATCCAAGAGTCAAGCTGTAGCTGCCGGGATCGACCTCCCGCGCGACAACCATAGCGGGCCGTGGAGGCCCACTGAGAGAGACCCGTGAACCTCGATCGTTTCACCCAGAAGGCCCAGGAATCGATCGTCGAGGCCCAGCGCCTCGCCGAGGAGTTGCAGAGCCCCGTGCTGGATTCCGAGCATCTGCTGGCCGCGCTCGTGGAAGCCGACGACGGCATCCCGGCCGAGACGCTGCGCCGTCTGGGCGTGGACATGCCCGCATTTCGCGGCGAGCTGGCGGCCGCGCTGAACAAGCGGGCGAAGATCCAGGGCGGCTCCCTGACCGCCGATCCGCGGGTCCGCCATGCCATCGAGCGGGCCTCGGACGAGGCGAAGCGGTTCAAGGACGACTACGTCTCCACCGAGCATCTGCTGCTCGCGATCGCCGAGGGCGGCGGAGAGGCGCAGCAGCTGCTGGATCGCCACGGAGCCAACAGGGAGGCGATCCTCCAGGCCCTGACCGGCGTTCGGGGCAGTCAGCGAGTGACCAGCCCAAATCCCGAGTCCACGTACGCGGCCCTCGAGAAGTACGGCCGCGACCTCACCGCCGAGGCTCGTGCCGGCAAGCTCGATCCGGTCATCGGCCGCGACGAGGAGATCCGCCGCGTCATCCAGGTCCTGTCCCGCCGCACCAAGAACAACCCGGTGCTGATCGGCGAGCCGGGCGTCGGCAAGACGGCCATCGCCGAGGGCCTGGCCCAGCGAATCGTTCGCGGCGACGTGCCGGAAACGCTCAAGGACAAGAAGGTCATCTCACTGGACCTGGGCGCGCTGATCGCCGGGGCCAAGTACCGCGGCGAGTTCGAGGAACGCCTCAAGGCGGTGTTGAAGGAGATCAAGGACTCCGAGGGCCAGATCATCCTGTTCATCGACGAGCTGCACACGGTTGTCGGCGCGGGCGCGGCCGAAGGCGCCATGGACGCGTCCAACCTGCTCAAGCCGATGCTCGCCCGCGGCGAGCTGCACACGATCGGAGCGACGACGCTCGACGAGTACCGCAAGCACATCGAGAAGGACGCCGCCCTCGAGCGGCGCTTCCAGCCGATCGTGGTCGACCAGCCCACGGTCGAGGAAACGATCTCGATCCTGCGCGGCCTGCGCGAGAAGTACGAAGTCCATCACGGCGTCCGCATCACGGACTCCGCGCTGGTGGCGGCGGCCACGCTCTCCAACCGCTACATCACCGAGCGCTTCCTGCCCGACAAGGCGATCGACCTCGTCGACGAGGCGGCCAGCCGGCTGCGCATGGAGATCGACTCGATGCCGATCGAGCTGGACGAGCTCGAACGCCGGCGAATCCAGCTCGAGATCGAGCGCGAGGCCCTCCGCAAGGAAACCGACGAAGCTTCGAAGGCGCGCCTCGAGGTTCTCGAGCGCGAGCTGGCCGAGATCGGCGAGGAAGCCTCGGCGATGAAGCAGCGTTGGGGGACCGAGAAGGCAGCCATCGCGGCCGTCCGGGCGACCAAGGCGGAGATCGAGGCGCTCCAGGTTCGAATCGACCAGGCCGAGCGCGAGACCGACTACGGCACCGCCGCCCAGCTCAAGTACGGCAGGCTGCCCGAGCTGCAGGCCCGGCAGAAGGAGCAGGAGGCGGCCATCGCCGCCCTCTCCGGCCCGGATCGGCTGCTCAAGGAAGAAGTCACGGCGGACGACATCGCCGAGATCGTGGCGGCCTGGACCGGCGTGCCGGTGACCAAGCTGCTCGAGGGCGAGACCACGAAGCTCGTCGAGATGGAGGACCGGCTGCACCGGCGGGTGGTCGGCCAGGACGAGGCGATCCAGGCCGTGTCCGACGCGGTGAGGCGGGCGCGCGCCGGTCTCAAGGACCCGCGCCGTCCGATCGGCTCCTTCCTGTTCCTCGGCCCGACTGGTGTCGGCAAGACCGAGCTGGCGCGCGCCCTGGCTGAGTTCCTGTTCGACGACGAGTCGGCCATGGTCCGCATCGACATGAGCGAGTACATGGAGAAGTTCTCCGTCTCGCGGCTGGTCGGCGCGCCCCCCGGCTACGTCGGCTACGAGGAGGGCGGCCAGCTGACGGAGGCGATCCGGAGGCGGCCCTACCAGGTCGTGCTGCTCGACGAGATCGAGAAGGCCAACCCGGACGTCTTCAACATCCTCCTCCAGGTTCTCGACGACGGTCGCCTGACCGACGGCCAGGGCCGGACGGTCGACTTCCGGAACACCGTTCTGATCATGACCAGCAACGTCGGCTCGCAGTACATCTCCGCCTTTACGGAGCGCGGCGACGCGGGCGACGCCGAGCGTCGTACGGGCGCTCAGGCCTACGAAGGGATGAAGAAGCAGATCACGGAGGCGCTCCGGATCCAGTTCCGGCCCGAATTCCTGAACCGGATCGACGAGGTCATCGTCTTCCACGCCCTCAACGACGCCGACCTGGCAGCCATCGTGGATCTGCTGCTGGCGGACCTGCAGGGGCGACTGTCCGAGCAGGAGATCGCGCTGGAGCTGACGCCCGCGGCGCGCGCTCTGATCGTTCGCGAAGGAACGGACCCGGCCTACGGGGCGCGGCCGCTGAAGCGGACGATCCAGCGCCTGGTGGAGAACCCGCTGGCGCGGGCTTTGCTGCGCGGCGAGTTCAAGCCGGGAACTGCGGTCGTGGCCGACGCGGACGCCATCGGCGGCGTCCTCGTCTTCAGCTCGGGCAACTCCACTGTCGTGGCCGACGCGGCCCAGCGGCGCGACGCCCGCAAGAGAGTGGCGCCGGAACCGGCCGGAGCGGCCGCGGCCGTGGAACGCATCTGGACGCCGCGCAAGGCCGACGACAAGGGCCCGAAGCGGGTCAACTAGCCCCGGCGGCCCCCGCCCCGGCGCCGCTCCCAGCCCCCGACGCGGCGCCGGCGGCGGCCGAGAGCGCCCGAGCCCGCCCGGCGATCTCCAGCATTGCCCGGGTGTTGTGGTAGGGGCACTTCCAGAAGTCGGCTTTGTCCAGTCCCGGGATCGGCTCGCCCCTGGACGTGACGCGGCAGTACCACTCGCCGCCGACCCGGTCGATCTGGTGGGCGTCGATGAAATCCCACGTCCCCAGCGCGGCGTCGAGGAACTCGCTCCTGGACGTGAGCCCGTACGCGTTGAGGAACCCCACGACGCCCTCCGCCTGGACCCACCAGTGCTTGTCCGTGTCGAGCGGGCCGTCCGCCGGCGCCTCGTAGTAGATCCCGCCTTCGGCCCGGTCGTACCCCCGATCCAGCACGCACTCGGCCAGCCGCACGGCGGCCGCGGCGGCCCGGGCCTCGAGGGCGTCGTCTTCCAGCACCTGGGCAGCCTCGCACAGCAACCAGCCCGCCTCGATCTCGTGGCCGTACGAGACGACATCGGACAGCGGCCGCCAGCCTTCGTCCTGAAACAGGATCAGGTGGCCGGTCCGGGCGTCGACGATCCGGTCGAGGAAGACGTCGAGCAAGGCCCGGAGTCGCTCTCGGGGCCGCGGCCGGCCGGAGACCCGCGCCAGCCCCGTGTATGCCTCCAGCACGTGGAGGTGGGTATTCATCGAGAACGGGGCGTTCAGGTCTCGGGCCGACAGTCGAATGTCGGCGATCGGCTCCCAGCCGCGCCCGCGCGCCTCCCAGTAGCCGCCGCCGGCCGGGTCGAGCGCGTGCGCCTCGACGTCCTCGAAGAGGCGCTCCGCACGATCGAGGGCCTCGGCCTCGCCGGTCGCTCGGAAGTACTCGGCCAGGGCGTAGATCCCGAAAGCCTGTCCGTACGTCTGCTTGCGACCCTGGAGCGTCCGGCCGTCGCCGTCCACCTCCCAGTAGAAACCGGCATGCTCGGCATCCCAGAAGTGTTCGAGCAGGTAGCGATAGGCCCGATCGGCCAGCTCCCGATAGAGCGGCTCCGGCCAGCGGCCCAGCGCGGCCGAGAAACTCCACAGGATGCGGGCGTTCAGGACGAGGCCCTTGGCGGCGGTCGGATCCGGCCGGCCATCCGCCCCCACCCTGCCGAAGAAGCCGCCGCCGTCGCGGTCGACCGCTCGAGTCGCCCAGAACGGAAGTATCCCTTCGCGCAACTCGCGCTCGGCCGCGGGCTGGAGAGCGGCCAGTCGGTCGATCATCATGGGGCGATCCTAGCGGGCTCGACGCGGGCCCGTGGCGCTCGCGCCGCACGGCATACGATCATGCGGCCCGATGGCAGGTCTTCCGGCACGGGACACGCACCTGGAGGTCGCCCGGCATGAGGTTCGAGCTGGTTCGCGACAGGCTGGCCGTGCTGCCGCGCGAACTGCCCGCCGCACCGGCCGTCCTGACGCCCGTTCGAATCGACTCGCCGGAGGCGCTCTTCCCGGACG
The DNA here is from genome assembly GCA_963838285.1 of uncultured Chloroflexia bacterium. Lineage (GTDB taxonomy): Bacteria > Chloroflexota > Limnocylindria > Limnocylindrales > CSP1-4 > Fen-1039. The sequence goes on from CAWIQP010000011.1 coordinate 81,790, forward strand.
CCGGCCGGCGCGGTCGGCCCGCGGCGGTCCTCGTGCTGCTCTTCCCCGACGCTGCGGGCCAGGCCCGCGTGCTGCTGACGGCCCGCGCGCCGCAGGGCATCGGGCACGCCGGCGAGGTCAGCTTCCCGGGCGGCTCCGCCGAGGCGGGCGACGCCGACCCGATCGAGACCGCCATCCGCGAGGCGACCGAAGAGGTCGCGCTGAACCCGACCGCATGCGGCCTGCGTGTCGTCGGCGCACTGGAGGTGTTCGCCCTGACGGTGTCCGGGTTCCGCATCACGCCGGTCGTGGCCACGGCCGAGCGCCGGCCCGAGTGTCGAGCCGCTCCCGACGAGGTTGCCCGGATCGTGGAGGCTCCGGTCGAGGCGTTCCTGCCCGATGCCCCGGTCGAGCTGGAGGAGCGGGCCATCCGCCAGCGGCTGATTCGCTACGGCGTCTACCCGGTCGAAGGCGAGCGGGTCTGGGGCGCGACCGCTCGGATGCTCGGCCAGCTGGGTGCGCTGCTGGCCGAGGAACCCGCGGGCCATCCGTCGAAAGCGGCCCACGACGCGTCGCGGCGACGCGCCGTGCCGGAGCGTCGCGTGCCGGCTTCCGGGCCGCCAACGGTTCGACGCGCCGTCGACGGCGACCGTCCCGCGATCGACACATTCCTCGAGGACGTAGCGCCGGAGCTCGCTGCACACGCTCCCACCCGCGTCCGAACTGTTCGTGGCCGAGGATTCCGGCCGGCTTGCGGGCCTGGCCGGGTGGGCGCCGTGGGATCGGCCGCGATCGGCCGCCGACCCGCGCGGCTTCGACGGCCTGGCATTCGACCCCGACCAAGCCGCCGCCGAGGTCACTCTGCTCGCGGTGGCTCCCCGGCTGCGCGGCCGGGGGATTGGCAGGCTTCTGACGAACACGGTCGCGGACTCCGCCGCCGCGGCCGGCCGTCGACGGCTGCTCGCCTGGACTCTCGCCGACTCGGACGTTCATCCCTCGTCGATCGCCGCTCGGGCCTTCTTCCGCTCCTGCGGTTTCGAGGACGTGGCGGTCGATCGCCGCATCCAGGCGCGCGGCGAAGATCGCCTGCTGCTGAGCCGTCCACTCGGCTGAGACTCCAGCTCGAGACCACCGCCGGCAGCGGCCTGTGGCCCGCGCCGCAATCCACCGTCCTGCCGGCCGAGATCGTGCCTTTCGCTCGCCGTTCGCCGCGCTATCGTTGCGCCGCCGCCATCCCCGCTACCGGGGGCATGGTCCGGGGGGCGTGCTCAGGAGGAATTGAGCCGTGGACTTCTTGATGCGCAAGATGACCGGCATCGAGGCGGTCAAGAACGGCGTCCCGAGCGACGCGCTCGTCGAGAGCATCTCCGATACCGGCACCACCATCTCTTCGTCGTCCGTCGGGCCCGAAGCTCCCGTATACCAGTTCAGCCTGCAGGTGACGCCGATCGGCGGCGCGGGGGCGCCGTACCCGGTCGTGGTCAAGGCTGCCGTTCCGCGCCTCTACATCCCCATGGTTCTGCCCGGCATCCGTGTCGGCGTGATGATCGACCCGACGAACCCGCAGAAGGTCTCGCCGGACTTCACGCGCATCAACGCGGGAGCGCCGGCCGGCATGGCCGGGCCCGGGGGCGTGAACATCAACTTCGACGCGAACGGGCAGCCTCAGGACGGCCAGGTGAGTGCGCTGGTCGGAGCGGTCCGGAGCGGCGCCATGCCCACGACCAGGGGCAGCGCCGATCAGCTCCTGGCGACCGGCACCCACGGCACAGCCGTCATCACGTCGGCGCAGCCGCTCGGCAAGACGGTCCGCGACATCAACCCCAACGCCGATCCGTCGCGTCTCGACGACCCGATGTGGGTGTTCACGGTCGAAGTCACCGTGCCGGGCATGCCGCCGTTTCCTGCGGTCTTCGGCCACCGCGTTCCCATCGCGAAGCTCGCGTCCGTGGCTCCCGGAGTGAAGGTGGCGGTCGCCGTCAACATGGCCAACCCGAGCCAGGAAGTCGCCATCGACTGGAACCAGTCGCCGGTCGCGTAGGCTCGAGGCAGCGGCTCGGCCGAGACCAGGGCCGGGGCGAGCTGCCAGAGCCGAGCCCGGCGGCTTGCCCGCAGCGGGGCCGGCGGCCTACCAGGGCTCTTCTTCGGTCGAGCGGTGGTCCTCGGGAACGGTCGGCGGCCGCGGGGCGAGAGCTCCATCGGCCCGCAGCGATTCGGCCCGGGGCGTCTCCGCGGGCGGCGCGGTCGGCGCGAGAGCCGCCGCATCCTCCAGGCGTGACGCTTCGGCCGGTTCCTCCGCCGGAGTGAACTCGACGACGATGGCCCGCATCGGCGTCAGCTCCGTCCAGGCCGAGTGGACCACGTTCGGCGGCCAGACGACGGCCTCGCCGGGGGCCACGCGCGCCTGCTCGTCGCCCACGCGCACGAACCCGCCGCCCTCGATGACGAGGAAATAGGCCAGGTTCGGGTTCGAGTGGGGCGCGATCGAAGCTTTCGGTTTGAGGGCCAGCTCGGCGACGACGCCTCGCCCGTCGACGTGCACGGGCGCGGCCTCCACGCCGTGAGTGCCCGGAGGACCGTCCCCGCGTCGATGACCCGTGCCGAACCGGCGGATTTCCATGGCGTTCGGATGCGCCTATCGAGCCGCGGCGGCGAAGGGACCGAGCGCGACCGGGTCGGGAGGCATTTCGATCGCCTCCTCGCGATTACCGGCGGCGGCGCTTGGCCTTGGCCGGCGCCTTGGACCGGATCGTGGCCTCTGGGTGCGCCGTCTTCGAGCGCTGGAAGTAGCGCTGCCGGGCCAGACGCTCTTCATAGGCCTGGATCAGCGGCGGGAAGTGCCAGAACCTGATCCAGATGAAGAGGACCGCGCCGCCGATCATGGTCGGCAGGACGAAGATGAAGTCGAAGCCGAAGATCGAGAACATCAGCAGGAGCGAGAAGACTCCCACCGAGGTCCACATCAGCCACTCGTTGAGGTCGAGGAAGACCGAATAGGCGTGCAGCCGCCGGCCCTGGAAGTTGTAGAAGATGATCCCGGCGACGAGCAGGACCAGGGAGATCTGCCAGACCCAGTTGAACAGGGGCGGGAAGTTGCTCTGGTTGAAGCCGATGAGCAGCGTGCTGATCTGGTTCCAAGGGCCGTCCACGCGGGACCCTCCAAGTGTTCAGTCATTAGCGGTCGATTGACCTGGACGGGCGCCCGCCGGCGATCGGGGCCGAGCGTCGGCGGAGGGGCCGAGACACGGCCGTCGAAGCTGGCACCGGGTGCGCCTTCGATTTCGTGTGCAGGGAGTATGCCATGACCGGGCGCTATACTCGGCCCAATCCGGCAACCCGAGCCAGAAGCGCACCGCGTGCGGCGGGCCGATAGGTCGAGCGGGCAACGCGCCGACCACTGGACGACGGGGCCGAACCTCAGGCAGCTGGGAGGTACGCCTGGTGCGAGCCCTGCTCTCGGTGGCGAACCGGGAGGGCATCGTCGCGTTCGCGCGCGAGCTGCTCGCCCTCGGGATCGAGGTCTTCGCCACCGACGGCACGCGCGAGGCCCTGGCCGCCGACGGCGTCGAAGTAAGGTCCGTCTCCGAGCTGACTGGCTCCGATCCGATCGCGGGCGGCCAGGTCAAGACGCTCCATCCCGCCATCTACGCCGGCATCCTGGCCCGCCGAGACCGGCCCGATCAGCTGGCCGAGCTCGAAGCCCAGAAGATCGGGCTGATCGACATCGTCGCCGTCAACGTGAGCCGATTCGCCCCTCAGGTGGGCGCCCGCCTGGTGCCCATCGACGAAGCCATCGAGATGATCGACATCGGCGGCGCCGCCCTGCTTGCCGCCGCGGCTCGCAACTACGCCGGCGTGGCGGCCGTGGCCAACCCGGCCCGCTACCTTCAGGTGATCGCGGAAGTGCGACAGAGAGGGGCCGTGTCCGCCGAGCTGCGGCAGCGTCTCGCGGCCGAGGCGTACGGGCTCGTCGCCGCGTACCACGCCGAGATCGCCGCGTACCTGTCCAACGTCGCCGGCGACATGTTCCCCGGACGGCTGGCCATGGTGCTCGAGAAGGTGGACGACCTGCGTTACGGCGAGAACCCGCCGCAGCACGCCGCCTTCTACCGCGAGACTACTCACCGGGCCGGCACGCTGGCCGACGCCACTCAGATCCAGGGGTCGCGACCGTCGTTCAACGACCTGCTGGACCTGGACGCCGCCTACGCCATAGCCGCCGATTTCACCGCCCCGACCGTAACGATCGTCAAGCACACCGACCCGGTCGGGCTGGCTTCGGCGGAGGAGCTGGTCGAGGCCTGCCGCAATGCCCTCGAAACGGACTCCGTGTCGTGCTTCGGCGGCATCGTGGGGGTGAATCGCGAGCTCGACGGCGCCACCGCGCGCGAGATCGCCGCCAACTCGTACGAGGCGGTCGTGGCCCCGTCGTTCAGCCAGGCAGCGATCGGGATCCTGGCCGGTAAGCCGCAGATCGCCCTGCTGGCGGTCCCGCCCAACCCCATCGAGGGACCGCGCGACTACGGCATCGCCAATCTCGACTTCAAGCGCATCGCCGGCGGCCTTGCTCGTCGAGACCAAGGACGAGCTGGGGCTCGACAAGACGCAACTCCAGGTCGTGACGAAGCGACGGCCCACGCTCGAGGAGCTGACGGACCTGCTGTTCGCGTGGCGGGCGGTGCGCCACGTCCGTTCCAACTCGATCGTGCTGGCGCGCGGCGCGGCCACGGTGGGCATCGGAGCGGCCCAGGCGAGCCGCCAGACGGCGGTGGAGATCGCCCTGCGGCGAGCCGGCGACAGGGCGCGGCTCTCGGTCATGGCGAGCGACGCCTACTTCCCGTTCCCGGACGGCATCCAGATCGCCGCCCAGGCCGGCATCACGGCGATCATCCAGCCCGGGGGCTCGATTCGCGACGAGATGGCGATCGAGGTCGCGGATCGGCACCACATGGCGATGGTCTTCACGGGGCGGCGCCACTTCCGCCACTGATGGTCCGCGGCGGGCATGGGCGCGGGCGCGGTCGCGGGACCTGGGGCGCGCGGCCAGCCGGCTCGTCGGACCCGCGTCCGCCGCCGACGGACCCACCGCCGCCACCGGGCAGTTCGCGCCCTCTCCGCCGGCTCATTTGACCTTCGGTGATCCAACCGGGCTGCGGCGGCGCGGCGTGCCGTCTCAGCCGACCCCGGGTCGCCGCCGGCGAATCACCGTCGCCACGGGGCAGTCCTCTCCGTATCCGCCGGCTCATTTGACCCGTGGTGATCCAACCGGGCTCCGGGCGCGAATCACTGGGTGACAGCCGATCGGTAATGACGGACCGATCGGTCGGTCGGAGGAGAGGGATCGCCCGGCCTCCGGGCGATCGAAAGTGGCGGGCGACAGGTCGGAGCCCAGACAGCCGACGAGGGGCCTGTCGCCGCGCCGCTCCAGCAGCTGTGGAGCCGCGCCGGAGAGCGCGGCTTCTGTATTTCCCGGGCGGCGGGGCCTCGGCCAGACGCTCCATGCGGCAGACTCGCCAGAACTTGCCGATTTGACATCAGGGCGACGTTGGGCAAGCCGCCGAACTCCCGATCCTCGACCGAAGCCCGATTCCTGCCGCCGGACCAGCCTCCGGAGCCACGCTCACGTTCGATTCCGGCCGCGCGGCCGCGTCACCTCGACCGGGCCCGACCACTCGATGCCGGGGCGGTCGCCGAATGTCGGTCTCGTGTGAAATAGGAAATACCGGGATCCGGAGGTCGGCCGGGCCCGTTGCGGCCGATCCATTCGCGGCCGGGCCCGTCGCGGCTGAGCGGGTCCGCGATCCACCGGCGAGGCGTCGGGGCGCGGCGAGGCGTCGGGGCGCGGCCAGGCGTACGGGGCGGCGAGGCGCCGCGGGATTGAGCCGGATGCGTCAGGGCACCGCCGGCTCCACTACCCACCGTCCCAGGCTCGAATCCCAGCCCGCGACGGCGCGGACGGACGAGGCGCCTTCGACCGACTCCCGGCGGGCTCGAGCCTCCGCGACCGACTCGTCCCAGCCGGGCGGCACCAGGTCCGGGGCCAGATCCGAGAGCGGAGCCAGCACGAAGAGGCGGCGGCTCGCCTCCGGGTGCGGAACCTCGAGCAGGCGCGTGGCCTTTGCCGGATCCGGGGAGCGGCCCTCCTCCGGCCGTTCCACAGCCATTTGCTCGTCGCCGAAGAGCAGCAGGTCCAGGTCCAGCTCGCGCGGGCCGTAGCGAGCCCGGATCTGCCGGCCGAAGGCCCGCTCGATCGACTTGAGGGCGAGCAGCAGCGCGATCGGGCCGGTATTGGCGCCGGGGCCGGCGGGCACGTCGAGGACCACGACGGCGTTGTGGAAGTCGGGCTGGTCCGTCACCTCGACCGGGGTCGTGACGTACAGGCGCGATACGCCGGCAAGGGTCGTCCCCGGGAGCGCGGCGAGGGCGTGAACGGCCGCGGTCAGCGTCGCCCGGGCGTCGCCGAGGTTGGCCCCCAGCCCGATGTATGCCCGAACCGTGCGCATCGACTGGCTCCCGAGTTGCCGCTCCGGGCCGGGAGCGCGATCGCCGCGCGGCCGTGCACCGCGGCTAGACTCCGCTGGTGCGCCCGGTATTCGTGCTCATTCTCCACCCGGCGGCTCCCGCCGATGCCGGGCCCCTGGTCCGCGCGCTCGCGGAAGCTCGCCGAGCGCTCGCGGAGCGGCAGCGTGGCGCGTTCCTGGCCGCCGGCGCCGACGTCGGCCGAGATCGTGGCCGGTCCGCCGGACGGGCTCTCGTTCGGCGAGCGGCTGGCGGCCGAGGTTCGGGCGCGGGCCGGCGCGGAGGCGAAAGGGTCCGCGCCGAGGGCGGCGGCCGCCGAGCGGGCAGCGGCGAGGGACGCGGCCGAGCCGGCGGCGGATGGCGGCGGCCTGGTAGTCCTGGGCTCTGGCAGCATCCCCCTGGCCCGGGCAGCGGACCTTCGGCGCTTCGTGGAGGCGGCCGCGGGGCCCGGCGGGCACGCGCTGGCGAACAACCGCTATTCCGCGGACGTGGTCGCGATCTCGCGAGCGGCGGATCTGGCGGGGCTGCCGCCACTCCCCGCCGACAACGCCCTTCCCCGGTGGCTGGAGGAGTGGGCCGGAGTGGCCGTCACGGATCTCCGGTCGCGCTGGCGGCTGGGCGTCGACATCGACACGCCGCTCGATCTGATCGTGCTGCGCGATCCGGCGGCTCGCGAGCTCCACGCGACGGCGCCACTCGTCGGCGAGCGGCTGGCGGCACTCGCCGAGGTGATCTCGAACCGCCGCGCCGAGTTGCTGGTCGCCGGCCGCGTCTCGGCGAGGACCCTGGCCTGGCTGGAGCGCGGCGTCGCCTGCCGCGTCCGAGCCCTGGTCGAGGAGCGTGGACTGCGCGCCGCGTCGGCCCTCGCTCAATCCGGCGGCAAACGTGACGCGAGGCACGGCGGCGCCACGGCCGGCGCCACGGGCAACGTCCGCCCGCCACGCTCGATCCTCGGCGAGTTGCTCGACCGCGACGGCCCGGAATCGCTGGCCCACACCGTATCGAAGCTGGCCGACGCCGCGGTCGTCGACACGCGGGTCCTCCTGGCCCATCGGGCCGGCCCGGCCGACTCTCCGACCTCGCCTTCGCCAGCCTCCTCGCCCGACGCCGAGGAGCGCTTCGCCTCCGACCTGCTGCTGCCCGCGTCCATCGCCGATCCGTGGCTCCGGGCTCTCGCCTCCTCGGCCGCGACGGCCCCCTCCGACCACCCGATCCTTCTCGGCGGCCACACGCTGCTCAACGGCGGACTGCGACTGCTCGCGGAGCGAGCTCGTGCGGGGGCCCGATGACGCCCGGTCGCCGTCCGCCTCCGCCGGATTCCCGGCAACCGTCCGATCGCCGGTCTCAGTCCGAGCCTTCGACGGGCAGTTCTACCGAGCTCGTCTCCTTCATTCGAGCCGAGATCGACGCGAGCCCCGACGCGCCGCATCACCTTCGCGAGATACATGGAACGGGCCCTCTACGAGCCCGAACTGGGCTACTACCGCCAGGCCGCCGACCGACCTACCGACGCCGGCGACTTCCTGACCGCGCCCGAGACTCATCCCATCTTCGGCTGGACCCTCTCCCGCCGGATCGAGGCGATGTGGAACGAGCTGGGTCGCCCCCGGCCGTTCGACCTGGTCGAGTACGGCGCAGGGTCCGGCACGCTGGCTCTTTCGATCCTCGACGGGCTGAGCCGACGGATTTCGACCGACCTGCTCGAAGCGATCCGATACCGGCCCATCGAATCGAACCCGAACCGGCTGACCGACCTGCGCGACGGCTTCGAAAGGGCCGGCCATCTCGAGCGCCTGGCGCCAACCGGCTCTCCACCCAAGGGGGTCGTGCCCGTCACCGGCGTCGTCATTGCCAACGAGTTCCTCGACGCCATGCCCGTTCACCGTTTCGCGGTCCGTGGCGGGAGCCTGCTCGAGCTGTACGTCGCGTGGCTGGGACGGCTTCGTCCAAGTCGCCGCGGAACCGTCGACGCCGGAGCTCGCCGCCCGTCTCGCCGAGGACGGGGTCGAGATCGGCCAGCTCGCCGAAGGCCAGGTCGGCGAGATCTCCCTGGGCCTCGCCCCGTGGCTCCGGGGAGTGGCCGCCGGCCTCGATCGCGGCTTCGTCCTGGTAGTGGACTACGGCTACGACGCGTCCGAGCTGTACGGCCCGCGCCGCCTGGCCGGCACCCTGCTCGGGTATCGCGGACATCGCGTGGAGGAAGACCCGTTCGCGTCCCCGGGCGAGGTGGACCTGACCGCCCACGTCGACTTCACCGCCGTGGAGCGGCTGGCCGCGAGCCAGGGCTTCCGGACCGTCTCGTCGACCACGCAGTCGGAGTTCCTCGTCTCCGCCGGCCTCGAGGAGGAGCTGCGCGCCCTGCAAGCCTCGCCCGATCTCACCCTGGCCGACTACACCCGCGCCCGCTCCGGCATCGTCCGCATGCTCGACCCGCGCCACATGGGCCGCTTCCGCGTCCTGGTTATGGCCCGCAAGGAGCCCGGATAGGCCAGTTCCCGTATTGCCGGGCCGTGGCGTCGACCGGCACGCTGCACCCGGAGGAGGGACCCAGGGTTCGGAGGCTGGCTTCGTGTCGGCAGATCCGGGCCACGCTGGGACCTCTCCATTCGAATCGCATTCCGTGTGCAACCGCCAGTCCTACCCCGCTGGCGGCTCGGCCGGTCAAAGCGGGCGGTACCACGGCCACCGGGCCGCCCGCAGCCGGCTCCCCATTTCCGATCCCAGCCGACTCGTGCGCCCGCGGGCGCGAGCCGGCCCATGCCGCCGGCGGCGGCCAGAGAGCGGTACCCCTGGTAGACTCTCCGATGGATCGCGAGGGAGCGGGCATCGAACCCGGCCCCGCGGCCGCCTGAAGGACAACCTCGCGCCCGACGCCGCAGACGCATCGCCGCGTGCGACGGGCCGGCTGGAGAACGATGACCGGCATCTGGTACGTAGTCGGCTTGGCGTTCGCGGGGGTTTCTTTCGTCTTCCTCGTGATCGGCCTGGCCTGGCTGATATCGCACCGAAACCGCGGCGATCGCCACAAGGGACTGCCCTACGAGAGCGGCATCGACACCTACGGCGACACCTGGGGCCGGTCGGCCATCTCGTTCTACGTGTACGCCCTGCTCTTCGTCGCCTTCGACGTGGAGGTCGTCTTCCTCTACCTGTGGGCGATCGTCTTCCGCGATCTGCTGATCGGCGGCCTGGTGAGCATGGGCACCTTCGTCGTGGTCCTGATGCTCGGGCTGGCCTACGCGTGGCGGAAGGGAGTCCTGACGTGGCGGTAGGCGGTCGAGCGCCCAAGGGACGCGAAGCGGCGACCGGCCGCGGGCTCGCGCCCGCATCCAGGGGCGAGGTGACCGCCCCGATCGTGGTTCCCAACACTCTGTGGCAGTCGGCCGATCCGCTCGCCTACGACGGCGGCGCGGCCCACGGACATCACCCATCTGCGCGAGTTCGGTCTTACGGCCGCGGCCCGTGACGACGCCGCCCGCTGGGGAGCGCTCCAGGTGATCCCCACCAACGCGGACTACATCCTCGATCTCATCCGCGCCAACAGCCTGTGGCCGCTCCTGTCGGGCCTGGCCTGCTGCGCGTTCGAGATGATGTCGGGCGCCACGAGCAAGTTCGACATGGACCGCTGGGGGATGTTCCCGTTCCGCGCCTCTCCCCGCCAGGCCGACGTGCTCATCGTCGCCGGGACGCTGACGACCAAGATGTCGGGCCCTCTCGTGCGGCTCTGGGAGCAGATGCCCGAGCCCAAGTGGTGCGTCGCGCTGGGAGACTGCACGGTCTCGGGCGGACGCTACAAGCGCAGCTACTCCGTGGTCCAGGGAATCGACCGGGTCATGCCGGTGGACGTCTACATCCCGGGCTGCCCGCCGCGCCCCGAAGGCCTGATCTACGGCATGCTCCAGCTCGGTCAGCTCGTCAAGGACCGCCGCGGTCACTGGGACGAGCGCGAGATCGGCCCGACCGCACCGGACGACATCTGACCGATGGATCGAACCCTCAAGGCCCGGCTCGAAGAACGCCTCGGCGACCTGCTGCGCGCCCCGGTCTACCAGCGCCACGACGAGACGGAGATCCGCATCGAGCCGGGCAGCGTTCCCGAGGTGCTGCGGCGGCTCCACGACGCCCGCGACCTGCGGTTCGAGATCCTGGCCGACCTCGCCGGCGTGGACACGGGCGAGGTCATGCAGGTCGTATACCACCTGTGGAGCCCGATCTCCTCGGACTGGCTGCGGGTCATCGCCGACGGCATCTCCCGCGAAGACCCTCGCGCGCCCTCGGCGACCTTCCTCTGGATCGGCGCCGAATGGCTGGAGCGCGAGGCCTACGACATGTACGGCATCGTCTTCGAGGGCAACCGCGACCTGCGCCGCATCTTCATGCCGCCCGACTACACGAGCTTCCCGCTCCGCAAGGACTTCCTCCTGCCCGACGACGCGGCCCGATCGCCTGGCGCCGGCGTTCGCCACATGGAGCGAGCCCACGGCCCGGCCGTCACGGCCGACGATCCGGCCGCCGGCATCCGCCGCGCGCCGGCGAGTTGAGGACCGCGATGCCAGACCGCCAGCCCGCCCCACGCCCCCAGCCGGCCCGCTCGAAGAAGCGCGGCGCCGCGCCGGAGCCGCAACCGCAGCCGCAAGCCGCGGCAGTCCGCGGACGACCCGCGCGTGATGCTGGACCGGCAGATTGGCGCGCTGTTCGAGCCGATTCCGCCCTACCCGACCCGGACCGAGCGCGAAGGCGAGTTCTACAGCCTGGGCGACGGCGAGATGTTCCTCAACATCGGGCCTCACCACCCGGCCACTCACGGCGTCCTGCGCCTCGTCATGAAGCTCTCGGGCGAGCAGATCGTGGACGTGGATCCCGTTCTCGGCTACCTCCACCGCGGCGTGGAGAAGATCTGCGAGAACTCCGACTACTACCACGTCATCGACCAGGTGGACCCGCTCGAGTACATCAGCTCGCTGTTCCAGGAGTGGGCCGCGGTCCTCTCCTTCGAGAAGCTCATGGACGTGCAGGTCCCGCGCCGGGCGGAGTACATCCGCGTCCTGTCGGGCGAGCTGCTCCGCATCGCCAGCCACACCCTCTTCATGGGCTTCCTGGCGCTGGACCTGGGCGGCCTTACGCCGATCCTGTACAGCTTCATCGAGCGTGACGAGATCGTCGAGATGCTGGCGTCCCTGACCGGGGCCCGGATGCTGTTCAACTACTTCCGCATCGGCGGCGTCAACGGCGACCTCAACCACGAGTTCATGAGCCGCCTGGGCGACTGGATGACCCGCGCCGCGAAGCAGACCGAGGCCCAGGCCGGGCTGCTCAACGAGAACGAGATCTTCGTCCGGCGAATGCGGGGCGTGGGCGTCCTGGACCGCGCCACCGCCATCCGCTACGGGGTCACGGGCGGCAACCTCCGCGCCGCCGGCGTTCCGTTCGACCTGCGGCGAGCCCACCCCTACAGCGTCTACCCGGAGCTGGACTTCAACATCCCGACCCGCGACGAGGGCGACTCGCTGGCGCGCTACCTGATCCGCGTCGACGAGATCCGCGAGTCGATCAAGATCGTCGACCAGTGCCTGCACAACATGCCCGACGGCCCGGTGATGGCCAGCCTGCCGCGGCTCATCCGGCCGCGTCCCGGGCGCGCCTGGGGGGCATGCGAAGGGCCGCGCGGGATGCTCGGCGTGTACACGATCAGCGACGGCTCCAACCACCCGTTCCGCTTCCGCATCCACGACCCGAGCTTCCTGAACCTCGAGACCGTGCCGGCGCTGCTGCCGGGCAATCTGCTGGCCGACACGATGGCCATCGTCTCATCGCTTGACCCGGTCATGGGCGGGATCGACAAGTGAGCAACGCCGCCACGCCCGCCCCGGGCCGCATGCGCTCCGCGATCGGCTTCATGCGGAGCTTCCCGGCCGAGTTCTGGGGCCGCCTGTCGCTCGTCGAGCGCCTGGCCCTGATCTTCGTCCCGGCCGCCATCGTGGCGGCGGTGGTAACCGTTCTGGCCATCGTCCTGCTCGGTCCGCCGTTCCTGGACTTCCTGGGAGCCAACCTGCCGCTCGTCCGCTTCGCGGTCGCGGCCACGGCGATCCTGCTGCTGACGGTGCCGACGGCCTTCGTCCTGATCTACCTCGAGCTCAAGGTCATCGCCCGGATGAACCTGCGCATCGGGCCCAACCGGGTGGGGCCGTGGGGCGCGGCGATGAGCCTGATCCACGGCTTCAAGGTCCTCTCCAAGGAGGACTTCGCCCCGACCGGCGCCGACATCACCGTCTTCACCCTGGCCCCGGTGGTGACCTACATGGCCAGCGTGATGACCCTCCTGGTCATCCCGTTCGCGCCGGGCCTGATCGGCCAGGATCTCAACATCGGCCTGCTGTACTTCTTCTCGATGGGCGGCCTGACCGTCGTGGGCCTGCTGATGGCGGGCTGGTCGAGCTTCAACAAGTACTCGCTCCTCGGCGGCCTGCGCTCGGCGGCGCAGATCGTCAGCTACGAGATCCCACTCACCCTCTCGGTCGTGGGCGTCATCGTCCTCGCCGGAACGATGAGCATGAACCGCATCGTGCTGGCCCAGTCGGGCTCGTTCCTCGACTGGTTCGTATTCAAGCAGCCCCTGGCGGCGCTCATCTTCTTCATCGCCGCCACGGCGGAGGCCAACCGCACGCCGTTCGACATGACCGAGGCCGACTCCGAGATCGTGGCCGGTTTCGCCACCGAGTACTCGGGGATGCGCTTCGGCTTCTTCTTCTTCGCCGAGTACGTGAACGTCTTCATCATCTCGGCGCTCATCACCACGATCTTCTTCGGCGGCTGGACCGCGCCGTTCCAGTGGCCGTGGGCATACAACCTGAACTGGTTCAATCCCTGGTCGTTCGGCTTCTTCGGCTGGCTCGCCATCGTCCTGACCGTCGGCTACTTCGGGACAGTCTTCTTCGCCATCTTCGCCCGCCTCTTGGGCGGCCGCGAGTGGGGCCTGTGGTCCTCGATGGGCCTGGGCTTCCTGTTCCTGCTCGTGGTCGTCGCCGGCCTCGTCGTCCTGGCCGGCTTTGTCGCCTTCGACTGGGTCCAGGGACTGGTCTGGTTCATGGCCAAGACCTACGTCTTCGTCATCACCTTCGTCTGGATGCGGGCCACGCTGCCGCGCGTCAGGGTCGACCAGCTGATGGGCTTCGCCTGGAAATGGCTGCTGCCGGCCTCGCTTGTCAACCTCTTCGTGACGGCGACCGCCGTCGTCCTGCTGAACCGGTGAGCGCGCGATGAGCTACGTTCCGGGCCTGGGCATCGCGAAGGGCATGGCGCTGACCATGCGCCGCTTCTTCGCGCCGAAGGCCACGATCCAGTATCCCGAGACCGCGCCCGACATCGCCGTCCGCTTCCGCGGCCGTCTGCAGCTGCTGTACGACGAACTGGGCAACATCAAGTGCGAAACCTGCTTCCAGTGCGCCCAGGCCTGCCCCGTGGAGTGCATCGACATGGGCGGCTTCGACACTCGGGGCCGCTTCCACGTCCACTGGGGCGCGGCCGAGATGTACGCCGAGCGGCGCGAGGAGTCGGCCCTGAGACGGTCCGGACGGCCCGTGCCCGACCCCGTCTACAGCCACTTCGACTCGATCGACACGGCCGCGGTGGACAGCATCCTGGCCAGGTACGACTTCGACGGGGCCGAGATGCTGCCCATCCTCGAGTCGATCCAGGGCGCCTACGGCTACCTGCCCGTGGCCGCCCTCAAGCGAGTGAGCGAGGTCTCCGGGGCTCCGTACGCGCTCATCTACGGCACCGCCACGTACTACGGCCACCTGCGCTTCGACAAGCCCGGACGCAGCGTGGGCGTCTGCCGCTGCACGTCCTGCATCCTGGCCGGCTCCAGCCGGATCCACCGCGTGCTCGCCAGGGAGCTTGGGACGGAGATTGGCCGGCGGCCGGCCCCGGGCGGAGTGGCGCTGGAGCAGATCCCCGCCCACGTCCCCGGCGCGTCCTCGCCGCTCGTCACGCTCGATGGCTCGCCACAGCAGGTGACCGCCGCCGGCGCCGCGGCCTGGGCCCGCGCCCTGGTCGGGAGGAACGTGGCATGACGTCCGCCGCCATTCTCGCGACCCCGGCCCGCTTCCCGCGCCTTCTCCTCCCGGCGACCCCGGGGCGGGACCCGCTGGATCTCGACGCCGCGGTTGCGGCCGGCGCCTTCACCGCACTGAAGGCCGCGGTGAACGATCTCAAGGCGGAGGGCGTGATAGCCGCGCTGGTCGAGTCCGGGATGCGCGGCCGTGGCGGCGGCGGCTTCCCGATCGGCGAGAAGTGGCGAGCCTGCGCCGCTGCCGAATCCGATCGCCGCTACGTCGTGGTGAACGCCTATCAATCCGACCCGGCGGTGATGACCGACCGCGTTCTGCTGGAGGTCAACCCCTACGCGGTCGTCGAGGGCGCCGCGATCGCGGCTTTCGCCGTCGGCGCGAGCGAGGTGATCGTCGCGGTCCGGGCCGAAGCCACGGACGCGATCCGGGCCATGGAGTCGGCCGTGGCGGAGGCCGAGTCGGCCGGCTTCATCGGGGCTGACGTCCTCGGCACCGGGACGGAGATCCGCTTCTCGGTCAGGCCGCTGCAGGGCTCCTACATGCTCGGCGAGGAGACGGTCCTGCTGAAGGGCCTGGAGGGCAAGCGCGGCCAGCCGGAGCAGCAGCCGCCGTACGTCACCACTCGCGGCCTCTTCGGAGCGCCGACCCTGATCCACGGACCGCAGACCTTCGCCGCCGTCCCGACCATCCTGTCCGGCGGCATCGCCGGCTTCCCGGAGACCGGGGCGCGGGCTTTCGCGGGCACCGTCCTGGTCCAGATCTCCGGTACGGTCGCCCAGCCCGGAGTCGCCGAGGTTCCGTTCGGCGTCACACTTCGGGAGGTCCTCGACGTCGCTGGCGGCGTTCCCGCCCCGCATCGGCTCAAGGCCGTGCTGGTAGGCGGCCCGTCGGGTGGCATCCTGCCGCCGGAGGGTCTGAGCGTCGGCTTCGACCACGACTCCCTGGCGAAGGCGGGCGCGTACGTCGGTTCCGGGTCGATCGTCGTCGTGGATCAGCACGGCTGCGTCGTGGACCTGGCCGCGGTCCTGACCCGCTTCTGCGCCGATCAGGCCTGCGGAAAGACGATCCCCTGCCGGATCGGCCTGCGGCGGCTGGCCGAGATCGGCGCCCGGATCTGCGAAGGACAGCCGCGCGGCGACGAGATAACCCGCCTGACCGACCTCTCCGCCGACATAGTCGGCAGCGCCCTGTGCGACCACGAGCGTCGCGCCACGCTCGCCATGCTGAGCGTCGTCCGGTACTTCCGCGACGAGCTCGACGCCCACATCGTCCGTAACACCTGTCCCGCCGGGATCTGCCAGCCCAAGGCAGATGCCCGTGCCGGGACCGTTTCCTGAGGCGTCCCATGCGAGAACCGACCCCCCGCCCCAGCCCCAGCGCATCGCCCTCGACCGCGAAGTCCCGGAAACCCGGCAAGGCGGCGAAATCGGCCCCGCTGGACTCGGCTCCGGTGGAGGCAACCACGATCGCCCCAATCAATGCCGTCGCCCCGGCGTCGGCGGCCCTTGAGGCCTACGAGGAGCGTCCCGTCGAGTCGTTGCGCGGGCTGCGGCCGCAGGCCAACCAGAAGGCCGTTTGGAACAAGCGCGCCGGCCGGCCGGACAGCCGGCCGGACTCCAGGACGCCCTACGACACCGTGGTGCCGTTCGACGACTCGCTGGCGGAGCGACTGATCACGACCCAGGCTCCCCAGCGCCCGCTCTCGACGCCCACCTTCCGCCTCTCGGTCGACGGCCGCGTGGTCGAGGGCACCGAGGGCCAGACGATCCTGGAGGTCTGCCGCGCCAACGGCATCGAGATCCCGACGCTCTGCTACGAGCCAAAGCTGCCGGGCTTCGGGGCCTGCCGTATGTGCGTCGTCGAGGTCGACGGCGAGGAGCACCCGCCCATCTCCTGCTCCCGCGCCGCAGAGGCCGGGATGGTCGTTCGAACCCAGACCGAGCAGCTCCGCCGCCTGCGCCGCACGAATCTCGAGCTGATCTTCAGCGACCACAACGCCTACTGCCTGCCGCCCTGCCAGAACAAGTGCCCCAGCCACATCGACATCCCGGGCTTCCTCAAGGCCAACGCCGAGGGGCAGTTCCGGGAGTCGGCCCGCATCTTCAAGCGGACCATCCCCTTCCCGTCGATCCTGGGTCGCGTCTGCCCCGCCCCGTGCGAGGACCACTGCCGCCGCGACGAGGTGGACGAGGCCATCGCCATCCGGGACAGCCACCGCTACGCCGGCGACACGGTTCTCGCGGCGCAGAAGAACGGCATCGAGCCGCCGCTGCCGTTCGAGACGTCGCCGAAGACGGGCAGGCGGGTGGCGATCGTCGGGTCCGGGCCGGCCGGAATGGCCGCGGCTTACTACCTGCTCCTGTCCGGCCACGACGTCACCGTCTTCGAACGCGACCCGGAGCCCGGCGGAATGCTCCGCTACGGCATCCCCGAGTACCGCCTCCCGAAGGCCGACGTCCTCGAGCCCGAGTACGAGGCCGTCTGGCGCCTCGGCGCGCGGCTGGAGTGCAACAAGGCGCTCGGTCGGGACTTCAGCCTGGACGACCTGCGGGACCAGGGCTTCGACTCGACCATCGTCGCCACCGGCTGCTACGACACGAACAAGCTCAACATCCCCAACGAGAACGCCGACGGAGTCATCGACGGCCTGGAGTACCTGCGGATCGCCACGCTCGGGCTCCCGTACCCGGGCCACAAGGGCAGCCGGGTGGTGGTCGTGGGCGGCGGCTTCACGGCCATGGACTGCTGGCGGACCTCGATCCGGCAGGGCGCAAAGCAGGTTACGCTCGTCTACCGCCGCGACATGAAGGACATGCCGGCCTCGAGCGAGGTCCACGAGGCCCTCGAGGAGGGCGGCACCGCCGTCTTCCAGGCCGGCCCCACCCGGGTCCTCGTCGACGCGAACAACAAGGTCACCGGCGTCGAGTTCATCCGCATGCGGCCCGGCGCGCCCGACGCGAGCGGCCGGCGCCGCCCCGAGCCCGCCCCCGGAACCGAGTTCGTGGTCGAGTGCGACCGCGTCCTGCTGGCCATCGGCCAGGGGCCGGACCTGTCGTGGATCGGACCCGGCAACGAGGGCGTGGCCGCGGTCAAGTACAAGCTCGCCGCCGACGCGGTCACGTTCGAGACCGGCAGGCCGGGCGTCTTCGGCGCCGGGGACGTCCGGATCGGGGCCGCGACCGTCGTCCAGGCCATCGCCGAGGGCCGCCGCTGCGCCTATGCCGTCGACGCCTACCTCAAGGGCAACGACCTGACCGAGCTGCGGACGCGCCAGACGCTGGCCGAAGTGGAGCCGACCTTCCTCTCGATCGTGCCCTACACCGACGAGCCCAAGGAGGCTCGCCACCGTCTCAAGGCGATGCCGGCGAAGGAGCGGTCCAGGAGCTACGTCGAGTACGAGATCCCGTACACGCCGGCGGAGGTCATGGCCGAGTCCACCCGCTGCCTGCAGTGCACCTGCGAGGCGCTGGGCAACTGCGACCTGCGCCGCCTCGGCATCGAGTACGGGACGACTCTACCGACGCTCGAGCCGGGCCACGATCAGGGCGCCGGCTTCCGGAGCGTCACCGAGAACCGCTTCACCGGCGCCAACCACGACTACATCCGCGACGACAGCCACGCCTTCATCCTGCGCGAGCCATCTCGCTGCATCGACTGCGGGCGCTGCGCCGCCGTCTGCGCGGACGTCGTGGGTGCGGCCTGCTACGACTTCATGCGGACCGGCTTCGACACGCTCGTGACGACGCCGCTGGACATGAGCCTCAACGACACGCCGTGCGTCTCCTGCGGCCGCTGCGCCGAGACGTGCCCCACGGGCGCGCTGATGCCCAAGCCGCGCGTCCTCGAGAAGTACGACGTCGACGAAAGCCGCTGCATCCTGTGCGGCATCTGCGTCGACGCCTGCCCCTACGACGCCCTGCGCGGCGGTCAGGACAACGAGCTCGCCCACACCAGCCGGGCCAACCCGGAGGTCGATCTGATCGGGCTGGCCGCCGTCGAGCGCGAGACCGAGGTGACCTACGTCCGGCGCGAGCGCGACTGGCTGGCCCACGCCCTCGCCGAAGGACGCGTCGAGGACCCGGCGAGGATGCTGCCGGCCCTGCCGCAGTCCCTCGCCCCCGCCCGGAGCAATCGCAGGGGGGCAGATCGCCAATGACCGTCATCGCGTACCGGGCCGCCGAACCGGTCCTGGAGGGAGGCGAGGCATGCCGATAGGCGACTCGATCCCGCTGCTCGGGATCCGCTGGGACGACATCCTGTTCGTCGTTCTGTCCGCCACGCTTCTCGTGTCGGCCCTGATGGTGGTCACGCTGCGCGACATCATCCGCTGCGGCCTGGCCCTGATCGTCTCGTTCGCGTCCCTGGCGGGCATCTACGCCCTGCTCGGCGACCCGCTCATCGCCGCCACGCAGGTGCTCGTCTACATCGGCGCCATCAGCATCCTGATCCTGTTCGCGATCATGATGACCCAGACGAAGGACGCGCCGGCGAGGCTGGTCTTCCAGACTCAGGCCTGGCTCGCCGCCGGCGCCGCGGCGGTCATCGCGGTGGTGATCGCCGCGACGGTTCTGGCCACGACGTGGCCCGCCGGCGGGCAGCGCCTCTGGACCGCCACCGCGGACGTCGCACATCTGCTCTTCCACGACTACGTTCTGCCGTTCGAGGTGGTCAGCGTCCTGCTGACGGCGGCGGTCGTCGGGGCGGTCTACCTGGCCCGCCGCGAGCCCAGCCGGCACGAGGAGGATCGGTCGTGAGCAACTCGCTCGACTCGTACCTGGTGCTGTCCGGCCTCCTCTTCGCCATCGGCACGTTCGGCTTCCTGGCCCGGCGCAACGCGATCAGCATGCTCATGTCGATCGAGCTGATGATCAACGCCGTCAATCTGACCATCCTGGCCTTCGGGGCGTTCGTGCCGCCGCTGAACGGGCACGCGGCGGTCATCGCCCTGATCGTGATCGCGGTCGCGGCGGCCGAGGCGACGGTGGGCCTGGCGATCGTCGTGGCCATCTACCGGAACCGCAAGACGCCGCTGGTCGACGAGTACGACTCGATGAAGGACTAGGGCGATGAATCTTCCTCATCCCGCTGATCCCGCTGCTGCCCCTGGCCGGCTTCGCCGTCACCGGCCTGTTCGGCCGCGCGATGGGCCGGGAGTCGCACCGGATCGCCATCTGGGCGGTCGTGGCCTCGTGGATCGTGGCGATGGTCGTCGCCTTCGGCGCCCTGGCCCACGTCGGCATCGCCGCGGCAGGCATCGACGTCAAGCTCTGGGACTGGATCCCGGCCACCGGCTTCCACGCCGACTTCGGCTTCTTCGTCGATCCGCTGACGGCCTGCCTGCTGATCGTGGTCACGACCATCGGCATGCTCGTCCACATCTACTCGATCGGCTACATGGCCCACGACGCCGGCAAGTGGCGCTTCTTCGCCTACCTGAACCTGTTCATGTTCTCGATGCTCGTGCTGGTCCTGGCCGACAACTTCCTGCTCGTCTTCGCCGGCTGGGAGCTGGTGGGCCTGTGCAGCTACCTGCTGATCGGGTTCTGGTACCCGCGCCGGTCCGCGGCCGAGGCCGCCAAGAAGGCTTTCCTGGTCAACCGCGTCGGCGACATGGGCTTCGCCCTCGGGATCATGGCCATCTGGACCCAGCTCGGCACTCTCAACATGCAGCAGGTCTTCGCCGCGTTCGGAAGCGTCCCGCACGAGTGGCAGATCGCCATCGCCGCGCTTCTGCTCTGCGGCGCGGTCGGCAAGAGCGCCCAGTTCCCGCTCCACGTCTGGCTGCCGGACGCGATGGAGGGCCCCACGCCGGTCTCCGCCCTGATCCATGCCGCGACCATGGTCAACGCCGGCGTGTACCTCGTGGCCCGCTGCAACCCGATCTTCGGCGCCGCGCCCGAGGTGATGGTCGTCGTGGCCGCGATCGGCATCTTCACCGCCATCCTGGCCGCTTCGATCGCGTTCACCCAGACCGACATCAAGCGCGTCCTGGCCTACTCGACGCTCTCCCAGCTGGGCTACATGTTCGCCTCGCTGGGCGTCGGGGCGTGGACGGCGGCGATCTTCCACCTGATGAGCCACGGCTTCTTCAAAGGCCTGCTCTTCCTCGACTCCGGCTCGGTCATCCACGCCGTCGACGGCGAGCAGGACATGCGCAAGATGGGCGGCCTGGCGAAGAAGATTCCCGTCACCTACGCGACGATGCTCATCGGCTCGGTGGCCATCTCCGGCGTCCCGCCGCTGGCCGGGTTCTTCTCCAAGGACGAGATCCTGGGCGGCGCCTTCAAGAACGGCTTCCTGTGGGTCTGGGCGATCGGCTTCGCCGTCGCCGGCATGACCGCCTTCTACATGTTCCGGCTCATGGGCCTGACCTTCTGGGGCGAGAGCCGCGTCGACCCGGAGAAGGAATCTCACATCCACGAGTCGCCGCCGTCGATGACCCGGCCGCTCATCCTGCTGGCCATCCCGGCGGTCTTCCTGGGCATGCTGATCGGCTTTCCGCCTGAATCGGGGCTGCTCCACCAGTGGCTCCAGCCGGTCTTCGAGGCCACCGTCGCGGCGAGCGGCCGGACAGAGGCCGCCTACAACTTCTTCGGCATCGACGGCGCGCTGGCAATCGGGACGACGGGCCTCGTGGCAATCGCCATAGTCGTGGCCTGGCGACTCTTCGGCGTGGACATGCCGGCCCTGGGTCTGCGGGCTCAGCCGCGCCCCGAGCGCGTTCGTGAGATCAGCGCCAGGCCGGGACTCGCCTTCCTGTACCGCGGCTCCTCGAACAAGTGGTGGTTCGACGACCTGTACAACCTGCTCTTCGTGGTCTGGGGCGGCAGGCTCGCGGCCGCGGTCTTCTGGTTCGACCGCACGATAGTCGACGGCACCGTCAACGGCGTCGGCGCCGTGACCACCGGCGCGGGCGTCAGGCTCCGCCGCGTCCAGACGGGCCACGTCCAGAACTACGCCCTCGGCATCGCTCTCGGCCTGATCGTCATGGCCGTCGGCTACATCCTGATCGCGGTTCGGTAGGAGGAAGAGACGATGAGCCTGCCGATCCTGAGCCTGATCACGTTCACGCCGCTCGTCGGGGCGCTCGTGGTCGCCGTCCTGCCGTCGCGCCGCCCCGACCTCATCCGGCGCACCACCCTGGGCTTCACGCTGCTGGCATGGGTCATGTCGCTGCTGCTGCTCGCGGCCTACGCCTTCGGCCAGACCGGCTTCCAGTTCAAGGAGGCGGCCGACTGGATCCCGTCCTTCGGCATCCAGTACAAGGTGGGCGTCGACGGCCTGAGCGTCCTGATGGTCGTGCTGACGACGACCCTGACGTGGATCAGCGTGCTGGCCAGCTTCGGCCCGATCAAGGACCGAGTGAAGGGCTACATGATCTCCTTCCTCGTCCTCGAGGTCGGCATGATCGGCGTCTTCGTCGCCCTGGACCTCTTCCTGTTCTACATCTTCTGGGAGATCGTCCTGGTCCCGATGTACCTGATCATCGGCATCTGGGGCGGCGCCAACCGCGTCTACGCGACGATGAAGTTCGTGCTGTACACGCTCGTCGGGTCGCTGCTGATGCTGGTCGCGATCCTCGCCACGGCCTACGCCTACCAGGTGGCGCACGCCGGTTCCTGGGTCGGAGCCTTCGACTACGTGCAGCTCCAGCAGTTCGCGGCCTCCGGCGGCTTCGGTGACAACTTCCAGATCCTTGCCTTCCTGGCGCTCTTCCTGGCCTTCGCCATCAAGGTGCCGATGTTCCCGTTCCACACCTGGCTGCCCGACGCCCACACCGAGGCGCCCACGGCCGGCTCGGTGATCCTCGCCGGCGTCCTGCTCAAGCTCGGCGCCTACGGCCTGATCCGGTTCGCGGTGCCGCTCTACCCCTACGGGGCTCACACGTTCGCCTGGCCGATCATCGTCCTGAGCGTCATCGCCATCGTCTACGGCGCGATCGTGTCGATCGTCCAGCCCGATCTCAAGCGCCTGATCGCCTACAGCTCGGTCAGCCACATGGGCTTCGTGACGCTCGGAATCTTCGTGTTCAGCGCCACCGCCCTCCAGGGCGCGATCCTGCAGATGATCAACCACGGCCTGATCACGGGCGGCCTCTTCCTCCTCGTCGGCGTCGTCTACGAGCGGACCCACGACCGAACCATCGCCAAGATGGGCGGTCTGGCGGCGGCGATGCCGATCTGGGCGACGGTCTTCGGCTTCTTCATCCTGGCCTCCGCCGGCCTGCCCGGCCTCTCCGGCTTCGTCGGCGAGTTCCTGGTCTTCGTCGGGTCGTTCGGGATCGCGCCGGTTATCGCGGTGGCCTCGATCATCGTCATGGTCCTGGCCGCCACCTACCTGCTGTGGATGTTCCAGCGCGTCGCCTTCGGCGTGCTGTCCGACTTCCTGCGAGGCCTCGGCGGTCACCTGACCGACATGACCGGGACCGAGCTGGCGACGCTCCTTCCGCTCGCCGCGCTGATCGTCGTGCTCGGGCTGTTCCCGAGCCTCGTGCTCGATCTCCTCCGCGCTCCCGCCCAGGCGTTCCTGGCGGCGGCCGGAGTCGCGGTCGGCGGCTGAGAGGAGATGGCATGAGCTGGTCCGACGTCGGAACGATCTCGCCGGTCGTCATCGCCGTCCTGGTCGCGGCGGCGATCCTGGTCGTCGACATGGCCGTGCCCGGCCGGCGTACCCCGATTCTCGTCACCGCCCTGGGCGGCCTGGGCATCGTGGCCGTGGCGATCCTGATCCAGGCGGGCCACGGCGGCAGCGCCTTCGACGGCGCCTACTCCCTCGACAACCTGACCGTCTTCCTCGACATGCTGTTCGTGGCCATCGCGGCCCTGACCATCATGTTCGCGGTCGACTACCTGGAGCCGCGCGGCCTGCCCCTCGCCGAGTTCGCGGCGGTCCTGGTCTTCGCCATCACCGGCGCGATGCTCGTCGCCGGCTCGACGGACCTGCTGCTTCTCTTCGTCGCCCTGGAGCTGATGGTCCTGCCCGGCTATATGCTGGCCGGCTTCGCTCGGCGCGACCCGTACTCGACCGAGGGCGCGATCAAGTACTTCCTGCTCGGCTCGTTCTCGAGCGCGATCCTGCTCTTCGGCCTGGCCTACGACTGGGGGATGACCGGCACCACGAGCGTTGCCGGCGTGTCCGCGGCCCTCGCCACGGCCATCGCCCACGGCTCGATCCAGCCTGGCCTGGCCCTGGGTCTGGCCTTCATGACCGCCGGCGTCGCGTTCAAGATGGCGGCCGTGCCGTTCCACTACTGGACTCCGGACGCGTACCAGGGCTCGCCGACACCCGTCACGGCGTACCTGTCCGTGGGCCCCAAGATCGGCGCCTTCGCCATCGCCCTGCGCCTCTTCGTCGGCGCGCTCGGCCCGCTCAAGGCCGACTGGCTGCCCGTCGTCATCGTCCTGGCCGCTCTCACGATGACCCTCGGCAATCTGGTGGCGATCAGCCAGGACAACGTCAAGCGAATGCTGGCCTACTCCTCCATCGCCCACACCGGCTACATCCTGGTCGGCCTGGCGGCCTACGCCGGCGGCCAGCAGAGCGGCCTATCGGCGATCCTGTTCTACGGGGCCGCCTACACGTTCATGAACATGGGCGCCTTCGCGATCATCGCCGCTCTGCAGCGGCGGCCGGGAGTGAGCAGCCAGATCGCAACGTTCGCCGGGCTGGGCCGGCGCGATCCCTGGCTCGGCGCGCTGATGGCGCTCTTCCTGCTGTCGCTGACCGGCATCCCGCCGCTCGCCGGCTTCTGGGCCAAGGCCTACGTGATCCTGGCCGCTATCCAGGCCGGCGGATGGCTCACCGCCCTGGCGGTCCTGGCGATGATCAACGCGGCGGCGGCGGCCTTCTACTACCTGCGGGTCGTGGTCTACATGTACATGCGCGAGCCCGCCGAGGAGACCGCGCCGAGTTCCCCCGGACGGCTGTTCCGGACCGGCCTGGCGGTCACGGGCGTGGCGACGCTCGTCTTCGGGCTCTTCCCGGCCCTCGTGACGGCAGCCAGCAACGCCGCGAACGTCTTCCGCGGCTAGAGGCCAGGGCGAGGGCCAGGGCCAGGGCGAGGGCGAGGGCGAGGGCGAGGGCGAGGGCGAGGGCGCAGGCTAAAGGCTGCGGCGACAGGGGCGCGCGGCTACTCCGACCGGGCAGGCAGTCTCGGCGCGGTTGGAGCCCGAAGTGGCGTCGGGCGGTCTAGCCGTCCCCGAACGGGGCGATCGTGTGCGACGGCGCGGCCGTAATGAGCGGCGTCGGGCTGACGATCGGCAGAGGCGTGGGCGAGTCCGTGGGCAGAACCACGGCCGTCGGCGGCGGCGGCACCGTTGGAGTCACGCCCGGCCAGGCCACGACGACCGCGACGGCGATCAGAAGCGCTGACAGGGCGCCCAGCAGCGCCCCGAAAATGATGCTCTTGCGACCAATCATGGCGTGAGGTTACCAAGGATCGGGCCGTTGCGTCACGGACGCCTCGCGCAAACCCGCTCGAGAGGCACCCGCAGAGCCGCCGCGACGCCTCGCCGGGGTTCCGGCGCCACGAGGCCGAGCCAGCCGCGGGGCCCGCCTTTCGCGCGACTCGGCCCCGTTCCAGGGTCGACGCGGAGGCGGATCGGTCGAGCGCCTGCTAGGATGCCGGACCATGCGACGCGTTCGCTCGATCCTCCGGGGCACCTACCGCTCGGCCGTGCGGCCGATCGCGAGCGTCGCGGGCGATCTGCTCGGCCTGGTTCCCGCGCTCGTCGCCGGCGCCGGCGTCTTTCTGATCGTGGCCGGGCTGTTCAACTACCTCCAGCCGGCCGCGGCCGAGCCTACGGACACGCCCACGCCCGCCCCGGCTCAGTCCATCGCCATATACAGCCTGCCGCCGCGGGCGTCGATCGGGCCCTCAGGCAGCGCCGCCGTCACGGCCGCGATCGCGACACGCGTCACGATCCCCGCTCTGAACATCGACCTCCCGATCGTGTACGACCCGAACGAGGAGTTCCCGCTCTGCAACGCGGCCGAATACATGGTCCTCGACAAGGCCCTCGCCTACCCCGGCCTGCCGCAGGCCACCTACCTGTACGCCCATGCCCGCGCAGACATGTTCCTGCCGCTCCTGACCCAATCCAAGATCAACAACGGCGCGGCCATGGTCGGCATGTGGGTCGAGGTCTATACGGACGACGACCAGCGCCACGTCTACCAGATCAGCGAGGTCATCCGCCACGTCCCCAACGCCCCGTCGGCATTCGACCGCGCGGAGGCGGCCACGACGGACCAGCTATGGCTGCAAACGTCGGAAGGACCGATCGGGTACCCGTACAAGCTGCAGGTCCTGGCTCAGCCCGTCGGCGTGCTGGCCGCCAGCGCGGCCGACGCGCATCCCGCCGGCAAGGGCAACGTCTGCCCGGATGCCCCCAAGTGCAAGACGGCGAACGGGGGCGGCTGCCGGCGCTAGCGCGGAGCCGATCGGCACCCGCGGTCGAGGGTCGTACAGGATCCCGTAGATCCAACGCGGGCCGGCCCGTCAGAAGGCGATCTCGCCGGACTCCTCCCCGTCTCCCGTGCCACCTGCCGGCCCGCCCCTCGGCCCGTCGCGCAGCATGAGCGCCGGCACCACGGCGATCAGCGTAACCGCAGCGGCCACCAGGAATATGTCGACCAGGATCGCGGCGCCCTTCGTTGCTGCCCACTGCTCGAGCGCCTGGGCGACCAGGCCGTCGTCGATCGGCCGATCGCGCAGGTAGGCCGGTATGTACTGCTTGTAGGCGTCTCCGGAGCCGTAGATTTCATTCGAGATGCGGGTGATCGTCGTGGACCCATAGGCCGTGAGGGCCGCCATGCCGACGGCCATGCCGATCATTCGGGCCACGGTCACGGTCGCCGAGGCCGCGCCGAAGGCGGCCCGCCCCGCAGATTCGATCGCGGCGGCGGAACGGGGCGTGACCGTAAGCCCGAAACCGATGCCGAAGACGGCGCCCGACGCGGCGAAGGCATTCGTCGAGGCGTCCGGACTCCAGGTCGACATCCACGCCAGGCCGCCGGCGCTGGCCACCAGACCGACGAGCGTCAGCAGCCGCAGCGAGATGCGCCGGGCCAGGAAGCCCGAAGCGAGGGCGCCGAGGGCCATCGCCCCGGCAATCGCCCCCAGGACGACGCGCTGCTCCTCGGGGCCGCCGTACAGGACGCGATCGACGAACACCGCTCCACCGACGATCGCGGTGGCCATCCCATACCCGGTAAGAAGCGAGATCAGCGCCGCGGACGAGAAGACACGATCCGCGAAGAGGCGCGGGTCCAGGAAGGGAAACGGCCGGCGGAGGCCGTGCCAGATCGCCAGCAACCCGGAGGCGATGCCGCCGAGGATCAGACCGCTCACGGCGACGTCCGTGGGCACGCCGAAGACCTGGTCCGAGTTGCCGATGAGCGTGGTCCCGAACAGGATCCCGGCGAGGGCGGCCGTGAAGAGGGCCGCGCCGACCCAGTCGATCTGGGCGGCCTGCCGGCGGGTGTCCCAGCCCGAACTCGCCGCCCAGGCGATGACCAGGGCGCATATCCCGATCGGGACGTTCACGTAGAAGACCCAGCGCCACGCGGGAGCGACGGTCGACACCAGCGGCCCGCCGGCCACGCCCATGTTCGCCAGGGCCGTCTCCGGATGAACCGTCTCGAGGACGGCCGCGCCGACGAACGGACCGGCGGCCATGCCGAGGAAAGTCAGGGCGCCGATGACGCCGAGGGCCCGCGGCCGGGCGGCGCCCTCGAAAAGGTGCGAGGCGGCGGCCGTGGCGACGGGAATGATGGCGCCGCCGCCGACGGCCTGGACGAGACGGGCCGCGATGAGCTGGTCCAGGCTCTGGGAGAGCCCCGCCAGCAGCGAACCGATCGTGAAGACGGTGAGGGCCACCAGGAACAGACGGCGCGAGCCCCACAGATCGGTCAGGCGGCCGGCGAGCGGCATCGTCACGACGTACACCAGCAGGTAGCCGTTGATGATCCAGGACGCCTCGCGCAGGTCCGTCCAGTTGGCCATCGTCGCCAGGATCTGGGGCAGCGCGACGGCCGTGACCATCAGCTCGAGGCCGGCCAGGAAGACCCCGACGCCGAGGACGCCCAGGAGCATGTACGAGTCGCGGCGGCGCATGTCGGCCAGTTTACGGGCGGGCATCGGCGGGCGCGCAGATCGCTCGCTGTGTGGCGGCGACCGGACCGCGCCCCCGGCCGCGGCGGATGTGGCGCCGTGCCGGCGACCGCACCGCGCCCCCGGCCGCGCCGGGGCTGCCTGGCGTCGCTCTCCGGGCCGCGCGAGCGTGCCACCGCCACGCCCGGCCACACCGGCCTACTATTTCCGGCACCGCCCCCGGCACCGACCGAGGGCCCTCGGAGGAGATCGATGCCAGGAGTCCGGACCCGCCGCGCGCCGCTCGCGATCGCGGCCCTGCTGGCGCTCGCCGCGCTTGCCGCGGGCTGCGCATCCGGCTCCTCGCCGACCGGGGGAAACGGCGGCAGCGCCGGCTGCGACCACTGGTGCGGCAACGGCTCGGCCACGGTGACGATCGGCGCCGCCACGACGACGATCTCCGGCGGCGGCTGCTACGACGGCGGCTCGGCCGGAGTGGACGCCCGCTTCGGCGACTGGGGGCCCAACGGAACCGGCGACTACCTGGAAGCGACCGCCTACCGCGCGGGCGGCCCGACGCCGACGCCCGCGGCGACCCTCTCGAATCCGAGTGCCTCGGAATACCCTTCGCCGAACGTCAGCGGCAACGTGGGCGGAAACCCGTTCATTCTCGGCCCCGACACGATCGTCACGCTGACGGCCGAACGGCACGGGCTCCTTCTCCGGCACCGACCTGAACGGCGCCGGGCTCGTCAAGGGCACGTTCAGCTGCAGCTGACGGGCAACGGCGCCCACGGCGAGAGGGTCGCGGGCCGCCCACGAGCATCCGATCGGTCTGCACTCGGCGGCGTGGCGCGGCGTTCACACACGGCGGCGCGGCGAGCTTGACAGCCCCGGCCGGCCGACCTAGCATCAACCGGCCTTTATATGAAAGGCCCGTTTGTGCGGGGCGCGACCGCCTCGACAGCAAGCGCGGGTCCCGTCCATCCGCAGCCCGCATCA
The DNA here is from genome assembly GCA_963838285.1 of uncultured Chloroflexia bacterium. Lineage (GTDB taxonomy): Bacteria > Chloroflexota > Limnocylindria > Limnocylindrales > CSP1-4 > Fen-1039. The sequence goes on from CAWIQP010000011.1 coordinate 110,452, forward strand.
TCGATACGAGGCCTCGCAACTTGCCCTCCCCCGCGCATTTCAGAGGCACAGTCGCGACGATCGTCGATCAACCCGACGACCTGCGCGAACTGCGCACCTTCCACAAGGCCCTGGCCGACGTCAACCGCCTTCGCATCGTGAAGAGGCTGGCCGAGGGGCCGGCCACCGTCGGCGAGCTGATCGACACCGTCGGCCTGAGCCAGCCGCTCGTCTCGTGGCACATCGGCCGGCTCAAGGCCGCGGGGGTGATCGAGACCAAACGGACCGGCCGCGAAGTGTTCTGCCAGCTCCGACCGAACGTGTTCGACGAGGTCGAGGAGCGCGAGCGCTTCCTGCTCGGAATGACCGGGGCGGCTCATGTCGCCGCCGTGGGGCGGGCACCCGAAGCCGCTCAGGTCGGTGGGCCGGTGCCAACGCAGCCGCCCGCACCGAACGCCGTCGAGGCGCGTTGACCGTGGGCGACCAGTCCTTCGTGTCCCAGGCGACTCGGGCGCGTGTACGTGGCGCCGTCACTCCCATCGCCGTCGCGGCGGGCAAGCTCGGTCTGACACCGAACGCGTTGACGGTGATCGGCTTCATGATCTCCGGCGTCGCCGCCGCTACGGCCGCGGCCCAACTCTGGCTGGCCGCCGCCGCCCTGGTCATTTTCGGGGGCTCGTTCGACATGCTCGACGGCGGGCTCGCCCGAGCCCAGAACCGCGTGACCCGGTTCGGGGCCTTCCTCGACTCGACCCTCGATCGCTGGGGTGAGGGCGTCGTCTACATCGGGATCGTCGCCGGGGCTTCGGCCGCCGGCTATGTCGCGGGAGCGGTCCTGGCCGCGGCCGCGGCCGTATCCAGCTTCCAGGTCAGCTACACGCGGGCCAAGGCCGAGAGCCTGAGCCTGCACGGCGAGGTGGGCATCGCCCCCAGGGCCGAGCGTCTCGTCGTCCTGACCGTCGGCCTTGCCGCCGCCGGCCTGGACGGCGGCGTCGCGCCGGGCGCCCGCGGCCAGGTCTGGCTGGCGCTTGCCCTCGGCATCATCTTCCTGACCGCCAGCATCACGGCGGTTCAGCGAACCGCGCACGTGCGTACGCAGCTTCGCAAAGAGGAGTAACGATCGAGTGAGCGACAGGACCGGCAGCGACGCCGCGAACGCGGCCCACGCACGCGCGGCCGAGGCGCCGGCCAGCACCCCCGCGAAGAGCCGTGGCGCCGCACCGGCGGGCGAGACAAAGTGAGCGAGGAAACCTACGGCATCGGTCCGCAGGCGGCGAGCGACGGCGTCGAAGCGATACCCTCGGGCGCTTCGCCCGGCCGCGCGCCGGCACTCGCCGCGGCATCCGCGAGCGACGAGGCGGCGACCACCGGACGCCGCCTCGGCCTGCCCCGGAAGTCGGGCGCACCGAACGCCGAGCCGGCCAGGAAGCCCGAGCCGACCAAGACGTTCGTGGCGCCGCACCGGATGGAGAAGGAGACCTTCTTCACCCACCTTGCCGGCCTCACGGCGCTGAGCTTCTGGCGCACGTCGTCCTGGATCGTGGGCCACCTCCCGGCCGGGCTCACGTATCGGGTCGGCGGCTGGATCTCGATGATCGGCTACGCCGCCAGCCCAACCCGTCGCCGCTGGCTGCGGGCTAACTTCGGCCACGTCCTGGGCGTTTCGCCCGACGACAAGGCCGCCCACCGCATGGCCCGCGCGGCGTACCGCAACTACTCGCGCTACATCCTGGAGCTGATGCGGCTGCCGTGGCTCAAGCCGGAGCAGGTCGAGCGGCTGCTCGAGGTCCACAGCCTCGATCGCTTCCTCGAGATCTACCGCGCGTCCAAAGGCGTGGTCCTGGTCGCGGCCCATCTCGGCAACAACGAGGCGGCCGCGGCGGGCTTCGCCGAGCACGGCCTGGAGATCAACGTCGTCGGCGACGACAGCTCCTACCGCGAGCTGTACGAGCTGTTCGCGCGCCAGCGCGAAAGCTGGGGTGTGAAGATGATCTCCTGGCGCAACCTGCGCGGCGTGTACGGCGCGCTCCGACGCCACGAGGGCCTGGTCCTGCTGGTCGACTGGGGCTACCGAGCGGACGGCATCCCCGTCAAGATGTTCGGCTCGTGGACGACGCTCCCGGCCGGTCCGGCCCTGCTGGCGGCCAAGCACGGCTCCACCATCGTCCCGTTCTCGATCAACAGGCTGCCCAGCGGAGCCTTCCGGGCGGCGGCCGACGATCCGATCCTGGTTCCCTCCGACTCCCCGGCGGACCTGGCGATCGCGACTCAGAAGATCGCGACCGCGCTCGAGGGCCACATCGCGCCGGCGCCGGAGCAGTGGTACAACTTCAAGCCGATCTGGCCGGCCACGGCCGAGGAGGCTGCCCGGCTCGAAGCGCGGAACCGCGCGGCGATGGCGAACGACGCCAAGGGTGCGGCCCCGAACGGCGGGTCGACTCCCGGCGGCGGCGAGAAGCCGAAGCGCCCGGAGAAATGACCCGACAGGCGTCCCCCGCGGCCGGCGAGCCGCCCGTCCGGCGGCGTGGGCTTCGGCGCCGCCTGACCGACGAAGTGTCCGCGTTCTTCACCATCGGCGGGCTCAAGCTGATCCTGCACCTGCCCGAGCGGCCGATATGGGCTCTGGCCGACTTCGCCGGCGACATCTCGTACCGCTTGTCGCGTGCTCGCCGGGACCGCGTCCGCAGGAATTTGCGTCGCGTCCTGGAGTGGATGGCGGCAAACGGCCGCGGGGAAGAGTCGTACCGAGCCGCCGCCGCCGACCCGAATAGGCTCGAGGCGCTCGTCCGATCGGCCTTCAGGAACCAGGCTCGCTACAACGTGGAGCTGGCCCGAGCGCCAAAGTTCGACGCCGCCTGGGTGAGCGAGCGGCTGGAAGTCGAGAATCCCGCGGAAGTGGACGCCTGGCTGACTCCCGGCCGAGCCCTGATCCTCATCGGCCTCCATTTCGGGGCGATCGAGGTGCCCGGGATCTATGCGATCCACCGCATGCGCCGGATCGTGAGCCCCATGGAGACGGTCGCCAACCCCCGTGTCCAGCGCTACGTGTTCTCGACGCGGGACACCATCGGCATCAAGATCGTGACTCTGGAGGCGGCGGGCGTCGAGCTGCTGGCGGCGCTGCGGCGGGGCGAGGCGGTCGGGCTCGTGGCCGACCGCAACCTCACCGGCGGCGGCATCGAGGTCGAGCTGTTCGGCGCCGCGACCAGGATCCCCGCCGGTCCGGTACTGCTCGCGGCCGAAACCGGCGCGCCGGCATACATGTCGGCCGTGCGACGGGTCGGCCGGGGCCGCTATCGTGGCAGGGTGCGAGAGCTTCCACCGCCGGCGGGGGCGAGCAGGCGGGAGCGCAGTCGGGCTATGGCCCGCGAGGAGGCTCGACTCTTCGAGGAGTTCATCGTGGATGCACCGGAGCAGTGGCTGGCCCTGTTCCATCCGATCTGGCCCGACCTGGAGCAGCCACCAATGCCACCTACCGGAGACGAAGCGTGACGACTGAGAAACCGCCGCGATTGGGCCAGGCGGACATGCACATCCATTCGATAGCTTCGGATGGCACGGGATCGGCCGCCCAGATCCTCGACTACGCGGAGAACCGCACCGACCTGGATCTGATAGCAGTCGCCGACCACGAGCGCATCGAGGCCGCAGTGGAGTGTCAGCGGCTGGCCCGCGAGCGCGGCAGCCGGTTGGAGGTCGTCGTCGGCGAGGAGGTAACCACGCGCAGCGGCCACCTGCTCGGCCTATTCCTGCAGGCGCGCCTCAAGCGAAACCAGCGCCTCGAGACGACCGTCGCCGAGATCCACGAGCAGGGCGGTCTGGCAATCGTGCCGCACCCGTTCTCCGCCTTCACCAAGGGCATGCGCAAGCACGCCATCATGCGGGTCCACCTCTCGTCCGATCCCCTGGTCTACTGGGATGCGCTGGAGGGCTACAACCCCTCTACGGCAGGCCGTTACGGCCGGGCCGCTACCATCAGGCTCGCCGCCGAGCTCGGCCTGGCGCTGGTCGGAAACAGCGACGCCCACACTCTCGACACCATCGGCGACGGCCGAACCACCTTCCCCGGTTCGACCTCGGAGGACTACCGGCGGGCCATCGGCGAGCGAACCACCAGCGGCGTCTGCGCGGACTGGGGCCTCGTCCGCGAGGCGCTCATCTACGGCCGCCAGGTCCGCAAGCAGGCCCGAGACGTGGCCCGCTGGAGCCGGCGCAACCTGCTTCGAGACGACGCGCCGCGCGACCTGGGGGTGCCGCAGGATCAGCTGGCCCTCCAGCGGCAGCTCGAGTCCGAGTACCTCTCCGGACGAGGCAGGGCCCGCCACATGGCCGAGTCCGCGGAGCGCCAAGAGGCGGAGGAGCCGTCGGCGTGAAGATCGGCCTGGTCACGCCGTACGTATACCCGCTCCCGGGTGGCGTGAACGCGCACGTCCGCTTCCTGTACGAGAACCTCCGGCTGCGCGGCCACGACGTCCGCATCCTGACCAGCAGCCACGGCCTGCAACGCTCGTCCGAGGGCGACGTCATTCGCATCGGCAAGGGCTTCAGCGTCCCGAGCAACGGCTCCGTGGGAACGATCACGCTCTCGCCGCGCTACGTGTCGCAGGTCCAGCGAGTTCTCGACCGCGAGCAGTTCGACCTGCTCCACTTCCACGAGCCGTTCGTGCCCTTCCTGTCTCTGGTGGTGCTGCGCCAGTCCACGAGCGTGAACATCGCCACGTTCCACGCCTACGCCGGTTTCTCGCCGGCGATGGAGCTCGGGAGCAAGACGCTCCAGGGCTACGCGCGCCGCCTCCACGGCCGGGTCGCGGTCAGCGCCGCGGCGCGGCACTTCGTCGATCGCTTCTTCCCCGGCGACTACAAGGTCATCTCCAACGGTGTCGACGTCGGCCGCTTCCAGCGCGCGGTGCCGATCGCCCGCTGGCAGGACGGCTGCCCCAACATCCTGTTCGTCGGCCGCCTGGAGGATCGAAAGGGCCTGCCGCACCTGCTCAAGGCCTTCCGGCTGCTCCGCAAGAGCGGCCTCGAATGCCGGCTGCTCATCGTCGGCTCCGGCCCGCAGGAGCGCGAGGCGCGGCGATACGTGATGACCCGCCGCCTCCAGAACGTCGAGTTCCTGGGCCGGGTCAGCGACGCCGAGAAGGCCCAGCTCTTCCGCACGGCCGACGTCTTCGTGTCTCCGGCCACCGGCCGCGAGTCGTTCGGCATCGTCCTTCTCGAGGCGATGGCCGCCGGCGCACCGATCGTCTGCAGCGACATCCACGGCTACAAGGGCGTGGTCCAGCGCGGCCGTCAGGGCATCCTCGTGCCGCCGCGCGACGCCAAGAGCCTGGCGGCCGGCATCTCCGAGCTGCTGGCGAATCCGGAGCTGCGGGCCCGCATGGGGGCCGCCGGACAGGAGCGGGCCGAGCAGTTCAGCTGGGAGCGCGTCACGGCCAAGGTCGAGGAATACTACGGCTTCGTCATCCGCCGCCTCGCCGCCCAGGGCCAGCTCCCGCCGGGGTTCACGGCCGACGTTCCGCCCGCGTTGCACCCGCCGCTCGAGCACGGCGGCTGAGCGCCGGCCGCTGAGGGGCTGAGCGCGGCACCGCCCAATCGCCCGATTGCCCGGGGCGGCGGCGAGCCACTCCCCGGCCGCCTCCCGGCGGTCATTTCCGAACGAGGCCCAATCAGGCGGGCGGCTCGTCCTTCCGGGACCGCTTGGGGGCCTCGGCTTCGCCACTCCCCGGGGAGGCGGGCGCGGGCGAGGCCGGTTCCGGCGAGACCGGCTCGGCGGACGCGACTTCGGCATCGGCAGTCTCGGTCGCCTCGACCCCATCGGTCGACTCTTCGGTGCCGGCGGATAGCAGCTTGGACCTGCGGTAGCCGACCACCACCCGGTGCTCCCAGGCGGCCCAGGCGGCCAGCCCGGCCACGAGAAGCGTGAACATCGTCAGCAGGATCGACCACGTCCCGATCAGCTTGACCGGAGCGGACTCCTGCAGGTTGACCGAGAACTGGAAGCCGTAGAACCAGGTCGGGAGCAGGGCGTTGTAGACGCTGATGATCGTGTTGGGCATCGGCAGGGCCGAGAGGTTCGGGTACAGGACGACGAACGCCACGACGGCGAAGGCGCAGACGCCGAGCACGAGGCGGCGCGGGTTGACGGCGGTCAGGGCCACGAACGCCAGGATCGCCAGGATCGGCAGCAGCACGAGCACGATCCCGTCGGACGGGAGCGCCGCCTGGAAGATGATGTCGCGCGGCCCGTTCTGACCGAGCCACCACAGCAGCACGCCGGCCACCGCGACCGGTACGAGCAGCTGGAGGATCCACAGATTGTCGTCGTGGCCGGCGTTCTGCCGGCGCTCGATCCGCCACAGGAGATAGACGAGGGAGGCCAGGGCGGCGACCAGGACGATGGCGATCAGCAGCACCCGCGTCTCGACGCGGACGTCGCCCGTCCCCGTTCCGCAGATGGTGTTGCCGAAGTAGTCGGCCGTGTTCACCCGGGCCAGGCCGCACAGCGGGTACTTGAGCAGCCATACGGCGGCCGGGAAGAGCAGGGCCGCGGCCGCCGCGACCCTGGCCAGCAGCCATGTTCGTCGCGATGGGCCGTGCCACAGCTCGGCCAGGAAGTAGGCGAGCGCTAACAGGAAGAAGGGCAAGGCCGTGTAGAAGTGGTACTGGAACGCGGCTCTATCGATCCGCGCCCACGACAGCCATTGCCAGAAGAAGGCCACGGCTATCAAGGTCAGGGCAAGGCTCCGCCTCTTGAAGGCCTGCCAGCAGACGAAGGCCATTGCGACGATCGCCATCCACCACAGCGCCGGATTGCCGCCGTCGTAGATCATCGAGCCGGCGTCGTTGGCGTAGCCGATGCTCTCGAACCAGACGGGCTTGAGGTCCATCGGCCATGCCCACCACGGCGAGCTCGCCGCGTGCGAGGCGCGCAGGTCGTTGTGGTAGTTGTACATCTGGATGGTCAGATCCCAGAGCGTCTGCCCGGTGTGCCCGGCGGGCCAGGCGTTGTCGCAGACACCGGTGACCGGCTCGACGTGCCAGCAGGCGATGGCCGGCAGCGGACCGGTGGCGGCGGTCTCCGTCTGCCACGGCATGGCCCAGGGGAAGTACACGACCACGTAGACGACGATCGGCAGGACCAGCAAGCACGCGCTCATCCAGGCTGCCGGCAGGCCGAAGCCCGAGCCCAGGCGCAGCCACCCGGTGGGGGCGGGCGCCGCCGGCTCGGCAAACCGCGACGGGTCGTCGGGACCAGGCGGCACGGCCAGCGGTCCGAACCCGAGCCCGCCGGCGAAGCGGAAGGCGACGGCGGCGGCGGCTCCGGCGGCGATCCCGGCGGCCCCCACCTCGAGGAGAAGCCCGCTCTGGCGCACGACGCCCGCGGCGCCGGCCAGGACTCCGATGACGATCGGGGCCCCGATCGCGAACCACAGCTCTTCCCGCGTCCAGGCGATCGGGTGGTACGCGTTCGCGGCCGCCGCGACGGCGGTGATCGTCAGCATGAGGATGAAGAAGGTGTAGTTCGGGGCGCCGTTCTGGATCGTGCCCGGCGACAACAGCAACGCGGCCCCAAACAGCCCGGCCGCGACGACGGCGGTCACCACCCAGACGAAGACCTTGTCGGGCGTCGTTCGCACCGAGAACGCCCAGACGAACCCGCCGACGACCACGGCCAGCGCCAGCCCGATCAGCAGGATCACGCCCACGGGGCTGCCCGTGTTGGGCTCGGTGGTCATTTCCGCGATCGCCATCCAGCCCAGGACGCCGGTCCCGGCCGCGAGGCCGAGGATCGTGATCAGCCGGCCCAGCGCCGACCGGATCAGGATCAGGATCCCGATGCTGGCGATCGCGTACAGGGCCACCCACTTGGAGGCCAGCCCCAGGCCGAGGATCACCCCCAGGATCGGCATCGTGACCCAGAAGGCGATCCGGCTCTTCCAGACGTTCAACCACAAGATGGCGAAGAGCAGGTAGGCCAATAACAGGAAGCCGCCCACGTACGTGTCGTTCATCGCGATGCGCGATTGGACGAAGAGCATCCCGTCGGTCAAGGAGAAGAGGGCGACGAGCAGCCCGATTGACCGCCGGCGGAACAGGACGCGGGCCAGCAGATACAGGCACGCCGCCATCAGGGCGCCGAAGAGGACCCCGATGATGCGCCACGAGAAGGCGAATTGACCGACGTCCACGGTCGCCATTGAGCCGTCCGACGAGAACGCCAGGACCTGCTCGCGGTCCGTGTCCGGCAGCGTGGGAGTCGAATCGAGGCCGATCGCAGCCGGCTGGAAGGGCAGCGGCGCGTCCGAGAAGACGGCGTCGCCGTTGGTCTCGATCGCGTAGACGGTCCAGCCCTTGCCGTCGGGCGTTCGTCCGAGAGCCTGGGCGACCCTGGTGGCGCCGTCGAAGACGACCTGCGTGACCGGCCCCGGCATCTGGATCTCGCTCGAGTCCTTGGTCAACGTTCCGGGGCCGCCCGAAGTGTCGGGATGGATCAGCACGATCGAGTCGCCGGCGGCGACGTAGGACGCCTGGTTGGTGTTGATGCTGGTGCCCTGGAGGTCCGAGTAGTTGAGTGCGATCGAGGTCGCCGGGGCGTCGGTCGCGATGGTGGAGGTCACGATGAGGCGGCGCACGTCCAGCAGCCCGACGCCGCTCTTGTACGCCACGATCGCCTGCGGGTCGGAGGGCACGACCTGAATGTCGGGCAGCTGGCCCTTGGTGATCAGGTCCTGGACCGCCGTCACCTGGGCGGAGCTGAGCGGCCCGACGTTCAACGCCTCGTTGACGCCCGGCGGCGTGGTCGCGTTGAGGGCATCCTCGACGTACGTCTGATCCAGGGCGAGGGCGGTAGCCAGTGCCTGCTGCTCGGACGGCGGCGGCGCGGTGGCCGTCGGGCTCTTGACCAGGACCGTCGGCGTGACGCCCAGGTTGGCGAAATCGGCGGCTCCGGGAACCACGCCGTGCGCCACGACCGTGCCGCCGTTCTGGCTGAGGTCGATCGAGACCATGTCGCCGGCGTCGTCGGAAGCCAGCAGGTAGGGGGGCGTCCCGGAGTAGAGGTGCGTGATGGACAGGCCCGCGGAGACGGCCAGCTCTGTCGGGGCCTTGGGCGTGGTCGCCACGCCGTTCTGGACGTCGTCCAGGGACGTGGTGTCGATGCGGTAGATCGCCCCGCTCGAAGTCCCGACGTAGACCAGACCGGTGGGCCCTACCGCCGAGAACGACGACGCGCCCGGAATCGGGAACGTCTGCACGAGCGCCCGGGTCTGGAGGTCGTAGACGCGCACGTCCGAGCCGGTGGCCACGAAGACCCGGTCGCCGAAGCGCTGGCCCGTGTCGGCCGCGTCCGGGTTGTTCGGGTCGGCCGTTGGAGACGTCGCGGTACGAGGCTGGACGAGCGTGGCCTTGACCGTGACGTCGAGATCGCCGGTGGCCGTGACCTTGTCGTCGGAGAAGAGGGTGATGCCGGCCGCGATGGCGTACTTGGCCAGCATCGGGTGGGTCCACTCGTAGATGTAGACGCCGTCCACGTTGTGGGGGATGTTGTAGCGCCAGTCCTGCAGGAACTCGGTGGCGCTTCGCGCGTGGTACACCTCGTCGAAGTGCATCTGCATCGGCTCGTCGAGGCGGTAGATCCGCATCGATAGCACGGCCACCACCAGGGCCACCACGACCCAGATGTCCAGCTTGTCCAGGCGACCGCGCGGCTCCGAGTCGAGCGAGGCGGTCCTGTCGGGGCTCGTCGACCGGCGCGCCAGGCGCCGCCACACGCGCATGACCTGGTGGGGGACGTATTGCGGGCGGCCGGGTCCGTCGAGGTAGTCGACGTCCTCTTCCCAATCCTCGTACTCGTCGTACTGCTCGTCGTCCACGTACTCTTCGGCCTCTTCGGCCTCCTCGGACGGTTCGAAGCCTTGCGAGCGGCCGGGTCTCGTATCCTCGGCTCGCAGGGCGAGGCTCGAGGCCGCGCCCACATTCGACGGCAGTTCGACGGCGGCGGTTGCGTCGCCGGACGGAATGGCTGCCGCGGTAGTCTCGGGGAGATCCGGCTCGCCGAAGGGTTCGACCGGACCGATGGTGCTCCACCATCCGCCTGACTCGGGCTCCAGCGCGGCCCGGGCAATCTCCCGCTCCAGCCCTGCGACGGCGCGGCGGCGGAGTTGAAGCAGCGCCCAGACCATCGCCAGGCCGGTCACGACGCTGCAGACGGCGATGGGCCAGATGAGCCCGTCGAACCACGTGGCCGTCAGGATCCCGTTTCCCCAGTCGTTCAGCGTGCCGGCGATCGTCCCGTCCGTAGTGGGGATGCCCTGGTACTGGACCAGCACGGCGAGCAGGTTCGCCGCGTTGACCACAGTCAGGGCCAGGTAGGCCACGCTCCATCGCCACGAGACGGCCAGCAGGACGGCGCCCAGGCCGAAGAACGGGAAGAGGTATCGCTCGTGAGCCCTCGTCGGCACGACGAAGAAGGCGATGGCAAGGACGGCCAGCGCCACCAGCAGCGACTGGGCATCGTCACGCCAGGCCGCCCAGAGGCTCACGCCGACGAGGGTCGCGACCAGCAGGCCGTCGCCCAGTACGGCGGCGTAGAGGAGGCCGGTCATGCCGAGAAACGCGACCGACGCGATGACGGCGGCCGCTACGAAGAACGCTCCCGACAGGCCGACGAACTCGGCCCGCAACCACCCGACGAGGCCCTGCCCGATACCCTCGCGCCTGTGCCCGCTCCCCCACCGAGCGGTCGCCGTGCGTCGACCGAGCCTACCAGGGTCCGGCTCGACCGCCTGGCGACGATGCCGCGACCACGAGCAGCGCGGCCACGGCCAGGGCGATTGCGAGGACGGTCGCCGGGAAAGGCCCGACGACGAACCCCGGGCCACTCGTTCCCGAGCTGGCATCGGTCCACGGCGCGTCGTGGATCCAGGCATGATCGCGGGCCATCGCGTCGCCCGCGTTCCCTACCAGCGCCCACGGGTTGTAGGCGTTGAGCGTCAGGTACGGGTACTCACCGAAGGTGTTGACCAGGTGGCTGACGATCGCGTCGAAGACCATGCCCGCGAACGCGAGGACGGTGCCGGCGCCGAGCAGCGCGGAGACCCGGGTCCGCCGCACCGAGTCCACGATCGGCAGGTATCGCCGGGCCAGGAAGAAGACGCCGGCGCCGGCAACCAGCCCGACGGCCAGCGTGACCAGCCCGGACAGGGACGCCAGGCGCCCGACGGCCCCGACGAAGTCGAGCCCGGTGAAGGGCAGGCAGACCAGGGCGGCCGCGGCGAGGCCGGCTCCGAGCGAACTGAGGATCCGCTCCGGCTCAGGCTCGCCCGTCTTCGGCGCGATCGAACGGCGCAGGACGACGAAGCCGACCACGAAACCGAGGATGCCGAGCTGCATCTTCGTCAGCGCGGCCAGGACCGCCAGCGCCGAGGCCGACTCGCGGTGGTCGCGCTGCAGCTCGCGCAGGCCCAGCAGCAGCAGGATCGACCCGACCGAGTCCGCCTGGCCCCAGATGGCGCTGTTGAACCAGGTGATCGGGTTGACGAGGACGATGAACGCGACGATGAGGGCCCGACGGTTGTTGACCCCAAGGTCCCTCGCCATCAGCCAGACCATCGCGGCGAGCCCAAGGTCGGCGAACATCGGCACGACCTTCACGCCCTCGCCGATGTTGCCGCCGGTCAGGAAGCTGACCGCTCCGAGCAGCAGAAGATAGACGGGTGGATAGTCGAGGAAGCCGGGCCGGCTGTAGAACCCGATCGGCCCGTTGCGGGCGATGTCGTTGCCCCACGCCTGGAACGCCCCGAGGTCGTTTGGAAAGCCCGACCCCGGCAACAGGACGTATGCGATGATGAAGCGGAGGATCAGACCCAGTGCGAGGAGAACGACGATTGCGGGAATCCCAGTGACGGCACCACTCGTTCCCGAAAAGCGCCCCCGCGGGCTGTCCTCTCGCGAGCTCGGGCCTGACAAGCGATTCGGCCTCCTGGGCGAGCGCTGAGGTGGAGCGGAGTATAACCCAGGCCACGCCTGGACACGGCGGCCCGGCCGAGGCGGCAGAGCCGGCGGCCGATCGTGACGGACGGTGCCGAACCCGCCCGGGACGGCGGCGCGCGAGCGATCACGTACATCTGGGGCATCGGCCTGGTCGTCCTGTGCCTGGTCGTCTACATCTTCATCAACCCCGACCGCGGCAACCCCTACATACACTTCGTCTGGCAGGCGCAGGCGTGGCTCGACGGGCAGATCTCGATCCCGACCCACGTCCAGACGCCTCCCGGCAACTCCTGGTACCAGGATTACCAGCCGATCCTCGACGCCCTGGGCAACGACACCAACCGGGGCACGCTCCCCTTCCCGCCCCTGCCGGCCCTCGTGCTGCTGCCGTTCGTGAGCGTCTGGCACCTCTTCACCAACGAGGGACTTCTGGCCACGATCTTCGCCGCGCTGGACGTGGGGCTGGCCTACTGGATGCTCGGCTACCTGCCGATCCGCCACGAGATACGCGTCCTGAGCGCACTCTTCCTGGGCCTCGGCACGGTGCTCTGGTACGCCGCCGCGATCGGCAGCACCTGGTTCTGGGCCCACATCGTGGCCGTCGGCTGCCTGCTGGGGGCGCTCGGCCTGGCACTCTCCGCGGACCGTGAGGCCGCCGGGCCGCGGCCCCTCGCCGATGAGTTCGCCGCGGCCCGGCGGCCGGAGTGGTCCGGCGGGTGGCTTGCGGCGGGGACGATCGTCGTCCTGGGCGTGCTCGGCGCGCTTCTGTACGTGCTGGCCAGGGCCGGGACCCCGGCCGCGGCGATCGCCGGCCTGGGCGTCCTGATCGCCGTCGCCGCGGCCGTGCTCGCGCTGGCGGTTTCGGGCGGCCGCGGCGTCCTCGTGCCGCTCCTGCTGGTACTCGCTCTCGTGGGCGGCGTGCCCGCCGCGCTCGTCGCCGGAGCCCAGTGGCCGATGGCGCTGGCAGTCGTGGACGCGATCGGCGTGGTCCTCGTAGTGGGCCTGATCGGCCTGGCGAGAGCGAGACCGGAAACGGTGGATCGGTTCCTCATCGCCTTCCGGGCGGCCCTGGCGCGCCCCGAGTCGCTGCAGCTGGCCGCGGGCCTGCTCTTCGGACTGGCCTGCACGGCGCGCCTGACGATCGTCTTCGGCTTCCCCTTCCTGATCCTCGTGGGCGGAGGCGGAAGCTGGCTGCGCCGCGCCCTGCTGGCCGGCGCCGGCGCCGCGGTTCCGCTGGTGGCGCTGCTCGTCTACACCTACGCGGGCACCGGCGACCTCTTCAACCCCGTCTACAACTACCTCTATCACCAGGAGCTGGCCTACACCTTCCTCAACTACCACGCCGACTGGTCGGTCGAGGACATCCGCTACGTCCCCCAGAACCTGATGATCATGCTGTTCAACACGCCGTTGATCGCGCCGGCCAACTACCCCTGGTCCTCGGACCTGCTCTGCCAGGGCGGGGCGGCCCGCGGCCTGTTCGACAAGTCCTGCCCGCTCGCGGTCCCGAACTGGGTCGGCAACAGCATCTTCCTGACGAGCCCCGCCTATCTCCTCGCGCCGCTGGCGTGGCTGCCGATTCGGCGCCTGAAGATAGATCGGGTCACGGCCGGAGCCACGATCGCCGTGATGGCCATCGCCTTCGTGAACCTCATGCACTTCAGCCAGGGCTGGGTCCAGTTCGGCTACCGCTTCAGCAACGACTTCGCCCCGTTCGCGCTGATCCTCGTGGCCCTGGGCGCCAGCCGCCTCGGTCGCCTGTGGCCTCTCGTCCTGCTCGTGGCGGCGTCGATCGTCATCAACTTCTGGGGGACGACCTGGGGAGTGATCCTTGGCTGGTGAGCGCCCAGCGGGAAGATTGCGACCCGCCTTCGATAGTCTGACCCGTCCCGAGTTCCTGGCGGCCGCGGTCGCTCCCGCCGCGGCGGCCGCGCTGACGCTCCTCCTCATCGTCCCCACCGTCGCCCCCGGCGTCCTCAACTGGGACACGGCCGAATTCCAGACGGTGGGCCCGGTACTCGGAACCGCCCATCCGACCGGCTACCCGAGCTACGTGATCCTTGGCTGGCTGGCCTCGATCGTCCTGCAGCCCCTTGGCGATCCGGCCTACCGGATGAACCTGCTCCAGGCGATCCTGGCGGCAGCGGCCGTGGCTGGGACGGTGGCCGTAGTCCAGGTCCTGACCGGGCGGCGTCTGATCGCGCTGGCCACCGGGCTGATGCTGGCCTGCAGCCAGCTCTTCTGGCGCCTCTCCACCCACGCCGACCCGCACATGTTCCACGTCGCCCTCACGGCGATCCTGTTCGTGGCCCTGCTGATGTGGGACCTGCGGCTTCGCAGCGAAGACCCGGATACGGTCCGCCGCGCCGACCGCTGGCTGGTGTTCGCGGCCTTCGTCTACGGCGTGGCAGTGGCCAACCACTCCCTGGCGCTGCTGCTGCCGCCCGCCATCGGCCTGTTCGTTCTGGTCGCGGACTGGCGGGTCATCTTCCGCCCGAGGACGATCGTCGCCTGCGTCGCCGTCCTCGTCGGCACGATGGCGGTTCTGTTCAGCGAGCTGCCGATCCGGGCGGCGATGAACGCGCCGCTCGTGTACGGCCACCCGGACACGTGGAGCGGCTTTCAGTACGTGGTCCTGGCCGAGCAATTCCGGGGCAGCCTGTCGGATCCGTTCGGCGACCTCCCGGCAAAGGCCGGACAGGTGCTGGACCTCTTCACGGGCTGGCTGGGCCCGCTGGCCATGGTGGCGGCCCTGGGAGTGGTCACGAGCCTCATCCGGCGCCCCCGCTACCTGATCCTGAGCGGGCTCTCGGCGGTGGTCACGTGCGGCTTCGCGGCCTCCTACGCCAACGCCGACATCCAGCGCTACTACCTGTTGCCGTTGCTCATCGTCTTCACCTGGATCGGCCTCGCGGCCGCCGACGTGGTCGCGCTGATCGGCTGGGTCGCTGCGGAGGTGCGGCAGCGCGCAACCCCGGAGGCGTCGCGGGGCCTGGATTCGGCCGCCGAACCGGGCGATGACCCGCGGCCGGGCGACGCGCCGGAGGCAGGGACGGCGCCGTCCGGGCTCGCCATCGACGGGACTCCCGCTCTCTCGCCCCGCCTCGGAACCGGACTGGCCGGCTGGGCCGTCATCGCCGGCGAGATCGTCGTCGCCGCGGCGATCGTCTTCTCGGCCGTGAACGTCGTGCCCGCGCGGCAGCTCCCACAGAGCGGCACGAACCCGGGCGGCGTGAGCCAGGCGAACGACACCTCCGACGCGGCCTGGCTGAAGGCGGTCCTCGCTCCCGCAAGCGCGGGCGGGCTGCCGGCCAACTCGGTGATCATGAGCTGGTGGAGCGCGTCCACCACGCTCTGGTACGGCCAGCGAGTCCTGGGCATGCGGCCCGACATAACCATCATCGACGACAGCACCCGCGTGGACGACAACCTGGGCACGGTTCAGGATGTGTTCAACTCCTACCTGGGTAATAGGCCGGTGTTCACGATCCGGATCGAAGGCGGCGTCGACGGGATGGACGCGCTGAACCAGGAGTACGAGATCGGGACCTACGACCTGGGGAACGGCTACACGATCGCCCAGGTGCTAGCTCGAAAGGGAAGCCAGTGACAGCAGGGGCGAGCGCCGGAGCAGGCGCGGTTGCGGGATCGACCGCCAAGCGCGTCGAGGAGCTCTCGTTCTTCTTCCCCGCGCACAACGAAGAGGCCAACCTCGAGGCCCTGGTCGACGAGGCGCTGGGCGCCCTACCCGAGCTTGCGGAGAAGTTCGAGATCATCGCGGTGGACGACGGCTCGCGCGACCGCACGCCCGCAATCGCCGACGAGCTCGCCGCCAAGCATCCGGGCGTCTTCCGGGTCGTTCATCACCCCACCAACCTCGGCTACGGCGCGGCCCTTCGGTCCGGGTTCGGGGCCACCCGCTTCGGGCTGATCGCGTTCATCGACGGCGACCGCCAGTTCAGGGTCGCGGACGTCGGCCGGCTTACCGAGCGGCTCGCCGCGGCCGACGCCCCGGACGTCGTGGTCGGATACCGCATCGGGCGGGCCGACCCGCTCATCCGGCGCTGGTACGCTCGCATCTACCACTTCTCGAACCGGATCTTCTTCGGTGTCCGGGTCCGCGACATCGACTGCGCCTGCAAGCTCTTCAAGCGCGAGGCACTGGTCCCGGTCCGGATATCGTCGGGCGGCGCCTTCTTCACGGCCGAGCTGCTGATCAAGCTTCGCTACGAGGGTCGCAAGCTGGCGGAGGTCGGCGTTCCGCACTACCCGCGGATTGCCGGCTCCCAGACCGGGGCCAGACCGAAGGTCGTCCTGCGCGCGGTGCGCGACTTCTGGGGGCTGCGGTTCCGACTGTGGTTCCGCCGCGGCGGGGCGATGCGGCGCGGAGAGCCGATCCTCGGCTAGTCTCGCCGGTCGGGCGGCCGATCCCTTCGTTGGCTTCTCCGCTCCTCGCTCACGCACGTCCAGGTGCGCTCGCTGCGGTGCTCGCGCGGCGCCTCGGCCTCGGCTCGCCGGACCGGCGAGAGTCTCCTGGCGGGCGGCCGATCCCTTCGTTGCCTTCTCCGCTCCTCGCTCACGCACGTCCAGGTGCGCTCGCTGCGGTGCTCGCGCGGCGCCTCGGCCTCGGCTCGCCGGACCGGCGAGAGTCTCCTGGCGGCCTGGCGGGCGGCCGATCCCTGCCGCGCGGCGCCTCGGCATCGCGTCACTCGGGAGGCGGCCCCTCCGAACCCGGCCCCTCGCGATGCTCTTCTTCAAGGTCGACGTCCAGGGAGTTGACGAATTCGCGGAAGACCTCGAGCTTCTCGTCGACCTGCGACTCGGGCTCGACGCCCGCTCGATCGATGACATCCGTGGCGGCGAAGATTCGGACGCCCGTCCGGACGGCCAGGGCCAGCGCGTCCGACGGCCGGGCGTCGATCGCGTAGGTGCGGCCGCCCAGTTCCAGCTCGAGCGTGGCGTGGAACGTCTCGTCCGAGAGACTCGAAACGATGACGCGCTGCAGCTTCACGCCGAGTTCGGCCAGGGCGGTGGCGAACAGGTCGTGGGTGAATGGCCGCTCGGGGGTGACCCCCTGCAGGCGTGTCGCGATGGCATTGGCCTCCCAGGGGCCGATCCAGATCGGGAGGTAGCGTTCGCGTCCCGTTTCCTTGAGCAGGACGACGTGCTGGCTGGAGAGCATGTGCACCCGGACGCTCTCGACGACGACTTCGACGAGCGACTCTGCCATCGGTCGATTATCCCACTCCGGGCGCGGCGCGGCCCCCGACCGGCTAGTGCTTCTTGGTCGGCGAGGGCGTCGGCAGCGGGATGAGGCTGGGCCCCGGCGAGGCCGAGGCCGAGGGTGCGGCGGACGGATTGAGGTAGGCGCTCATCAGGTTGCCGCCTTCGGTCCAGTACAGGGTCGGGCTCGAACCGCCGGTGCCGGGGATCACGAACATTCCGGTGAGGGCCGAGAACCAGGGCGTGTTGGCTGGAACCATGTACTGGCCGACGATGCTGCCGTCGCTCTTCGTGAACGCGACGATGCGCCGGTTCAGCCCGTCGTAGGCGTAGAAGGTGCCCGCGTCCTGGGCCGGGTTGTCGGCAGTGAGGCGCGTGTAGAAGGGACCGTTCGGCCGGAGCAGCTGGTCGCCCGTCGAGGCGGGCTTCCAGGTATGGACCACCTGGCCGAGCTCGTACTGGGTGATCTGGCCCTTGTCGACGAGGTAGACCTTGCCGTCTACGTACATGTCGTCGACCGTCGAGACGTCCTGGGAGACGCTCAGGTAGTTGATCCGGCCGAGCTGGGGATAGCCGCTGCCGTCGGGCGACGGCGGGTACTTGAGGACCTGGTGCTGGCTCGGGGCCACGATGTAGAAGTTGTACTGATCCTGGTTGGCGTTGGTGATGAACGTCCCCATGGCGCGCGGCCCGACGCCCCAGTTGGCGTTGTCGGGGATGCTGACCTTGATCAAGGACCCACGACCCGTGGTGTCGCCTTGCGCCGGGTGCCACCGCCACAGCGAGTTGAACGAGTCGAGGATCAGGACGTCCTGACCGCCGGTTGCAAGCAGGCGCGGAGTCCCGACGATACCGCCACCGATGGGCGGCGGCTGATTGACGATCAGCACCGGGATCTTGGCCCCCGTCTGCAGGTTCACCCGATAGACGGTGCCGACCGTGCTGTCGAGGACGTAGGCCGCTCCGTCGGGACCGAGCACGAGACCTTCCAGATCGTCCGTCAGGAACGACAGGACGACCTTCGGCTGGACGGTGGTCACGTGGTAGTAGTCGTTCAGACCGGCCACGACCTGGGCTCGCAGACCGGCCAGATCGGCCGAATCGTAGCCGTTCTGCTGTGCCACCTGGAGTTCGCTGTAGGCATCCTCCAGATACCCGGCCGCCGTGGCCGGGTCGCTCGAGAGGAGGTCCTTGCCGTTGCCGTAGACGTCGAAGAGGTCCGTCACGACCTGGTTGTGGGCCACCTGGGCCTTCTGCTGGCGGTCGACGTTGTCGGTGCGGCCGGTCCCGGACAGCAGCCACATGCTGGTGCCGACGATGGCGATCACCGCCAGCAGGCCGATGACCGCGATGGCGGCACGCTGCTGCCGCTCCCGTCGAACGGTCATGGGCGTCACTCGACCGCGGGACATGGCCCGCTGGGGCATGCGGTCGAAGAAGCCGTAGACGCCGCGACGCAGCCAGCCGTCGGCGACGATCTGGGCCTGCCGGGCCGATGCCTGGACGGCGGTCACGCCGCCGGACACGGCGTCGGCCAGGGGGATCGGCGAGCGTTCCGGGGCTCCGGCCATCGAGTCGCCCGGCCAGACCGGCTTGAGAGGCGACGCCTTGTGAGTGGACGCGACCTCCGAGGCCTCGATGACCACGACGCCGTCGCCGCCGGTGCTGCCGAGGCTGCCCGACCCGAACTGGCGGTGGATCTGCTCGACGGCGGCCTGAGGATGCAGCTGCATGACCGCGTCCTGGATCGGGCCCAGGCCGATGCGCCGGGAGACGTTCGGGGACATGAGGATGAGGCAGTCGCCCGCGGTTATCTCGCCGTGCCAGACCTCGGGGCCATCCACGTCGTCGACGGGCAGGCCGCTGTCCGGGCTCGAGTCCGGGAGGGTCAGGAGCCGCGCCTGCCGGACGAGGTAAGCCTCGGCCGGGCCGAGCGTGGCCACGTAGAGCTCGTTGCCCCTGACTACGGCGAGGGCGAGACCGATCGGACCGGATTCGCCGGCGGCGACGACCGGCCTGTCCGGCGAGTGGAAGAGGACCTTGTTGGCCGCGCCGATCGACTTCCGAAGGCAGACGGCAATACCGGCCGACAGGTCGTAGTAGTAGTCATCCCGTATACGCTCGGCAACGAGCTTGGTCGCCTCGCGCAGCTTGCGCCCACCGGCCCCCGTGACGAGCAGGTACAGGCTCCCCTTGGTGCGCGACGTCGAGCCGATGAGGGGCTCGACAACGACGACGGTGTCGGCTGAGTCGGGTAGTCGTTGTGACTCGGCGAGGACGCCGAGGTTCATGTGCAGACGGACTGCCATTGGCGGCTACTAGCGGCGGGACTGATTGCGCCCGTGGTATCCAGCCGCATCCCAGGCGGCCGGACTGGCGTTCGCAGGTGGGGATTATACGTGGCGCGTCGTTATGCGGAGCTGACGGACGGGCGCCCGAGTTGTGGCTCGGAGCGCGGCGAGGAGCTCGGGCGAGCGCAGGCGCACCTCCTGGGCGACGATCGGCTCGTCCGTTTCGACGGTCGCCACGCCCTGTCGCAGGTCGACGAGACGGCACGATCCGGCCGCCGCGGGGATGCGCTCGGCCACGATTTCCAGCCAGGCGGCCGCCGCTCGAGCCTGTTCGAGCTGGTCCTCCAGGCCGAACTGCCGAGCCGTCCGCGGCAGCAGATCGGCCAGCCGCTCCATGCCCCTGGGCTTGTCCTGCGGGTCGCGGTCGAGATCGCCGGAACCGGCGCGACGGTAGCCGCCTTCGGCGCCGCCGCGCTCGCCGACCTCTCGCTCGACCCGGCCCCTGTCGCCGGGGCCGCCTTCGCCCGGCCGGCGAGTGGAACCCGTCATGAGCCGCCCTCCACAATCCGCGCGCCACCCTCGCCATCCGGCACCACTTGCCACGGCCGCGCCCGGCGGCGCAGGTCGACGTCGATGTCCTCCGGGTCCGTCGTCGTGACGAGTGCCTGGGGCAGCTCGGCGATGCGGCGCACCAGGTGCCCCCGGCGGACGTGGTCCAGCTCGCTGAATACGTCGTCGAGGAGCAGCAGCGGCGGCCGGCCGTCCAGCGACGTCAGCAGGTCGAGCTCCGCCAGCTTGAGCGCCAGGATTGCCGTCCGCTGCTGGCCGCGGGACGAGAAAGTGGCCAGGTCGCGTCCCCCGAGGCCGAACATCAGGTCGTCGCGGTGAGGACCGACGAGGGTGGAGCCGTTCCAGACCTCCTTCTCGGCCGTCTCGGCCAGCCGCCTCGCCAGGGCGTCCCGCGCCGCCTCGCCGGGGAGCGGCGCGGCATTCGATACATACGCGACCGTGAGCCGCTCCTCGTCCGGCGCGATCTCACGGTGGGCGGCGGCCAGAGGCTCCGCCAGCAACTCCAGCAGGCGAAGCCGCGCCTCCACGACCGCGGCCCCGGAAGCGAGAAGCGGCTCGTCCCAGAGCCGGAGCTGGTCGCGGTCCGCCTCGCCCTCGCGAATGGCCCGCAGCAGGCTGTTGCGCTGCTGCAGGGCCCGGCCGTAGGTGACCATGTTGGCGGAGTAGCTCGGGTCGTGGGGGGCGGTCAGTCCATCCAGGGCGGCTCGCCTCAGCGCCGGCGACCCGATGACCAGCAGCATCTCCTCGGGCGCGAAGAGGACGGTCCGCAAGTGCTCCGCCAGCGCCCCCGGCCGTCTCGGAACGCCGTTCACCTGGATTCTCTTTCGGCCGCCCGCCTGGAGCGTCAGTTCCAGGGACGCGACCGGCGGCGTGGGGGCCGGCACACCGAAGGCCGCCATCTCCTCTGTGCTGGGCCGCGCGCCGCCCCCGCCCGCGTCGGTTGCTCCCGCGTCGGTTGCTCCCGCGTTGCGGTCACCAGCCGCCGGCTCCTCGAAGCGCCCCAGAAGGCCTTCTATCCGGAGGAAGTCCGCGCCCCAGCGGATCAGCTCGGCGTCGGTCGCGGTCCGGTGGCTTCGTCCCAGCGCCAGCAGCACCACGGCCTCGAGCAGAGTCGTCTTGCCCGCGGCGTTCGGTCCCCATATGAGCTGCGGCCCGGGCCCGAGCTCGATGTCGAGCGCGGCGTAGCCCCGGAGATTCCGGATGGTCAGAGATCGAAGGAGCGTCGCGGGTCTCCGGTGAGACGCGCCGGCGCGAGGATCGGAGATGTGCGGCTCCTGACGGTCGTTGATCTCGTGCCCTTGATCCGCCGGTCGCAAGACCCGCGTGCTCGCGGACCTACGAGGTCGTCTTGACGGGCATGACTACGTGGACGTACTGCTCGTCGGGGACCGGCCGGAAGACGCCGGGCGAAAGTGGCCCATTCAGCTCGATCGAGAACTGGTCCGCGTCGACGTTCGTCAGGACATCCAGCAGGTAGCGGGCGTTGAAGGCGATGGTGGTTCCGTCGCCCTCGACCTTGGCCTCGACGTCGCTCTTGTTGTCGCCGACGTCGGCTGCCGCGCTGACCGTCACTCCGATCTCGGCGTCCTTGCCGACCTGGAGCTTGACGATGTTGGCCGACGAGCTGGCGATCAGGCTGGCCAGCCTGACGGCCGCCAGAAGCTGGTCGCGGTCGACTGTGGCCTTCGTAGTGAAGCCCTTGGGCAGCACCTGCTGGTAGTTGGGAAACTGGCCGTCAATCAGGCGGCTGACCAGATCGAAGCCCTCGAGGTGGAACAGGATCTGGTTGCGGCTCGGCGACAGGACGATGTCGACCGGGTCGTTCGTATCGGACAGGACCCGCGAAAGCTCGTGGAGCGAGCGGGCCGGCACGACGACGCTCGTCTCCTCGACCGGGTCGAGCACGGTCAGTGTCTTGACCGCGATCCGGTAGTTGTCGGCCGCCGCCAGAGTCAGCTTGTCGCCCTCGAACCTGGCGAGTACGCCGGTCAGGATGGGCCGCGCCTCGTCCGTTGCTGCGGCGAAAGTCACCTCACCGAGAGCCGACCGCAGGACGTTCTGTGGGACCCGCGTGGTCGGCCGCTCGCCTGCCGTCGGGATCGCCGGGAACTCCTCGGCGTCTATGCCCTTGACTCGCGTCTCGAACCGGCCGGCCTGTATGTGAAGAGTTTCCTGGGCCTGGAGTTCGAGATCGACGCGCTCGTTGGCAGGCAGGCCGGCCACGATATCGGCCAGCAGGCGCGCCGGCACGGTCATCGAGCCGCCGGTGTCTATCTTGCCCGGCACCCAGTACGTCATCCCTATCTCGAGGTTGGTCGCGGTCAGCTTGAGACCGCCGTCCTCCGTTCGAAGAAGGACGTTGTTCAGGACCGGCAGCGTGCTTCGGGTCGAGACGGCACGGCTGACAACCTGGAGACCACGAGCCAGGTTCTCCTGCATGACCGAGAGTTTCACGTTTGTCTCACTCCCCTGAAGACCGGGCATGGCGGACTGCGATCGGGAATCTGGTGACGGGCGACGATCCTACTCCAGGTGGATTGTCTATCTATCTTCTCTTCCCGTCATCACCGTAATCATGGTGTGGAGACTGTGGGTTCGCTGCACGGCCACGCTCGGGCCGGCGGTGGATGAAGCCGCTCTTCAGGTGGAGCGTTCGCGACAAATCGGGGATTAGCGGCGCGATCGACGGTGGACTTGTCGAGGCGGCGTCGCCGCAAGCCTCGGCTACCGGTCTATCGGTCCACCTGGGGCGACGGTCGGACGTCCGAGTTCCCCACAACGGAGGCGGTTTCTCCACCGAATTCCGGCGGCTTTTCCACAGGAGCGCGCTCGTTCGAGGCGTCGATGCGCGGAGCCGGATGGATCCGGCGCCGGGCTGCGGCGGTCCGTTTATTGGAGCGAACGGAGTTGGGTGAAGGAGTCCAGTCGACGCCGGCCGGGAACGCAGGGCTCGACAAACAGCCGGCGCCCGGACTGCTAACGCGGCTTCCGGCGATGCAGCCCGCCTCTACTCCGAGTAGATCAGCTCCCGGACTGCCGCCAGCTCGCGGCGGAGCTCGTCGTTGATGCCCATCTCGCGATTGATCTTGTCGCAGGCGTGGAGGACGGTGGAGTGATCCCGGCCGCCCAACTCGGCGCCGATGCGGAGCAGCGAGACGTCCGTCTCCTCGCGCATGAGGAACATCGCGATCTGGCGCGGAACGACGATCGCCTTGTCGCGCTTCTGGCCCTTGAGGGCCTCGATCTGGACGCCGTAGTAGTCGGATACGGCGCGGGTTATCCGCTCCGGCGTGACCTGGCGCTTCTTCGGGTTGTAGAGGACGTTCGAGAGCACCGCCTGGGCCAGCTCGATCGTGATCGGCACCGCGCCCATGCTGGCGTACGCCACGATCCGATTGAGGGCGCCTTCGAGCTCCCGGATGTTGCTCACGACCTTGCGGGCGATGAATTCCAGGACGTCCGAGCTGACCGGCACGGCCTGCTCCTCCGCCTTGGCCCGAAGGATGGCGATGCGGGTCTCGAGGTCCGGCGCGGTCAGGTCCGCGATCAGGCCCCATTCGAAGCGGCTGCGAAGCCGCTCTTCCAGGGTGAGGATCGCCTTGGGCGGCCGATCGGACGACAGGACGATCTGCTTGCCGTCCTCGTGGATCGCGTTGAACGTATGGAAGAACTCTTCCTGAGTCCGCTCCTTGTCCGCGATGAACTGGATGTCGTCGATCAGGAGCAGGTCGATACGGCGATAGCGGGCCCGGAAGTCGTCGATCTTGCCCTGCTGGATGCTGGTGATGAACTCGTTGGTGAACTTCTCGCTGGTGGCGTATACGACGCGCTTGCGAGGGAAGCGGGCCATCACCGCGTTGCCCACCGCGTGCATCAGGTGGGTCTTGCCCAGGCCCACGCCTCCGTACAGGAAGAGCGGGTTGTAGGCGTGGCCCGGCCGCTCGGCCACGGACAGGCTGGCGGCATGGGCTAGACGGTTGGCCGACCCCACGATGAAGTTGGCGAACGTGTAGCGGGGGTTGAGGTTGGTCGAGGCGCCCTCGGGAGCGCCCACCCGCGTGGCCTCGAGGCGGACCGGCTGAGATACGGCCGGGGCCGCGGCTCCGCCGGAGGCGCCGTTGCCGTTGCCGGTATCGCCGGCGGGCCGGACCATGAATTCAACCTGAACGCTGTACCCGACTATGCGGGCCAGCGTCTGCGAAATCAGGGAGCGGTAGCGGGTCTCGAGCCAATCCTTGGCGAAACCGTTCGGCACGGCGATCTTGAACCGATTGTCGTCGACGTCGACGAGCACGGTGTCGCGCAGCCAGGTTTCGAAATTGGCGGGAGACAGGGAAACCTGGAGTTCTCCCAGTGCTGCGCGCCAGACTTGTTTCGCGTCCATCGAGGCAGGCTTAGTCCTGTACGAGACTGAGATGGATAGCCAGAATCGTGACGGACACCCGGTCCACTACTACCCTCGTGGCGCCGTGAGCCTCCAACCTCCAGCCTCTCCCTCGGAGCAGTCCGGCGGTCCTCACGGTTCCTCTGGGCCTATGCCCAAGGTTGTCTGGCGCCGCGGGCCGCCGAAGAATAGCACCGCTTCAGCGGCGCGGGCAAGGACCTGTACCGTATCGAATCGCATACTCCCCAGGAGTATCCGTCCTCATCCGCCAGAATCGGCTCGAACGCTCCCCGGGGGCCTGCGCTCGTTTGACACTCCGCGTCGCTCGTACATATAATCCGCCGGCAGACGCGCCAAAGCGCTTTCGTGCGCCCGGCGCGTTCGCGTGCCTTTTCGGGGTATCCTGACCCCGAGGCCCAATGGAGAGAACCACACCATCCGATGAAACAGACCTACCAGCCCAAGAAGCGGCATCGCAGCAAGGAACACGGCTTCCGCGCCCGGATGAAGACCACCGGGGGACGCCGGGTGTTGGCCGCCCGCCGCGCTCACGGCCGCAAGAAGCTCACGGTCTGAAGACGGACCGCGGCCACAATCCGCCGCGGCTGGTGATGCTCTCCAAGCCGGAGGACTTCGCGGCGCTGCAGGGAGAAGGAATCGTCAGGTCCCACTCACTGCTGCTGGTTCGAATCCGACGGACGGGCCTCGAGGAGACGCGCTTCGGACTATCGACCGGACGCAAGCTCGGCGGAGCGGTGGTTCGGAATCGGGTGCGCAGGCGACTCCGGGAGGCGCTCAGGGTGATGGCGCCCTCGTTCCAGCCAGGCTGGGACGTCCTGATCATCGCCCGATCGCCTGTCATCGGCGCGGACTTCCAGACGCTGACGGGCGCACTGCACAACCTCCTCCGCCGGGGAGGCGTTCTCGGAGGGCGGACCGTCACGTGAAAACGGTCGGCATCGGGCTCATAAGGCTCTACCGCCGCCTCTTCGCCTGGCGCCCGTCGGTCTGTCGCTACGAGCCAACCTGCTCGGTCTACACCGAACAGGCCATCGCCAAGTACGGTCTGCTTCGAGGGAGCTGGATGGGAATGCGTCGAATCGCTCGCTGCCACCCGTGGAGTCGTGGTGGCTACGACCCTGTTCGCTAGCGTGACCTCTCTCGGGCGGAAGCCCTCCTCCAGGTCCCGGGCCCTCACCCGCTGGGCCGCATTCGGGCTGTTCGTCGCGCTCCTGGCCCTCGCGGTCGTGGCCTGCGGAACGGCCGCCGCAGCCGATCCGACGCCGACGGCTCAGGTCGGTGCGGTGGCTTCGGCTCCCGCCCAGGCCGCGGCAGGCGTCTCGGCGTCGCCCCTTCCCAGCCCAACCGCCAGTCCGGCCCCGCTGCTTGCGGCTACCCCCGGCGCGGATCCGGCCTCGCTGTTCGGCTGGCTCTTCACGCCGATCTTCCAGGGGCTTTTCCTCCTCCTGGCCGGGCTCTACGCGCTGACGGGCAATATCGTCGTCTCGATCGTGCTGATGACGCTGCTGATACGGCTCGTCACGGTCCGCCTCTCGGCTCGGCAGATCGTGTCGCAGAAGCGGATGCAGATGCTGTCGAAGGAACTGAGGGTCCTGAACCAGGAACTGCAACGCCGCTACAAGGGCGACCGCCTGGCCATACAGCAGGCCACACAGGCGTTCTACAAAGAACGGGGCGTCAGCCCAACCGCGGGCTGCCTGCCGTCGCTGCTGCAGATGGGCCTGCTCTTTCCGATGTACTGGGTCATCCGAGACGGCCTGACGAACTTCGATCCGAGCGCCATGCTGCGCGTCTTCGGAGTCGACCTGGTTCCGTCGATCGTATGCCCCAACCCGGCCCACATCGTCAACGGAGTCGTCGACAAGGCTCTTCCGTGCATCAACACGGTCGTCTTCGACATCAACGTCGGGCAGCCGCAGGTCCTCTTCAATCTGCCGCTGGGCTTCTTCACCCTCGGCGTGAGCGCGCTGGCCCTGACGGCCGGCCTGCTGCAATTCGTCCAAAGCCGAATGCTGATGCCGCCGGCCTCGGAGAGCGATCCGTCGGCCAGCACTCAGCGCACGATGATGGTCATCTTCCCGTTCTTCTCGATAATCTACGGCGGCTTCCTCCCCGCCGGGCTTTTCGTCTACTGGATCTCGACCTCAGTCTTCTCGATCACTCAGCAATTCATGATCGTCGGGTGGGGCTCGATGTTCCCGCTCTTCGGCTGGAGCCCGTCCTTCGCCCGAAACCACACCCCAAGGTTCCCGGTCACCATGCCCGAGCCAGTCGACGCAGGCAAGTCGCTGGCGGCCACCCGGCACAAGCCGGAGGAGCGGTGGGCATCCGCGGCCTCAACGTTACGGCCCAACACGCACAGGCGCGCAGGCCGACGAGGGAGACGACGCTGACATGACTGCTTATCGCGACGCTTACCGAGAATTCACCGGCAAGACGGTGGAGGAGGCCCTGCGCGGGGCCCGGGAAGAGTTCGGTGTGGGCCTCGACGAGCTCGACTTCGAGATCCTGACGCCGGGCAGCCGCGGCGTCCTGGGTATGGGCGCGGAGCCCGCCCGGGTCCTGGCGGCACCCCGCTCGGCGCTGGGCGGCGCCGCTCCAAAGCGAGAGGCGGCTGCGCAGGTTCCGATCGCGGCGCCCAGCCACGACCGTGAGGATCGCCCGCGCCACGACCGCGACTTCGGACACGACCGCGACCGAGGCCCGCGCCCCGCCTGGCGTGAAGACCGGGCCCCCTCGGCGGATCGAGGCCCCCGCCCCGCCGGCGACCGCGACCGTGCTCCCCGCCCCGCCGGCGACCGTGGACCCCGCCCGAGTGGCGGCCACTTCGACCGAGACCGTGGCCCCCGCCCCGCCGGCGACCGCGGACCCCGCCCCGA
Organism: uncultured Chloroflexia bacterium; assembly: GCA_963838285.1. Lineage (GTDB taxonomy): Bacteria > Chloroflexota > Limnocylindria > Limnocylindrales > CSP1-4 > Fen-1039. The sequence continues at coordinate 137,793 of CAWIQP010000011.1, forward strand.
CCGCGGCCCGCGTTTCGACGCAGGCCACCGTCCCCCCGCCGGCCTGACGCCAAAGGATCTCGCCGAGATCGCGGCCGCGCGCGGGACTCCGCATCCCGAACGGTCGGAGTCGGCCGAGGTCACGCCCGAGGCCATGGCCGCGGCCAAGGAGATCCTCGAGCAGGTGATGACCCGGCTCGAGTTCAACGTCCGCGTCGAGATCAAGGCGGGCGAGACGAACCGACTCAACGTCGTCGGAGAGGGCGACGAGAAGGAAGCGCTCGGCGCCTTGATCGGGCGCAAGGGCGAGCGCCTCTCGGCGCTGCAGCACCTCGTCAACCTGCTGCTGTCGAAGCGCGTCGGCGAGTGGACGAGGATCCTGGTCGACGTCGAGGACTACCGCGGCCGGCGCGAACGCCAGCTGCGCGACATCGCCAACCGCGCCGCGGAACGCGTCGTCGAGACCGGGAAGATGCTCCAGCTGGAACCGATGCCCGCGCTCGAGCGGCGCTGGATCCATCTCGCCCTGCGCGACCACGAGCGCGTCGGCACGCAGTCCATCGGCGAGGAGCCGAATCGGCGCGTGGTCGTCTTGCCGCGCGACATCTGAACCGAGTGTATTGTCGGCGGGCCTCCCGCGGGTGAAAGAAGTCAGTTCCTCGTAGCCACCACTTCGAGGGGTTACAAAGTTACCCGTCTTGCTCAACGATTCGGGCGGACGGCGTAACGGGTAGTTGCGGTCGCGCGTCTATCGCCCGGCCGGCGTCAACGCCCGGTCCATTCACCCACGCCACTAGTTGCCGTCAGCGCCGGTTCCCGACCGGTGCGGTAGAAGCGGTAGAAAAGGATTGAGATGACCACGGACTCGCTCGGGCCAGACTCGCTCGGGTCGAAGGAGCAGAACAAGGGCTCGGTTCGCGACGTGCAGTTCGCGTCGGTCCCGGCCAAAGCCTCGGGTGGCGAAGCGGCCGAACGGACGGACGTCGGCGCTATCGCCCCGCAGCCTCCGCGACAGTCGACTCCGACTCCGGCGCCCGCGCCGGCCCGTGCAGCCTCGGCAACTCCTCGCGATCTTCGCGCGGTCGGTTTCGTGGTTGCGTTCGTCGTCGGCGCCGTCGCGGCCCTCTTCCTGCTCTCGGCGGTCGCCTTCGGCTTCGCCGGGACCTACGACAACCGCGTCCTGCCGGGCGTGCACGTCGGGTCGGTCGACCTGTCGGGACTCACTCGCGACCAGGCCATCGCCAAGCTGCAGTCCGGGCTGTCGTATCTGAGCCAGGGCCAGGTCACGGTGACGACCCCGGCCGGGACGGCCACCATCACGTACCAGCAGGCCGGCCGCGGGCCCGACGTGGAGGCCATGGCCGACGCGGCAATGGCCGTCGGCCACTCCGGTAATGCAATCTCAGACGCCGCGAGCGTCGTCCATACCGCGGCCTTCGGCCAGGACATTCCCGTGGTCGTCCAGGTGGACCCGAACGTGCTGGCCCAACGCCTCCACGAGCTCGTCGGCACGGACACGGTCGAGCCGCAGAACGCTCAGGCCATGTCGAAGGACGGCGCCTTCAGCTTCACTCCTTCGTCGACGGGTAAGGGCATCGACGAGATGGCCGTGGGCACGGCGATCATCAATCAACTGACCCAGCCCAGCTCACCGCCGGATCTCCAGTCGAGCGCCTCGTTCGTGTCGTTGAAGCCGCAGATCACGGATTCCGACGCCCAGAACGCGATCTCGATGGCACAGAAGATGACCGTGGACGTCCACGTGACCTGGAGCGTGCCGCCCGCCTCGGCGCCGGCCAACTGGAAGAGCTCGAAGTGGACGATCAGTGCTGCTCAGATCGGCGGCTGGATCGTCTTCGGCACGCGGCAGGACGGGACGTATGCGCCGGCAGTCGATCCGGCCAAGGTGCAGGCGTATCTCGCGACCGTCACCGCCAAGACCACCATTCCCGCGCAGGAGCCCACCGTCAAATGGGACTCCACCGGCAAGCCGATCGGCCTAGCGTCGGGCGTGGACGGTGTTGGCATCGACCTCGCCGCCACGAGCTCGGCCGTCTCCGCTTACCTTGATACGCTCGCGAGCGGCGGCAGCGTCGGGCCGAGCGTCGAGGTCGTCACGACGCCGATCTCGCCTCAGATCACGAACGTCGACAGCATCTCCGGCATGGTGATCATCGGCCAGCACACGACCGAGTTCTTCGTGGGCGAGAGCAACGGCTTCGGCAAGAACATCCGCCAGCCGGCCACCAACCTCAACGGCCAGGTCATCGGACCAGGCCAGCAATTCAGCTTCCTGAACGCCGTCGGGCCGATCGATGAGGCTCACGGCTTCGCGATGGGTGGCGTGATCGTGGACGGCAAGAGCAACCACACCGGCGCCATGGGCGGCGGCATCTGCTCCGCCTCGACCACGATGTTCAACGCCGCTGCCGACGCCGGTCTTCAGATCGACGAGCGCCACGCCCACTTCTACTACATCAACCGCTATCCGGTCGGGCGCGACGCCACGGTCTACTCCAACGGCCAGACGACCTGGGACCTCAAGTGGACCAACGACACTCCCTACCCGATCGTCATCCGGGCCTTCACGACGCCGCACTCGACGGCTTACATCACGATCCAGCTGTGGAGCCTGCCGCTGAACCGCAAGGTGACCTGGAGCGGTGGCGTGGAGGCCAACAAGGTCACAGCCACCAACAACTCGCCCGAATACGTCAACACGATCAAGCCGGGCGCGAAGTACGTCGCCGAGTACGCCACCGACGGGTTCGATACCACCGTGACTCGGGTAGTGACGGACTCCTCCGGTACGGTCATTCACAACGACACTTGGGCCTCGCACTACACCGTGGTCAACGGCCAGGTGCAGATCGGCGGCCCGCCTCCGACGCCTACGCCGTCGCCCGGCGCTCCGAGCCCGTCTCCGGCGCCGAGTGCCCCGGCCCCGCCGGCCGATACGCCGTCTCCCAGCCCCGCTCCGGCCAGCCCCGCGGCGCGTCGCCGCAGGATCAACTAGGCCGCTAGGCCGCGGGCCAGAGACCCACGCAGTTCCCAGAGCCGGCGCCACGCGCCGGCTCTGGCATTGTACGCCCGGCATGGGCGGCAGCCTGGAGGTGAAAGTCCTCTGCAGGAGGCGGTGGTGCTAACTGCTAGCCAGAGGCAACGGCGTCACCGTGAGGTGGGGTCGGAAGGAAGCCCGAGGCAAAGCTCCGACCCGAGGAACACGAACCGCATACAAGGCTGGGCAGCCTGGATGAGCCGGCATTGCACGGTGACGTCCGCGACCACCAAGAGGCTGTCAGGTAAATGCGGCGGGGCTGGGGCGAAGGCGGCTGCTCTTATCCGGGGAGACCTCGCCGGGTGCCGGAGTGATCCGGCCGCCCTCATCCCAAGGTGGGAGCGGACCGACGAGGAGTCAGCAGCGGCCATAGTACCGGCGGGGATCGAGATCGCCGGGAAGGGCCAAACGTCAGTCCGAGGGACGACCCGGACAGACTCGCGACCGGCGCTACGACCGCAGCCAACCCGTCTCTGTGATGGGTCTGCATCTGGAGAACGACGGTGAAGCCGCCACGTCCGGGTACAGAGCGCAGCGCCGATCCGGCGTCTCCTGAGACCACCCCTCACCCCGCCCGAGTTGAGGATGTCTGGGAGGTTTTCCTCTCGCGAGACAACCTCACCCGGGCGCTCCGGCGCGTCGAGGTCAATCGCGGCGCTCCAGGTCCTGACGGCATGACGGTCGAGCAGCTTCGCCCGCACCTGAAGACCGCCTGGCCCGAGCTCCGGAAAGCCCTTGACACTGGCACGTACCGCCCAGCTCCCGTCCGTCGGGTGACGATCCCCAAGCCCGATGGCGGCGAGCGTGAGCTGGGCGTGCCGACGGTCACCGACCGTTTCCTCCAGCAGGCGTTGAGCCAGGTCCTCTCACCGATCTTCGAGCCAACGTTCTCGGATCGAAGCTTCGGCTTCCGTCCAGGACGAAGCGCCCACCAGGCGGTCATGGCTGCCCGGGCGGCAATCGAAGCAGGTGAAACCTGGGTCGTCGATGTCGATCTCGAACGGTTCTTCGACCGGGTCCAGCATGACGCGCTTATGGCGCGTGTGGCTCGCCGGGTCGGCGACCGCCGAGTACTTCGATTGATTCGACGCTATCTAGACGCCGGCGTCATGGTCGGAGGCGTGAGGATCGCGCGGACGGAGGGCACCCCGCAAGGATCGCCCCTCTCGCCGCTCCTGGCGAACATCATGCTCGACGACCTTGACCACGAACTGGAGCGGCGCGGCCATACGTTCGTCCGCTATGCCGACGACCTCCGGGTCTACGTGGCTTCCGAGCGGGCGGCTCAGCGGGTACTCGACGGCATCACGGTCTTTGTGGAGCAACGGCTCCATCTGCGGGTGAACCAGGCCAAGAGCGGCACCGCCCCGGCCACCGTCCGGGGTTTGCTCGGTTTCGGCTTCTATCGATCGCACGGTCGAATGGCGATCAGACTCGGGCCCAAGACGAAAGCTCGTCTGCGTGCCCGATTACGCGAGATCACCGATCGGCACCGCTCGATCGCGATGCCTGACCGAGTTGCCCTTCTCAACCGGTTCCTCGCTGGCTGGACGGCCTACTTCGCCCTGGCCGAGACGCCTTCGGTGTTCAACGAGTTCGACGAGTGGCTGAGGCGTCGTCTCCGGCAGGTCCGCTGGAAGGAATGGAAGCGTTGCCCTACGCGGCGGCAAAACCTTCGGGCGCTGGGCATCCCCGACCACAAAGCTCGCCAGTGGGCGAGCAGCCGGAAGGGCTACTGGCGCATGTCGGGTTCGCCTGCTTTGCAGTGGGCCATGCCGACCGAGTACTGGACCAAGCTTGGCCTGGTGCCGATCGGCGAACGTGTCCGTCGTCTTCGGGAGCACTGGCGAACCGCCGGATGCGGACCCGCACGTCCGGTGGTGTGGGAGGGGCTGGGCTAACCCCGGCCCCTACCCGATTCCGGGGCGAGTTCGGCAGGCGTACCGCGGCCGATCGGGAGCGCCCCGCGCTGCACCTGGTCACGCGGCCGCTCCGCCGGCCCCGTCGGCCGGGCGCCGGCCCGCGGGTCGCGCGGCCGGGCACTGCTCCGCCGGTCCGCCGCCGTGCATCCTCCCGGCTAATCGCTGCGGCCCGCCACCTGCCCCACGTCGGCGAGGCTTTCCTCGATGGGCTGGCCGGGGCCGCTGTGCTCGTAACTCATGAGCTGCGGAAAGAGGCGCAGCACGGCAAGCATGCCGACCAGACAAAGCACGCCACCCGACACGACCGAGAACTGCGGGCCCGCGATGGCGGCAACGCCGGCCGCCTCCGCGTCGCCGAAGCGTGGCCCGCTCGTGACGACCAGACTGTGGATGGACGAAAGGCGCCCGCGGAGGTTGTCGGGTGTGACGAGTTGCACGATCGAGCTGCGCAGGACGGCGCTCACGACGTCGGCCCCGCCGGCGAAGGCGAGGCAGAGCAGGGCTAGCGGGAAGCTTGCCGTCAGCAGGCCGAAGGCGACGATCGCCACTCCCCAGCCGGCCACGGCGGCGACGACGCCTCGGCCGGGCCGTCTCACTCGCCCCACCCAGCCGCTGAAGATGGCTCCCACCAGGGCCCCAACTGCCGGAGCCGCGTTCAGCAGCCCGTAGCCCGCGGCGCCCGTGTTGAACACCGTTAAGGCCAGCTGAGGGAAAAGTGCGCTGGGCATGCCGAAGACCATCGCGTCGAGGTCGATGGCGAAGGTGGCGAGAACGATGCGCCGGTCCAGGGCGAAACGAAGACCCTCGGCGATCGACCGCAGGCCTGGCCGCGCCGCTTCCGGGTGAGGCGGGATGGGGGCGATCAGGAGCAGAGCGACGAGGCTGGCTATGAACGTGGCGACATCGAACGCGAAGGCCGTGGCCACGCCGGAGGTGGCGATGAGCACACCCGCGAACACCGGTCCGGCCACGGAGACGGTCTGACCGCTGAGCCAGTTGACGGCTATCGCCGCCGGAAGGCGTTCGCGAGGGACAAGGCGGGGCAGCGCCGACGTTCGCGTGGGCTGGTCTACCGCGCCAACGCCCGCGGCGACGAACGCGACGGCGTACAGGGCCCAGACGGGTGGGGCGGGCTGAGCGGCCAGGACGGCCAGGCACAGGCTGCAGCCCGCCAGCATCAACTGCGTGGCGATCAACAGGCGGCGCCGGTCCACCGCATCGGCCACGGCCCCGCCGCCCAGGGAGAAGATCAGGATCGGGACGAGCTGGACCAGGGCCAGCAGCCCGATCGAAAGCGAGCTGTGGGTGAGCTGCCATAGCTCGAAGGGCAGGGCCACGACCGTGACCTGGCGGCCCAGCCCGTTGACGAGCTGGCCCAGCCAGAGCATCCGGAAGTCGCGGTCGCGCTTGACCGGCTCCAGGTCGACGAGCAGACCGCGGAGCCCGCGGCGACCGGGGCGCGTTGGCGTGGACATGGACGAAAGAATATGGGGCCGGCCGATTTGGGGCTGGGCCGACCGCTGCCGGTCGATCGGCGCGGGCGGCGTCCCGACAGACCGCGGTCCGACCCGACGGCCGCCGGCTCACATGCGACGGTCGATCTCAACCGGCCGAAGAGGCGACCGGGCCGGACGTGTCTATTCGGAGCGCTGCCTCAGGAGAACGATCGAGACGCAGACGAACCAGGCCAGCAGGCTCAGGAGCGACGCCCACTCGAGGAAGGGCACGCTCCAGATGCCGTCCGGTCGGACCAGGATGCGGGCGTTCGGGTCGGCCGGGTGGTAGGTCGTGTACACGGCAATGAACGTCAGGAATATCGCTACCACTGCCGCGCCGGGGACGAGCAGCCAGCGGCTGAAGCCGGGTCGTGGGGCCGCCAGGAGCCACAGGCTGAAGATGCCGGCGATCAGCCAGCCCGTCACGAAGAAGAGGTCCGACACCACGCGGTGGGTCGAGAGATAGTCCATGGGAAAGACGCCGACGAGCGTGCCCGAGATACCCGCGGCCACGCCGGCCGCGATCAGGGCGATCCGGAAGCGGCCGCTCAGCCGATCCGCCAGCAGGAGCAGGAACGCGCCAAGGCCTATACCCCCGAGAACGATGCCGAGATTGAAGGCCCAGGCGAGCCTCGACGCGGCGATCTCCCCGAGTTCCGAGATGAAGTGGTTGAGCGGCGAATAGCCCTCGCCGGCGTAGCCTCGATACGGTAGGGCCGCGATAACCATGCCGAGCAGGATGACGCCGACGGACCCGAGCCCGAGCATGGCCAGGCGGCGCGACGTCACTCGGACCGAAACCACTCGAACGGGAGTCGTGTCCACGAGCCTTCCCGATTGTCCGCTTGCCGTGACCCTAGGCCAGGACGTCGAGTGTCTGGCCGAGGCTGGGAGCGAAGTTGGCCATCGCCTGGCGGTACAGCGACACGGGGCTCGACCCGGACTGCGAGCGGCGAAGAACCGGTGTTGGGTCCAACGCGAAGTCGGCCGGAACGGGCTTGGCCACGAGCGCCTGGTAGATCGTGTTGGCGCGCTGCATGGCCTGTGCCGTGGACGGGTCGCCCGAGATGTCGGGATGCAGGTGGCGCGCAAGGATCCGGTACGCTCCCTGGACAGCCTCCATCGGGGCCGATGGATCCAGGCCGAGCATCCGGAAGTAATCGATTCGGGTTGGCGCCAGGGCTATGTCCATCATCTCGCTGGCGTGTGCGGCGGGGTCTCGGGTCCTTGAATCGCAAAGATATCAGAGCCCCGGCCGGATGGCGTTCACCGCGATCTGCCGGCGTCCGAATTGGGGTGCGTTCTGGCACCGTCTCGCACCGGGGAACGCCGGTCGAGCGCCCCGCCGTCCACGACAGCAGACGGGTTGTCAGCCGGACGGCGGCGAGGCCATACTCGCCGAACGCCGGCCAGTGCCGCGACCGTCCCCGCCTCGGGACCCGCGTGCGGCTCGGCGAGGGAGGTGAACCATGGCAGGTCCAACCGGCGCGAGCACCGGCCGCAATTCGAGTCCCGCACGTCCGACCGCCGCGAGACGCGCCCGGGCGAGCGCCGTGGCTGCTACCGTCCAGCCAGTCGCAACCGTCTCGCCGGTGGCGAGCCCCGCGCCGGAAGCCGCGCCGGCCGACCTCGTGCCGGCGGTCGCGGTCAGGGCCCCGGCGGCCGCACCCGCCCCGACGGTCGCCCCTGCTCCTCCGGCCGCGCCGGCGGCTCCGCGCGAGGGTCAGGCGCTGCTGTTTGGGATGCTCGTCGTCCTGGCCGGCTTCGTGGCGATCCTGATCGGGCTGGCCCTCGTCCTGGTCAACACCCGGACCGACGCGACCGCCATCCTCGGCGTCGTCACGACCGCGATCGCCGGGCTCGGCGGCGCCTTCTTCGGCGTCACCGTCGGGCAGCAAGGCACGTCGTCCGCCAACAAGGAGCGCGCCGCCGCCGAAGCGAGCAAGGACGAGGCCCAGATGCGGACCATCAGGTTCGCCGCGCACATGGATCCGTCGGTCGCGCGGCGTCTGGTGGATTAGCCGAGTCTCAGGGCTCGCCCGGGCGGTCGGGCCGGCCGCCCCGTTTCATTGCGCGGCGGTCAACCAGTCCCAGGCCGATCCGTTGAATACCGACTCGCCGCCCCCGCAATCCTCCAGCAGGTAGCGGACGCCGTCGGGGCCGACACCTGTCAGGAAGACGTCCCAGTAGCCGGCGCCGCGCATCCGCTCGAAATGAAAAGTCGCAGTCAGATAGACACCGCTCACGGTCGCCGGTTGGAGGGCGAACGGGCTGGAGTAGTGCGTGTCGACGGCCGGCGGACCCGACTGGTCGAACGCGGTCATGTGCCAGGCCTCGAACCGGATGTCGTGCCAGTTTGCCAACGCGGCTGTTGGAGGCACTCCACCGGCGGTGACGAACGACGCGCCCAGGCTGGTGCCGCTCGTGTCGGACTCACTCCAACCGCCACCGCTGAGGCTGCCTTCGGGCAGCCAGATCGCCGGCGCCGCCGGGCCAACGGTGTCGAAGTGGAGGACGGAGGGGTCGAACGGAGTCGCCTCGAGCGCGGGCAATCCCGGCCCCGAACCCGAGACGGTAACGACCGACGCGACGCCGAGCATGAGGACCGAGCCGAGGACGGCGACCCCTACGCAGACGACGGCCCAACGACCCACGTGGGGCATCGGGCGGTCGATGCGGACGAGGGCGGCCGCGACGGCGACCACTGGGATCAGCATCTCGGCCGCCACGCCCGGCCAGCTCTGCGGGCCGCGGATGCCGAAGAGGGCCAGGGCTCCGAACGCGATCCCCAGGGCGACGGCCCAGATGCCGGCCACTGCCCTGGGAGCGTGGCTGCTCAGGCCCGCCGATGTGCGGACGGCGTAGCGGGTTGCCGTCCCGGCCGCCGTCGCGGAAACGAACGCGGTCATCAATGAAGTTGCCGTCGCGCCGGTGTGATCGCCCCCCGTCAGGTCCGGAAGTGGCACGCCGGCTACCGTCAAGAAGGCTGCCACCGCGGTAAGGACCAGCGCCACCGGGAGCAGCAGGCAGAAGCCGCCCAGGTACCCGAGCACGAAACCGCCGGCACCGGCGAAGACGCCGCCCCCGACGCCGGCCAGGAGCCGCCGCGTCGACTGGTGGGCTGCGCGCAGCTGGAGCGCGAGTTCATCCGCCGAGCCGAGTCGGGCCAGGGCCTCCCGGATCGCCCGGTCCGTATCGAGCCCTTCGGCCTCCAGCGAGGCGATCGAGTCGGCCAGGTGGTCGGCCAGTTCGGCGCGCACCTCCGCGACGTCGCCGGCCGGAAGCCGCAGCGCGGCGCTCATTCGATCGAGATAGATCGAAACCGGGTCGGCGTCGTCGGAAGCCGGCGCTCGGCGTCCGGAACGTGTCCGGGCCGGTCCCGAGCCGGCGCTCGCTGCGGCGGACGAGCGCGACCGCGGCCATCACGAACGCCGCGAAGCCTCCGAGATAGGCGAGCAGGAAGACCCACTCCGCGCTCACCGGTCCGGCGCCCCCGTCGCCCTCGCCATGCCGAGCGAGAATGCCGCCCATTCCCGGGAGTGCTCCTCGAGCATCGCCAGGCCCGTCTTCGTGATCCTGTAGTAGCGCCGTTTCGGGCCGCGGTCGCTGTCGCGCCAGCTCGCCTCCAGCGCTCCGTCCGCCTCGAGAGCGTGCAGCGCCGGATAGAGGGCTCCCTCGCTCGGGACGAAGGCGCCGCCGCTCCGTTCTCGGATCCGCTGCGCGATCTCGTAGCCGTACAGCTCACCGTCGCGAAGCACCGTCAGGACCAGGAGAGTCGTGGTCCCCTTGAGAAGCTGGCCCCTGATCCGGCCCTGCATCGGTCCGCCCTCCTCGACGGTACATCGGATAACGAGGTAGGTGGGACGTTAGCCCGCGAGAGAACGAGTGTCAAGGGGAAGCCGGGCGGCTCGTGAAGCCGGGCGGCTCGGGCGTCGCAGCCAACCCGAGCGCCGGAGACGGCAGCCCACGGAGCACCGCAACTGGTGGAGTGGGGCACGCGGGGGAGGAGGAGGGGCGCCCTCAGCGCAAGAGGGGAAATGGTGGAGATGGGGGAGAGTTGAACTCCCCGTCCAGAAACCTTCGCCGGAGACCACTACGAGCGTGTTCGATGATTTGTCGTCGATCGCCCGGTCGACCATCGACAGCCTTCCGGGCGCTCCAGTCGCGTCCCCTTTCGGGCTTTGACTCCGACTACGCGACGCTACTCGGAATCGCACCTCCGCTGAATGACGCTTCCACAGCCCACGGAGGTGAGGCTGCTTCCACGTTCACCTTACTGCCTAAGCAGCGAGGGCGAAAGCAGACTGGTTGTTGCCAGTTACTTCGTTTGCCGCCTGTTTTACGAGGCCTGACGGCACCTCGGCTCGCGTTCTCCGGTAACCGGCCCCTGTCGAAACCACGCATCCCCACAGAGCCCGCGCACCGGCGCCCGCGGATTGTACAGCCGCCGCCTGAATACGCAACAGGAAGGCTCGGCGGGCGCCGGAACGGCCGGCGGGTCTCGAGGGCCGGCGGGCCTCAGAGGGCCGGCGGGCCTCAGCGCGGTGGGCGGCCGGCGATGGACGCTGGCCGGGCGGGGCGGCCTGCGCCGCCGGGCATCCGGCCCGGTCTACGAGATCCGGCGCCGCCTCGGGCCGGCGGTTGTCGTGGCCGGCGCCGGCGTGTCGGCGGGTGCCTCACCGGGTGCCGGTGACCCTGGCGCGGGCGTCGGCTCCCCGGACTGCGGCGCGACGCCGATCTCGAGCTGGCCGTTGACGACCGTGTACGAGGAGTCCCAGATGTCGTCGTGGATGACCTTTCCGGACGAGTCCGTGACGACCCGCTCCACCGACGTCTTGAAGCCGTCGGTAGCGAACTCGGCTCGGGCGGAGGTTCCGGGCGGCAGCTTGGTGGTGTATTCGGGCGGGTTCTCGACCGCCTTGACGATGTCGGCCTTGAATCCGCCGCTCCAGGTCACCTTTCGGTTGAGCGGCCAGCTCCACAACTGGATCGTGATGGTGCTCTTGGAGCCCTTCGTGGCCCAGGCCCGGATGACGATCGGGTAGGGAGTGTCGTTGGTCCACTTCACGTCCCACGTCGTCCTGCCGTCGGAGTAGACCGTGGCGTCCCGGCCGACCGGATAGCGGTTGATGTAATAGAAGTGGGCGTGGCGCTCGTCGATCTGCAGGCCCGCGTTGGCAGCCGCGTTGAACATCGTGGTCGAGGCCGAGCAGATGCCGCCGCCAATGGCGCCGGTGTGATCGCTCTTGCCGCTCTTGATCACGCCGCCCATCGCGAAGCCGTGGGCTACGTCGATGGGGCCCACGGCGCCGAGGAAGCTGAACTCCTGGCCCGGATTGATGACCTGGCCGTTGAGGTTGACGGCCGGCTGGCGGATGTTCTTGCCCATGCCGTTGCTGATATCCGGATAGAAAGTGGTCGTCCACTGGCCGACGTCCACCATGCCGGCAACGTCGCTGATGCTGGCGATCTGCGGCGCCACCGGAGCCGTGGAGACCTCGATGCCGGTCCCGACTTTCCCGCCGCTCGCGAGGGTGTCGAGGTAGGCCGACACCTCCGTCGTGGTCACGCCGGCATCGACGCCGAGTCCGTCCTTGCCGGCGGTCAGGTCGACCGGCTTTCCGGACGCGTCCCACACGACCTCGGGCTCGACCGGGGGCACGTTATCGCTCGCGGTGACGCCGGCCAGATAGGCTTCCACCTGGGCCGGATCGACGGCCGCCGCATACGTCCCGTCCTGCTCCGTCCCGAAGACGATCCAGTCGCGGATCTGGGCGGCGCCGATCGTCCAGGTCTGGGGAGTCCAGCTCGCCGGCGCCGAGAGTGGCGGGACGCTCCAGGACAGATTGACGTCCTCGATCATCCTCTCGGCCTCGAAGATGGCGTTCTGGGCGTCCTTGTCGCTGACCTGCGGAGTCAGCGTCACGAAGGTGCCGTCGACTCGAATTGCGGCGGGAGCGTCGGGCTTTGAGAGCTGGTCTATGGCTTCCGCCTGGATCTCCGTCTCGTCGATGCCCTTGCCGTCCGCCGAGGGCGTGATGCCGAATACGCCGCCGTCGAGGGTGGCCTGGGCGTTCCGAGGCTCGACCGTATTCGAGCGGGCCAGCTGGCGGATGCGTGTCGCCAGGGCCGTGGGATCGATCTGGATCGCCACGGGGATGTCCTGGCTGTATCCGGCGAAGTGAACCAGGCTGATGGCGTCGGCGATCGCGTTTCCGGAGTGACCGACCGACATGGCGGCGTCGGCCATGGCCTCGACATCGGGCGCTCGGCCGGCCTGCTGGTAGGTGATCGTCGCGTCTCCGACGGGGGTCGCGACCGTCAGCTGGCCCTGGCTCAGGTAGGCGTAGCCGGTTTGCAGCTTGGCGATGGCCTCGTCGCGGGTGAGGCCCGATAGATCGACGGTTCCGACGTGCACGCCGGGCAGAACGCGGTCGCTGTACGAGCTTGAGAGGGCGAAGGCGACGGCCGAGAGGAGCAACAATGCCGCCACGAGCCCGACGAGGAACGCGACGACGAAACCGACTACGCCGAAATGGCGGCGGACCTCCGGTTCGGCCTGGACCCGCGGCAGGCCCGGCGCCGACCATGGCAAGCTCGGCGTCGCCGCCCCGGCGACCACGAGATCCAGAGCCGGGTCGGTCCAGCCGTCAGCCGCGTCCGTCTCGGCGGCGACCGCCGGTTCGGTGCCAACGGCATCCGCGGCCGCCTCGTCGGCCACCTCCGGTTGGGATGGCACGGCATCCGCGATCGGTTCGGCATCCGCGATCGGTTCGGCATGCGCGACCGATACGGCGCCAACCGCACCGGCGATCTGCACAGCCGCCTCCGGCCCCGCCGGTGGGTCGGCAGACGCCGGTGGCGCGAGCGGCGTCGAGGTGAGCTTTGCGTTCTCCGCGCCGCCGGACGCGTACCTGCTGGCTTCGAACTTGCTCGCCGCACGCTTGCTGCTGGGCTCGAACAATTCGGCGGATGTGCTGGTCATCCCGTTCCTTTTACCACATGAGACGCCCAACCGGCTGGCGAGTCCACGCGGGGGCAACTGGCGATCCGGATGAATTGCCGGTCTGGGCGATGGATTGAGGGGCCTGCGGGCGGCGGATCCTCGCGGCGGCACTCGACGGGAGCGCTACATCTGCGCTCAGCCCGGGTAGTTGGACCCTCCCTGGTGCGGATACGCGGACGAGGCGTTGGTTCCGGTCCAGCCCCACTCCCAGACCAGGCCTTGACCGTTCATCTCTTCGACTTCGTACGCCTTGCCGGCGGGGTAGCCGGGGCCGGCATCCCACGATTGAGAGAGCGTGAGGATCCAGCCCTGCATGACAGTCGGAACCATGGACTCGACGGTGCAGGTCACCAATAGAGGCTTCGTGAGCGGACCCGTACTCGGCGTGTCGGTGATGGTTGCCTTGCGGCTCGCCCCGACGACCGTCGGGAAGCAGTCCCAGGCATGGCTGTAGTCCTTGTTCGAGGCCATGGTCTTCTTCTGCTCCGTAAGGTCCGTCTCGAGCGCGGCCTGGCGGGCCTGGTCGAGGGCGGCCGGATCGGTCGGCAGCATGACGGTCTCGGGGACGTAGTGGATGCCGGCGACGAGAGCCTTCGCCTGCGCCTCGAGGGCGGCCACATTGGGTCCCCGGATGCCGGCGACGATGCTGTACCCGAAGGAGAACTGCTGCTGGCTGGTCAACCCCCACCACAGCACCTCGGTTGCCCCGGGCACCGTCTCGCTGCTGTAGGGAACGGCGTCGGTCGTGCTCTTCGCGAAGCGCGCCGGGAGCCCATCGACCGTCAGCGCCTCGGCTCCTGGGATATCCGGACCGTCGACCGCCTCCCGGCCGGTCCAGACGTACGAGGGTCGGGGCGCGGTCATTCGCGGAGAGACCTCGAACCGCATGGCAATCGTTCCGGCCCCGAGCGACCAGTTCGTGGTGCAGGCGTTGGTGATCGGCGGGCTGGGCATGCACTCCTCGCTGGCGCCGCTGTTGCCGACGAAGCCGAAGACGACAGGTTCGCCCTGGGCGGTCGAGACGGCGTTGAGCCCGTCGGTCGCGGCTGCGACATCTCGGTCCGTGACGGTCCAGTTCGCCGGGTAGTCGAAGGACAGGAACCACTTCTGGGCGTGGGCGACAGGGACCGAGGTGGGCGACGCGGTGGGAGCGAGCGTCGGCTGGGGAGTCGCCGAGGGGCTCGCGACCTCGTCGACGGAACTGCCCGGGCCCACGCCGGCACGCGGGCCCGTCACCCACGGCACGGCCACGGCAGCCAGGGCCAGCACCGCCGCGAGCCCGACCACGCCCTGGAGGGCGCGAGACCAGCGCCGGCTGCCGGCACCGCGCGGGGTCAACGATCGGCGGACCCGGCCTTCAAAACCCGGGCTCGGTAGGGGCCGGCTCGACCCGGGACCCAGCCTCTCCCGAAGCAGATTCTCGATGTCCTCGGAGCTCATCGACGCTCTCCAGTTCTTTGCGCATGCGACCCAGGGCGCGATGCAGGCGCGACTTGGCGGTCCCCAGCGGGATGCCGAGCGCGGCCGCCACGTCGGGCAGCTCGAGATCGTGACCGAAGCGGAGCGCCAGCAGCGCTCGATCGTTGGCGTCGAGATGGCTCATCGCCCGGCTGACCACGTCGCGTTCCGCGAGACCCGCCGCGCCGTCGGACACGGGAGGCGGCTCGTGGAAGGCGAGCGGGACGATCCGCGTCGCCTTCTTGCGCCGACCGGCGTCTATCGCGGCGTTGACGGTGATCCGTCTGAACCAGGCCGACCAGCGCTCCGCGTCCCGCAGTCCGGGCAACTCGCGCCAGGCTCGAATGAAGGCCTCCTGAAGCGCGTCCTCGGCGTCGGAGGGGTGGCGCAGGATGATCAGGCTCAGCCGATACGCGTCGGGCGTCTCGAGCTGGACCAGGTCCATGAACGCGTCGCCGTCTCCGGCTTTGGCTGCGATGACGAGGTCGTGACGGTTGGCCATCTCGCGAATACTGACGCGCCGGCTGCCGCAATTCGTTCCGCGGGTACGAAGACGCGCGCAAAATCGCCAGCCATGCCCGGGAAGCAAAGCCGCGCCGCCCTGCCGCTCGGCGTGGCCCGGGAGCGCCGCGCCGCCGCTTCAGCGGCCGCGACCCCGATCCGCGTCGGCGAGGGCCCGCTCCACTTCCCGTTTGGAGTCGCGCGCGGCTATGTCGCGGCGGCGGTCGTGGAGCTGCTTGCCCCGCCCCAGCCCGATCTCCAGCTTGGCCCGGCCGCGCTCGGTGATGTACATCTTCAGCGGCACGAGCGTCAGTCCCTTGGCCTTGGTGCGCAGCTGCAGTGCCAGGATCTGGCTCCGATGAAGCAGCAGCTTGCGCGGCCGCTTGGGCTCGTGGTTGTAGCGGTTGCCGGTGTCCCAGGGCGAGATGTTCGCGCCGATCAGCCATGCCTCGCCGCCCTCGATGCGCGCGTAGGCCTCGGCCAGGCTCGTCTTGCCGGCGCGGACCGATTTGATCTCGGTTCCGGTCAGGACGATGCCGGCCTCGAACGAATCCTCGATCGAGTACTCGTGGCGGGCTCTTCGGTTTTGGGCGACGGTCTTCTCTTCGCCCATGCTCGGCTCCAGGGTTGGTGCGGGTTGACTGTGACGAGGTTAGCGGACACGAGGCGCGACGGCGCGTCGAACGACTGGACGGAGGCGCCCCGGCGGCGGCGAATGTCCGAGCCGGTTGGAGGCCGGGGGTCGGCCGGAATCGGCGGCCCGGCGTCCGCGCTCGCGCGAAGGCGCTCGCGCATGCCGGAGACGCACGAATGCCGGTCCCGAAGGACCGGCATTCGGTTTGCGTTATGACACCACCCGCCGGTGGCCGGTCTCTAGAGCCCGGCTCCTGACGAGGTGGTGCAGCGCATCGGCAAATCCGACACTGCACATCACCTCCTTTCGTTCGGGGGCATCGTATCGGAGAAAGGGCCGGGAGCGCAACCGACCCATTCCGGGGGGCGGCGCAACGGAACGTCCGGCACGGTTGAGGGTAGAACTGGCGGCCCGGGACCAGCTCAGCTCGGGCTGGCCGCCGGGCTGTGGCTGGCCGCCGGGCTCGGGCTGGCCGCCGGGCTCGGGGCCGGAGACGTCCCCGGGCTGGGCGACGCCCCCGACTCGGGCGGGAACCCAAGCTGCTCAAGGCCCGCGTCCAGGACCGGATCGGTTCCGGCCCGGGCGTTGGTCGAGTCGATCGGAACGTCCGGCTGCAGACCCTTGCCCTGGATCCAGACCTTGTCCGGGGTGAGCCAGCGGGCAATCGTCAGGTGGATGCCGCCGAAGTCGTTGGATAGCGGAAGCCATTCCTGGACGACGCCCTTGCCGTAGGTCTTCGCGCCGACGAGCTTCGCCCGGCCGTGCGATTGCAGCGCACCGGCCAGGATCTCGGCCGCGGAGGCCGTGTTTCCGTCCACCAGCACGACCAGGTGAACGGAACTGTCGGTGGCCCGGCCGCCGGCCGTGGCGTCAACCTCGGTCGTGGTGCCGCTCGCATCCTGCTGGTAGGCGATCACTCCCGACGGGATGAACTCGCTCGCGATCTTGACGGCGTCCGCCACGTAACCGCCCGGATTGCCACGCAGGTCGAGGATCACGTTGCGCTGGCCGGCCGCCAGAGCCGCGGCCAGGGCCGTATCGAACTGCGAACTGGCCGGCTGATTGATGCCGCTCACCTGGATGTATGCCACCGCGCCGTTGGCCAGGGTTTTGGTGCTCACCTCGGGCTGGCTGTAGACCTGACGCACCACCGACTTCTGGATGGTGGTCGTGCCCCGGAGCAGGCTCAGCGTCACCGGCGTGCCGGTGGGCCCTTTGATGAGAGCGATGGCCTGATCGATCGTCAGTCCGTCCAGCGAGGTGCCTCCGACCGAGACGATCACGTCGCCGGCCTGAATGCCCGCCAGCGCGGCCGGCGATCCGGGTATCGGTTCGACGATCGCCATCTCGCAGCCGTTGCCGATGGTCTTGCAGCTCAAGCCCGAGTTGGGATCGACCGGCTGGAGCACGACCGAGACGCCGATGCCCTGGGCCTGGCCGCCGACGTTGAGCAGCGAGCTCTCGAAGTCGGACGGGCCCTGGTAGTAGGACCAGGGGTCGTTCAGGCTCTCCATCATGCCCTTGATCGCCGCCTGGGCCAGCTGGTCCTCGCTCGGCTTGGGCGAGCCCGCGTAGTCGTTCAGGATGAGCGAGTAGACGTCCCAGAACGGGCCGAAGCGCGCCTCCTCGTCGGCGGGCGTCCCGGGAGTGGTGGCGACGTGGGCCCCGAGCGAGAAGCCGCCCACGAAGAGAGCCGATCCGGTCAGCAGGGCGACCAGCAGCAGCCCGACACGAGACGGCGCGACGTTGCGGCGGCCGCGCGCGCCCTTCTCGTCCCGCGGGCCTTTGGGCTCGTGGCGTTCGACGCGCTCGTCGACTTCCGAGGCGGGGAGGGCCGCCTCCGAGCCGTCGGGCGCGGGCTCCGAGCTCTCCGGCCGATCCGGATGCTCTGGGGTTGAGGTGGAGGACATCGATGGAACCTCTGGCAGCGTAGGACGCGAATCGGACGAACCGATCAGCGGATCAGGTAGCTCCTAACGGAGAGATACGAGCCGACGACGCCGATCCCGGCCCCGGCTCCGAGCACGATCAGGGCGACGTTCTGTCCGACCGTGGCGCTGGCCTCGACGGGCAGAACCTTGAAGTAATCCGAGAGGAAGCTCGTGATGGGGCCCTGGCCCAGGAAGAGCAGGCCGATCGTTATCGCGGCGCCGAGCAGGCCCACGAATGCGCCTTCGAAGATGAAGGGCCAGCGTATGAAGGCGTCCGAGGCGCCGACCAGACGCATGATCTCGATCTCGTCGGCGCGTGCCACGACGGCCAGGCGGATGGTGTTGACGATGGTGAACAGGACGATCAGACCCACGACGACCAGGATCACCGTCCCCCCGATCCGCAGGATCCCGATGACCGTGACCAGCTGATCCACCGTTTGCTGGATGTTCAGGACCCGGTCGACGGCCGGTTGGCCGTTCAGGTACGCCGCGACGTCGAGGTAGTCGTTGGGGTCGCGCAGGTTGATCTGGAGCGAGGCCGGCAGAGGGTTGGTAGGCAGCGATTCGATCACCGCGGCTTCTTCGGGATGGCGCGCCAGGAAGTCGCTGTACGCCTGATCCTTCGAGACGAAGTTGACCTGGGTTACCTCGGGCATTCGCTGAAGAGATGCTTCCAGGGCGGATATGTCTCCCGCCGTGGCCGAATCCTTCATGTACGCCACCACCTGGACTTCCTGCTGGACGTAGTCGAGGGTTGCGTCCAGGCCGGTCAGAAGGATGATCAGACCCGCCAGCAGGACCAGCATCAGGACCATCGTCGCGGTCGCGGCCAGGCTCATGAGGCCGTTGCGCCAGAACCCCTGCCAGGCGCGCCGCAGGCTGAAGGCGACGAAGGAGATCACTCAGTCCTCGCGGTGGTAGGCGGCGTCCGTCTGGTCGCGCACGATGCGGCCGTTCTCGAGGGCGACGACCCGTCTGCGAACGGCCGTCACCACCTCGGCGTTGTGGGTCGCCATCAGCACCGTGACGCCGAGGTCGTTGATGCGGAGCAGGAGCTGGATGATCTCCCAGCTGATGAGCGGGATCGAGGTTGCCGGTGGGCTCGTCGGCGATGAACAGCCGCGGGTTGTGGACCAGGGCTCGGGCTATGGCCGTCCGCTGCTGCTCGCCGCCGGAGAGCTGGCCGGGGAGCTGGTCCGCCTGTCCGGTCAGGCCGACGACCGCGAGGACGCGATCGACGGCCGGATCGATGGTGCGCCGCCGGGCGCCGGTGACCTCCAGCGCGAAGGCCACGTTGTCGCGGACGGTCTTGTTCGGCAGGAGCTTGAAGTCCTGGAAGACGACGCCGATCTTGCGCCGGATCTTTGGAACCTCGCGGCGCTTGAGCCGCGCCAGGTCCCGGCCGTCGAGGAGGACCACGCCTTTGGTCGGCACCTCGTCGCGAATGAGGAGCTTGATCACCGTCGACTTGCCGGCGCCCGATGGCCCGACCAGGAAGACGAAGTCGCCCTCGGGCACGATCAGGTCCACGCCGCGCAGAGCCACGCGGCCGTTCGGGTAGGACTTGGTGACGCCCTGCATCGCCAGCACGACCCTGGTGGAGACGGCATCGCGAGGGCGCTCGCCGGGTCGGCGGGTCTGGCTCGGTTTGGGTCCGGGGGTCGCCGCGCTCACCATGACCATGAGGCTAGCACCGATCCGGCCGGCTCGGTTGGGGTCGCGGCCGTCACAACAGCGACAGGCTGGCAGGCACGTAGCGCTCGAAGGCGGCGAAGGGGCGGCTCCAGCACAGCAGGGCGGGGAAGCCCTCTATTCGGAGGCCGGCCCGGAGCAGCGCGACCATCGCCCGGTCGTTGGCTCCGGGTACCCAGACCGAGGTGGCCCCGCGCGGCCTGATGGCGTTCATGAGATGGCCCAGCACCGGCGCGGTGAGCGTCTCGTCGAGCAGCGCCACCGGCCCGAATCGGCCCACCTCGGAGCTGTATCCGTAGCCCACGGGCTCACCGTCGTCGGCCCGGTAGACGAAACCCGTGCGTCCGGTCGCCCGCAGGTGAGCGTGATCGACCGGGTGGGCATAGCCGAGTACGGCCCGGTCGATCGAGTCGATGGCGTCGGCGGTCGCCGCGGGATCGCCTGGGCCGAGAGCCACGGCCTCGATGGCGGCGGGGAGCCGGGACAGCGCGGACGGGTTCGGCGTGCCGACAAGGTTGAAGACCGGCATCCGCGGAACGATCCCGAACCGGGCGTAGAGGCCGTTGGATACGGGCTGGGCCGAGTCGGTGCACATGGCCAGCACGCCCGGGCGCGGGTCCGCAGCCTCCGAGGGCAGGATCTGCGTGAGCAGCGCGCGGCCGATGCCGTGCCCCTGCTCGTGGGGCAGAACGTAGAGCTGCGACAGGTACCAGACGTGCTCTCGCTGGGCCGCGATCCCGAAGCCGATCACCTCGGCGCGGCCGGTGCCGCCGGCCTGCGCGTCGCGCACTGCCACCAGGAACCTCTCCGGGTCCGTTGTCAGCAGATGGCCGAGCATGGTGAGGAGAGGGTCCAGATAGGGCGAGGGCAGTGGCCGGTTGAGGCGGGCCATGTAGTCGTCGACGGCGGAGTACCAGACCATGGCGCACTCGACGAGTTCGGCGCGCCGCGGCGGCCGGTAGGTGACGGCCACGCTATCCGGCTGCCGGGCGAGGATCCGGCGCGCCGGCGACCGCGCCGGTCGCCTCGCGTTCGAGCTCCGCCTGCATGAACACGTCGAGGTCGCCGTCGAGGACGGCCGACGTGTTGCCCGTCTCCACCTCGGTGCGATGGTCCTTGACCATCTGGTACGGGTGAAGGACGTAGCTGCGGATCTGGTTGCCCCAGCCCGCCTCGACGTGCTCGCCGCGCAGCTTGCGCATTTCGGCCTCGCGCTCCTCCACGGCCCGCTGGAGCAGACGCGCCTGGAGGATCTTCGCCGCGGTCTCCTTGTTCTGGGTCTGCGAGCGCTCGTTCTGGCTCTGCGAGACGATCCCGGTCGGCAGGTGGGTCAGCCGCACCGCGGAGTCGGTCTTGTTGACGTGCTGGCCGCCGGCGCCGGTGGCCCGGAACGTGTCCATGCGAATCTCGTCCCAGTTGAGCTCCACCTCGACGTCGCTCTCGACTTCCGGCAGAACCTCGACGAGGGCGAAGGTCGTGTGGCGCCGCTTCTGCGAGTCGAAGGGGCTGATTCGAACCAGCCGGTGAACTCCCCGCTCGGCCTTGAGGTAGCCGTATGCGGCGCGGCCGTCGATGGCGACGGTGACGCTCTTGATGCCGGTTTCCTCGCCTTCCGTCTGGTCGAGGATCTCGGTCGCGAAGCGGTGGCGCTCGGCCCAGCGCAAGTACATCCGGAGGAGCATCTGGGCCCAGTCGGTGGCCTCGGTGCCGCCGGCGCCGGCGCTGATCGTCAGGAGCGCGTTGCGCCCGTCGAACTCGCCTCCGAAGAGCAGCTCCCGCCGCGCGGTGGCGTACTCGCGGTCGAGCTCGGCGGCTTCGTTGGCGACGTCTCCCAGGAGGTCCTGGTCTCCTTCCTCCTGGGCGAGCTCGAGCAGCTCGAGCGTGGCGCGGGCGCGGGATTTTATGCGGCCCCACAGCGCCAGCTCCTCGCGCAGACCTTCGGCCTCGCGCAACAGCTTCTGCGCGGCGCGCTGGTCGTCCCAGAAGCCGGGTTCACCGGTGCCTGCGTCCAGATCGGCTAGACGAGTTTCCTTGGCCGAGAGGTCAAAGACGCCCCGTTGTCGCCAGGATCCGCGTTACCAGATCTCGGGTTTCGGCCGGCTCCACTAGGAGCGGCCTCTCGAGTCCTGGAGAAGGATCGGGCGGAGCTCGATCAAGCGCAGCGCGCTCTTGCTCCGGGCAACGACGGGGTTCACGCAGGGGCAGTAAGTGTTGTGGGGACAGACGCCGCAGTTGCCATCGCATTCGAGGGCAGCCGCATAACTACAGTTCCGGCAATCACGCTCACAGGCGATGAGATCGATGAATGCCGCTTCCTCTGCCTGCTTCACTACTCTCCTCAGTGTGACGCCTATCGCCCCCCTCCGGGATGCCGCGACCGGATGACGGGTCCTGGCCGCGACCGGCGATGGCGGGAGTATACGGCGTCAATTCGGCGTAGCCAAGGGGTTAATGGGGTCCTCGGCCGTTAATCTCCACGTGGAGCCCGACTCGGCCGGGATTCCCGGTGCGCCGCCGCCGCTCCCTAACCTGGGGAGCCGCCGGGCGACCCGGAGGGGGAGGCAGACGCTGCGGCCGGCGCCTGATCGGTGGAATCGGGGTCGTCGTTCACGAAGACGTACAGCCCCATCGCACCCAGTTCGTGGACCATCGAGTTCCAGACGAGGCTCCGATCGATGTCGTCCGGGCTGGTATCGGTGGGCGACGACCAGGCCTCGATGTCCTGATCCTGGGCGAGCCTCAGGACGCGCAGCATGTGGCTTCGGTCCGAGACGAAGAGCGCCGTGTGCAGGCCGCGGGATTCGAAGATGGCCCGGACGTGCTCGATCGACTCCAGGGTGTTCCGGCCGGTGTTCTCCTCCAGGATGGCCGACGCGGGTACGCCGCGGGCGATCGCATAGCGGCGCCCGGTGTCGGCCTCGGTCGTCAGGTCGCCCGGGAGGTTCCCGCCGGTGGTGATCAGGTAGGGCGCGTCGCCTTCCTTGTAGAGCTCGATGGCGTGGTCCAGACGGGCGGCCAGAGCGCCGGACGGGCGGCCGTTGTACTGGGCGGCGCCCATGACCACGATCGCGTCCACGTGGCGCCTGCCGTCCTGCTGCCCGACCTGCCAGATTTGGAACGTGGTGTAGGCCGTGAGAGCGCAGGCGCCGAGGGCGAATGCCAGGGCGACGAGCAGCAGATCCCGAAAGCGCGACCGCAGTGTGAGTCCCGACGCGGTCACCGACCGATCCGCGTCCGAGGCCCAAGCTTGTCGGAAGGCGGCCCGCCTGTCGATCCGCGGCCCTCGACCCGTGGTGCCGGTCTCACCGGCCGTGGCACTTCTTGTACTTCTTGCCCGACCCGCACCAGCACGCGTCGTTGCGCCCCATCCGAACGCCCGACGGCGAGTAGCCGGGCCGGATGGCTCCGCCCGCGGCGCTGCCGGAACTGCCGAGCGATCCTCCGGACGGGCGGCCCTGAGGGAGCGGCTTGGGAAGCGGTCGACCGCCGGCAACCGCGGGCCTGCCGCCCGCGCCCGGTGCTCCGGCCTTGCCGCCGTCCGGAGCTCTACCTCCCGCCGCGCTTCCGCCGGCGCCCTGGCCGGCCTCGCCCGAGGCGTCGGCTCCGTCCCCGCCTTCGGCGCCTTCGGGCTGGACAGGCGGTCGAACGATCGAGACCCGGAAGATCGTGGTCGCGACCTGGTGCCTGATGAGGGCGCTCATCTCCTCGTATAGGGAGAAGGCCTCCTTCTTGAACGCGTTGAGCGGGTCTTCCTGGGCGAAGCCGCGCAGGCCGATGCCCTGGCGCAGTTCGTCGACCTCGGTGAGATGTTCGACCCAGATGGAATCGATGGTGCGCAGGAGGACGAGACGCTCGATCAGGGCCCACCTTCAGGGTTCGCCTCTGCCCTCGGATCTCGAGCCGCTCGGCGGCGGAGATCTTCAGGTGCGCCTTGGTGCTGCTTTGTTGTGGAAGTCCCACAGCTTGTTCGTTGACTGTCGGGCCGCCCAGACCCATCGCCTCGATCGCCGAGACCAGACCGGACGTCCTCTCTCCATCGGGAGGGCCGGC
>CAWIQP010000012.1:0-158922 GCA_963838285.1 uncultured Chloroflexia bacterium
TTGACGGCCCACCGGAGCACTCCTATACTTTATTTCCGATGGTTTTGGTCGGAATTAGCGCGGAGCGTCCGCGGCGGTTCATCGGGCAGCAGCCCCCGACCGGGCGCCCGAGACGCAGACGGCGGACGTCGCCGAGACGGAGCTGCGAACTGGCGACGAGGACTTACCACAGCACCGGCGCCGTGTCCTTCTCGACGAAGGGCGAGTACGGCGTGCGCCTGATGGCCCAGCTGGCTCGCCGGTACGGCTCCGGTCCGGCCAGCCTGACCGAGATCGCCGAGCAGGAGGACCTGCCGCGGGCCTACCTCGAGCAGCTCGTCATCAGCCTGCGGGACGTCGATCTCGTGCACAGCACCCGCGGCGCCCACGGCGGCTACGAGCTCACCCGCCCGCCCGAGGAGATCGTGATGGGCGAGGTCCTTCGGGCTCTTGAGGGGCCGATCGCGCCGATGATCTGCGCCAACGACGATCCCAATCACCTGTCCTGCGAGCGCAGCGGCCACTGCACCGTCAACTTCATGTGGGTTCGGGTGCGCGACGCCATCGCCGGCGCGCTCGACTCCATGACCCTGGCCGATCTCGTCCCTCCGATGGCCCGACTGAACGGCGCCGGCCTGCCGGCCCTGGGCGTTCGAGCGGAGGGCGCGTCGTCCCGCAACGCCAGTCCCGTCACCCTCGCCGACTAGCCAGCCCGTCACCTACCAAGGAGCAATCGAGCCAACGTGAGCGATCAAGACCTCGTCATCCGAGACCTGCACGTGGCCCCGGCCGCGAAGCCCGATCACGAGATCCTCAAGGGGATCGACCTGACGGTTCGCAAGGGCGAGGTCCACGCCATCATGGGCCCCAACGGCTCCGGCAAGACCACGCTGGCCTACGCGCTCATGGGGCACCCCGCCTACGTCGTCAAGTCCGGCGAGGTCCTCTGGCAGGGCCACGACATCCTCAAGCTCTCGGCCGACAAGCGGGCGCGGCTCGGAATGTTCCTCGCGTTCCAGTACCCCATGGCCATTCCCGGCCTGTCGGTGGCGAGCTTCCTGCGATCGGCAATCAACGCCCGCCGGGCCGGCCTCAACCCCGATCCGAATATCGACCCCACCGACGCCTACCGGGGCGGCATTCCGATGGGCGAGTTCCGCAAGCTCGTCCGCGAGAAGATGGCGCTGCTCAAGATGGACGAGTCGATCGCCGCGCGCTACGTCAACGAGGGTTTCTCCGGCGGCGAGAAGAAGCGGCTCGAGATGCTCCAGATGGCGGTCCTGCAGCCCGAGATGGCGATCCTCGACGAGACGGACTCGGGCCTCGACATCGACGCCCTGCGGATCGTCGCCGAGGGCGTGAACGCGATGCTCAACCCGAACATGGGCGTGCTCGTGATCACCCACTACCAGCGGCTGCTCAACTACATCACGCCCGACACGGTCCACGTTCTGGCGGCCGGCCGGATCGTCACCAGCGGCGGCAAGGACCTGGCTCTGCGCCTGGAGGAGGAGGGCTACGCGCCGATCCTCGCCGAGGCGGGCCTGGAGGGCGAAATCACCGACGAAGCGCCCGAGCTGGCGACGGAGGCCGCCCACTAGGGCGGGCCAACCATGGCCGATACCGCGACTACTCCTGCGGCTACCCAGCACGCGCCCTCAGGCGCGAAACCCGCGACAGCGGGCGTCCAACCCGCGCCCTCCCGCATCGACCCCTACCGGCTGCGTACCGACTTCCCGATCCTCGCCACATCCAACCGCTTCGGCAAGCCGCTGATCTACCTGGACAGCGCCGCGACGAGCCTCAAGCCGCGCGCCGTCATCGACGCCGTCGACGCCTACAACAGCCAGTACTCCTCGAACATCCATCGCGGCATCTACGAGATGGCAGAGCGGGCGACCGCCGCGTACGAGGCGGCCCGCGTTTCAACGGCCAGGCTCATCAACGCGCCGGAAGCCGCCGAGATCGTCTTCGTCCGCAACGCCACCGAGGCGATCAACCTCGTCGCGTATTCGTGGGGCCGCCGCAACATCGGTCGAGGCGACACCATCGTCCTGACCGAGATGGAGCACCACGCCAATCTCGTGCCGTGGCAGATCCTTGTCCAGGAGAAGGACGGCGACCTCGAGTTCGTCCCCATCACGGACGACGGCCTGCTCAAGCTCGAGGTGTACGAGGCGCTGCTCCACCTGCGCCCCAAGCTGGTCGCGTTCACCCACGTCTCGAACATGCTCGGCACGATCAACCCGGTCCGGCAGCTGACCGAGATGGCCCACGCGGCCGGGGCGCTCGTTCTCATCGACGGCGCGCAGGCCGTGCCGCACACGCCCGTGGACGTCCAGGCGATCGGCGCCGACTTCTACGTCTTCTCCGGACACAAGATGCTCGGCCCGGCGGGATCCGGCGCACTCTGGGGCCGGCGCGAGCT
Source organism: uncultured Chloroflexia bacterium (assembly GCA_963838285.1). GTDB lineage: Bacteria > Chloroflexota > Limnocylindria > Limnocylindrales > CSP1-4 > Fen-1039. The sequence continues at coordinate 2,408 of CAWIQP010000012.1, forward strand.
GCTCGAGGCAATGCCGCCCTTCATGGCCGGCGGCGACATGATCCGCGAGGTCCACCAGCGGCGTTCCGACTGGAACGAGATCCCGTACAAGTTCGAGGCCGGCACGCCCGACATCTCAGGCCAGATCGGCATGGGGGCGGCGGCCGAGTACCTGATGGGCATAGGCCTGGACGGCGTCCTGGCTCACGAGCGGGAGCTGGCCCGCTACGCGATGGAGATGCTGCGGCGCGAAGTCCCCGGCGTGGAGATCTACGGCCCCGCCCCGGAGGCGCGCGGCGGCGTCGTGTCCTTCAACCTGCCGGGCATCCATCCCCATGACGTGGCCCAGATCCTGGACCGCGACGGCATCTGCATCCGCGCCGGCCACCACTGCACGATGCCGCTCCACGAGCGCTTCGACGTGGCGGCTACGGCCCGGGCGAGCTTCAACGTGTACACGATCCGCGAGGAGATCGACGCCCTGGCGATCGGCTTGCGCGAAGTCGTCCGCATATTCGAGCGTTGAGCGTATCCTCCACCCGATGGACGACCTCTACCGCGACTACATCCTCGAACATTACCGGCGGCCCCACAACTTCGGGGTCCTGGACGAACCCACGGCGAGCTTCGAGGGCGCCAACCCGCTCTGCGGCGACCGCATCACGATGATGCTCGGCGTCTCCGACGGCGTCGTCCGCGAGGTGGCTTTCACCGGGCGCGGCTGCGCCATCAGCCAGGCGAGCGCCTCGCTGTTGACCGACGAGATCAAGGGCAAGACGGTCGAAGAGGTCGAGAAGATGACGCCCGACGACCTGCTCGACCTGATCGGCATCGAGATCAGCCCGGCGCGCCTGAAGTGCGCCCTCCTCTCGCTCGACACGGTGGCCCACGCGCTGGCCGACATGGCCTCCAAGCAGGACGAGCCCAAGCTCGACCGGGGCTGACATTCGGGTCTCCTCTCGCCGGCCCTGGGGGCGGCGCGCGGTTTCAGAGCTGCGGTTTCGGCGGCGCTCGGCTCAACGCCGCGGCCCTCGTCAGAGCCGAGCGTCCGTGGCCTCGTCCGCGACGCCGCCGTAGTAGCGGTCCAGGACCTGGGCGAACACCGGTTCGTCGGGCGCGGCCCGGTGGAACAGCGTCATGCAGGAGCGGAGCTTCATCGCGTCCAGCGAGCCGAAGATCTCCTCCGACGTGCGCCCCTTCGTCGCGAGAACGATCCCGGCGCACTCGCGCAGGCGAGCCCCCAGCACAGGGTGGGCGAGGTACGCGCGCGCCTCGTCCAGCGAACCGATGGCGAAGCGCCGGGATATGTCGCTCTGCCCGAGGCCGGCGATCTGCGGGAAGATGAACCAGATCCAGTGGCCGGTCTTGAGCCCGCGCCGCAACTCCCCGAGCACGTCCTCGTAGACGTAGCCCTGCTCCACGACGAACCGATTCAGGTCGTACGGCATGACGCCATTGTGCGGCGGCGGGGTTGAGCCCGAGAGCCTGATGTCGATGCCGACCGCACCGCCGCACGGCGATCCCGGGCAAGGGGCGAGGCCGGCACAACGAGGCCGACGGCGACGCCTGGCCCGACGGCGTGTGGGACCATCGGGGCGCTGCGCTCGCGGGCGCGCTCGAAGTACCCTTCAACAGTGATTGTCGATCTGATTCTGGCAGTGGACGACCTCGGAGGCGGAGCTAGCTGGTGCTGACGGCGAGGGGCGATATCGCGCTTCGGGGCGTCCGCCCCGGGCCGGCAGCCGGAGACCGATGAGCCCGTACCGCCCGCCCGGCGCCGCCCGCGAGGCTCGAATGTGGCGCGAGGTGGCCGACCAGGTCTTCGTCCGCCGATTCCCGGACTTCGACGTGACGATCGGTCTGATCGTCGGAGACGACGCCGCCCTGGTGGTCGACACGCGCGGCTCCGAGAAGCAGGGCCGCGAGTTGACCGCCGAGATTCGCTGGATCACCCACAACCGGCTCGTCGCCGCCAACACGCATCACCACTACGACCACGCGTTCGGCAACTCCGCCTTCCTGCCGTCCGACATCTGGGGTCACGAACGGTGCGCGGACCGGCTCAAGTCCGACAGCCGGACGACGCAGCTCGCGCTTGCGGCGGCCATGCCCGAGGTCGCCCAGGAATACACCCAGACTCAGATCACGCCGCCCAACAAGACCTTCCGCGAGGGCGTGTCGCTCGAGCTCGGCGGTCGAAAGGTCGAGCTGACGCACTTCGGACGCGGCCACACCGACAACGACATCGTCGCCGTCGTGCCGGACGTTCACGTCGTCTTCGCCGGCGACCTGATCGAGCAGGGCGGTCCGCCTTCCTTCGAGGACTCCTACCCGATGGACTGGCCCGGGACCCTGGGCCGGCTGCTCGAGGTGGCTCTCGGGCCGGTCGTGCCGGGGCACGGCGACGTGGTCACCCGAGCGTTCGTCGAGGGGCAGCTTGCCGACCTGACGGCCCTCGCCTCACTGGCGCGGCGCGTCCGGTTCGACGGCGGCTCGATCCACGACGCCCTGCCGCTCTCGCCGTTCCCGGCCACCGCCGCGCGCGCCGCCCTGCACCGCGCCTTCGCCCAGCTCGCCGGCGAGCTCTAGTCGCGGACAGCCCGCGGCCACCGCGGCCGCCCGCGCCCGTCAGCGACCCGCCCGCCTCGCCAGCGCCGCCACGAACGAGGACGCCGTCGGTGTCGCGCCCAGGCCCAACCGCTCCCCCGCGACGGCGGCGAACGGCGGCTCCAGGTAGGCGGCCCGCAGCTCACCCCAGGAGGCCTCGCCGAACACCGCCTCGGGAGTCCCGTCGAGGACGACGCGGCCGGCGCGCATGACGACCACTCTCCGGAAGCACTCGGCCACGAAACGCATGTCGTGGCTGATCGCGATCACGGTCCGTCCCTCCGCCGCGGCCGAGGCCACGACCGCGCGGACCCGCGCCGCTCCCCGCGCGTCCTGCCCCGTGGTGGGCTCGTCTAGCACCAGGACCGGCGTCCGCATCGCCAGAACGGAGGCCAGCGCGAGCAGCTTGCGCCGCGAGTAGCCCAGGTCGTACGGATTCGACGCCGCTTCCCCGCCCAGGCCCACGGCCTCCAGCGCGGTCGCCACTCGCTCGTCCAAGTCCGCGCCGCGCAGGCCCAGGTTGCGCGGGCCGAAGGCCACCTCGGCCGAGACTCGCCCGGCGAACAGCTGCCGATCCGGGTTCTGGAAGGCCAGCCCCACGCGCCCCGCCAGCCGGGCCACGTGCACCCGTCGGATGTCCGACGCCGTCGATCAGCACCCGCCCGGCAGTCGGCCGCAGCAACCCGTTGAGGTGACGGACAAGCGTGGACTTGCCCGACCCGTTCTGGCCGACGATCGCCACCAGCTCGCCCGGCTCGATGCGAAGCTCGACATCCTCGAGCGCGCGGGTGCCGTCCGGGTAGGCGAAGGCGACGCCCTCGAACTCGATCTCGGGCACGGCCGGCGCCGGACGCGAGGCGGAACGACCGGGCGGAGCGGAGCCCGGGCGCGTCGATCCGCCCGGACCATCGGAGCCGGATGAGCCGGAATCGGCCCGAGCTCCGGCGGAAGCCGCCGGAGTCGCTCCGGTGAGCTCGCGGTCGCGCGGCCTCACGCGAGCCCTTTCGCCAGAACGTCCGGCCAGGCCAGGCCGGCGGCCAGGACCTCCCGCTCGAGGCCCGCCCTTGCCGGCGGCTCGACGCCCAGCTCCGCCAGGCGCGGGTCGCCGAGTACCGCGTCGGCAGGCCCGACCAGCGCGATGGATCCGCCGGCCAGCACCACGACCTCGTCCGCGATCCGGGCCAGCACGTCCGTCTTGTGCTCCACGAGCAGAATCCCCGCGCCCGTCTCCGCCGCGACTCTGCCGAGAGCGTCGGCGACGAGAGCGGTGCCGGCCGGATCCAGCTCGCTCGTGGGCTCGTCCAGCATCAGATAGCGCGGCCGCAGCGCCAGAACCGACGCGAGCGCCACGAGCTGCCCCTGCCCGCCCGACAGCCGCGCCGGGTCGCGCGGCGCCAGGTCCTCCACGCCCACGGCGCGGAGAGCCCACCAGACCCGCTCGACGACCTCCGGGACCGCCATCCCCAGGTTGCACGGCCCGAACGCCACTTCCTCGAAGACCGTCGCGGTCGTGTGGGAGAGCTGCGTGGCCGCGTTCTGGAAGAGCAGCCCGCAACGCTGGGCCAGGACGTGCGGCTGGATCGCGGCCGTCTCCACGCCGTCGATCCGGACCGACCCCTCCAGCCGCCCGCCGATCACGCCCGGCGCGAAGCCGCTCGCGACCAGGCAGAGCGTCGTCTTGCCGGACTCGTTGGCGCCGGCGACGCCGAGGATGCGGCCGGGCTCCAGGCGCAGGTCGACTGCCGAAAGAGCCGGCTTGGAAGCCCCGGCGTGCCGGTATCGAACGTTCGTCAGCTCGATCGCCATAGCTCAGCCAAGCTTTCCGGAGATGCGCAGGCCGGCGACGGCCGCGATACCGAGCAAGGCGGCCCAGCGCAGCAAGCGGTCCGGCGCCGCGTCCCTCGGCCGGCGGAGCGGCGTCTGGCGCCCGGGCGCGGAGAAGGCCCGCGCCTCCAGGGCCATGGTCCGCTCGTCGACCTCGGACAGCGCCCCGAATACCAGTGGTGCCGCGAGCGGGAAGACGCCCCGGGCCCGCCGCCAGATCCGGCCTTCGGTGTCCATGCCGCGCGCCCGCTGCGCGTCGAGGATTTCACCGGCCCGCTGCAGAGTGCGCGGAACCATCTGCACCGCGGCGCCGACCACGAAGATCGCTCCCCGGCCCAGACCCCGGCGCGCCAGGTCGGCGAGCAGGTCATCGATCGGAGTGGTCACGTAGGCGAGGGCCACGGCCGAGGAGAAGGCCAGCAACCGGGCCGTCGTCAGCAGCCCGAACCAGAAGCCGCTCCAGGACGGCGCGAACGGCCCGAACCTTGCGATCTGGTCGGACGCGCCGGGCAGCAGGAACAGGTTCACGAGCATGATCGACACGACCAGCGGCAACGTGGCAATACCGATCAGGACGAGATCGCGGAAGGCTCGGGAGGCCATGCCGACCGCAGCCACCACGGCCAGGACCGGCAAGGGTCCCAGCCAGCCCGGCAGCAGGAACGCGGCCACGACCTCCAGCGCCGCCACGGCCAGCTTCGTGGCCGGGTTGAGCGAGCGATAGAAGCCACTCGGCCGGCGGGTGACGTAGTCGGGCAGGCCCTGCGCGGCTGCCGCGGAGACCAGCGCCAAGATGCGCTCAGCCCGCGACCGCGGTCTCGGCCGCCGGCTCGGTCTCGGGCCCGACGGCCTTTTCGCCGTTCGGGAACCGCGCGACGAAGCGGCGCGACAGGCTGCCCAGGATGAAGAAGACCACGAAGGTCGTGATCATCTTGTCGATCGGGTCCGAGAGCAGGCCCTGCTTGAGGGTGGCCTGGTAGAGGCTGTCTCCGCCGGACCGGAAGGCGGCCACGATGACATCCGTGCCGCTGCCGGAAAGCCCGCCGTAGAAGAAAGCGTAGATGGGGGCGGAGACGACGGCGGCAACGATGCCGGTCGCCAGGCCGGCGCTGATCGCGAACACGGCCCCGACGTCCCGCCGCAGGACGAGAGCCCAGGCGACGAGGGCCACGAAGACGACCATCACGGCCACGAAGAAGAGGCGCGACTGGTCGAAGTACCGGGTGTCCAGGAAAGTGGCGTTGGCGAACTGGTCCGGGCTCGAGAAGGCCCGGCCGTAGGTGTAGAACGCCATCGCGCCGATCAGGATGACGGCCACGACGGCGGCCGCGATGTTGAGCCTGTGGCCGCGCCGCGGTCGGAAGAGCCCGAGCTGCCCCCAGACGCCGGCCAGCAATCCGATGACGCCGGCGGTGATGGCGAAGGGCCCGATCTGCGATCCGGAGCCGATACCGGGGGCGTATTGCCAGATCAGGTCCGACAGGGCCCCGGTGCAGAGTCCGGGCAGCGGGCCGCCCAGGACGCCGACGAGAATCGTGCCGATCGAATCCAGGTATATGGGGAGTTTCAGGCCGCTCTGGACCGTATAGCCCAGGACGATGTTGATGGCGATCGCCACCGGCATCAGGACGATCACTCGGGTCGTGAACTGGCGAGCTACCCAGCGGTTCAGTAGATCCATCTCTCCTGCTCTCCTCGTGGGAACGCGGCCAGGTCGGATGTGCGGGTGCCGCGCCGGCACAGCTTGCCAGGTCTGAGCCCGGGCCGCCGGGCGATCCACGCCCCGTGGCGAAGTGCGGGCCCGGTTGGGCGGGCGGGCACGGGCGGGCACGGGCGACCGACGCCGCGGGGCGAGGCACGCCGGGCGCCGCGCGACCCGGCCCGAGCTCCGGCGGGCGACCCGGCCCGGGCTGCGGCGGGCGACCGACGCCGCGGGGCGAGGCGCGCCGGGCGCGGGCGACCCGGCCCGGGCTCCGGCGGGCGACCGACGCCGCGGGGCGAGGCGCGCCGGGCACGGGCGATCCGGCCCGGGCTACGGCGGGCGACACGGCCCGGCTCTTGCCGATTTCACATCAGGACGACATTGGGCAGCGGCAGCGCGTGCGGAGACGTCGTCCTGGGCCGCCGAGGGTCCCCGAAACTGCTCAGGCGAGCACTTCGAGCCACTTCCGGGGCCCCGATTCTGTCGTGGGGACCGGTCTCTAGCCGTCCCGCGTGCTCGTCGGGCGCAAAGCCCTTGCCGGAGGTCGCCGTGGTGTGAATTCGGAAATCGGGGTACCGCGGTGCGCGGCCGGACCGAGCTATCGGCGGCCCTGAGCTCGTCCCGCGGCCAGGTCGCCGACCCTCTCGATGAACCGGGCCATGAAGCGGTCCGTGTCGGCCTCGACCGCCACGTCGACGTTCGGCGGGCGGCCCCACACACGCCGCCAATCCGTCACCGTCTCGCCCGTGGTCAGCCGGCCGCCCAACTCCACGTCTACGGTGAGTGGCTCCGTCCGTACCAGCGTCGGGTCCAGGGCCGTCGCGAGGGCCAGGGGGTCGTGGATGAAGGCGCCGTAGAAGCCGTCGTAGCGGCTGTGGAATTCCATGTAGAAGCGCAGGGCGTCGGCGAGGTAGCGAACGATGGGGTTGACGGCCGGGACGCCGGCACTGGCGACGCCACGGCCGCCGATGCCGCCGCCACGGGCGCCGATGCCGCCGCCACGGGCGCCGGAGCCTCCGCCACGGGCGCCTGGGCCACCGCCACTGCCGCCGCCTCGGCCGCCGATGCCGCGCTCATGGCCGCCGGAGTCGGCCCCGCCGATCCATCGGCCGTCGGGCGCGCAGCCCGCTCGTGCCGCCAGAGCGGCGAGATGCTCGGGCAGCATCTTGGCTCGCTCGGTGACGTCGAGGCCGAGCGCGAGAGGCAGATGTCGACGAGTTTGCGGGTCGATTCCGGGGTCGCCGCCGGCAACGCGCGAGCCATCCGCGGCACCGTCCGAACTCCCGGCTCGGGCCGACCCTTCCGGCGCAGCCGAATCTCCGGTCGCGCTCGAGCCGGCGCCATCCGCCCCCGCGCCGGCCGCCCCCGTGCTGGCCACCCCGCCTCCGGCCGCCCCCGTGTCGGCCGCCGCCGTACCGAACGCCTCGAATACGATCCTGGCCGCCTCCGGGTCGACGCTGACGTTCCATTCGGTCGTCGGGGCCGTGTTGCCGGGCGAGCGATAACTCCCGCCCATGATCACCAGGCGTCGCAGAAGGCGCGGCAGCTCGGGCTCGCGCAGCACCGCCAGGGCCACGTTGGTGAGCGGCGCGAGCGTGACCAGGATCAGCTCCCCGGGGCGGCGGCGGGCTTCCGCGACGATCAGGTCGGGGCTGAAGCGCGAGGAGAGCGGCATGGTCGTCGGCGGAAGCTCGGCGTATCCGATGCCCAGGGGCCCGTGCGTCTCCGGCGTCGTGACGAGCGCCCGCGCCAGCGGCGTCTCACGGCCGAGCGCGACCTCCAGGTCCGATCGACCGGCCATCTCCAGGACGGCCCGCGTGTTCTCCGCGACCTGGCGCGCGTCGACGTTGCCCGCGGTGCACGTGACGGCCACGAGCTCGCACTCGGGCGAGGCTACCGCGTACAGCAGTGCCAGGCTGTCGTCGATGCCTGTGTCGCAATCGACGAGGATAGGGATCCTGTCCGTGGCCTCTGTCAAACCGGGACCTCGAGCGCTCACGCCTGCCATCGTAGGACAGAGAGGACGGCGGCGACAGACCGGCCGACCGCGGCCGGCTGCGAACGAGCCCGGCTCGCTGAGCGGCGACGGGACGGCCGACCGCGGAGGCCCGGGCGGCCCGGCCGACTGCCGATGAGCGCCCGCCCGGCCCCCTAGCCGATGGGCGGCTGGCCCAGCTGAGCCAGCAGCTTGTTGACGGAGTCGCGGGCCATGGACCGCGGCAGAACGCCACGCATGCCGCCGGACTCGATGCCCATGTCCGACGGAATCAGGAAGAGGGCGCAGATCCGGGCCACCAGCGTGGCGTGGATCCAGGCCTCCAGGTGAACCGAGGGACCGGCTTGCCGGATGGTGAGTGGCATGGCCCCGGTGAGGATTCCGTTGCCGCGCTGGTAGTTCCGAGTGCCGTCCGGTGAGATGCCGCGGAAGCCGTAGTGGTTGGCCCCGGCCCACGCGTCGACGAGCGGCGCGATGTCGAATCCAACCTGGAAGTCGCGGATAGTCCTGGCTGCCATGCGGCCTGCTCCTCTGTCTCGAACCGCCTGCGTGTGACGGAACCCCTCGGGCCGAGGAGTGCGCAGGCCGGCCGGCCGAGTATAGGGCGGCGAGCCGACCCGAACGGCACCGATCGGGCGCCGGCAGGAATCGCTTGACCGGCGGCCGCGCCGCGCCGCGTGGGTCGAGGGCCGTGCGAGCCGGTCCGGGCAGTGGAGCCGGTCCGGGCAGTGGAGCCGGTCCGGGCAGTGGAGCCGGTCAGCCGGCTCGGCGATAGACCCCGTCCGAACGAGTCATGAAGCCCGCGACCACGAGGTGTCGCCGAAGCGTGGCCACGTCCTCGTTGTACTCGCGCAGCAACTCGTTCACTTCGCGTTCCGGGTACGCGCGGTCCTGGGCGAAGCAGCGCTCCATGAGGTAGCGCAGGATCGCCAGGCGTTTCTTCTCCTGGGCCGGGATCGTGACCAGCCGGCCGCCGCGGATGAACGCCCGCAATACCCTGGCGTCATAGGCGGCAGCCGAGTCGCCGCCCGGGTCGGGCATCGGCGCGCCCCGGGTTCAGCTCTGCTGGGGCGGCTCCGACTGAGGCGCGACCGGCTGGCCGGTCGGCGGAAGCGGGGCCGGCTGCACGGCAGGCGGAGCGTAGGGCTGCACGGCAGGCGGAGCGTAGGGCTGAGCCGGCATCGGCGGCTGGTAGGGCGCCTGAACGTACGGCTGCTGCGGCTGCTGCGGCGGGTACTGAGGCTGTCCCATCGGCTGCTGGTAGATCGGGGGCTGGGGCTGCATCGGCTGGGCCGGCGGGACGGCCTGCTGCTGGTTCGCCGACTGACCGGTCTCGCCTGTGTCCACGGCGTCCTTGAAGCCGCGGAGAGCCTTGCCGATCGCCGCGCCGGTATCGGGCAGCTTGCCCGGCCCGACGACTATCAGCACGATCACGAGGATGATGATGAGGTGGGCGGGAGTGAGGCCCCACGGCATGACGTTACTCCTTGCGGGCCAACTCGAACGAAGGCCACGTTATACGGGGCGGTCGAGGTTTGGGCACCGCCGCCGCAACAATACTCCTTTGGGGGCGCCGGAGTCACATCGGCGACGGGCCAGCGGCGCCCGCAGCCGGCCTCGCCACTCTCCCCGAGGCGCTCCGACGGCGCCTTTCACGACCGCGCCGGCCTGGGCCCTAGACTTGTCGGCGACATGAAGTGGCTGATTCTCCTGGCGGCAATAGGTGCGGGAGCGCTCGCGCTGCAGATACTCATCTGGGAGCGAAAGAGCAACCGCAGGCAGCCGTCGACGCTCGGCAAGGTCGCGCTGGCCGTTCTCGGGATCGTCCTGGTCGGCGGCGCGGTCTACTCCGCCCACCTGCTCGGTATCTTCTCGCTCCCGCTGGTTGTGATCGCGTTCGTGCCTGTCGGCGTCACGCTCCGCTGGCTGATCATCGCCACGCGCGGAACGCGGCAGCGGTCTGCCGAGGCTCGCGCCGCCGCGGCACCGCCGCGCACCAGGCGCGATCGGCTGCTCGAGACGGCGATGCTGCCGATCTTCGTGGTCCTCGTCGCGGGCGTGGTCGTGCTTGCCCTGGCCGTCGGGACGCTGGTCGGCAGGCACTGAGGCGGGGCCCCTCTGCGGCGCCGCCGCCCGCCGCCCGCCACGGCCCTACGTCGCCGCCGCGGTCCCACGGCGCCGAAGATCGCCTAGACGAGCTTCTTCGCCACCATCGGCCGGACTTCCCGGGCAAGCCTCTCCAGGGTCTCGCGGTCGTACGGCGCCGGGACCTCCACGATCGCGGTCCGGAAGCCCGCGTCGCAGTACTCGAGCAGCCGCGCCGCGATCGTCTCGGGCGTGCCGAAGAGCGGCCGCGAGGGCTCGATGGACCGCTCGAGCGGGGTGTGGTTCAGTTCCATCGCAGCCGACCACTCGCGCCGCGCCTCCGCCTCCGAGTCGCGGATGACCATCCAGAGGTTGATCGACCGCTCGATCTCGCGCTCGTCCCGGCCGACCTCCTCGCAGTGGCGCCGCAGCACGCCGTCGAGCTCGCGCACCTCCGCCGGCAGCCCGAAGGCGTTCCACATGTCGCCGTACCGCGCCAGGGTCCGGAGCGTCTTCGTCCGGCCGTTGCCGCCGATCAGGATCGGGAGCCGCTTCTGCACCGGCATCGGGCTGATCGTCAGGCCGTCGAAGGCGTAGTGGCCGCCCGCCGGTGAGGTCACGCTCTGCCCCGACACGAGCGCCCTGATGGCTCCGACCGACTCGTCGAGCCAGTCGAGACGCTCGCCGGGGCTGCGGCCGAATTCGATCCCGAACTCACGATGCTCAAGCTCGAACCACGCGCCGCCGATGCCCAGGATCGCCCGCCCTCCCGAGGCGTGGTCGAGAGTGGTCACGATCTTCGCCACGAGGGCCGGGTTGCGGAACGTGTTCGCCCCGACCATGAGGCCGATCTTGACGTTCTCGGTGGCCATGGCCCAGGCCGCGGCCGTGGTCCAGCCCTCGAAGATCGGTTGATTGGGATCCCCGAAGATCGCCTTGACGTGATCCCACGTCCAGAGGTGCTCGTAACCGAGGCGGTCGACCGCCCGAGCCGCGTCGAGCAGCTCGTCCCACGAGCCTGCCTGACTCCAGAGATTGATACCGATCTTGAAGTCGTTCATGGCGGCCTCCCGCGGCTGTCGCAAAACGCCCGCCGCCTCGCGACCCGCCGCCGACTACTTTTGGGACCGCGGCGCGAGCGGCTCGATCGTCCAGGACCACTCGTACACGCCGGGACCGAAACGATACTCCATGAGGGTGTCCGGGCCGCAGCTGGCCGTCCCGAGGCCGCGGTGCGCGACATCGAGGTGGATCTCGGTCTCGAGCCGCGGCTTCAGCTCGACGTCGTGCAGCGCCGCCGCCAGGTCCTCCGCACGGTAGTGCGACGCCGACATCTGGCTCGGCCTGTCGGCGGAGATGCGGAAGCCGCGTCCGGCCCCGTCCGAAAGCTCGAGCCAGCGAACGTCGGCATGGCCGCCGTTCTCCTGCGGGCGGATGTACGGAACGTATTCCTCGGCGACGGTCGAGCGCCAGCGCGAAACCGGGCTGCCGTGCCAGCGATCGGGGTAGCTCTCGACCGGCCCGCGACCGAACCATTCGACCTGCTCCAGCCCGGGAGCCGCCTCCATGACGACACCCACGCGGGCCAAGTCGGTGAGAGCATCCGGGACGGTGACCTTCTCCTCGACCAGCACGCCGCCGCCGGCCAGCGCGCGGAACCTCTGCTCGTGCTCCACCACGACGCCGCTCGAGGTTCGTTCCTCACTCTCGACTACCGTGGCGTCGCCTTCGCGGCGCACGGAGTGGAGCGTTCGCGTCAGCCGATCCACGCCCCACTCGTGCCACCTGGCGCCGAGCCCGACGATCCGGTCGTTGTCCGTTGGGGCGCGCCACAGACACAGACGAGGTGGGGCGGCCAGAAGCTCGTCGACGAGGAGTCCGGCGTCGTCGAGCGCGACGGTGCCGGCGGCCGGCTGTCCCAGGGGCCGCTTCGGCGCCTCCGAAGCACCAGCGGCGAGCGGCAGCTGGGCCCAGCAGATCTCGAACCCTTCGGGCGCCCAGGCCGTTGCGGAGGCCGTGCGGAACCGCAGCGTCAGCCACAGCTCACTGCCGTCCTCGACCGGCTTCGTCCAGCCCGGCAGGCGAACGCGGGCACGCCCTCGCGGCGGGACATCCGGCAGCGGAAGATCGCCGCCGGCTACGACCTCGCCGTCGGCCGTCAGCTCCCACGAAGCTCGCAGCCAGTCCAGCCCGGTGAAATCCCGGCGGTTCGTCAGTTCGACCGAACCGTCGCGCAGGGTGTCCGCGGAGCCCGACACGACCACCGGCGCCGCCAGCTGACGATGCTCGAAGAGGGCCGGCTTGGGACGCCCGTCCGGCCAGTTCAGGCCGTCGATGCAGAAAGTCCCGTCGTTGGGCGTATCGCCGAAGTCTCCGCCGTAGGCCCAGCGAGTCGTCCCGTCGGGGAGCCGCTGCACCAGGCCGTGATCCTTCCATTCCCAGATGAAGCCGCCCTGCAGGCCGTCCGTGGACTCGATCGCCTCCCAGTACTCGGCCAGCGTGCCGTTGCTGTTGCCCATGGCATGCGAATACTCGGCCATGATCAGCGGGCGCTCCTGCCGGCCCGACCTGGCGTGGGCGACGATGGCGGAGATGGGCGGGTACATCGGGCAGACGAAGTCGTTCACCTTCTGGTCGTTGAACCAGCCCCAGCGGATCGAGCCCTCGTACATGAGCGGCCTCGTGGGGTCGTAACGCCGTACGTAGCCCGCCGCGGCGTCGTGGTTGACCCCGTGACCGGACTCGTTGCCGAGCGACCACACGATCACCGAGGCGTGGTTCTTGTCGCGCCGGACCAGCCGCGAAACCCGGTCGACGAAAGCGTTCAGGTAGCGCGGGTCGTCGCAGATCTGGGCGATGTAGGCGTGGGCTTCGACGTCCGCCTCGGCCACCACGTACAGGCCGAGCTCGTCGCAGATGTCCAGGAAGACGGGGTCGTTGGGGTAGTGGGCCGTCCGCACGGCGTTGAAGCCGAACCGCTTCATCGCCACCACGTCCGCGCGCATCGTCTCGGCCGAGACCACGCGGCCCGTGTGCTGGTCGAAGTCGTGGCGATTCACGCCGTGGATCGGGACGGCGGCGCCGTTGATCAGCAGATGCACGCCTTCGATCTCGACCCGCCGGAAGCCGACCTTCAGATCCACTTCCTCCACCGCCTCGCCGGCGGGCGATCGCAGGACGACGTGGAGCGGATACAGGTGCGGTCGCTCGGCGGACCACGGCACGACGTCAGGGATCTCGGTGGCAAGCGTGGCCCGCCCGTCCACCGGCGGATGAAGGCGCGGCTCGAGGGCGTCCCAGTCCGCCTTCTCGGCCCCGCTGAGGCCGACCGAGACCAGCTTCGCCACCAGTTCGAAGCGATGCGGGCTCATGGGCTCGGAGTCGCCCCGGCTGACACGCGGCCCCGTCCCCTTGTTGGCCATCGGCACGGGGGTCTGGATGGGCGCGAGATCGTCCAGCCGCGCCTCCACGGACCAGCCGCCCTCCGTCTCCACGCCGTCGAAAGCCACGTCGGCAATCAGCTCGAAGGTGCCGGTCCGCATGTCGTCGGTCAGGCCGGCCGTGACCCTGACGTCGGCGAAGTGGATCCGGGGAGTGGCGTAGAGGTACACGGAGCGGGTGATGCCGCCGTGCCACCACTGATCCTGGTCCTCGACGTAGGTGGCGTCGGACCACTTCACGACCCGCAGGGAGATGGCGTTCGGACCGGGCCGAACCAGGTCCGTGACGTCGAACTCGCTGGCCAGGTGCGAGTCCTTGCCGATGCCCACCTCGCGGCCGTTGACGTGGACGATCAGCACGCTCTCGGCGGCGCCGACGTGCAGCACGACCCTGCGGCCGGCCGCCCATTCGGCCGGCACCTCGAAGTCGCGCTCGTAGACACCGGTTGGGTTTTCCTGCGGTGGGAAGGGCGGGTTGCCGGGGAACGGCATTGGGACGTTGGTGTAGTGGGGCAGGTCGAAGAAGGCCAGGAGCGGGTCGGCCGATCCGCTCATCGTCCAGCAGCCCGGGACGTCGGCCTCGCTCCAGCTGGCCGCCAGCTCCTCCTCGGGCGCGTGAAGGAGCTGGAATCGCCAGCGGCCGTCGAGAGCGAGGCGGTCGAGGTGCGGAACGCCGTGCATGGGCAGGCGGTTCTCCGAGGTCACCTCGGGCGATGCCCACGGTTTCGCTGTCATGGGACCAACGACCTCCATCTCGAGCCGCTCCCGGCTCCTCAGCCGCCCCGACGGCGACGCATGACCGCCCGACGGCCCGCGGCTCAGGCGGGCTGCTTTCTCACGAACTTCTTGCCGGTGGCCATCTCCACGCACTTGTAGGCACCGTCGTAGATGCCGATGCTCTTGTTCTTGACGATGCAGCCGCAGAACAGCTCCATCAGGTCGTGGTCGTTGGTGAGCACGTCGATGGCCTGGAGCGTCTGGGGGATCGACCGTGCCTCGACCGTACCGTCGCCGAGCTCGGCGCCCCGGATCGCGCCCCACATCTCGTGCCCGCCGACGCGCTCGTTGAAGATCTTGGGGACCGGGTAGAAGGCCAGCTCGCTCGGTTTGGTGATCATGACGTCCACCACGCGCATCAGGTAGTTGGTCGAGTAGACCGCGTGGAAGATGTTGTCGTGGAGGAAGACGTGCAGGCCGTGGGCCGGCTTGGTCCTGATCTCGTCGGCGAGGGCCTTCGTGTCGTCCCAGGTGAAGTGGGTGTGAACCATGTCCCGCTTGGCGCCCAGCTCGGACTGCAGCCAGTCCCAGTTGCCCATGTGATCGCCGAGGTTGACGAACAGCGCCACCTTGTCCTGCTGGATCAGCGGCAGGCAGTGCTCGATGATCGCCTTGAACAGCTCGCGCTGGGCTCCCGCGCCACCCATCGTCAGCAGCAGCCGGCGCGGCTCGCCGTCGTTCATGCGGCGCAGGCGCGCGGCGCAATCGACCTCGATGTTCTCGACCAGCTCGTGGTCGACGTGGTGGCCGGTGAAGGTGATGGCCTCCGGCGGCATCGGGTTCATGATCTTGCCCGACTCGTCGAAGCCGCGCATGACCCTGAAGCCGTAGTAGCCGGACGGCGACTGGACGCCGTGGCGGGCTCCCTCGGTGAGCTGGAATGCCATCGGCCAGTTGTCGAACATCATGTCGACGACGTTCGTCATGCCACCGGCCACGGCGCCCATGCAGTTCCACATGTGCGAGGTCAGGACCGGCATGTCGGACGGCAGAGCCTCGTGCAGGTTCCTGAAGAGCTCGCTCATCTCGTAGTCTTTGACGTTGGTCTTGAGGAACCGCCAGGGCCAGCCCGCGATCATTCGGTTCATGACCCAGCCGAGCCCTGGGAGAGTCGGCTCGCCGGTCGTCATCGGCTCCCAGACGTACTTGTTGAAGAGGCCGCTCCGCTGGGACAGCCTCGACATCTTGCTGTAGCCCTGGTTGCACCAGTTGATCACGTCCGTGGTGATGCCGGGGATGGAGAGCAAGTCCATCCAGTAGGGCGTGAAGCCCATCGCGCTGGCGCAGGAGGCGCCGGCCATGGCGATGCGGTAGTGCCCGAACCCCATCCGGATCGTGCTGCAGATCACGGCGTTCCCCGGCACGATCGCCTCGCCCTGATCGCCCCGCACGATGCTCTTGGCCCCGAAGATCGGCCCGAGGTACTCGTTCTCCGCAAGGCTCAGGACGTACTTCTCGTCGCGGTCGTAGTGGAACTTCTTGATGAACATGTTCTGCCACTTGACGGTGGCCTTGGAATGCGACTTCTTGATCGCGTTCCCGTAGACCACGAAGCGGCCGTCTTCCATCTTCATGAGATCGACTCCTCACGTGTCACTGTGTCCCCCGAGGTGTGGAGCGGCAGGTCGGCCGACCGATCTCCGCTCATGGTTGACTTGTCACGAACCAGTCGCCGCGTTCCGCCGGCGGACTGCCTGTCGAGGGTCGTACCGCGAGCGGGCGACTCGCCGGACGAGATCTCGAATCGGCCCGGCGTCATGCCCGGCTGCGCCTGCGCGACGTCTCTTCGGCCTCGAGATCGAAGAGCCTGGCCCCGTAGTCGCCGCGGTCGCGGGAGTCCCAGGGATCTTCCGAGCTCACGACCAGGCCGACCTTCATCAGCTCGTCGCCGCCGCGCACGCCCGTGTTCGCGGCCGCGATGGAGTCGTCGCCGGCCGGCCAGACCGACACTCGATAGGCTGCCGCGGGATCCAGGCCCCGGAGCTTGAGTCTCGCGGGTCCGGGGTGCGGCCGGTTCAGGACTCGATAGTGGCCGACGACGCCGCGCTTGCGATCGGCGGAGACAGTCATCCAGGCCGTCTCGTTGCCGTCGCCCTCGAAGGGGCTGCGAAGCCGCAGGAACCGCCCGCTCTGGAATAGCTCCCGCCGCGCTTTGTAGTACTTCACCTGGTCGGCCACCAGAGCGCGGTCTTCGTCGGCCAGGGTCGTGGGGTCGAGCTCGTAGCCGAGGACGCCGAAGAAGGCCACCGCGGCCCGGGTCTGGAGCGGCACGGTCCGGCCGACCTGGTGATTCGGAACGGCCGACACATGCGCCGCCATCGAGCTGATCGGGTAGGCAAGCGATGTGCCCCACTGGATCTTGAGCCGTTCGATGGCGTCGGTGTCGTCGCTCGTCCAGGCCTGCGGCGCATAGGCCAGCATGCCCGGATCGAACCGTCCGCCGCCGCCCGCGCACGACTCGAACAGGATGTTGGGGAAGGCCCGCGTGAGCCTCTCGTACAGCTCGTACACGCCCAGGATGTAGCGGTGCATGAACTCGCCCTGGCGATCCGCCGGCAGAGTGGCGCTGAACGGCTCGGTGATATTGCGGTTCATGTCCCACTTGACGTAGGAGATGGACGAACGGCCGAGAAGCTCGGAGAGCACCTTGTACAGGTGGTCGACGACTTCCTGGCGCGACATGTCCAGGACGTACTGGGTGCGGCCCTCGGTCCGGGGCCTGGTGGGGATTCCCACCGTCCAGTCGGCGTGGTCCGAGAAGAGCTGGCTCCGCCGGCTGATCATCTCGGGTTCGATCCACAGGCCGAACCGCATGCCGAGGGCCTCGACCTTGCGGGCCAGGCCCTCGATCCCGTCGGGCAGCTTGGCTCGATTGACGACCCAGTCGCCGAGCGAGGTGGTGTCGTCGTCGCGCTGACCGAACCACCCGTCGTCCAGGACGAAGAGCTCGATGCCGAGCGCCTTCGCGGACGTCGCGATCGCCAGGAGCTTCTCCTCGTCGAAGTCGAAGTACGTCCCCTCCCAGTTGTTGATCAGGACGGGGCGCGGCGCGTTGCGCCAGACTCCGCGGGCCATGCGGTCGCGATAGAGCGACGCGAAGGCGTCGGACAGACCGCCCAGGCCGGCGTCGGAATAGGCGACGATCGCCTCGGGCGTAACGAACTCCGCGCCCGGCTCGAGAGCCCACCGGAAGCCGTCGGGATGGATCCCAAGCCGCACTCGCGACGTCCCGAACGGCTCGACCTCGACCTCCGCCAGGAAGTTGCCCGAGTACACGAGGGAAAAACCGTAGACCTCGCCTTCAGCCTCCGTCGCCGACGGCCGTTGGAGGGCAAGGAACGGGTTCTGGTGATGACTGGATGCGCCGCGAAGGCTCCCGACCGACGCCGAGCCGGGCCGCAGAGCGCGAACCACGACATGCCGCTCGCGCGCCCAGGCGCCGCTCAGCTGGATCATCTCCCAATCCGAGTCGGGCAGGTCCAGCGAGGCGCTCATGGCGCAGTGGATGTCGAGCCGCGCCCGGCCGACGTTTCTGATTCGCGCGTGTCGGGCGATGACCGGTCGGTCGTTGAAGATCGTGTAGTACAGCCTGACCTCGAGGTCGGCCGCGGAGTCGGTCAGCAGGATCTCGAGCGTGTCCGCCTCACCGTAGCTCTCGACGTAGGTCGAGGGAAGACTGGTCAGGGCGGGTTTGCCGGCGAAGACCCGATGGCTGGCGTAGCGGAGATCCAGCACCCGGGAGCCGTCGGGCTGCTCTACGACGAGAGCCGGGATACGGTAGTCGCCGCTTCCCGGAGTCGGGTACTCGAGCGGCACCGGCTCGCCGAGCCGGTTGGAGAAGCCGAGGAACTCGCGCTGGAGCAGGTGCGGCGTACGACCGCGCCTCCGACAGGGAGCCGCCGAAGTACAGCTGCCCCAGCGTCCCCGCGTCGAGCACGCGAAGGATGTAGCTGATCCTGTCGTTGCGGAGATGGAAGGTCTGTGACTCGGCACTCCAGGCGATCGGCATCGTGTTCTCCGGGTGGAATGGACAGCTGAGCCCGAACCGGCTCGCTCCCTACAGAATCTCATGGGATCGGCGTGCCCGCCGATCCCATGAGGTGGTCAGTACGATTGCCCCGCCCTCCACTCTGGATGAGCCAGGGAGCGGGATTGTCAGCCCTTCGTCGAACCCAACGTCAGGCCGCGGATGAACTGCTTCTGAAGCAGGATGTAGACGACGATCGTGGGTATCGCGACGAGCACCGAGCATGCCGCCAGCAGGTTGTAGTTCGTGAAGAACTCGCCCTGCAGGTTGTTCAAGGCGGACGTGATCGGCCGTTTGTCGCCGGTCTTGATCAGCAGCAACGCCCAGAAGAAGTCGTTGTAGATGAACGTGAACTCGAGGGTGGCAAGCGCCGCAAGTGCGGGACGGCAAAGCGGCAGGATGATGCTCCACCAGATCCGGAAGACGGAAGCTCCGTCGACCAGACCGGCCTCGGTCAGTTCCTTCGACAGCGTCTTCATGTAGTTGCTGAGCACGAATACGCAGAAACCGGTCTGGAAGACGATGTGGATCAGCAGGATGCCGATCGTCTGGTCATACAGCGTGCCGTTGTCGCTGAGCGGGGCCGGCACCGGCAGAGCCAGGTACAGACGGTACAGGGGCACGATGATGACCTGCTGCGGCAGGAGGTTTCCTGCCACGAACAGCATCAGGATGCCCATGTTGAAGCGCCAGCTGAACTTCGAGACCGCGAACGCGACCATCGAAGCCACCAGGAGCGTGATGAGCACGCCCGGGATGACGATCTCCAGGGTCTGGATGTAGTTTCGCAGAAGATCGCCCTGGGTCCACGCATCGAAGAAGTTCTGCAGGGTCACGGCGGCAGGCAAGCTGAAGTAGCCGTTGACTTCCGTGTCGCCGAACGTCCGCAGAGACGTGTAGACAGCCCAGAGAAGCGGAATGAGCCACAGGAACGCCATGGCCGTGAGGAAGATGTACAGGGCAATCCGGCCCCAGCGGATCGGCTTGCGCGGTTTGATCTCCGAGGGAGTCATCGTCGTGGCGGTCATTCCCTCTCCTCACGCATGATTCGAGTCAGGAAGGTCACGATCGGCACGAGCGAGATCGTCAACAGGACCACCGCGATAGCCGAGCCGAAACCGATCAGGCTCGCCTCGCTGATGCTGTTGTTGGTGATCAGGGTCGATAGCAGCTCAAGGCCGTTCTTGCCGTGGTTGATGATGTAGGCGATGTCGAACGCGCGAAGTGCTTCGATCGTGGTTACGACGACGATCACGGTGTTGATCGGCATCATCACCCAGAAGACCACGTGAACGTAGGTCTGGAAGCCGTTCGCGCCGTCGATGGCCGCGGCTTCACGGAGAGACGGGTCGACGCTCTTCAGTCCGGCCAGATACAGCACCATGATGTAGCCGACGTGGCGCCAGCTCGCGGCGACGAGCGCGGCCCACAGGTTGATGGACGGGTCGCCGAACCAATCCGGTGGCGTTGACCAGCCGAGACCGCGCAGGATGGAGTCGATCATGCCGTTGTCCTGCGAGTACTGGAGCTGCCAGATCAGGCCGACGATCGCGAGGGACAGCACGACGGGCATGTAGAAGATCGTCTGGTAGATCCTCGACCCACGCATCTCGCGGTCGAGCAGGATAGCGAAGAACATGCCGATCGGAGTCGCGATGAACATCAGAACCAGGAACCACAGGACGTTGTGCTTGACGCCCTCCCAGAAGGGAGCGTAGCTGCTCCACAACTTCTCGTAGTTGCCGAGTCCAACCCAGTCGCTGGCGGTCAGGCCATGGATCCCGTTCCATTGGGTGAACGAGAGGATGACCGACGCGATGGCCGGGCCCCAGATGAAGACCAGGTCGAGGAAGAGGGGGATCCCGACCATCAAGGTGAGGAGAATCTTGTCCCGTCGCGTCAGCACCGAGTAATGGCGACGGCGACGGCGGGACGCGACCGCCCCCGACCCGCCGGCCGTGAGGCCGGCAAGGTCGGGGGCGGCGTCTTCGCGTGCTTGAGTCATCAGGAAGACACTCTAGCGATTAGCTGCCCCTGGATTGGACTAGGACATAGGAGGCAGGCCGTCCCAGAACGCCTGGATCTGCGTCAGCAGGGCGGTGATGTCCTGGCTCGGATTGGCGATGTACTTGAGGAGGAAGTTCTGCATGCCGTTGGCGCCGGCGAAGTCCGGTCGGGAGTCGCGATCGAGGAACTGAGTGATCTTCTGCGCGGCACCGATCAGCTGAGCGGCCTTGGTCTGCAGCGGGGTGTACTTGCTGGTGTCGGCATCCTTCGAAGCCGCCACGTTGCCGGTGTCCTCGGTCACGTAGATGACCTCGGCCTCGCCGGTGCCCAGCCAACCGATCAACGCCTTGGCGAGCGCCAGGTCGTTGCTGCCGGCGACTCCAGCCGCGCTCTTCGACGCGATCATGAAGCCGTCGATCGGGGCGTCCAGGGCCATTTCAGCGTCGTATGCCGTCCCGAAGGTCGGATACGGGAAGAAGTCGAGGTCGGCCAGGGTGGCCGCGTCGACAGCCTGGAAGGACGCGGAGATGAACATGCCAAGCAGCATCATCCCGGCCTTCTTCTGGACGAGGGATGTAGCTGCGTCTTCCCAGGTTCGTCCGGCGGCGCCGGTCTGGTGGAACGGCATGAGCTGCGTCCACTGATCGAACACAGCCTTGACCTTCGGGTCGGTCCACTTGTTCTTGCCGGACATCAGGTCGACATGGAACTGGTAGCCGTTCATCCGCAGGTCGAGGATGTCGAAGGTGCCCATGGCTTCCCAGCCATCCTTGTCGCCAAAGGCGATCGGGATGAGCCCGTCCTTCTGCATCTGCGTGCAGAGGGTCGTGAAGTCGGACAGGGTCTTCGGGATGGTGTAGTTCTTGGCCGTGAACAGGCTCTTGCGATAGAAGACTGCCCACGGGTAGTTGTAGATCGGGACGAAGTACTGGTGACCGTCGTCGCCCGTCGATCCGACCTTGAACGCGTCGGAGAAGTGCGGAGCCATGGTGGCCCAAACGTCGTCGATCGCGACGGCGAGGCCCTGGGCCGCGAAGAACCGCATGCGGAACCCGGAGAACCAGCAGAAGACGTCGTCCGGCTTGCCGCCGAGGTACGACGTGATCTGATCCTGGAACGTACCGTGGTCAACGGTGTTCATCGTGACCGTGATGGTCGGGTTTTCCTTGGCGAACTGGGCCATCATGTCCGCCATCGCCTTCTTCGGAATCGGGTCCGAGAAGTTCGATCCGAACGTGACGGCGCCCGAGAGGGCGGCGGCGGTGGTGGCGCCCGGGGTGGCGACCGGGGCCTGGGTGGCGACCGGGGCCTGGGTGGCGACCGGGGCCGTGGTGGGGGCCGGCGTAGCCGTCGCCGAGCTGCTGCTGCAAGCAGCGATGACCGTCGGCAGGACGGTAAGTCCGGCTGCCCCGATCAGACCCTTCTTGAGAACCTCTCGCCTGGTGACTTGATCATTCATGAACGGTTGATCCTCCCTTTCCCGGCCGAAAAGACGGCCATGGTTCAACAGGAACCAACAGGCCGCGGCGATTGTCCAGCCCGGTCGGCTTCCGTGTCAAGTGGTCAGGCGAAAAAACGTGGGATTATGGTGGAAAACGTTGACTTGCGAGCTTTGCTGGGGCAGGATTACCGGCGCCACTTCGGGCAGGAGAGACACCCCAAGAGACCGGAGAGAGATTGGATTCCGAGCCAGTGGAGAGGGTAATCGAAGAGACGCAGGCCCTGGAGGCGGGCGCCAAGAGGCCCGCTCTGGCAAGGCAGCGTCAGACCCTGATACTCGAACGCGTGCGCGAAGAGGGCGCGGTTCGCGTTGCCGACCTCGTGCGAGCGCTCGGCGTTTCGGACATGACCATCCGCCGCGACCTGGAGATCCTCAACGAACGCGGCCTGATCGAGAAGGTCCACGGCGGCGCCGCGGCCATCGACGGCAGCTCCCTGTTCGAGCCCGGGTTCACCGTCAAGTCGACGCTGATGCAGGCCGAGAAGGAGCTGATCGCCGGAGCGGCCGCCTCCCTGGTCGCCCCCGGCACGGCCATCGCCATCTCGGCCGGGACGACCACTTTCGTGCTCGCCAAGCGGCTGACCGACGTTCCCGGCCTGACCGTCCTGACCAACTCGGTTCCGGTCGCGGAGGTCCTGTACAAGGACGGTCGACCGGATCAGACGGTCATCCTCAGCGGCGGCGTGCGAACGCCCTCGGATGCGCTCGTTGGGCCCTTCGCCGTCGAGGTGATCCGATCGCTGCACGTCGACAGCGTCTTCATGGGCAGCCACGGCATGGATCTGCGGTCCGGCTTCACCACGCCGAACATCCTCGAGGCCGAGACGAACCGGGCGCTGATCGAAGCCGGGCGGCGCCTGATCGTCCTGGCCGACAGCACCAAGTGGGGCATCATCGGCATCAGCTCGGTAGCCAGGCTCGAGGATGCGGACACGATCGTCACGGACAGCGCCCTCGACGCGACGGCCCGCCAGCAGCTTTCGGCGGCCGTGAGACGGCTGATCCTCGTTGACGTCGCCACCGCAGGCGTTCGAACGATCGAGGGCGAAAACGTCAGCGCCGTCGGTCCCGTCAAGCTCGGAGGGAACGCGTGAGCAAGGGTTCAACGGCGCCACAGCTCCCGTCGCAGCCGCACCGGCGCTACAACGCGCTGTCGGACGAGTGGTTGCTGGTCTCGGCCGAGCGGACGAGCCGGCCATGGCTCGGCCGGCAGGAAGTCCCGCCGTCTCAGGACCTGCCCGCCTACGACCCTTCCTGCTACCTGTGCCCCGGCAATGTCAGGGCGAACGGCGAGCGCAACCCGTCCTACGACTCGACGTTCGTGTTCACGAACGACTTCGCGGCCCTGCGGCCGGACCTGCCTCCGGTGGAGGTCGAGGACGGCCTGCTGCGCGCGAAGAGCGAGAGCGGCACCTGCAAGGTCATCTGCTTCTCGCCCCGCCACGACCTGAGCCTGTCGCGCATGGACGCGGCCCAGGCGCGGACGGTCGTGGATCTCTGGGCCGCGCAGACCGCGTCGCTGGGCGAGCAATTCCCGTGGGTCCAGGTCTTCGAGAACCGCGGCGCGCCGATGGGCGCGTCGAACCCCCACCCGCACGGCCAGATCTGGGCGGGAGACGCCCTGCCCCGCGAGGCGGAGAAGGAGGACGCGACCCAGCGCCGCCATTTCGAGGCGACCGGGCACAGGCTCCTGCTCGACTATGCCGAACAGGAGGCGGGCGGCGTCAGGGACCTGGAAAGCGATGACGATTGGCTCGTGGTGGTACCGTTCTGGGCCGCCTGGCCGTTCGAGACGATGATCGTTCCGCGCCGCCCCGTTTCGCGGCTGCCGGACCTGGACGATCGCCAGCGCAGTTCACTGGCCGATCGACTGATCGGGCTGCTGCGAGGCTACGACGGCCTGTTCCAGGAGCCGTTCCCATATTCGATGGGATGGCATCAGGCGCCGTTCGACGGCGTCGACCGACCATACTGGCAGCTCCACGCCCACTTCTATCCGCCGCTCCTGCGGGCGACGGTGCGGAAGTTCATGGTGGGCTACGAGTTGCTGTCCGAGCCGCAGCGCGACATAACCGCCGAAGAAGCGGCGGAGCGCCTGCGCTCGGCAATCGCCGCCTCAAACCCGAGAGCCGCAGACCTCGGCAGCTAGAGAGCCACGCGGCTCGAATCAGCCACGCAGACAAGACGAAGGAAGAAGAAACGATGCTTGGTGGTCTAACGCCTGCGCACCTGGTGGTCATCCTGATCATCGCCCTGATCGTGATCGGTCCGGGGAAGTTGCCCGAAGTGGGCGCCGCAATCGGCAAGAGCGTCCGGGAGTTCCAGAAAGCTTCCGGTGGAGTCACGGACGTGCTGTCCGGAACGAACCTGCTCTCCGGAACGCCCTCGCAGCCGGCGCCGCCCGCGCAGGCTCCCCAGTACATGCAGCCCCAGCCGCCGGCTCAGCCGTACTACCCGGCTCAGCCGTACTACCCGGCCCAGCCCGCCCCAATTCAGTACCAGCCGGTCATGGGCGTTGTCGAGCCCGCTCCGGCGGCCCTCGCTCAACCCGCTCCGGCGGCACCCGTTCAGCCCGCCGCGGTCGGCTCCACACAGCCGGACCCGGTCGCACCGCAATCGCCCATTCCTCCGAGTGTCGGCTGAAGGCCTCGCGCTCTAAGTCGGCCCTTCCTCCGTTCCGGCCTTGGGCCACGGCTCCCACGCTGGGCAGGGAGTCGTGGCCCGGGCCGGATCTCGCCATTCAGGCTGCGGCTATCGCACAGCCAAGGAGCCAATCCGATGACTGACGCTCACACGGGAAACCCTTCGGAGACGGCGCGTGCCGCCGCCCTGCGGACCAGGCTCGAGGCCCTGTGGGCCGCGCCCGGCTCGGGACCGAAGGCGACCGGACCGGTCGAGCTGGTCCGTGCCCCGGGCCGCGTCAATCTCATCGGCGAGCACACCGACTACAACCAGGGCCTGGTTCTCCCCGCCGCCATCGACCGGGAGATCTGGATCGCGTTCCAGCCATGGGATCGCCCCGAGGTCGAGCTGACCTCGATCGAGATGGACGAGACCAGGTCGTTCGCGTTCGAGGGCCTGGCGCCCGGCACGCGCGCCGATCGATCCTGGATCGACTACGTCGCCGGGACAGCCTGGGCCATGCGCGAGGCGGGCCTCCCGCTGCGCGGCTTCCGCGGAGTGATGAACTCGACGGTCCCCGTCGGCTCCGGGCTGAGCTCCTCGGCCGCCCTGGAGATGGCCTCCACGTGGGCGCTCGCCGTGCCGGGCGCGCCTCGCCCCGACCCGGGCAAGATGGCCGCCATTGCCCAGCGGGCCGAGAACCGCTACGTGGGCGTCAACTGCGGGATCATGGATCAGTTCGCCAGCGCCGCCGGCCAGGCCGGGCACGCGCTCCTGATCGACTGCCGGGTCAACCAGTTCAAGGCCACGCCGATGCCGCCGCACCTCTCGATGGTCGTGTGCAACACCGGCTCGCCGCACCGCCTCGACGCCACCGCGTACAACGAGCGACGCTCCGAATGCGAGCTCGGGGTGAAGCTGATCGCCGAACGCGAGCCGGGTGTCACAGCCCTGCGCGACGTCGACGAGGCGATGCTGGAGCGAAATCGCGACCGGCTGCCCGAGATCGTGGCCCGCCGCTGCGAGCACGTCGTCCAGGAGGACGCTCGGGTGATGGACGCCGTGGCCGCCCTTCGCGACGGAGACCTCGAGGCCCTGGGCCGGCTCTTCGCCGCGTCCCACGCATCGCTGCGCGACCTGTACGAGGTGAGTTCCGCCGAACTCGACGCGATGGTGGAGATCGCCGTGGCGGTCCCCGGCGTGGTCGCGAGCCGAATGACCGGTGCGGGCTTCGGCGGCTGCACCGTCAGCCTGGTCAGGCCCGGGGCGGAGGAAGCGCTCCGAGACGCGGTGATGGCCCAGTACCAGAAGCGAACCGGGCTCGAGCCGCACGTCTACATCGTCAACGCCGTCGACGGAGCGGGCGAGGTCGCACAGGACGCATAATGCGTCGGCTTTCAATGGACTCCGGCCCGATCGGTATCGCTGTGAGCACGGGGGCGATCGGTGCCACCTGCTCGTCGCTCGCTCCGGGCATACTTAGGCCCGCGCCGGCGCATGGAAGCCGGAACCGACCCGACCGAGACGCGGCGAGGCGTGCCATCACTTGGGGCTGATCATGGATCCCGACGCCCAACTTCAAAGCGCCGTCACGCCCGCAGCCGGCTCGACGCACGAGCGCTCCCGGCGGGGCTGGCTGCGCCTGCCGTTTCGGCGCCATGACGACGGCCCGCCTCCCGCGGTCGTCGAAGAGGGGATGTCGATCTCGCGGCACCTGGTCGAGCTGCGGAACCGGCTCGTCATCTCCGCCCTGTCGCTCGTTCCAGGTACGATCCTGGGCTTCGTCTTCTCCGGCTCGATAATCCACGTCCTCATCGCGCCGCTCCCCAAGGGAGACCATCTGGTCGCCTTCGGGCTGACCGAGCCGTTCATGATCGACATGCAGGTGGCGATCGTCACCGGCGTCATCCTGGGAATGCCGGTCATCCTCTTCGAGTTCTGGCGGTTCATCTCGCCCGGACTGACGCCGAGCGAGCGAGCGACCGCGCGGCCTTGGGTGCCCCTGGCCCTGATCTTCTTCGCCCTGGGCGTGGGCGTCGCGTACTTCATCCTGCCCTACGCCGCGGGCTTCCTGTTCACCTTCCAGACCCAGGACATCCAGCTGATGCTGTCGGCCGAGTCGTATCTCGGCTTCATCACGATCCTCTTCCTCGCCTTCGGCCTGGTGATGGAGTTCCCCATCATCCTGGTCCTGCTCTCCAAGGTGGGCGTGGTCACGTCCAAGGGCCTGCGCAGGTCGCGCCGGATGGCCATCCTGGGAATCGTGATCGTTTCCGAGGTCATCACTCCCGGAGCGGACCTGGTGAGCCCCATCGTCATGGCCGTTACTCTCTACGGCCTCTACGAAGTCTCGATCATCCTGATCCGGCTCGGCGGCCGCTAGCCCGGCGGCCGCTAGCCCGGCGGCCGATGGCCCGGCGGTCGGCGCGGGGCCGGCAGCCCGGCGGCCGATGGCCCGGCGGTCGGCGCGGGGCCGGGACGCACCCACCCGCCCCACGCGGCAGCGCCATAATCCCGTTCACCAGCAGGATGGAGCGTGAGCATGACCGAACACGGGACGGCGGCGTCGGTCGGGATCGTCTGCGGCAGCCGCTCGGACTTCCCCGTCATGGAGAAGGCGGTCGAACTGCTTGGCCGGCTCGCGGTTCCGTGCGAGCTGCACGCCATCTCCGCCCATCGGGCGCCGGACCTGCTGTTCAGGTTCGTGGCCGGCGCCGAGGGGCGCGGGGTGCGCGTCTTCATCGCCGGCGCGGGTGGGGCGGCTCATCTCCCCGGCGTGATCGCGGCCAAGACGATTCTCCCCGTGATCGGCGTGCCGATCCCAACCCAGGTCGCCGGCGGACTCGACTCTCTCCTGTCGATCGTCCAGATGCCCAAGGGAGTCCCCGTGGCCACGGTCGCCATCGGCGGCGCCGAGAACGCCGCTCTGCTCGCGGCCGAGATCCTGGCCCTGTCCGATCCGGCGCTGCGCGATCGGCTGAAGGCCTACCGCGAGGCCCAGACCAGGTCGATCGAGGACGACGAATCGAACGCCGGCCTGAGCGGTACGCCCTAGCCGGGTGGAGAACCCCAGGATGAGCGAAGTCCGATTCGGCCCGGGTGGCGTCCCCGACTGGCTGGAGCCGACGGTTCGTTTCTGCTCGCGCTGCGGCGACCGGCTCACGTTCGGCCCGATCGAGAACGAGGAGCGAGACCGGCTCGCCTGCCCGAGCTGCGGGTTCGTCTCCTACGTGAACCCCCGACTGGTGGTCACGACACTGCCCATCACCGAACGCGGCGAAGTGATGCTCATCCGCCGCGGCATCGCCCCGGGCTTGAACCTGTGGGCCCAGCCGGGCGGGTTCCTCGAGATCGACGAGACGGTCCGCGAGGCGGCCGTCCGCGAGACCCTCGAGGAGACGGGCCTGCGGGTGGAGCCGATGGGCATCGTCGGGCTGTACTCGAGGGTGCCGGCGGCAGTCGTGGTCGTCGCCTACGAAGCTCGCATCGTCGGCGGGATGCCCACGATCACTCGCGAGTCGCTCGAGACACGGCCGTTCGCCGCGAACGCCATTCCCTGGGCGGAGATCGCCTTCGAGACGAGCGTCCTGGCTCTGCGCGACTGGGTGGCGAGCGTCCGGCCGGACCTGCCGCTGCCCGACCCCTCGACCACCCACCGCGACTTCGGCGCGTAGGCGGGGTCGGGTCGGCAGCCGCCGGCCGACGAGCGATACCGCCGCGTGCGAAACTCTCGGCCATGGACCCCGCGACTATCGCCCTGGTGGTGATCCCGCTCGTGATCATCGAGCTCGGGCTGATGCTCTACGCCCTCTACGACCTCTTCCAGGAGGATCGGCGGGTGGTCGGCGACAGCAAGGTCATGTGGGCCCTGATCATCGCCTTCGTCAACATCTTCGGGCCGCTCGTCTACTTCTTCGTGGGCCGCGACGAGTCGCGCGGAGCGGAGACCGGCGGCGTCGGTGCCGCCCCGACGGAGTCGATCGCCCGCATCCTCGCCACGTGGCCCCGGCTCGGCGTCGACACGGACGCGGCCATCTCGACGGCCGGCTTGACCAAGCGATACGGCGGCATCGTCGCGCTGGACCATCTGAACCTGACCGTCCCGAGCGGCAGCGTCTTCGGCTTCCTCGGACCCAACGGCGCCGGCAAGACCACGACCCTGCGCCTCCTCACCGGGCTCGCGGCCGCGACCGACGGCACGGGCACGGTGGCCGGCGTGCGTATAGGCGGGACCGGCGGCGAGCTGGCCCGCAACATCGGGTACCTGGATCAGGACCCGCGCTTCTACGGCTGGATGCGAGGCCGCGAACTGCTGACGATGGTCGCCCGGCTGCATGGGCTCCGCGGGGCGGCGCTGCGGCAGCGGGTCGGCGAGGTCCTGGAGATCGTCGGCCTCACCGAGGCCGCGTCCCGGCGGATCGGCGGCTACTCGGGCGGCATGCGCCAGCGTCTCGGCATCGGCCAGGCGTTGATCAACCAGCCCCGCGTGCTGTTCCTGGACGAGCCGGTCAGCTCGCTCGACCCCGAGGGCCGGCGCGACATCCTGGAAATCATCTCGAGGCTGCGCGGCACGGCCACGGTCTTCATGAGCACCCACATCCTCAACGACGTGGAGCGGGTCTGCGATCGGGTCGCGATCCTCAACTTCGGCCATCTGGTCGTCGAAGGACCGATCGACGAGCTGCTCGACCGCTACGCCCAGCCGATCTACGAGCTGCAACCGGAGCCGCAGCAGGATGGCGCGATCGATCGCCTGGCCGCCGCGATGCGCGGACAGGCCTGGGCCCGAGACGTGAAAACCACTCCGGACACGGTGCGCGTCTTCGTCGACGATCCCAAGGTGGCCGGACCGGCGATCCTGCCTCTGGTCGTGGCCAGCGGTGTGGGACTCGTCCGCTACGAGCGGGCCCGGCCGAGTCTGGAGGACGTCTTCCTGCGCCTCGTCGCCGAGAGCGGCCCGGCTATCGCCCCCACCGTGACGGTTCCGGTCTGGGGCCTGGACGCGAGAGGTCGACGATGATGGGCTTCCGGGTTCTGCTCCTCAAGGAGTTGCGCGAGCAGGTCCGAACCAACCGGTTGGTCGCGGTCGCGGCGGTCTTTCTTCTGTTCGGCATCCTGGGGCCGCTGACCGACCGCTATATGAAGGAGCTGGTCGACGCGATCGGCACGGAGAGCGGCGGGTTCACGATCCAGGTGCCCGGGCCCTCGCTCGAGGGCGACCTCGTCCAGATAATCAAGAACCTCTCCCAGTTCGGCATCATCTGCGCGCTGCTGCTGGGGATGGGCTCGGTCGCCTGGGAGAAGGAGCGCGGCACCGCCGGGATGATCCTGACCAAGCCCGCCTCGCGGGCGGCATTCCTCGCGGCGAAGGTGGTCGCCATATCGTTGACGCTCGGGATCGCCACGGCCCTGGGCACGGGCGTCGCCTACGTCTACACCTTGATCCTCTACCCGACGGTCTTCTCTCTGGGTGGCTACGTCGCCATGGCAATGCTGCTGTGGTGGATGCTGGTCTCGTTCACGGCGATCACCGTGCTCGCCAGCACGATCACGCGTTCGGCGATCGCGGCGGCCGGCATAGGCCTCGTGGCGCTCCTCGTCATGGGGATCGTCTCCGCGCTGCCGACCATCGGGCCGTACATGCCTTCATCGCTGGGCGATCCGGCCCGCGCCATGGCGATGGGTCAGGATCCGGGCTGGCTCCTGGGCCCGCTGCTCTTCAACATCGGCCTGGTGCCCGCTTTGTTCTGTGTCACCTGGCTGGTCTTCCGGCGGCAGGAGCTGTAGGGGCGTCGCGGGCGACGTCCGGGCGGGGGGCGCGGGCGGGGGCGCGTTCGGGCGGGGGGGCGCGGGCGGGCGTCGCGGGCGGGGGCGCGGCGGGCTCGGCGGGCGGGGGCGCGGGCGGGGGGCGCGGGCGGGGGCGCGGCGGGCGCGGCGGGCGGGGGCGCGGGCGGGCGTCGCGGGCGGTTCGGGCGGGCGTCGGCGGGGCGAGCGGGCGGGCGGCGCGATGTTGAGGCGAGCCCGGCCGGAACGAGGCCGGGGCGGGGCGGGCGGGGTCGTCGGGCGGGCGGCATTCCGCCACGTTCGGGGCCGCTCTCCCGGATAGGCAGCTGGCGGTGCGAGCCTGGCTGGACGAACCGACTCGGGACCTCCGCGGCATCTGGTTCTTGCCTATTTCACATCAGCACGACATCGGGCAAAGGTCGCGGCGCAGGAGAGCGCGAGTCAAGCGCGGAACGAGCGCTCCGGGCCCGAAATCGGGCCGTACACGACCGAATCGAGGCCGGACGGGCACTCCTGCGTCGGAATCCGGACCGACTTGACCGGATTCGGACGCCGCGACGGGACGGGCCGGTGCGCTCTCTTGCCCAATGTCGCTCTGGTGTGAATTGGGAAACCGCAAGTGCGCGGGGCGGGGCGGGCGGCGCGGGGGCGCGGGGCGAGCGAGCGGGGCGAGCGGCGGCCGGGACGAACGGGCGCGAGCGCGTCGGCGGGAACGAACGGGCGCGGCGCGGGGCGGGCGCGGCGAGCGGCGGGCGTGCCCGGGGCGAGAGGCCGGCAGCACGGCGGTGGGCGTGCCCGAGCGGGCGGCCGGCAGCACGGCAGCGGGCGAGCGTGGCAAGTGCGAGGGCGAGCACTGCACGGGGGCCGGCGGCACCGGGGGGCAGCGCTGGGCGAGCGGCGCCGGGGGCGGGCTCGGGGCGCGCGGCCGAGGGAGGGGGGCGCGGCGCGGCGCAAGGTGAGCCGCGGCGGGCGAGCCGCAACCCTAAGGCATCGTCGCGACCCAGACGCGCCACTCCCCGGTGATCGAGAGAGGGGCGGCGACCAGTGTCTCCGGCGGCTCCGAGGTGCCGGGGAAGTCGACCGAGATCACATAGATACGGCTCATGTCGGCGAAGGTGTTCAGGTCGGCCCAGACGCCAGGGCCCAGACTCGCCTGGGTCGCCAGATCCGTTGGTCGGATCGGCCGGCCGAGCCGGTACCCGTAGCCGACTCTCTGGCCGAGCGCGGACTCCGCCGACGCGAACGCGGACTCGCTGCCGAACGCCCGTTGCGAATACGAAGAGAGCATGTTCCAGGCCGTGGGCGGGTCCTTGAGCGCCATCGTCTCGAACTCGTCGACGACGTTCTCGGCCGCGGCCGGGTCCAGCGACGCGTTGGGCTCCACATTCGCCCGTGCGTTGCCGAAGTCCGCCGGGTGCCAAGTCCGCCCGCCGTCGGAGGAGAGCATCAGCACCAGGGCGTAGGACGAATTGGGCAACGCGTTGACCGTGCCCGCCGCGTGGTCCCCATCGATGAAGTCGACCCACTCGAACGCGCCGTTCTCGGGCAGCCCGAACCCGGGCGCGTCGGTCCAGCTCGCCCCGAAGTCGCCGCTCACGTTCAGCCCCAACGAACCGTTCGCCTCGGTTCCGACGACGGCCCATGCCGGGCCCACGATCGCGGCCGGCATCGGATCGGGGATGCCCATCATCGGGTCCCGACTCGGCTGCTTCACGACCGTCCAGGATCGACCCGCATCCGAAGTCCGATAGAACCACACCTGCGGCGACGTGCCCGACCCGTTGACGAAGACGCCGACCGCGATTGCCCCATCGGACGCACTCCAGAAGACCGGCCCGGCCGCAACCGCCACTTCGGTGTTCACGGGCGCGGGTGCCGCCGGCAGATCGGGCAGGTTCACCGACGACCATGTCAGTCCGGCGTCGCGACTGACGTAGAGGGCCGCGCCGGTCAGCCACGACGAGTCGTGGTCCGGCGCCGACCACAGCGTGTTGGCGTCGCTGGCCGTGAACCCCGAGCCCAGCCCGACCGAGCCGCCCACGACGGACCAGCTCGCGCCGCC
The DNA here is from genome assembly GCA_963838285.1 of uncultured Chloroflexia bacterium. Classification (GTDB taxonomy): domain Bacteria; phylum Chloroflexota; class Limnocylindria; order Limnocylindrales; family CSP1-4; genus Fen-1039. The sequence goes on from CAWIQP010000012.1 coordinate 34,821, forward strand.
GTCGTCCGATCGCAGAAGCGTGCCCGCCCCCCTGGTCGCCTCGGTGCGCACCTCGTTGTCGGGACCGTTGGGCCCCGACGTCGAGCCGTACGAGCAGAGGATGAAGCCGCGGTCGGGATCGACGAACGAGAGCGTCGCCGTATCGCAGCGGAAGCCGCCCGACACGGCCGTCTGCTGCCACGTCCGGCCGCCGTCGCTGGTTCGCTCGACCACGAACAACCGGTCGGCGGGCGTGGGGCCGGCGGGCGTGGGCGTGGGGCCGGCGGGCGTGGGCGTGGGGCCGGCGGGCGTGGGCGTGGGGCCGGCGGGCGCGGGCGTGGGGCCGGCGGGCGCGGGCGTGGGGCCGGCGGGCGTGGGCGTGGGGCCGGCGGGCGTGGCAGACGCCGAGCCGCTGGGGAGGGCGCCCGACACGATCGCCCAGGCGTGGTCCGGATCGAGAACGAAGACGTTCGATGCGGGGACCGATGCGCCCGGAGCCGGGAACGATCCCGCGCTCCAGGTCTCGCCGTCGTCGGTGGATGTAAGAAGGTACGAGCCCTGGACGGCCCAGATGCCGCCCGACCGCATCAAACCGGCCTCGTCGACCTGCGCGTTCAGCGCCGCCGGAGCGTTGAACGTGGGGCCCGGCGAGCCCGTAGGTGGCGCAGGAACCGCCGCGCCCGATCGAGCCAGCGCCACGACGGCCACCATCGCGGCTACCAGGGCGGCACCCCCGATCAGCGTGGCGGCAACCCGCAGGCTCCCCCGGAGCGGCCGCTTCGACCGCGGATTGCCGGCCTCATCGGCGAGGTATTGCATCGGTCGTCCCCCGCGGCCCGGCGCCGGCCGCTATCCCCGCTGCTGGCCGCGGACCAACCGGGCGGGCTCGAGCGCGGTCCGTCGACCCCGGTTCGCCATCGCCTTGGCGAGAGCCACGTCGTGGGCGTGACGCTCCAGCTCGTCGTCGAGCGGCGCGAGGACGACATCGGACGGCGGGACTCCCTCGGCGCGGCCAACGGCGATCTTGATGAGCCAATCGGCCAGCCAGGGGTTCTTGGGCAGGCACGGTCCGTGGAGGTAGGTCGCGAACACGTTCCCGGAGCGGGCCCCCTCCAGGCCGTTGCGGCCGTCGTTGCCGGCCCCGGCGATCACCCGACCGAACGCCTCGCAACCCGGCCCGAGCTCCGTGAGGCCGGAGTGGTTCTCGAAGCCGACCACCGTCTCGGTCGCGCCGTCGATCGTGACCGCGCAGGCGGCGTGCTGCATGAACCGTTGCGGGCCGCCTCGCGTCTCCAGGTCCAGGATGCCGGCCCCGAGCATCTCCTCGCCCGCGTTCGAGATGTAGCGGTGGCCCAGCAGCTGCAGGCCGGCGCACACGGCGAAGACGACCACGCCGTCCGCCACGGCATCGCGCAGCGACGGCGCCTTGCGGGCGAAGTCCTCGGCGGCGACGGCCATCTCGACGTCCTGGCCGCCGTGGAACAGGACGATGTCGAACTTGCGGAAGTCCGGCTTCTCGGACTTCTCTACGGCCGCGATTTCGACGGGGATGCCCCGCCACTGGGCCCGGCGCTGGATGGCGATGAGGTTGCCGCCGTCTCCGGCCACGTTCAGCAGCGACGGATACAGGTGGGCGATTCGCAGCGGCCGGTGATCGCGGGAATGGGCCGATCGGGTGGCATGGACGATCGGCACGGGCGGGGTCGCCGCGGCCGGCACCACTGCGCCCAACTTAGCGGCCGGTGCGCCCGAATCGACGGCCTTCGCGCCCGACTTGGCGGCCGGTGCGCCCGATTTGGCGGTCGACCTGCGGCGCGGCCGGGGCGGCGGCGGGGCGATCGGCGGATACGGATCCGCAGGATCGGCCAGGTAGTCGGCCGGCAGCGGTCGGACGGCCACGGTCCCCGGCGAGGGCTTGTGCGGAACGGCCGGCTTGATGGTCCTGCGCTCGCTCATACGGCCCAGTATCTCCCGGTCCAGCCGCGCCGCCGCATCTCGTTGCGCAGCTCGATGAGCGGCGTGTAGCCCGACAGCACGATGAGGCGCTCGCCGGGCGGCAGAAGCGCCAGTCCCTCGTCCAGGGCGCCGGCCCGACTCTCGACGACCCTCAACCTGCCCTCCGGTACGCCCGCGTAGTGCAGCCGGTTGGCCAGCTCGTCGGCCCGCGTGCCCGAGACGACGACGCGCTCGACCTTCGGCGCCATCGACTCGAAGTCCACGTCCCACAGCCAGCCGAAGTCCTCGCCGTCGACCAGCGTGTTGGACGCCGCGATCACGAGCTGCCGTGGCTCGCCCTCGGTGGCAAGCGCTCGCAGGGTGGTGTTGTAGCTCGTGGGGTTCTTGGCGAAGGCCAGGATGACCGTCTTCCCGCCGGCGTCGATCCTCTCGAGACGGCCGAACGCCGGCCCGACCGAAGCCAGGGACTCCGCGGCGTGATCGAGCGGCACGCCGAGCCCGACCATGATGGCGATTGCCGCCGCGGCGTCGTAGGCGATGTGCACGCCCGACTGCGGGATCTCGAGCATGAGCCTGTCGCTCGGCGTCCGGACCTCGAGACGCGTTCCGTCGAGGCCGGCGACCTTCAGCGCCGTCACCGCCACGTCCAGCTTGGGCCGGCTGAAGCCGCATGACGGGCAGTTGTAGTCGCCCATGTGCGAGAGGTAGACGAAGCGGTACTTCAGGTCCGCCCGGCAGCGGGGGCAGCGAATCGTGTCGGCGGCGCGGGTGATCTGGTCGGTGTCCCGCTTGATGCCCAGGCCGAAGGTGACGCGCCGCCCCTCGCGCTTCTCGGCCATGGTCGCGACCATCGGATCGTCCGCGTTCACGATCAGCGCCGAATCGGCCGGCAGGGCCGCCGCCACGGACTCGATGGCGTCGGCAACGGCGTAGATCTCGCCGAAGCGGTCCAGCTGGTCGCGGAAGAGATCCGTGACGAGGAGCGCCCGCGGCAGCGTCTCCGGAGCCACTCTCGGGAGCGCGCCCTCATCAACTTCGGCCACCAGAACGCCGTCGGGGATGCGGCCGCGCAGGTTCGCGCAGCCGACGGCGAGGCTCGTCACGCCCTGGACGAGGTTCGCGCCGGCGGAGTTGTGGTAGACGGTCACTCCTTCGCCACGGAGCAGCGCGGCGGTGAATCGGGCGGTCGTGGTCTTGCCGTTGCTGCCGGTTATGGCCACTACCGGCACGCCGGCTACCCGAACGAGCTTGTCGAGAATTCGCGGATCCACCTTGCGGGCGACCATGCCCGTGATCGCGGTGCCGCCGCCGCGGCCGATCAGGCGGGTGGCCCGGGCCGCGCTCTTGCCGGCCGCCAGGGCAAGGAAGGCGCGGATCGAGAAGGGCGTCTTCCCCCCGGCCGGACGCCGACTGAGCTGGCTGGTCATCGCCGGGGAGTGTAACGGGTCAGGCCGTTCGGCCGCTCCGGAGCGCCGCTTCGGGAGGCCGCTCGGGCCGGCCGCCGCGGCCCGGCGGTCGGCCGACGCCGGGCCCGAGCACCCGGAATCGGGTAGGGGCCGGGGTTAGCCCAGCCCCTCCCACACCACCGGACAAGCGGGTCCGCATCCGGCGGTTCGCCAGTGCTCCCGAAGACGACGGACACGTTCGCCGATCGGCACCAGACCAAGCTGGGTCCAGTACGCGGTCGGCATAGCCCACTGCAAAGCAGGCGAACCCGATATGCGCCAATAGCCCTTCCGGCTGCTCGCCCACTGGCGAGCCTTGTGGTCGGGGATACCGAGCGCGCGCAGGTTTTGCCGCCGCGTAGGGCAACGCTTCCATTCCTTCCAGCGGACCTGCCGGAGACGACGCCTCAGCCACTCGTCGAACTCGTTGAACACCGAAGGCGTCTCGGCCAGGGCGAAGTAAGCCGTCCAGCCAGCGAGGAACCGGTTGAGAAGGGAAACTCGGTCAGGCATCGCGATCGAGCGGTGCCGATCGGTGATCTCGCGTAATCGGGCGCGCAGACGAGCTTTCGTCTTGGGCCCGAGTCTGATCGCCAATCGACCGTGCGATCGATAGAAGCCGAAACCGAGCAAACCCCGGACGGTAGCCGGGGCTGTGCCGCTCTTGGCCTGGTTCACCCGCAGATGGAGCCGTCTCTCCACAAAGACCGTGATGCCGTCGAGTACCCGCTGAGCCGCCCGCTCGGAAGCCACGTAGACCCGGAGGTCGTCGGCATAGCGGACGAACGTATGGCCGCGCCGCTCCAGTTCGTGGTCCAGGTCGTCGAGCATGATGTTCGCCAGAAGCGGCGAGAGGGGGCGATCCTTGCGGGGTGCCCTCCGTCCGCGCGATCTTCACGCCTCCGACCATGACGCCGGCGTCTAGATAGCGTCGAATCAATCGAAGTACTCGGCGGTCGCCGACCCGGCGAGCCACACGCGCCATAAGCGCGTCATGCTGGACCCGGTCGAAGAACCGTTCGAGATCGACATCGACGACCCAGGTTTCACCTGCTTCGACCACCGGGCGCGACGCCTGGTGGGCCTCGTCCGGCGGAGCCGAGCTCGTCCGAGACGGGTCGAAGACGGGAGAGGACCTGGCTCAACGCCTGCTGGAGAAGCGGTCGGACCGTCGGCACGCACTCACGCTCGCCGCCCGGGTTGGGGATCGTCACCCGACGGACGGGGCTGGCGGTAGTGCCAGCGTCGAGAGCTGCCGGAGCTCGGGCCAGGCGGTCTTGAGATGCGGGCGAAGCGCTAGACCGTCATGCCGTCAGGACCTGGAGCGCCGCGATTGACCTCGACGCGCCGTAACGCCCGGGCGAGGTTGTCTCGCGAGAGGAAGACCTCCCAGAGATCGTCTGCTCGGGCGGGGTGAGGGGTAGAGACGCCGGATCGGCGCTGCGCTCTGTACCCGGACGTGGCGGCTTCACCGTCGTTCTCCAGATGCAGACCCATCATGAAGACGGGTTGGCTGCGGTCGTAGTGCCGATCGCGAGTCTGTCCGGGTCGTCCCTCGGACTGACGTTTGGCCCTTCCCGGCGAATGCGATCCCCGCCGGTACTATGGCCGCTGCTGACTCCTCGTCGGTCCATCCCCACGTTGCGCGAGGACGGCCGGATTACTCCGGCACCCGACGAGGTCTCCCCGGATAAGAGCAGCCGCCTTCGCTCTGGCCCCGCCGCATCTACCTGACAGCCTCTTGGTGGTGGCGGACTTCACCGTGTCTTGCCGGCTCATCCGGGCTGCCCAGCCTTGTATGCGATTCGTATTCCTCGGGTCAGAGCTTTGCCTCGGGCTTCCTTCCGACCCCACCTCGCGGTGACGCCGTTGCCTCTGGCTAGAGGTTCGTACCACCTACATCCTCAAAGGACTTTCACCTTCAAGCTGCTGCCCATGCCGGGCGTACATCGAAACGGGGCCGCGAGAGATCTCGCAGCCCCGTCGCGGGTTCGGTATCCGTCGCGGCCGCCCCGCGGCCGCCTTTCGGCCGAGCGCTAGAAGATCTGCCGGCGCCGCCGATCGACCAGGATCAGCAAGCCGCCGAAGAAGGCAACGAGCCCGAACGGCAGGAACCACACGGCCCCGCCGCCGTTGTCCGAGGAGGACCCGGAGCCGGTGCTCGTGGGCGGAGGCGTGGGCGCCTGGGTGGGAGAGGGCGCAAGGGTGGCGCCCTGCAGGGACGAGACGGGACTGGGCGACGGCGTCGGCGTCGGAGCCACGACCGACACGCTGGCGGAGCCGTCGACGCAGTAGGGAGCCAGGACCGGGTTCGGCTGCGCCTGCCCCTGCGGCTCCTCCAGGGACCGCACGAGGCAACCAGTTCCGACGGCCGACGCCGTCTCGACGTCGGCTGGCGCGGTGCCGGTGAGGACGAACGTCAACGTGTCGCCGGGATCGATGTTCGGGACCTCGATCCCGGTTCCCGTGAGGTTCGCCAGGGTGCAGTTGACCACGGTGAAGTTGCCCGGGGTTGCCAGGTCAGTGCAGCCGACCTGGGTCGGGCTGAACCAGCTCGGCAGGACGAGGGCCGCCGTGAAGTTCGACACGCCGTCCCCGTCGTAGTCGGTGAACTTCATCGTGGCCGTCAGCTGCAGAGCCGCCTGCGTGCCGGCAGTGACCTGCGTGGGGTCCCACTGGAGCGTGGTCGTGACCGTGTCGACAATGTAGGTGTTGAAGCCGAAGTCCCCGAAGTTTCCGATCGGGATCCAATTCCCTTGCGGGCTGGCCCAGGCCGCGCCCCCGGCGTAGCTGTCAGTCGCGGTGCCGAAAGCGCCGGCGGTCCCGGCATCGAAGACGATGGCGTACATGTGGTTGGCCGTGACGTTGACCGGCGTCGGGAACGTGAAGTGGACCCAGAACTGCGTCGACGAGTCGGCACCGGTTATGGATTGCGACGTGGTCGCCAGTGCGTTTCCATCCGGCACTTCCTGCCCTCCGACGTTCTGCACGCCTTCCAGCTTGACGGTGACGGTCGTCGTCCCGTTGATGGCGAAGTTCAGGTCCACGGCGCTCAGCGGACCGGTGATGCCGGCCGTGAATGTCTGGGTCAGGAGGCCGCCAGTGCTCGTGGTGCCCGTCGGGGCGGACTGATCGACGACGGTCGGGGCCGATACGGGGCCCGCCAGTGCCGACCCCGGCACCAGGCCCAGGAGCAGCAACCCCGCGGAAAGAGCGAACGCGCGACGTTTCATCGGTCGAGGGTCCTCCACAAAGTCCGATCAGGCGGTCCACTACGTGGCAGCCGCAAGGCGGGTCAGGTCCACGCGTCGGCCGGGACGCGACCTGCCCCGCGGCCCGGAATCCGAGGCCGCGGTCTCACTCCGCATCCGGTCCTTCGAGAACCGAAGTCATGCTACATCGGGGACCGCGGCCCAGTTCCGGGAGCGGCACCCCGCGCATCGCGGACCCGGTCAGTCGACGATGGACCCGATGCTGGAGACCAGGTCGTCCACGGCGATCGGCTTGCGGGCGAAGGCGGTCCGCCCGCGCAGTCCGCGTATTTCGCCGGCGGCTTCGGGATATCCAGAGACCATGAGGATCGGGAGGTCCTCGTCGCGTTCGCGGAACTGCCTGGCCAGGGCCGCGCCGGTCACGTTGGGCATCTCGTAGTCGGTCACGAGTAGATCCACCGGCCCGACGTCCGCGATCGCGAGGGCGCCCTCTGCGCCGTCGGCCTCGAGGACCGACCAGCCGCGGCGCCGGAGCACGCTCGAGACGAACCGGCGGACGAGCGGCTCGTCGTCGACGACAAGGGCTACAGGTGCCTGGGAATCATCGGACGTCGATCGAACGCGTGGAGCCTGCAGGGTGCGATCCGGACGCCCCGGGATCGTTCGTGCCCAGCGGGCGCTGCCTGGACTCGCCACATCGACCTCGCGTTCCGGCGGGAACACCTCCGGCTTGGGCACGAGCCGAAGGTCCGAACCGGACTATCCGTGCCGGGGTCGAATGAACGAAGCCCCGACGAGGAACGATCCTGACCCTCGTTCCTTCGATTCCCCTGAATTGAAGAGCCCCTCCAATCGAGGGGCCCCGTCGAGTACCGCGCGGCCGGCTACTGCGGCGGCCGGCTACTGCGGTTGGCTACTGCCACATGACCGAGATGCCCGGGGAGGTCGTCGCCGAGCCCCCGGACGGAGTGCACGTCGCCGTGATCGTGTAGGTGCCGGACTGCGCCGACTTGCCCCAAGGCACGGGTCCGCTCCAACCGTCGGCACCGATCGCAAAGGAAGTGCTCTTCACCGGCGTACTCGGGGTCGGCGAGGGATGCGGCGTGGCGCCGGGGATGTACGTCCGCGTGAGGTAGCACGACGCGCCGGGGATGTATTGCACCCAGAAGGTGGCGTTCGTGCGGACCGCGAGGACCGGCGGATCCTGGACGACGCTGAGCACAGGATTGGCCGGCAACGCCGTCGGCGCGGGGGTGACGACGGGCGTCGGCGGAGCGGTGATGACCGGCGCCGGTGTCACGGGCACGACCGGGGCGGGTTTGGGGGTGGGTTTCGGAGTCGGCTTGGGAGTCGGCTTCGGAGTCGGCTTGGGAGTGGGCTTCGCGGTCGGAGCCGCGGTGGGGGCCGCTGTCGGAACCGCGGTGGGGCTTGCGGTCGCGACCGCGGCTGGAATCGGCGTCGCGATCGCCGCGACCGGCGCGCTCGGACGTCGAGGTCAGGCCGGGGGCCGAATTGGAGGGAGCGACCGCCATGGCCGAGCTTCCCGGAGTCGCCGAGGCGGCAATGGTGGCGGGCACCGGCGGGAGAGCCGCGGCGAGCGCGATTCCCAGGAAGATGATGCCGAAGAAGCCTACGAAGATCACGGCTCCTGCCGCCCGGCGGCGCGCGACCCGAGGCTGGCGCGGGTAACCGTAGTCGTCGAACTCGGGCAGCTCCGAATCGCGGGCTCTGAGCCAGTCGGCGACCGGCCGGAATGGAGCCGAAACCAGGCGGCCGAGCGCTCCGGCGACCGGCAGCAGGACCGCGGCCAGGGCCGCGCCGATCCAGGCCGCCGCGACGCGAACCGCCAGCACGCCTGTGGCGATCCACGCGAACAGGGTCGAGTCACCGAAGTGGCTCAGGGAGTGCGGAATCCGCGTCCCCGATGCCGAGTCACCGGGCGGCAGGTCGGCGGCTGCGGCCGGGGCCGCGACGGCGGAGGACGCGGTCGAGGCGACCGCGGCGGCCGACGTGGCAACCGCTGTGGCGGCCGGGCCGGCGTCCCCCACTGCGACCGAGCCGGATCCATCCGGGCTCGACTCGGCCGGCGAGCGCGGAGGGTTGGCGTCGTGGCCCAGGGCATCTCTGGCGGCGGTCAGAGCCTCCGAGACGCCGGCCACGGGACCGAGGGCCCGACTTCTCCGACCGGCCCGAGCGGCCTTCTGTCCGCGGACGATCCCCTCGTTCGAGAACAGGGGCGCGACGACCGGTGCGGCCGGTTCGCCGCCCGGCTCCCCGGCGCGAACGATCCCGGGCACGTCTCCGGCGGGCGCCGCGAGAGCAGCAGGAGCAAGCGGCGGACTCCCCGGAGCGGGCGAGGCGGCGTCCTCGTCGTCGTGGTGGGCGCGAGTGAGACCGGGCACGTCGATGCCGGGCGGGCGGACGTAGCCCTGGACCGTCACCGGGGGCCTGGCGGGCATGGCCGGCTGAGCGGTCTCCGCGGGCGGCGGAGGGGCCGCGGGCGGCGCGGGCTCCGCGAGCGTCGCGGGCGCCTCGCTCACACGCGAGCCGTTGGCGGCCGCCGTCGCGGCGATGGCGGCGCTTACCGCGGCAACGGCGGCAGCAGCCGCGGCCGCCGCGGCCGAGCTGGAACTGGCGGGCTCCTCCGTTTCCGGAATCGGGAAGTGCTCGGGATCTGACACGCCGTCGGGGGCAGTGACGGGAGGCGCGGAAGGCGAAGCCGCGAGGGACGCGGGAGCGGAATCTTCGGAGGCGACGGCTGCCGCAGCCGCGGCCGCAGCGGCCACGCGACGAGTCGCGACCTCGCCCAGGGCGCGGTTCTGCGCGGCGGACTTCCGGGCCGCTCTCGTATGTGCGCTCGCAGGACCCGTCGGCGGCTCGCCTCCGGACGCCGCGCCACTCGATTCGGACGCGGGATTCGGGTCTTCGGGCTTGCCGGTCACGGGCTCGGCCGGGCTTTCTGGATTCCGCCGGCGGGGAGTCTGCCCACTCGCCATGTCGCAGCACCTCCGCTTCTTGGATGCGCCCGAAAAGTCTCCGCCAGCGGTGACAGGTGGCAATGGGACGATGGTCACAAGAGGGGCTAGGTGATCGTTCGGAACGGGGCTGTGTAGTGCGGATGAGTTGAGTCCGGAGGCCGTCGACCGGCCAGAGTCGGCGTGCCGAGCGGCCCAATTCGGCCTGCGTCCGCGCCCAATTCGGCCGACGCGAACGCGATGGCGCGCGATGGCGCCGCGCAGGCCGCCTACCGCCGGACTCGACGGTCATGCCGAGCCCGGACCGGCGACGCCCGCCGAAACCGTCAGCCGCCGGGCGAGGCGCTGGGGGCGATGCCGTGGCTCGGCCGGACGGACGGGCCGGCGCTCGTACGGGACGCCGGCGATACCGTCGGAGCGGTCGCGGTCGAGCTGGCGCCAGGACCTGGGGACGGAGAGGTGGCGGGGGAGCCCGCGGCGGTCGTGGCTTCGACGGCCGGTGAGGCGGAGGTCTGCGGGCCCGGCGAAGCGGACTCGCTCGCGCCCGGCGAAGCGGATGCAGTCTCGCCCGCCGAGCTCGCGGCGGTTTCGTTCGGGAAGTAGAGCCCCGCGTCGGGCGTGGCGGTCATCGGGGAATACCAACCGCCGGCGACGAGCACGGACCCGTCCGCGAGGAGCGTTGCCGTGTGGCCGGATCGCCCCTCGCTCATCGTCCCGACCGGCGTCGCGGTGTCGGAGCCGGGATAGTAGCGCTCCACGGTGGCGATCGGGTTGCCCTCATCGTCGGAGCCACCCAGCGATGAGCACCGAGCCGTCCGACAGAGTCGTCGCCGTGCTGTGGTCTCGGACATCGCCGAGCTGCACCATCGAGGTCACGGCTCCGACGCTCGGATCGTAGACCTCGGCAGTGTCGTCGGCCATTCCCGAGTCGTCGATGCCGCCCACGATCAGCACGCCAGTGTCCGCCAGCAGGCACGCCGTCGCGCCCTCTCGGGCCACCTTCATGTAATCGGTCTCCGTGAAGCCGCCGGCGTTCGGGTCGTAGATCTCGATCGAGCTCGTCGGCGCCCCCGAGTCGTCACCGCCAGCGACGAGCACCCGGCCGTCGGCCAGCTTCACCGCGGCCACGATCCCGCCACTCTCGGACAGGGACCCGGCCGAGCCTGAACGTGCCTGTCGACGGGTCGTAGATCTCGGCCGACGACAGGTCGCTGTCGTTGGCGACGCCGCCCACCACGAGAACGCGGCCGTCGTTCATGCGCTACCGCCGAAGCCGACATCCTGGCCTCGGCCATGGAGCCGGTCGCCCGCGACCGGCCGGTGCTCGGGTCGTAGATCTCGGCCGAGTCGAGAGCGCTGCCGTCCGCGCCCTGGCCGCCGGCGATCAACACCGTGCCGTCCGGCAGCAGCGTGGCCGTGTGCTCCGAGCGGGCGGTCAGCAGGTCGCCGGCCGGTGCGAACGTCCGGGTCTTCGGGATCGTAGATCTCGACGGACGCCAGCGCCGATGCGGAGCCCTTGACCTCGGCCGAGCCGCCGGCGACGAGGACCCGGCCGTCGGGCAGCAGCGTGGCGGTCTGATCGGCCCGGGCCTGGTTCAGCTCTCCGGTCGCGACCAGCGGGTCGGCGGCGGGGAAAGAGCCGGGACGAAGGTCGTGGGATACGGCGCGACGGTGACGACGGGCACCGGATAGCCGTCGCCGCCGTTGTCGTTCGGGTATCCGCTCTGGCTCGAACCGAAGCTGCCGAGGAAAGCGATCCCCAGAACGATCGCCACGAAACCGACTACGACCCAGGCGCCCAGGGAGGCGAGGCCGACGGTGCTCGCCCGGCTCCCCCATCCGGGACTCTGCGACCACTGGCCCCAGGAACTCTGATCCGGCCATGGAGGGCCGGCCGGGGGGCGAGCCGGCGGCGCCGGCGGTTGGGCCGACCATCCCGGCTGCGGGTTCGACCACCCGGACGGCGCGGAAGGCGACCCGGGCTGGGACGAACCGGGGCGCGAGCCGGGCGCGCGGTGAGCGGGCGCCGCGCCCCAGGCCGGCTGCGACTGGCGGCCGGCCCGACGGACCGGCAGGGTGGGGCGACGGAGCGGAACCGGCGCGTTGGGCGGGTTTGGGCTGCGCAGCCGAAGTCGGCGCGGCGGCCGGGGCGCCCGCCGCAGCCGAGGCGTCGAACGCGCCCGGGCGTGCGCCGGTGTCGGCGGGATAGGCGTCGGCGGGCACGATGGCCGGACGAGGCGGCGTTGGCGTGGCGGCCGGCGCCGACGAGTCGAACAACGAAACGGGGGGAGGGAGCGCCGTCGATGCCGGCATCTCGGACGACTGGAAGAAGCGGGTGGCGGCAGGCGAGGAGGGAGCATACGGGGCGGGCGGCGTCGACGCGGCCGACGGGAACAAGACGGACGGAGGACCGACGGACCGACGGAACCGAGGCCGGCCCGGTGGCGGTGGGCGGCGGAACCGCGACCGGCCCGGCGGCACTCGTGGCCTCAGTCGAAGGCGCGACCGGAGCGGAGGTCGCTCGACCGGTCAGGTCCATGCCGCAGGCCTGACAGCTCGTCTGCCCGCGGAAGACCAGCTTCGCGCCACAGAACTGGCAGGTCGGGCTCCCCGACCCCTGGCCCAGCGTCACCCTCGACCTCTCATCCGGCGCCGCGCTACGACCGCCCGCGCGCTTCGCTCAGTATGACCTCGCCGACCCGCCGAAGGATCGCCGAACCTAGCCCAGGTCGACGTAGACGTTCTTGACCTGCGTATAGGACTCGAAGGCGTGCATGCCGTTCTCGCGCCCGACGCCCGACATCCCGTAGCCGCCGAACGGCGCCTCCGTGTGGACGCTCGAATTGCAGTTCACCGACAGGACGCCCGTTCGGACGCCCCGGGCCACCCGGATCGCCTTGCCGACGTCGCGCGTCCAGATCGAGCCCGACAGGCCGTACGGGGTGTCGTTGGCCAGTCGAACCGCCTCCTCCTCGGTGTCGAACGGGATGACCGCGACCACCGGCCCGAAGATCTCCTCCTGGGCGATGCGCATCCGCGACGTCACGCCGTCGAAAACGGTCGGCTGGATGTAGGCGCCCTGCGCGTACGCCGGTCCTCCGGGGACCCCGCCGCCGACGACCACCCGCGCGCCCTCCTCCCGCCCAATCCGGACGTAGTCGAGCACCGTCTCGCGCTGACGGAAGCTGATCATCGTTCCGACCTCGGTGGCCGGATCGGCCGGATCGCCGACCTTGACTTTGAGAGTGGCCGCGGCGAAGAGCTCCACGACCCGGTCGTGGACCGACCGCTCGACCAGGATGCGTGAGCGGGCGCAGCAGTCCTGGCCGCAGTTGTCGAACACCGAATACGGCGACTCGGCCGCGAAACGCTCCAGGTCCGCGTCGGCGAAGACGATGTTGGGGCTCTTGCCGCCCAGCTCCAGGCTGACCTTCTTGATGTTGCCGGCGGCCAGTCGCATGACCTCCTGCCCCGTGGCGGTCTCGCCCGTGAAGGCCACTTTGCCGATGCCGGGGTGCGCGGCGATGGCGGCCCCGGCCGCCGCGCCCGGTCCCGTGACCACGTTGAGAACACCGGCGGGTAGTCCGGCCTCCAGGCCGAGCTCGGCGAAGCGGATCGCGGTCAGCGGCGTGTAGCTCGCGGGCTTGAGGATCGCGGTATTGCCGGCCGCCAGAGCGGGGCCCATCTTCCAGCTGGCCAGCATCAGCGGGAAGTTCCACGGCACGATCAGGCCCACGACGCCGATCGGTTCGCGCAGCGTGAAGTCGAAGCCCGGCTTGGAGACCGGGATCGTCTCGCCCATCAGCTTGTTCGCGGCGCCGGCGTAGTACTCGATGACGTTCGCCACGGCGCCGATCTCCCAGCGCGCCGACGTGATTGGCTTGCCGCCGTTCGCGCTCTCCAGCTGGGCCAGTTCCTCGACGTGATCGCGCGTCAGGGTGGCCAGCCGGGCGAGGACCTGCCCGCGGCGGGTCTGGCTCCACGTGTGCCACTCCCCGTCGAAGGCGCGCTGGGCGGCGGCGACGGCGCGGTCGACGTCCTCCCTGCCGCCCTTCGGCACCCGAGCGATCACCGCGCCGGTCACGGGGCTGACGACGTCGAAGGTGCGGCCGTCCGCGGCCTCGACCTGCTCGCCGTCGACGATCATCTTCAGCGTTGGGGCCGGTGCGTGGCCGCCGGGGGTTTCGGCGGCCGGCTGAGCTCGGCCGGCGGGCATCTCGGCTGTCATCGCGGCACCTCGTCTGGATGTGCGTTGGCGGTTCTGCGCTGGCCATCGATTGAGCGGCGCGGCCCGGCCCGGCCCGGGCGACCGGATCGGCCTCGTTCGGGCTCGTCGGCCTCGTCGGCCTCGCCGGGCGACCGGATCGGCCTCGTTCGGGCTCGTCGGCCTCGTCGGCCTCGCCGGCCTCGCCGGGCGACCGGATCGGCCTCGTTCGGGCTCGTCGGCCTCGTCGGCCTCGTCGGCCTCGCCCGCCGGATCGGCCTCGTCGGATCATACCCGGGTAAGTCGCCGCCAAGCGCCCAATGACATCCTCGGTGGGTGGCAGACGACGTTCGGCTCGGGCGGATGGTCCAGGACCTGCGGGTCTCTCGCGGACTCCGGCAGGAGGACGTCGCGGCCCGGGCCGGAGTCAGCCGCGAGACCATCTCGCGAGTGGAGCGGGGTCGAGCGGACGGCATGACCGTGGGGACACTGCGGGCGATCAGCCGCGCCCTGGGAATGCCATCCATGGTGACGCTCGGCTGGCGCTCACCCGAGATCGATCGCATCCGCGACCGACTTCATGCCGCCATGGTCGAAGAGGTGGTTTCTCTCCTCGGGCCGCTGGGATGGGACACGAAGCCCGAGCATTCGTTCAGCCACTATGGCGAGCGTGGTTCCGTCGACGTCCTGGCCTGGCATGCCGCGTCGGACGCGCTCCTCGTAGTCGAGGCAAAGACCCGACTGTGGGATATCCAGGACCTGCTTTCGACCATGGACCGGAAGCGGCGCCTGTTGCCGGGGCTGGTGGCGCGCGAGTTCGGTTGGAAGGCGCGCTGGGTCGGCGCGGTGCTCGTGCTGCCCGAGTTGAGCACCCATCGACATGTCGTCGGGCGGCATTCCGCCACGTTCGGGGCCGCTCTCCCGGATAGGCAGCTGGCGGTGCGAGCCTGGCTGGACGAACCGACTCGGGACCTCCGCGGCATCTGGTTCTTGCCTATTTCACATCAGCACGACATAGGGCAAAGGTCGCGGCGCAGGAGAGCGCGAGTCAAGCGCGGAACGAGCGCTCCGGGCCCGAAATCGGGCCGTACACGACCGAATCGAGGCCGGACGGGCACTCCTGCGTCGGAATCCGGACCGACTTGACCGGATTCGGACGCCGCGACGGGACGCGCCGGTGCGCCCTCTTGCCCAATGTCGCTCTGGTGTGAATTGGGAAACCGCAAGTGCGCGGGGCGGGGCGGGCGGGCAGGCGCGCGGGGCGAGCGGCGAGCGGCGCCGGGGCGAGCGGGCGCGGCGCCGGGGCGAGCGGCGGGCGGGCGGGGCGAGAGCGGGCGGGCGGGCCGGGGCGAGCGGCCGGCAGCACGGCGGCGGGCGGGCGTGGCACAGGGGCGAGGGCGGGCGGCGGCCCGGCGGAGCCCTTCACCCGACAAGCCGTTCCCCGGGTGAGCCGTCCGACTAGAATCGCGGCCAGGGCGCCCTCAGCCAATCTCGAGGTGACGCGGTGACCGACAGCGACGGATCGGGTCCGGCAACGAACGAGACGGGCGTGCCCGCCGTGATCGTAAGGCAGGCCCACGGGCCCGCGCTCGCCGCGCCGATGGCCATCACCGCTACCCACGTCCGGATCTGGCTGGGCGTCGTCGTCGGGGCGATCGTCATCGGGACCGCCGGCTACCTGGTCCTGGACCCCGGCTGGCGGCTCATCGACGCCCTCTACATGACGGTCATCACGCTCACGACCGTCGGCTTCCGCGAGGTTGAGCCCCTCAGCGACGCGGCCCGAGTCTGGACCATGGTCCTCTCGCTGGCCGGCGTCGGTCTCATCTTCGGATCGGTCGGCATCGTGGCCGAGTACCTTGTCGTCGAGGCGACGAGCGGACGGCGGGAGGCGCAACGGATGGCAAACGCGGTCAACAAGCTGTCGGGCCACTACATCCTGTGCGGCTTCGGCCGGGTCGGCCAGACCGTCGCGCGGGAACTCGTCCATGCCGGTCGCAAGGTCGTCGTCATCGACGTCCTGTCCGAATCGCTGGGTCGGGCCAGGCGCGAGGGATTCCTGGAAGTCGAGGGCGACGCGACCGAGGAGGCGACGCTCCGGGCCGCCGGCATCGAACGGGCGAAAGGCCTGATCACCACCATCGACTCCGACGCCCACAACGTCTACGTGATCCTCTCGGCCCGAGCGCTGAATCCCAAGCTGTTCGTCGTCGCCCGAGCCAACACGGCCGACTCCGAGAGCCGGCTGATGCAGGCGGGCGCGAGCCGCGTAGTGTCGCCGTACACGATGGCCGGTCATCGTCTGGCCGAGCTGGCCACGCGGCCACGCGTCGTGGATTTCATCGACGCGGCGCTCTCGCACGGCGAGCTGTCCTTCTCGATGGAGGAGGTCGAAGTCGTGCCCGGAAACGCCACGCTCGACGGGGCGACCGTCGGCTCTCTCCGCGACACTGGCGTCTTCGTGCTGGCCGTGGTCACGGGCGAGCGGAGCTACGAGGCCAACCCGTCGGCCGATCGCGTGCTTCGGGCCGGCGAGACGCTCGTCGTCTCGGGCAGCGCGCCGCGCCTGCGCGAGCTGCGCGGGCTCGAACCGAAGGACTAGGGGTCGCCGGTCGGTCGACGGAGGCCGAGCGTTCGGGATCGAACCGGAGCGCCTGGCGCCGAGCCGGGACGGAAGGGAGGTCGACATGGGCATGCCGCCGACGAAAGCCTTGCTGCTGGCCGATGCCGCGAAGGAGAGGAACGCGCTTTCGGCGATGCTCGGGGGCATGACGCGCGAGCAGTCGCTATGGGCGGGGGCCTACGGCTGGTCGGCCAAGGATCACGTCGCCCACCTGGCCGAGTGGGAGCGGCTGTTCTTCGGCTGGTACGACGCCGGCGCCCGCGGCGAGAACCCGCCCGTGCCCGCCGACGGCTACACCTGGGCCACGATCGACGCGCTGAATCGGGCGATCTACGACCGCCACCGATACGACCAGCTCGAGCACGTCCTGGCGGACTGGAACGACACGTCGCGACGGCTCATCGCCCTGACCGAGGCCACCTCGGAGGTGGATCTCTTCATGCCCGGCCGCTACCCCTGGACCGGCCGCGGGACGCTGGCGTCGTTCGTCTACGAATGCGGCCCGAACCACTATCGCTGGGCGACCACCGAGATCAAGCGCGGGCTCAAGGTCAGGCGGTAGCGGCGGCCGACCGGCGGCGAGGATCGCGGCCGGACCGAGACGGCGCCCGGGCCGCGCCCGGCGACTCCCGCGGCCGGACCGAGACGGCGCCCGAGCCGCGCCCGGCGGTGCCGACATCGCGGCGGGGCGATCCCTCGACGCCGAGTCGACGCCCGCGGCGCGCCCGGCGGCTCCTCCCGCGGCAGGCCGATTCCCTCAGCCGAGAATCGCGTCCAGCCGCCGGATGGCTTCGAGAGTCGCCCGGCCGGAGTGGTAGCAGACCTTCCACGGCCCCCCGATGTCCCCCGCAAGGAGGTCGCCGGCACGGGTCGTGCGCGTGTACCACTCGCCGACCGCCGGGTTTATCAGGTGGCGCCGCACGAAGCCCCACACGCCAAGGAAGGCCTCGAGGAACCGCGGATCGCCACCGCTGGCGTACGTCTGCAGGAACCCGGGCATCGCCTCGGCGTTCTGCCAGAACTCCTTGTCCGTGTCGGACGCCGGACCGCGGAATGGACCGTCGCGGTAGACGCCACCGTATTCCGGGTCGGTGCCCCAGCGCAGCGCGTGCTCGCCGAAGCGGACGATCTCGGCGCTGTGCGCGCCGGACTCACCCAGAACATCGTCGGCCAGGGCGAGGAGCCAGCCGAACTCCAGGTTGTGGGCGTACGACGTCTCGCCCACGACCCGCGCCGGCTCGGCGGCTGGAGCGCCCGCGTCGGCGCCCGGCGCTCTCTCGGCCGTCTCGGCCGTCTCGGCCGTCTCGGCCGGGCGTTCGGCCACCCAGGTCCGATCGATCACGATCGGCGGGAGCGGGTTGAACGCGAGGTCGTACTGCGTGCCGCCGGCGCCGCTCTCCGCGTCGATCATGTGGCCCATGATCACGTCGCGAACCTCCGCCAGGCGCCGGGCATGTAGCTCGCTCCCGGTCAGCTGGGTCAGCCTCGTGAAGGCCTCGAGCAGGTGGAGGTGGATGTCGAGCGACTTGCGATCGCCGGCCGCGGAGCCGCCCGCCGCGGGCAGCCAGTCGGCGTCGAAGTTCTCGCGGTAGCCGCCGTATCGCCCGTCGACGGCCCTTGCGACGAGATCGTCGAACGTGGCCTCGGCGAGCGCCCGCGCGGCCGGATCGCCCGTTGCAATGGCGTACTCGGACACCGCGTACAGAGCGAAGCTCTGGCCGTACATCAGCTTGGCCCCGTCGACCACGTGACCGGCCCGGTCCACCCGCCAGTTCCACCCGCCGCGGCGCTCGTCACGGAAGTGCTCTGCAAGGAAAGCGAACCCGTGCCGGGCCGCTTCCTCCAGCCGGGCGGAGTCGCCGAGATCGGACCGGGCGAAGCGAGAGAAGGCCCACAACAGCCGCGCCTGGGCGACGATGTACTTGTCGCCAGGTCCGGGTATCGGCCGGCCGTCGCCGTCGAAATCGGCATGGTAGCCGCCGCACTCCGCGTCGATGGCGCGGGCGAGCCAGAAGGGCACGATGCCCTCGGTCAGGTGGCGCCGCAGCTGGTCGCGGGCTTCCTCGAGCCGGGAGCGAAGTCCATCGTCGATCATCGCCATGCCACCTCGATCTGGGTCGGATCCACCGTCCCGCCGTGACGATGCCAGACCCGGATTCGACGCGGGTGCTCGGGCACCAGGTCGAACCAGTTGTCCTCCGCGTGAACCGCCGGGTCGTCCGCTTCCAGGTGCACCCCAAGAGCGTGACCGTCGCTGTTGAGAGTGGCGATCGCCGCGTCACCGTCGCGCTGCCAGGCGACCGTCACGTCCGGCAGTGTCCGAACCAGGTCCTTCAGCTCCGCCAGGAGCGTCCTGCCCGCGGGAGCGCCGTCGAGACTCACCGCCACGAGCGAGCTCCGCCGCAGGTCCGGGTCGGCGGCGACGCCCGGGATGCGGTCCACCAGCCTCGCCGTCGAGGCCGGCACGGCTACGCGGGCGCTCCGGCCGTCCAGGCGCCGCCCGTCGAAGCCCAGAAGCGACCACTCGACGTCGCGCTCGACCGGCTCGGGCGTGTCGTTCGCGAGGAACACGGCTACGTCGTCGCCGTCCACGAGGGCGCAGGCGAGCACCGGGGCGAAGGCCCGTCGAGCGGCCCACCAGCCGGCCTTGAGCCGCAGGTCGATGTCCAGGACGGACCAGCTGATCGCCGGCCAGCAGTCGTTCCATTGCCAGAAGAGGGCGCCCGAGCAGGACCACATCCGGGTGCGGGCCGTCTCGATGCCGAGCGTGAGGGCCTCGGCCTGGACGAGCTGCGACCAGAAGATCTGGTCTTCCAGGTTGTCCCGCGCCGGGGCATGGGCGGCCAGCACCACGTCGAGCCGGCCCTTGACCCCGTTCTTGTCGCGGTCCAGCAGCGCCGGGGAACGCAGCGTGAGCTGGTCCTCGGCGACGTACCGGCGCAGCGTCCGAAGCGACGGGATGGCGTGGAGACCGAACTCCGAGAGAAATCGGGCCCGGTCCTCCCCCAGATGCCGGTAGCCGACGGCCTCGGGAGTCTCGCCGTTGACGCACGGTTCGCCGAACTGGCGCCGCATCGGCATGCCGTGCCAGGTCGACCAGTTGTGGCGGTCGCCCGCCAGCTCGCTGTTGTGGTCGTTGCCGCCGTAGGGGCTGCAGGGCCAGTACGGCATGTCGGGCGCCAGCCGGTCGATGAGAGCCGGCAGGACCTCGCGGTACAGGCGGCTGCCGGGGAACTCGTGGCCGGGGTCTTCCGGCACGTGGGTGTCTTCGTGCCACTCGTTCTCGTTGCTGCCGCAGAAGAGTGCGGTGGAGGCGTGGTTGCGCAGCCGGGCGATGTGGTGCTCGTGCTCCGCAGTGGCCAGGGTCATGAACTCGGGGTCGTCGTCCGGGTAGCGGGCGCACGAGAACATGGCGTCCTGCCAGACGAGGATCCCGAGACGGTCGCAGGCGTCGTGGAAGGCGTCCGTCTCGAAGTCGCCCCCGCCCCAGTTGCGGATCATGTTCGCGCCAGTCTCGGCGAGAAGCTCCAGCGTCTCGACTCGGCCCGCGTCGTCCGGCTTGCTGGCGAACAGGCTGGGCGGAACCCAGTCGGCGCCCTTCGCGAACACGGGAACGCCGTTCACGACGAAGGTGAACGACTCGGCGCCCGGTTCCTCGGGTTGGGGATCGCGCCGCAGGACCAGCGTCCGGAGCCCAACCGCGTGCTCCCACGTGTCCAGCGCCTCGCCGCCGGAGACGAGCGTGCCGGCGCCCGACACGAGCCGGCAGCGCAGCCGGTACAGCGGCGACGGGCCGATCCCGTTCGGGAACCAGAGCCGCGGCCGATCCACCGTCAGGACCGCTCGCGCCTCGCCGTCCCGCACCGACGCCGTCGCCGCGGCAACCTGCCGGCCGGCCGGGTCGAGCAGCTCCACCTCGACCGTCAGGGCCGCCCGGTCCGCCCACGACTCGACCTCGACCTGGAACGCCACGACGGCCTGCGCCGCGTCGGCGGCCAGGATCCGGACCCAGGGGCGTCGCAGCCGGGCGTTCACGCGCCGCTCGATCCGCACGCTCCCGACCGCCACGTTCACGTAGCGCGGGCAGTGGTCCCAGCAGAACTGGGCCTGCGGCTTGCGGGCCCAGACGCGCTGCTCCTGGGCATACCAGCCCCACGGCATCTCGAGGTGGCGGCCCTCCCAGGCGGCCGCGATCGATTCGAAGACGACCTCCAGATTGGTGTCGGCGTCGACTTGCCCCGTGACGTCCAGTTCGAGTGGCACGAACGTGGAATGGTGCGAGGCGACGGTCTTGCCACCCAGCAGGACCGTGGCGCGCCCGTCGAGGCGGTCGAACACGAGGAAGTCGCGCTCGCCGGGGCCGCGTGTGCCGAGCCCCGGCACCGCGCGTCCGAACCGCCACTCGCGCTCCTCGACCCAACCGCCCGCGGCCGCGGCGTCGTCCAGGTACGGGTGCGGCAGGTTGCCGCTCGCGATCAGCGCCTCGTGCACGCCCCCCGGCACGGCGACCCTCCATTCGGAACGCCCGGCAATCGCCGGGCCCGCAAGCTCGAGCCGCCACTCACCGTCCAGGGGAACGATCACGATCAAGCCCCTTTCCTCGCGCGATGTCGGGGCGCCATCGCCGGAGATGGCGTTCACACAGCCCGAGGATAGTGCTTCCTCTCGCCGACGGTTCCGCAGCGCCGAAACGCGCCCTCCGGCGCCGGTCGCGGACGGTTCCGCGGCGTTGGTCGCGCCGCCGGCAGGTCAGGCGATGTGCTCGCCCGTACCCCCCATCGCCTCGCGCGATCTCTTCTCGTGGGCGATCAGGGCGCCGCCGACGATACCGGCGTTGTTCTTGAGCGTGGCCACGACCACCGGCGTCTTCACCGTCAGGTACTGCAGGTAGTTGTCGGCGCGCTTCGAAGCACCGCCGCCCAGGATGAAGAGGTCGGGCCAGAAGAGCCGTTCGAGCAGATGAAGGTACTTGTCCAGGCCGGCGGCCCAGGCCTGCCAGCCGAGACCGAGCCTGTCGCGAGCCGACTCGGCGACCCGCTCCTCGGCGTCGCGGCCGTTCATCTCGAGATGACCGATCTCCGTGTTGGGCAGCAGCCGGCCGTCGGCGAAGAGCGCGGTGCCGACGCCCGTGCCGATCGTCAGAACGATGACCGTGCCGCGCTGCCGTCGACCCGAGCCGAAACGCAGCTCGGCCAGACCGGCGACGTCGGCGTCGTTGCCGATGGCCACGACCCTGCCCATCGCCAGGGCCAACTCGCGTTCGGCGGGGAAGCCGATCCAGGCGGAGTCTATGTTCGCGGCCGTGAGAACCGTCCCGCCCCGAGTGGCGGCGGGAATCCCCACGCCCACCGGCAGGTCCGCCGCGGCGGCCGCCGAAAGCGGCTCATCCTCTCGCGCGACCAGCGGCTCGACGAGCCTGCGCACAAGCCCGTCCATCACCGCCACGACCTCGCGCGGAACGGAGGGCTGCGGAGTCGGGACGCGGATGCGATCGCCTGCAAGCTGCCCGGACCGGACGTCCACGACGGCGCCCTTGATGCCGCTGCCGCCGAAGTCGATCCCGATCGCCAGATCGCCCGCCCGTACCTCAGTTGCCACCTGCGCTCCTTCGTTGGCCAAGCCCGGTCGATGAATGTCCGTCAGAAGTAGTTGACGCTGATCCCGCCGTCGACGACGAGCGAGGCGCCGTTCGTCCAGGCCGACTCGTCCGAGGCGAGGTAGACCGCCATGGCGACGACTTCCTCGGCCTTGCCGAACCGGCCGCTGGGGTTCCGGGCGAGGCGGATCTTCTTTGCCTCCTCGTCCTTGAGAAGCCAGTCCATCAGCAGCGGCGTCTCGACGGGCCCCGGCAGGATGGCGTTCGTCCGAACGCCCTGCGGGGCGAACTGGACCGCCAGCGACCGGGTCAGGGCCAGCACCGCGCCCTTCGAGGCAGTGTAGGCGTCCTGCGGAACGGAGCAGCCGAGGATGGCGACGAAACTCGACACGTTGATTATCGACCCGGAATGGCCCTCGATCATGCGCGGGATGGCGTATTTGCAGGCCAGGTAGACGCCCCGGACGTTCACCGCCATCACCTGGTCCCAGGCCTCGACCGGCGTGTCCACGACCGAATGATCCGCCTCGGGCATGATCCCGGCGTTGTTGTAGAGGACGTCGAGGCGGCCGTAGGCCCCGATCGCCGCGTCCACCATGGCCTTCGCGTCGGCCTCGACCGAGACGTCGACGGCGATCGGAGTGGCCTCTCCGCCGGCGGCGACGACCTGGCGAACGGTCTCCTCCGCCGCGTCCCTGCGGTTGTCGGCGACGACGACACGCGAGCCCTCGGCGGCGAACCGGAGCGCGGCCACCCGGCCCATGCCGCTTCCCGCGCCGGTGATGATCGAGACCTTGTCGTTCAGCCGCATCGTGCCCCTCCGGTGTGGGTGACTGGCAGTTTCGATCGAACGGCTGCCGCCCCGACTCGCCGGGCCGGTTCGGCTACCGCTAGCTTACAAGGACGCGGACGCGGGACCAGATGCGGCCTTGAGGTTCACCGCGCACCGGACCGATGGACCGCCGAGGCCGGCAGGGCCATATGCTGACCGGACACGGCCAGGTTCGCGCCGGTTCGGGGCTGCCGCCGGCGATAGGTCAGGAGGCTTTCCGTGGACGCAGAGTCGCAGGTTGTGGCCGTTGCCGGCGGCACCGGCTTCGTGGGCGGGGCGATCGCCCGGGAGCTGCTCGCGCGCGGTCACCGAGTCATCGTCCTGTCGCATCGACCGTCCACGCCCGGCGGGTCCGGGCGGGTCGCCGGCTCGGGCGCGACCGCCGGCTCCGGATCGGGCGCTGGCTCCGGCGCGACCGCCGGCTCCGGGCCGGCCGCGTTCGAGTACCGGCAGGCCGACGTGACCAGGCCCGAAAGCCTGGCTTCGGCTCTGGCCGGCGCTGAAACGCTCGCCATCAGCCTGGCCTTCCCCAACTCTCCGATCGAGGCGCCCCGCCGCGGCCGGACCTTCGAGCGGGTGGATGCGGCGGGGACTGAGGCCCTCGTCGCCGCGGCAAAGACGGCCGGCGTGCGGCGCCTCGTCTACATGTCGGGCGCGGGAGCGGCGCCGGACGCACCGAAGCACTGGTTCCGGGCGAAGTGGCGCGCCGAGGAAGCGGTGCGCGGCAGCGGAATTGCCTACACGATCTTCCGTCCGAGCTGGATCTACGGCCCGGGCGATAGGTCGCTCAACCGGTTCCTCGGCTTCTCCCGATGGCTGCCTTTCATACCTCAGATCGGCAACGGCAAGCAGCTCCTGGCGCCGGTATTCGTCGGCGACGTCGGCGCGCTCGTCGCGGACGCCATCGTCACACCTGCCGCGCATAACACGACGCTCGAAGTCGGCGGCCCCGAAACGCTCACCATGGACGAAGTCATACGCGTCGCCCTGCGCACGATGAAACGACGCCGGCCGATCCTGCATTCTCCGGTCGTGCTGATGAAGCTGCTGACGGCGCCACTCACATTGCTGCCCTCGCCGCCGATGACGCCCGGCGCGATAGACTTCATCGTTCAGTCGGCTCAGGTAGACACGGCACCACTTCATGAGAAACTGCCGCGAAGACTGTTGCCCCTCGCCGAAGCGCTGGACACATATCTCCGGACGCGTCGCTGACGTCAAGCCGCGAAATCGATGGGTGACCGACCGAATGACACGAACAGAGTCGAGCAGATGAGCAGATCGGCCGACTGGCTGCCGGGCGTGCATCAATCGCTCAACATCCAGGCCGATCCGGAAACATACGAGATCGAGAATCGCGCCATCGACCCGGAGGGCCGAATCGAGACGGCCATGCGCTCCATTGCCGACTGGGCGGGCCGCGATCTGCTCGACCTGGGGACCGGCACGGGCTACCAGATCCCCGCGTTCGCCGCCTCGGCGCGGCACGTGTTCGCGATCGAACCGGATGACCATTCGCGACTCGCGGCCATGGAACGATGCGCCCGGCTCCGCGTCCGCAATGCGTCGGTGCTCGTCGGCTCGGCCGAGTCGATCCCGCTCCGCGACGGTTCGGTCGACGTCGTCCACGCTCGGTTCGCCTACTTCTGGGGACCCGGCTGCGAGCCCGGGATCGCCGAGGTTCGAAGGGTTCTTCGACCGGGCGGGACGGCTTTCGTCGTCGACAACGACCTGCGCAACGGGACGTTCGCGTCGTGGCTGCGTCGCGCGCGATCGAACGGCGGCCCAGATGCCGATCGCGTCGAGGAATTCTGGATCGACCAGGGCTTCGCCCTGACGCGCATCGCGTCCGCCTGGCGTTTCGAGAACCGCGGCGACCTCGAGCGGGTCGTGCGGCTCGAGCTCCCCGAACGCCTCGTGCCAGAGCTGCTGGCGGAGGTCAGCGGCCTGGAGGTCGACTACCACTACGCGCTCTACTCGCGCACGTTCTAGCGGCAGCGATCCGGCCGCGACGGGGGCGCGCGGACCGACGCCGCGCCCCGGGAGCGCCCGCTCAGCCGCGCTCCAGGTAGCGCCGGCGATCCCAGGCATGAACCGCGGAGTCGTAGGCGTCCCGCTCCACGCGTGCGGCGTTCAGATAGTGGTCGACGACGTCGCTCCCGAAGATCTCGGCCGCGGCCTTGCTCCCCTCCAAGAGGTCGATCGCCTCGTACAGCGCCCGGGGCATGCGATCGCAGTTCTTCGCCACGTAGCCGTTGCCCTTGTATTCGGCCGGCGGCTCGATCTCGTGTTCGATGCCGTACAAACCTGCGCCGACCTCCGCCGCGTATGCCAGATATGCGTTCATGTCGCCGCCGGGGAATCTGTTCTCGATATGCAGCCCCGCTCCGTCGCCGACGATCCGGAAACCGGTCGTGCGATTGTCGCGTCCCCACACGACGTTCACCGGCGCCCAGCTGGCGACCGCGTATCGTTTGTATGAGTTCACGTTGGGAGCTATGAACAGCGCAAGCTCGCGCTGCAGGGCCATCATCCCGCCCAGGAACCAGCGCATCGTCTGGCTCATTCCATATGTGCCGCCGGCTGGGTCGTAGAAAAGTGGCTTTTCCCCGGCGCCGATCCCAGAGAGACATGTGCAGGTGCCCGGACGAACCAGTCCACTCCGCGTACGGCTTGGCCATGAATGTCAGGCCGTATCCGTTCAGCCAGGCGATCTCCTTGGACCCGTGCTTGAAGAGCACGCTTCTATCCGCCGATTCGAGGACTTCGTCGTAGCGGATGTTTACTTCGTGTTGACTCGGGGCGGCCTCGCCCTTGCTGAACTCGATCGGGATTCGCGCCAGGGTCATCTGGTTGCGGATCTGCCGATACAGCGGCTCGAGCTTGGTGGCCTGCAGGATGTGGTAGTCCTCGTTGTAGTAGCCGACCCGCTCGACGTCCTCGTAGCCCTTCTCCGACAGGTCCTCGAACGTGTCCGAGAGGACGTAGAACTCGAACTCCGTGCCCGCCTTGACCGTGTAGCCGAGCGCGGCGGCGCGGCCGACCTGGCGCTTCAGCATCGTCCGGGGCGAGATCGGGATCTCCGCGCCGGCCTCGTCGACGGCGTCGCAGAGCACGATTGCGGTCGACTCGAGCCAGGGCAGGACCCGCGTCGTCTCCCAGGCCTGGCGGCCGATCCAGTCGCCGTAACCGGTCTCCCAGTTCATCAGCTCGAAGCCGTCCGGCGTGTTCATCTCCATGTCCGTGCCGAGCAGGTAGGTGCAGAAGTGGATGCCGTGATCGACGACGCCGCGCAGGAACGCATCGGCCTGAACGCGCTTGCCCATAAGGCGGCCCTGCATGTCGGTCAGGGCGACGATGACCGTGTCGATGCGACCGTCGCGGACCAGCTGCCGCAGCTCCTCGAGCTGCGCCGGAACTGATTGGCCCTCGCCGCGGCCCCCGGCGCCGTGCTCGTCGCTCATCGGTTCCTCCCTATACTTGGCCGACCGCGGAAGTCGACTGCCACCGGGTCCGCCACCGACGCGAGGCCGACTGCGAACCCGGAACCGCGGGCCAATCCTCCTGAGTTCGGTATTGTGGCCGCTGCCGACGCCGAGGGCCAGCCGCTCCGGCCGCGAGTACACCTAAAGCCACTCAACGCATCCGATCCACACACGGTCCGCGCCCCGATATGCCGAACCGTGGCAGACTTCCACTCTCCACCGTGTCCGGCTCGGATCCCGAGCCCGGCCCGTCCGGTCGAACCGGCACGGCCGAGAAGCAACGAACCGCCAGAGGTGGGCAACACCCCGATGAAGGACCGCGACGTCGAGGCCCGGCCCGGCGACGACTACCAGACCGAACTCGAAGGCGAGCAGCTCGAGCAGACGGACGCCACACGGCGGCTCGTCATGCCCCGCAAGGCGGACGTCTCCCGATCCGATCAGGCGCGCCGAACGCGGCCCTCGCGCGCGTCCGCCACGCCGGTCGCCCGTCCCGCCGCCACTCCGCCTCCGATCCCCGCGGCCACGCCGGCGGCAACTCGCCCTCGAGGAGCGAGCGGCCTCAAGCCCTCGGCGGCGCAGGCCCGTCCCGTCGGCGAGATCGGGGAGGAGCAGGCTGGTGAGGCCGCCGAGCCGGCGGCCGCCCCGATCCGTCTCACCGCCCCTCACCCGCTTTCCCGGCCTCGGCGCGAGGGCCGCGGCCGATCCCTGAGCCAGTCCCTCGGCCTCGGCGGTTGGCGCGGGTCGTCGCGCAGCGGGGCGCACGTCGGCGGCGTCGGCAGCGGCGTCGGCCGCCCGAGCACCCGCGGCATCTTCGGGATCGCCAGCCTGACAGCCACTTTCGTGGTCGTCGCCGCCCTGCTGGTGACGCTGCCGAGCCACCCGCTCGCGCCGGCCGCCACGGGCAGCGTCTACAGCATCGACTGGCACGGCGCCACCAAGCCGCCCTTCACCAAGGATCGACTTCGGGCCGTACTTCACGACCCTGGACAACGAGCTGCTGATGGTCGGCACCACCGGCTCGACCACGACCGTCTGGGGCACGACCGACGGCTCGACGTGGACCCAGAAGTCCGGCTCGGGCGCATTCGGCATCGACGGCCGCCGGTTCGTCGCCCAGGGCTTCTCGGACGACGGCCACGGCGGGCTCGTGGTCATCGGCAACAGCCTGGGATCCACCGCGACCGACGTCACGGCCACCGCCTGGCACTCGAGCGACGGCGTCTCCTGGACGCCCATGCAGGTGCAGTCCGGCGGCGGGCAGGAGATGATCGCCGGCGTGGTCTCCCGAGGAGGCACGACGGTCGCGGCCGGCAACGGCGTGGCCTGGCTGTCCACCGACGGTCTGACCTGGTCACCCCAGGTCCTGCCGGGCGAATCGACCGCCGCCGGGACGTACACGCCGCGGGCCGTCTGCTCGTGGAGCGGCGGGTTCGCGATCGTTGGACTCCTGACCGGCGGC
This sequence comes from uncultured Chloroflexia bacterium, assembly GCA_963838285.1. GTDB lineage: Bacteria > Chloroflexota > Limnocylindria > Limnocylindrales > CSP1-4 > Fen-1039. Next base: position 62,590 of record CAWIQP010000012.1, read on the forward strand.
ACCACCACGCGCTCGGCGGCCTGGTACTCGGCGGACGGCCGAACCTGGCAGCAGGCCAAGACGCCGCTCGACGGATTCGACGTTCGCGGAATGGCGAGCCTCGACGGCACGGTCGTGGCGGTGGGCATCGATCTGAGCGCCGAGGCTCCCGGTCTGGCCGCCTCGTGGAGCTCGACCGACGGCAGCACCTGGACCAAGACGACCGCACCGACCGATCTGGCAACGGTCGGCATGGACGGCGTGGTCGACGCGGACGGCAGCCTGGTGGCATTCGGCGCTCCGGCGCCCGGCACCGGCACGACGACCCCACAGGCCGGGCCGACGCTGCCCGGGAGCACTCCGCAACCGGCCGTGACCGAGTCCATGTGGGTATCGGAGGACGGCGTCAACTGGCTGCCGATCGCCAACTCGGCCGCTCCGCTCGAGAGCGCTCACATCGCCGCCCTCGGCAGTCGCGTGATCATGATCGGGGGTTCCGAGGCCGCCGGCTCGAGCGGCGACCTCGCGGCGATCGGCGGCGACCTGGTCCTGGGTCCGGCTCGGCCGCCCGCGAGCCAGTCGGCTCCGCCCGCCAACTACGCTCTGACGGTCCAGGCGGGGGTGGCGCCGATGATCGTGGACGTCACCAAGGACTTCACGCTCGGCCCGATCGCGACCTCCAACGACCGTTTCTTCCTGTTCGCCACCGGCCCCACGGGCACGTCCGTCTTCAGCTCGCCGGACGGCAGCCTGTGGTCTGAAGAGATCACGCCGGCGGGCTTGACCAAGTCCGTCGTCGCCGGCCAACCGGTGGCCTCCAGCTCGGCAAGCCAGCCCGCCGCCTCCAGCTCCCCCGGCAAGCCGGCCGCCTCGAGCTCAGCCGGCCAAAGCGGTTCCCCGGGCGCCCAGAGCCAGCCGGTCGTCGTCGGCCGCGCGGTCGTGCTGCAGGCGATTCCGGACGGCCAGGGCGGGATCATCGCCGCCGGCAAGGTCACCAACGGCTCGGGTGACAACGGCATGATCTGGCACATGACGCGGGCCAATGGCTGGCAGCAGGTGGCGTTCCAGGACGACACGCCGTCGGAGTTCTCCTCCGTCGTGGCGGGTCCGGGAGGGTTCGTGGCTTCGTCCGACACGGCCGGCGGCTCCCAGGTCATGTACTCCACCGACGGCAACACCTGGCAGGCGAGCTCGATCGCCGTGGGCACCGGCTTCGCCCTCAGCGTCGAGACATACCGCTACGGCTACGTGGCGATCGGCACGGATCCAAATCGCCTGGGCGCGACCACGGCCTGGACCTCCCCGGACGGCCGGACCTGGACGATGCGCACCGACTGGCACCTGCCCGCGAACGTCACCTCGCTCTTCGGCGTAGGCACGACGCTGGTGGCCGAGGCCAACACCCCCACTCCGGCCGCCTCCGCGTCGGCCACCCCCCACGCGGCGGCTTCCGCCTCGGCCAAACCCACGCCCACGCCCAAGCCCACTCCAACCAAGGCCCCGGGCGCGGCCGCCCAATCGAACACCTGGTGGTGGTCGGCGAACGGCGTCGTCTGGCAGCAGTCCGGCCTTGTGACAGTCGGCGGCGACTGGGCGATCGCCAACAACGGGCTCCTGGTCCTGGGCGCCCCGGCTACTCAGACCGGCAACTGGCCGGCCTGGACCAGCTCCGACGGAAGGAGCTGGACGCCCTCCAACTCCAGCGCGATCAACTTCGCCGGTTCCGGCACGATCTGCAGCATCGATTCGCTGGGCAGCCGCATAATCATCGTCGGCTGGGAAGGGCCGGGTTCGCTGAAGGGCTACTTCGGTCAGTTCGCGAGCCACTAGCACCCCGCACAACACGAAGAAGAGCGGCGGACGAGGTGCCCGCCGCTCTTCTTCTATTACCGGTGTGGCCGGGAGCGGCCTCAGGCCGTGGCGCCGCCCAGCTCCTCGGCCGCCTGCTCGAACTCGCGCTCGATCTCCGTCAGCTCGAGCTCCCCGACCTCGACGATCGGGCCCTTGAAGCGGCTGCGGGCCCAGGCGAAGTAGTAGATGAGCAGGAAGCCCAGGAAGACGACATAGGCCAGCCAGGTGAAGGCGTTGCCCGACGTCGGCCACAGGAATAGGACTGAGATCAGGGCGATCCAGGCGACCGCGACGACGGCGATGGGCTTGGAAAAGCGCCCGAGCTTCCAGACGGCGTGGTCGCGCCACTCCTGCTTGCCGAAGACCCCCAGGTAGATCGGCACGCCGTAGGCCCAGTACAGGGCGATCGTGCTGATCGCGGTGACTATGGCGATGGCCGTCGCGCCGCCGAAGATGAACGCGGCGTTGGTCAGCAGGTACGAGAAGACCACGATCGCCGCGATCGCGTTGGCCGGGGTGCGATGACGGTGCGACACGCGGCGCAGCCAGGGCGATCCGGGGACGCCGTGGTCACGGCTGAAGGCGAAGAGCATCCGGCCCGCGGCGGCGACGGAGGCCAGGCCGCACAGGCTCATCGCCACCGCGATGGCGGCCCCGAGCCAGTCGCCCAGGGAGCCCAGGTTGTAGGTGAGGGTCGTGAAGACGACCGCGTTGCCGCCGTAGTACTGGCTGCACAGCGGGGCCGTCGCGGGGTTGCAGTTGAAGACCTGATCGAGGGGCGGCAGGTGCGTAACCAGGCCCAGCAGGACGATGTACCCGACCACGGCCGAGACGGCCACCGAGATGAAGACGCCCCAGGCGCTCGAGAGCCGGGCGCCGATCGTCTCCTCGGCCACGTGGGCCGACGCGTCGTAGCCCGTGTAGGTCCACTGCGCCTGCAGCAATGAGAAGAGGAACGCGAACGGCAGCGCGTAGCCGGCGGCGGGACCCAGGTTCAGCGCGCCGCCGAAGACGGAGGCGGTGCCGGTCGTGTCCTGCGGCGCGATGGCGAACGGGCTCAGGGTGGAGTGAGCCTTGCCGGAGCTGATCAGGAACAGCGCCCCGACGATGACCAATACGGTCCCGATGTGCCACCACACCGACGCGTCGTTGAGCTTGGCCACGATCCGGATCCCGGCGATGTTCAGGGCCAGCTGGATGACCAGCAGCACCGCCATCGTGAGCAGCTGGCCGCTCACCAGCGTCCCCAGGAACATCGACCCGTTCCCGTAGGCGAGGTTGAAGTTGCTCAGGATCGGCGTGACGATCGCCGAGTTGACGAACGACGCGGCGGCGAAGTCTATGCCGGCGACGATGGCGACCTGGCCGGCCAGGTTGAACCAGGCGGTCCACCAGCCCCAATCCTTGTTCTTCATGCGGCTGGACCAGTAGTAAAGGCCGCCGGCGGTCGGATATGCCGAGGCGATCTCGGCCATCGAGGCCGCGATCAGCAGGGTGAAGATCGAGACGAGGGGCCAGCCGATGGTGCTCGCGGCGGGGCCGCCCCAGGCGAGGCCGTAGTCGAACAGGATCACGGCGCCCGTCAGGATTGAGATGATCGAGAAGCTGATGGCGAAGTTCGAGAATCCGCCCATGGTCCTGAAGAGCTCCTGGGCATAGCCCAGGCCGTGCAGGTCGTGAACGTCCTGACGGATCGTCTCCTCGCGCGACTTGGGTTTCTGCTGAGCCATTCGGGTACTCCTCCGTCCCTGGGCTGCCGAACCCCGGTGGTCGGAGTTCGTGGACGCGATCGCTGCCCCGCGCCCGCAGTGGCGGACCGTCCCGGCGGTCAGGCGGCCCGTGGCGGGAATATACGCGACTGGAGGACCGGACAGGAGGGCGGTTCCGGCACGCGTCGAATCCCTGGCGATTCGCCGCGGAGGCCGGCGGCGATAGAATCGCGACGCCGGCGCCCAGTGCCTCGCACCGCCGGCGGCAGCTCGAGCGAGGAGCCGACACCACGATGACCCCCGACGCCGCAGACGGGCCGAAGCCGCCCGCCACTCCCGCCACTCCCGCCACTCCCCCGACGCCACGACCCGGGTTCCGCATCGAGAAGGATCCGCTGGGCTACCTCGAAGTCCCCGACGGCGCCTACTACGGCGTCCAGACCGCCCGCGGCATCCACAACTTCCCCATCTCCGGGACCCGCCCGCACCCGGCCCTCGTCCGGGCCATCGTCGAGGTCAAGAAGGCCGCAGCGCGCGCCAACATGACCACCGGCCGCCTCCCCAAGCAGCTCGGCAACGCGATAGTCGAGGCTGCCGACGAGATCCTCTGCCCAACCGACGGCGAGTGCGCGGACCCCGCGGAAGACGCGGACGGCTTCGAGCCGAAGCGGCCATCCGATCCCATGAAGGCGGCCTTTGCCGCCGCCCGGGCCGCCAAGCAGCGAGAGCTGATCGACAACTTCCGCATCGACCCGTTCCAGGCCGGCGCCGGCACCAGCCACAACATGAACGCCAACGAAGTGCTGGCCAACCGGGCCATCGAACTGCTGCACGCCGCCGGCGTGGGCTCGGGCAAGCGCGGCGACTACTCGGTCGTCAGCCCCAACGACCACGTCAACATGGCCCAGTCCACGAACGACGTCTTCCCGACGGCGATGCGCGTCGCCACGCTGGACCTGATCCGCGACTACATGCCGGCCGCCGAGGAGCTGATCCACGCCTTCGAGCGGAAGGCCGCCGAGTTCGACGACGTGATCAAGTCCGGCCGGACGCACATGCAGGACGCCGTCCCGATCCGGCTCGGCCAGGAGTTCGCCGCCTACGCGCTGACCCTTCGGCGCGGCGTCGAGCGCCTCCAGACCGCGGCGCTGTCGATATCGGAGCAGAACATCGGCGCGACCGCGGTCGGCACCGGCCTCAACGCCGAGCCCGAGTACATCGAACTCGTCCTGCGCAACCTCGCCGAGCAGACCGGCCACAACCTTCGCGGCGCCGAGCATCTCGTTCAGGCGACCCATTCGATGCGGCCCATGCTGGAAGTCTCGGCCGCGCTTCGCGGCATCGCCGTGGACCTGATCAAGATCAGCGAGGACCTGCGCCTGATGTCGTCGGGCCCGATGACCGGCTTCGCCGAGATCACGCTGCCGGCAGTCCAGCCGGGCAGCTCGATCATGCCGGGCAAGGTCAACCCGGTCATGGCCGAATGCCTATCCATGGTCTGCTTCCGCGTCATCGGCAACGACACGACGATCGCCTGGGCGGCCTCCGCCGGGCAGCTCGAGCTCAACGTGATGATGCCGCTGATCGCTCACACGGCGCTCGAGAGCCTGACGATCCTGACGAACATGAGCCGGGCCTTCGCCGAGTTCTGCGTGACCGGCATCGAGGCCAACCGCGAACGTGCCCGCGACCTGATGGAGCGCTCGTCGGCCCTGTCCACGCCGCTGGCGCCGTACCTGGGCTACGCCCTCGCGGCCGACATCTCGAAGCAGGCGGTTCGTGAGAGCCGAACGATCCGCGAGATCGTCATCGAGCGAGGCATCTTCACGGCCGAGGAGCTGGACCAGCTGCTCGCCCCCCACGAGCTGACCGAGCCCGGGGTCGCCGGCGGCTTCCGCTTCACGCCCAAACTGCCCGAGGGATACAAGCCGCCCACGGGTCCCGTTGGGGCCGGAGGCTAGGTTCCGAAAGGGCGATCAGAACCGTCGCGGGGGTTCGCCCATCACGTAAACTCGGTCCACCGCTTGCCTGGCGGACGCCCAGGCAACGACCGAACTAGCAGGAGGGTTCGACATGTCCCAGCCCGCAGGATGGCCGCAGCCGCCCGCCGGGGCGCCGGGTGGTGGAAGGGCGCCGCAGACCCAGGTCGGGCCCGCGCCGGGCGTCGTCTTCGGCGGTTTCTGGATCCGCTTCGTCGCCCTGGTCATCGACGCCATCATCGTGGGGATCGTGGCCGGAGTCATCCTGTCCGCGACTCAGGCCGTAGCCATCGTGTACGTCCTGGAGCTCGCGTACTTCGTCGTCTGCTGGGGCTTCCTGGGCCAGACCATCGGAATGATGCCGTTCGGACTCAGGATCGTGCGCAACGCCGACGGCGGCAAGCTGACGTGGGGCAACGTGATCCTGCGCCTCATCGGCTGGTACATCGCCGGCGCGGTCTTCGCGCTCGGCTTCATCTGGGCGGCCTTCGACTCCCGCAAGCGCGGCTGGCACGACATGATCGGCGGCACCGTCGTCATTCGCAAGATCGGCTGAGCGCTCCACGACGCGGCCGGCTGAACCGGCCCCGACATCTCGAGGCAGGACGCGGTCCCGGATCAATTCCGGGGCCGCGTCTCTTTCCGCCCGGCTCGTTGTGCCCGGCTCTTTGTGCCCGGCTCGTCGTGCCCGCTCGTCTCGGCCGCTGCGCCGTCCCGGCGATCCCCGGCCCGCCGCGGCCAACAACCGGGAGGCGCCGGCGGCCACGCCATCCGTGGGCCCCGCGTTCCGCAGGCGGCACCCGCCGTCCCGACAGCCGGCCCGGCGTCGACGACTCCCTAGACTGAGGACGTGACCGACCTCGACGTCGAAACCTACCGGACCGTCCTGCGACGCTTCGCCACAGGCGTCGCCGTGGTCACGACCTGGGACGGCGAGCGGCCCTGGGGAACGACCGTCAATTCGTTCAGCTCGGTGTCGCTGCGACCGCCTCTCGTCCTCGTCGCCTTCGACCGGAGCCGGCGGATCGTGCCCGCCCTGAGGCGGACCGGCCGCTACGCGGTGAACATTCTCGGCGAGGAGAGTCAGGCCCTGTCCGACTGCTTCGCCGGAGGCCCGGGCCTGGCCGCCGGCGCGGGCGATCGGAGCGACGAGCGTGGCGAGCTCTGCGGCGCGGAGTGGCGTCGGGGAGCTGCCGGCCTGCCCGTCCTCGTCGGTGCGATCGCCTCCCTGGAATGCACCGTCGTCGACGTCCATCCGGCCGGCGACCACGATCTATACGTCGCTCGTGTGGATGCGGCCGTCGCGACGGGCGAGGGGGCCATGCCGCTGCTCTACTACTCGGGCCGCTATCTAAGGATCGAGCGCGCCAGCTCACACGAGCTCGCGGGCAAACCCGAGCGGTAGGAGGCACCACCGGGCCCGAGCCCGCGGGCGATCCGCCGGCCGAGGCAGGGTTCGAGCCGCCCTCTCGGGACGCAAACCGCCGTTTCGAGAGCTATCCGAACGGGCAGGTGCCTTCGTGTTGCGCCCCTCGGCACTATCTATCACCAACCTACTAGACATTTAGGTAGCCCCTGCCCCATAGTCGCAGTCGACCGTCCAGGGCGGTGAGGACCGCCTCCGGCAGGTTCGATGGTGGAGGCAGCTGAGCGAGGTCCGGCGCCGCTGAACTAGATCCCGGAGTCGGGATAGGACCACTAGACCTCCAATCACCGTTCGGGTGCTGGGGGCAAAGAGGAGACAAATGGACATGAAGATACCGCGCCCGGGGCGCGCCCGCGTTCTCGGTTTTGCCGCTGCGCTGTCGTTGTTCGCGATGCTCCTGCCGGCCGCGGCAGGGGTAGCGCTGGGCCACGACGCATCGGGCACGTGCGACAAGATCACCCTGAGCAACAGCGCCCTCAACGCCAACATCTACGTCGGCGGCACCTACTCCGGTGGGTACACCAACCAGAGCGGCTACCACTACGGCACCGGCACTCTCGTGGAGACCGTCGCCGGGGACGCCACATACATCATCGCCCCCGGGACGTACGACGTCGTCTGGACCGACGGCGTCAAGGTCACGAGCGTCGTCGTCGGGCAGTGCAGCCCCTCGATCGCGACCGTCGATAGCCCCAGCACGGGCAAGGTCGGCCTCGCCATGGCAGTCGGCGACACCGCGACCCTGAGCAGCGTCGTCGCCTTCTCGACCGGTAGTTCGGTCACCTTCAGCCTGTACCACGGCACCAGCTGCACCGGCACGCCGGTGGTCACGGGCAGCGGCCTCATCGGCGCCGTCAGCGCCGGCAAGGCGAGCGCGAGCTACACCGACAGCTCCTGGACGCCGTCCGCGGCGGGCACATACACCTGGGGTGTCAGTTTCGCCGGCGACACGTACAACAAGAGCGTCTCCGCCTGCGGCGGCGACAAGGAAACCGTCTACGTCAGCAACAGGCTGGCCCTGACGATCACGACGCTTCTGTCCGAATCCACCGGCAAGATCGGCGACTCGGTCAACGACACGGCGACGCTCAGCCCCGTGCAGGTCGACGTCGTCCCCAACTCCGTGAACTTGATCCCGACGGGCACGGTGACGTACACCGTCTACACGAACAGCACCTGCACCACGGGCGCCATCGACGCCGGGACCGTGACGCTCGTCGACGGCATGGTGCCCAACTCCAATCCCATCACCTTCAACATGGCCGGCACGTGGTACTGGCAGGCCGTCTACAGCGGCGACAACTACTTCAACTCTGAGACCAGCACGTGCATGGACGAGCCGCTGACGATCGCCCCGAACGGCCCGTCGATCGCGACGCTGCTGTCCGAGTCGAGCGGCGTGGTCGGCGACTCCGTGAATGACAGCGCCACCCTTTCGGGCGCCACCAAGAACGCCGGCGGGACGGTCAAGTACACCGTCTATACCGACAGCGAGTGCACCATCGGAGCCCAGGACGCCGGCACGGTCGCCGTCGCCAGCGGCCTGGTTCCGAACTCGAACCCCATCACCTTCAGCGACACCGGCACCTACTACTGGCAGGCCGTCTACAGCGGCGACGCCAACAACGCCGGAGCCACCAGCGCCTGCACGTCCGAGACCCTCCTGATCGACCCGAGTCCGTTCCAGTCCTTCCAGGGCGAGACGGCTACTCCGACGGCGGCCGGGACGACCGTGGTCGAGGCGGCGACCGGCACACCGGTCATCACTCCGGCGGTCACCAGCACCGACGGCAGTTCGCCGAGTGGCGACTCCACGCCGCTATTCGCGCTCCTCATCTGCTTCGCCTTCGGCGGTCTGGGTCTCGCGGCCGTTGAAGCTCAGCGACGGAGCATCCGCCGCTAGTCCAAATCGAGGTCGCCTCGAGCGACCGCCTCACAGCCGATCCGATCGACGGGCCGAAAGTACGGCCCGTCGATCCATTTAACGGGCCGATTCCGTGCCACCGAGCCCGCCCCCGGACGCGGCCCCAACCGGTACTCGGATGGGACGATCGGCGGCCGCGTGGGCTCGCTGAGGGGGCCGGGGGGCCGTGGGGGCCAATTCGGGCCCTCGGCGGCTGTCATTCTCCCGACATCTACGCCAAATCATCGGTGCGGCTCCGCACCGAAGTACTGGACGCGCCTGAGACGAATGGGTAGTGTACTGAGGCCGTATGGGTAGTACGCAAACCTACCTAGTTGCTCGAAGTCCAATCGCCGCCTGGCGGGGAGGAGTTCCATCGTGAGAAGTCGCCGAATGGGGGTGCCGATAGCGGCAACCGCCCTAAGCTTGATCGCCATTCTGGTGACCGCCGGCGCGGTGTCTTGCATGCGACACCGGGCCGACCGATCCGAACGTCTGGCACCTGCACTTCGAACGTCCAGGTGCAGCTCGACGTCCACACTGGACCCTCAGCAGGCCCACGGCTGCGACGAGTCTGTACATCCTCAGCTCCAGTGGGTCTCACTGCGCAGGAACAGGCGCTCTTGGACCAAGTTCACAGGACCATCGACTATCCCGAAGCATCGCCATCGCGACCGTACGACACTCGCCACGCCGCACGTCGCGTGAGCACGCTCTGGGTGAAGCTGTCAGCCGCGGGGCCTACGCTGAGAACGGTACAGCCACAGTCTGCGACATGGAGCCGGCTTGTGCCCACGGTCCCCAACGATCTCGACGCACGCTAGTCCGAGAGCCGACGCGGCCACATCGGCGACTCGGCGATGACGCTAGGCGACTAGGCACGCTTACGTGGTGCGTCGGCTACGCGGCGCCGAATACGGCGACCTTCAGCCTGTACCGTTCCAGCGACACCGACTAGCACCGGCAGCGGCCGTGGGCACGGAGCGACCGCGCCACGATCGGCGCCGTCAACGGCGTCACCGGCCAGGCGCACCGCCGACCTGCCCAACGACCTGACCTTCAACGCCGCCGGGACCTACCACTGGCGGTGCTAGCTCTACGGCGGCGACGCCAACTCATCATGGACACCAGCAACACCAGCAACTGCGGCGGCGCCTGAAACAGTCATCATCACCAAGACGACCATGTCGATCGCGACACAACTGTACGACGCCAGCGGCAAGGTCGGCGGCCCGACCACCGTCAAGGTCGGCGACTCGGTCAGTGACACGGCGATCGTCACGGTCGCCGCCGCCGCACCGAACGCCGTCCGGTCGTCTCCCCGAACGGTGACGTACACCGTCTACACGGACGCCACCTGCAAGACCGAGTTCGCGAACGCTGGCTCCAAGACCGTTACCAACGGCATCGTCCCCCTCCGACTCCGTATCATCTTCAACAGCCCCTGGCACCTACTACTGGCAGGCTGTCTACAGCGGCGACGCCAACACAACGGGCGCAACCAGCGCCTGCACGGACGAGACTCTCGTCGTCACGCAGGACGGCCCGTCGATCTCGACGACGCTGTCCGCGTCGAACGCCCCGTCGGCGACACGGCCTGTGACACCGCGAAACTCCGGCGCTTCCGCGAACGCCGGCGGAACGGTGACCTACACCGTCTATTTCTGCGGACCGACGACGGCACGTGCGCAACGACACCGGTCTTCAAGGCCCTTGACGCCGGTGTCGGTGACGAGTCGCGCCGATCGTGCCCAACTCGCCACCGTGCATCTTCACCAGCGATGCCGGGAACTACTGCTGGCAGGCCGTCTATAGCGGCGACGCCAACAACGCCGGCTGTCAGCAGCCCGTGCACCGACAGAGACATCTTGCACGGTGAGTACAGCGGCTTCCAGGGCGAGACGGCCACGCCGACCGCCGCTGGGACCACGATTGTCGAGGCCGCGACCGGAACGCCGGTTGTGACCCCGGCTGTCACGAGCACCGACGGCAACTCGTCGAACGGCGACACCATGCCGCTCTTCGCGATCCTCATCTGCATCGCCTTCGGCGGGATCGGGCTGCTGGCCGTTCAGGCACAGCGCCAGAGCATTCGCCGCTAGCGTCAACTGAGGTCGCCTTGCGCGACCGCAACTGACCCACCCGATCGACGGGCCGTTCACACGGCCCGTCGATCTTTGTGTCCGGCTCCGAATGGGCCGTCCAGGGTCGCGCGACCCCGGCCCGGCGCCCCGCCCGCCCCCGGGCCGAACCTTGCGGAGGCGACTTACAACTGGTACCCAAATAGCCCGAAAGTCCTATCGGGACACGCCATAAGTGCCACTAAATCGGACGTGACGGCATAATCGCGTTGTTTCACCGGTGCGGCCCAGCACCGAGGTACTGGACGGGGAGCTATACGAGTAGGTAGTATCCGGGGCGCTCGGGTACTACGTCAGCTCACGTAGGAGCTGGCCGCCGTCGCGTACCGAGAGCTCACCTAGGAGACGAATGGACGCCAAACTGGGCCGCCGTGTGCGTGCCCGCATTCTCGGTCTCGCCGCCTCGATCGCCCTGGTCGCGATGTTCCTGCCGGCTCTTGCGGGAGTCGCCCTGGGGCACCACGCGGCGATCGTCGTTCTTCAGATCGACTGCAACGGCAACGTCAACTACGACGTCCAGGACTGGCAGCAAGGGAGTGGGGCGACTTTCGACATCTACTACGAGACCGACGGCGGCGCCTTCACGTTGTTGACCCACGCAGGTGCCTTCACGGGCGCCAATGGCTGGGACTACAAGGGAGCGTTCTTCGTCGGCTCCTCGGTGTCCTCGGTCCAGGTCGAGGCCACCAACTTCGTCTGGGCGGACGGAGACAAGGCGGACAAGGGTCCCTACACCAGCACGACTGCCTATCGTCCGGCCGGCGGCTGCAGTAACCCGACCATCGCCACCACGCTGTCGGCGACCCTCCCGGTCGCCATGGGCACCTCGGTCTTCGACACGGCGACTCTGACGGGCACCAGCGTGGACGCCCAGCGCAAGTCGAACGCCGGCGGGACGGTGACCTACACCGTCTACACGGACAACGCGTGCTCCAAGAACGCTCAGAGCGCGGGCACGGTGACCGTGACCAACGGGGTTGTGCCGAAGTCAAACTCGATAACCTTCACGAACGCCGGGACCTACTACTGGCAGGCGGTCTACAGCGGCGACGCCAACAACACCGCCGCCACCAGCGTCTGCGGATCGGAGGTCCTGGTCGTCAACCAGGTCTCACCCACCATCACGACGACGCTGTCGGCGACCACCCCGGTCGCGGCGGGCGCCTCGGTTCATGACGGCGCGACCCTCACCGGCGCCACGGCGACCGCCGGCGGGACCGTGACGTACACCGTCTACAGCGACAAGCTGTGCCAGACCAGGTTCGCGAGCGCCGGCACCAAGACCGTCAACAAAGGCGTCGTGCCGAACTCCAGCAACGTGACCTTCAACACCGCCGGCACGTACTCCTGGCAGGCCGTCTACAGCGGCGACGGCAACAACGCCGGCGCCACCAGCGCCTGCGGATCCGAACTTCTGTTTGTCGGCAAGCAAACCCCGGGGATCACCACCCAGACCGGCGGCACGGTCGTCATCGGCAGCGGCGCCAGGCTCACCGACACGGCGACCCTGACCGGCGGCTACAAGCCGACCGGCACGATCACCTTCACACTGAAGAACCCCAGCGGCACGCTCAAGGACACCGAGACCGTGACCGTCAACGGCGACGGCATCTACGCGGTCCCGACCGGCTTCGTCCCCGACACGACCGGCACCTGGCACTGGGTCGCGAGCTACGGCGGCGACCAGTACAACGTCGCGGTCGCCTCGGGCGCGACCGACGAGCCCGTGGTCGTGAGCCCCGCCACCCCGGCAGTCACCACCACGCCGGCGCCTGCCGGCCCGGTGACCCTCGGCAGCAACGCCAAGCTCACCGACACCGCCCATCTCACCAGTGGCTACCATCCGACCGGCACGATCACCTTCGTCCTGACCAACCCCGACGGCACGGCTCCGGGACACCGAGACCGTGACCGTCAACGGCAACGGCGACTACACGACGCCGAACGGCTTCACGCCCAACGTGACCGGCACGTGGCACTGGGCCGTCACATACAGCGGCGACGGCAACAACCTCAACGCCACCGGCTCCAACGCTGAGAACGTGGTCGTAACCTCGGCCGGGCCGTCCATCACCACCCAGACCGGCGGCGCCGTCGTCCTCGGCAGCGGCAACAAGCTCACCGACTCCGCGACATCTGTCGGGCGGGTACAACCCGACCGGCACGATCACCTTCGTCCTGACCAACCCCAACGGCGCGGTCAAGGACACCGAGCCCGTGACGGTCAGCGGCAACGGAACCTACACGGTCCCGACCGGCTTCGTCCCCGACATGGCCGGCATCTGGCACTGGGTCGCCACCTACAGCGGCGACTCGAACAACCAATCGGTCGCCTCGGGCCAGACCGATGAGCCGGTCACCGTCTCTCCCGCCACTCCGGCCGTCACCACCACTCCGGGCGGCACGGTCGTCCTGGGCTCCGGTGACAAGCTCACCGACACCGCGACTCTCTCCGGCGGTTACAACCCGACCGGCACGATCACCTTCGTGCTTGACCAATCCCAACAACGTGGTCAAGGCACACCGAGACCGTGACCGTCGACAAGGGCAACGGCGACTACGCGGCGCCCGGCTTCGTCCCCGACATGGCCGGCACCTGGCACTGGGACGTCACGTACAGCGGCGACGGCAACAACGTCAACGGCCACCGGCTCAAACGCCGAGAACGTGGTCGTCATCGCCCAGCCACCCCGGCCGTCACCACTATCCCGGGCGGCACGGTCGTCCTGGGCTCCGGTGCCGCTCTGACCGACACCGCGACTCTCTCCAGCGGTTACAACCCGACCGGCACGATCACCTTCGTGCTTACCAATCCCAACAACGTGGTCAAGGACACCGAGACCGTGACCGTCGACAAGGGCAACGGCGACTACCAGGCCGCCCGGCTTCGTTCCCGACATGGCCGGCACCTGGCACTGGGACGTCACCTACACCAGCGGCGACGGCAACAACGTCAACGCCACCGGCTCCAACGCCGAGAACGTGGTCGTCTCTCCCGCCACTCCGGCCGTCACCACTATCCCGGGCGGCACGGTCGTCCTGGGCTCCGGTGCCGCTCTGACCGACACCGCGACTCTGTCGGGCGGCGTCAACCCGACCGGTACGATCACCTTCAAGCTCTATGACGCGACCAGCCCGACCGGCTTGCTCCGCGACACCGAGACCACGCCCGCAAATGGCGACGGCAACTACCCGACCCCGACCGGCTTCGTCCCCGACATGGCCGGCACGTGGCACTGGGATGTCACCTTCACCAGCAGCGACGGCAACAACGTCGACGCTACCGGCTCCAACGCCGAGAACGTGGTCGTATCCCCCGCCTCCCCGGCGATCACCACGAAGACCGGTGGCTCGGTCGTCCTCGGCAGCGCCAAGAAGCTCACCGACACCGCGACTCTGTCGGGCGGCTACAACCCGACCGGCACGATCACCTTCACCCTGACCGACCCGACCAACGCGCTCCGTGACACGGAGACGGCAGCGGTCAACGGCAACGGCGACTACCCGACCCCGACCGGCTTCACGCCGGACATGGCCGGCACCTGGCACTGGGTCGCCAGCTACGGTGGCGACTCCAACAACAACCCGGTCGCCTCTGGCAAGACCGACGAGCCGGTCGACGTTACCCCCGCCGGCCCGGCGATCACGACCAAGCTCTCCGAGGCCGACGGGACGGTCGGCGACTCCGTCAACGACACCGCGACCCTGTCCGGCTTCACCGCTAACGCCGGCGGAACCGTGACGTACACCGTCTACAGCGACAACGCCTGCTCCACCAAGTTCGCCGACGCCGGCACGGTCACCGTGACCAACGGTGCGGTTCCGAACTCCAGCGCAATCACCTTCAACGATGCCGGCACCTACTACTGGCAGGCCGTCTACAGCGGCGACGCCAACAACACCGCCGTCACCAGCGCGTGCACGGACGAGGTTCTCGTCATCGGCTACTCGCATGTCGAGGGCGCCACGGCGACCCCGACCGAGGCCGTCGAAGGCGCCACCGGCACCCCGGTCCGCGTCGCGACTCCGCCCGTCACGAGCACAGACGGCAACTCGCCTTCCGGCGACTCCATGCCGCTCTTCGCGCTTCTCATCTGCCTCTTCTTCATCGGCACCGGCGTGGTGGCCGTTCAGGCCCAGCGCCGGACGATGCGACCCTGACCTCCCTCACCGGGCCGCGATAGCGGCCTCGTGAATCGGCGAAACCGGCGGGCAATCGAGCCCGCCGGTTTCGCTTTGCCCGGGTGCGCGCCGGACGCGGCGTCGCGGCGGCCACCGCAGGCGCGGCCGGCGCGTCGGCAAGCCGAGCCGGCCGGCGTTCCCGGGGCTGTTAAGCGGCCCGAAAGGCGCCGGGTGTATGTTGACCGGCGCCCCGAGTCGCCCCGGAGGTACCTTTGGATCAGAGCCCGACACCCAGACTCGCACCGTCGCTGGCGCCCGAGCACGACTGGGCGGCCGCGGCGCGGCTGATCCGGCCGGCCCTGCGACCGGTGGGGACGTCCGGCACGGACGGCCGCGATCTGCAGATTCCGGCGGGCAGCACCGGACCGGGCAAGCCGATCGTGAAGGCCGGCCCGGCCGGCCTGCCCATCCTGTACGTCCTCCCCGGCGCCGGCTTCGACGTGGTCGTCAGCATCGATCACCTCCTCGCCTGGGGCGTGCGGCCGGACCAGGTCCACGCCGCGGCGATGTCGAACCTGGGGGAGTGGTCGACCGGCGCTTCCTGGCTGGACGAGGTCGACGGGCACCGCAGGGTCGTCTGGTCGGACTGGGGCGAAGGGCTCGACGCGGCCCGGATCCTGCTGTCGGAGGTTCGCGACCGGCTCGCGTCGGACCTGGCGCCGGCGCGCCGCATCCTGGTCGGGCTGCCCGAACGCAACCTGCTGATCGCCGTGGGGCTGGCCGACGACGATGACGAATTCGCCGCGATGTTCGCCGACTACGTGGCGGACCGCGCCCGCACCGCCGACGAGCCGATCGACGGCCGCGTCTTCGAACTGGTGGACGGCGAGCTGATTCAGCTCGGTGAGCCGGCCGCCGGCTCGAAACCCCGCTGAGCTTCGTCTGCCTCGGCTGAGGCCTTCCGCCGCCGCTGGGTCTGATCCGCCGCTACTGGGCCTCGAGCCACTCCAGGGCGCGAACCGGATCGTCGAAGACCTGCGAGGCGACGCCGAGGCCGCTGTGGCTCTCGACCCACTGCCTCATGTTGAGCTGCCCGACCCGCTTCTCGGGCATGACCACGGCCCAGTGCTTCCAACCGACGGCCACGACCGCGGGGAACCACACGGTCGATCTCCACTGCGAGTCCTGCGGCGTGACCGCCGAGTTGCCGCGATCGTCCGAAAGCCACTTGGTGGCACGGTTCCGCTCCAGCAGCTCGCAGCCCTTCATCAGGGCCTCCCGGAAGTGCGCACCTCGAACGGACCGGTGGAACTGATGGTGCACGATGCCCGTGTCGGTGTGGTAGACGAGCGTGACGTACTCGTTGTCGATGACGGTCTGGGTCGACATTGGGCGCCCCGGTTGCGGTCAGGCGATCCCGTGAGGTGTCTCGGGACTCACCCTAGGCATCGGCCGGCGGCCGCGATCCAGTAGCCGGAGAGGCTACGTCGGAGTCGCCGAGGGGCTATCCGAGGAGCTCGGTGCCGCTATGTGGACGTGGATGACGGAGGTCTGGGCGTAGGCGTAGGCGGAGCCGTTGGGATAGCCGATAGCCTGGATCCGGACCTGGTAGTCGCCGGGAGCGATGCCGGTCACGGTGGTGGAGGTGTCGCCCGTGCCCGGAACGGCCCAGTAGGGGCTGCCGCCGGGGTAGGAGGGAGTCTTGCCCGAGGCGGTCGTCTCGTAGACGAGCTTGTAGTAGCTGAAGCTGCCCCCGGTATAGGCCGTCCAGCTGAAGGTGACCGAGCCGTCGGGGTTGTCGACGGCGTTGAGCGCTCCGAGATCGACCGTCGGCGCCAGAGACACCGGAGCCGAGGGCGGCGGGGCGGCCGCGACGGTCAGGCGGACCACCGGCGTCTGGGCCCGGATGACGACCGAGCCGCTCGATTCGTCGACCACCTGGACGCGAACGGCGTAGTCGCCCTGATCGATCGAGCCGGACCAGGTGTCGTCAGAGGCGGAGCTGTTGCAGGCCCAATACGGGGACTGCGGGAAGTTGGGCGTCTTGCCCCAGGCCTCGTGCACGAGCTTGTAGTACTGGAAGCCGGAGCCGGTGTACTTCGGCCAGGCGAACGAATAGGAGCCGTCGCCGTTCTGAGTGATCTGGAGACTGCCCAGGTTCGGCGGACCCGCGGGGGTCGGTTTGGGCGTGGGTCTGGGCGTGGGCTTGGGCGTCGGGACCGGCGTGGGCTTCGGGGTCGGCTTGGGCGTGGGGACCGGCGTGAACGCCGCTATCGGCCCGATCGCCGGCCCCTCGGTCGACAGGACCGTGGCGGCGCTCGTCGGCGCGGCGGTCGGTGAGGCGAGCGGCTCCGGCGAGACCAGCGAGGCCAGCTCTCCGAGCGGCAGTCCTAGCTGCGCGTCCAGGCCGGCGTTGCCGATCAGCCACTCGTCGGCGAGCGTCTGCGCCGCGATCGGCTCCACGACCGGCGACCCGGCAGGGGCTCCGTCGGGAGTCAGGACGACGGTCGCGCTCGTGCCCTGCGCCAGGGCGGCATCGAGCTGCGGCCCGCGCAAGTCCAGGCCGTCGTAGAGGGCCAGGCCCAGGACGTCCTCGCCGCCACCGGACGTCGAGTAGCGATCCAGGTCGAAGGCTGTGCCGTCCGCGATCCACGTGACCGCGCCCGTCTCGACCCGGTAGTCGCCGCCGGAGGGCACGACGACGCGGTGGTAGACGCGGCCGGCGATCTGGCTGAGGTCCAGGTGGTTCGGATCGAGAGATTCGATGCGAACGTCCGCGCCGCCGGCCATGCGGACGTAGCTGCCGCCCAGATGAAGCGTCGCCCCGCCACCGGCCGCCACCTGTATCTCGTCGCCTTCGCGCAACTCCGCGCCGGCGGCCAGGGCGATCGCCGCGCCGCCGCGGACCAGGGTCGCGGAGGCGGCCTCGTCGGCGCTGGCGGCGGTCCGCGTCGGCGTGAAGACGCCGCTGCCGTACAGCAGCGACGCGACGGCCACCGAAGCGGCCAGGCCGGCCGCGATCCAGCGCGACGGCGCGACGCGCGTCGGAATTCGCCAGCGGATGGACGGCTTGAGGGCCGTGACGCCGGCTTCCTCGGCGGCCTGCCCATCCGGCCGCGGCGACGGAGGGGCGTCGAGGGGCGCCGCCGGCGCGGCGGAGCGGCGCCCGGCGAGGGGCTCCGGCGCGGCCGCGCTCCAGCGCCTGCCGGCACGGGTCGAATCCACTCCCCGTGGTGCCGCATCGGGGCCGGCGGTCAGCGTCTCGAGCTCCGACCCGCCGGCCCAGGCACGACGCTCGGGGCCGACGAACGGGCGATTGCCGCGGCGCCGCTCCACGAACGGGACGTCGAGCGGCCGGTCGGGTGGGATCGGGAGGCCGGTCTCGCCCTCCTCCGCCGGCTCGAGATCGACCGCGGTCCCTGCGGCGGGCAGCCCGCGCAACAGCTCATTGCGAAGCCGCATCGCGAACGCCGGCTCGGGCCGTCCGCGATGCGCCGTGGCGACGCGGGCCAGGCGGCCGGCCTCGGCCAGCTCCTCGGCCAGCTCGTCGAGCTGCTCCATCTCGCTGAAGTCGCTACGCGACATCGGCCGACTCCTTGGCGATGGCGAGCCTCAGCGCCCTCAAGGCGCGGTGGAGCCGGACGGCCAGGACCTCGCGAGAGCAGCCGAGTACGCCGCATATCTCGGACACGTCGAGGTCGTCGTAGAAGCGCAGGACGAGGACCTCGCGATGGTTGGCGGGCAGCGCTCGGAGCGCTCGACGGAGCTGATCCCGATCGAGCGCGGCCGCCAGCGCGTCGAGCGCCACATCGCCGGGCTGCTCGCTGCCGTCGATGTCGCTGAGAGAGAGGCAGCGCCGGTCGCGGCGGACGTGGTCCACGACCGCGTTGGAGGCGACGCGATACAGCCAGCCTCCCATCGATTCGTTCCGGAAGTCGGACCGGCGCACATTCTCGAGAGCCTTCTGGAAGGTCACGGAAGTGAGGTCCTCCGCGACGCAGCGGTCCTGCACGCGACGGAAGATGAATCCGTAGATGCGCGGCAGGTAGAAGTCGTAGAGCTCGGCGAATGCGCTGCCGTCGTCGCGGGCCCTGGCCACGAGCGATCGCTCGCGGTCGGCGGCCATGCGAGAAGCTGCGTTACGTTCCATGGAGCCACGTAGGGTACGCAGCGAGGATCACGACGGCAATCGGCCACCTGTACTGTCCGAGGCCGCCGGACGCCCCCCTGAAGCGGCTGAGGAGCGCAGGGGCGGCCGGCTGCCAGAGGTTCGCTTCCTTCCGGCTCGATTTCGATCCCGGTTTCCATTCCCCAACGCTCACAATCGGTCGCTCGATGCGTTTGCCGCCGCCGCGGCGCTTCCGCGGCGGTCGTTGCCGGTCGGAGGGGCTTCGACTCTCGCCGAAGCCCACTCCAGCCGTCCGGTCCGGCGCCGTAGTACCGGACCGGTGAGGGACCCATCGGGTAGCCGGGCCCCTCGGTTCAATGCTCAGGAGGGCGGCGTCGACGGATCGGCCGACGACGGAGGCGCCGGGTCCTGTGGTGCCGCTATGTGGACGTGGATGACGGAGGTCTGGGCGTAGGCGTAGGCGGAGCCGTTGGGATAGCCGATAGCCTGGATCCGGACCTGGTAGTCGCCGGGAGCGATGCCGGTCACGGTGGTGGAGGTGTCGCCCGTGCCCGGAACGGCCCAGTAGGGGCTGCCGCCGGGGTAGGAGGGAGTCTTGCCCGAGGCGGTCGTCTCGTAGACGAGCTTGTAGTAGCTGAAGCTGCCCCCGGTATAGGCCGTCCAGCTGAAGGTGACCGAGCCGTCGGGGTTGTCGACGGCGTTGAGCGCTCCGAGATCGACCGTCGGCGCCAGAGACACCGGAGCCGAGGGCGGCGGGGCGGCCGCGACGGTCGCGTCGGCCACGTTCGAGACGGCCAGGATGGTGGTGATGGTGGTGGTGCAGGCCGGAGCCACGCCGGCGAAGGCCATGCTCGAGAAGGCGTAGACCCGGTAGTGGTAGGTGTGGCCCGGCTGGGCCGTCTTGTCGACGTAGCTCAGCTGATCCGCGCAGGTGATGATGGTCAGCTGCTTGGCGTCGCCGGCGAGGGGCCATTGAGGCTCCGCGGTCGACTCCGAGCGCAGGACCACGTAGCCGTCGAAGTAGTTGCCGGTGTACTTGGTCCAGGTCAGATGCACGCCGTCGGTCTTGGCCGTGGCGGTCAAGGTAAGGCCTACCACGGTCGGAGGCGGCGGCGGAGTCACGACCAGCTTGACGACGCTGGTCTTCGCCACTGCGACGGCCGGGCCGCTGTCGAGGTACACGGCCTCGACGACGACGTTCCACGTGCCCGGCTGGACGGTCATGGTCACGCTGGTCGTACCGGTACCCACGCACTGCCAGTAGTGGCCGCCGTTCTCGACGTAGCCGGGCGTGTTCGGGAAGGGCTGGCCGTCGAGCTTGTAGTAGTCGAACTTGCTCGAACCCGTGTAGGCGTTCCAGCTGAAGGTGTAGGTGCCGTCGCCGTTGTCCTTGACGTTGAGCGCGCCCAGGTCGGCGGGGTTGGACGCCGGCGGCGCGGGCGGCTTGGACGTGGACGCGGGCGCCGGCGCGACGGTCACGGTCTGGTCCGGGCTCTCGGCGAGCACGGTGTAGCCCGTGTCGGCCGACGTCACGGCGAAGACGGCGTAGGTGAAGGTGCCGGCGCCGCTGCAATCCGTGTAGGTGAGGGTCGTCTGCTTGTCGATCGCGGCGACGAGCTTGTCGCCTGTGCCCAGAGGCCAGGCGGCCGTGGCGTCGGTCGATCGGACGACCTTGTAGTAGGCGAAGTCGTCGCCCGTGTAGGCGCTCCACGTGATCTTGGCCTTGCCGGCCAGAGCGTCGACGGAGATGGTCAGCTGGCCCGGAGTGGCGGCCGCCGGGGGATCGCTCGGCGGAGCCTCAGGAGCCTCGGGGGCCTTTGGCGCGGCCTCGGTCGGGGCGGCAGACGGGCTGTCCGTCGGGGCCACGGACGGGCTGTCCGTCGGGTCGTCGTCGCCGACGACGACGGGCGTGGCGCTGGAATTGGGGGGCACCATGTCGTGCATGACCGACGCGCCGAACGCCACGCTGGAGACCACGAGGATGGCGGCGATCGCGAAGGGGAGAGCGGTCGGCACGCGAAGGTGCGGAATGCCGCGTGTCGGCTTGAGCTGCCGGCAGACGTCGTCCTCTACCCGCGGCCCGGAAGGCGGCGACCCGTGCTCGGGGTCTGGTTTCTGGTAGTCCATCGTTTCGCTCCCACTCGATTGGTGGTGGATGAGTCCGGCGGAGGGGACGCCATCCGCTACCAGACATAACGCGTCGGGGCGGCCCGGATTACCGGCGGTGACCGGATTCAACGAAATCGCGCGCCGAGGCCGTTTGACATGCGGGTCGGCCGGAGGCCATGCTCGGCGAAACCATCGCGGCCGCGACCGGACGGTAGGCCTGGGCCGCGCTTCCGATCGGGAGAGTCGATGATCCGCCGCTCCGGTGCCACGATCCCCAGGTTGCTCGGCGTCGCGACGACCGCCCTTCTGCTGGCGGGCTGCGCCGGCTCGACGAAGACGGCCACGGCGGCGCCCCTCGCCGCGCCCACCGCTTCCGCGGAGGTCGTACCTTCGGCCGGCCTCGCGCCGTCCACGGGCGCCGCCGGTTCGGCCGCCCCATCGGGCTCGGCCGGCGCCGCCGCGTCCGACACGACCGGCCTCGACATCGGGCTGCCTCACGTCGAGGCGAAGCTGGAGGATCTGCTGCCCTCGACGATCGGCGGAGTGACCCTGGAGAAGTTCAGCCTGGTTCTATCGGCCTACATCGCCTCGACGACCGGCGGCGACGATGCCCTCTACACGCCCTGGCTGGTGCAGTTCGGCAAGACCCCCGACGACGTGAACATGGCCGTGGCCTCGGACCTCACGGGCCAGGAGAACTTCATCCTGCACGCCATCGAGGTCCCGGGCGTGGCGGACGCGACCCTTAGCTCGTCGTTCGGGGACATCGCCCGCAAGGCCGGCTGGACGGTCAACTCCAAGACGGTCGCCGGCAAGTCGGTCCTCGAGATGATCGACCCGGCCGCGGCAAAGTCGGGGGACTCTCGGTCGGCTACGTCTGGGCCGAGAACGGCGTGCTGTACACGATCATCACCGACGACTCGACGCTCCTCCTCGAGGCGCTGATCAGGACCCCTGAGGCGTCGGCGACACCGGGCTCGTAGAGCCGCGCGACGGGGGCGCGGGTCGGACTCGATCAGGATGCGAGGCGAACGCGCCGTACAATCGGCTGGACATGCCGGCCCAGACGCTTCGACCCCTCAACCGACCCGTTCGCGAGGCCTGGATCGTCGCCGCGCTCCGGACGCCGTTCGGGCGCTACGGCGGCGCCCTGGCGTCGGTCAGGCCCGACGATCTCGCCGCCGCCGTCATTCGGGCCCTGGTCGAGCGGTCCGGCATCGACCCGGCGCTCGTCGAGGACGTGATCCTCGGCTGCGCGAACCAGGCCGGCGAGGACAACCGCAACGTCGCGCGGATGGCGGGCCTGCTGGCGGGGCTCCCCGTCGAGGTGGGCGGCCTGACGGTCAACCGGCTGTGCGGCAGCGGCCTGCAGGCGGTGAACACGGCGGCCCATGCCATCGCGGCCGGCGACGGGGACGTCTTCATCGCCGGGGGCGTGGAGTCGATGAGCCGGGCTCCGTACGTCATGCTCAAGCCCGAAGCCGCCTACGAACGCGGCACCCACGACCTGGTCGACACCACCCTGGGCTGGCGTTTCGTCAACCCGGCCCTGGCGGCCGCCCACCATCCGTTTTCGATGGGCGAGACCGGCGAGAACGTGGCCGAGCGGCTGGGCGTGAGCCGTGAGGATCAGGATGCCTTCGCCCTGGAGAGCCAGAGGCGCGCCGCCGCGGCAATCGCGGAGGGTCGCTATCGCGACCAGCTCGTGCCGATCGCGATCCCCCAGCGCAAGGGCGACCCGATCGTCGTGGACGCGGACGAGCATCCGCGGCCGGACACCACCGCCGAGGCGCTGGCCCGCCTCAAGCCGGCCTTCCGAGAAGCGGGCAGCGTCACGGCCGGCAACTCGAGCGGCATCAACGACGGAGCGGCCGCGGCCCTGGTCGTCGAGGCGGAGCGGGCCCGATCCCTCGGGTTGCGGCCGATGGCCCGCGTCGTGGCCACGGCCGTGGCGGGAGTGGATCCGGCCGTGATGGGCCTGGGCCCGATCCCGGCCACGCGCAAGGCCCTCGAGCGGGCCGGTCTCACGATCGCGGACCTGGATCTCGTCGAGCTCAACGAGGCGTTCGCGAGCCAGGCGATCGCGTGCGTTCGCGAACTGGGCCTGGACCCGGCGCGCGTCAACGTGGACGGCGGCGCCATCGCGCTGGGACACCCGCTCGGAGCGAGCGGCGGGCGGTTGATCGCGACGCTGGTCCACGGCCTGCGCCGGACCGGCGGCCGCTACGGCCTGGCGTCGATGTGCATCGGCGTGGGCCAGGGGATCGCCACGATCGTCGAGCGGATCGACGGGTAGCCGCGCATGACCGGCGGAGAGGCCGGGGACCCGGCGGTCCACGGTGCGGCCGTCCGTGACCCGCAGGAAGGCGCGGCCGGGGCGCCCGCCGACGGCTTCGCGATCGAGACTCACGGGCTGCGCAAGGAGTTCGGGCGGATCGTGGCCCTGTCCGGTCTGACGATGACCGTGCCGCGCGGCGAGGTCTTCGGCTTCCTGGGCCCGAACGGGGCCGGCAAGACCACGGCCGTCAAGCTGCTGCTGGGTCTGTCGCGGGCGACGGCGGGCGACGGGCGCCTCCTGGGGGCGCCGCTCGGCGACGTCGCGGCGCGGAGGCGCGTCGGCTACCTGCCCGAGCTGTTCCGATACCAGGGCTGGATGACCGCGCGCGAGGTCCTGGGCCTGCACTGCGAACTCGCCCGCCTGCCGAGGGCGACGTGGGAGACGGAGATCCGCGACGCCCTCGAGCTCGTGGGCCTGGCGGATCGAGCCGACGGCCGAACGGAGACCTACTCCAAGGGGATGCAGCAGCGCCTGGGGCTGGCGGTTGCGCTGCTCGGCCGACCCGACCTGGTGGTCCTCGACGAGCCCACCTCCGCGCTCGATCCCGTCGGGCGCCAGGACGTCCGCCGCATCATCGGCTCTCTGCGCGATCGAGGCACGACCGTCTTCCTCAACTCGCATCTCCTGACCGAGGTGGAGCGCGTGTGCGACCGCGTGGCCGTGGTCGATCGCGGGGGCGTGGTGGCCGAGCTGACCATCGCCGAGCTGGCGCGGCAGCGTGGCCTGAGAGTTCGAGTCACCGGCCTGGACGATCTCGGCCGCGAGGTCGCGGCGCGATACGGCCCAACCCGCGTCGACGGGGAGTGGCTCGTCGTGGACGGCATCGCCGACGCGGACGTGCCCGCCTTCGTCGGCGAGCTGGTGGCGCGCGGCGGCGCGATCCACGCGGTCGTGCCGACCCACCAGACGCTGGAGGAGCGCTTCCTCTCGCTCCTGGGCGCGCCGCCCGAGGCGCAGGGGATCGGCGAGTCTGCGGCGCCCGGTGCCGCGATCGGCGCCTCACCGCCCGCCCACGAGGCCGGACGATGATCGGCATCCGCTCCATCGCGATCATGGCCCGCCTGACGCTGCGGGAGGCCCTCCGGCGGCGCCTGCTGTGGGCCCTGGTCGGCTTGACCGCGCTCATCGTCGCGCTGACCTGGTGGGGCTTCTCGCGCATCCCCGACGCCACGCCCATCGGCGGCCCGGTCGAGGAGCTCGGCGTATCTCAGGTCACGGTGATGCTGGCCTTCATGTTCAGCTTCGTCCTGGCCATGACGGCCGTCTTCGCGGGCTCGCCGGCAATCGGGCCCGACATCGAGAACGGACTCCTGCTGGCCATCCTGGCGCGGCCGGTGAGGCGCTCCGAGGTGTTGCTGGGTCGCTGGCTAGGGCTCGCGATCGTGCTGGTCGCATACGCGCTGGTCGCCGGCTATCTCGAGCTCGGTGCCGTGACCCTGGCCACCGGGTACGTGGCCGTGGATCCGCTGATCGCCCCGGTGTATCTCGCCGGCGAGTCCCTGATCCTCCTGACGCTCGCGATCGTCCTCAGCACGCGCATCGCCTCGGTCGCCGGCGGGGCGGTGGCCGTGGTCGCATTCGGGCTGGCCTGGATGGCCGGCGTGATGGGCGGCGTGGGTGAAGCGTTCAACAGCGACGTGCTGCGTTGGGCCGGCACGGTGGCGCGCCTGATCCTGCCGAGCGACGTGCTGTGGCGCGGATCGGCGGACGGGCTCACGCCGTCCGAGTCGGTTCTCCGCGCGGCCGGGATCGCCAACGCCGATCTCTACCGCTTCAGCCCGTTCTCCGGCACCGCGCCGGGCCCGCTCTGGCTGGCCTGGTGCGCGATCTGGGTGGTCGGGGCGCTCGCCGTCGGGATCTTCCTGCTTCGCGGCCGAGAGTTGTAGGCGGCGGCATCCCGGTCGGCCGGAGGCTCCGGCCGGCGACGACCGCCCGCGGCCCGGCCGGCGACCGCTACTTGTAGACCTGCCAGATGTAGCCGTAGCAGACGAAACACACGCTCAGCCCGATCAGCACGCGCTCCAGGTTGCCGAATTGGTCGCGCAGGGCTACGGCCACGAGCGCCACCAGGAACGGCACGAAATCCATCGCGTACCGGTATCCGTACGTGCCCGCTCCCCCGCCGCCGTAGTACATGAACACCGGCACCGCGGCCAGGATCGCGGCCGCCCACAGCACCTGGTTCAGCCGCTCGCGAATGCTCGCCCCGACGGCGATGAGCAGCGCCGGCGTCGTGAGCAGGATCGAGTGGCCTTCGATGCTCGGGACGAGCCAGGGAAAGGCGTCACGCACGGTGAAGCCTCCGCCGATGAACAGCGCCAGATTCGTCGGGACGTGGACTATCGAGAAGAGGCCCTGATCGCGCAGGTCCTGGAGCGGCGCCTCGATCCAGGCGATGTCGTACCCGGTTTCCAGCGGAGAGCCGAACCGGACCCAGTCCCACCAGCCGGTCACCAGCAACGCGCCGAGCAGCGGCAGGGCGAAGGCCACCGCGGTCTTGACGCGATCCTCGGCTTCCACCAGCAGAGCCAGCCCGAACGGCACCGCCACCACGAGGAGAGTCGGTCGAGCCAGCGCGGCCAGCCCGATGAGCAGCCCGACGACCCAGGCTCGCCGCCGGTCGTGCCATTCGATCAGGGCCAGGAACGTCAGCAGCACCGCCTCGAGATGAGCCAGGTAGTAGAAGTCGCCTTCGATCGTCAGGGTGAAGAGCAGCGTCCCGAACGCGCCCAGGGCGGCCAGCCAGTAGTCGGCCGAGCCGCCCGGTCCGTATCGACGAGCCAGCGGCAGGGCCAGCCAGCCGGCCACGATCCCGATGACGGCCGAGACGATCCAGCGTGAGAACGGCCACAGGACCGGGAACGGAACCAGCGGGAGATACGGAACGGTCGGGAGCAGGCTCATGGCCTGGTAGTTGTGGCCGTTGATCGTCACGATGTCGTTGATCGTGGTCAGCGAGCTTAGGTCGGAGCGGCCCACGAACAGGTCGCTGGCCAGGATCATCATGTGATCCGGGCCCCAGTTCGAGGCCTGGCTCCTGACGAACGTCGCGCCGCCGTAGACGAAGGCCACGAGGAGCATCCAGGCGACGGCGCCGGGGTCGTCGTACAGCGCGATCGCGCGATCTCGAAGCCACTCCAGAGCCCTCACGGATCCTCCCCTGCGATCGGTCGCCACGACGATATGGAGACTGGACCGATCCTAGCATCGGGCCCGCTTCCGCAACGCGTTCCGCGGAGGATGGCCGCGTGGCGCCCACAGTCGCCGCGCTCGCGTCGGCCACGTTCGGTGCTCGCCGCCCGACGGCCCCGCCGGTTACGGTAGGCTATCGCCGTGCCAGCGAAGAGGCCGAAGCCGGCCATCGACCAGGGCGCCGTGGCCATGCCGGCCCCGGCTCGGACTCCCGGCCACCGGGTAGTCGTCGTCATGCCCGCGTACAACGCCGCGAAGACGCTCGAGCGGACCTACCGCGACATCCCCCACGACGTCGTCGACAGGATCATCCTCGTGGACGACGTTTCCCGGGACGACACAGTGGCCCTCGCCCGCCAGCTCGGCCTGGACGTGATCATCCACCGCCAGAACCTGGGCTACGGCGGCAACCAGAAGACCTGTTACGACGCCGCGCTCGAGGCGGGCGCCGACGCGGTCGTGATGCTCCACCCGGACTACCAGTACGACGCCACCCGCATCCCCGCCCTGGTCGGGCCGATCCTGGCCGGCGAGAAGGACCTGATGCTGGGCAGCCGCTTCCTGGGCGATCCGCTCGCCGGCGGCATGCCGCGCTGGAAGTACATCAGCAACCGCTTCCTGACGGGCCTCGAGAACCTCGCCTTCGGCCTTCACCTGTCCGAGTACCACACCGGCTTTCGGGCGTACAGCCGCGGCCTGCTCGAGACGATCCCGTACCGCCTCAACAGCGACGACTTCGTCTTCGACCAGGAGCTGGTGGCCCAGGCCGTTGCCACGGGCATGCGCATCGGCGAGATCGCGGTTCCGACCCGGTACTTCGAGGAGGCCAGTTCGGTCAACTTCCGCCGCAGCGTCGTGTACGGCCTGTCCACGCTGCGGGTGGTGGCCCGCTTCCTGCTTCATCGGATGAGGCTTCGCCGCTCGAGCAAGCTGGCCAGGCGAAAGCCGACGGCCCGGTGAGGCGCCTGTCCACCGGCCTCGCCCGGAGCGGCATCGGCATCCTGATCTCGGTCGTCTGCGTCTACCTGGTCCTGCGGGGAGTGGATCTGGGCGAGACGGCCCGCCTGCTCGGAGGCGCCCGCCTGCCGTGGCTGCTTCTCGCCCTGGCCGGCGTGACCGCCGACCTGTTCTTCCGGGCGCTCCGCTGGCAGCGGCTCATCGCCCCGATCCGGCCCGTGCCGCTGCGACGCCTCAGCGGCTACATGCTCGTCGGCTATCTGGCCAACAACGTCCTGCCGGCCCGCCTCGGCGAGCTGGTCCGGAGCCATTACCTGGGGGACCGCGAGGGCATCAGCCGCAGCGCGACGCTGGGCACGGTGGTCGTCGAACGAGTGGTGGACACCGTGGTCCTTGTCGCAATCGGGGCGGTGGCGATCCTGGTCCTCAACGTGCGCGGCGTCGTCGTGAGCGCGATTCTCGTAGGAGTGGCCATCGCCGGGCTCCTCGTGGTAGCGCTGGCGGTCGCGCTGGCCGCTCACCGTCTCCCCGGAGCAAGACGGATCGCCGCATTCCTGGGTCGCTGGCCGCGCGTCAAGGGCATCGTGCTGCGTCTGCGCGACGGCCTGCGCGTGGCCGCGCTGCCCCGGACCGTCGCCGCGGCCGTGGTCCTGAGCGTGGCCGCCTGGAGCTGCACCGTCGTGGCGGTGCTGGCCGTGGGACAGTCGCTGGGCATCGAGCTGACCGTCGGCGAGGGGGCGCTGCTGGCCGCCGGCACGAACCTGGCCACGGCCGTCCCATCCGGCCCGGGCTATCTCGGCACGTTCGAGTACGCCGGCCAGACGATCGCCTCGGCTTTCGGCATCCCCGCCGCCCGGGGTCTGGCGCTGGCCCTGCTGATCCACGTCCTGACCTTGATCGTCAGCTCGGCGGGCGGCGCCGTCGCGCTCGTCCGGCTGGGCTGGACCCGGCGGTCTCCGGCCGCTGCCGCGGGTTCGGCCGGCGCCACGGCCACGAACCCCGCCACTCCCGCCACGGCTGCGGCCGCGAGCGGCGCCGTTGCGGAGCGTACGGACCCCGGCACCACCTAGATCCGGACCCCGGAGTTACGGCTCCGGCGTGACGTCGGGAGCCAGGCAGGATATGGTGCTAGTCGCAATGTCCACCGATCCAAGCTCCACACTTGCGGACGACAGCCGCTGGCTCGAAGGAGCCGCTCGCATACTCGGCAATCTCGGCTTCGAACGGGTCGAGCCGGATCGAGGCCAGGGCGACGAGACGAGCCACCTGCTCGTCGCGCTCCGGTCCAAGCCGACGCTCCAGCACTTCGACCCCGAGTCGATCGACTACTGGATCGTCGACGGGGCGCGTGGACGCGTCGCGAAGCTCGATCTGGACGTCCGATTCCCGTTGACCGCCGACTACGCCTGGGGACGCATCGCCCTGGCCGATCGACTGGGCGTCAAGAACGAGTTCCTGAGCTTCGGCGGGACGCTGCGAGCGCAGCTGACCCCGGAGTCGACGGCTCTCGTCGACTTCAGCTCCCACGCCCCGATCCTGCGATGGAGCGGCCACAGCCAGAGCACCGATCCGCTGACCGCCGAGGTGGGCGCGTTCTTCGCCCGGATCAAGATTCCGATCGACTTTGCGCCGGGCGCTGAGGCTCTCGTCTCCAAGGCCGCGCCGCGGACCCTCTACTGCGCATTCATCCAGTACGTGCGCGAGCGACTCGCTCAGGCGCGCACGCTGCGCGACGCGAACCGCTGGCTTGCGGAGTGGAGCTCACGCGAGAGCCAGCACATGGAAACCACGGCCCAGGACCACTGGAGGGCGGGGGCAGAGCTGCGCCGGCAACTCGGGGCGATCGAGTCGGTCGCGCGCGAGTAGCACCCGCGGGACGGCTCACAGCCCACCGGGCGCGCCGCACGGGACACCTTCGGACCGGGGCCCCGCGCGCCTCGTGGGCAGCCCGACGAACTCTCAGCCGAGCGCGGCGTCGATCGCGGCCTTGATGTCCGAGTAGGCCCCGCCATTGACGAGCTTGCCGTTCACGTAGACGGACGGGGTCACGTTGGCGTCGGCCGGCTTGCTCGTCTGCTCGTCAGCAATGGCAGCGTCGTGAGTGCCCTGGTCCAGGCACGGCTGATACGTCGTCATGTCCAGGCCGGCCGCCTTGCCGATCTCCGAGAGTCGGGCCGCCGTGAATGCCGAGGCCTGTTCGGTCGGCGACTGGTTCGCATACAGCCAGTCGTGCATGACCCAGAACTTGCCCTGGTCGGCGGCGCACCAGGCGGCGTTCGCGGCATCGCGAGAGGCGGTGGTGCCGTCGTGGCTGTCGATCGTGAGGAAATCGTGCCAGACCAGTCTGGCCTTGCCCGTGGCGATGTAGTCGCCGATGAGGTTCTGCTCGATGCCGCCGGTCGTGAACGCGTAGCAGCCGGTGCAGCGGAAGTCGCCGTAGAGGTCGACCGTGACGGGCGCGCCGGAGTTGCCCAGCGTGCGACCGTTCGACGGAATGTTGGCCGGGGTGACGACGGTGGGCGCGACCGGAGCCCCGAGCGCGCTGCTCTTGGATTGCGAGACGAGCAGAGCGGCGCCCACGACCGCGACGGCGACCACGACGAAGACGGCGCTCCACATCATGAGCGAACCGACGCCGCTGCCCTCGGACGGGCGCGAACCTGCCCGCGCCAGCGCCGAACTGGCGTCGCGACCGGCAAGTCGCTGCTGCCGGGCCGAGCGCCGGCTGGCCGGCGGCACGCCGGCGTCCTTCGCCGGACGACCAGTCGAACGATTCTTCGATGCCATGGCCCGCTATCTCCCTTGCGTCGATCTCTCGCTACCCATCAGGTGAGATCCCGATCGCGACCCGAGCGGCGCCCTTGCGGGCGCCGTCGAATCGTTCGGGCAGGCCGCTTCGGAGCGGAGCGCTGCCTCAGGAAGCCTTGGCACTGGGCGAGGCGGCCGGCGAGGCCGTCGCCGACGGAGCCACGCTCGCCGACGGGGTGGCGCTGGCGGAGGGCGCCGAGGTGGACGGAGCGGCGGACGTGGACGCCCCGACCGACGGGCTCGGCGAGATGCCGAGGGCCGAGTCGAGAGCGGCGGACACGGTCGCGTAGTCGTAGCTGTCGAGCGGCGTCCCTCCGTCGATGACGATCGTCGGAGTGCTGTCGAAGCCCGAGGCGTTCGACTCCGACTGGACGTCGGCGTTGTGGGTGCCGTTGTCGACGCACGAGTCGAACTTGGTCAGGTCCGGAATCCCGGCCATCTGGCCGATGGTCTTGAGGCGATCCTTGGTGAACGCGCCCGATCCCTCGGAGTACTGATTGGCGAAGAGCCAGTCGTGGTAGGGCCAGAACATGCCCTGGTCCTGGGCGCAGCGGGCGGCGTTGGCGGCGTCCAGCGACTCGGTGCCGCCCGTGTTCGCGTCGATTACGAGCAGGTCGTGGTAGACGAGCTTGGCCTTCCCGGTCGCGACGTAGTTCGCGATTATCTGCGGCTCGACGTCATGCGTGAAGATCCAGCAGTTGGGGCACTGGAAGTCCTCGTAGATGTCGATCGTGTGCGCCGCGCCGGCGTTGCCGAGAGTTCGCCCGCTGGCCGTGACCGAGGTGGGCGTGATGAAGCTGCCGGCCGGCGGGTTCGGCGTGCCGAGCGGCTGCTTCGGCTTGGAGGACCCGCTGGTCAGGAACAGCGCGCCCCCGACCACGAACGCCGCCACCACGACCGCGATGACCGTGTACAGGAGGATCTGCCGGTTGGATCCGCCCCCACCGCGCGTACTGGCCCGACTGACGGCCCGGTTCGCTTCGCGATTGGCCAGCCGCTGCTGCCTGGCCGAGCGGCGGCTGGTGGGTGGCACGCTGCCACCCGAGGAGGGGCGTCCACTGGGACGGTTGGATGTCATCGCGTTCTGCCTCTTGCGTAGGTGTGTGACGAGTTGGCCGTCAGGTGCGATCTTCGGCCGGGACCGAGTTTGGATTGGGCGTCCGAAGATAGACCCAGAGGGCGATCAGGAACCTGAGAACGAGAGAGAGCCCGTACGACTCGCACCAGATGCACACGGCGTGGATCAGGAAGATCTGGGCGAACTGGAACCAGCCTTCGAAGGCCACACCGATGAGCGACAGGCCGTAGTGGAACAGCAGCAGCTGGTAGTTGTTCGTCCGCCACCAGGCGATGGCCAGGGTGAACAGCGTGAGCGACAGGAAGACGCCGTAGACCGCCACCGGGATGCCGGCGAACGGCCGCGAGTAGGCGCTATGCGCGACGTCCTGGCAGCCGCTGACTCCTATGCCGCCGATCGTGCAGACCACCTCGCCGCCGGGGGTCAACTCCTCGATCGAGAGATAGGAGGCGATGCCGAGCCCGATCAGGTCGAGCGTCGCGAGCACGAGACCGGGGTGGATGCCCCTGATCCGGCGCCACAGCGACGGCCGCCCCGCGGGTACGGCCATGCTCGTGTCTGCCATTTCTTCGATGCCCTCCGTATGGCGCCGGCGACGGGTCACGATCGTCCCGTTCCGCCCGCCGGTGCGGTGCCAAAGCGTCCGAATATGGTACTCGACATCGGCGAATGAGACCTGGTATCATCCGCCCCATGAGACCGGGTATCAAGTCCGACCAGGCCGACCGCATCGTCGCAGCCCTCGAGCGCGCAGGTTACCAGGCCACGCCGAACCGGCGACTGGTGGCCGAGCTCGTTGCGGGCACCGGTGGCCACTTCACGGCCGCGGACCTGCTGGAACGCGGCCGGCGCCGGCGAGTCAACATCGGCCGGGCCACGATCTTCCGCGCCCTCGAGGTTCTCACCGCCCTTCGAGTGGTGGAGCGGCTCGACCTGCCGAGCGGATCGCACGCGTACGTGGTGTGCGATCCCGACGAACACCACCACCACCTCGTCTGCTCGAGCTGCGGCCACAGCGTCGACGTGGCCGACGGCGATCTGGCTCGCCTGGTCGATGACATCGGGCGGCGCAACGGCTACCGGATCGAGAGCCATCGGCTCGAACTCTTCGGGATCTGCCCCCTTTGCGCGGCGGGGCCGGCGAGCGCCGCTCCCGGAGGTCCGGCATGAGCCGCCGACGCGGTCGTGCCGGGGCGCTCCTGCTCGTATTCGGCGCGGCCCTGCTGCTGGCGCCCTTGGGCTGCGCGTCGAACGCCGGATCCTCCGGCGGGACGATCGCGGCGGTCGCGGGCGAGAACTTCTACGGCGACCTGATTTCACGGGTGGGCGGCAACCTGGTGTCCGTTACCAGCATCCTGAACGATCCCAACGTCGACCCCCACACGTACGAGAGCAGCCCTCAGAACGCACAGGCGGTCGCGGACGCCGCGCTGGTCGTCGAAAACGGGCTCGGCTACGACGCCTTCGTAGACAGTCTCATAGCCGCCTCGCCCCGTTCCGACCGCAAGGTGATCGACGTTCAGTCGCTGCTCGGCATCGCCGATGGCTCGAACCCGCACATCTGGTACGACCCGCAGACGATGCCCAAGGTGGCCCGAGCCGTGGCCGACGCCCTGGAGCAGATCCAGCCGGCCTCGAAGGCGACCTTCGAGACGAACCTCCAGACCTACCTCGACTCGTTCGCGCCCCTGACGGCGAAGATCGCCGCGATGAAGGCGGCCTTTCCCGGGGAGCCGGTCGCCTACACCGAGCCCGTGCCCGGATACCTCATTGCGGCCCTCGGCTGGCAGTCGTTGACGCCAACCGGATTCGCCAAGGCGATCGAGGACGGCACCGACCCCGCGCCCGCCGACGTCGCGGCGCAGCAGGACCTGCTGACCGGCCACAAGGTCAAGATCCTGCTCTACAACAGCCAGGCCACCTCGCCGGTAACCGAGTCCATCAAGACCATCGCCAACCAGTCGGGCGTGCCCGTCGTGGGCGTCTCGGAAACGATGCCTGGCGGTGGCGGCGGATTCGTCGACTGGCAGCTGGCCCAGCTCAACGCCATCGAAACCGCCCTCGGAGGGGGCAAATGAGCGGCAACGGTCGCGGAGCAGGGGCACGCGTTCCGGCCGCGACGGCGGCGCCGGAAGAGGAGCCGGCGATGTGCTTCGATCGCGCCACGCTCGCCTACGGCGATCGCGTCGTCTGGTCGGAGCTGTCCATGACGGTGCCGCAGGGCGAGTTCCTGGCGGTGCTGGGGCCGAACGGATCGGGCAAGACCTCTCTCCTGCGGGCGTTGCTGGGTCTCGCACCGCTGGCGAGCGGCTCTCTCGACGTACTCGGCGGGCCGCCGCATCGCGGCAACCCGGCCATCGGCTATGTCCCGCAGCACGCCGGGTTCGATCGGGATGTGCCGCTTCGCGGCCGCGACCTCGTCGGCCTGGGGGTCGACGGGCACCGCTGGGGCTTCGGGCGATTGTCGAGGGCGGATCGAGCGCGGGTGGAGTCGGCCCTCGAGGCCGTCGCCGCGCGGCCCTATGCCGACGCGCCGGTGGGGCGTCTCTCCGGTGGCGAGCAGCAGCGCCTCCGCATCGCCCAGGCCCTCGTCGGAAACCCGAAGCTGCTGCTGTGCGACGAACCCCTCGCCAGCCTGGACATGCGCTACCAGCAGGAGATCACCGAGCTGATCGGCACCTGGTCGCGCGACAGGGGCGGGACCGTGGTCTTCGTGACCCACGACGTCAACCCGGTCCTCGGCTACGCCGATCGGGTCGTGTTCGTCGTCAACGGCCGCTGGGCCGCCGGCAGCACGGACGAGGTGCTCACGAGCGAGACGATGTCGGGCCTGTACGACGCGCCGGTCGAGGTCCTTCGAGTGCGCGGCCGCATCGTCGTCGTGGGCGAGGCCAGCGGCGCGGGCTTCGACCTCGACGAGCCTCACCACTTCCCGGAACCGGTCGGAGCGCACCAGTGATCGGCGAGCTGATCCACCTTCTCCCCTACGAGTTCGTCCAGAACGCCCTCATAGCGGGCGTGATGGTGGCGATCGTGGCCGGCCTCGTGAGCCGCTTCGTGGTGGCCCGCAACATGTCGTTCGCGGTTCACGCGCTGGCCGAGGTCGGCTTCACCGGCTCGGCCGGGTTCATCCTGATCGGCCTTTCGCCGGTCCTCGGGCTGCTGACGGGATCGATGATCGTCGCTCTGTTCATCGGAGCGCTGGGCCTGCGCATCCGCGAGCGGGACGCGGTCGTCGGCGTCGTGATGGGTTTCGGGCTGGGTCTGGGCGTCCTGTTCATCACCCTCTACCCGCGCTACGCCACGGAGGCGTTCGCGATCCTGTTCGGCGCGATCACGGCCGTGAGCCGCGGCGATCTGATCCTTCTGGCGGCGGTGGCCGTCGTCACGCTGGTCGGGCTCGGGGTCATGTACAGGCCGCTCACTTTCGCGACTGTCGATCCGGTCGTCGCCGAGGCACGCGGCGTGCCGGTCCGGCTGGTGTCGATCCTGTTCCTGCTGCTGCTGGCGGCCGCGGTCGCGGAGGCGGTCCAGGTCGTGGGCGTGCTGCTCATCCTGACGCTGCTGATCACCCCGGGCGCCACGGCCGAACGGCTGACGGCGCATCCGGGCCTGGCGACGGTGGTCAGCGTCGGAGTCGCCCTGCTGGCCACGCTGGGCGGAATCCTGCTGGCCCTGGTCACCGCCGTGCCGGTCAGCTTCTACGTAACGACGATCGCCTTCGTCTGCTACCTGGCGGCAAGGTTCGGCGCGCCGGCCCTGGAGCGGCTTTCGGGGGCCCGAGCGGGCTAGCCGACCGATCGGCCGGCGATGAACTCCTCGAGCTCCGCGGCGGTGGGCATTCCCTCGCGCGCCCCGACGTGCGTCGTGGCCAGGGCGCCGGCGGCTACGGCCCGCTGAACGGCCTCGGCCAGCGAACGCCCCTCCGCCAGCGCCGCTGCCAGCGCGCCGCAGAAGGCGTCGCCGGCGCCGGTGCTGTCGACCGTGGCGACGCGGTCGGCCGGGACCTCCCAGACACGGATGTCGCGCGGCGGCCGATCCACGGGCGGCCTTGCCGGCACGCCCGGTTGCGGCCGGTGCCGGGGCCGTGGCCGCGGCCGAGGTGGCCGCCGGGGCCGAGGTGGCCGTGGCCGCCGGTGCCGGGCCGGCCGGCCGGTGCCGTGGCCGGGGCCGAGCGTGGCCGTGGCCCGCGCCGGGGTCTCGATCCCTTCTCCGGCAGGCGCGTCTCCGGCAGGCGCGGTCGACGGCGCTCCGGGCGCTTCCTCGTCGCAGGTCGCCGCCGGGTCGGGGGCATTCGGCCCTGAGACCCCCACGCCGTCCAGGCCGGACCCGGCCCGTTCCAGGACAACGGCCCCTTCGGCACCGAGAGTCACGATGACCGCCTTGCGAACGCCGGCTCCGCCGGGTCCTGACTCCAGCAGCGCTCGGGCCCGGACGGCCGCGTCCGACGCCGTGTCGGCCCGCCGAACGACTCCCCTGGCGTCCGTCTGGAGCAATATCGCCAGCTCGGTCCTGTTGGGCGTGACGATGTCGGCGAGTCCGAAGATCGATCGATCGATACCGGTGGCCGGAGCCGGGTTCAGGACGGTGGTCGCGCCCGCCGCGTGGGCGCAAAGCAGCGCCTCGCGGACGACGTGGAGCGGCACCTCGTTGCACACCAGCAGGACGTCGCCGACGAGCGGCCCGAGCCGGGCCAGGCAGTCGCGGACGTAACCCTTCTCGATGGCGCCGTTTGCCCCCGGCACGACCGCTATCTCGTTCTCGCCGGTCGCATCGACAAGGATCAGCGCGATGCCCGTCGGCTGGCCGGCCAGCGACGCGACCATCGAGACGTCGACGCGCTCAGACGCGAGCGCCCGCCGCGCATCGATCTCGAAGGTGTCGTCGCCCGTCGCCCCGATGAAGAGCGTGGGCCGTCGGAGGCGAGCGGCCGCGACGGCCTGGTTGCCGCCCTTGCCGCCGTGATGCCGCTCGTAGATGCCGCCGGTCACCGTCTCGCCCGGATGCGGAAGATGGGGAACGCGCGCGACCAGGTCAATGTTGACCGAGCCGACCACGATGACGCGGCCGCTCATGTGCGTGCCTCCCGGTTGACGCGGCGCCGGCCTTGCGACGCCCTCGCGCCAGATTGTGCGGCACGGACCGTCAATTGGCACGCTTCTTCTGTCGTCTCGTGGCCCGACGCCGCGTGGCCCGCCACTCGCACAGTCTGGACCCCGGTCGCGCGGACACGGGACTCGGCACCTGCTATCCTTCGCGGTCGGCGCGGGCTCGTGGTGTAGCGGCCTAACATGCCAGCCTGTCACGCTGGAGATCGCCGGTTCGAATCCGGTCGAGCCCGCCAGTCGCGCATTTCCTAGCCCCGTCCCCGCCCGGACGGGGCTTCTCTTTTGCGCCACGCCGCGCGCGCCGCCCCGCCCCACGCCGCGCGCCGCACTCACCGCGCGCCCCGCGCTCCGCGCCCCGCGCCCGCCCCTCGCGCCGCGCCCGCCACGCCGCCCTCCTCCGCGCCGCACGCGGAGGAGGAATCGCCGTCCCGACCTATACTCGACCCAGGAATCCTGGCCACCGCGAGACCCGCAGCCGAGCCCTGTAGCCGAGCCCTCTCAGGATGATCGACCTCCGAAGCGACACCGTCACCCACCCCACGCCAGCCATGCGCAAGGCCATGTACGAGGCCGAGCTCGGCGACGACGTCTTCGGCGACGACCCCACCGTAAACGCCCTCCAGGAACGCGCCGCGGAACTGCTCGGCAAGGAGGCGGCCCTCTTCGTCGCCAGCGGTTCCATGGCCAACCTCGTCTCGCAGCTGGCCCACCTCGGGCGCGGCCAGGAGACCATCGCCGGGGCGGGCACTCACATGGTCGACGACGAGCAGGCCGGCCACGCCGTGGTCGTCGGGACCTCGATCAAGCAGATGCGCGAGAACCCCGACGGAACGTTCGACCTCGACGAGCTGAGGGAGTCCTTCCGAAACCCGGCAGACCCGCACGAGCCGATAACCGGCCTCGTCGCAATAGAGAACACGCACGCTCATTCGATGGGACAGCCGCTGAGCCTCGGCTACACCCGCGCCGTCGCCGGGATCGCCCACGACCACGGCGTGCCGCTCCATGTCGATGGGGCGCGCTTCTTCAACGCCGCGATCGCCCTCGGGCTGACGCCCCGGCAGCTGGCCGAGCCGGCCGATTCGGTGGCGTTCTGCCTCTCGAAGGGGCTGGCCTGCCCTGTCGGCTCGATGGTCGTCGGCTCGAAGGAGTTCGTCCACCGGGCCTGGCGCGGCCGGAAGCTCGTCGGCGGCGGAATGCGCCAGGTCGGTGTGCTCGCCGCCGCGGGGCTGGTGGCCCTCAGCGACGGTCCGGACGGCACGATCGATCGGCTCGCCGAGGACCACGCCAACGCCCGCCTGCTGGCCGAGGGGCTGGCTTCGATGGACGGCATCGAATCGCCCGGCGGCGTGGCTCAGCCGGCACCCGGACCGCTGGACCCGGCCCGGGCGACCACCGACTTCGTGATCTTCCGCGTCCGCCGCGACCGGGCCGCCTTCCTGGACGCGCTGCGGTCTCGCGGCGTCCTGATGGTCGAGTACGCGCACGGCACGATCCGGGCCGTGACCCACTACGGCGTGACGGCCGCCGACATCGAACGCGTCCTCGCGGCCTGCCGCGACGCACTCCGGGAAACCACCACCGACACAGCCGCCTCAACCTCGCCTGCCCACGCCGCGGCAGCCCAAGCCCTGGAGCGATAGATGGCCGAGCTCGTTTTCCCCCGACCCGCCTCTGAGCCCGCCGCGGGCCCACTCGACAGCGCCTTCTGGGAGGTGGTGGAAGCCCACTTCCGGCGGCTGATCGAAACCCACCCGATCTATGCCACGTATCTCGGGATCCACGACGGCGACGGCCTCCTCGACGACGGCACGCGCGACGCCGTGGTGCAGGAGATCGCCAACGCGAAGGCCTTCGCGGTCGAGCTGGATACGATCGACCCGGCCGGCCTGTCCGAGAGCGTCCGCCTCGAGCGCGAGCTGGCTCTGCACAACGTCCGCCGCGAGCTGTTCGATCTCGACGTCCACCGGGTCTGGGAGCGCCGGTCGACGGCCATGGACCAGGTCGGCGACGCGCTGTTCAGCGTCTTCGCCCGCGACTACGCCCCGCTGGCCGAACGACTCGCCTCGTTGACCTCACGCCTGGAGGCCATTCCCGCCGCCCTCGAGCAGCACAAGACCCGCGCCACGGCGCCCCAGGTGCGGTTGTGGCAGGAGCTCGAGATCGACGCCGGCGGGCAGATGCCGTTCCTGTTCGAAGAGATCAAGGCCGCCGGCGCGGGCGTGCTGGACGAGCGCGCCCAGGCCCGCCTGGACAAGGCGGTCGCGACGGCCGGCGCGGCGGTCGTTGCCTACATCGACACGCTCAAGCGCGCCATGGGCTCGACGGTCGAGAGCTGGGCCCTCGGGCGGGATGCCTACGACGAGCTGGTCGGGCTGCGGGCGTTCGACGGCCTGGACGCCTCCCAGATCCTCGCCATCGGCCACAAGCAGCTGGCCCTGAACAAGGCCGCCCGCGTGGAGGACGCGCGCCGCATCGACCCCACCGTCGAGGAGGCGGTCGTAGTCGAACGCGTCAAGTCGAACCATCCGGCCACGTTCGAGGAAGCGCTGGCCGCATACAAGGACGCGATGCATCGGGCCCGCGCCCACATCGTCGAGCACGACATCGCGACGATGCCCCCGGGCGAGCAGATCTCGGTCATCCCCACGCCCGAGTACCTGCGCACCGTCATCCCGTTCGCGGCCTACTTCGAGCCCCCCAAGTTCGACGCGCACCCGTCGGGCATCTACATCGTCACGCCTTCGGTCGGGAACGACCCGAACGCGATGCGTGAGCACTACTACGCCTCGATCAGCAACACCAGCGTCCACGAGGCCTACCCCGGCCATCACCTCCAGCTGTCCGCCGCGACACGTCATCCTTCGCTGATCCGGCTGCTGACCGACGCCCCGGAGTTCGTCGAGGGCTGGGGCATGTACAGCGAGCAGATGATGCGAGAGCAGGGCTTCGACGACGGGCCGGAATTCCTGCTGGCGATGCACACCGACGCCATCTGGCGAGCCTGCCGGATCATCCTCGACGTGCGCATGCATCGAGGCGAGATGTCGGTCGACGAGGCCACCGCGTTCCTGGTCGAGCACACCGGCTTCGAGCACGCCAACGCCCAGGCCGAGGTCTTCCGCTACACCTACACGCCTACGTACCAGCTCAGCTACCTGCTCGGCAAGGTCCTTCTACTCCAGCTGCGGGCCGACGAGCAGCGCCGGCTGGGCGATCGCTTCAGGCTGAAGGACTTCCACGACGCGCTGATGCGCAACGGCTCGCTGCCGATCAGCTTCCACCGGCGCCTTCTGGCGGCCCAGGCCGCGAACGACGCGGCCGAGGCCGGCGCCGCCCGCGGTGCCGGCGCTTCCGGTGCGTAGCTTCCGATCGTGCTCCTGATTCCGTCCATCGACGTGGTCGGCGGGCGCTCGCGCATCGTCCACTGGCCGGGAGCCGCCGCGGGCGTCGGCTCACCCACCGACCGGCCCGAGCGGATCGCCGAACGGTTCGTGGCGGCCGGCGCGCAGATGATCCACATCGTCGACATGGACGGAGCCGCGGGCCGCCCCGCCAATCTCGAGGTCTTTGGCCGCGTGGCCTCGCGAGTGGCGGTGCCACTCCAGGTCGCCGGGGGCATGGAGGGCGCGGACATGATCCGCCTCGCGTTCGCCGCCGGCGCCACCCGCGTGGTCGTTTCGATGGCCGTGGCGGACCGCCCCGAGCTGCTCCACGAATGCCTGGCCGTGGCCGGGGACTGGCTGGCTGTCGGGTTGGACCAGCGCCCCGAGCGCATTGCCGCGTATCCTTGGCGTCGATCCGCTCCACCGAGCCTGGTTGAACTGGCCGGAGAGCTTGCGGACCACGGGGTCCGAAGGCTCGTTCTGTCACACGGCGGCGCGGCTCCGGACCTGGAGTTCCTGACCGGGCTGGTTCGAACCATTCGAGCCGAACTGTTCGTGGCAGGCGGGTCCGTCGATACGGGTACCATCAAGAGTCTGCGAGACGCCGGGATCGCAGGCATCATCCTCGGAGAGCCGCTCCTGACCGGAGCAATCGACTTCGCCACAGCCCTGGAGGCCGCTGCATGATCCTCGCGCTCATCAAGTCACCCGCGCGCCGGCTCGCGGCCGTCGGCCTCGTCGCGCTGCTGTTCAGCGGCTGCGTCGCCGTCCCCACCGTCACGCCCACGCCGTCGCCGTCGCCCCTGCCGACCCTTCCGCCGACGACCCCGCCCTACAGCCTGGCCCCGTCGCCGAGCGGCTGCCCGACCTCCACCCCGGCGCCGATGACCGGCACGGCCACCGTCACGGTGACCACCAACTTCGGCAACATCGTGATCAAGGTGGACGGGAGCCTCGGCCCCAACGCCGCCGGCGCCTTCGTGGCAATGGCCAGCTGCGGCTACTACAACGACGTCATCTTCCACCGCGTCGTGCCCGGCTTCATCATCCAGAGCGGCGACGGACAGTACGCGCGCCTGCCGAACCTCGTGCTGGACAAGATGGGCCAGGGCGGCCCCGGTTGGACCGTCAAGGACGATAAGGTCACGACCACTTACAAGCGCGGAACCGTCGCAATGGCCCGCACCAGCAGCGCCGACTCGGGCAGCACGCAGTTCTTCATCGTGCTGAGCGACTCGGCCCAGACGACGCTGGGTGCCAGCACGGCCAACAACTACGCCATCTTCGGCAGCGTGACCGCCGGCTTGGACGTCGTGGACAGGATCGCGGCCGTGCCGCTCGGCGGCGAGCCCGAGTCGGGCGGAGGCCCCTCCACGCCGCTCCAGCCTATCGTGATCACCAGCACGGTCGTCACCACGCCCTAGCCTGGTTTCGATCGGAGATCGCCGGGCGCGGCGCCTCGCCGTGGCTACAGCGTCTCGCCATCAGGACGGCGCCTCGCAGGTGCGATCGCGCCAACCACTGAGGAGATACGGATGACGAAAGCGACGATCGACACCGACAAGGGCGTCATCGAGATCGAGCTGAACACCAAAGGCGCCCCGAAGGCCGCCGCCAACTTCATCGAGCTCGCCGGCAAGGGCTTCTACGACGGCGTGGTCTTCCATCGCCTGGTGCCCGGGTTCGTGATCCAGGGCGGCGACGGCGAGTACGGCCACCTCGACAAGCTCGATCGCGGCCGGCTCGGCACCGGCGGACCCGGCTACAAGTTCGCGGACGAGCCCTTCGAGGGCGACTACGTCCGGGGCGCTGTGGCAATGGCCAACGCCGGCCCCAACACCAACGGCAGCCAGTTCTTCATCTGCCTGGCCGACCTGTCGGGCGGGCGGCTGCCCAAGAAGTACACCCTCTTCGGCCACGTGACCGCCGGCATGGACGTGGTGGATGCCATCGCCGCCTCCAAACGCGACTCCCGCGACCAGCCGGCGGAGCCCACGGCCATGCGTTCGGTGAAGATCGCCGAGTAGGCCGTCAAAGGGTTCCAGCGACCGACCGCCAGGGCCACTTGTAACGGTTTTCGAGGGTCGTCCCAGTGGGTGCAACGAAGCCTTAACCGAAGCCTCACAAAGTTGCGGGATTTTAACCCAGGAACCCGCCAAAACCCTTGGAATGAAGGCAGAAGGGGCGCTAGACTTTAGAAGCTGCCA
The DNA here is from genome assembly GCA_963838285.1 of uncultured Chloroflexia bacterium. Taxonomy (GTDB): domain Bacteria; phylum Chloroflexota; class Limnocylindria; order Limnocylindrales; family CSP1-4; genus Fen-1039. The sequence goes on from CAWIQP010000012.1 coordinate 105,012, forward strand.
GTCAGCCTGCTGCCCCAGTTACAAGGTCATGGGTAGGTCGGGTTAGGGTAGTCGGTGCAGCCGACGTGATAGATGCCTTTGTAGCGTGGCAGAAGACGGTTCGTTTCTGACGGATCGGCCCTTCACCGGGACAGCAACGAAGCGGCTCCTTCGGGAGCCGCTTCGGTTTGTCCGGCGCAATTCGGTGGCCTGAGGCCGGTCGATCGGGCGCGACGAGCCGCTGGCCGAGCCCGCGACGAACGCCTGCCGGTCGGGCTGTCAGTCGCCTACGAGCGGCAGGATGTGCGCGTCGATGTCGGCGTCGTCGGGACCGCAATCGACTCTGGCGAGGAGCCAGGACTCCTGGTGGTCGACGTGCGCCCCTGGCTCCAACCGGGTGAGCGGGCCCAGCGTCTCGATCTCCAGCATGTCCGAGTCCGTATACGTCTCGGTGTTGCAGCCCATGTCCGCGTAGACGGCGCCCGGCACGTACGGGTAGCGCTTGATGAACGCGTCTTTCCCGAGCAGGTAGGCCGCCCAGCCCTTGCTGTTGAGCATGCCGGCCTTCTGTTTCGTGGTCGCGGTGGGATCCTGGCGGAGCTGGACGTACCGGCGGCCCCAGGTCCAGCGCGGATCGCTCATGTCGGTGAAATGCCACAGCACCAGCGGTCGCGCGGGGACGAGCACGTCGGGGTGCGGCTTGAAGTCCTCCTGGGGGTAGATGGCCCGGCCGCCCTGAGCCATGACCGACAGCGCCCAGGGCGCGAGCTCGATCGCCCACGGGTTCCGATTGACGATCCTATGGGCGACCTCCACGCGCGGCGACGACGGCGACAGCCTCAGCCGAGTCTCCTTCTCGAGCCCGTTCCCCGGCTCCGCGGTCCGGAGCGTCAGGGTCGTGCCATCCCAGGCGTGATCCACCGCATCGTTGTCCGGGCTGTAGGTGCGCGGGAAGACCTCGGGCGCATGCCACAGCCGGTGCCCGCCGTAGTTGTGCCACTCCGGGTCGCCGGTTCGGCCCAGCGTCTCCGGGTAGTTGTGGAACAGGTTCTGCCCGCCTATGAAGCCGAACCTGATGACCCTGGGTCCGACGTCGGTCGTGACGACGAGCTCGACCTCCCCGTTGGAGAGTCGGATGCAATTCGGCCAGCCGCCGTACTCCACCCTCTCCATCATTGCGCGGCCCCGCCCATCGCCGCCACGGTCCCCGCAACCGGCGGCGCCATCATGTCTCGCAATTGCTTCTGCAACTTCGTTCTCCTTGGTCAGGCGATTGCCGCCGGATTCACCGGTTCAAATCGGGGCGCTGTTTCGAGTGACGCTGGGACGCTCATTCGTCGAAAACGATCGCGACCTTGCCTGATTTGCCCTCGTCCATGGTCCGGTAGGCCTCGCCGGCCTGGGCCAGTGAGAAGCGATGCGTGCACGTCACATCCGGATGCATGTTCCAGCGCGGCATTCGCTCGACCAGGTCCTCGACGTTGCCGAGGTTCGTAACCCAGGAGCCGTAGACGGTCTTCTGGTCGTGGATCAGGTCCGGGCTCGGGTTGAGCTCGACCGTGCCGCCCTCACCGACGAAGGCGATGCGGCCCCAGCGACGCGCCGCGCGGACCGCGAGCTGTCGGCCGGCGGAGGCACCGGAGCAGTCGATCGCGACCTCGCAGCCCAGGCCGTCGGTCGCTTCGCGGATGCGGTCGATGGCGTGCTCGTCGGCCGGAACCACCAGGTCTGCGAGACCCAGCTTCTCCGCCAGGGCGATCCGGGCCGGAACGACATCCGCGCCGATCACCTTGGTAGCCCCGCGCGCTCGAGCGAGCATCAACGAGGCGAGGCCCATGGGACCGAGCCCCACGACGAGCGCCGTGTCGTCGCCGGAGACGTCTATTCGGCGGATCGCCTCGTAGCAGGTGCCGAACCCGCAGGCGACGCACGCGCCGTCGATGTAGCTCATCGAGTCCGGCATGAGCACGCAGTCGGCCTCCTCGGCAAGGCAGAACTCGGCGTTTCCGCCGTGGCGCTGCCACCCGTAGGCCGCTCGCCTGGGACTCGTGCAGCTGATCTGGTATCCGGTCCGGCAGTCGTGGCAACGGCCGCACCCGCTGATGTGGTACAGCAGGACGCGATCGCCTTCGTGAAATCGGCGCAGGCCCGAGCCCGTCGCGACGATCTGCCCGGCGGGCTCGTGGCCGCAGATGACGTCCTGGTAGCCCTCGGGACCCTTGCCGAGATGCTCGCGGTAGATCGCCCGAATGTCGCTGCCGCAGATGGTGGAGGCCTTCATCTTGACGACGACTTGCCCGGGGCCCGGCTGCGGGACCGGGAACTCGCGGAGCTCCACGGTGCTGTTTCCAGGCAGGATGGCTCCGAGCATCGTTGGCGCCATTTCGCGCTCCTTCGTAAGTGACGGGTGTGACGGTCGAATGCAGGATTACCATTGCAGTGTTATCGTTACCAGGCGCGTGATGTCCGCGGGGATGGTAGCGTAAGAGCAGGCGCGGAATGCTAGCGCATGTTAGCGTTATCAACGCGTAACCGCTACCCCCAATCGACAGCTCCCACGAAGAGGGCTCCCGGCGGGGTCCTCGGAGCTTCCACGAAGGGCTAGATTCGAGTACGTGAGCACTCTCATCGATGTCGCCCGTTTGGCCGGCGTCTCGACCATGACCGTTTCGCAGGGTCATCAACGACTCCGGGTACATCAGCCCGGAGACCCGCGAACGAGTCAACCGTGCGATCGCCGAGCTCGGCTACATGCCGAATGTCCTGGCGCGCCAGCTGCGCTCCAAGCGGACCAAGACCCTCGCCCTGGTCGTGACCGACATCGCCAACCCCTTCTTCACGACCATCGCGCGCGGCGTCGAGGACGCGGCTCGAGCCCGGGGCTACGCCGTCATGTTCTGCAATACGGACGAGTCGGAGACCGAGGAGATCGAGTACGTCCGGGTGCTGATCCAGCGCCGGGTCGACGGAGTCCTGCTCGTTCCGGCCAGCGGATTCGAGCGGATCGCTAGAGCTTCTGCGCGAGCACGCGCTGCCGGTCGTGGTCCTGGATCGCCAGGTACGGTCCGGCGGGGTCGATGAAGTGATCACCGACTCCGAGGCCGGGGCATACCTCGCCATCCGCCACTTGATCGAGCTGGGCCACCGCAACATCGCCGTACTCGCCGGACCGAGAACGGTTTCCACCGCCGTGGACCGCGTCGCGGGCTACCGGCGCGCCCTCGCCGAAGCGGGCCTCGGGGCCGAGGGCAGCAAGTCCTGTTCGGTGAGTACAACGAAGCCAGCGGCCGCGAGATGACCGGCCTGGTCCTCGCGGCCCAACCGCGGCCGACGGCGATATTCGCCGGCAACAACTTCATCGCCTTCGGCGCTATCCAGGTGCTCCGAGAGGCCGGCATCGCCGTACCGGACATCATGTCGATGGTCGTCTTCGACGACCTGCCCCAGGGCTGGGTCTTGGACCCCTTCCTGACCGTCGTTTCCCAGCCCGCTTACGAGATCGGCCGGCAGGCCGCAGAGATGATGCTCGAACGATTGACGGGCGATCCACCGAGTGAACCGCGGACCGTCGTCCTGGCGAGCGAGCTGATCGTTCGGCGGTCGACCGCGCCGCCGCGCCGCGAGGTCGCGGCTCCAATCCCGTCCCTGGCACACTTGGAGAAGCCGGCATGAGTCAGCCGAAGCCTGGATCGTTCGCCATCGCCGACGACGGCGTTGACCCGCGCACCGTGCCCCAACGCGTGCTCTGGACCGGCGCCCGGATGCCCGCCATCGGGCTCGGGACCTTCGGCTCCGATCGCTTCTCGGGCGAGGACATCGCCGCGGCGGTGGTGGGCGCGGCCGAGATCGGGTACCGCCATTTCGACTGCGCCAGGGTCTACGGCAACGAGCACCTCATCGGCGCCTCGCTCGAGACGATCGTCGCCGGCGGGATCCCGCGCGAAGAGTTGTGGGTGACCTCCAAGCTCTGGAACGACAAGCACGCCGTGGCGGACGTGATCCCGACGCTCAAGGAGTCCCTGCGGGACCTTCGCCTCGACTATCTCGACCTGTACCTGATCCACTGGCCGTTCCCGAATCATCACGCGCCCGGCGTCGACGTCACCTCGCGCGCCCCCAACGCGCGGCCCTACGTCCACGACGAGTTCATGGCCACCTGGCGCGAGCTGGAGAAGGCCGTCGACATGGGGCTGGTGCGGCACATCGGCACCTCCAACATGACGATCCCAAAGCTCAAGCTCCTCCTCCGCGACGCGCGGATCAAGCCCGCCTGCAACGAGATGGAGCTGCACCCCTGCTTCCAGCAGCCGGAGTTCTTCAAGTTCGTCATGGACGCCGGGATCGTGCCGATCGGCTTCGCCCCAATCGGCTCGCCGACGCGGCCGGACCGGGACAAGACCCCGGACGACGCCGTCGACATCGAAGACCCGGCCGTCGTCGCCGTCGCGAAGCGATTGGGCGTCCACCCGGCCACCGTCTGCGTGAAGTGGGCCGTCCAGCGCGGCCAGGTCCCGATCCCCTTCTCGATCTACCGCAACGAGTACCTGTCCAACCTCCGTTCGACCGTTTCGGAGCCCCTGACCGACGAGGAGATGGCCGCGATCGCGAAGGCCGACCGCAACAGCCGCCTGATCAAGGGCCAGGTCTTCCTCTGGAAGGAAGGCCAGACGTGGGAGGATCTCTGGGACCTCGACGGTAACATCGCGCAATGACCTCGTAGGGGCGCGGACGCCTCCGACGCCCGCGCCAGTTCAATAGCGTTCCGGCTGCTCCAAGGAGGCGCATCGTGGTCAAGCCCGCGCTCTCGACCGGCCGTTATGTCGGCTCCTGGCCGAAGATTGGGATACGCCCCGCCATCGACGGTCGCCGAAACGGGGTTCGCGAGTCGCTGGAAGACCAGACCATGGGGCTGGCGCGATCGGCGGCCGAGTTCCTGAGCGCGAACCTGCGGTATCCGGACGGCAAACCGGTCGAATGCGTCGTCCCGGACGACTGCATCGGCGGCGTGGTCGAGGCGGCCCGGGCGGCCGATCTCTTCAGCCGCGAAGGCGTGGGCGTCTCGCTGACGGTGACGCCCTGCTGGTGCTACGGCTCGGAAACGATGGACATGGATCCGCTGACGCCCAAGGCGGTCTGGGGATTCAACGGCACCGAACGCCCGGGCGCCGTATACCTCGCCGCCGTACTGGCCGGCCACGCCCAGAAGGGCCTGCCGGCCTTCGGCATCTACGGCCACGACGTCCAGGACGCCGGCGACGGCACGATCCCGGCCGACGTGCAGGAGAAGCTGCTCCGCTTCGCCCGCGCCGCGCTGGCGGCCGCGATCATGCGCGGCAAGTCGTACCTCTCGCTCGGCGGCGTCTCGATGGGAATCGCCGGTTCCATCGTCGACCAGGGCTTCTTCGAGCGCTACCTGGGGATGCGCGTCGAGGCGGTCGACATGTCGGAGCTGACGCGCCGGATCGAGGAGGGCATCTTCGACCCGGCCGAGTTCGCCCGAGCCCACGCCTGGGTGCGGGCCAATTGCCGCGAGGGCGCCGACCGGAACACGCCGGAACAGACCCGCAGCCGCGAGCAGAAGGACCGCGACTGGGAGACGGTCGTGAAGATGTTCCTGATCGCCCGCGACCTGCTGGTCGGCAATCCGCGCCTGGCCGAGCTGGGCTTCGGGGAAGAGGCCATGGGCCACAACGCCATCCTGGGCGGCTTCCAGGGCCAGCGCCAGTGGACGGACCACTCGCCCAACGGCGACTTCATGGAGGCAATGCTCAACTCCTCGTTCGACTGGGACGGGATCAGGGCGCCGTATGTCTTCGCGACCGAGAACGACAGCCTCAACGGCGCGTCGATGCTGCTCGGCTACCTCCTGACGAACACCGCCCAGGTCTTCGCCGACGTGCGCACCTACTGGAGCCCGGACGCGGTGAAGCGGGTGACCGGCCACACGCTCGAAGGGCGGGCGGCGGGCGGCGTGATCCACCTGATCAACTCCGGGGCGGCCACTCTCGACGCCGCCGGGGGCACGCGGGGCGACGGCGGGCCGGCCATGAAACCGTTCTGGGAAATCGGCGAGGACGAGGCCGCGGCCAGCCTCGCGGCGACGACGTGGATGCCGGCGGTCACAGGCTACTTCCGCGGCGGCGGGTTCTCCTCACTGTTCGTCTCGCCGGGCGGCATGCCGGTGACGATGACCCGTATCAACCTCGTGCACGGCGTGGGCCCGGTGCTGCAGCTGGCCGAGGGCTGGACCGTGGACCTGCCGCCGGATGTCCATCGGACGCTGGACCTACGGACGGACCCAACCTGGCCGACCCAGTGGTTCACGCCGAGGCTCACGGGCAGCGGCTCGTTCCGGGACGTCTACGGCGTCATGGCCGGCTGGGGAGCCAACCACTGCGCCATGAGCTACGGGCACATCGGCGAGGATCTGATCAGCCTGGCCGCGCTGCTGCGCATCCCCGTCAGCATGCACAACGTGCCCGACGAGAAGCTCTTCCGGCCGGCAGTCTGGAGTTCGCTCGGGACCGCCGACCCGGAGGGCGCCGACTACCGGGCCTGCGCGGCCTTCGGCCCGCTGTACGGCAAGCGCTGAGGCCGGGCCGGCACGCCCCGGGCCCTCGCCCAGCCGTCTTCGGCACGCCCCCGGCCCTCGCCCGGGAAGGTCGGACCGCCCCGGGCAGGCCTCCTCTAGTACCATCATGCCCTGGGAGGCTTCACCGACCCACGCGAGATTGGTGGCCGTTCGATCTACGGGGATCAGTTTGGGCGACGATCGGGCAGGGGTGCCATCTGCGGCGGCCCCCGAAACCGGACCGGGGCGAGAGACGCCGGCCGCTCGGCGAGACGGACCCTCGCCGGATGACGTCCGGTTCCTGACCGTGCGCGGCCTCCACATCCGATACGTGTCGGTTGGGAGCGGCAAGCCGCTGCTGCTGCTGCACGGTTGGGGGACTTCGCTGGATGCCTTCGCGGCCATGATCGCGGACCTGGGGCGCTCGTTCGCGGTTACGGCGTTCGACTTCCCCGGCCACGGGGGCTCGGACATGCCGCCGGCGACATGGGCCGTGGACGACTTCGCGGCCATGACGCTCGAAGCGATGGCCGGCCTGGGACTCGAGCGCGCCTCGATACTCGGCCACTCCTTCGGCGGACGCGTGGCCATCAAGCTGGCGGCCGCGCACCCCGACCGGGTCGATCGGCTCGTACTGGTCGACGCGGCCGGCGTGCCTCCGCGCCGCACCGCCGGTCGCGTCCTCAAACGCGCCGCATCCAGGTTCGCCAACGCCCTCGGACGCCACCTCGGCCGGCCCGGCAATGCCGTCCGCCGCCGGATCGTCGGGAGAATCGCCTCGCCCGACTACGTGAACGCAGGCCCGCTCCGGGACACCTTCCTGGCGATCGTGAAGGAGGACCTCAGGCCGTTCATGGTCCGCATCGCCTGCCCCACTCTTCTCGTGTGGGGAGAGTCGGACGATGACACTCCGCTCGCCGACGGACGCGCGATGGAGAAGCTGATCCCCGACGCCACGCTCCTCGTGCTGAAGAACGCCGGCCACTTCTCGTACCTGGATCAGTACGGCCGCTTCCGCCTCGCCGTAGTCCCGTTCCTGAATGGCTAGCCAGGCGATCCTGACGAGCGGCGGCGGGGGCGATCCCTTCGGGGTCGTCATCGCGGCCGGCACGGCGGCCACGGCACTGGTCCTGACGCTGCCGTGGCTCGTGGCGAGCCTCCACTCGCTACAGCAGGACGACTACTCGAACCTGCGATTCGCCGGATGGCTGGCGGAGGCGAAGTCGCGGGCCGTCCACGGCCGGCTCGGGCTCGTCTACCTCGTCGCCGCGGCCGCTCATCTCGTGGTGGCGACCACCGGCAGCGCCTCCGGCGCCGACTTCGCGCCGGTGCTGGCCTCGTGCGCGGCCGTGCTCGCCTACGTCAGGGCGCCCGCGCGCGCCCCCAGGAAGAAGCCGCTCGTGTACACGGGCCGGGCCAGGCGCCTGCTGGGCGTGTCGATCGTCCTGGCCGCGCTCCTGTTCGTGGCCGGCTTCATCGTCATCTCGCTAGTCGCCCAGGCCGCCGCCGTTCCCTCCGCCTACTCGCCCGGCCTGGCGGTCCTGCTCATGGCCGCCGTCTCGATTCACGCCGCGCCTTTCGTTACGATGGCCGCCAACCTCTGCCTGGCGCCAGTTCAGGGCTCGATCAACCTGACCTACCGCGTCCGGGCCCGGCGCAAGCTCGCCCGCCTGGGGCCGATGGTGATCGGGATCACGGGCAGCTACGGCAAGACCTCCACCAAGTACTTCACCGAGGCGCTCCTCGAGTCGCGGTTCCGCGTCCTCAAGACCAGGGCGAGCTTCAACACGATCCTGGGCGTGTGCCGCGCCATCAACGAGGAGCTGGGGCCGGAGCACCAGGTGCTGATCGTCGAGATGGGCGCCTACCGGCGCGGCGAGATCCGCGACATGGCCCGCCTCACCAGGCCGCACATCGGCGTGCTCACGGCCATCGGCCCGCAGCACCTGGAGCGCTTCGGCAGCATCGAAACCATCGAGAAGGCCAAGTTCGAGCTGCTCGAGGCGCTGGCACCCGACGGGATCGCCGTGATCAACAACGACGACCCGCGCGTCCGCCGGCTGGCCGGCGAGCACCGGCTCCCGAACCTGCGGCGCTACGGGATCGAGACCTCGGCGGGCGAACTCGACCTGGCCGCCGAATCGATCGCCCACGGTCCGGACGGCCTCACCTTCACGCTCGTCGAGCGGTACAGCGCGCGAGTAACCGTCAAGACCCGGCTCATCGGGATCCACAACGTCAGCAACATACTGGCCGCCGCGACGGTGGCGCGCGCCGCCGGCGTGAGCCTTCGCGAGATCGCCGGCGCGATCGGCCGGCTCCAGCCGGTTCCCCACCGCCTCGAGGTCCACACCGGGGCCGACGGCGTGACCATCGTCGACGACGCCTATAACTCCAACCCGGTCGGCGCGTTCAACGCGCTAAACGCCCTCGCGGCCTTCGAGAGCGGCCGCAAGATCCTGGTCACGCCGGGCATGGTCGAGCTGGGCGTCGAGCAGGAGTCCTGGAACGAGAAGCTCGGCGCCCGGGCGGCCGGCGTCTGCGATTTCGTGATCCTGGTGGGCTCGCGCCAGACGGCGCCGATCAGGCGCGGGCTCGACGGGGCCGGTTTCGCGGCCGACCGGGTCACGTCCGTCCGCAACCTCGACGACGGCCTGGAGGCGCTGAAGGGCATCGTCCGCCCGGGCGACGTCGTTTTGTTCGAGAATGACCTGCCCGACCTGTACGAGGAGTGAGGAGCCCGATGTCCAATCCGACCGTGGCCGTCCTGTTCGGCGGCCGGTCCGTCGAGCACGAGGTCTCCGTGATCACGGGCCATCAGACCATGGACGCCCTCGACCAGGCCGGATTCCCCTTCCTCCCGATCTACATCACCAAGCAGGGTGACTGGTACGCCGGCGAAGGGCTGCACAACCTGGAGCTGTATCGCGAGCAGACCTTCCACGCCGCCGGGCTCAAGAACGTCCACCGGGTGAGCCTCAGCCCGGACCGGTCGGTGCGCCAGCTGGTCGTTCATCCCGCCGCGGCCGGCGGCCTGCTGCAGAAGAGCCCGAAGCTGTGGGCCGACGTGTTCTTCCCGGTCGTCCACGGAACCCACGGCGAGGATGGGTCCCTCCAGGGGCTGTTCGAGCTCGCCGACGTGCCGTACGTCGGCTCGGGCATCCTGGCCTCGGCGATCGGAATGGACAAGGTCCGCACCAAGCGGATCCTGGAGCAGGCCGGCATCCCGACTCTCGACTGCCTGGAGCTGTCTCGCGCCGAATGGGAGGCCGATCCGGACGGGGTCGCGCTCCGAGTCGAGACGAAGTACAGCTACCCGGTCATGGTCAAGCCGGTGTGTTTGGGAAGCAGCATCGGCGTCTCGAGCTGCGCCGACCGCCCCGCCCTGCGCGAAGCGATCGACCTGGCTCTGGAGCTCGACGGTCGCGCTCTAGTCGAGGAGGCGCTGACCGACTTCATCGAGATCAACTGCTCGGTCATGGGGCCGCCGGAGCGCGCCTCGGCCTGCGAGCAGCCGATGAGGTCCGAGTCGGTCCTGTCGTTCGACGACAAGTACAAGCACGGCGGCAAGAAGCTCGGGCGCGGCCAGGCGGAAAGTGCCGGCATGGCCGGTCTGTCCCGCCAGGTTCCGGCGCCGATCGGCGAGGCCCTGACCCGCCAGGTGAAGCAGCTCGCCGTAGAGGCGTTCCGTGCCATCGACGCCAGCGGCGTGGTGCGGATCGACTTCCTCTACGAGGGTTCCAGGAGGCGGCTGCTCCTCAACGAGATCAACACCACTCCCGGCTCGCTGTCGTACTACCTGTGGGAGGAGGAGGGCGTCCGCTTCGATCAGCTGGTCTCGAAGCTGGTCGGGATCGCCCTCGACCGGCACGAGAGCCGGCGGGCGACGGTCTACTCCTTCTCGGCCAATCTCCTGACGCGGTAGGGGCGATCCGAGGAGCGATCCGCCGACTCGGCAGTGGGTTCGCAGGACCTGTCCTTGAGCTGCGACGCCGCGCGGGCGCTGCGAACGGCGGCGCTCTCGCGAAGCAGATGCAGGTGCGTCTTGCCTGAGATCGGGCCGCGGTGCGTTGCGACTATCGTCATCGAATTGCCTCGGTTCTTGCGCTGAAGGACCGCCTGCGGGCGATCTCGGTGGTCAGGGTTGGCCCAATTTGAACCGAGCTACCTTTCGGAATCCTGAACAGGTCGCGGACCTGACGGACGTGACGGCTGTCGAGGCGGCGATCCGGGCGCATCTCGGCCGTTCGGGCACGCTACGATTCGTACGAAGGGGCAGGGCTGGAAGGAGGATTCCCGTTGGCAGAGGTGATCGTGTGCGGGCGCTGCGGCGCTCCATCGTGGGCCGGGGCGCCGTTCTGCCACGCCTGCGGCCAGAGCCTGACGCCGGACGCGCAGCCCGCCGACCCGCCGGCGCAGCCCCCGGCTCCGGCGCCATCCGCCGCGGTTCCGCCGGCCACCCAGCCTTTCTACGGCGTCCCCGGGCCGTACGCCGCGCCGCCCGCCGGCTACGACGCCGCGCCGCCGCCCGCTTACCAGGCCGCCGGCCAGTCGACCGCCGGCACAGCGCGTCCGTTCGGGACCGTCCTGCTGGTGGCCACCGAGATCGTCATCGGGATCATCGGGCTGCTGGTCGCGATCGACCTGCTGCAGTGGGTCAACTACGGCATCAACTACGAGGACACCGGCGAGATCCCCCTCGACCTGGTCATGGGGCTGGCCTATCTGGCGACCTCGGTGATGGTGTTCGAGGTGGCTCGCGGGCTGTGGTCGAATTGGGCCTGGGCGTGGGGCCGAGCCTGTCTCCTCAGCGTCGCCCTGCTCGGCTTGATCCTCGTTTCAGTGATCCCCTGGGGCATCGACACGCTGGACGTCATCGGCGTGGCCGCGCACCTGTCGGTGCTCGCGTACTTGAATCAGAACTCGACGCGAGCGCGGTTCGGCCGGCCCCCGTCGACCTTCCTGCAGTTCTCCGCCTAGCCTGCTCGAGCGAGTCGCCCGGGGACTCCGGGGCGCTGCCGGAGCGACGAGTCCGTCCTACTCCATTGCCGCGGCGAACATGCCGTCGCCGTCGAACTCGATCGGCTCGGGCGGTCGCACGATCTCGCACCGCCCGGTGGCCAGGACGTCGGCCAGCGCCGGCTCGCTGACGTACATCAGCTCCATGTGCTTGGTGTCGCGGATCCTCACTATCCGGGCATCGGGCGGCTCGACCTTGATGCTGGCGGCGATGGCGACGAACAGCGCCTCGCAGTCGGTGCCGACTGTCAGTGGGACCCGAGCACCCTCCGGCGTCTTGGCCGTGACGGAGTTCATGTACGTCTTGCGGGGGTCCATCTTCTCCACCGCCCGCCGCAACGCCACGTCGGCCATGCCGATGCCGACGGCATTGCCCTCGGTCTCGTCGGTCAGGTCGCGGACGACGATGCGCTGGATGTAGGGGCTCTCGCCGGTCGGTCCCTTGTAATAGCGGCCGACGACGTTGGAATCCATGCCCAGGCCGCTGACGTCCTTGCCGATGAAGTCGAGCACCAGGACGTCGATCGCGTCCAGCGGCAGCCGGGCCATGCGCGCCCGAGCCGCCACCAGCAGCTCGCGTTCGCGGTCCCAGATCCGGTCGCGCGGCACCGCCTCGATCTGCCACAGCCGGGCGTACCCGTTCTCGACGAGGGCCAGGCCGAACGGGATGTTCACCTTCGAAAGCGTGAACTCGGCGACCTCCGGGATGAGCTCGTGGAACGTGTCGAAGCCCTGGCGATGGAACGTGTCCGCGCCCTTCTGCTTGCCGAGCCCGATGGCGATCATCTTCATCAGGCCGCTCTCGATCTCGCCGCTGAAGTCGGTGTGCGGCTTGACGCGGTTGATCGGGACGACAACGTCGGCGCCTTCGAAGGCGTTGCGGTCGACGAAGACCGGGACGCCGGGACGGACCTCGCCGAGCTCCACGGTTTCCATGCTCGACCGGATCTCGCAGCCGATCGATTCCGGCGTCATGCCGTAGGAAGCCAGGACCTCCAGCTGGCCCTCCGGCGTCGCGCCGCCGTGGCTGCCCATCGCCGGCACGGCGAAGACCTCGGCACCGGCTGTCCTGAACCAGGCGACGGCCGCGCGGACCACTTCGTCGATCCTGTCGATGCCGCGACTGCCGACGGCCAGGCAGACCCTCGCCCCGGGCCGGATCAATTCCCGCACCGTGTCGAGAGTCGCCCCGACGGCGGCGGCCACGTCGCCCACGTCGGCCGCATCCATCCGCTGCCGAACGAGAGCCCAGCGCGGCAGATCGCCGCGCAGGAATTCTGCGAATGGCCCGGGGGCGAGATCGGGAGTCCTGTCGCGATCCATCGGCACAACTCTACACGTGCCGCGATCCGTACTCTTCTCGCCCGAGCGGGGCGCTTCCCCCGGCCGGGATGTATCGTCAGGCCGATGCATCACCACGGCCTGCTGGATCGCGCGCGGGCCGGGCCGGCCGCGTCCGACCCGGTCGCCCTGGCACGGTTCGGCCGCCTGCTCGAGATAGTCGACGGGCTCGGCTCGTGCGTCCTGGCTCTGTCCGGTGGGATCGACTCGAGCTTCCTGCTGGCCGTGACGTCGCGGCTTCTGGGCGAACGGTGCCTGGCCCTCACCGGCAATTCGGCCGCGGTTCCGGCGTGGGATCGCGCCGATGCCGCCGCCGCGTCCGTGGAGGCGAACCGGCATGGGGCGCTCCGGCGGACGGTCGCCACGAAGGAGCTGGACGATCCCCGCTACGCCGGCAACCCGAGGTCGCGTTGCTACTTCTGCAAGATGGAGCTGTTCGGCGTGGCCACGGCAATCGCGAGGTCCGAAGGCTACGCGTGGGTCGTCGACGGAACGAACGCCTCGGACACCGCGCGCCACGACCGGCCCGGCATGTCGGCCGCGTCCGAGCTGGGGGTGCGCTCGCCTCTCGCCGAAGCCGGCATCACGAAGGAGCAGCTGCGCCTGCTGGCTCGCTCGATCGGCGTGGAGGGCTGGGATCGGCCCGCGTCGGCGTGCCTGGCGAGCCGGATCCCGTTCGGGGAGGCCATCACCGCCGAGCGCCTGCGGCGCGTCGAGAGCGCCGAGCTGGCGCTTCGAGCGCTCGGGTTCCGCCAGGTCCGCGTGCGGGACTTCGGCAGGGCTGCCCGTGTGGAGGTCGAGGCCGACGAGCTGATCGACCTCCGGCGCCGGGCGGCCGACGTGCGATCCCGTCTCCTCGAGGCCGGGTTCGAAAGCTGGACGCCGGCCGCCTACACCGGGAACGGCGCGGGAGACAGCGCGGCATGACCCCGGACGAGACTCCCGTGCCGGGCGGCCCGTACGTCTCGCTCCTGAAGGAGCTGCTCGACGGCGTCGCCGACGGGAGCGTCTCGGTCGCCGCCGCCGTCGAATCGCTGCGCCGCCTGCCGTTCAGCGACCTCGGCTTCGCCCGCGTGGATCACCACCGCGGCCTCCGCCAGGGCGTGGTGGAGTTCGTCTACGCGCCGGGCAAGACCCGGGAGCAGCTGCTCGCGATCGTCGAGGCGCAGCTCGAGCACGACCTGTCGAGCGTCGTCGTGACTCGAGTCGAGGCGGGGGATGCGGCCGCCATCCGAACCCTGGCCGAAGCGCGCGGGCTGGAAAGCGCCTGGCACGAGCGCGCCCGGTTGCTCGCAATACCCAGAGCTGTCCCGGAAGCCCGGGGCCGGCTGCTCGTGCTCACGGCCGGGACCTCGGATCTTCCGGTCGCGGAAGAGGCCCGGATCGTGGCCTCGCTGCTGGGGGCCGGCGTCCACCTCGTCGCAGACGTGGGAGTGGCCGGGCTACACCGCCTGCTCGCCGAGCAGCCTGAGATAGAGCGGGCAGACGCGATCGTCGTGGTCGCCGGCATGGATGCCGCGCTCGCGAGCGTCGTCGGCGGTCTGGCGCGGGTGCCCGTGATCGCCTGCCCGACGAGCGTCGGCTACGGCGCCTCGTTCGGAGGGGTGAGCGCTCTGCTGGCGATGCTCTCGTCGTGCGCGCCGGGAGTAGCCGTGGTGGGTATCGACGACGGGATCGGAGCCGGCACGGTCGGCGCGCTGATCGCCCGGGGCGGGTCGGCCTGACGCCGGTCCTGCCGCAGTCGGCTCCGGCACCGTGGGCCCCGGCGCAACCGGCCTCGGCGCAATCTGGCCGCGCCGTCGCCGCGCTCGCCGCAGTCGCCGCGCCGTCGCCTCAGATCGTCATCGCGCTGAAGCCGCCGTCGACGTGAACGAGCGCTCCCGTCACGAAACCCGAGGCCCGTTCCGAGGCCAGCCAGATCATCGTCCCGACGAGCTCGTCGGCCTCGCCCAGCCTGCCCGCCGGCGTGTGGCGGAGGATCGCCTCGATGCGGCTGTCGTCGAGCAGCTTGCGGTTCTGCTCGGCCGGGAAGAAGCCGGGCACGATGGCGTTGACTCGGATCCCGTGGGGCGCCAGCTCGCGGGCGAGATAGCGGGTCAGGATGTTCATGCCCGCCTTGGTGACCGAATACGTCAGGACGCGAGACAGCGGAATCTCCGACGAGGACGACGAGAAGTTGATGATCGTCCCGCCCCGGCCGCGATCGATCATGGCCTTGCCGAAGACCTGGCAGGCGATCAGGGCCGAGGTCAGGTTCGTGTCCAGGACGCGGTGCCACTCGTCGAGGCCCAGCTCGAAGAACGGCGTGGAGCTGTTCACGCCGACCGCGTTGACCAGGATGTCGACCGGGCCGAGCAGCTTCTCCACGTCGGCGCGGGCCTGTTCGACCGAAGCCGGGTCCGAGGCGTCCAGCGCCAGGGCGGCGGCCCTCGTGCCCTCCACCTCGAGAGCGGCCGCCAGCTCGTCCGCCCGCTCGCGCGAGCGGTCCATCACCGCCACGGCGGCGCCCGCCCGGCCGAAACCGTGGCACACGGCCCCGCCGAGGACGCCCGCTCCACCGATGACCGCGGCCACCTTGCCGCTCAGATCGAAGAGGGCCGCGCCCGCCCCGCCCGAATCGCCCGCCGCGCCCGAATCGCCCGCTGCGCCCGCGTCGTTCTCATTCATCGTCCGGACTCCTGGACCCAGGCGTGGGCCGGGTCGAGATAGGGAGCCATCCGGCGCCCGTCGCCGGCCATGACCCACAGGTAGTAGAGCGAGTAGCCGGGCGCCGCCACGACCGGGTGGTATCCGCTCGGGATCGG
The DNA here is from genome assembly GCA_963838285.1 of uncultured Chloroflexia bacterium. GTDB lineage: Bacteria > Chloroflexota > Limnocylindria > Limnocylindrales > CSP1-4 > Fen-1039. The sequence continues at coordinate 120,726 of CAWIQP010000012.1, forward strand.
CACCACGTCGCCGTCGCGAACGATGACGGTCTCCGCGCCATCGTCGTCGTATCGAATCTGGACGCCGAAACCCCCGGCCGGGTCGACTTTGTAGAAGTAGACCTCCTGCAGCCGGACCTCCTCGGGAGGCCGCTCGCGGTCGTGCTTGTGGGGCGGATACGACGACCAGTTGCCGGGCGGGTTGATCGTCTCGCCCAAGAGCAGCCGGCTCGCGGCGTGCTCGGGGCCCAGGATCGTCCGGATGTCGCGGCGCCAGTTTCCCCTGCCAACCTCGCCTATCCGCTGGTCGCCCGGCCCGATGACGCGTGCCTTCGCAGGTCCTCCGGCTCCGCCAGGCGCCGTGGCGATGGCGAGCTGAGCCGGCCGCGTGGCCACGAGCCGCAGAGTCGTACCGGGCGGGGCGTAGACGGTGTGGCCCGGGCCCTCGAAAACGGACGCTCGCCCGCCCGCCGACCCAAGCTTCTGGCCGTCCGCCTCCACGTCCACTACGCCGCTCAGCACGACGACCGCCGTGTCGAGGTTCCCGGGCGACTCGAACGACTGTCCGACTTCGAGGTCCGCCAGGGCGAGTCCGATGAGGTCTCCTTCACGCTCGGGCGCGACGAGAGTTCGGATCATGGCGGTCCTTTCAGTTTCTCGGGCGCGCTGGCCCGGATCGGCGAGGTTGTGTCAGACTCGGCTGGCTGCCGCACATAGTGTTGCCGCATACGCGAGGAGATGCCAGTGGCACAGACAGGCCGTTGCGCGTGGATCGATGCCTCTGCCGGCGCGTCTGGCGACATGCTGCTGGGCGCGCTGCTCGACGCCGGCGCGCCGCTCGAAGCGGTGGCCGCGGCCGTCGCCGCGCTGGGCGTCGAACCGATCGAGATCCGGCCGCACCAGGTCCGCCGCCACGGCCTGCGGGCCACGAAGGCGGACGTGGCGGTTCACGATGGCGCGGCTTCGCGCACCCTCGGCGACGTGCTGGCCCTGGTCGCCGCGGCTAACCTCCAGCCGGCCGTGGCCGCCTTTGCCGGCGAGGTGTTCCGCACCCTCGGGGCGGCCGAGGCCGGGGTCCACGGCGAGGAGGTGGAGCGGATCCACCTGCACGAAGTAGGCGCGCTCGACTCTCTGGCGGACGTCGTCGGCTGCGCCGCGGCACTGGACGCGCTGGGGCTGCTGCGGCCGGACGCGCCGGTCGTCGTGGGCTCCGTGGCGCTGGGCTCGGGAAGCGTGCAGACGTCTCACGGCCCGCTGCCGGTCCCGGTGCCGGCCGTCCTCGCGATCCTGGCCGGCCGAGATGCGGCCGTCGCGGCCGGCGGCGACGGGGAGCTGTGCACGCCCACCGGAGCGGCGCTGCTGGCGACCCTCGCCAAAGAGTGGGGCGCGCTGCCGCCGATGCGCATCGACGCCGTCGGGGTCGGCGCCGGTTCCGCGGATCCGCCGGAGCGCGCCAACGTCCTGAGGGTCGTCCTCGGCAGCCCCGTCGCTCCGTCCGGCGTGCCGTGGCGCCGGGACGACCTGATCGAGCTGGAGGCCACCGTCGACGACCTGGATCCGCGTCTCTGGCCGGCCGTTCTCGACTCTCTCGTTGCCGCGGGGGCGGTCGACGCCTGGCTGACTCCGGTCGTCATGCGCAAGGGCAGGCCCGGGCACGTGGTCACTGCGCTCGTCGCCGAGGAAGCGGTCGACGCCGCGACGCGGGCGCTGTTCACGCAGTCGACGACGCTGGGCGTCCGGCTGCGGCCGGTCGCCCGCCGGGCGCTGCCCCGCGACGAAGTCGTCGTCTCGGTCGATGGGTTCGACGTTCGCGTCAAGCGCGGCCTGCTCGACGGCCGGCCGGTGACGGTCCAGGCCGAATACACCGACGCCGCGGCCGCCGCAGAGCGCCTGGGGCTGCCGGTCCGGACCGTCCTCGAGCGCGCCGCGGCGCTGGCGCGCGCCCGCGACGAGTGAGCGCGGCGATGAGTGAGACCCGCCATGAGTGAGACCCGCGGCCTCTCGCCCGTCGGCCTTTCGCCCACCACGACGATCGTCGTCATGGGCGTCTCCGGCTGCGGCAAGTCCACGGTCATGCGAGCCCTCGCGGACGAGCTCGGCTGGCCGACGGCGGAGGCGGACGAGTTCCACTCGCCGGCCAACGTGGCCAAGATGCACTCCGGCACGCCGCTCACGGACGAAGACCGCCGGCCCTGGCTGGAGGCGCTGGCCTCGTGGATCGGCGAGCGAGAGCGCGCCGGAGAGAACGCCCTGATCACGTGCTCCGCGCTGCGACGCGCCTACCGCGACGTGTTGCGCCGGGGTCACGCGTCGGTCTGGTTCGCCCACCTGGTCGTGGAGCCCGCCGTCATCGCGGATCGACTGGAGCGCCGCCGGGGCCACTACATGCCGCCCGCGTTGCTGGCCAGCCAGCTCGAGACGCTGGAGCCGCTCGACCCCGACGAGCCCGGCGCCGCGATCTCCGCGACATCGACCACCGCCGGAGATCGTCGCGGACATCCTTGCGCGACTGCCGCGCTCCCGACCCTGAGCGCCCGGCCGCCGGCGTACGATCTCGACGCGCCGCACGATTCCCCGATACGCGCAATGCTCTGACCGACAACGACATCAGGAGGAAACCTTCCGTGCAAGTCGGACTCGTTGGACTCGGGCGCATGGGCGCCAACATGTCGCGGCGCTGGCTGCGCAACGGCCACACCGTCTTCGGCTATGCCCGGACGAAGACGACCGTGGACGGCCTGGTTGCCGAAGGTGCCATCTCGGGCGGCAGCTACTCGCTCGCCGACCTGGTGGCGAAGCTGGAGCGGCCCCGCGTCCTGTGGCTGATGGTTCCGGCCGCGTCGGTGGACGCCACGCTCGATCAACTCAGGCCACTCCTGTCGGCCGGCGACATCGTGATCGACGGCGGCAACTCCTACTATCGCGACGACATCCGCCGCTCGAAGGAACTCGAGCCGGCGGGCATCCGCTACTTGGACTGCGGCACCAGCGGCGGGGTGTGGGGCCTCGAGCGCGGCTACTGCCTGATGATCGGCGGGCCCGACGACGCGGTCGCCCACCTCGATCCCATCTTCAAGGCGCTCGCCCCGGGCGTGGCGTCGGCCGAACGAACGCCGGGCCGCACCGGCGAACCGACGACGGCCGAACAGGGCTACCTCCACTGCGGCCCGGCCGGCGCCGGCCACTTCGTGAAGATGGTCCACAACGGCATCGAGTACGGCTTGATGGCCGCCTACGGCGAGGGCCTGAACATCCTGCACCACGCCGGCGTGGGGCTGGGCCAGCGCGAGATCGACGCCGAGACGTCGCCGCTGCGCGAGCCTGAGCTGTACCAGTACAACCTGGATTTGCCGGCCGTGACCGAACTCTGGCGCCGCGGCAGCGTGATCGCGTCCTGGCTGCTCGATCTGACAGCCCAGGCTTTGCTCGGGAGTCCGGACCTGGCCGAGTTCTCCGGCCGCGTTTCCGACTCCGGCGAAGGCCGCTGGACGAGCATCGCCGCGATCGACGTCGGCGCGCCTACCCCGGTGTTGACGACCGCGCTGTACTCGCGATTCGCTTCCCGGGGCGAAGCCGACTTCGGCGACAAGGTCCTCTCGGCGATGCGCTTCGGCTTCGGAGGTCACCTGGAGAAGAAGGGTTGACGGCGGTCGATCGACCCGACACGATGGCCGAACGGCGACGGGGCCGATTGGGCGTAAGGACGCCACCCGGATCTGGCGGCTGATCCGTCACAAAACGGCGTGAGGAGACGAGGGTGGGGAGGATCGACGTTGGCGGTGGCGGAAGACGCCAAGTGCTGCGCTGCGGCGCGGCAGTCCTGATCGCGCTGTCGGTTACCGCATGCGTCGCGGGGTCTGCCAGTCCGTCGCCGGAATCCCGGTCCGTCGCCGACATCCTCCGGTTCGTCCCCGATGCCGCCGGCATCCCCGAGCGCGCCGGTCGAAACCACCACCCCGAGCGCGACTCCGACGCTCGGCCCCACGATCGCCTCGACGCCAACCTCAACGCCAACTGCAACGCCAGCCCCAACATACGGACCATCTGGGACGTTCGTGCCGACCGGCTCGATGACCGTGGGCCGCGATGCCGCCACCGCTACGTTGCTCCTCGACGGTCGGGTGCTGATCTCCGGAGGAGAGGGTTACGATGCCGCGCGATCGGCAGAGCTATACGACCCCAAGACCGGAACCTTCAGCGCGACCGGCTCGCCGGCCGTCGCCCTCGACGATTCCGACGCCACCCTTCTCCTCGACGGCCGGGTGCTGATCGTGGGCGGTTTCGAGTGGACCAGCAAGGACAACTCGGTGGAGTCCGCCTCAGCCCAGCTCTATGACCCCAAGACCGGAACCTTCACTCGAACCGCCTCGCTTCCAGAGGCTCGGCACTTCCAGACGGCCACGCTGCTCAAGGACGGCCGCGTCCTGATCGCCGGGGGAGAGACTCCGGCCGAAGGGATGGGAACCGCCACGGCCTTGCTCTATAACCCCGCGACAGGGAAGTTCAGCCCGACCGGCTCGATGACCCGGGCCCGCATCTTCCACACCGCCACGCTGCTTCGCGACGGCCGCGTCCTGATCGCCGGCGGCAATGGTGACAATTCTGCCGAGGTGTACGACCCGACAACGGGCACCTTCAGCACGACCGGCGCGATGAAGCTCGTGAACAGGGATCACGTTGCCACGCTGCTCTCCGACGGCCGCGTCCTCGTCGCCGGAGACGGGGACAAGGGGGGCATGACCTACCCCGTGGCCGAGCTGTACGACCCTGCCGCCGGCACTTTCACCCCGACCGGCTCGATGATCAACGAGTGCAACTGCACCGGGTCCATTGGAGACCCTACCACGGCGCCGCTGCTCGCCGACGGGCGAGTCCTCGTCCCGGACCTGTACGTCGATGCTTCCGGCAACCTGGCCTCGTCGGCGGAGCTCTATGACCCCGTAACTGGGACCTTCAGCCAGACTGGTTCCATGAGCGAATACCGCGTCGGCTTCAAAGTCACATTGCTCGCCGACGGCCGGGTCCTCTTCGCCGGCGACACCGGCATCTTGCTCGCCGACGGAGCACCAAGGCTGACCCCTCAGGAGATTGCAGCAAACGCGGCGAACCGCGCCTCGGCGGAGTTGTACGTTCCGTAGCCACGCCTCGGGAAGGCCCCGGCCCCCGACACGCGACTTCGACTCGGGCGGCCGAGCCACTCACCCGCCGGCCTACCCCGCCCCTTCGATGACCGCCAGTATCTCGGGGCCGTAGCGCTCGAGCTTGGCCGGGCCCATTCCCCGAACGCGTCGGAGGGCGGGCAGGGAGCGCGGCCGGACATCGGCGATCTCGGCCAGCGTGGTGTCGTGGGCGACGACGAATGCGGGCACTCCGTCCGCGGCGGCCCGTTCGCGGCGCCAGCGGCGCAGGGCCTCGAGCAGGCCGTCGTCCGGGACGGCGGCGACGGCCACCGGGGCGCCGGGGAGGACGCGGACGCGACCCTCCGGGCGAGCGGCCGAACGGCTCCCCGATCCGCGGCCCGCGGCCGGCCGCGGCGGCTCGATCTCGGCCAGGAAGCGCGACGGCTTGCGCGACGACGACGACAGAACGAGGAACCGACGGGCGCGCGTGATCCCGACGTACAGCAGGCGGCGCTCCTCGGAGACTTCCTCGGCCGTCCTCGCCTGGCGGACCGGCACGAGCCCCTCGTCGAGCGAGGGCAGGTAGACGGCGTCCCACTCGAGCCCCTTGGCTCGATGGTATGTCAGCAGATTCACGCCGTCGGTCGAGGCCGCCCCCTCGGCCTCGCGCCGACTGTCGAGCTCGGCCAGGGCCGCGTCCAGGGTGAGGCCGGAGTCCGACTCCGCCAGGTCTTCAAGGATGTCGAGCAGCAGCTCGAGCGAGGCGGCCCGCTCTCGGCCCTCCGAGCCCGTGTCGGCGGCGACGTCGTCAAGGCCGAGCCGCTCCACGAAGAGCCGCTCGATCGCGGCCGCCAGCGCCTCGCCGGTCTCCTCGAGCCGGGCCCTCCGCATCAGGGTCAGCGCCTCCCGGATCTCGCGCCGGTCGAAGAACCGCTGGCCTCGGACGGTGAACCCGATGCCGGCGCGCGTCAGCGCGTCCTCGATGGCCGGCAGCTGGGCGTTGACCCGGACGAGAATCGCCGTCTCCGCCGGCGGCACACCGGCCGCGGACACGGCGCGACACCAGGCTACGATCTCGCGAAGCTCGGCCTCGGCATCGGCGAAGCGGTGGACGGCGGGCCGGGGCCCCTCCGGCCGAGTCGCCCGCAGCGCCCCTCGCGGCCCGCCAGCGACGAGCCGGTTGGCGAGCTCGAGTATCTGCGGGCTCGATCGGTAGTTGTCGGCCAGCGTGAGGGTGCGCGCCCCGGGATGCCGCCCCGCGAAGCCAAGCAGGAACTCCGGCGTGGCGCCGGTGAAGGTGTAGATCGACTGGTCCGGATCGCCGACCACCGCCAGATCGCGCGACTCGCCGAGCCACAGCTCCAGGAGCCGTTCGGACAGCGGGTTCGTGTCCTGGTATTCGTCGACGCTGAACCAGCGCTTGCGAGACCGGACCAGGGCGGCCGCCTCGGCGTCGCGCTCGAGCAGCTCGACCGTCTCGACCAGCATGTCTTCGAAGTCGAGCAGGCCGGCCGCCTCCTTCGACCGCTCGTAGTCGCGGTAGACGCGGGCGAACAGGTCGGCCGGAACCGGCGCTCGATCACCGCCCTCGGCGACCCATCCGGCGGGCCGGATGCGGCGAACCTTTGCCCACTCGATCGTGTCGGCCAGGTCCTTGGCCGGTGTGAACCGATAGCCGCCCGGCAGCCGGCCGACGAGCGGCACGAGCAGGCGCAGCTTGGAATCGAGGATCGACGGCAGCGACGCGCCGTCGTGGCGGCTCGGCCAGAAGTGACGCAGCTGGGCCAGCGCGGCAGCGTGGAAGGTGCGCGCCATGACGCCACGGTGGCCCAGCGAAACCATCCTCTGCGACATCTCGCCGGCCGCCTTGTCGGTGAAGGTCACGAGCAGGATCTGGTCCGCCGGGATCGCTCCCGTCTCGATCGCGTAGGCCGCTCGCCGGCTGATGACGCGCGTCTTGCCCGAGCCGGCGCCGGCCACTATGGCGAGCGGCCCCGACGTCGTCGTGACGGCCTCTCGCTGTGATGCGTTCAGGTCTTCGAGCAGACGGTCCGGGTTCGGATTGTCGGGCACCGGGGGCCTCGCGAATGGGACGGCCTCCGGCTCGGCGAGGCTTGGGCTAGAGCGTACCAGCCGGCGCTCGCCCGCGGCGCATCGCCGCTGGACACCGAACGGGTGGCCATCGTCGAGGGCCCGGCTCTGAAGTCACATCCACGTTGAAACGCTGGAGGCGAAGTCATAGACTCTCTGATGAAGGTCATACTTCTTATGACAATGGTCATATCCTTTATGACAACGACCAACGAGGCGCTATTCAGGTGTTTGCTCGAAACGTAGGTCTCGTCAACTCGTTTGTCATGCTCCACTCCCGCCTCCCACTCCTGGCCGGCGAAGTGGCCAGCGCGTGCGGCCTGCCACGTCAGATCGCGACCTCGGCGCTCCTCACCCTCGAGAAGCGCGGCCTCGTGACCCGCACCAGAGTCGGCAAGAGGGACGCCTTCGGGCCGAACACCGCCAGCCCCTACTACCCATCGGCATACCTGGCTGCCCTGGTCGATCTGCCGGTGGCGTTGGCCCTGGGTGGCCAGCGTGCGATGGCCGCGTACGTTTACGGATCGATGGCCATTCCGGGGAGGGGCACGCCTCGGAGCGACATCGACCTCCTGCTGGTCGGCGACTTCAAGGACAAGGCCGCGGCGCGGGAAGCCGTCGGAAAGCTAGGCGAGCGGCTGGAGCGTCGCGTGGACGCGTTCCTGCTGGGCCCCGAGGAAGTTGAGGAGGGCCGCCGGAACGGCGATCCGCACGTGCTGGCTGCGCTCGCGGGCGTTCGCCTCTTCGGGGAGGCGTAGCGTGGCTCAGTTGTCGGAGCAGTCCGGAAGGATCATCCGAGACCAGATGACGCGCGCTGCGAAACGGATCGACGGCGCCGCCGCGGCCATCGATCGCGAAGGCATCACCGAAGGTGAGTTCGACAATAACTTCGACGGCGTGGTCTCGGCCATCTTCCACGTCGCAGATGCGGTCGAGCTTGCGAGGACCGGCCTGCGGCGGAAGGTTGGCGAGGGCGACGAGGCGACCGTGATCCGGTCCGTGCTGGCAACCCTCTCAGCAGACGGCATCGACGGGGTGCCCGGACCGGCCAGGCTGATCGATCTCAACCACCGAAGAAACGCCTCGGTCCACGGCGACTGGACCGAGATCCTGGACAGGGACGCTCTGGTCGACGCGATAGCGGCAGCCAGGCAGTTCCACCTTGCCGCGACGACCTGGATCGAACGGCGTGGCCTGGAGCTCCGGTAGGGCTCAGGGCCGGTGAAGGATCCGCCAAGACCTCGGCCGTCGAGCGTCGCGCCTGGATTGAGGCCGAGATGCCAGCTGGCGGCGCTGGCTTCCGGGCCAGGCCGTTGAAGGTCTTCGCTTCGAATGGCTGCTCCCGGGACCTGCGATGGTCGCTACGATTGCCGAACCGCGTTCCTGGGCAGGACAGGGAGTTAGCTGGGGTAGCGCCGCCGTGGCAATGGGGCTGCCGGCCGCACACCGATCCGCCTCGGGTTTTCTCGGAAGCGAAGGAGAAAGCGATGCCGTTTGGGATTGGAGAGCACTGGATCAAGGCCGAAGGACTCGTGGTCGCAAGTCACGAGATCGGAAGCAAGGAACTGGGGACCTGGCGCACGGAGTGGGTGGTCGAGGTTCACCCGACAGACGGCGAGGTGTTCCGCTCCCCCATCAAGTGGCCGATGGTCGAACACGATGACTTCAGCTTCATTCCGGTGTCGGAAGGCGAGACCATCGGCATCGAGTACGACCCGAAGAACCACAAGCTGCGCTGGGACAAGTCCGATCCGCGAACGAACCTCCTGGCAAAGACGCCGGACGCCGAAAAGGCAAGGCAGGATCAGGCCTTCAACGACGCGCTGGCGGGGAAGACTCCGCCGCCTACAGACCGCCCCTAGTCGACTGAGGCACGAGCCGGAGCGGCTTGGGCCGCGCCTTCAGCACGCTGACCGATACGCTCGGCGGACCCATTGATGGCGCGTCCACATTCGCAGCACATTCGCAGCACCTTCACGGTCCCGGCATCGTCCAGTACCTGGTAGACCAGGCGGTGCTGAATGCTGGTGCGCCGAGAGCACGCGCCCGCCAGGTCTCCGACGAGTTTCTCGAAAGGGGGCGGCGTCCGGTAGGGGTTCTCCGCGAGGATTGCCAGCAGGGACTGAGCCTTGGGCTTCAGGCCGGCCGCGGCCAGTTTCTCGGCGTCCTTCTGGGCCTGCTTCGTGTAGACGAGCTTCCAGCTCACCAGTGGAGTTCGCCGTCGAGTTCTTCCGCGGGCGTCGCCATGCCCTCGATGATGGACTCGCGCATGCCCGGAATAGACACGAGGTACAGGGTCTCCTGAACGGCGCGCCAGTCATCCTCGCCAACCAGCACGGCGTTGCCACGCTTGCCGGTGATCTGGACTGGCTCGTGCGAGTCGGACACGTCGTCCAGGAGCTTGTAGAGCCGCTTGCGCGCTTCGGTTGCGGTGACAGTGGTCATGGCCGGTGTATTCCAATACGTACGTTCTAGCGTACGCGTGCTCTCACGGCACGTCAAGTCTGCTGCGAGCGCGTGGGAACGGCTATGCGCGCGTGATCGAGCCCGGTGGTGAGGCCAACCCGTCCGAGCGACCTTGGGTGCGGGCCGTGAGTCAAATCGCCGAAACGGCGGGAACTCTCTCGGGTGGTGAGAGAATCACCGCTCACGCCCACACATCGCGGGCGCGGACGGGCCGTGACGGAGGGAGCATGTTCAGCAGGTTCATGGGCCACAAGGAGAAGCTCGAGCAGCAACTGTCGCAGGAGGGCGGGACCGTCGCGTGGGCGACGATCACCGACGTCAAATCGGGGTTGCAGACTGCGCGTGTAGACGGCTTCAACCAGGTCACTTCGCAGACCGACCACGACAAGATCACCGTCGCGGTACAGCCGGACAGCGGCGAGCCGTTCGAGGCGTCGTTCGGCCAGGCTTTCACGGGCCGGCACCCGTTCAAGGGCTGGCAGTGCAAGGTCATCTACGACCCCAACGATCGGTCGCGAATCGCGGTGCTGGAGGACTCGATCACGCCGCCCGGGATCGATCACGCGAAGGCCGAACGCGCGGCCGCGATGCGGAGCGAGGCGATGGCGGCGGCTTCCAGCGGCCATATGGCGGAATACATCGAGTCCATGAAGGCGCGTGCCCAGGCGGGCGAACTGGGCGGCGTGACGATCGTCGACGGCCAAATGATCTCGCCGGGAGCTCCCGCCTCGAAGCCGGACGTCGCCGACCAGCTGACGAAGCTCGACGCGCTCCGGGCCAGGGGTGTGCTGACCGACGCCGAGTTCGCGGCGCAGAAGGCGAAGCTTCTCGCCGAGAGCTGAGGCCGCGGTCTGGCACTGGTGAGGCGGGCCCGCGTACCCGCGACCGCCCGATTCGACGCTCGTTGACGACGCCGTCGCGTCTAGACTTCGTACCTTTTCATCGGGAAGTCCAGCTTCGACTCGCCCTCGACCTTGAGAACGACGTCCTCGCTGCCGCTTCGCTGTGCGTGTATCGACCAGCGGCCCAGCCGGTGCAGCAGCTGCGCGCCTGTGGTCCCGGGCATCTCGAATTTCGTGACAGCCAGAGTGCCGTCGGCTTTGGGGCCCGAATCCCTCGGCGCCGCGAGGATGGCGAACCCGGTGTCCCGGCTGGTCTCCCAGATGTCGAGGCCCACGATTGTCCAAACCTTGGAATCGAGGCCCACGAGCTCTTCGAGTGACATGCGCTTGGGGGCGTCCAGCTCGGCGACTCCTCGCAAATCACTGGACCCGGTATGCGCTCCTCCGAACCCGCTTCCCATGGGAGGCCTCCTTCAAACACCGGCGATCCTTCCGAGGCTCGTCCGTGGGCATCTCGGAACGCTCTTCTGGCCGACTCCCTAAGTCTGGCATGGAGCACGCCACCGTGTAGTCGACGTGGGTGACCACGCTGACGCGGGAGTCCTTCCTACGCCCTGTTGGCCGGCTGGGACCATCATCCTCCGGTCGGGCGAGAGGACTTGCGCCTCCGACCTCCCGACCCGGATTCGACACTCAGCCGGGGCGTCCGCCGGCGCGGGCGATGCGCTCACCGGGCATCGAGGTGTGCTCGCGCCGATCATCCGGGCGTGAGCCGCCGTTCGAGGGTCGCGCAACCTGCGGGCGACCGTACCCCTGCGCGGGGCGGAACTGCGAACCGTGCCGTGACGGCGTTCCGGGGCCGCCTGCGGGGCGGCGGGCCGGGGCATATCCGATCGAGGTCCCGCCCGGGGCCGCCGCGCGGGGAGCGGAGCCGGACTGGCTGAAGTCGCTCGGCACGGGCCGGCGGAAGGCGCCCATCGGGGCGCGGCGCGGTTCGACCGGTGCGGACGTATTGAAGCCGAAGCCGGTCGGCCGGCGGGCCGCCGGGGCAGCCCGATTCTCGAGCGGTCGACGGCTCTCCGGGGCGGGTCGCCCGGCCGGGGCGGGCCGTCCGGCCGGCGCGGGTCGGCTTTCGGTCTGTCGTCGGGGTTCGGCCGGGCGTCTGGCCGGGGCGCGCCGGCCGCCGGCCGGTCGAACGTCGCCGCTGCGCTGGCGGATCGGCTCTCGCCGGATCGAGCGGTCGACCTCGAAGCCGGGCACGACCTCGCGCCGGATCGGCTCTCGGAGGAGAGTTTCGATGTCGGCGAGCAGCGTCGTCTCGTCGATGCAGACGAGCGAAACGGCGTCGCCCTCCATTCCGGCCCGACCGGTCCGGCCGATGCGATGGACGTAGTCCTGGGGCACGGTCGGAAGCTCGTAGTTGACCACGTGCGGCAGGCCTTCGATATCCAGGCCGCGCGACGCGACCTCGGTCGCCACGAGGATGGCGACTCGCCCCGCCTTGAAGTCGTCGAGCGCCCGGACTCGCTGGCCCTGGCTCTTGTTGCCGTGGATCGCGGCGGCGAGGATGCCGTCCGCGCCGAGCTGTTCGGCCAGGCGGTTCGCGCCGTGCTTGGTTCGGGTGAAGACGAGCGCCCGGTCGATTCGGCCGCTCCGAACGAGGTGGCTGAGCAGCTCGCGCTTGCGCTCGCGATCGACGGGGTAGACGACCTGGCGGACCAGCTCGATCGGGGCGTTGCGGCGCGCGATCTGGACATAGGCCGGATCGTGCAGCAGGCCGCCTGCCAGCTCGCGGATCTCGTCCGAGAACGTGGCCGAGAAGAGGAGGTTCTGGCGGCGCGCCGGAAGCAGGTCGAGGATCCGGCGGATGTCGCGGATGAAGCCCATGTCCAGCATCCGGTCGGCCTCGTCGAGAACCAGGATCTCGACCGACCGCAGGTCGATCGTGCCCTGGCCGGCGTGGTCGAGGAGACGGCCGGGCGTGGCGACCACGATCTCCGGGCCGTCGCGCAGGGCGCGGACCTGCGGCTGGAACCCGACTCCGCCGTAGATCGTCGTCGAGCGAATGGGCCGCTCGGCGCCGTAGGTGCGGACGCTTTCCTCGACCTGGAGCGCCAGCTCCCGGGTCGGCGTCAGCACGAGGCAGCGGATCGGCAGGCCCGTCGCGCCGCGGCGGCCCTTGCCGCCGGGCACGTAGCGCACCGCCGGCCGGCCGGCGTCGAGAAGCTGGAGGATCGGGAGGACGAAGGCGGCCGTCTTGCCGGTACCGGTCTGGGCGCCGGCCAGCAGGTCGCGGCCGGCAAGCACGATCGGGATCGATTGAGCCTGGACCGGCGTCGGCTCGGTGTAGCCCTGGGCGGCCACGGTGCGCAGTAGATCGGGCGTCAACCCGAGCTGGTCGAACGAGGTGGGCGCCTGGGACGCGGGGTTGGCTGGTTTGTCGGACACGGGAGCGGTCCGGGCAGGTGTTGCCGGGCGCTCGGACACGAGCCCGAGGCGATAGGAGGACATGAGAGCAAAGCTCCTGACGGCCCACCCGCAATTCATCAGCGGGACCGGTCAGGGCGAGAAGTGGATCGAGATCGGACGGCGAGTTACCGGGGCGCAGACCGGAGCGCCCATTCGTTCACGAAGGCCCTAAGCATACACGCCATATGGGATCGGGGCCGGCGAGCCCCAGACACGATCCGGTTCAGCCGCCGCGAGCGGCCAGGCAGCTGTCTATCTCCGCGAGCTCGCCCGGCTCGAAGTCGAGCTTGTCGAGCGTCCGAACGTTGTCCTCCAGCTGCTTCACCGAACTGGCGCCGATGATCGCCGAGGTGACGCGCGGATCGCGCAGAACCCAGGCCAGGGCCATCTGGGCCAGCGTCTGGCCGCGGCGCGCGGCGATCTCGTTGAGGGCGCGAACGCGCGGCAGGTTCTTCCCGATCTCGTCGACGCCGAGGAACGGCGAGTGGGTGGCCCGCGATCCGGCAGGCACGCCGTTGAGGTAGCGGTCGGTGAGCTGTCCCTGCGCCAGCGGCGAGAACGGAATGCAGCCGACCCCTTCGTCGCCGAGAACGTCGAGGAGGCCGTCCTCGATCCAGCGGTTCAGCATCGAGTAGGACGGCTGGTGGATGAGCAGCGGCGTGCCCATGGCCCGCAGGATTGCGGCCGCCTTGCGCGTCTCGGCGGGCGGGTACGACGAGATGCCGGCGTACAGGGCCTTGCCCTGCCGGACTGCCGTATCGAGCGCGCTGAGAGTCTCCTCGAGCGGCGTGTCGGGGTCCAGGCGGTGCGAGTAGAAGATGTCGACGTAGTCGAGCCCGAGGCGCTCGAGGCTTCGATCGAGGCTTGCCAGCAGGTACTTGCGCGAGCCCAGGTCCCCGTACGGGCCCGGCCACATGTCCCAGCCGGCCTTGGTGGAGATGACGAGCTCGTCCCGGTAGGGCCGGAAATCGGAGCGGAGGATGCGGCCGGCGTTCTCCTCGGCCGAGCCGTAGGGCGGGCCGTAGTTGTTGGCCAGGTCGAAGTGGGTGATGCCCAGGTCGAAGGCCCGGCGGACGATCGCCCGCTGAGTTTCGAGCGGCGAGATGTCGCCGAAGTTGTGCCAGAAGCCGAGCGACAGCACGGGCAGCTTGAGCCCGCTGCGACCCGACCGGCGGTAGGCCATGGCCTCGTATCGATCCGGCGCGGCGCCGTAGGGAGGGCGGTCCAGGGGCGGTTTCTGGGTCATCTGCCGTGAACCTCATGCGGATGTCCGGATAGCGTACCCCGGCCGTGCCGCGTGAACAGAGAGAGGCCCCGGCCGAGCGGCCGGGCGCACCCAGAAAGAGGCCCCGGCCGAGCGGCCGGGGCCTCGACGTACGCTGTGTCCGCGTCGCTCCGGGGAGCTACGGGGCGTCGCCGCTTGCGAGCCTCGCGCCCCCGAGCCGGACGCCCGGGCTACGCGCCCGTTACGTTCGTCGGAGCGGTGATCTTGTTGGCCGGGTCGTTGACGTTGGTGATGTCGAACTGGATCTCATAGGCCACGCTGTTGTCGGCGGCCTTGCCCAGGATCGACATGCTGACCGGGTAGCCGCCGTTCTGGGCAATCCAGATATCGGCGGACCAGGTGGCGGCGTCGACGCCGGACGCCGATCCGAACTCGGCCAGAGCCGCCGCGGAGGCCTGGTAGTGATCGGCCTGCACGCCGTTCTTGGTCTCCGTCCCGACCTTCGTGAAGCCGCTGTCGGAGGACGCGCCGACGAAGCTCGTGAACATCGTGGACGGAGAGAACGAGTCGGCCATGCTGGTCCCGGTGGCCGCGGTCTTGAGGAAGGCGCCGGTGCCACTCATGTCGAGGTAGTCGAAGCCGCCGATCTCGATGATGTGGAAGCCGGCCATGGTGATGTCGGCCGCCTTGTCGGGCGTGACCTCGATCGTGCCGCTCATCGTGAACGGGGCGTTGTCGGAGGCGCCCGATTGACCCAGTGCCGAGAGCATCGATCCGAACTCGCCGCCGGCGAGGGTCATCTTGAACTTGTAGCTGCTGATCGACGAGAGGGCGCTCGCCGCTCCGCTGAGGCCTGAGCCGCCGTTGGCCGAGGAGGCCTCCGGCGCTGCCGTAGTGCCCGGAGCCGGAGTGGTCGCGGCGCTACCGGTACCGGCCGGAGCCTGCGTGGGCGTGGTTCCGCCGTTGTTGGCGGTGTTGCCGGCGGCCATCGTGGCGACCGGGTTGGAGCTGCTGCCCGGGCCGGAGGACTTGTTGTTGTTGGTAATGACGTACGCGCCGCCGGCGATCGCGATGATGAGGATCACGCCGGCCAGGATCATCGCGGGGCTGAGCGAACTCTTCGACGGAGGCGTCCCGACCGGAGCCATCGAGTAGTTGGGCATCCCGCCCTGGGCCGGCGGAGCTCCCCAGGCCGGGGGCGGAGGGGGCGGCGGGGCGGCCTGATATTGCGCGGCTGCCTGGTACGGCGGAGCCGCCGGCGGCATGGGCGCCGCCGCGGAAGCCGCCATCCCCGCCAGGGCCGGCAGAGTAGTCCCGCAATTCGGGCAGAACTGCTGCTCCGCGGAGGTCCGAGCCGTACCGCAGTTCGCGCAGAAGCCCAATCCGGTGGCCATTCGATCTCCCTCCTGCTGCCGCGTGGGACTGTCGGAAGATCCGCCTGGGCTCCCACTAGAGGTCTGCGATCCGTCGCAACCCGACCCAATCGGACGGGGCCATTCTAGTCCACGGAAGCCAGTGGTTGACCGCAGGCACCGGCTTCTACTGGCCGCCGGCGCCGGGAGCCCCGCGGCGCCGCCCGGGGCAGTCCGCGCGGTCCGGCGGCTGTGTATGATCGAGCCGACCCGCCGCGCCGGCTACGTATCGAACGTCGCCGAGCCGACTCCTCCAGGGCAAGGGTCGTCATCAACCGCTCGAATCGGCCGCGCAGGGTGCGTGGCGAAACGACTCGGACGACCCGCCGGGATGGACGTCGATGATCGACAGGGACAGCGTCGAGAACGAGCTTGCGATCGGCGATCACGTGCTCGTCGAGGCCGATCTCTACGATCGCGCGGCCTCTTTCCGGACGGTGATCGTGAGGGCCTGCCCGACCGAGCTGTGGCTCGGCCTGTCCTCGCCCGATCGGCGCCTCGAGACGATGCGCCCGAACCAGACCGTCAAGCTCGCGATCGCGCGCAACGGCGCCGCACTCCTCGGCTGGTCCGGCTTCCTGCGGCCGCTCGGCGGCAGCAGGTCGAGAGTCTTCGCGGTCGCCCGCCCCACCCTGCTCGAGCGCGTGCAGCGGCGAGGCTACGTCCGCTACCCGATAGACCTGCCGATCCGTTTCCGCCATGTCGATCCCGACACCTGGGAGCCTCGCGGCCGAGCCGCCTACACGCTGACCAAGAACCTGAGCCCGGGCGGGGCGCTCTTCACGAGCGACGCCTCGATGAACGTCGGAGACGACCTGGACCTGGTCCTGCCCCTCTCCGGCGGGGATCGGGTTTCGATGAACGGAGTCGTAAGGCGGTTGGGCAAAGAGGCGGACAACGGTCCATCGGCCCCGAACGGCCGGCCCGGCCGCACGGAAGTCGCCGTGATGTTCACGCGAATCACATCGCTCGATCAGGACCGTATCGTGCGGCTCATCCTGCTCACGGAGCATCGCCGGCGCGAGGCCGCGCGGCGCCAGCCGCAGGTCCCGGTCGAGGGGAACGCGGACATACCGCAGGCTTAGCCCCGGTTCGGCGCTGCGCCCCGCTCCGCATCGAGGGGCACGTTGAACCGCACCAGAGCGGCCCCCCGTCCGCTCATCCGGATTTCCGTGAGGGCGCAGTTCTCGACAGCCGGGAAAAGCCGCCGGTACTCGCCCAGCGGCGCTCCGAACAGATGGCACAGCGCCAGCCGGATCATCGTGGTGTGAGCCACGACGAGCACACGGCCTTCGGGCCAGGCCGCGGCGACGTCGCGCAGGCAGGCCGCGAAACGCTCGACGGCCTCGATCGGATCCTCTCCGCCCGGCAGGTGATGGGCCACCGGGTCGGCGCGGAAGGCCGCGAACGCCTCCGGAAACAGCTCTCGCATCTCCGCCGAGGTTCGGCCCTCGCCGTCGCCGAAGTCCAGCTCCCGAAGCCGGGCATCGACCTCGAGCGGCAGACCGGCCGCCCCGGCGCACGGTGTGGCGGTCGCTACGGCCCGGCTCAGAGGCGAGGACCAGACAGCCGCAAGTCCCGCCGAGGATGCCCACTCCGCGAGTCGCTCCGCCTGGGCGAACCCGCGCGGGGACAACTCGACGTCCGACGCTCCCGCGTAGCGGTTCTCGGCGTGCCAGATCGTCTCTCCGTGGCGGACGAGGAAGAGGTCCGTCATCGCCCCGCCCTTCTCCGGGCGTGGGCCGCGAGGGCGGCTCCAAGCCAGCCGCGGCGCTCGAGCTCGTCGACCAGGCGCACGTAGGCGGCGCCGAATCGCTCGGCCGACCCGTCGCTCGGATCGATCGTCACGCGGATGCGCACCATGCCGGCGGTGACGTCGGCCGGATCGCGACCCGGGCCGGCGGCCAGAACGGCCATTCCCAGCGCGGGCTCCGAGATCTCGGGGAGCGACACCGGGCGGCCCAGGATGTCGGCGCGGAGCCGGCACCAGTACTCGTTCTTCGCCGCCCCGCCGGTGAGGCGCAGGTCGCCGTCGATCGGGGCGCCCAGCAGGTCCAGGTAGTCGTAGCAAAGCCGCTCGACATAGCCGACGCCCTGCAGCACGGCCGCGAACCGGTCCGCCTCGGTGCCGTCGCCGCCGCCGAGCTCGAACCCCCGAGCCTCCGGCGCCACGAACGGGAACCGCTCGCCCGCCGAGACGAGCGGGTATGCCAGCGTGCCGGCCGGTTCGTGCGCGGCGGCGGCGCAACTCAGCTCATCCAGGTCCCGTCCGGCGAAGTCCCGCGAGACGAGGCCCGCGCCGGTGCTCGACGCGCCGCCGGGGAGCCAGTCGCCGTTCGGCGCCCGGTGCGAGTAGACCGCGCCGAGCGGGTCGTGGATCAGTTCGTGGGTGACTCCCTTCACTACCAGCGTCGTGCCGAGGACCGAGTTCCAGCTCCCCGGGCGCAGGGCGCCGGCGCCGAGCTGAGCGGCGCAGCCGTCGGTCATGCCGGCGATCACGGGCGTTCCGGCGGGGATCCCCGTCGCGGCCTCGGCGGCTTCGCACACCGCCCCGATGACCGTGCCGGAGCGGACCAGCTCGGGCAGCAGGTCCGCCGGAACGCCGAGCGCGTCCATGACGTCGCCGGGCCAGCGCTCCTCGATGAGATGCGCGCCGGTCTTGAGCGCGCTGCTGAGGTCGGCCGGGACCTCGCGTCCCGCGAGCCGGCGGTTGACGAAGTCGGACTGGTGCGCGAGCCGCGTGCCGCCGCGGGCAAGCTGCGGGTATGCGTCCAGCAGCCACAGCAGCTTCGGCAGGGCCCACGACGCCTGCATCCGGCTGTAGCCCAGCTCCGCCCAGACCCGCTCGCCAGCGGCGTTTATCCGATCCACGTACGCCGCGGCACGGGTGTCGTCGTACATGAGCCCCGGGGTCATGGGCGACCCCTCGCGATCGACCAGCGCGATCGTCCCCGAGGTCGCGTCGACCGCCACGCCGCGAACGGCCCCGGCGGGCACCGACCGCATGGCCTCGGACGAGGCCGCGGAGATGGCCCGCCACCACGCCTCCGGGTTCTGCTCGTGGCGCGGTCCGGATCTCTCGCCGGTCAGCGGTTGAGTGCCGCTCCCCACGACCTCGCCACTCGCCGTCACGGCCAGCGCGCGGGCGCTCTGGGTGCCGAGGTCCAGGCCGAGCCACACGCCCGGTTCGCGGTCGACCGGGCCGCCGCGACTGCTCACCCGCCGCCGCCCCTCATCACCCCGGCAGCGTGACCCCCAGCTCGTCGAGCGAGTCGAGCAGGTCCTGCGGATCGCGGTAGACGCGGAACGCCCCGGCCTGGGTCAGCTCGTCCACGCCGTAGCCGCCGCTCAGCAGACCCACGCTCAGCATCCCGGCCCGGCGCGCCGCGAGCAGGTCCCAGACCGCGTCTCCGACCACGTAGCAGTCCTCGCACCGCACGCCCATACGCTGCTGGCAGGCGAGGAAGAGGTCCGGCTCCGGCTTGGCGCGCAGGACGTCGCCGCGGTCGATGACGATCACGTCGGCGGGCACGTCGAGCGCCTCGAGGGAGGCGTCGATCTCCGGGTGCATTCCGGACGTGGCGATGCCGAACGGCACGCCGCCCTCGTGCAGAGCGCGAAGCAGCTGCCGCGCGCCGGGCAGAGGCCGCCGCTGGGGCAGCAACGCGAGGTAAAGCTCGCCGTGACGGCGCTGAAGCCGCTCCTGCTCCTCCGCCGAGAGCGGCCGGCCGATCTCGCGCGCGAGCGCCCGCGTGAAGAGCCCGCCGCTCATGCCGATGCGGCGGTGGATGCGCCAGCCGTCGACGTCGAGGCCGGCCTCCGCGAGTGCCTGCTGCCAGGCCGCCACGTGAGCGTAGACGGTGTCGACCAGCGTCCCGTCGAGATCGAAGATGAACGCCCGCATGCCCGCTATTCTGTCATGGCCTGCCGCCGAGGTGGACGAGCCTCAGGCATGGCGATCATGACCGTCATGCCCCCGGCGTCCCGGAAAGGCTGATCGAATGGCGCGCACTCCCGGCCGGCACTGGTGGATCCTCGGCGCGATGGTCTTCGCGCTGTTCATGGTCATGCTCGACATGACCGTGGTGACCGTCGCTCTGCCCTCGATCCAGAGCAGCCTCAACGCCAGCGAGCAGAGCCTCGAGTGGACGGTCAACGCCTTCTCGCTCGCGCTGGCGTCGCTCACCCTGCTCGGCGGCAAGCTCGGCGACCGATTCGGGCGGCGGCGCCTGTTCCTCGCCGGGCTGGTCATCTTCACCGCCAGCTCCGCCGCGTGCGCGCTCTCGCAGACCGATGCCCAACTCGTCGCCGGTCGCGCCGTCCAGGGCGTCGGCGGGGCCCTGATGGGGCCGCTCTCGCTGTCGATCATCGTGGCCGCCTTCCCGAGAGACCGTCTGCCCGTCGCGCTGGGCATCTGGGCGGGCGCCTCTGCGGTGGGCCTCGCCATCGGGCCGCTCGTCGGCGGCTTCCTCGTCGACGCGGCCGGCTGGGCCAGCGTCTTCTGGGTCAACGTCCCGATCGGCATCGTCGGTCTCTTCGTGACGGCCTGGGTGGTACCGGAGTCGAGGGATTCCTCCACGCAGGCGCTCGATCTGCCGGGCACGGCCCTCGCGACCGCCGGCCTGTTCGCGTTCGTCTGGGGGCTCATCGAGACCAGCTCGAACGACTGGGGCTCGTTCGACGT
Organism: uncultured Chloroflexia bacterium; assembly: GCA_963838285.1. Classification (GTDB taxonomy): domain Bacteria; phylum Chloroflexota; class Limnocylindria; order Limnocylindrales; family CSP1-4; genus Fen-1039. The sequence goes on from CAWIQP010000012.1 coordinate 141,014, forward strand.
GCTGTGGCGGCTCGCCCTCGGCACGCTGCTGCTGGCCGCCTTCGTCGTTCGCGAGGCCACAACCGCGGCCCCGATGCTGCCGCTGGGCTTCTTTCGGAGCGTGCGTTTCAGCACGGCCAACCTGGTGATGCTCGCGCTAGGGTTCGCGCTGTTCGGCGTCGTCTACTTCCTGACGCTCTTCATGCAGAACGTGCAGGGGTATTCGGCGGTCGACACCGGCATCCGCTCGCTGCCGCTGACGATGATGGTCGTGCTGGTCGCGCCGCTGGCGGGCCGGTTCAGCGGACGGTTCGGCGCCCGGCCGTTCGTCGTGGTGGGTATGGCGCTCTGTGCCGTCTCGATCGTCGGCCTCTCCCGCCTGGTGCCCGATTCGCCGTATTCCGACATGTGGCCCTGGCTCGTCGTCTTCGGCGCGGGGGCGGCGCTCACGATGCCCGTGCTCGCGGCGACGGCGATGTCGAGCGCGGACAGCGCCAAGGCCGGCGTGGCCTCTGGGTTGCTGAACACTTCCCGCCAGGTCGGCACGGCGCTCGGCGTCGCGGTGCTCGGCTCGATCGGCGCCACGGTCGCCCGCGGCGACTGGTCGAGCTGGACGAGCGGCCTGCCCGCCTCCCTCCAGTCGGGGGCGCAGGCCCTCGAGCCGCTCGTCGTCCTGGGTCGCGGCAGCCAGGTCCAGACCCTGGCCGCGCCGACGGTCGGGCAGACCGGCGCCGCGCTGGCGGCCCAGCAGGCGGTCGACGCCTTCACCAACGGGATGGGGCAGGCGTTCGTCATCGCCGCCGTGATCGCCCTCGCCGCGGGCGCACTCGCGGCCGTCGGCCTCGGCTTCCGTCCGCGCCCGGAGTCGCGCCCGTAGCGATCACCCAGGCGGACGACGCGAACGGAGCGGCGAAGGGCGGGGCGACCGAGCCACTCGCTTCTCGAATGCGCGGTCGCGGCCGATACCCTCGACGCGCGACGCGATTCGAGGCAAGCGTGGCTTGCACCGTGCGAAATCGACCTCGGCTCCGTGTTTAGGGTTATGAGAGTGGTTCCCATCGTCGCCGAGTCCGCGGACCTGCTCTACGAGCGCGCGTTCGAAGCCCATTGGGACGACGTCTTCCGTTTCTCCCTGGCCTGGACGAACGACTGGGCCGCCGCGGAAGACATGGCCCAGGACGCCTACCTGCGCCTGTGGGGCTCGCGCCACCGGCTCGACTGGCGCCAGCCGGTTCTGCCGTGGCTGCTGGTTACGACGCGGCGGCTGGCCACGGACCGGTTCCGAGCTCTGCGTCGGCGGCTGGTTCCGGCCGGCCCGGAGGCCGTCGGGCTCGACGAATCGGTCCGTGCCCGCTGGCTCGACGTGCGAGCGGCGATGGGCGTTCTCTCATCCCTGGAGCGGACGGCGCTGGTGCTGACCGCCATCGAGGGGATCTCGTACGACGAGGCCGCCCTGACACTGGGCACCTCGCCGGGAGCGTTGCGCGCCGCGGTCAGTCGAGCGCGCCAGAAGCTGGAGGCAGCGTGATGGACCGCTCACGAGCCGACACGATCTTGAGGGAGTGGTCCAGCGTGGCCCGAAACGCCCGTCGTCCGTTGTCGTCGCCGAAGCCTCACAAGACCTGGACCGCACTGCCGGCAGGGCTGCTGGCCGGCGCGACACTCGTCATCGTCGTCGTCTTCGCGGTGGGCCTTGGGTCCCGATCCAATCGGACCGGCGGAGGCGGCGGCCCGTCGGCGAGTCCCGCCGCGGTCGAGTCGGCCATCCCGTCGTCCGTTCCTTCGCCAAGCGCGACCGTCGTTCCATCGGTCGGCCCCTCGGCGGTTCCGTCGGCCTCCACCACATCGCCGGCGCTCGCGACCACCTCGGCAACACCGGGCGCGCTCAGCTTCAGCCGCACGGGATCGATGGCCACCGAACGGCAGTTCCAGTCGGCCACCCTGCTTGCGGATGGGCGCGTCCTGGTCGCCGGAGGCAAGACCGCGGATAGCTGGACGTCTTCGGCCGAGCTGTACGATCCCGCGACGGGCACGTTCAGCGCCACCGGGTCGATGACGACGCCACGCGCCTTCCATACCGCCACTCTCCTGGCGGATGGCCGGGTCCTGATAGTCGGCGGCAACGGCCTGACGAGTTCCTACGGCATGTCGGCGGAGCTGTACGACCCCGCAACCGGGAAGTTCAGCCTGGCCGGAGTCGGGCGGGGGCACACGGCGACGCCGGCTCCGACCGACGTGGGCTGCAGCACGAACAACTGCGGAACGGCGTTCGTTCCGCCCCTCGACGGCCACACCGCCACGCTGCTCGCCGACGGCCGCGTTCTCATCGCCGGCGGCCGCGAAGGCGCGGGATCGGTCGCCGCCGCCGAGATCTACGATCCGACCAGCGACACGTTCGCTCCGACGGGCTCGATGACGACGCCGCGCGCGTATCAGGCTGCCGCGCTGCTGTCGAACGGCGAGGTTCTCATCGTCGGGGGCGAGAACGTCCAGGCCTCCTCGGACCGGACTCTCGCCTCGGCCGAGCTGTACGATCCGGCGACCGGCACGTTCAGCGCAACGGGCGCCATGGCGGCGGCACGCGAATACGAGACGGCGACACGCCTTGCCGATGGCCGTGTCCTGGTCGCCGGTGGCTCCCAGCCAACCATGTCGGGCTCCGGAACCCTGTCCTCCGCCGAACTCTACGACCCGGTTAGTGGCGCGTTCAGTCCCGCAGGCTCGATGACCGCGGCCAGGAGCGACCACAGCGCCACCCTGCTCGACGACGGCCGCGTCCTGATCGCCGGCGGCGACGACTCGGCGCAGGCGCTCTCCTCCGCCGAGACCTTCGACCCGAGCACGGGCAAGTTCACGAGCAGCGGATCGATGACCGTCGCTCGGGCGGACCAGACCGCCACTCTCCTGGCTGTCGGCCGGGTCCTGATCACGGGCGGAGACGGCGGCGTGCCCGGCGCGACCGCGGAATTGTGCCATCCCTAGAACCCCAGGGCCCTGCCCTCGGGCGTGCTAGATTGCCGGCATGTCCTCCATCGCCCTGGTAACGATCGTCTCGAGCTTCCTTGCGTCGGCGGTGGAGTTCGTCGAGGCGGTGACCATCGTTCTGGCCGTCGGCGTGACGCGCCAGTGGCGATCCGCCCTGATCGGGGTGCTCGCGGCGCTCGTGGCCCTGACGCTTCTGGTGGCCGTCTTCGGGACAGCGATCGTCCTCCTCGTCCCGATCGACGTCGTGCGCCTCGTCGTCGGCGGCTTCCTTCTCATCTACGGCCTGCAATGGCTGACCAAGGCCGTGCTGCGAGCGGGCGGGGCAAGAGCGAAGCACGACGAAGCGGCCATCTACGAGCGCGAGATCGCGGCGCTCCGAGCCGAACCGCCGATCCCCGCGTCCGGCATGGACTGGATCAGCTTCACGGTCGCCGCCAAGGGCGTGCTGCTCGAAGGGCTCGAGGTGGCCTTCATCGTGGTCACGTTCGGGGCCTCGGCCGGTATGCTGGCGCCCGCCGCGCTGGGGGCCGCCGTGGCCGGAGCGCTCGTGCTGGGGATCGCGGTGCTCGTCCACCGGCCTCTGGCGGCGGTGCCGGAGAACGGCCTCAAGTTCGCCGTCGGAGTGATGCTTACCGGCTTCGGAACCTTCTGGGCGGGCGAGGGCGTGGGGATCGACTGGCCGGCCGGCGACGCGACGATCCTCGCCCTCCTGGCGGGCTACGTCGCCCTGGCGCTTCTCGGCGTGTACCTCGTCAGTGAGCGCCTCAGCCACCGGCGGCTTCGCGCCGCCGTCGCAAGCCCGGAGGGCTGAGATGCGCTACGTGCGGGCCTTCTTCGGTTTCTGGTACGACTTCCTGGTCGGCGACCGGCCGGAACTGTTCCTGGGCCCGATTGCCGCGCTGTTCCTGGCTTGGCTGGCGGTTCGGGCCAACCTGCCCGCTCCCACGACGGGCGCGCTGCTCTTCCTGATGGTGGCGGCGGTCGGCGCCGCGAGCATCGCCTGGGCGATCCGGGACTGAGCGCGGCGGCGGGGGCGGTGACCGGCGGCCGGAGGCGGGGGGCGGTGACCGGCGGCCGGGGGCGGGGGCGGCGGCCGGAGGCGGGGGGCGGCGGCCGGGGGCGGGGGCGGCGGGGGCGGTGACCGGCGAGCCTTCGGCATAAGGGGCGGCCGGCAGCCGTTGGAGCCGCCACCTGCGCCCGCACCGCAACCTCCGGCGTCCACCCGGCGCCGAATCGCCGGGACACCAGGGATTGGCGGCTCTCCACTCCGGGCCAGCTTCACCGCCCCGTGGCCGCCCCGGCCCCGCGGCCGCTCCGTGGCCGCCGCTTCCGTGGCCGCCCCGCGCGGGCGCCGATCTGGCCAGATTCCAACCCGTGTAGCACGGGACCGGCTCGGAGCCCCGTCAACGGCCGGTGGAGCCGCTTCGAGCTCCTCTGTCAGTCGCAGGCGGCTACTTCAACGCGCTCGGTGCCCTGTTGAGACCGTCGAGTCCAGACTGGCGCTACCCGGGTTAGCAATTGGCCAGATCGCCGGTGTCTGGTGGCCGCGCCCGCCCGACGCTGCTCTCTCCGGAGCGCCACACCGCGCCCGGGCCACGCCGCCACCCCGCACCGCGCCCCGCGCCGCCGCGCCGGCCCCTCGCCGCCCGGCCCCGCCGCTCCCGCGCCGCACCTGGCCCGCGCCGCCGCCCCGCGCCGCCGCCCCACGCCGCGCCCCGATTCCGGCCGCGCTCCGCGCCCGCCGCCCCGCGTCCGCCGCGCCTGCTACGGCTCCTCGAGCACGACCCGCCGCGACTCGGACGGAGTGGCGAATTGGGCCAGCACGACCCCCGTTAGCACGACCAGCGCACCCAGTGCGCGGATCGGTGAGAAGGCCTCGTTGAGGAAGGTAATGCCGAGGATGATGACCACGACCGGCTCGACCGTGGCCATCAGCGAAGCCTGGGCGGCGCCGATTCTCGCGGCCGAAGCGTAGAAGGCCTGGATGGCGATCGCGGCCGCGAAGATGCCAATCCCCGCCAGGCCGGCCCAGGCGGTAGTGGGCACGTCGGGAGGCAGGGCCGGCGTCCGGGTGACCAGCGCCAAGACGATCGTGGCGATCCACGTGCCCGTCATCATCACCGCCCCGGCCACGGCGGGCGGAACCTCCGCTCCCTTGCCGCGAGACCTCATGTCGGCGGTCTGCCCGGGCCGCTCTCCGGCCATCCACGCCGTCAGGACGATGTAAACGGCATAGGCAATCGGCGACAGCAACGCCAGGACGATGCCGGTCTGGTCCGTGCTGGAGTTGACGCCGCCGACGGTGAGCACGGTGCCGAGGAGGACGATGCCGAGCGAGCCCCACGCGAGCCGGCCCTGGAACTTGTAGCCCAGGCGCAGCGACAGAACCGCCACCAGGGCGGGGTAGATGCTCATCAGAAGGGCCACGAGCGAGATGTCGATCCGCTCGATGGCCGCGTAGTAGACGCTGGCGTTGACGATGAAGAAGGCCCCCGTAAGGAGCAGGCGAGCGACTGTCCGGCGGTCCAGGTCTCGAAGGGCGGCGCGCGCGCGAGGCTGGAACGCGAGCCAGGCCCAGCTGACCACCGTGGCGAACATGAAGCGCCACATGAGCATGGCGATCCAGCCCACTCCGGCCGGGAAGACCCAGGCCTTGAAAAACAGCGGCCCGGTCCCGTAGGCGGCCCCGGCCAGGGCGCCAAGCCCGATGCCAACGACGCGACGGCGGTCCATCCAGGAAGGCTATCAGGACTGGCGCGAACGCAGCCGGCGGGCGCGACCGAGGTCGACTACTATCGCGCCAGCCCGCCCCGGTTGCGCCCGGGATGCGTTTGGATGAGGCTACGCGGACGAGCATGGCTGGACGATCCGGTTTCTTCGGAAGGCCGCCCGGGGGCGACGCGCCGGGGCGCGACGCCGATGAGGGATTCGGTGCGGACCGGCCGATCGACGGTCCGACGGTCATCCGCCTCGGCGATCCGAACGCGGGCCGATCCGATCAAGGCGCGGGCCTTCCGCCCGGTTTCGACCCCATCTGGGGGACGCTCGGCGCGCCGACCGCACAACCCGGTGAGGATTGGCTCGTTCGGGACGACGCGGAGACCGAGGGCGTCGCGGTCGACGTCGAGATATTCGGGGCCGGGTTCCAGATCTCCGGGCAGCTCCGAACCGGCCAGTTCGACCGCCTGACGGACTGGATCAACATGCAGACCGGCTTCATCGTGGTTCGAAACGCCCAGCACTCGTACCTGGGTCAGGCCAACGCCCCCGATCCAGACGAACGCAAGGGCACGCTGTGGGTTCGCCTCGATCAGATAGTGCTGGTTGCCGAACGCTCCCCCGCCGGCCGCGACCGCCCCAGCGCGCCAGTGGTCCAGAAGAGACTCCGAAGGGTTTCCATCGTCGCCCCCGGCTACAACGTGAGCGGCAGCATCCATCTCGTCGCCCACGGATCGATCTCGCAGTACCTCGAGTCGCCGGATCCGAGGTTCCTGCCGATCACCGACCTGACGGTCCGCTGGCTGTCCGACGCGGCGCTGATCGCCCGCTTCCCGTTCGCCCTCGTCAACCGCGGTCAGCTCGTGACGCTCCTCGACGAGCAGACCCAATCGGACGGCGAGGTCGCTCCGCCCGTTGATCCGGGACGCGGCGCCGACTGACGATCGCCCGGCCCATCACCCCTCGGCGGGCACGAAGTAGCCGGTCACGTCGAAGATCGCCTGGGCCGTGGGCCCCGGGCTCGGCGAGACGAAGGTGATTCCAAGCGTGCCGCTTCCCAGGGCGACCGTAACCGAGTTGGCTCGATCGTCACCGAGCGGGAAGTTGAGCGTGGAGCTCGTCGGGTTGTTCGTGGCGACCGGGCCGACGAACAGGTAGCCGGCGCTCGTCTGGCCGGTCACGGTCAGGTTGCCCGTCACCGCGACCGCGATCGAGGGCACGCCGCTCGCCCCTCCGGCGACCCCGAAGCTCCGGGCGAGGTGCGAGCCGAACGGCCCCGCCAGGCCGCCCGTGCCGTTGCGGGTGTCCAGCAGGCGAGTCGGGTTCAGCGGGACGTAGGCCGCGCCGGTCGTGTCGGCCGTGAAGTAACCGGTCACGTCGAAGACGACGTAGGCGCTCTGGCCCGCCGTCGGGGCGACGAAGGTGACGGACAGAGTTCCGCCGGGGCCGAGGGCCACCGTCACGCCGTTTGCCCGGTCGTCGCCGCGTGGGAAGTTGAGCGTGGAGCTCGTCGGGCTATTCGTGGGCGCCGGCCCGAGGAACAGGTAGCCGCCGCTCGTCTGACCGGTGACCGTCAGGTTGCCCGTCACGGCCGTCGCGCCGGAGGGCACTCCGCCGGCACCGGCGACCGCGAACGTCCGGGCCGCGTGCGAGCCGATCGGCCCCGAGATGCCGCCGGTGCCGTTGCGCGTATCGAGCAGTCGGGCCGGCGTCAGGGCGTGGTACGTGGCGCCGGTCGTGTCGGCCGTGAAGTAGCCGGTCACGTCGAAGATGACGTATGCGCTCTGGCCGGGCGTAGGAGCCACCAGCGTGACCGAGAGCGTGCCGCCCGCACCGAGCGCCACCGTGACCCCGTTGGCTCGATCGTCGCCCGCAGGAAAGTTGAGAGTGGAGCTCGTCGGATTGTTCGTGGCGGCCGGCCCGAGGAACAGGTAGCCGCCACTCGTCTGGCCGGTGACCGTCAGGTTGCCCGTGACCGCCGTGGCGCCCGAGGGCACTCCGCCGGCGCCGGCCACTTCGAACGTCCGGGCCGAATGCTCGCCGATAGGGCCCGAGATTCCGCCCGTGCCGTTGCGGCTGTCCACGATGCGAGCCGGGGGCAGGGCGTGGTAGGTGGACGGCGGCGTCACCGTCGCGATGCCCGCCATCGTTCCGACGAAGATCTGGTCGCCCCAGAGAGTCGGCGAGGCGAAGTGGGGCACCGCCCCCACCGCGATGGAAGCCAGCGTGGCGCCGGTCGCCGGGTTCAGAGCCACGAGCCGGCCGGTGGAGATGTTCACGCTCCAGACCGCCCCACCGCCGATGACCGGTGGACCGCCCGCGGCGCTGGTCTGCCAGCCCGGAGTCAGGGAGCCGTCCGAGCCCACCTGGACCTCGCGCAGGGACCCGGAGCACGGAACGTAGATGGTCCCGCCGTTCTGTGCCGCCCCGCCGAAGCCCGTGCACACGGACGCCGACGAGACCTCGCCGCCGATGCCGCCCAGCGCTCCTTGCTGCATCACATAGCCCGTGCCGCTCTTGCCGGCGATGAAGACCCATCCGCCCGGCACCAGCACCGGACTCAGCGACCCCAGGTCCGCGTCGCCGGCGTTGTCGGCGGCCCAGGTCGAGGGAGCGAACCAGCTCTCCAGCTGGAGGGTCGGCGAAAGCTCCAGGACGGAGTCGGAGCCGTCGTACGTCGTCGTGGACTCGCCGTTGCCGACGGAGACGTAGACGTTGCCGGAAGCGTCGATCACCGGCCCGCCCGTCGCCCAGACGGCACCTTCGCGCGAGGTCGGGACGGTGTAGGAGATCGTGGCGCCCTGGCCGCTCGCCGGGACGCCGACCACCTCGCCGACGTACTGGGCGCAGTCGCCGGCGAGCCCGCCGAACCCGATGTAGACGTAGCCGTTGGCGACGGCCAGGGCCGGGCGCTGCTGGTGGTTGCGCGGATCGTCGCCCGGCAGGTCCACGTTTCGCGACCAGCGGACGGCGCCGGTCGTGGGGTCGAGGGCGAACAGGATGTGCGCGTACCCGGTCACCTCGGCGACGGCGAAGAGCGAGCCCGTGACCGAGTCGTACGCCGGCGTGCCGGTGATGCCGAGCGGGTCGATGTCGCCGCACGGCAGCGAGGAAAGCGGCACCGGCGTGCCCAGGTTCCGGCGCCAGAGGACGGCGCCGCTGCCTGGGTCGAGGGCATAGACGCTGTCGCCCTCCGTGGCGGCGATGACGGTCCCGTTCACTACGAGCGGCTCGGCGTAGACAGCCCCGTCCAGGGCCGCGGACCAGCCGGCGGCGAGCGTGCCGCCGAACGCCGGGAAGGCGGTGGAGTCGCCGGTCCGGCCGGAGTTCAGGTGGTAGACGGGCCAGTCGGCGGGCGTCGCGACGTTGGCAGCGCCGGCGGAGGCGACCGATGGGGCCGCGGCTGCGGGGAGCACTGCGGCCGGGCCTGCCGGCGCGGCGGGACCCCCGGCGGCCGGGCCTGCAGGTGCGGCGGCGGTCAACGACGTCAACGCGAACAGCGCGGCCACGAGCCTGCCGGTAGCTCCGCCGCGGGTGCTCAGTCGGTTCCGCCCGGTCGATCCAGCCACCTATCCCCTCCGCTGTCGGAGTGCCAGCGCACCAGATCCGCCGATCGCGGAGATGCGCGCTCCGCCACGGTTGGCCCTGCCCAGGCGTTGGTCAATCGGCGACAGCCGGCGACCCATCAGGCGGATCGGGAGCACACTTCTGCCCGTGGACACCACCGACGGCCTTCTCCTCGCTACCGCGCACTGGACCGCGGCCGCTCGGGCACGGGAGTCGACGCGCGCCGATCGGCTGTTCGACGATCCCCTTGCGGGCGCCCTCGCCGGAGAGACAGGGAGGCGGGCACTCGAGGCGTCGGAGAAGGCGTCGGGCGGTGAAAACCCGTACCTGCCCATCCGCACCCACTGGTTCGACGGCGTCATTTGCGCCGAGTCGAGAGCGATCGAGCAAGTCGTTCTTCTAGGGGCCGGGTTCGATACGCGTCCGATGCGCCTGTCGTTGCCGATCTCGCTCCGGTGGTTCGAGCTGGACCTGCCGGGCGTGTTCGAGAAGAAGGAGCCGGCTCTGGCAGGCCTGGGTGCGGTGCCCTCGTGCTCTCGAATCGTCGTGGCGGCCGACCTTCGTGGGAACTGGCCCGATCCCCTGCTGGCCGCCGGCTTCAGGCCCGCCCGGCGAACGATGTGGCTCGCCGAGGGCCTTCTCTTCTACCTCGACGCCGCGGCCGTCGAGGATCTCCTTGCTGGTACGCGCAGGCTCTCGAGTTCCCGCTCCGTCTTCGTCGCGGACGTGTTCGGCACCGCCCTGCTGCGCCAGAGAGACTGGGGTTCGCGACCGCCATTTTGCGCGGACGACCCCGCCGGTCTGTTCGCGCACGCGGGCTGGCAGGACGTTACGCTGACCCAGCCGGGCGACGATGGCGTCGCGGCCACGAGACTTCGGTCACTGGGCGCGGCGACCGGGTCGGCAGCCCACGACCCCACCAATCGGACCTGGTTCGTCGTCGCGCGCACCGGCGGTGCCGGCGCTACTTCCTGACCCGGGCGGTGTTCTCCCGGACCCTGAACTCGACGATCCGGCGGATCAGATCGGCCGGCAGGGGCTGCCCGAGCGGGAACTGAACCGAGCCCTTCCCGCTCTTGTAGGGCTCGAGCTCGTCCTTGAATGCCTCGATCCCGCTGCCGGTCGGATAGAACCCCACGTGCCTGTCGTAGCCGGCGAAGTAGACCAGGTGGCGGTTCAGTACGAACGTGGGCATCCGGTAGCTGATCTTCTCCGTCGCGCCCGGCGCCGACGCCCTGATGAGCGCTCGTATCTCCTCCAGGACCCGGCGCGTCGCCGGGGGGAACCCCGCTATGTACTCGTCGACCAACCTGGCGCCCGAGTCTTCCGTCATGCCGCCCACCTGCCTGCCCGACGTCCGCTTCCCACCGGCGGATGCCGAGCCGCCACGATTGGGACGCCCGGTGCGCCCCACCGACCCCGAGTTTAGGACAGCCGGCAGGCGACCCTCCCGGGGGCCGGACGAGCGGTCCGCCCCGCGGGCGTGCGAGAATTTGGCAATGAGAGGACCGAGGGGCATGGCCCTGGCGAGAGCCACGACCGGCACCGCCGCCGCGGCGGCCAAAACGCGCCGCCGCCCGAAGGCCTGGGCCGCCGCCGGCCTGGCCCTCGTTCTGGCCGCCGCCGGCTGCGCCACGTCCAGCCCCGGCACTCCGACGGCACCGCCCGCTCCGTCCACTACCCCGGCCGCGGCGGCGACCGCGGCGGCGACGCCGGCGCAGATCCCCTCGCCGAGCCTCCGAGTTACGCCGCCGCCCGCCACGCCGCCGCCGCTCGCCGGCAGCTTCCCCGTCGTCAACAGCTGCGACCCGGCCTCGGTGCCCGGCGCGATCCCCACGCCGGCGCCGGCCACTCCCAAAGCCGGCTTCACCCTGCACGTGCCCATCCTGATGTACCACCGGATCGTGCCCAAGGTGGAGGCGGGCAACTCCCTGGCCGGGCTGGTCGTGGCGCCGGAGACGTTCGACGCCCAGCTCACCGGCCTCGTCCGTGCCGGCTGGCACACCATCACGATGGCGGCGCTCGCGAACGACCTGCAGGCCGGCGTCACGCCCCCGGCCCGAACCGTCGCGATCACCATCGACGACGGCTGGGACGACGGCTACAACTACGCCTTCCCGATCCTGCGGAGCCACGGCTTCGTAGCCACGTACTACGTGATCGCCGGCCGGATCGACAAGCCGAACTTCCTGTCCTCGGCGCAGCTGGACCAGCTCGTGGCCGCCGGCGACGACATCGGCGACCACACCATGGACCACGTGGCGCTGACCACACAGGGCGCCGCGGCCCTCAAGTACCAGATAGACGCGGGCGAGTCCCGGATTGCCCAGGTCACCGGCCGCTGGCCCGAGACCCTGGCCTACCCCTCCGGCCGCGAGGACGGCCAGGTCGTCGCCGAGGCCGAGGCCTGCGGGGAGCTTCGGATCGCGGCGATCGACAAGGAGCTGACGGTGCCGCAGCCCGGGGCGACGCAGGCCGGCTCGAACCGGGCGCCAGTTCCGACGGCGAGCATCCAGAGCCAGGAAACGTGGGCGTACCGCTTCACCCTGCCGAGGATGCGGGTCTCGCCGGATACGGGGCCCGCCGCTCTGCTCGAGATGCTCAGTCGCTGAGGCGCGTGCCGGCACGCCTTCGAAGCCGAGTCCAGCGTCCTCAGGCTGCCTCCGACTCCTTCGCTGTGGTCGCACCCACATGGCACGGTACGATCGTCCATGGTGAGTCGGAGCAGTTGACGTGCCGTCTCATGACGAGTAGCTTGTCGCACAGAGAAAGGGGCCGTCCCAATGCTTGCGTCTGACCCACCAATCGCGGCCGAAGCGCGGCTTCGCCCGAAGAACCAGTTGACCCTCCCAGAGCAGATCGCAGATGCCCTGGAGGCCCGGCCGAACGATGTGCTCGTCTTTGAAACCGACCCGGCAGATCCGCACGCGGCCGTCGTTCGCGTGCTTCCCCGAAGCTTCGCAGGCGCGATGACCGGAGTATTCGGGACAACTGAAGACGTGCTTACCTACCTTCGTGAAGAGCACGCAGCCTGGGAGGGGGGCTCGTAGCAGATGGGATTGTCCGAACTGGAACTCGCCATTCCCGCCGGCGATCGGATTCTTCTCGACACGACCGCCCTGGCGGCCTACCTGGACAGGGACGAGGCCACGCATCCGGTGGCGGCACACGTTCTCGACTCGTTTGTGGCGACCGGACGAAACGAGGCGATCGTCTCGATGGTGACCGTGATGGAGATGCTCGTCCGTCCGTTGCGAGCGTCCCCGCCGACCCACCATACGGTCATGCAGTTCCTGCGGCATCACCCCCACCTGGAGGCGGTGGACCTCGATCTGCAGATGGCACAGGATGCGGCGATGCTTCGTGCGGAGCACAGGTTTGCCCCGCCCGACGCGCTTGTCATCGGCACGGGACTTGCCTGCCAGGTCGGCCATCTCGTCACGAACGACCACAGCTGGGCCTCCAGGCTGGCGGGGCTTCAGGGCCGGATCGCAGTCTGCACGATCGATCGGTTTCTTCCGCTGACCTGAGGCGGCGAAATCGGGGAGAGGCGATGGATACAAATTCCGGCACGTCTCGAACGTTGGCGGCTCGCATCCGAAGCGCCGCCGAGCAGGTCTGGCGGCGCATAACGCCGGCCGCGGTGAAGGTCCCGGAGATCACCCTGATCTTCTGGGTGATCAAAGTGCTGACGACCGCGATGGGCGAGGTGACCTCGGACTTCCTCGTCTACCAGATCGACCCGGCCATCGCGGTCATCATCGGCGGCCTGGCGCTGCTCGCCGCGATGGCCCTGCAGCTGCTGGTGCGGCGCTACCTGGCCCCGGTCTACTGGCTGGCGGTGGCGATGGTCGCGGTCTTCGGCACGATGGCCGCCGACGTCCTGCACATCGGCCTGGGCATCCCCTACGTCGTCTCGACCTCGTTCTTCGCGATCGCTCTGGCGGTCATCTTCGCTGCCTGGTACGTCGACCGAGAGGACGCTGTCGATCCACAGCATCTACATGCCCCGCCGCGAGCTGTTCTACTGGGCCGCGGTGATGGCCACGTTCGCGCTGGGGACCGCGGCCGGCGACATGACCGCGACCACGATGGGCCTCGGCTACTTCGATTCGGGCGTGATGTTCGGCGTGCTGTTCGTCCTGCCGGCGCTCGCCTACAAGCTCTTCGGCCTCAACGCCATCCTGGCCTTCTGGACCTCATACGTCCTCACCCGGCCGTTCGGGGCCTCGTTCGCGGACTGGGCCGGGAAGGCGCCGAACCTCAGCGGGCTGGGACTGGGGACGGGCGAGGTGAGCATCGCCCTCACGATCGTGATCGTGATCCTGGTCGGCTACGTCACGGTCACCGGCAAGCACGCGGCGGGCGAGGCGCAGGCGCCGGGAGCCTGACGGAGGGCGACACCCGCCGACCGACGAGCGACCGCGGGCCGCCTGAGGCGACGCTTCCTCGCCACCCAAGAACAAGGGCCCCGAGTTTCCTCGGGGCCCTTGCCTGTCCATGACGGAGCGGTGGCGGCTCTATGGCCGCCGCAGGATCAACCCGCAGCCGGCGTGAAGTAGCCCGTGACATCGAAGATGCCGTAGGCGCTCTGGCCGGCCGTCGGATCGACCAGGGTGAGCGAGAGCGTGCCGCTCGGGCCGAGGGCCACGGTCACGGCGTTGGCTCGGTCGTCGCCGACCGGGAAGTTGAGCGTGGAGCTGGTCGGGTTGTTGGTCGGAACCGGGCCGAGGAACAGGTAGCCGTTGGCGGTCTGGCCGGTGACGGTCAGGTTGCCGGTGACGGCGCTGGCGCTCGACGGCACTCCGCCGTTGCCGCTGACCTTGAACGTCTGAGCCGAATGCTCGCCGATGGGGCCGGCGATGCCGCCGGTGCCGTTGCGGGTGTCGAGGATCCGGGACGGATCGAGCGGAACGTAGACGGCGCCGGTCATGTCCTGAGTGAAGTAGCCGGTGACGTCGAAGACCACGTAGGTGGTGGGTCCGCTGGTCGGAGCAACGTAAGTGACCGAGAGCGTGCCGGCGCTGCCGAGGGCGACAGTCACGGCATTGGCGCGATCGTCACCGACCGGGAAGTTGAGCGTGGAGCTGGTGGGGTTGTGGTGCCGATCGGGCCTAGGAACAGGTAGCCGTTGCTGGTCTGGCCGGTGACGGTCAGGTTGCCGGTGACGGCGGTGGCGCCCGACGGCACGCCGCCGGATCCCGTGACCTGGAAGGTCTGAGCGATGTGGGAGCCGATGGGGCCGGCGATTCCGCCGGTGCCGTTGCGGGTGTCGAGGACGCGAGCCGGCGTCAGGGCGTGATAGGTGGCGCCCGACGTGTCGGCCGTGAAGTAACCCGTGACGTCGAAGATGACGTAGGTGGTCTGGCCGGCGGTCGGGGCCACGAACGTGACCGAGAGCGCTGCCGCCGGTGCTGAGGGCGACCGTCACGGCGTTGGCGCGATCGTCACCCTTGGGGAAGTTGAGGGTCGAGCTGGTCGGGTTGTTCTGGCCCGTCGGGCCGAGGAACAGGTAGCCGTTGCTAGGTCTGGCCGGTGACGGTCAGGTTGCCGGTAACGGCGGCGGCGTTGGACGGAATTCCATCGACGCCGGCCACCTGGAACGTGCGGGCGCTGTGTTCGCCGATCGGCGCCGCTGATGCCGCCGGTGCCGTTGCGGGTGTCGAGGATGCGGGTCGGGTTTATGGCGTGGTAGGTGTCGCCGGAGACGACGCTCAAGACGCCTGTGATCGTCAGCGTGGCGGTGCCGGTGGCGGTGCCGTCGGTGCCGGTCACGATGTGATCGCCGGCCGTGGTCGAGGTGCAGGAGTTGGCCGTGCAGGTGCCGCCGGCGATGGTGAAGGTGGTGGCGGAGGTGACGTCGCCAAGGTCGTCGTTGCCGGCGTCGAAGCCTTCAGCCGTGTAGTCCTGGCCGACGCCGGGGTTAACCGTCGCAGTCGTCGGGCTCAGGACGAGATGGTTGAGCGGACCGGGCGTGACGTTGATCGTGACCGACTTGGTCGCGATGGTGTAGTCAGTCGTGTCGGTCGGGGTGAACGTGGTCGAGAGGGTCTGGCCCGCGCCCACGCCCAGGACCGTTCCGGCAGCCGGGGTGTAGACGAAGGAACCGGGCACGCTGGCCGTCGCGTCGAGTTGAGTTGCGGATAGCGGAGTCCCGTACGCGATGCCGGCCGGGTTGGCCCAGGTGATGACCGGGGTCGCCTGGAAGGTGACGATGTTGTCGCTCGAGGTGGAGGCGAGGCTGGCGTTGCCGGCCGCGTCGACCGCGGCAGACGCCGTGACCGTGGCGATGACGGTGCCGCCGGCGGTCATCCCGCTAACGGCCACGTCATAGGTGTTCGAGCCGGTCGAGGTCACGAGAGCCGTCGTCGCCCCGGCGGCGCCGGAGAGGGCGATGTCACTCGCGTCGAAGCCGCTGACCGACTCGCTGAAGACGACCGTGAAGTGGATCGGGCTCGCGTTGGTCGGATCGGCCTGGCCGACGGCCTGGTTGATCGTGACCGTCGGGGCCGTCGTGTCATTGGTGTAGGTGAAGGCCGGCGTGGAGCAGGCCGAGACGTTGCCCGCGGCGTCGGTCGCGGTCGCGTAGAAAGACGTGGTCGTGTTGGCGCCGACGGTGACCGTCAGGCCTGTCGAAGTGAACGCGGCGGCCGTGCCGGTGACCGGGGACGCACTCGTGCAGGTCGAGTTGGTGTAGATCTTCACCGTCGAGCCGGTTTCGGCGGTACCGATAAGCGCCGGAGTCGTGCTCGTGTTGGAAGGCGACGCCGGGTTGCTGCTCGTGATCGTCGGGGCAGCAGGAGCGGTCGTGTCGTACGTGAAGGTCGCCGTGGCGACGGTCGAGGGGTTGGTGGCGTTGTCGGTCGCCTTGGCATCGACGGTGTAGCTGACGTTGGTGGTCAGCGCGCTCGAAGCGAGGGCATACGTCCAACCCGTCGTGCCGGTCGCGGTGAGGTAGTTCTCGGAGCCGGAGACGAAGCTCGTCCCGTTCCAGTAGTAGCCATCGCTGTTGCGCTTGATCGAGACCTTGACGTTCGCCAGCCCGGAGCCGCTGTCGGCGGCCGTGCCGGAGAGGCTACCGGCCCAGCCGGCGGTGTTGTAGGCGCCGTTGTTTGCCGGGACGGTAATCGTGACCGTCGGGGCCGTCGTGTCGATGTGGATCGCCGTGCTGGCGGTCTTGACCGACTCGGCGTTGCCGGCCTTGTCGACGGAGAAGTACTTGATCGTGTAGACGCCGTTGGTCGAGAGGACGACCGAGGTGCCCGAGGACGAGCTCGTCGTGGGCGTCGAGCCGTCGGTCGTGTAGTAGGTGGCGGCGACACCTGAGCCGCCCGTGTCGGTCGGCGTCAGGGTCACGGTCTGCGTCGTGTTGAACCAGCCGGAGCCGATGCTGGCGCTGTTGTCGGTGGTAACCGGAGCGGTCGTGTCGTACGTGAAGGTCGCCGTGGCGACGGTCGAGGGGTTGGTGGCGTTGTCGGTCGCCTTGGCATCGACGGTGTAGCTGACGTTGGTGGTCAGCGCGCTCGAAGCGAGGGCATACGTCCAACCCGTCGTGCCGGTCGCGGTGAGGTAGTTCTCGGAGCCGGAGACGAAGCTCGTCCCGTTCCAGTAGTAGCCATCGCTGTTGCGCTTGATCGAGACCTTGACGTTCGCCAGCCCGGAGCCGCTGTCGGCGGCCGTGCCGGAGAGGCTACCGGCCCAGCCGGCGGTGTTGTAGGCGCCGTTGTTTGCCGGGACGGTAATCGTGACCGTCGGGGCCGTCGTGTCGACGAGGACGGTGCCCGAGGTGACCGTCGTGTTGTTACCCGCGTTGTCGCTGATGCTGACCGTCCAGCGGTAGCAGTTGTTGGAGAGCAGGCCGGTGTCGTTGCGCGGGCTCGCGCTGGTCGTGGCGGACCCGTCGTTGCCCCAGGTCACCGAGGTGCAGGCGTTGGACACCGGGGTGGCGATTTGGCGCTGCACCGAGCGGGTCGCCGTGTTGAGGCCGGAGCCGCTGTCGGACTCCGTCCAGGTCACGCTCACCGAGGTGCTCGCCTGGGTGGTGTTGCCGGCCGGGACGGTAATCGTGACCGTCGGGGCCGTCGTGTCGATGTGGATCGCCGTGCTGGCGGTCTTGACCGACTCGGCGTTGCCGGCCTTGTCGACGGAGAAGTACTTGATCGTGTAGACGCCGTTGGTCGAGAGGACGACCGAGGTGCCCGAGGACGAGCTCGTCGTGGGCGTCGAGCCGTCGGTCGTGTAGTAGGTGGCGGCGACACCTGAGCCGCCCGTGTCGGTCGGCGTCAGGGTCACGGTCTGCGTCGTGTTGAACCAGCCGGAGCCGATGCTGGCGCTGTTGTCGGTGGTAACCGGAGCGGTCGTGTCGACGAGGGTGCTCGTGTCGGCGGCGACCGGGGCGGACTCGATGTTGCCGGCCGCGTCGGTTGCGACCGTGTAGAAGGAGTAGGTGCCGTCGCCCTGGAGAGCGGTGTAGCCGAAGCTGCCGGTTGCTCCCGGAGCGTTGTCGGTGGCGACCTTGGCGAAGGCCGACTCGTGCGGACCCTTCGCGTACAGCTCGACCTTGGCCAGGCCGGATGCGGCGAGGCCGGGGTCGCCCGCGCTGTAGGCGACGTTGAACGAAGTGCTCTTGCTGTATGCCGACGAACTCGCGCTCGAGGTCG
>CAWIQP010000013.1:0-6422 GCA_963838285.1 uncultured Chloroflexia bacterium
CCCGCCGCTAGGACCCGCAGGTGTCGGCCGGATCCGCCTTGCCGTTCCACAGGCTGTCCTGCCCGAACAGCTGCCTCGAGAGATCGGCCACCTTGCCGTAGTAGAGGCACGACGCTCCGGAGGACAGGTAGCCCCAGAAGTACGGCCCGTCCAGCACGACCTGCTTGAAGTTGTCGCTCGGGACACTCTCGCCGATGGCCACATAGTCGGCCACCTCGTTGGCCGGGAAGTTGGTGGAGACGCTCGACCCGACGGTGTCGATCAAGGTTGGGATGTTCAGTATCTGGTCCGGATCGGCCATCTTGTGCAGCAGGGCGAGCAGGACCTGCTGCTGCCGGGTTTGCCTGTTGAAGTCGTTGTCGCCGGCGCTGTGTCGGGAACGCACGTATGCCAGGGCGTGCCTGCCGTCCAGGTGCTGCGGGCCGGCGGGCAGGTAGAAGCCGTACGGCGAGCCGTCCATCCAGTCGTAGCCCGGCCAGTTCCCCGAGGCGCAATCGCAGATCGTGGTGGGGTTGACGACATCGATCCCGCCGACGATGTCGATCATCTTCACGAACCCGCCCAGATCCATGACCGCGTGGTAGTCGATGTGGACCCCAACGAGGTACTGGACCTCGTTGACCAGGCTCGTGTAGGGGCTGTCGGGCGACTTGAAGCCGTCGCCGATGTCCGTCGGATAGGCGTTGAGCCGCATCCACGACGGGGCCACGCCGCCGTAGTACAGCGGGAAGTTGGAGATGTCCCGCGGGACGCTGACCATCTGGACGGAGTTGGTCTTCGGGTCGTAGCTGACGACCATGATCGAGTCGTAGAGATGCTCGTCCCGGCCCACTGCCGGCCCGGAGTCAACGCCGGTGAACAGGATCGTGACCCTGCTGCCGGGCGGCGGCTGCGTGGCGGGGACCTCGGTGGGCGTCGGGTTGGGCGTCTGCCCGGGAGCCAGGCTGGGCGCCGGCGTCGAATTGTCGATGAGTGAACTATCGCCGGAGTTGAACACCTCGTTGCCGGCGTTGGAGTAATCCAGCAGGTACACGCCGGCTCCCGCGTGGCTCACCACGATCACCACGGCGAGCACGGACACGACCACACCGTCGAGGCGGCGGCGTGACCGTTTCCTCTCGCCGCTCAGGAAGGCGTGCACGACGGCGCCGAGTCGCCAGACCCCGAACAGGACCAGGAGCGCGACGGCGATCAGACCGACGTTCCGTTCGGCGAACAGCCGCGCCGCGAAGACCACGGGACCCCGGCGGAGCTCATAGGCCAGGAGCAGGGTGACCAGGAGCGCGGGTACGGCGAAGACCGCCGCCAGGCGACGCTTGCGCGTGTAGAGCTGTCCGAGGCCGGGCCACACGAAGGACAGCAGGGCGGCCAGAGATGGCGATCGCCCTATGCCGCTCGGGGGCGGCTCGTCGGGCACGGCGAAGATCGCCTCCAGGCGACGCTTGCCGATGTACAGCGGTTTCAGGCCGGATCGCAAGAAGGAACGCACGGCGGCCCCGGAAGGCCAGCGCCCGCGACCCCTCGCGTTCGGCGAACTCTCGTCCAAATCGACGGGACTCTAGCACATCGCCGCATTGCAACGCGGTTGCGCTGATAGGCGACTCGATGGATACTGGCCGTTCTGGGCCGGGTGGAATCGATGTGCCCAGGGAGGAAGGGGCTTGAACGCATGATCCGCCGCTACGCCGCGGTGCTGCGCTGGACTCTCGCGGTTGCGGACCTGACTGTGGCGTTCATCGTCGTGGTCGCCGCCACCAGTATCCGCTTCGGCGATACCGACACCGGTAGCGCCACCAGCTGGTGGCCGCACGACATCACGACATCCCTGCCGGACCCCAACCTGGCCGTGGCCGTCTTCCTGGCCATGTGGATCGGCGTGCTGTGGATGCACGGCCTGTACCGCAGCCGTGTCAGGTGGACTCGTCGGGGCGACATCGCCGCGGTCCTGCGGGCCACGCTCATTCAGCTGGCCCTGACGCTGGGCCTGCTGTACCTGTTCAAGCTTCCCGACGTGAGCCGTCTCCTCCTCGTCGTCGTCTTCCCCTCTCTCGCCGCGGCCGCGATCGCCACCCGGATCGTCATGCGGCAGGTCTTCGTGCTAGCGCGCGATCACGGCCGAAACGTCCGCTACATGTTGATCCTCGGCGCCAACTCGCGAGCCAAGGCCTTCGCCGACCTCGTCCAGAGCCACGCCGAACTCGGCCTCGTCGTCATCGGCCACCTGAAGGCCGACGCGGCGGATGGCGGAGTGGTCCTGGGCCGGCCGGTGCTCGGAATGCTGGACGACCTCGAGCAGATCCTGCACAGCCAGATCGTCGACGAGGTCGCCATCTGCCTGCCCTTCTCGATGGAGGAGCTGATCGAGCAGGCGGCCTACGTGTGCGAGCGAGAGGGCAAGGTCGTAAGAATCCCGGTCGCACCGGTCGAGCGCATGCTCACCATGGGTAGCCTCGAGAGCATCGACGGCGTGGGCGTGTATTCGCTCGCCAACGGCCCCGACCGTGCCGTCAGTCTGCTGCTGAAGCGAGTCGTCGACATCGCCGGTGCGGCGTTCCTCATGGTCGTCCTCTCTCCGGTCGCGGCCGTCCTGGCGATCGCGATCCGCGTCGACTCGCCGGGTCCCATCCTCTTCCGCCAGGAGCGAGTCGGCCTCCACGGGCGACCGATCAAGGTGCTCAAGTTCCGCAGCATGTGCAACGACGCGGAAGAGCTCCTGCCGGAACTGCTGGACCACAACGAGATCAAAGGCCACGCCTTCAAGCTGGCCAACGACCCCCGGATCACGCGAGTGGGCCGCTTCCTGCGCCGATCGTCCCTCGACGAGCTACCCCAACTTTGGAACGTGCTGACTGGTCAGATGAGCCTGGTGGGACCGCGCCCGCCGCTGCCGAGCGAGGTCGCCAACTACGACACCTGGCACCGCCGCCGGCTATCCATGAAACCCGGCATGACCGGGCTCTGGCAGGTCGGCGCCCGGCACAGCCCGGAGTTCGATCAGTGGGTCGAGCAGGATCTCGAGTACATCGACAGCTGGTCTCTCTGGCTCGACATCAAGATCATGGCCCGCACAGTGCCGGCCGTGCTGGCGGGGACAGGCCGCTAGAACCGCCAATTCAGGGGCGCCGCGGCGGTGTCCGGACGCCCGGCGAGGGCCGCGCCGCTCGGTGTGCGCTTCACAGCGATGCTAGGATTGGCGAAAGGGCTCAATCCCAGCAGGTTCGCCTTTATCGTCGAAACAGCAAACTGACCAGTCAGTCGCCTCGTCCAAAGAGCCGTTCGCTCCGTCTCAGGAGCGAATCGCACGGATCGTCGTCGTCTGCCGTCTAGCGCAGGCGATCGCGCGATCGCATGAGGACCGTCATGTTCGACCGCCTGTCGGTTGCGCTGCCCCCCTCGCTACACCCCTGGCGCCGCCGCAACAACTCCGCCAGCGCGCTGCTTGCGATGGGACTCGCCGCGGCGCTCGCCCTCAGCACCAGCCTCTCGGCGGCTTCGCCCGTCCTGGCCCAGGCTCCCAGCGCCGCAGACACGCCTGGGCCTTCGATTCAGTACCAGGAAGCCGTCGCTCACGCTGCGCACAGGTACACGTTCACGCCGGGCGGCGTCGTGACCGTCCCCTACCGGCCGCGCCCCGGGGACGCCTCCGTGGTGGACGGGGCCGCGCCGGTCGCGCTGCCGGCCGGAAGGGGAGCCGCGGCCAGCCCGCAGACCGCCGGTTCGGGCGCCGCCAGCCCAGACACCGCGATCACGGTCCTGCGTCGCGAGGTTCTGGGGTTCCTGCCGTACTGGGAGCTGGGCAGCACGCTCGACTACAACACGCTTTCGACGGTCGCCTACTTCGGCATCGACCTGAACACCGACGGCTCGCTCGACGAGGCCGGCAACGGCTGGAACGGCTGGCGAGGCTCGACCATGACGTCGGTCATCAACAACGCCCACGCTCACGGCACCCGGGTCGTGCTTACTGTCGAGAGCTTCGCCTGGAGCAGCTCCGGCGCGTCCTCGCAGACGGCGCTCCTGTCGAGCCCAAGCGCCAGCCTGAACGCGGCCCAGCAGATCGCCGCCGAGGTGAACGGCAGAGGGGCCGACGGCGTGGACCTCGACTTCGAGCCTATCGCGCCCGGGCAGTCGGCCAACTACGTCTCCTTCGTTAGGACGCTCCGGGCTCAGCTGGACGCGTTGCATCCGGGTTACGAGCTGACCTTCTGCGGCACCGGAGCCCCGGGCACCTACGACCTGCCCGATCTCCTTGCCCCCGGCGCAGCCGACGCGGTCTTCATCATGGGCTACAACCTGCGCGGCGGAACTCCCGCGTACACCGGGTCGATCGATCCGCTGACTACCACGACGATCCGGTACAGCCTGACCTCGGTCGTCAACACGTACCTCTCACAGGTTGCCCCCTCGAAGGTCATCCTGGGCCTGCCCTGGTACGGTGAGGCCTGGTCCACCGGAACCAGCACCGCCCTGGACGCGCCGCCGGGCGACCTGACCACGTACGGTCAGCCGGTCGAGGTCAACTACGCCACGGCGGCCGGACTTGCCGCCGAGAACCCGGCCACAACCTCCTGCCAGACCGGCTGGCCGAACCCGTGCGTGCTCGGGAAGTTCTACGACACGGGCGAGCAGACGGCCTGGACCGCCTACTACGGCAACTACGGCGGCACCCAGAACACCTGGCGCGAGCTCTACTTCGACGACTCGCAGGCCCTCACCGCCAGGATCGCGGCGATCGACAACTGGAACCTTCGCGGCGTGGGGATCTGGGCCCTCGGCTACGACAACAACAACGGGGACGGCGACCTGACCAACACGATCGCGGCCCAGCTGGAAGCGAACGAGACACCGTCGACATACACGGCGCTCCCGCCGGCGCGGATCCTGGACACCAGAATCGGGACGGGGCTGTCGGGCGCATTCGTCTCGGGCAGCGCCCGGACGTTCCAGGTCGCGGGGGTCGGCGGTGTGCCTGCCGGTGCCACGGCGGTGACGGGCAACCTGACCGTGACGGGTCAGACCTCGTCCGGGTACCTGTACGTCGGCCCGATGCCCGCGAACAGCCCCACGAGCTCGACGCTCAACTTCCCGGTCGGCGACGACAGGGCGAACGGAGCGACGGTTGCCCTCGGTCCCGGAGGCACGCTCTCCATAACCTATGTTGCCCCGACATCGGGGAAGACGGCCAGCGTCATCTTCGACGTGACCGGCTACTTCACGCCGGACATGAGCGGATCCACCTTCGTGCCGCTCACGCCGTCGCGCATCCTCGACACCCGCAGCGGCAACGGCCTGTCCGGTCCGTTCATCTGCCATAGCGCCAGGACGTTCCAGGTGACCGGCCGTGGCGGCGTGCCCGCCAACGCCACCGCAGTCACCGGCAATCTGACGGTAACGAGCCAGACCTCGCTGGGCTATCTGTACGTGGGCCCCACGGCGATGGACAACCCTACCAGTTCGACTCTGAACTTCCCGCTCGGCGACGATCGAGCCAACAACGTGACCGTGGCTCTGGGAACGGCAGGCACGCTTTCGATTACATATGTGGCTCCCTCGCCCGGGAAGATCGCGCACGTGATCTTCGACGTGACCGGCTACTTCACGCCCAATTCGTCCGGCGCGAGGTTCGTGCCCCTCACGCCGTCTCGGGTTCTGGATACGCGCTCAGGCACGGAGCTGGCCGGTCCTTTCGCCTCTCACAGCGCCAGGACGTTTGGCGTTACCGGAGCCGGCGGGGTGCCTTCCGGCGCCACGGCCGTCACCGGCAACCTGACCGTGACCGCCCAGACTTCGCTCGGCTACGTGTACCTGGGCCCGATAGCGACGAACAACCCAACCAGCTCGACTCTCAACTTCCCGGTCTCCGACGATCGGGCCAACGGAGTCACGGTGGCCATCGGCCCCGGTGGCACGCTGTCGGCCACGTACGTGGCCCCGACGTCCGGGAAGACCACCCAGCTGATATTCGATGTCACCGGCTACTTCGCTCCGTAGAGTGCGCTCACGGGAGCGGCCCGGTCTTCGAGGCAGCAGCTTGGATCGGCTCGCCCAGGCCGGGCCCGCGGGTCGTGCCTCGGCGCGCCTCCGGCTCGCGCGCCGGTTCATCGGGGAGCTGGGGATCGCGGCCCTGCTGGCGGCCTTCCTCTGGCTGCCGGCCGTCGCCGGCCCGCCTCCCGCCCAGGCCGCCGTGTGCACCGGCTGGTCCAGCACCACAACGCCGCCGCCCACGATCCGGGTCCTGCGGTCTGCCACCGGAGTCGTCCAGACGGTCGACTTCGAGACCTACGTCAAGGTCGTCATGCCCGCCGAGTGGCCGCCGGCATGGCCCATCGAGTCGCTCAGGGCGGGCGCCGTGGCCGCCAAGCAGTACGCCTGGTACTACACGATGCACTACCGCGGCGGCACGGGCACGGGCGGCTGCTACG